>NZ_QNUH01000080.1 GCF_003385495.1 Chryseobacterium elymi | reverse complement strand
TGGGGTTGTCTGTGCATAGGCTAGTCCTGTCACAAACAAAGTACTGATTGGAATGATTATCTTTTTCATCGTGTGTTAGTTTTTGTAGTTGTATTTGAACTCTTTCAATACTTTTCCATTGATGTCAATCACCTTTTCAAGTCGGTTGGCAGTATCATATTTATAAAGCTCCCTTATTCCTGATGGTGGGGTAATGCTTCTTACGCCAATCAGAGGATCATAAGTATAAGTAGTGATCTGATAAGTTGACAATGCAGAATTATTTCTGAACAGATCTAAAGCTGAGATCAGTGACTGTTCTGAT
>NZ_QNUH01000079.1 GCF_003385495.1 Chryseobacterium elymi | reverse complement strand
ATCAGAACAGTCACTGATCTCAGCTTTAGATCTGTTCAGAAATAATTCTGCATTGTCAACTTATCAGATCACTACTTATACTTATGATCCTCTGATTGGAGTAAGAAGTATTACCCCTCCATCAGGAATAAGGGAGCTTTATAAATATGATACTGCCAACCGACTTGAAAAGGTGATTGACATCAATGGTAAAGTATTGAAAGAATACAAATACAACTACAAAAACTAACACACGATGAAAAAGATAATCATTCCAATCAGTACTTTGTTTGTGACAGGACTAGCCTATGCACAGACAACCCCAAG
>NZ_QNUH01000078.1 GCF_003385495.1 Chryseobacterium elymi | reverse complement strand
GATTATAAAACTGGACAAAGACGGGAAAGAACTCTCCCAGTCTATTTTAGGAGGAAAAGGATTGGATGAAGTTGAAAAGATGATTCCTACCAAAGATGGTGGTGCCTTGTTAGGGATCTATTCCAGAAGCACTACAGGTGGATCAAAGAAAACCGAAAATTTTGGAGAAGGAGATTTTTGGATAATAAAAATTTCAAAAGATGGCAAAACCGAATGGGAAAAGAATTTTGGAGGGAAAGGTGATGATCACTTAAGGACACTTGCTTTAACCTCCTCAGGCTATTTAATTGGCGGCGAATCCAGATCCGAAAGATCAGGAAATAAAACGGTAGGTATTGAAGAAGGAACCGACCTT
>NZ_QNUH01000077.1 GCF_003385495.1 Chryseobacterium elymi | reverse complement strand
TGTAGTAGTTTCATATTTTCTTACATAATCTTCATTGATATTCGTATCATAATCAAATTTAACAGGATTAGCCGTCCAGGCAGTTCCTACCTGAATCTGCTGCTGGATTCTGTCTAATGGTGAATTTTCCAGTATTTTTTCTGCATAGATCTTTTCTGAACCATAAATCCCGGGTTGGGTGGCGTTGGCAAGAGGGCCAGGAACAATAGCCCCATTCTGAGTTCCAGATTGTGGAACAGGCAAAAAGTCTTTTACCTGCCTTCCGAACCCATCATATTCTATATGGGTAACCACATCTCTTCCTAGTGGTGAAGCTTTGATATTCACTACCTGTTTTGGTCTTCCCAACCCGTCAAAATACTGAACGGTTTCT
>NZ_QNUH01000076.1 GCF_003385495.1 Chryseobacterium elymi | reverse complement strand
GGCAGGCATAACAGCGCTTTATTTCCTTCTTTCAAGCCTAAGAAATTACAGGTCATTACAGCAGAGTTCAGCATTTTCTCTTTTTCGATTTCAAAAATTTTTGGTGTTCCGGTAGAGCCTGAAGTCTGAACCTTTACAGTATATCCGTCAGAAAACCATTCGTTCAAAAAAAATTTGATTTTCTGTTCGAAATCTGTTTGAAAGGATAAATTATTAATATTGAGATTCTTGAAGTCTATAAGCATGATTGTGGTCAATAAAAAGTCTTGTAAATGTAAAAAAAACTTTAAAAAATTCTTGTATCTAAACAAAAAAGCTGTAAATTTGCCTCACCAAAATAAAAACAGACCTATAGTGTAACGGTAGCACTCCGGTTTTTGGTACCGTCAGTCGGGGTTCGAATCCCTGTGGGTCTACAAACCATCCTTTT
>NZ_QNUH01000075.1 GCF_003385495.1 Chryseobacterium elymi | reverse complement strand
CAAGAAAGATGCAAATGATGTATCAGGAAAGCTTATTTCAAAAAGTGAGACAAAGTATGATAATCCTGCTAATTTATTTCCAACATCTGTATTATCTTACGATTTACAAAACCCTACAGTTTCATCCACAGAAGTTACCTACGACAAATACGATTCCAAAGGCAACCTCCAGCAGTACACCGCAAAAAATGGTATCTCAACAACGATCATCTGGGGTTACAACCAAACCCAGCCCATCGCAAAAATAGAAGGCGCAAAATTATCAGATATTTCCCAGTCTGCTATTGATGCTATCGTAAATGCATCCATTAATGATGCCCAGCTAAATACCGAAGCATCAGAACAGTCACTGATCTCAGCTTTAGATCTGTTCAGAAATAATTCTGCATTGTCAACTTATCAGATCACTACTTATACTTATGATCCTCTGATTGG
>NZ_QNUH01000074.1 GCF_003385495.1 Chryseobacterium elymi | reverse complement strand
GGAATTGAGGTAGAGCATCCAGAAAGTTTCATCATTAGATTCTATTCTTCCTTCTGCCTGGGTATAGCCTCCTAAAAGGATTCCTTTGGTCAGGTCTTGATTCTTGGCTCTTGAATCCTGACTCTGAATAACACTCGTTCCCATCAGAATATCCCTGTTTCCGAAACTGTAGGACTTCTGCCAGCTTTCTTCACCCCTCTCGTTTATGGAGATCAACCAAAGGTCGGTTCCATCCTCAATACCTGCCGTTTTATTTCCTGATCTTTCGGATCTGGATTCGCCGCCAATTAAATAGCCTGAAGAGGTTAAAGCAAGTGTCCTTAAATGATCATCACCTTTCCCTCCAAAATTCTTTTCCCATTCGGTTTTGCCATCTTTTGAAATTTTTATTATCCAAAAATCCCCTTCTCCAAAATTTTCGGTTTTCTTTGATCCACCC
>NZ_QNUH01000073.1 GCF_003385495.1 Chryseobacterium elymi | reverse complement strand
CACTATGAAAGATAAAGGTATTCAGACTATTGCTTACAATTATTTGAATTTACCTAATGACTTTCAAATTTCTCAATTAAATCCTTTTGGTATTGCTGTGAGCTTCAGTCTTAATTATCTGTATCGTGCAGATGGAACAAAGCTCCGTAAAACTTATTTCAAACCTGGAGGAAGGGGAAATACAACAATTACGAATAAAATAACAGATTATTTGGATGGTTTCCAATATGATTTTACTGATATTGAGCAATGTACATGGTGCAGGACTGATGTAGCCTATGAGCAGCAAGCTTTTAAAGATATAATTATAGACCCTGGCTTTCCTACCTTGCCAGCTACATGGACATTGGACTTTGTAGCCACTTCAGAAGGATTTTACAGTTTCATAGAAAACCGTTATATTTACCAATACAGAGACCATTTAGGAAATGCAAGGGTTAGTTATGCTAAAAATAGCGAAGGAGCTGTTGAA
>NZ_QNUH01000072.1 GCF_003385495.1 Chryseobacterium elymi | reverse complement strand
AGCATCATAGCCAAATTTTACGGGTTTATTGATCCAGTCATTTCCTACTTGCTTTTGTTCAAGGATTCTGTCAAGAGGCGAATTTTCCAGCACTTTTTCGGCATAGATCTTTTCCGAACCATAAATTCCGGGTTGGGTGGCGTTGGTCAGAGGGCCAGGAACAATAGCCCCATTCTGAGTTCCAGATTGTGGAACAGGCAAAAAGTCTTTTACCTGCCTTCCGAATCCATCATATTCGATATGGGTAACCACATCTCTTCCTAGTGGTGAAGCTTTGATATTCACTACCTGTTTTGGTCTTCCCAACCCGTCAAAATACTGAACAGTTTCTGAGGTTTTGGGGGTTGAAAGGGCAGGGTCTGAAAGATATGTTTTTGAATAGACGTAATTTTCTGTAGTACTTGGGGTTGTCTGTGCATAGGCTAGTCCTGTCACAAACAAAGTACTGATTGGAATGATTATCTTTTTCATCGTGTGTTAG
>NZ_QNUH01000071.1 GCF_003385495.1 Chryseobacterium elymi | reverse complement strand
CGGATTTTTGGATTTATTTCTTTTAAGTTTTTTACGAAATTCGGATAGAGTTCTTCAAATAATACTAAAAATTCAGGACTGTTATTTTTAGCCAGAGAAATTAATTCATTGAATTGATTTTCGTTGGCTTTTTTGCTAATACTTATTTTTTCCGATTCTAATTTTTGTTTTTCCTTAATTAAGATATCTTTTTGAAGTATAAGCTTTAACTTCTTTTTCTTCATCTTTTTGTTTCTGAAATAAAAGTAGATCAGAGAAATGAGAAGAATGAGAAGAGTTCCACTAGCAATGGAAGTAAATTTTATAGCCCTTTCTTTTGCGATTCTGTCTTCTCCTTTTTTTTCATCCAATATTAAATCAACTGCTTTTAAAAGCCCCTTATTGTTTACATCATTATATTGAGTATACTCTTTTTGATATTCAGTATAATATTTTTCCCTGTTTTTCTCATCACCTAAAGCTTCGTAAATACGGTACATATT
>NZ_QNUH01000070.1 GCF_003385495.1 Chryseobacterium elymi | reverse complement strand
AGCAAAAACAAACCAGCGGATGTGGTGTAATTGGTAGCCACGCCAGACTTAGGATCTGGTGCCGTGAGGCGTGGGGGTTCGAGTCCCTTCATCCGCACTATGCGAAAATAGCTCAGCTGGTAGAGCACAACCTTGCCAAGGTTGGGGTCGCGGGTTCGAATCCCGTTTTTCGCTCCACACCTGCCCTGGTGGTGGAACTGGTAGACACGCAGGACTTAAAATCCTGTGTTCGTAAGAACGTGCGGGTTCAAGTCCCGCCCGGGGTACTAAACTCTCTGTTGATCTCAACGGAGAGTTTTTTTATTTTAAAAGGTTTCTAAGAAATCGTTTATTTATCAGCGTTGATAAGTATTTATGTTTTTTTAGCTCTTATTTTAAGACAAAATGTTTTATATTTGTAGTCACAAAAGAACAAGTTCTTTAAACAAAAAACATTAGCGGATGTGGTGTAATTGGTAGCCACGCCAGACTTAGGATCTGGTGCCGTGAGGCGTGGGGGTTCGAGTCCCTTCATCCGCACTTGCGAAAAACTCTC
>NZ_QNUH01000069.1 GCF_003385495.1 Chryseobacterium elymi | reverse complement strand
GAGGCTGGATGACTAAGGTTAATGACCCTGCCAATCTGAATGGAAAACTCTTTGGGTATGAAATGAGATATACTAATCCTGTTTATTCAAATGTGGCTCCAGGAAGATTCAATGGAAATATTGCCGAGATTGATTGGAATAATGCTTCAGAAAATGTTTTAAAAAGGTATAATTATGGGTATGATAACCTTAATAGATTAAAAGATGCTATCTATACTGAACCTGGATCTACCAACCCGTATAATAACAATTTCAATGAAAACCTGACCTATGATCTGAACGGCAATATCATGACCCTGAAAAGAAATGCTTTTCCAATATTTGGAACAACATCAACGCTGGTGGATGATCTTGCCTATCAGTACACCGGAAACCGTTTGGATAAGGTTATAGAAAATTCACTGAATGACACGGGATATGAAGGAGGAAATAATCTTATTGATTATGATCTGAATGGAAATATGATCACTATGAAAGATAAAGGTATTCAGACTATTGCTTACAATTATTTGAATTTACCTAATGACTTTCAAATTTCTCAATTAAATCCTTTTGGTATTGCTGT
>NZ_QNUH01000068.1 GCF_003385495.1 Chryseobacterium elymi | reverse complement strand
TTTTAATCTAAAGAATTCCTCGAGGCTCTGCCTCGGGGTGAAAAGAGGAAAAGTTTGAAAAACGGGTGGTTTTTCAAAAAAATAAAAAGATGTAGCTTTGATTTATGAATGATCATATTTTAAAAAGGCATAATAAAACTTTACTTCTGTACCATATTGTTTTTCCTGTGAAATACAGGAATTCGGTTATTAATGAAGAAGTTGGAGCAGGCTTAAAAGAAATATGTATTGAATTGTCTCATCGCTATGAAATTCATTTTTTAGAAATTGGTTATGAAGATAACCATGTTCATTTCTTGATACAAAGCGTTCCAAATTTATCAATTAGTGAAATTTGTATGAAAGTAAAAAGTATCACAGCTAAAGAAATTTTCAAACGTTTTCCTGAAGTTAAAGCTAAGCTTTGGGGTGGGAATTTTTGGACCAGTGGTTATTATGCGAATACAGTAGGTCAATATGGAAACAAAGATGTCATTAAAAAGTATATAGAAAATCAAGGAAAAGAAAAAGAATATCAAAAAGTGCATGAGGCTCAACTTACACTTTTTGATTTCTAATACTTCGGGGCTCTGCCCCGGGGTAGTTTATT
>NZ_QNUH01000067.1 GCF_003385495.1 Chryseobacterium elymi | reverse complement strand
CTGTGTAAGTATAGCTAAGATCATCTATAGTCATTGCAATACTGCCTCCCTGTAATCCTTCAGATCGTTTCAGATTGGTAATATTACCATTCAGATCATCATTTATTTTTTATGAGTTTAGCACTAGCTATTTTATTGGTATCCGTCTTTATCGCCACCAGATAAGCCCCCTGAATCAAATTCTGAGTATTAATCTTCGTCACCTTATTCTTAGTTTTCAGGCTCTGTAATTGTCTTCCCCCCATGTCATACAACATAATATCCGCTTCCTTAAAGTCAAACCCTATTTCCACATAAGCATAATCTGAAACCGGATTAGGATAGATCTTGATGTCCTGTTTTTCAATCAGCTGATCAATTTGTTTATCTCCCAGCTTCACGATCTTCCAGTTCTCTTTTCCAAGTTCTTCTGCGCTGGTTCCTGCCAGAATAATGGATCCGTCTCTGTTGAGTTTCAGGTCTGAAAGTCTCTCCTCTCTTTTTCTGGATTCTCCTTTTACATATTTTCTCCACTTCTCGTTGCCATCGGCATTGAGGTAGAGCATCCAGAAAGTTTCATCATTAGATTCTATTCTTCCTTCTGCCTGGGTATAGCCTCCTAAAAGGATTCCTTTGGTCAGGTCTTGGTT
>NZ_QNUH01000066.1 GCF_003385495.1 Chryseobacterium elymi | reverse complement strand
GCAGGGTTTCCAGTCAGTATATTATATCCTTCATGCTTTAACCCAAATGGATAATAGTTATTTTCTTCAAGAACTTCTATTCCAATTCCATTATTAAAGTAGCTCAACCTTACATTTCCTAAATGGTCTGTATAGTTGTAAATATACTTATTATTTTCAAAATTATAATACCCTTCTACAGTAGGTACAAATTTTAATTTTAATACATTTGCTTTACTACCTTCATACTGGAAACCGTCTACATACTCTGTAATCTTGGAAAGCAAAGAAGTTACAGTTCCTGAAGGATTTGGGGGAGCAAAATTATAAATCTTCTTTAGTTTTACTCCGTCTGCACGATAAGTATAATAGGTATTTTCATTGATCATCCCATTGCGCATAGCCAATCCTTTATCAAACATCAGGTAGTTAGGAAGATTCAAAAAGTTATAATCTATTTGTAAAATTCCTTTATCTCTATGGTCTTTGATGTTTCCATTATCATCATAAGCAATCTGATTTCCGGAGGTATCTGGATAACCACTATATTGTCCTGAAAGATCGGTCACGGTGTTGAGCCTGTTTCCTGTGTAAGTATAGCTAAGATCATCTATAGTCATTGCAATACTGCCTCCCTGTAATCCTTCAGATCGTTTCAGATTGGTAATATTACCATTCAGATCAT
>NZ_QNUH01000065.1 GCF_003385495.1 Chryseobacterium elymi | reverse complement strand
CTCAACAGGCTTACAGCGGGATATTACCAGAATCCAAACAACCCTTACAGCAAAGAAAATACAGAATCTCTGGCGTATGATCTCAACGGAAACATTACCAATCTTTACAGAACATCTGTAATAGGAGGCAATACCACGGCAACGGTGATAGACAACCTGCAGTATACTTACCAGGGCAACAGGCTTACCCGGCTGGATGACGAATCAGGAAACCCGAGCGGCTATGAAGCTGTAAGTTCATTTTCTACTGCCATAAACTATGATGCCAACGGAAATATGACCAATATGCCAGGAAAGGGTATCATGGAGATACAGTATAATTACCTGAACCTGCCAAAGCAGATAAATCTTGACCAGGGCGGCTCCCCTTTTACATCCAGCTATATGTATGGTGCAGATGGAACGAAGGTGAAGAAAACTACCGTAAGTACAGTTTCAGGACATCAGAGCTCTATTACCACTACGGAGGAAACGGATTATCTCGATGGCTTCCAGTACCTTCATAAGGAAACCGTAAGTTCGGGCGGAGGCGGAAACCCGGGTGAGATATTCCCTATGGCCTCAGCAGAAAGGGCCATGGAAATGGAAGCCTACTCTGTACGGCCTGAAGATACCACTACGATTTCTCTTAAAACCCAGGATTTACAGTTTTTCCCTACCGCAGAAGGATTTTATGATTACACAAAAGATCAGTATATTTACAGTTACAAAGACCACCTTGGAAATGCAAGGGTAAGCTTTGGAAGAACCAGCGCAGGAGTTCTTGAAATTGTAGACAGCAACGATTATTA
>NZ_QNUH01000064.1 GCF_003385495.1 Chryseobacterium elymi | reverse complement strand
GCAATAAGCAATAAGCAATAAGCAATAAGCAATAAGCAATAAGCAATAAGCAATAAGCAATGCGGGAAATAGCTGATCATTGACCGCTTATCCTTCAGCTATTATAGATACTCTCCCCAACAAAATAAAATATAGTCTTGTACAGAAATATGCAGGACTTTTGTTTAAGTCCGGTCGATGAGTAATGAGGACGATATTGATCGCTTTATTTTATAAGCATAACTAACCATCATTTTATTAATATATGATGTTAGTTAAATCCTGGCCAAATTCCTTGCACTGACCTAATATTCCTCTATTTATATTTAAACCAGATCGAGACTTGGCTTAATTTTTAAAACCAGGATGTAGAATTAAAAAATCTGCTCAATCCGCTTGATCTGCGAGAGATCTTCCGTTTAGTTTAAAATTTACCCTGGGATTTTACACCCATACTTTTATACATGACAAAATCTTTGTCTTCTATTTTATAAGAGTTTTTAAACTCTTGGTAATCACAATAACCACGATAACCTTTCATCAGAGTTAATTCAATAGAACATATACTCTGAACAATCTTAGAAATCTTTGGAAACTCATCCCACCCATTTTAATATTATCTTTACCGCAAATTTTTCCGGTTCTATCTATAGCAATCTTTCTCTCTCTACTTCTATAGTTATAGACTATATCCAGTCATCATCTTTCAACGATTATCAGTGCTTACACTTTTAAGCATTCCTTGCCCGGATTTATCACCAACTAAAAAGCCTGTTCATGTCTTTTGGATAAAATCATCCAGCTCATATTTATAAATTGATCCTTGTTGATAACTATGTTATGTGCATAATT
>NZ_QNUH01000063.1 GCF_003385495.1 Chryseobacterium elymi | reverse complement strand
TCAAGAAATTATATTGAATATCAAGAATTCCCTTGTCCTTTTGATCTTTCATGTTTCCGTTATCATCGTAGGCTATCGTGTTTCCTGATACATCGGGATAACCTTTGTAATTGGCTTGTGTTTCAGTTATAGAATTAAGCCTGTTTCCTGTGTAGCTGTAATTTAGGTTATCTATAAGTTCAGCTGTTGCATTAAGACCTTTGCTGTTTCTTTGCAGTGTTGTAATATTTCCGTTGAGATCATAACTCATACTTTCATTAAAGAAATTATTTTGAGGAACAGAAGAGTTCGGTTCAGAAAAAATGCCGCTTTTTAATCTGTTAAGTGCATCATACTGATAATCATATCTTCTCAATGTGCCATCATTGGATGTTTTCCAGTCTACTTCTGCAATATTTCCATTATATTTCCCTGATGTTAAATTTGTATAGGCAGGATTTGTATATTTTATCTCATATCCGAATAATTTTCCGTTCAGGCTAGCAGGATCATTAATCCTGGTCATCCAGCCTCTGATGTTGTACTTATAATCAATACTTTGAAGTGGTGATCCAAGGCTAATTCCTCCGACTTTCTTGTTTTCAAGCTGAGAAAGTTCATTGTACTTATTCTGAGCCAGAATTTCTTCGGCATTACTATCTACCTGATGCTTATGAACAAGCAGCCTGTTCTGGTGATCATAGGTGAAATTTTCTGTAATAACTCTTTCCGTATCTGTATTCAATCTTTTATGTCTGGTAATGACAGTCTGAGGAACTCCTGCAAAATCCAGCTTGGATTCTGTTTTGGTATAGCCTCCCAGGTGATTAATGGAATGACTTCCAATAGCTCTTCCTTTGGTGTCGTAATAGGTGTAGTTCTTTGTCCACCCATAATCGCTGGCTTCTGTATTTTTAATATAGCTTGCAGTGGGCAGTCCTTTTGTGCTTACAGTGGAATTC
>NZ_QNUH01000062.1 GCF_003385495.1 Chryseobacterium elymi | reverse complement strand
GAGCCACATTTGAATAAACAGGATTAGTATATCTCATTTCATACCCAAAGAGTTTTCCATTCAGATTGGCAGGGTCATTAACCTTAGTCATCCAGCCTCTGATGTTGTACTTATAATCAATACTTTGAAGTGGTGATCCAAGGCTAATTCCTCCGACTTTCTTGTTTTCAAGCTGGGAAAGTTCATTGTACTTATTCTGAGCCAGAATTTCTTCGGCATTACTATCTACCTGATGCTTATGAACAAGCAGCCTGTTCTGGTGATCATAGGTGAAATTTTCTGTAATAACTCTTTCCGTATCTGTATTCAATCTTTTATGTCTGGTAATGACAGTCTGAGGAACTCCCGCAAAATCCAGCTTGGATTCTGTTTTTGTATAGCCTCCCAGGTGATTAATGGAATGACTTCCAATAGATCTTCCTTTGGTATCGTAATAGGTGTAGTTCTTTGTCCAGTTATCGTCTTCGATATTCTTTACCAGACTCATTACTGGTAATCCTTTGGTACTTCTTCCATCAGTTGATGGAGTTTGAGCTAAAACGGTTTCTCCCTGAATTGTGGAAGGAAAAGAAGGATTGAAACTGTACCCTGGATAGGAATCATAATAATTCAAAGACAGTAATGTAACCCACTTTGTAGAGTTCGGATAGGTATTGTCTTGATTTCCATAATAGACTTCTATACCCTGTCTTTCGAAAAGAGCAGTGGTTAACCTGTTTACATTATTGGAGTTATATCCGTCAACAATAGCCTGTTCAGCACTTCTTGCACCACCTGTCCCTATTCCTGTAATGGCTACTCTTCCAAACTGATCATATTTGGTGTACAACCATTGTCCTTTGTTTTTTAATTCGGCATCTTGTGTCGCAACCAAACGATCCTGTTTGTCATATACCATATATTCCCAGCCTTTACCAGGAAGTTTCTTTTCTACTAAACGACTTCTTCCGTCATAGCGGTATTGGTAACATAGCTCATCATGTTTTAAAGTATTAGTGGCAATATCACCACGGATACTTGCAAGTGGTGGAATAACAAATGCCAGCTGATTATATTCATTATATACATAGTAAGTATCTGCATACTCGTCTGCAGCGATTACTTTTCTGGCTAGGATAAGCTGTCCCTGTCCATTTTTGAATTCTATGGTTTCATTGCCGTCTTCATCTTTTACAGAA
>NZ_QNUH01000061.1 GCF_003385495.1 Chryseobacterium elymi | reverse complement strand
AGCCCAATGTCATTAAGTTAGTAAACTATCACAAGCTATTCTTTTGATTTTTAGAGACTATTGGCTTAGCTCTTGCTTTATATTTGCCTATATTTCTTTTGTTTGATCTCTGAGGTCTTATAGGAATTAAATGCGCTTTGAAAAGAGTTTTTAATTCCTCTATTGCCTTGTTCATATCAGAATTGGAAAAAAGCAGACCTATAATTCTGTCTTTCAAAAAACCATAAGATAATGAGGTGTTTACCTTATAAATATATTTTTTGGTATCTTTTTTCTCCTGTAGCTCTTCATTAAGCTCCCCTACAATAAGACTTTGAATATTGCTTACCAATAATGTAGCATAAAAATCCTGCAATATGCTTTGGTTAGAATAGCCCGAAAATTCTTCTATTTTAAGTTTATTTTTAAGCTCATCATAGTACGTTTCTATTTTCCATCTTTCAAAGTAAAGATCTTTAAAGATTTCAGTCTTGTATTGGATTTCATCCTCAAGAGAGGTTGCCAAAACTTCGATCTCTCCTCCCGGTAAAACAATCCGAAGCAATCTTACTATCAAGGAAGTGTCTTTGTCATAGGTTTTTCCTTGTAAATTTGTGTTTTTGCCAGGCTGCATCGTCAAGACTTGTGAATCTTGACCGCCAGCTACAAAATCTCTCACAACCAGACTAAAATCCAACCGCATCCGCATTACAAAGTCTAATTGTTTTTCCTTGTGTTCATACATAAAATCGAAAGATGCAAAACCCCTGTCATAAATAATCAAATCTCCTTTCCTGCAGTATCCCAAAAGCTGTTTTGCCTGAATGCGTTCGTCGGTATCAACAGAAGATAAAACACCACCAACACCTATCTTATTCAGAACATCGTACAAAACACAAGCTTTTCCCTGAATAATATAAGTCTCTGTTTGATTTTTCGTTCTACCATAGATTTTTTCCAATTCCCTTGTTCTGGGAAGAGTTAATCGGGAGCCGTCTACTGACAAAATTCTTTTTCCTGAAAATCTTGTTTTTACTGTGCTATTGTCGGTGTAAAATTCTTCGGTCAGTTTTTCATTCAGATAGCTAAAGACCTCAGGTTTTATTTTTTTACGTGCTTGTACGAAAGCACTCTTACTGAATGATTTCTGAGGAATTTCTTTTCTCTTAAAGAAACTTAAAAAGTTAACAATCTCAAGGGATAAACTTTTGGTTAAAAAATTAATCATAAATAAAATGCTTACTGAAAAAGAAAGACTTCTGTTTCTACTGAAATCCTTCGCATCAACTACAAATCTTTTCTTTGTAAAGCTATGAGAAATTTCGGATTGAAGAGAAGAGAGAATGTCATTAGTATTTTTTCTTCTCGGTTTAACTGATTGATTCACTGTTAAATATACGAAAAATAAGTCTTAAAAACAAGAGTAAATAACTGTAAGTCAAAATGTTAAATCATTAACTTAATGACATTGGG
>NZ_QNUH01000060.1 GCF_003385495.1 Chryseobacterium elymi | reverse complement strand
TCAAGAAATTATATTGAATATCAAGAATTCCCTTGTCCTTTTGATCTTTCATGTTTCCGTTATCATCGTAGGCTATCGTGTTTCCTGATACATCGGGATGTCGCAGGACGAAGTGGGCAAACTCGTAGGTGTCCACGGGGCTGTCATCGGTAGATATGAGCGTGAGGAAGTAAAACCATCTATTGAGATGGCCACGCAGCTGGCAGAAGCCCTGGAAGTGTCTCTGGATTATCTTGTAGGTTCTACGGATATTCTACTGGATAAAAATATTGTCGCTAAAATTTTAGATATACAAAAACTAAAGGAGAACGATAGACAACACGTCTTCGCTCTCCTTGATGCTTTTCTAAAACAAACTAAACTGCAAAGCATTTTATAAAACAACAAAGCCACTCAATCGAGTGGCTTTGTTATTCTATTCATTAAACTTAAATACATTAATTTGTTTCATGTCTTTAAGTTCATTATTAAATTGAGCTTTTAAAATAATTTCTATTACATTTGGTGATAAATCTTTTAGTTTTAAAGGGTTTTTAGGACTGGCTACTAAATGATAATTAGAATCTAAAAAATTATTTAAAACAGTTTTATCAAAAGCATAAATTCCTTTTTTAGCCATATTTATAAAATCTGATAAATACGTTTCGTTTACATCAGGTAATATACTCTTTAGCTCCGGATTAATAATAACATCGGATATTTCAGGTAGATTTCTAAAATAAGAAGACAATATCCCATTTTTCTCTCCTAATTCCGCTATTGTTTCAGGAAGCTTACCTCCAGCTGATGCAACAAAAGCAATTTCATTATTACCTGTAAAAAACCAGTCTATATCTAAACTTTGTTGTTCTATTTCTGTATACATATATTATTTTCCAAAAGTTGTTTTGCAATTTTCACACATTGGTATGGTCTGACCAGTTCTCGGTCTAATAGCTTCAGTAAAATTAACCTGAGAAGGACTCGCTAAAGGATTATCCAACAACAATTTATTTCCTGCTTGAAACTCAGCACAACAACCAACAACATTACCCGCAGGAGTTCTTGTACCTATTCCTCCCAATTCACTAACAACACCTTCTAATTGAGGCGCAATTGTTATTGGGGGAACTCCACTTGTTGCTATAGTAGTCTGCCCATTCAATTCAGCTCCTACAATAGTTGCTGGAGCCTTACCTCCTGCTGAAAGTTCTGATGCTGTTGCAGTAACTTCAGAACTTAATTTACTCATTCTGCCAGCAGTTCTTAATGATGAAATTGCACTTCCTATTCCTTCTGTCGCAATAGCTGCACCTCCTTCTATCACCGCTGTTCCAAGTGCTTTTCCTGCAATCTTACCTGCAACTGTTGCATCTCCTTTTTTTACACTTGCTCCAGCAATTGCTGGGAATGCGGCTACTGATGCCATCAGATTGGTTGACTTTGAAATACCTGATTTTAGAGCTCCACTTGGATTACTTGCTAAAGATTTAGCAGATTCTATAGGATGAGTTACCACTTGCTTAACACCTTGATAAGTTCCTGCTGCAACACTTTTTGCACCTTGATACATTCCAGAATAATAAGTTTTAGCAAGATTCCACAAATTACCACAACATCCCTGAGCTTCTCTTCCATCAGGATCAACAAACATTATAGGATTATCTAATGCATAGGTATAAGGTGAAAATCTTCTCGACTTTTCTGCTAGTTCATCTGCAACACCCCATCTTCCAATATCTGGCATATACATCCTCGCTCCGTAATCATACATTCCTGTCTCTTGTAGCTCCTTTCCGTTGTACTTATAGTTCTGATATCCACCCAGGTTTCCTTTTAATCCTCCGATATGGTTTAGCCCAAAAGCATAATAGTTGTTGGTATCTGTA
>NZ_QNUH01000059.1 GCF_003385495.1 Chryseobacterium elymi | reverse complement strand
CTTTAATAATGGAATTGGAATAGAAGTTCTTGAAGAAAATAACTATTATCCATTTGGGTTAAAGCATGAAGGATATAATATACTGACTGGAAACCCTGCGTATAAATATCAATATAATGGTAAAGAATTGCAGGAAGAAACAGGAATGTATGATTATGGTGCAAGGTTTTATATGCCGGATATTGGACGGTGGGGAACTGTTGACCCGTTGGCGGAAATTTATAGAAGATGGTCGCCATATACATATGGTGTAGATAATCCAATTAAATTTTTTGATCCTGATGGACGTGGTGTTCTTACAGATTATTACAATTTGAAAGGAAAACTTACAAAACACGTTGAAGATGGAAAAACGGATAAAAAAATAGTTTTAACTACAAGTAATAAAGAAGCTGATACAGATGCTGCAATTAGTAATGGTCACGTGGTTAATCAAATAGCTAATGATCAAATAAAGCAAATTGATGATATATATACTTTTGGCAAAACAGATAAAACTGGTACTGAAAAAGGATTTTTATTCGGGCAAAATGGGAAATCATCAAAAACAGTAACTGGAGAAAAAGCTGGAGAAGTGGGGTCTAAAGAGTGGGCAGATGCTAAAAAGGATTTAAGAGAAAAAGGTGACAAAACAGCTTCTGATGCTCATTTACATCCTTTACATTATGATAGCGAAGGAAATGTAACAAGTTATGGATCGCCTTCTCCATCTAATGGACCAGGAAAAGATACTGACCCTAAGAATATGATAGGTAATACACAACCCTCTATGGTTTTAGGATGGACTGAAAATCAAGGTTCATTGCCTCCTGGTCAAATAGGAGGAACGCCACCACCTAATACATACTCTCCCACAGTGGGATTCTATAATACTGGAGGCTCTATTATTACAATGGATTATTCAACGTTTAAAAAAGCAATGGAAAAAGTAAACAAATAATTATGAAATATTCAATCTTTGTTTTGTTAATTCTGTTGATGAGTTCTTGTGCCTCTTATATAGATGTATCAAAAAACAGTGTCAATAATGATAGTATGGTATTTGAGTACGGCAGCAATGAGAATAAACTCAAATATATCAATAAAGTTAATGCTTCGGCAGATCACGATGTATACTATACAACACATTTTTCAATAACTTTACCAAAAGGGATTGTAAATTGGACTAGGAGTAATAATAATTTTTTCTTCGAATATGATGATAAACAAATATTTTATATTTACTCTTCTTATAAAAATGAAGGACAGGAGTCTGGAAATTGGGAATTAAAAGATATTGGTTACAATGAAGTTTTAAAATACATCGGAGAGTATTGGGATAAAAGAAATTATAACGAGAATTATCTCTATAAAGCAAATAATGGAAGAGTATCGAAGTTTTATACAAATGGGAAATACAAAATATTGCTTTACAATATAAAAACTGAAAATCTTCAAACATTCATTCAGAGTGCAAAAACATTTGATACAAACTTATAAAAATAAGCCCTCGCAAAGCGAGGGTTATTTTATTTTACATTTTCTTTTATTCTTTCTTCTTCAAGTATATCCCTCCGCTCCCGATTGTATCGTGTGGGAGATAATAAAAAAACTCGCAAAATGTGAGGTTTTTTGTGATTATAAGCAGCTACATTGTTATTAATTCTTCCAACAATTCAGGGAGAATCTGTATTGACTCAAACTCCATCAACTGATGGAAGAAGCACCAAAGGAACAGGCTGCTTGTTCATAAGCATCAGGTAGATAGTAATGCCGAAGAAATTCTTGTTCAGAATGCCTAATAAGTATAATGAACTTTCCCAGCTTGAAAACAAGAAAGTCGGAGGAATTAGCCTTGGATCACCACTTCAAAGTATTGATTATAAGTACAACATCAGAGGCTGGATG
>NZ_QNUH01000058.1 GCF_003385495.1 Chryseobacterium elymi | reverse complement strand
CTTTAATAATGGAATTGGAATAGAAGTTCTTGAAGAAAATAACTATTATCCATTTGGGTTAAAGCATGAAGGATATAATATACTGACTGGAAACCCTGCTTATAAGTACCGTTATAACGGAAAAGAATTGCAGCAGGAAACGGGACAGTATGATTATGGCGCAAGATTTTATATGCCCGATATTGGAAGATGGGGTGTGGCAGATCCGCTTGCTGAACAATATCGTAGATGGTCCCCCTTCAACTATGCAATGAATAATCCAATAATGTTTATTGATCCTGATGGTCGAGGTACAGAAAGCACTCATACAGATAAATTTGGAAATGTAGTGAAGGTTATAGAAGATGGAGATTTAGGGGTTTATCGTCATAATGGTAATACTCAAGAAACTAAACAAGAACTTAATCAAAAATATTCGAAAGATAATACCTCGGGAGGTGGCGAAAGAATGGGAAGAACACTTGTTTGGAATTCCTTTACAGAATTTGACGGAAGTGGTAAGGAAGCAGGTAAAATAAATTTTGGATCTTTCCAGGCAAGAGATTGGCTTAATAATTTTAGTGATGCAATCTCTAAAGATACTGAAGCCAATGGAGGGTTTGTAGCAAGGATGAATTATGCCTGGAATGGTGGCGGAGGTGATAAATATGATTATAAGACGCAAAATGGAGACGGGTTATACGCTGGCTCACAAATAGCAGAAGGGGTATACGCTTCAGCTAGAGATGTTGGAAATTTTGCAGCAGGCAGAGCCGCTGCAATAACAGGACAAGATAAAATGAATTTCATGCTGAATGCAGGAGGGTTCAACATATCTGGTAATAGTAAAATGGGGCTTATATTTAACAATTCACACTGGAAAAGTGAAGCCCAAAAAGCAGGTTTTCCTGCTTATGGAGAACATTTTAATTCAAATCTATTTCAGCGTTTAGGTTATGAAAATGTAACGACAGCTCAAGGAATAATCAAAAAAAGCAAAATAATATGGGGGGACAAAAAATAAAAAGTATCTATCTGCTTTTACCATTATTGCTATCTATTATAGCATGTGGACATCCTGATTTCGAAAAATTTGAAGGCACTGGTTTTTCTTATCAAATAAGTGCTGGTAAAACAGATATAGTGCGTGTTAGATATACTACCGATGAAGGAGCGCCTTCAATTCAGCTTTTTGATACAAAAGGAAGGCTTAAAGAAAAAGTTACTATTGCACCTTATATGGGTTTAGGATTGACTGCAATGAAAAATGACACCATACAAATGACATATACTATTGGACAGAGTGACCTTAATATGTTTTTACCTTGGTTCAAGAAAAACAAATTTAATTCTAGTCGCATAGGCAACTATTCGATTCGGTATAATTATGAAATACAAAATGAATATTTGGAAAATGAAGGTTCGGAAATAGATTCATTATATATTGATAAGAATACACAAATGATGTCTCTATTTCTAAAACATAAATTAATTATTAAAAAGCCGATGTACTTATTTAGAGTTGAGTCTTCTGAAATAAAACTTTATGATCCCGTAAGTAAATCATATACACCGTATTCATTTGCAAACAATAAAAATATTGCTGAGGAGTATCTTAAAAAAGTTCTTGCTTTATATTAATTAGTAATATTCCTCCGCTAAGCAAAGTCTTCTGACTTTGAGTTGTTGAAAAAAACCACTGCAATTCGCAGTGGTTTTTAGTACGATCGAAATACAAATTTGTGTTATCTGAATCATTTTAATGGAATAAAAAGAGTTGATTTTGCCTGTCCCAACGCTCCCAACGCTCCCGCACGAACCGGGATATATGATGTTCGACAGGCTTTATTATACCAGAAATACACAGCAGAATGAAAATGTTTATAACTTCTATAGAGCAGACGGAACAAAGCTTAG
>NZ_QNUH01000057.1 GCF_003385495.1 Chryseobacterium elymi | reverse complement strand
GGTAATGTTTCCGTTGAGATCATACGCCAGAGATTCTGTATTTTCTTTGCTGTAAGGGTTGTTTGGATTCTGGTAATATCCCGCTGTAAGCCTGTTGAGATTATCATAGGCATAGCCATATCTTTTTGGGGTAGAAGATGGATTAACACCTAATGTTTCTACGGCCCGCCAATCTACTTCGGCAATATTTCCGTTGTATCTGGCTTTTACATTCTTTCCTCCAAACTGTGCAGGATCTGGATATGACTGTTTCTAATAAAGATTGAAAAATATGCTTACGAACGCTTTATAAGGTATATAAAACAAAAAAACTCGCAAAAAGCGAGTTTTTATTTGTTTATCAGCTCAAAGTCACAGATTTTGCGCAGCGGGGCTATGACGATGACGAGTCATCTTCTCCGCCAACGGATCCACAACTCCCCATCTTCCAATATCACTCATATACATCCTCGCTCCATAATCATACTGTCCCGTTTCCTGCTGTAATTCTTTACCATTATATTAATATTTATAAGCTTTTACTTCTCCTTTTCTATAAATATAGATGCTATCTTTTCCTCTATTCTTTACTATGCTATCATCTTTTTTAAAACGACTATATTGATACATATTAAATTTCAATTTCTTTTTATTTTTTAAAATCAAAATGGTCACTCCGTGATTAGAATAATCTCTATAAATACTGTCAATAATGCCTGAAAAAGATATATTTAAATTCTTTTCTTTCATTCTTTCAGGTTCTTTTCTTCGATAATCTTTATAAAAGAAATATCCAATTATAACCATACAAAAAGCTACTGCTCCAAATATTTTAAATCCTAAATCTCTATTTCCCACTTTCTCTAATTCTTTTACTCGGGTTGATATATGTTGTTCCGGCTTGCGCACTACCTCCAAAAGAAAGTTTAGGTCTTTTCAAAAAATTCCAAATTCCAGAAGAAACACTCGCTCCACCCATTGATACATTTCCATTTCCTTCTTTTCTTGTTTCTCCATAATTTCCAGAAATTGGACCAACTCCTCCTGAAATATTCCAATAATTACCTCCTAAATTTGCAGTGGTCAAAGGTCCATATCCATCTTGAGATGTATACTCATTATAAGCTCCACCACCACCTACATTCAATCCCGCAGATTTATAGAGATTTAAATAAACTGAACTGTCATAATTACCACTAAAGTATCCAAGTTCAAATCCTGCTCCTGCACCAACTGTAAGTTCTCCACCTACGCCTACAGTAAAAGGCTTGTCTAAAACTTGTACACCCCAGTTTCTGCTGGATTCTATATTGGTGAAAAATTGTCCTCTCATACTTTCAGGACCATCAGAGGCGTGATATTCAAAACTATCTGCATCTCCTGAAGACATATTTAACCAATCACCATCGCTATAAAGTGCAACTTTACCTATCGTTTCATCGTCATAAGTCACCTCAAACTTACCTTCCTTTCCTAAATATTTCCCTTCTACTAAACCTTGGTCTTTCAGAGTATTAAACTGTTTCTCTGAAGTCAGTGAAGCATCATAAGTAAATGTTTTTTTATTACTGTCCCAAAACCAGCTTGTTCCTTGTCTTCCATCCGGATCAATAAACCTAATAGGATTATTAAATGCATAATTATAAGGACTATGTCTGGTCATCTTCTCCGCCAGTGGATCAACAACTCCCCATCTACCGATATCCGGCATATAGAATCTCGCTCCATAATCATACTGTCCCGTTTCCTGCTGTAATTCTTTACCATTATATTGATATTTATACGCAGGGTTTCCCGACAAAGCATTATACCCTTCATGCTTTAACCCAAATGGATAATAATTGTTTTCTTCAATAACTTCTGCGCTGCTGCCATTGTTGAAATAACTCAAACGTACATTTCCCAAATGATCTGTATAATTGTAAATATACTTATTATTTTCAAAATTAAAATA
>NZ_QNUH01000056.1 GCF_003385495.1 Chryseobacterium elymi | reverse complement strand
ATGCCATTGATGATAGGCATCCGGATCATGCAAAAGGAGCGAAATTAGTGTCGGATGCATGCTTTTTATCCGGACTTAGAAAAATTGAAACCGTTTTAGAAGGAGAAAATCAGGAAGTGTGGAGACCGAAGCATATTTTTCATTATATCCAATGGAAAGACATCAAACCGGAATTTGTTATTGATATATCAGAGCATCTGGATAAAAAAATTGAAGCATGTATGGCCTTCAAAACTCAGTTCTACGATCCGGCTTCCAATGAACCGGTTACCCCGATTGCAACAAAAGATTTTTTTGAAAGTCTTACATACCGGGCACAGGATTTAGGAAGGTTATCGGGAGTTGCTTATGCTGAGGGATTTACGTCTGAGAAGCTGATTGCAATGAAAAATTTTGATGGAATTGTTTGGTAATTAAAAAATCTTCCCTATATTTGCACTCACAAAACGGTGATTGTAGCTCAGTTGGTTAGAGCGTCGGATTGTGGTTCCGAAGGTCGGGGGTTCGAGACCCCTCATTCACCCAAGAAAAGTACACTTTTTAAAGTGTACTTTTTTATTTTATACTATTTTCGTCACCAATTTTAGATTTTAAAACTACGAAATACTTCTTACTTATTTAAAGATTTTTGTAGTGTAATTTAAGTCTGAAGTTATTTATCGGGAAAAATTCACAGTTTGGATATAAAAAAAGCATCTTTTTCAGATGCTTGTGTTTTTAGAAATATTCTTTTTTAAACTTCGTCGTCAGAATCAATTGTGAATGATTTGCTTTTGAAGTCTTTGTCATGCTTTTCTGATATTACATCCTCACCCTTTTCATTAATGATGAAATCTGTGGACTCATTAAACATCTCTTGGAAACTTTTAAAATCCTCCTTGTAAAGATAGATTTTGTGTTTCTCGAATGTAGCTTCTCCATTCTCTCCGAAGTTCTTTTTACTTTCGGTAATCGTAAGATAATAATCTCCTGCTTTCGTCTCGCGCACATCAAAGAAATAAGTTCTTCTTCCTGCTTTTAACACCTTCGTGAAAATTTCATTTTCATGGCGTTCCTTGTATTCACTCATTGTTAGATATTTTTTAATCTTGTTAAGAACAAATATAAAAGAATTCTTTTAATCACAAAATTTTTTTTATGATTTATTTAACAATTGAGAACGAAACTGCAAAGCGGTTACAGAATTGGTAATTTCAGTGAGGTTGATGATTTTATCTGCTCTCTGAGCGCTAGACTCTCTGTGCGTGATAATTATGGATGTAGCATTGCTGATTTTTTTATCAATATTTTCAAGAATATTCTGCTCGGTTTCCGTATCCAGAGCAGACAGGGAATCATCAAAAATAATGATATTTGGGTCCTTAATTAAGGCTCTTGCAATACATATTCTTTGCTTTTGTCCCCCCGAAAGCATCACGCCGCGTTCACCTACAAGTGTTTTATACTGCTCTTTAAATCCTACAATATTTTTATCAACGTCTGCAATTTTAGCATATTCCACCACTTTTTCATGGGATGGATGGTCAATAGCAAAACCAATATTGTTTTCGATTGAATCAGAAAATAAATAGCTTTCCTGGGGAATGTATCCGATAAAGTTTCTGTAGTTGGTAAGATTATGCTCCTTCAGGTTTTTACCGTCAATTAAGATTTCTCCTTCTGTAGGATCAATAAGCCGGCAAAGCAGAAGGGCGATAGTGGATTTTCCGCTTCCTGTTTTACCCATGATGGCAAGAGATTCCCCGGCCTTTATCTTAAAGCTTAAATTATCTAATGCTCTGATTCCTGTATTCGGATAAACGTACGAAACATTTCTGAATTCAATATCTCCTTTAATAGGATAGTCTTCAAAGTTGGTATTGATGACCTCAGATTTCTTATCAAGGAATTCATTAATTCTCTGCATGGAAGCTTCAGCCCTCTGGTTGACAGAAGTTACCCAGCCTACCATAGAG
>NZ_QNUH01000055.1 GCF_003385495.1 Chryseobacterium elymi | reverse complement strand
CTGTGTAAGTATAGCTAAGATCATCTATAGTCATTGCAATACTGCCTCCCTGTAATCCTTCAGATCGTTTCAGATTGGTAATATTACCATTCAGATCATAGCTTATTTTTTCAAAATATTCTTTTGCAGAAGGATTAGTGTCTTTTTGATAAAACCCTGCCTGTAGTCTATTCAAACTGTCATATACGTATCCATATCTTCTAAGATTATCCCCTTGTGTAGTGGAGGTTCTCCAATCTACCTCGGCAATATTTCCGTTATATTTAGCTTTAACTTTTAAATCGGTATAATCTAAATTCGGAGTTTCTAATCCTTCAATTTGGTTGTATTTTATTTCATAACCAAATAATTTTCCATTAACTAAGTTTTTAGGATCATTAATCCTGGTCATCCAGCCTCTGATATTGTACTTATAATCAATACTTTGAAGTGGTGATCCAAGGCTAATTCCTCCGACTTTCTTGTTTTCAAGCTGGGAAAGTTCATTATACTTATTCTGAACAAGAATTTCTTCGGCGTTACTATCTACCTGATGCTTATGAACAAGCAGCCTGTTCTGGTGATCATAGGTGAAATTTTCTGTAATAACTCTTTCCGTATCTGTATTCAATCTTTTATGTCTGGTAATGACAGTCTGTGGAACTCCCGCAAAATCCAGCTTGGATTCTGTTTTGGTATAGCCTCCCAGATGATTAATGGAATGACTTCCAATAGATCTTCCCTTGGTATCGTAATAGGTGTAGTTCTTTGTCCACCCATAATCGCTGGCTTCTGTATTTTTAATATAGCTTGCAGTGGGCAGTCCTTTTGTGCTTACAGTGGAATTCTGCGTATTTTCCTGCAGAACATTTTCTCCCAGAATCTGAGAAGGAACAGCAGGTGATCCTGTGGGATAGGTGTCATAATAATTAAGACTCAGAAAATTATATACCTTATCAAATTTTGGGTATCCTGATGTCACGGAATAATATACATCCATACCACTATAGTTGATGGTCAGTGCAGAGGTTCGGGTTTCGTTGTTACTACCTTTGGTATCTGCATAGTTTTGTTCTTCCAGACGGGAGCTGCCCATGGCCTGGGATATTCCAGTCATGATAACCCTTGAAAACTGATCATATTTGGTGTACAACCATTGTCCTTTGTTTTTTAATTCGGCATCTTGTGTTGCAATCAAACGATCCTGTTTGTCATATACCATATATTCCCAGCCTTTACCAGGAAGTTTCTTTTCTACAAGTCTTCCTCTGCCATCATAGCGGTACTGATAATAGAGGTTTTCCATTGTAGCAGATTCCACAGTGGGAGCTGATGCTAAAGGTGGTATCACAAATGCCAGCTGATCATATTCATTATAAACATAATAAGTATCTGTGTTCTGTGAGGAATTCAATACTTTTCTAACGAGTAAAACCTGCCCTTTACCGTTTTTGAATTCTATGGTTTTATTCCCGTCTTCATCAGTTACTGTATTTTTATACAGTTGTGAAGGCTGGAAATACTGAAGAAGCTGAACAGAGGTTTGGGTTCTGCCATCTACCCATGTTGTAGTAGTTTCATATTTTCTTACATAATCTTCATTGATATTCGTATCATAATCAAATTTAACAGGATTAGCCGTCCAGGCAGTTCCTACCTGAATCTGCTGCTGGATTCTGTCTAATGGTGAATTTTCCAGTATTTTTTCTGCATAGATCTTTTCTGAACCATAAATCCCGGGTTGGGTGGCGTTGGCAAGAGGGCCAGGAACAATAGCCCCATTCAGGGTTCCAGATTGTGGAACAGGCAAAAAGTCTTTTACCTGTCTTCCGAATCCATCATATTCGATATGGGTAACCACATCTCTTCCTAGTGGTGAAGCTTTGATATTCACTATCTGTTTTGGTCTTCCCAACCCGTCAAAATACTGGACGGTTTCTGAGGTCTTTGGGGTTGAAAGGGCAGGGTCTGAAAGATATGTTTTTGAATAAACGTAATTTTCTGTAGTACTTGGGGTTGTCTGTGCATAGGCTAGTCCTGTCACAATCAAAGGACTTATTGGAATGATTATCTTTTTCATCGTGTGTTAA
>NZ_QNUH01000054.1 GCF_003385495.1 Chryseobacterium elymi | reverse complement strand
GGTAATGTTTCCGTTGAGATCATACGCCAGAGATTCTGTATTTTCTTTGCTGTAAGGGTTGTTTGGATTCTGGTAATATCCCGCTGTAAGCCTGTTGAGGTTATCATAGGTATAGCCATATCTTTTGGGGGTAGAAGATGGATTAACACCTAATGTTTCTACTGCCCGCCAATCTACTTCGGCAATATTTCCGTTGTATTTAGCTTTTACATTCTTTCCTCCAAACTGTACAGGGTCTGGATTTTCTATTCCTTCTTTTTGGGTGTATTTGATCTTGTAAGAAAATAATTTTCCTCCTAAGTTGGGGACAGCCATCTGATCTTTGTTAATGTGTGTCATCCATCCTCTGATATTGTAATCGTAATCAATACTTTGAAGGTTATTTCCGACTTTCTTGTTTTTTAACTGAGAAAGTTCGTTGTATTCGTTCTGAACCAATAATTCTTCTGGCTGGCTGTCAACCTGGTGGTAATGCTGTAAAAGCCTGTTCTGATTATCATAGACAAAACGTTCTTTTACCATGACTCCTTCTTCATTGGATTTTCTTGCGTGGTAAGTATTAACTTTCTGAGGAACTCCTGCAAAATCCAGTTTGGATTCTGTTTTGGTATAGCCTCCCAGGTGATTAATGGAATGACTTCCAATAGCTCTTCCCTTGGTATCGTAATAGGTGTAGTTCTTTGTCCAGTTATCGTCTTCAATGTTTTTAACTAAACTAAGCACGGGAAGTCCTTTTGTGCTTCTTCCATCGGCTGATAGAGTTTGAGTCAATACGGATTCTCCCTGAATGGTTGGAAGGATTAATAACAATGTAGCTGCTTATAATTACAAAAAACCTCACATATTGCGAGGTCTTTTTTATTATCTCCCACACGATACAATCGTGGGAGATACGGGAGTTTTTGTTAATTGTATTTTTTATTTACAAGATACTTTCAGAGTAATATCCTGTGAAATATTTGATTTTACCTTTTTATAATTAGTTAAGTCATTTTTACAGAAATAATAACTAACACCTTTTTTCTTATCATCTCTACTGTATTCAATAGTCTCCGCATTATATTCTATTAATTTATATTCTTTTAATTTATTAATAATATTAGGATTTGAATTATTTTGATTATCATCAAACCAATAAAATATTTTACCATTACTTTCTATATAATTTGTTGGCAACCGATTTAAAGGTTTATCATTATCAATATAAAATTTGTTAGAATTTCCAATTATATTTACTTCAATAATGTTAGTCTTTACTTTATACGAAACTGAAAAAAAAGTATCTTTTTTCAATAATGAAGAAGTTTTAGAAAAATCACTTACAGCATTATCAATTGCTACTAAATAATCTCCTTTTGAAATAAGTCCTTTTGTCTGACCATTACAAGATAATGGTAAAAATAAGACTAATAAATACAAATATATTTTCCTTTTCATATTGTTAATCTTTCGTATAATCAACCGTTTCAACTCCTGGTCCATATGTAGGATTTGTTAAGATTATAAATTTGTGAAAATATGGTTTCCAACCATCCCTAAAATCCCTATCTGCTTTAGACGGGGAAGTGCTTGCATCTCTGCTATATCCTCCAGTTGGGTGAGTATGAAAATCTGTATTAGTAAATAATCCTTGTCTATTTAGACTATTTCGATTAATTGTCGTATTAGAACTCGAATAAGTGTTTCCATCATATTCATCTATATAAACGCTACTAATTTTAGCATCTGCGGAATTTTCACTGGATAAATAAGCTCCTGAAAATTCAGTCCCAACATAATTAGATACTTTAACAAGAAAGTCTTCCACACCCGCTAAAGAAGGTTGATTCTTTCCGCCTACATCAATGATATTATCTTTGCTTTTAAAATTCTGGCCATCTTTTAATATTCCTTTTGCAATATTATCTACTTCAACCTTAGCTTCTCCCTTTCTATTATATTTTACTTCTCCATTTTTATCTGTCTTAAGAATTCTATCTGGCTGATTGTTTGTTTCTCCAACTTGTTTTACTTCTCCAGTTTTTACATTTAACGTAAAATCTGTTTCGGGTTTTCTTCCATCCGGATCAATAAATCTAATCGGATTATTAAAAGCATAATTATAAGGACTATGTCTCGTCATTTTCTCCGCCAACGGATCTATTACTCCCCATCTTCCAATATCCGGCATGTAAAATCTTGCTCCATAATCATACTGTCCCGTTTCCTGCTGTAATTCTTTACTATTATATTGATACTTATAAGCAGAATTTCCTGTCAAAGCATTATATCCTTCATGCTTTAACCCAAATGGATAATAATTGTTTTCTTCAAGAACTTCTGCGCTGCTGCCATTG
>NZ_QNUH01000053.1 GCF_003385495.1 Chryseobacterium elymi | reverse complement strand
GAGCCACATTTGAATAAACAGGATTAGTATATCTCATTTCATACCCAAAGAGTTTTCCATTCAGATTGGCAGGGTCATTAACCTTAGTCATCCAGCCTCGAATATTATAAGCATAATCTATACTCTGAAGAGGAGTTGAAGCTACAATACCTCCGACTTTTTTGTTTTCAAGCTGGGAAAGTTCATTATACTTATTCTGAGCCAGAATTTCTTCGAGATTACTGTCTACCTGATGCTTATGAACAAGCAGCCTGTTTTGGTGATCATAGGTGAAATTTTCTGTAATAACTCTTTCCGTATCTGTATTCAATCTTTTATGTCTGGTAATAACAGTCTGTGGAACTCCCGCAAAATCCAGCTTGGATTCTGTTTTGGTATAGCCTCCCAGATGATTAATGGAATGACTTCCAATAGATCTTCCCTTGGTATCGTAATAGGTGTAGTTCTTTGTCCACCCATAATCGCTGGCTTCTGTATTTTTAATATAGCTTGCAGTGGGCAGTCCTTTTGTGCTTACAGTGGAATTCTGCGTATTTTCCTGCAGAACATTTTCTCCCAGAATCTGAGAAGGAACAGCAGGTTTGTTTTATTTATCTGCTCAAAGTTACAAACTTTGCGCAGCGAGGCAATATTACACATAACAAAACCCTCGCAATTTGCGAGGGTTATTTTTATCAGCTCAAAGTCACAGACTTTGCGCATCGGGGGGCATGGGGTTAATAGAGGGAGCCGGGTGGCTTCGTTATTATCTAATAGTATTCACATTCTTTATTGTGTCATCTATTATAATTTCGTTAATACCGATTTCTTTTTTCTTCTCATTGATCGAATGTTCTGAAAATGAACCTAATACATTTAATACAGGATGGTTCTTATATTTAGAAATATCCAAAGAATAACTATAACTATTGTTTTTTTTATTACTGCATTCAAAAGTCATCGGATAAAGCAAAGGTTTCATATCGGCAATTATACCAATATTTATTTTAGCAGAGTGTATTTTATCAGTACTCTTTGGAAAATAAAAATTATATAAAATAGTACTACCCTCAATGTTGTACTTTTTTACATAAAACTT
Organism: Chryseobacterium elymi; assembly: GCF_003385495.1. Taxonomy (GTDB): domain Bacteria; phylum Bacteroidota; class Bacteroidia; order Flavobacteriales; family Weeksellaceae; genus Chryseobacterium; species Chryseobacterium elymi. The sequence continues at coordinate 1,422 of NZ_QNUH01000053.1, read as the reverse complement.
ACTGTTAGATATGTTTATCTTATTATTCTTATAAAAAATAATTTGATTATTCAATTCTTTCTTTTTATCAAATTCTTTATAAAATTCTATGTCTAAATATTTTTCATTGTTTTTCAGATCATAAACTCTCCACCAACCTATTTTGTATCGTCTTTGATAATTATATTTTCCTTTGATTAAAAATCGGTTATTAACTCCCTCATATTGAATAACTGAGTCATTAATTTTTTTTTGCCGTTTTGCTTGATAATTATTTAAATTAAACACTTCATCAATTTCTTTCTTTATAGATGAAGTATTTGCCTGTTTATTTTCGCTACATCCCGTTATTATAACTAAAAATAAAAATCCTATAACTCTATTTCTCATCTTCTCTTATTTATTCGATACTGACTTGGAACTCTACTATTAAAATTTCTGATATCCCTATTGTAAGAACTGTCTTGAACGGGTTTATATGCTCTGTCAAAATCGCCTGATTTGTTTCCATAGAATATAATTGTATCTTTTTGATATGTAAAACCCGTGGATTTAATTGAGTCTAAAGATGTTACTTTTACAGACATAGAATTTAGACTAGTATCGCTATCTTTCTTACCTCCAAATACAGCACTATAAGCATCCATTAATCCATTTATAGCCCAAGTTCCGGCATATACTCTTCCTGCCCAAGTTGGTCCCCCTTTAGAACCGTTGGCTGGAAAAGTATTTGGTGCAACGAAACTTCCCCAGTCTAAAATAAAGGTTTTATCTCCCGGCCTAAGCTTATCATGAGTACTTGCATCAAAATCTGTTCGTGCTATCCCATTAGGATTTGTAATTATTGGAAATTCTTCCGGATTACCAAAAGATGGCGTTATTGCTGCAAGAGCATCTCTAAACCAATTCGATAAACCAAGCATTCCCGTAGATCCGTTGCTCCCATCTGTTGGTACATAATGGGCTTCTCCATTAAATCCTAAATAAGTCATACCCGTATTTTCAGCACTGCTATTTGAAATTTCAACATTGGGTTCGACAGTTCCATCAGCACGAAAATCAGTATACCCACCTTGCTGATAAGTTGCATCTCCCTCTTGCATACCTTGTACAAATTTCCATTCTCCATCTTTTAATCCCCAACCTAAACCTTGCCTACCATCCGGATCAATAAAATTAATCGGATTATTGTAAGCGTAAGTATAAGGTGACCATCTTCTCGAAGTTTCCGCTAGCGGATCTACGACGCCCCATCTTCCAATATCCGGCATATACATTCTAGCTCCGTAATCATACTGTCCCGTTTCCTGCTGTAATTCTTTACCATTATATTGATATTTATAAGCAGGGTTTCCAGTCAGTATATTATATCCTTCATGCTTTAACCCAAATGGATAATAGTTATTTTCTTCAAGAACTTCTATTCCAATTCCATTATTAAAG
>NZ_QNUH01000052.1 GCF_003385495.1 Chryseobacterium elymi | reverse complement strand
TGTTTCCAAAGGAATACCTATCATATTGGCGTTAATTAACTTCTGGTTAGCCTTTTCGTGGGCGTAACTGTAATTGGTCTCATCGATAGTTCCATCAGGGAAAGTTGTTTTTTGTTTGTTAAGCTGGTAATGCACCGGGTTGTTATAGAAAAACTCTGTTTGAGTGGCTACCGGTGTTCCGTTTAGATATTCTGTTGTTTTTTGAGATTTCAAATAATGCCAAGAGGAGATAAGCCTGTAATCGGTAACACTAAAATTATCAAGTTGCAGAAGGCTTACTGTTGTTCCTGCTGATAGCCCAGTACATTTATTGTTAGGAGCAGAAACATCTACTGCTGTACAGGTATAAGGATGTGAATCATAACCCGTTGGACATGCTATATTAAACAGCTGTCTCCCTACAAAATTTTTAAGTTCAAATGTATAGGTATCATTTTTCTCATAAACGTTTTCCTTCTCCTGAATAATTTCTAAAGAAGAAGCATTTTTCCTTAATATCGTTGATTTTAACTCAGTCCCATTATCCCAGCCTTTGTTACTCCAGGGAGTACTGCTTTTTCCTCTTGATCCCCAAACGCTACTTCCCGCATTATCCCTGCGAATTTTAAATTCTTTCATTTCACCTCCTTCCTCAAACTGATCTCCACCTTCACTGATCGTTACATAAGGATAAAGGCAACTACTGGTTTCTGTATTGTATAAAGGAATAATACTGCTTGCAGTCAGGACAACAGCAGAGTTTTCTACAAAACTGCATTCCAGGGAACCTGTAGCAGGACATTTGACTTGCCATTTTACAATGTCAGTATAATATGGATTATTTCCTTCTTTCCCTGATGAGTGATTAAGAGCATCTTTATGAGCATAATAATATCTTTTATAAAGATTTTGAGAAGTTGGAGAGTCAATATCCTTTGTTGATTTTATCCTTATTCCCCCTGTATCCAGATTGGTAGTGATAACTTGTGGAGCAGTTGCGTAATAATTGATGCTGGCTCTTGTATAAGTACATCTTCCGGCATCGATTGTAATAGTATAAGTTTGTCCTGCTGCAGCTTCAAAGAATACCTCCTCATTACCTAAGAATTGATAATTACTGCCAACGGGTGTAGGTGAGCCTTGCATCATTTTATAAAAATTGGCTCCATGAATGAGACCTACTGGCGGGTGGGTCTGATCAGAACACTGTGTATTAAAGACAGCACTTCCCGAAATGTTAACAGTTTGAGTAACGGGTGAAGTGAAAGTAAATGAAGTGCTTACAAAATCATCCACTGATATGGTATTTTTTATTGACAAGTTTTTAGTAGTAACTACAGGATAAATAGTTTTTTCTCCCCAATAGGTGTTTCCTTCATACTCCAAATCTGTATAACCTTTTGTAGGATAGGTAATTCTTTTCAGCATTCCTATCTTTGCAAAATTAGGATCGGGATCTTTATTAGCTCCACCATAATTATAGTTTTTAAGATTATGGTCTGGAATGTTAGCAGGAACTAGGTTTGTATTGAATTTCCCATTGTAATATCCCCAACGATCCTGACTGAAAGATAATCTTACTGGAAACTGAGTAGGACTTTCATAATCAAAACTATAGACTTTGGTAGGGTCTTTAAAAATGACACTGCTTAAAAAGTTTCTTTTATTAACAGTATTTAAATAATTCAAAACAATATTCTCAACAGTAGTTCCATTTCTATCTGTTTGACGAATATTGGTTATTCTGGCATTTCCTTCAATATCCTGCGAGGTATAGTCTGATTCGTAAGTAAAAGCGATTGTGCCAAAATTTGGATTATTACTGGTTATTGTTTGTATTCTTTTCCCATTCAGGTCCATATTGTTGTCAGTGATTGGAGCAAGAGCGGGAGCTTTAATATATCCGCTTCCCTGACAGCTTGGCTGTGCGTAAGGAAATCCTACCGACATTTTTAAGACTTGAGCCTGAGAAGTAATATAAGATAATAGAGGAGCATCCGAATAGATAAAATAGATTTCATCCCCTTTTGGATGTATTATTTTTGTCAAATACCAGGCCGTAATGGAGGAACTTATCGGATTAGCACTGCCATCACCTGATCCACTTGTTCGTAATGTAGATCTTTCTTTAGCTTCAAAATAATATTTCTCTCCTGCTGGCAACGTTAACAGAAAATCCTGTCCATCTCCTGTAGCACTTCCGATTCTTTCAATTTTTATTGCTTGTTGGTCAACAATATGAGGCTGGTTGTTCAGATCATAAAAAAACTTCCCTGAATTTCCATTAAAATTGAATGAATACACATCAGCTTCAGTATCTAATGAAGGCGATCCATTGACTATCGTATGTAAAAACTGATTGGTAACAGGATTGGTATATCCTCCTGTAACATTTTCGGGTGGGATGATATGAGTTGATGTTTCATCGGCTCTGTCTCTTACTGTTCTTGTAATAACTCCGCCAAAATTCAAATTCCAGCCTAATCCTACATTGGTAGAAACATCATCTACCTTAATTCCATTAGACCCATAAAAAAGGCTTATTGGGACAGTGATATGATTGGTTTTATACATAAGTAAAGGAACCGATACACTGGGCGAACCTGTAAAAAGCCCTACAGGCGTATTCCCATAGTTTCCCAACGCATAGGCTGTTGGTGATGGAGGAGTGATTTGTGGTATGAAATTCTCTTCTTCAGTTCCGTTTCCTCCTGATTGTGCATAGATATAACTGCCAATAAGCAGTATTCCCATTGTAAATATTTTCTTCATTATTCTCAGTGTTTATTTCTTTATGAGTTTAGCATTCGCAGTTTTATTCGTATTAGTCTTAATAGTCACCAGATAAGCTCCCTGAATCAAATTCTGAGTATTAATCTTCGTCACCTTATTCTTAGTCTTCAGGTTCTGAAGCTGTCTTCCTCCCATGTCATACACCATAATATCCGCTTCTTTGAATTCAAAGCCTATTTCCACATAAGCATAATCTGATACAGGATTAGGATAGATCTTGATGTCCTGTTTTTCAATCAGCTGATCAATTTGTTTGTCTCCCAGCTTCACGATCTTCCAGTTCTCTTTTCCAAGTTCTTCTGCACTG
>NZ_QNUH01000051.1 GCF_003385495.1 Chryseobacterium elymi | reverse complement strand
TTCTGTAGTACTTGGGGTTGTCTGTGCATAGGCTAGTCCTGTCACAAACAAAGTACTGATTGGAATGATTATCTTTTTCATCGTGTGTTAGTTTTTGTAATTGTATTTGTATTCTTTCACAATTTTATATACTGGATTTCCAGCAGCATCTTTATCCAATTGTTTCACTTCTTTCAATCGATTAGCGGTATCATAAACATAAACTTCTCTGATTCCTGATGGTGGGGTAATGCTTGTAACACCGATTAAAGGATCATAGCTGTAACTAGTAATCTGATAAGTTGACAATGCAGAATTATTTCTGAACAGATCTAAAGCAGAGATCAGTGCCTGTTCTGATGCTTCGGTACCCAGTTGAGCATCGTTGTCTGAGGCACTTACGATATTGTCAATTAATGATTGACTGATATCTGAAAGTTTCGCTCCCTCAATCTTGGCAATGGGCTGGGTTTGGTTGTAACCCCAGATGATCGTTGTTGAGATACCGTTTTTTGCGGTGTACTGCTGGAGGTTACCTTTAGAATCGTATTTGTCATAAGTAACTTCAGTAGAAGGTGTTGTGGTATTTTGCAAGTCGTAAGATAAAACCGAAGTAGGTAAAGCCAATCCGGATGTTTTGATATTCGCTTCTGATTGGTTTAAAGGATAAAGAGTCTCAGTTTTTGACAGTGTTTTCGTAGCACCGTTAATAGTTTTAGTAGTAGTTGTCTCCAAAGGAATCCCAATCATATTTTTGCTGAGCATCAGTTGATTCCCTTTTTCATGAGCATAATTGTAGGAAGTGGTAGTAGAATTTCCTGAAGCCGAAAACTCCTGTTTTGTCAATTGATTATGTAATGCGCTTCCATAGGTATATTTTGTAATCTCACTTAAAACAGGAGCATTATTTTTATAAAAAACATTTTCTTTTTCACGTAGATATGGATGATATGAATAATTATTATACGCTGAAAGCCTAATCAATTCTGCCATTCCTGACATTATAGTCCAAGGCCCATTTATGATAGGCTCACCATATACATTACTTTGAAAGTCATATGATCTTACATTGCTGTCAAAACGGCTAGGAGCATCACTGTATTTAAACTTAGTCTGGTATACTATTTGACCATTCTGGTCTTTTTTGGTTATACTGAGAGGCTCTCCTCTTTCAAATTCCAATGAATTATATCCCAAATTTCGAAGGTTATTATAAATAGTGGTATTCCCTGAGGAAAATGAGGTAAACATAAAAGTGTTCGGACGAATATCTAAATACCCATTATCACTATTTGAGAAAATATATTCAATAGTTCCCCCAGCATTGGTTTCAGACACTTTTTCTGTTACTTTACTATAAACAATATGTTTTCCCTTTGTATTATTTGAAGGAATAATTGGCATATCTGCAAACCTATAAATTCTGGCTCCGCTATTCTGATCCTCCTCAAAATAAATGGGCTTTCCTGAAAGTATTCCACTTGAATTCCCTATCGCTGTTCCTGTATCCGTATAGAAGTAGTCTTTAACTATATTTTGTGCATCTCCTGGATTTGTAATGGTACGTTTAATTCGAAGCCCTCCTGCTGTTTGTTTTGTTGTATTTTCAATGTAGAATCCTACAGGACTAGTAGTTTGAACACTAATTACCTTATTGTAATCGTGAGCTTCATAGATATATTCGCTAAATCCTTTGGTTGGATAGATGACTTTTTTCAGTACTCCTTTAGTTAGTTGTAGTGGATCAGTTTCTTTATAGGAAGATAACACATTTTTTAATTGATCGTATGAATAATAAAGTCCATCAGCTGTCGCAACACTTTCAGTAAAAGATTTGTTGTTATAATATCCCCAATGGTCATTTTTTCTTAAATTGTATTTGGGAATGTCTGTCGAGTAGTATTCGAATTGATAAGGTTTCCCGTTATGGTTGAATCCAGTCAGGTATAATTTTTTAGTTGGATCTTCAAGATAACTAAAGTTAATTTCTTCTACCACAGAATTTTGCTTGACTGTTATCCTGTCGAGTTTAGAAAAATGCTTGGCATATCTTACATCTGTAGCATAATGGTGTGTATAGCCGAACCCGCCTGTCCAAATATTTCCGTTTACCTTAGTATAATCATATTCTTCAACATTTGCGGTACTTCTGAAAAAATCAACAGAATAGATATTATTAATTTTTATATCCTTGAGATAGGTGATAAAGGTTCTTTCTATGTTTCCTGATACACCCTGATTCTTTTTTATTACCGTTCCTGAGTTGATATTTGTATAGAGTGAAGCAAAAGAACTGTGTACTTTGTAAAAAGCTTTATTTTCTCTTTCATAGTTGTATGTGATTTCGAAACCACTCGGTAGTATTACCTTTGTCAGAAACCAAGAATTAGCGACAAAATTGGGATTATAAGAATCTACTACCGTACTATTGGGTGTTGCTGAGAATTCAATAGACTCTGGTGTTTTGCCGAAAATGTATTTAATTCCTTTCTGATCAGTTAATGTAAATCCATAAATTATCCTCTTTACGATGTGCGTTCTGTTATTTACAATATGAAGACCATCCTCGTAAAGGCTAAAGTCAGTTTTCAATTCGTCTTCCACTTTGATATCCTTAAAATCTCCAGATGCAATAATCCATGATCCTTTATGGTTTTTATAAAAACTGCCAGACATTCCGTTAACATTAAAATTAAATTCATCTGGTGCGGGATAAACAGTTCTTTCGTTACCTCCTATTGAACGATTGTTGTCTATAAACTGTTGCATTTTGGAAGGTGAATCCCAGTCAGTTGCATCCAAACTACTATAATTATCATAATAAGAGTATTTATTATGTGGAGTTATATTATTCATGTAAACTTCATCGACTCCACCCTTAACAGTACGGGTGACGACACCACCTACATTTAGACTCCATCCAGCTCCGTTCCATCCTGGGGGTATGTCTGGCTTTATGGAAGCAAGATTATAGGCAAGGTTAAGATCTACATTATAACCTTCTTTTGAAAAATTAAATAGGTTGAAATTAATATTAGGTTGTCCTGAAAATAAATCTATTTCGGTAGGATTATATTGCCCGAGATTTGAAGACATAGGACTATTGCTGAAGATAGTGGGACTGAATGGATTTCCGCTGTTAATTTGAGCTTGTAGAAAATGGGGAGCCAATGATATGATAGATAAGCTTATATACTTTTTCATTTGTTATTTTTTTATCAGTTTAGTATTCGCAGTTTTATTGGTATCAGTCTTAATAGTCACCAGATAAGCCCCCTGAATCAAATTCTGAGTATTGACCTTGGTCACCTTATTCTTAGTTTTTAAGCTCTGAAGCTGCCTTCCCCCCATATCATACAAGAAAATATCCGCTTCCTTGAATTCAAACCCTATTTCCACATAAGCATAATCTGAAACCGGATTCGGATAGATCTTGATGTCCTGTTTTTCAATCAGCTGATCAATTTGTTTGTCTCCCAGC
>NZ_QNUH01000050.1 GCF_003385495.1 Chryseobacterium elymi | reverse complement strand
AACATCATATATCCCGGTAAATTCAAGAAATTATATTGAATATCAAGAATTCCCTTGTCCTTTTGATCTTTCATGTTTCCGTTATCATCGTAGGCTATCCTGTTTCCTGATACATCGGGATGTTGCAGGACGAAGTGGGCAAACTCGTAGGTGTCCACGGTGCTGTCATCGGTAGATATGAGCGTGAGGAAGTAAAACCATCTATTGAGATGGCCACGCAGCTGGCAGAAGCCCTGGAAGTGTCTCTGGATTATCTTGTAGGTTCTACGGATATTCTACTGGATAAAAATATTGTTGCTAAAATTTTAGATATACAAAAACTAAAAGAGAACGATAGACAGCATGTCTTCGCTCTCCTGGATGCGTTCCTTAAACAAACTAAATTGCAAAGCATTTTATAAAACAACAAAGCCACTCGTTTGAGTGGCTTTATCTTATCTCTATGGCTCTATAAATTTTGAACGAATAACTTTATAGAAAAAGACTAATAATAAAATTATACTGATTATAATATTATAAATCCCTAAAGTTTTATTCGAAGGAGCATACAAATATGTATAAAAATAATATTCTCCTATAAAAAATAATACTATAGAAAGTAAAAAGAATATGCTTTTCTTTATTTTCATTATGAAGTATATAGGAAAACTAAAAATTAATATTAATGGTATCATATATATTGACACATGTAAAATATAATTTAAAGTAAGGCTAAATACTTCAGATGATGTTTTTGCATTATCTAGCACAATATGCTTAAATCGATTTCCAATAAAAGCAAGTACAATAAAGAAAATAATATACTTTATTGTTACATATAAAAAACTATTAATAAGGGTAGCTTTGAACATATTAGTTTCTTTTATAAAATTTTGACGGATAATATGAAAAATCATACACTCGTTTAGGTGTTGATACATTGTGATAAGGATGAACAGATTTTCCTCTACTATCTTGAAATGGATTCATACCAGAGATTCCTGTGAAAGGTGCAGTATGAGTTCCTTGAAAAGACGGCTGATTATACTGCATCAACTTGGAAGTGTTACCACTACCAGAAACTGTTAAACTAGCAGAGGGAAAAACATTTGTGTAAGCATCCACCGAAAGATTCCCACTCCCACTATTATAATTAATATTTAATTTTTGAGCAACATCTACTATTTTAAAACCTATCTGATTTAATCCCCATTCTTCAATTGGAGATACACTTGCATGCTGTTCAAAATTTGTATTAATTCCCGTTGATGTAGGAGTCATTCCAAAAACATTATTACTTCCCCCTTCTCCTGGATAGAACATTCTTGGTGCACCAATTGGAGTATCACCAGGTTTGGATTCAAAACTTCCTGACAAACTTGTTAATTCTCCTGCATCATTTTCTCCCGCTGTTAATTTTAAAGTACTTGTTAATTTAACACCAGAAGCATCTACTATCCCATTTAAAGGCCCATCCCAAAGCTTACCATCAATATAGCTGGTAAAGTTAAATGTTAATTCCTTTCCTAAATAAGTTTCTCCAGAACCAGCCTTAGTCGTAGCTTGTGAGTTTGCGTTTTTGTCCCAATAAATAGAACCATCTTTCCTCTGAACAAAATCATTAACTCCACGTCCATCTGGATCAATAAAACGGATTGGGTTATTCATTGCATAATTGTAAGTAGAGTGTCTACGATACTGCTCTGCCAGCGGATCCACCACTCCCCATCTACCTAAATCCGGCATATACATCCTCGCTCCATAATCATACATTCCGGTCTCCTGCAACTCCTTGCCGTTGTACTTATAATTATAAATAACCTCATAAAATAAGAGGTTACTTATTATCTTCCATATAATGCTTAATTTGATCTATTCAGATCATATTCTATTTCTAGATATTGTAATGCATCAAAGGTTGCCAAGTCTTCTAAATAAACAAAATTTCCTTCAAAAACAGCATACGCAAAAACGTTTTCAGGAATTTTAGGAAGCTTATTTTCCTTTAATTTCTTAAATAAACCGTCACAAGAAACGACTTCTTTGGTTTTGAGTTCAAAATTCTTTTTATATGATTCAGTCTCTCCAAAATTTTCTTCAGACCTGTCAACAAATACCACAAATCTGTTATCATTAATTTTAAAACATTTCAACTGCTTTTTATCTAAAATAGGCAATTTATTTTTTAAACTGACAACAAAAGCGTTCTCATGCATCGGAGTTACAAGAGCATATATAACCGATTTTTCATACTCGTTGATTAAAATTGTATTTGACTTTTCAATAAAAGATAATGCATTGTTTACTTTCCAATATATAGAATGGCTTTCAAAAAAATTGCTGGCATCTTTATTTTGTGCATGTATTCCTGTGATGAGCAGAAATAAAATTAATTGTAATATTTTCATACTATTTAAAATTAATGAGATCATTAGAAAATTTCTTTTGCTTCATATCATCATATCTTCGTTGCCGAAACAGATTGTTATTATCAAAAGATTTTCCATATGGATAAACTTTTCCTCTGTCATTACCATTCGTTCTGAATAAGAACCTTACCGCACTATTTGTTAAAGCATGCCCTGTATCACCTGAAGATGGTCCGTTTGTACCTAAATAAGTTCCATGAGAATGCATATCCCAATTAAGAGTTTTTGAAGAGTATCCTAATTTATCAAATGCTAAATAGTTTGGTGATAATCTAGGATGCAACTGCGTTCCTAAAGCATATTCATTTTTCCCATTAATTGTGTTACTTTGAATAGACCATTCGTTTGTACTGTTCAGTGCCGCAAATTGAAATACATCTAATGCATCTGTTCTATTACTGGTTGTTGCTAAACGTAAATCAGAACTTCCAAATCCGAATTCCTCTTTTCTATTTGTCGCTAAATCTGATATGATTGTAGAATCTTCAACTTCAGCTTTTTTAACAGTAACACTTCCCTTACTTTTATCTACTTCTCCTTTATCATTACTAGCATATAAAGTATCTGATTTTTCTTGCGTTTCTTTGATCAACTTAACATCACCATTTTTAAGAATTTGATAGTCATGTTTAACCTCCATTCCATCAGGATCAATATTACTAATTGGATTATTTAAAACATAATTATAGCCATTGAAAGGTTGATACTTCTCCGCCAGAGGATCCACCACACCCCATCTTCCAATATCAGGCATATAGAATCTCGCTCCGTAATCATACATTCCGGTCTCTTGCAGTTCCTTTCCGTTGTACTTATAGTTCTGATATCCACCCAGGTTTCCTTTTAATCCTCCGATATGGTTTAGCCCAAAAGCATAATAGTTGTTGGTATCTGTAATTTCAACAGCTCCTTCGCTATTTTTAGCATAACTAACCCTTGCATTTCCTAAATGGTCTCTGTATTGGTAAATATAACGGTTTTCTATGAAACTGTAAAACCCTTCTGAGGTAGCTACAAAGTCCAATGTCCATGTAGCTGGCAAGGTAGGAAAGCCAGGGTCTATAATTATATCTTTGAATGCCTGTTGCTCATACGCTACATCAGTCCTGCACCATGTGCATTGCT
>NZ_QNUH01000049.1 GCF_003385495.1 Chryseobacterium elymi | reverse complement strand
AAGCTTTTCGGCTATGAGCTGAAATATTTTAATCCCCAGAATACCACCCAGGGCTCTACAGGGAAATACAACGGTAACATTACGGAAGTGACCTCGAAAACGGCTACGGACCAGGTTTTAAGACAGTATAATTACCAGTATGATGGCCTGAACAGGCTTAAAAAAGGAATCTATTCTGAACCGGGAGCTTCTGTTCCGCAGAACGGTTTCTTTAATGAAACCTTAGCCTATGATCTGAACGGAAATATCACCTCTCTGCAGAGAAATGGAAAAAGCAGTTCAGGAACAGCGCAGCTTATTGACAATCTTACCTACAATTATACAGGAAATAAGCTCAATACGGTTACTGATACTTCAGGAAACTACAGTGGCTATCCTGATACCTCCGGGAACACCATTTCTTATGATGATAACGGGAATATGAAGGATCATGTTGATAAGGGGGTTCTACAGATTGATTATAATTTTCTGAATCTTCCTGATTACATCAAGTTTGATAAAGGATTACCGACACGCGAAGGAATTATTAATGAAAATATATATTATACTTATCGTGCGGATGGTACTAAACTCAGGAAAATTTATAATTACACTCCTTTCGATCCTTTTGGTACTGCTACTTCCCTTGAATCTACAGTTACAGAATATGTAGATGGCTTTCAGTATGAAATCATGAATGGTAAAAAAGGCAAAACTGTTGCTTTAAAATTTGTTCCTACAGCCGAGGGCTATTACAATTTTGAAAATAATAAGTATATTTACAGCTACACGGATCATTTAGGAAATGTACGTTTAAGCTACTCCAAAAATTTATCTGGCAGCGCAGAAGCTCTTGAAGAAAACAATTATTATCCATTTGGATTAAAGCATGAAGGCTATAATGTTTTAGCCGGGAATTCTTCATATACTTATGGATATAACGGCAAAGAATTACAGAAAGAAACAGGCTGGGGAGACTATGGAGCGAGAATGTATATGGCTGATATTGGCAGATGGGGTGTGATAGACCCATTGGCAGAGCAGATGAGAAGATATTCTCCGTATAATTATGCCTTTAACAATCCAGTAAGCTTTATAGATCCTGATGGGATGAAGCCGCATCAGTTTAGTATGCCTGGCGATTCCCGTCCTGATGCTAACACAGGAAGTGGTGAACGGAACTGGTTAAGTTTAGGAACCGGAAATACCGGAGGAATTGAATCCGGAGGATATGGTGGAGGAAACGGCTATTCTGTTTTATCATCATTGGGTAATTCAAATGACTATTTACTGGATAATATTATTGCAGGATGGGCAGCAAGAGGAATAGATGCCAAAATCTCAAAGAATGGCTATCTATCATATTGGACACTGGGAGCTGCAGGATATGAAAGTACTTCTCAGGAAATGGTTGCGCATATGTTGAATCTTAGCAGAGGATCAGTTTTTGATAAAATTGATTTTCCTAAAACAACATCTAATACTACTTGGTGGGTAAATGCAGCTGTAGGTGCCGCAGCCACAGCAAATATACCAAGAAGTGGTTTCTTTAAATATAATGAACTATGGCATCAGACAAAAACAAGAGGTATTTCATATGCCTGGGAAGGTAAATGGAAAAATCCAGGAGCAAAATATTGGAGAGGTCAACAGGTAAAAGGTTTTCAAGGAGCAAGAAGTTTAGGAACAAAGTTGACAGCTGCTGGAGGTGTTTTACTAGTGGCTGATGTTGCAATGTCAGGAGAACTTAAACCTTCGCACGCAATTAATGGTGCTATGTTATTGGCTTCCACAACTGGAATTGGATCAATTGTGGCTGGAGTATGGTTTGTGGCGGATATGGGAACAATGGGAGTTAATTATTTGATAAATAGAGAAGCTAAAGGGTTAGGTGATATGATTGATGAATCTGTCGCCAATGAATATGGAAAATTTGAAATGTATGATGGATTATATTAAAAGTAAGTTTTCAGGGTATACAATTTATTGGGCAATTTTTACAATAATTTTACCTTTGCCAGCCTCATTAATGTTTATATTTAAAATATTGAAATCATATAATTTCAATATTAAAGGAACATTGTTTTTGATTTTATTTAGTGGAATATTCTTTTTAGTAATTAATTTCCTTAAACATATAAAATGGATAAAAATTAAAGAAAATAACTTAAAGTATTATTCCATCTTAAAGCCTTTTGGTAAAACATTAAATATTACAGATTATATAGGGAAGATTACTCTTACCGAATCTGGAACAAGAGGAAGCTATAAGGTGGTTTATTTAGTAGATAAAAAAAATAAAACATCATTTAAAATAATGGGCCTTCATTACAAAAATTTTGAAGACATAAATAATGCTATACAGTTGAAAAAGATAAATTTTTCTCCTACTATTTCACAATATTTTAAGCTTTTATTTTTTGAGAAAATTACAGTTAAAAATGATAAAAGTTCAAAGGATAGCGAAATAATTAATCTTATTTTAGGGATATTTAAAATAATTTCCATAGTGGGTATTGTTTTGTTTATTTTAGGTTCTTTAATAAAGAATTTTATATAGGTCATTCCGTGGGGTAATGTTCCAGATGTGTTGGTATACAATATCCATCGACATTAACAATTAAAATTTCAATAAAAAACATTAAAGAAAGAGTAATCTAAATGGTTACTCTTTCTCTTTTTGCAGGAAAAATACACCTTTATGAAGTTAAAAATTTATTCATGTTCCAGATGTGTTGGTGAACAAAAAAGTAAGCGGAACAAACCCTTCTTCCCCACTTCAAAGTATCTATTACTCTTACAATATCCGTGGATGGCTTACCAAGATCAATGATCCGGGAAGCTTTTCGGCTATGAGCTGAAATATTTTAATCCCCAGAATACCACCCAGGGCTCTACAGGGAAATACAACGGTAACATTACGGAAGTGACCTCGAAAACGGCTACGGACCAGGTTTTAAGACAGTATACTTACCAGTATGACGGTCTGAACAGGCTTAAAAAAGGAATCTATTCTGAACCGGGAGCTTCTGTTCCGCAGAACGGTTTCTTTAATGAAACCTTAGCCTATGATCTGAACGGAAATATCACCTCTCTGCAGAGAAATGGAAAAAGCAGTTCAGGAACAGCGCAGCTTATTGACAATCTTACCTACAATTATACAGGAAATAAGCTCAATACGGTTACTGATACTTCAGGAAACTACAGTGGCTATCCTGATACCTCCGGGAACACCATTTCTTATGATGATAACGGGAATATGAAGGATCATGTTGATAAGGGGGTTCTACAGATTGATTATAATTTTCTGAATCTTCCTGATTATTTAAAATTTGATCAGTTATATCTTACAAGAGGAGTTTGGCAGAATGTGAACGTTAACTATACCTACAGTGCAGATGGGACAAAGCTTAGGAAGATTTATAAATACAGTGAAAATTCTGCTTTTAAGCAAAAAACGACAGAATATCTGGATGGTTTTCAATATGAAGTGATTTCCACAAATACTGATCCTTTACTTAAATTCGTTCCTACCGCTGAAGGGTATTATAATTTTGAAAATAATAAGTATATTTACAGCTATACAGACCATTTAGGAAATGTACGTTTAAGCTACTCCAAAAATTTATCTGGCAGCGCAGAAGCTCTTGAAGAAAATAACTATTATGCGTTTGGATTAAAGCATGAAGGTTATAATGCTTTATCTGGAAATCCGGCTTACAGCTATGGATACAACGGTAAAGAACTACAGAAAGAAACTGGCTGGGGAGATTACGGAGCAAGGATGTATATGGCAGACATTGGCAGATGGGGAGTAATAGATCCATTAGCTGAGCAGATGAGAAGACATTCTCCTTATAATTATGCCTTCAATAATCCGGTTAATTTTGTAGATCCTGACGGAAGAGCACCCTATAACCCAAGGAGTTTTTATGGAGAACATTCTGCTTTCAAC
>NZ_QNUH01000048.1 GCF_003385495.1 Chryseobacterium elymi | reverse complement strand
AACCAAGACCTGACCAAAGGAATCCTTTTAGGAGGCTATACCCAGGCAGAAGGAAGAATAGAATCTAATGATGAAACTTTCTGGATGCTCTACCTCAATTCCGATGGCAACGAGCAGTGGAGAAAATACGTAAAGGGAGACAGGAGACAAAGAGAGGAGAGACTTTCAGACCTGAAACTCAACAGAGACGGATCCATTATTCTGGCAGGAACCAGTGCAGAAGAACTTGGAAAAGAGAACTGGAAGATCGTGAAGCTGGGAGACAAACAAATTGATCAGCTGATTGAAAAACAGGACATCAAGATCTATCCGAATCCGGTTTCAGATTATGCTTATGTGGAAATAGGGTTTGACTTTAAAGAAGCTGATATTATGGTGTATGATATGGGAGGAAGACAGCTTCAGAGCTTAAAAACTGAGAATAAGGTGACGAAGATTAATACCCAGAATTTGATTCAGGGGGCTTATCTGGTTACTGTTAAGACTGATACCAATAAAACAGCTAATGCAAAACTGATAAAAAAATAGAAGATGAGAAAAAATATATTGCCAATTATAACTTTGATACTTTCAATAAATAAATTATATGGTCAAAATGATCATTCTATCATATTTCCTCCTACTCCGGAAGTGGCTTCCATTGGCAAATTTATAGATCAGCCTATGACTTTAAGCCGTGGAATTCCTGATATTACCATTCCTATTACAACCTTGCAGTAGGGAATCAATGGTCTTATCCAATTAACCTACAATATCAGGCGGGGGGAATCAGGGTTGAGGAACTGGCAGGAAGAACCGGGCTGGGCTGGAATGTAAACGGAATGGGAATGATTACCCGTACCGTGAAAGACTCTCCGGATGATATATCCGGAAGTGGTTATATGTATACAACTTATGGAATAGGAAAAGTAAAGCAGATGGTTCATAATAGCCAGGATACCAACACTCTGAATGCCATGAAAGAATACATTGATACAGAACCTGATGAGTATACTGTAAGTGCTAATGGTATTCAATTCCGTTTTTTTTATGACAGACAAAACGGAAGATTTGTGCAGGCTCCTTTAAGCAATATAAAGCTGGAACCCCAGTACAGCAATGGCCAGATTATTTCCTGGGTATTAACAAATACAGACGGGACTAAATACTATTTCGGAACAAACAATACTGTAGAATATTCTGATCTTTCTCAGAGTACAACACTTTCCAGTGATTCCTCCGGAGCAGGTGGCGGCACAGGTAATATACCACCTCATATTCTGACCTGGTATTTGATTAAAATTGAAGATACAAGAAATAATACATTAGAATTTCAGTACAAAGATAATCCTGTATATGAGTACCGTTCCAAAAATGGAGAATCTATGGTAAAATATAATGATAATTCCAAAGCTAAATACATCAATTATAGCCGGAGACAGATTAGAAATAAGTCTCTGGAAAAAATAAGATATAACAAAACAGAAGTTGTCTTTATTGATGATACCTCCATCAGACAAGACATGGCCAGTAACAAAGCCTTGAAAGAAATTCAGGTGAAGGAAAATGGAAGCCTAATAAAAAAGATAATCTTTAATTACAGTTATTTTACTGCTGACGACTACCAGCCTTATGATTCTTATTATTATTTTGCTGAGGATAAATACCGCTTGAAACTTGATAATGTAAATATTTATAAGGGGACCGACACAATCCCTCAAAAATATGAATTTCAATATAATTCTAAGAATCTGCCCAATAGGTATAGCTACTCACAGGATGCCTGGGGGTTTTACAACGGTAAAACTAATTCGGAACTGATTCCTAAAATGGTAGGTTTTTTAACTGATGTTGGTTCTGCAAAAAGAAATGTATCATTAGAATATGCTAAAGCCTGTATACTTGAAAAAATTATTTACCCTACCGGAGGTTTTACTACTTATGAATATGAATCTAACACTGTTTCCAGGGTTATGCGGGGGCAAGGTCCCTTGAATTTTGGAGAGGTACAAACTCAGAATTTTTGGCTTGAAGCAGATATGGATATAGACCCACAGCAGGTTACAGTGATAGATAAGCCAGAATACAGGGGGAGATTGACGGTTAACAGACCGGCAGGTAATGTAACATTAAGGACGACTATTGAAGGATGTACTGACCAGCTTAATACCAGTGCCTGTAAATACAATGTAAAAATAGTAGGAGTAAATAACCCTACCAATATTACAGTTACACAATCACAGCTAAGCTTAATGTTGCCTAAAGGGGAATATGATGTCGTTGCTGTAAAGGCAGGAAACGGGAGTAGCCAGACTTTAGGTTTTAATGTTGTGGCTTATTGGGATGAATTAATGGATGATCCTAATAATCTTATTGTAGGAGGACTACGGGTAAAACGGATCAATTTCTTTGATTCAAATGGAAATCCTTTATTTGCAAGTCAATACGAATATAATAAGATTGTAAATGGAGAAATACAATCCAGTGGTAATTTGCTCGACTATCCTGTTTTTCTTTTTAATTATACGGCGGGTTCTAATTTTTCAGAATCAAAAATAAGCAGTACACCTGTTTCGCCTTTATCCAATCTTTCTATGGCATCAGTTATTTATGATAATGTTACTGAAAAAAGAATAGATCCGCAATCTAAGACATTAGGACACACGGATTATTCATACACTTTTGATTTGAAAGCAGACCCTGAATATTATACTGAGGGAACTATTGGCAGGGATCTTACAACAAACGTATTTAGCTGGCGAAATGGGCATCTGCTATACAAAAAAGATTTTGATGAAAACAATAATCTTTTGCGGTCGGTGATTAATGAATATTCCAGTAAAAATAAATTCTCAATCAGTGATTTCGGCGGGTATTTTGAAGCACGGAAAAGAAATCCGGAGCCATTTTACAGCTATCAGTTTTATCCTTTTATTACTGATACTTTCAGCCTGGATAAAACAGAAGCCGTTGATTATTTAGATGGGAAAACTGTAAAAATAAATACTGAGTACTTTTATAATAATCCTTCTCATTACCAGCTTAACAAACAGAAAACAACTTTTCCTGATGGAACTATCGATGAGACCAATTACAGTTACGCCCACGAAAAGGCTAACCAGAAGTTAATTAACGCCAATATGATAGGTATTCCTTTGGAAACAAGTACAGTTCACAAGAAAGATGCAAATGATGTATCAGGAAAGCTTATTTCAAAAAGTGAGACAAAGTATGATAATCCTGCTAATTTATTTCCAACATCTGTATTATCTTATGATTTACAAAACCCTACAGTTTCATCCACAGAAGTTACCTACGACAAATACGATTCCAAAGGCAACCTCCAGCAGTATACAACAAAAGAAGGTATTTCAACAACCATCATCTGGGGTTACAACCAAACTCAGCCCATTGCAAAAATAGAAGGCGCAAAATTATCAGATATTTCCCAGTCTGCTATTGATGCTATTGTCAATGCTTCCAATACTGATGCAAGTGCGGTTTCAAATAATGATGAAACTTCATTTTTAGATGCTTTAAAAACATTTAAAAATAGTTTGCCCAATTACCAGATCACCACTTATACTTATGATCCTCTGATTGGCGTAAGAAGCATTACCCCTCCTTCAGGAATCAGGGAGCTTTATAAATATGATACTGCCAACCGACTTGAAAAGGTGATTGACATCAATGGAAAAGTATTGAAAGAATTCAAATACAACTACAAAAACTAACACACGATGAAAAAGATAATCATTCCAATCAGTACTTTGTTTGTGACAGGACTAGCCTATGCACAGACAACCCCAAGTACTACAGAAAATTACGTTTATTCAAAAACATATCTTTCAGACCCTGCCCTTTCAACCCCCAAAACCTCAGAAACCGTTCAGTATTTTGACGGGTTGGGAAGACCAAAACAGGTAGTGAATATCAAAGCTTCACCACTAGGAAGAGATGTGGTTACCCATATAGAATACGATGGGTTCGGAAGACAAGTGAAGGACTTTCTTCCTATTCCTCAGTCAGGAACCCAGAACGGGGCTATTGTTCCTGGCCCTCTGACCAACGCCACCCAACCCGGAATTTATGGTTCGGAAAAGATCTATGCAGAAAAAGTGCTGGAAAATTCGCCTCTTGACAGAATCCTTGAACAAAAGCAAGTAGGAAATGACTGGATCAATAAACCCGTAAAATTTGGCTATGATGCTGTTACCGTTGCAGACAGGGTGAAAAAATTCACCACTGTTACCACTTGGGAAAATGGAGCTACTAAATCTGTTTTGGGTGAAAACTGGTTATATACCGACGGACAACTATACAAAACTTCTGTAAAAGATGAAGACGGCAATGAAACCATAGAATTCAAAAATGGACAGGGACAGCTTATCCTAGCCAGAAAAGTAATCGCTGCAGACGAGTATGCGGATACTTACTATGTATATAATGAATATAATCAGCTGGCATTTGTAATTCCACCACTTGCAAGTATCCGTGGTGATATTGCCACTAATACTTTAAAACATGATGAACTATGTTACCAATACCGTTATGACGGAAGAAGTCGTTTAGTAGAAAAGAAACTTCCTGGTAAAGGCTGGGAATATATGGTATATGACAAACAGGATCGTTTGATTGCAACACAAGATGCCGAATTAAAAAACAAAGGACAATGGTTGTACACCAAATATGATCAGTTTTCAAGGGTTATCATGACTGGAATATCCCAGGCCATGGGC
>NZ_QNUH01000047.1 GCF_003385495.1 Chryseobacterium elymi | reverse complement strand
AATATTTTTAATTGACAAAAAGTTATATATTCTGTGCTGTCAATAAGAAAGAGGGACGATGTGTTATCGTCCCTCTTTTGTTATTTAATAATCATCTTCTGAATGGCAGTGCCTGTTTCAGACCGTAGATGCACCAAATAGGCCCCCGGCGGGTAATTCGCTTTCAATTCATAAGTTCCGTTTTCAGTATTCAATTTAATTGAATCCAATTTTTTACCGATCATGTCAAAAATAACAATCTCACCGTTTTTAGCTTTGTGATATATTAATTTTGCCACACCGTTTTTTACAGGATTATCTGCAATCTGAAGCGAGAGTTTATTAGCAGCATTCACATCAGATGTTGACAGTGCCCCTGCATAATTTCCAAAAATCCTGAACTCTCCCGGCTGTAAGGTAATAGGAGCCGTTGTAGAAGCGATATTCGAAACAGAGTTATCCATCAGGTTCTGCCACTGCCCTGTATAAGGGAAGTAAGGAACAACATTTTGAGCTGCAGTGGTATAGTTCGCCAAAACCACCACATTCTTCATTCCGGCTATTGCATTGTCATACACATAAATTCTCGTGATTAAGCCTTCAGGATCGTTGGTAAGATTGTTAGACTCTACTGTATATGTTTTTGATTTGAAAACCGGATAAGTATTTCTGATATTGATAATTTTAGCCCAGGTATCATACACTGCTTTTCTGTTGGCGTTGGTATCATATCCTAAAGTAAAGGCAACAGGCTTTTCATCGGTTCTGCATCCGCTGTTGATCGTACCGTCTGCACATCGGTTGATACTGAACTCATAGCCCAGCTCTCCAAACTGCCAGATCATTTTCGGGCCTGGAATGGTAAAGAATGTTGCTCCGAAAGTTTTCATTCTTTCAAGAGCCGTATTCAGGCTGGTAACATTGTAACCTCCGTTAACCGCACCATAAGCAAGGTTTTTAAACATTAATCTTTCTTCATCGTGACTTTCTCCATATCCTACAGCATGCATATTGGTAAAGCCATGAAGACTGTGATTCATTCTGTCATAGTTACTGTTTTCTTTGTAACCCATTGTGTTTTGGTTGTAAGGCTCAGTCTGCTTATTCCAAAGCATCACCCCTTTTCCTTCAGCAATTCTATAGTTGGCCCACTGCTGCTCTTCAGCATCTGTTCCCAAGTGTTCAAATATTATATATGAATTCGGATCTATAGCCCACTGTTTGTCGGCATAATTTTTCATAATATCCACTCTGTCCTGTTGATAAGCATTGGTACAGGCTTCATCATTTTCAGAACAGTTCTGGGTGAATCCTTTCGTCAGATCCCAACGGAATCCATCAATATGGTATTCAGTCAGCCACTGCTGAAGGTTTCGCTCAACGTAATATTGCGTTGAAAGACTTGAGTGATTAAAATCATTAAACACATTATAGGAATGCTTCGGAACCTGATTGAAATAAGGATTATTGGCAGCAATATCTCCAAAACCGTCTCCATCAGGGTCAATATTCCATAGTCTGGCCAAAGGTGAGCGTCCTGTTGCATGATTAAATGCAATATCTAAAATAACAGCTATCCCATTCTGGTGGCATAGATCAACAAATTCTTTGAATTTTTCAGGAGTTCCGTAAGCTTTGTCCAATGCATAATGGAAAGAAGTGTTGTATCCCCATGAAAGGTTCCCTTCAAATTCCATAATAGGAAGAAGCTCTATAGCATTAATATTTAAGTTCTTTAAATACGTTATCTTGTTGATTAATGACTGCCAGTTTTTTTCCTGCGTGAAATCTCTCAGAAGCAATTCATATACCACCAGGTTTTCTTTAGCAGGTCTCTGAAAGTTGGTCACCTGCCAGTTGTAAGGTGCTTGTCCGGTTTTAAACATAGATACTTCAAAGTTCTGTCCTGCCGGAAACGGAGGTAAATTAGGATAGGTGGCAGCTGAAATCCACTGATCATCATAGGAAGATAAGATCTGGGGCGAATAAGGATCCGCTACTTTTCTCAGATCATTGGCTCTGTACTGGAAAGTATATAATTGTTGCGGAGTAAGCCCGTTCAGTTCAATCCAGTAAAGATCAGGATTGGTAGTATCTCTTTTCATTAAATAAGAGTCATTTACCATCCAGTTATTAAAGCTTCCGATAACGTGCACAAAGTTTTTATGAGGGGCATAAAGGGCAAGACCTACTTTTGTCTGATCGGCAGGATCGTAATTGATACCTTGTCTGATCCAACCCGGTATTGCTTCAGAAATGACATTTCTCGGAATCTGCAACATGAATGTGGCATTCTTTGAATTTGAATTAGCATCTGTTGCAATCAACTCCATATTGGCATCCTGAATTACTGTATAGCTATAGCTGTAGGACTGTGAAGGAGTAGATGTAGAATTGACAACGGTTCCGTTTGCTTTTAGCTGGAATGTTGTGGCAACATTGGTTGCTGCAGTAATATTGACTGAATTTCCAACCGGAACTGTAGTCAGGCTATTCGCCGCTGGATTGGTTAAGTTCAAATTTAAGATCCCGACATTGACAAATATATCGGGGGAGGTCTGATGAGAACCCGTTTTATCTTTTAATAAAAACCCAAATCTTCCGATTCCTGTCCTGTTAAAAAAAACTGATGGAGTAAACGTTAAGGAATAAGTGTCAGTAGCTGAATTATAATTTAATTTGTTTAAATCATTAGAATTATTCCAGGCACCATTTGTAGGGCAATCCTGACTGTTCTGATAATTAGTATCCAGGGACCAGGACCAGAGATAAACAGCATTATTTGAAACACTCCAAGCAGTTTCATCGATTTGATTTCCTGGTATGCTTAAAGTAATTTGATCCGTCTCATCAAAAGCAGCGGGTGTAACCGTATAAGTTATTTGTCCAAATGCCAGAATAGTAAGAAACAGCAGTACTGTAGAATAAAATTTTTTCATAAAATTGTTTTTTTCAAATTAATCAAATACTAAAGTAATTTATTTTTTGAAATTATTTGTTTTTTGTATGAAAATATAATTTCCAATTTAAATATCATCAATAACTTTAAAAAGTTGAAAAAGATAAAAGATGGCTTATAAGCAATATGATCCCTTTTTAAGTATATTGCTTGAATTGTTTTCCTAAAATCCATTGTAATTTATTTACCATTGTTATACACCCCATCTTCCAATATCGGGCATATAGAATTTTGCTCCATAATCATAGAGAACAAACCTGACCTTGAGAAGCTGCATTTGATTAATCAGCTCGATGAAGAAGACAAGCAAACCATTTTCCGACTCGTTGAAAAAATGCTTACCAATAAAAAGTTTAAAGACTTTTTTGCTAAAAACGCAGCAGCTCTATAAAACACAAAACCCACCGCAATTGCGGTGGGTTTGTTTGTTTATCTGCTCAAAGTCACAGACTTTGCGCAGTGGGAGAGCCTCTTAAACTCAAGAAAACGCTTTCTAATGCGCTTGCGATATAACAACAAAGCCACTCAATGAGTGGCTTTGTTTATTAATCCTTTTCTTAATAATTGTGTAATAAAAAATGTAATAACAGCAACTATATATAAAATTCTTTGTTCAGGATATTTCACTGCCCCATAAACAAAAGGAGCGCTTATTATAATCCATTCTAAAAGTAGTTTTATTTCTAAATGTTTCTGATTGAAAACAATTAAAAATAAATCAAAAACAATCAAAGCAATGATAAAGCAAATCCAAAATATCATTCCATAAAGAAAGATACCTATTAAAGAAGCAATGATTGCTTGAAAAAAACTTCTCGAAACATTCGGGTCTAACGAGTCAAATATTGCTGTAAATAAAAATAATACTATAAAGACTCCAACAATATTTATCCAATTTGTATATAATATTTTCATATGCTTATTAATTTTTTAACGAGGTACTGGAGCTCCGGATGCATCAGGCAAATATTGCTGTTCTGGTATTTTAACAGTATTTGAAGACTCATACATTTTATTCCAGTCTCCAACAGAATATGTCTTGTCTCCTTGTTGTATTCCTGTAAACACTCCATTCTCATCCATTGTAACGGTAAAGTTATTTGACATCATTGGACGATTAGTATCTCCAAATAAATTTACAATAGGATTTCCTACCGCAGGACTGACACCTACCATTAATTGATTTCCCGCAGTATCTCCAATCATAGTTTCGGCAGAAGGAAAAGCATCACCAGTCTGAGTTACACTTACGCCTAATGTTCCTGCTGTTTTATTTTCAGTTAAGCTAAAATTTGTAGTAACATCAATAGACGGAGTAACTGAACTTGGAGTTAATGGATTAGACCCTGCCATTTTAGCTGTCCAAGAGGTAGTTGTACTCCCATCTGTATTTGTTGTGTATACCGCATTACTTATATTTCCAACATCATTCGTTGCAGTAGCTGTCCCTAAATAAGGATGCGAAGAAGGACTTGAAGTTGCTCCATAATTAGTATAAGTATGATTGTCTGTATTCATCACATAACTATGAGAGAGTCTTGATGTAACATCTTTAGAAGTAGAATACCCTCTACTGTCTCCCGAAAACCCTCCACCAAATGTTGGAAATGGAGCAAAAGAACGTGTAGTTACCGGATATGGCCACATCCCATCCGGGTCAATAAAACGTATTGGATTATCAAGAGCATAAGTATAAGGCGACCATCTTCTGCCTATTTCCGCCAGCGGATCTACAACTCCCCAACGTCCAATATCCGGCATATAGAATCTCGCTCCATAATCATACTGTCCCGTTTCCTGCTGTAATTCTTTACTATTATATTGATATTTATACGCAGGGTTTCCAGTCAGTATATTATATCCTTCATGCTTCAATCCGAACGGATAATAATTGTTTTCTTCAAGAACTTCTGCGCTGCTGCCATTGTTGAAATAACTCAAACGTACATTTCCCAAATGATCTGTATAATTGTAAATATACTTATTATTTTCAAAATTAAAATACCCCTCTGAAGTGGGAACAAATTTTATGGTAAATATATTATTGGTTAATGCTTCATACTGGAAGCCATCCAGATAATCGACAGTTTTTTTTATGTAAACTGAGTTTTCACTATATCTGTGCTCCTTTCTAAGCTTTGTTCCGTCTGCTCTATAGAAGTTATAAACATTTTCATTCTGCTGTGTATTTCTGGTATAATAAAGCCTGTCGAACATCATATATCCCGGTAAATTCAAGAAATTATATTGAATATCAAGAATTCCCTTGTCCTTTTGATCTTTCATGTTTCCGTTATCATCGTAGGCTATCGTGTTTCCTGATACATCGGGAT
>NZ_QNUH01000046.1 GCF_003385495.1 Chryseobacterium elymi | reverse complement strand
AAATAAAATTAAAATGTATTTGTTTAAAGTGAGAAAATATATTTATTTTAGTGCTTTAAAAATTTCTCATGAAAAGATATAACTTATTGATTGTACTATTACTGCTTATTTTTAATGTGACTACAGCTCAAAAGAAAAATTCTCCGGCTGCAGATCTCAGTATCTTAAAGGAAACCAAAACGAAAATCGAAAACACTGTTCCATTGGTCATCAAGCACCTTCAGACTATCGCTGATAAGGAAGGTGACAATAATATTGTGACCAACGGAAAGACTGCTTTAGGAAAAGAATATGGTATTTTAGAATCTGAATGGTTTCTGTACAGAAATAATATGAAGAACTGTATTCTTAACAATTCTTCCAAAAAAGCTAAAAAGTGTATGGAATACCATACACAGTATCTAAGAAATACATTCATCAACTACAACAATTATATTTCAAACCTTACAAGAAAGAACGGATATCTTGGTGTGGAAGGGGATACAAAATTCGATTTCAAACCGGCAGAAATCAGTACAAAGCTAAGTGAAGCTTATTTCAGTGCCAATGATGCAGCGGGAAGAATGAAAAGTGGCCAGAAAAAAGAGTTTTTAGAACAGACAATGTCCGAAGATAACAAGCTTACTCCTTACGGTCAATTGGCTCAATAAATATTAATCTAAATAATAATGAATCCTGCTTTTTTAAAGTAGGATTTTTATTTAAATATGATTCATTACCATACCCTTGAAACATTGTCATGTTTATTTGCTTAGCCTTAAATAATAAAAAGAACCGCAGATGCAGTTCTTTTTTAGTTAGAATATATACAATACGTTAATCATCATTATATCATGATGAAAATAAAGCATGATATAAAAAGATCCCCGCCGGAATGTTATGCACTAATCAAAAACATTCGAAAAAAGTAGAAAATAAGGCGGAGATCTAAAAACATAAATAAACTCTGTAACCAGTCTCCTGATCAGTAGAGCGGTACAAAAGTAAGATTTTGAGGGTCTCCCGCTAAAAAAAAACTGTAGAATTAAATAATACATTTTGTAGAAGTAATACTACTTTTGAGACAGTATCATGATGACATGATTTTATAGCGATGTATTACTTCCACCAGTGATAATAATTGTGAAACCTGTCATATTCAAACCCACAGCGCGGATACAGAGCATTTCCAATATCATTGTTCTTTTCTGTTTCAAGCATCAATCCACAAGCACCCGTTTCTTCACACCATTTTTTGCTTCGATCAATAAGTCCTACAGAGATTCCTTTTCCCCTGTAATCTGGATGCACGAAAAGATCACTTAAAAGCCACTGTTTCTGTAGTCTGGTATAGTGGAACAATTTATAGAGCTGTACAAAACCTATTGCTTTTCCATCAGCAAATGCCAGAAATATATCTGATTCATTGTTCAGAAATCTTTCTTTAAGGAATTCTTTTCCCTTTTCTACATCAGATTCCTGGCGGTAAAAAATACGATAAAGGTTGAAAAGCTCTGCAGTTTCATTAAGATCTTCAAGACCTGCCTTCTTAATTGTGTAATTCATTTTTGCAATTATTTTTTAAATTAACAATACAAAAGTATTTTGAAATAGGACTACATTTGTACTCCAGATAATAAACAACTGATAGTCCAGAATGCTTCCGTTTGAACACATCATCAACATTGATAAAGAAAGTAAAATTGCAGTTTACAGACAGATCGCTGTTTCTATTATTACGGCCATAAGAAACGGTGTGCTAAAACCACGCTATCATCTTCCCGGAACCAGGGAACTTTCAAAAACATTGGGAGTACATCGTAAAACAATCATTGCAGCCTATGATGAATTACATGCGCAGGGCTGGATTACGATCATTCCAAGAAAATACACTTCCGTATCCGACCGTATTCCATTATTGAAGCCCCAACGATGGAATGAAGAAGATGTAATTCCCTCTTACGAAAACAGTTTCAGTCTTCCGTTCAGACAGATTGATGAAGGAATAGAAGAATCACGTTCTGGATTGCTTCCTGAAATCATTATTGACGACGGACATCCGGATGTAAGACTTTCTCCAATTGATGAGCTTTTGAAAACCTATCGTTCTTACACATCCAAAAGACACACTATCAAAAATGCCAATACCGGGACAGAACAAGGCACTTCAAGGCTCCGGGGCGAGCTGGTCCATTATCTTTCTGAAACAAGAGGTCTGAATATAGGTCCAGAAAACATACTGATCACTCATGGTGCACAGATGAGCATCTATCTGACTGCGCAGCTTATTCTTGGACCCGATACCAATGTAATTGTAGGATCGCCCAATTATCCGGCTGCCAATGCTGCATTTGAGCAGACCGGGGCAAAGCTCACAGAAGTACCTGTGGATGAAAACGGCATAAACACCGAAGCTGTTGAACTCATCTGTAAAAAGAAAAAGATTAGTGCGGTTTACGTTATTCCCCATCATCATTATCCTACCACAGTCACGCTCAGCGCTGCCAGGAGAATGAAACTGCAGGAACTGGCGGCTACCTATTCTTTCGCAATTATTGAAGATGATTATGACTATGACTACCATTATACTTCTTCACCGTATCTTCCTCTGGCAGGAAGCAACCACAATGGAAATATTATTTATATCGGATCTTTCTCCAAAATCCTAGATCCTTCTCTCAGACTCGGTTTTATGGTCGCTCCAAAAAACTTTATTGACCAATGCACGGCATTACGAAAAATCATCGACGTGGGTGGTGACGGCTATATGCAAAATGCACTGGCTTTTCTGATCAGGGAAGGTGAACTTAAACGGCATCTTAAAAAGGCAAAAAAGATTTACCATCAACGCAGAGACTTTCTGGATACCCTATTAAAAAACAGATTAAGCCCATATATTTCCTACGTTTTGCCATCTGGTGGAATGGCTTTCTGGATCAGATTGTCACCTGAATATTCTGTACGTCATATAATAGAAACTCCACACTTAAAAATTTTACGCACTGACGAAAAACTGAATGCTTTCAGGTTTGGTTTTGCTTCAATGGATGAGAGGGAATTAGAAACAGCAGTAGATTTTTTAAAAACAGCTTTGGATCGTTTCTGAAGATCAATAGACTTTAAATTTGTCAAAAAAAAAACACAGCACGTTCCGGATTTTATAAAAGCAATGAACTTTAGAAATTTGCATTATAAAATGTAAAATAATGAATGACATCAACCAAAGAATTGAAAGTATAGACTGGCAAATCATCACTGAAGCTCTGCATCAAAATGGATATGCCCTTGTACCCGGCTTATTATCTGCCAATGAATGCAAAGCATTAAAATCTGATTATGACAACACTGCTTTATATCGCAAAACCGTTGTTATGGCACGTCACCGCTTTGGACTGGGTGAGTATAAATATTTTAATTATCCGCTGCCCGATCTTATTCAAACTATAAGAACAAACATATATCCACATCTCGTTCCTGTTGCCAATACATGGTTTAAAACATTGAGGATTGATCTGGATTTTCCATTGGAACATACGACATTACTTCAGCAGTGTCAAGATAACGGCCAGCGGAAAGCAACTCCTCTAATCTTAAAATACGGAAAAGGAGGCTTTAATACTTTACATCAGGATCTTTACGGAGATATTTATTTCCCAATTCAACTTCTTTTGATGTTGAGTGAGCCTGAAAAAGATTTTACTGGCGGCGAATTTGTACTTACCCAGCAGATTCCCAGAGCACAGTCCAAAGCCATAGTTATTAACCCGAAGAAAGGCGATGCTTTGATTTTCACCACCAATTTTAAACCTGAAAAAGGGGCTAAAGGATATTACAGAGTCAATATGAAACACGGCGTGAGTGAGGTGAAAGAAGGCAGCCGCTGTACATTGGGAATTATATTTCATGATGCTGTCAGTTAAAAATGAAGAAGCATATTGAACTCTCACCCACAGCCTTAAGAAGCCGGATCAGAAGCGGGGAAATTAAATTCGGAGGAAACTGCAAACTAAAAATTTACGGACTACTCCACTGCTCCTCCGGTAAAAGGATGAAACAGGAAAACAGGGTCTTTTTTAAATCTGAAAAAGAAGCATTAGAAAATAATTACCGTCCATGCGGACATTGTATGAGGGAAAAATACAAACAATGGAAAATAAAGGAAAATTGCCTGCATCCATAAAAAATATATAGAAATTCGGAAATTCTGTAATAATACGTCACATTTTTTAATACCATTGTATTATTAGAATGTACAGTCATGAAAATTAAAACATTTGGGTTTCTCGTTTTAGGTTTTATTTCAACGTATGGCCAAACAGCGGTGATTGAAGTGAATTATGAGACTAAAATCATTCAGGACAGCATCAATAAAAGCCAGATTAATATTTATTCCTCCACTCTATTGTGCAATAATCTGGAATCGTCCTATTACAGCCGGGAAGCTAAAGCTTTTTACAACAGAAATTCTAATGAAACCAACACTACAGGTACAATCAATACAAATTATGGAGCCATTCCCAAATATCCCAAGTCGGTAAGCAGTGTTTACAAGAACAAAGAAAATTTAATAGTATCCATGCCTGTTGGCAGATATATTTTCACTTATGAAGAACCTAAACTGAAATGGGAAATACTGAACGATAAAAAAGACATCAAAGGTTTCAAAAGCCGTCTGGCAAGAACTACAACGGATACAGGCGAAATTTTTTTTGCATGGTTCACTGACGATATAGCTATCCCTGACGGACCTTTCAGATTTAAAGGTTTATCCGGTCTTGTTCTGGAAGTATACAATAAAAACAGAACGATTGAGATCTATGCGACAGATATTAAAAAATCTGAAGAAATAATAGAACCCTTACATTATATAACCAATGTCAAGACAAAATCTAAAAATCAATTCTTGGAAGCACGAAAAACCTATCAGGAAAATCCATCCATCTACAATGGAAATATGAGAATATTTGACGAAAACGGAAATGAAACCACTAAAAAGATGACCGATCGTATAAAAAGTCATACAACTTTCCTGGATTAAGGAATGCAAAGAATGAAAAAACTTCAGAATGCAGCTCAGAGGAGTGAAAGACAGAACGTTTTTTCTCTTCAGATTAGCCAAACTTTTTGCTTAGCCCCCAACTTTTGCGCTTGATCCTATATTATATAACATAAAAAACCTGTATAACTTGCTGTTATACAGGTTTCTATTTAATTTAGTAGCGGGAACCGGACTCGAACCGATGACCTTCGGGTTATGAGCCCGACGAGCTACCTACTGCTCCATCCCGCGGTGTATTTTTAGAGTGCTTACCGAAAGCACTT
>NZ_QNUH01000045.1 GCF_003385495.1 Chryseobacterium elymi | reverse complement strand
TTCTCTGGCTAAAAATAACAGTCCTGAATTTTTAGTATTATTTGAAGAACTCTATCCGAATTTCGTAAAAAACTTAAAAGAAATAAATCCAAAAATCCGTAACTCGGAACTCTACTTCTGTGCACTTGCATTTCTTAACTTTTCCACAAAAGAAATCTCTCATTTTACGTTTGTTTCTATTGCGGCAGTACAATTAAGAAAATACAGAATTAGGAAAAAATATAACATTTCATCAGAAGAAGACTTTAATATATGGATGAAAGCCTTAAATGATTAGTTTCAATTTACAAGCTCTTCAATTAAGTAACAGATCAGGTGTTTAATTTCTGAAATGTAGCTTAAATAACTGTAACAATAGATTTGGTTAAAAAAATGGATTATCGGGAAGCAGACTTATGGGCAGATTTCAGCAGAATCCAAATATTCGGTCAGTACTCTTCAACGATATTTCAATGTGATGCTTGAAAAACCTCCAAAACTCAGCTACAGTCAGAACAAGGAGGTTTATTTGCTGATTGATGGAACTTATTTTTCCAATGAAATTTGCCTTGTTGTCTTCAGAGATGATATTTTTAAACAAACTCAGCTTTACAGAATTACAGATGGAGAACATTATGAAGAGATGAAAGAGGATTCGGAAAACATTTTGGATTTGGGTGTGAAAATCGGTGGGATAACCTGTGACGGCGACAAATCATTACTCAAAGCCATTCGTAAAGTCTGCCCGCAAGTTCCTGTTCAGAGGTGCCTGGTTCATATTCAGAGAATGTGTAAAATATGGCTTTCTGCCTATCCGAAATCAGATGCTGGGTTCGAGCTCCGAGAAATTGTTTGTAAAATTCATTTCATTGATAATGAATCTAAAAAACAATACTGGATCAAAGAATTTATGGGTTGGTTTGAAAAGTATAAAGAATTTTTAAACGAAAAATCTTACAGCCTGGAAACCGGAAGGTATTGGTACACCCATAAAATGGTGAGTAGATGTTTTTCTGTCATCCGAAAGGCTTTGCCCAATATGTTCACTTTTCTGCAAAACCCTAAAATCCCAAAGACAACAAACGGAATAGAGTCTTTTTTCGGTCATTTGAAAGGAAATCTCAATATTCATCGGGGTCTTACTATAAACCGAAGAAAAAAGTTTATCCAATGGTATCTTTTCTACAAAAACCAAAAAAACTGAAGGTTTTCTTAGCCATCAAACTGTTCCAATAATTAATGAAAGAAGGATGGTAAAAACCATCCTTCTAAGCTATTGTTTACAGCATCGATTGTATTGCTGGTTGCTCCTCAGCAGAGCTCACTTCCTCTTCCAATCTACCGCTAAATATTACGAATTATTTTCGTGAAAAACACCAACTATTTTTGACCACAATACCTTAATTGTAAGTATTCCAACAGAAATACATTAGAGAAAATCCTATCATAAAATATTCATTATCAGACTGTTTACTATAAATCAAAGTCTAATAAATAGCAAGGAATAACTTAAGACGTAATGGATTATAAATTTTGTAAAAATTGATTCAAAATTGAAATTATCTCAAAAAATGAATAACTTTTAGTTTTTTAGTGATTTAAGAGAAGAATGGCTACAATGTCTTGGTCACAGGCAAAATAGCCATTCTGTAAATATTATAATGCCGTAACACTAAATAATGCTTTAAAATCAGCGACTACAGCATAGGTTATATTTGCCGGAAAAGAAGTTCCGGAAGTATCAGAAGCTGCTGCGTTTATTCCATTTAGATATACAACAAGATTAAGAGTGTCCCCTGCAGATAAGCTCACCATGCCACTTACAGGTATTGAAAACCGTAAAACGGACTGGCTTTTGGTTGCCCATCTTATAATAGAGCTATCCATAATTGTAATACCGCCATTTGGATTCCCAGATGGTGCATTTTTCCTCACTTCTAAATTAATGGGATAAAAGAAGTCTGCCGAAGTATTTCTGGTAGGGGAAGAATTTGGAACTATATAAGCTGTTATCAAATAATTTCCTGCCTGTGGCGCCGTGTATGTTCCTGTGGATAGGTTAAATGCAGAATTAGGATCTGTAACAACCGTATCGAAACTCTGGAAAAACCGTTGATTGACAGAGCTTCCAGCCACATTACCATTGGTAACACTTACAGTTGGCCCACTACCTTTTAAGGCAATAGAAGCTAATGTAGATGATGATGGATTAACAGCCCCCCAAGAGGTATTACCTAATCCGTCAGTTGTGAGAACATACCCGTTAACCGGAGGATTTGAAGGTAAAGTGATGGTTCTGTCTGTACTGAAAGTTTCCGGAGATTTTACAATAATCTTATTATTTCCATTATTGTTGTTTTCATAAAACTTGATTGATGAAGAAGCACTTCCATTTGAGCTTAAAGAGATATTTCCTTTAACTTCCAATTTTTCGGATGGAGAAATGCTGCCTACCCCCACGTTTCCCGTCGGGGTTACCACAAAGTCATTTAGTTGCTGAGCTGTTGCAGGAACTCCTATATTGGGGTTGTCTTTTTGTCCGTCTATATGAAATATTCCTTGCGGGTTTTCTGTATTGATGCCAACCTGAGAATAGGTGACTGCTGAAATTAAAAAAGCAATTAATACTAATATATTTTTTTTCATCGTTGTTTTTGTATTAAATTGTTGTTAAATTATAAAAAGAATGGCTGTTAGGATTTAAATTGACTAAGGTTAACAACCGTTTCTTTGCATTATAAAATTGCTATATTATTTAATATGCAGGGACGGCAAATAAATAATTTTCTCCATAATCTCCTCTTGTCTTAACTGTTGGAGGAGTTCCTACATCACTAAATTCCCGTGTTCTCAGGTATAGCGTAACACTTCCATTGGAAGTAATTTCTACCGGAATTACCCCATTAAGAAAAGTATATCGAGTAGTACTGGTTGTTGATATACTATTTAACCAGCCAGAAACAAGACTTGAAGTTAGAAAATCAAAACCTGAATCTTGTTGCGAAGAGCTGGAGTCACTTAAAGTTATTCTCATCCAAGTATTATTGGAGGGCGAAGCATTACCTGTAGGATTTACAAGAAGTCCTATATACACCATCCACTTCCCTTTACTAAGTGTTATGCTATGTCCGATATTTTGATTTGGAATAAGTGTAATTTCACTCGTATTTTTTAATCCAAAAACAATTGGAGTTAAAGGACTATTTACCCAAGAGCCCTTACCGTTGGCATCACTACTCAAAAATCTCCCTGCTGCCTGACTACCATCCTGCATTTGAAAAGCATCGTAAGGAACTTCACTTACCGTGTGTATTTTAGCAGTAGGAACAACTACTCCTACTCCCACATTTCCGGCAGATGTCACAACAAAGTCATTCTTTTGCTGAGTAACATTTGGTATTCCAGTAGCAGGATTGTCTTTTTGCCCATCAATATGGAACATTTGTTGGGGGTTTTCAGTATTGATCCCAACCTGCCCAAAAGCAGACGAGCTAAAAACCAGCGTCAATATTATGTAATATATTTTTGTCATTTTTTATTATGTTATGTTTGTATTTATTTATAAAATTATAATGATCTAAATAACATAGGGAGGGGCGCGAATGGGTATTAGATATAAGTGATAATCAAAAGGAAGTAATAACCTATTATATAAATTTATTTGCTTCTGCTTATCAGCAAACGTTGTTTGCTGATATAAAAATTGCTGTTTCTTGTTTATTTGAATGCTGTTATTTTCTTTAGATGAAATAATGATCGTAAGAATTAATTTTTGAAGAGAATGCAGAAAGTTTTTGTTTTCAATATTGGTTTTTGAAAACGATAAATTCTTTTGCTCATCTTCTTCAATTATTATTTCCTTTAGCTTCTTTTTTCTGTTCCTCTTTTTCTTTGTGAAATGATTTTTAGTTTTTTTTGAATGATTTCTTTGTATATAAGTCGTTTTTATAAGTTCTGTTTCCTGAATATCTGAAACAATTGTTTCTTCTACAATGTAAACAGAAGCTTTATTCTTTTCTTGTATAAGTAAAGGTGCAGATTGTGTAACACATGTACTATCTGATAAAAAAAAACTCGTATTTTTTTCTATATAGATTTGAGCAGATAGAGAAAAGCAAAAGAAAAGACACAAAAATAAGAACAGTAATTGATTACTATTCTGCGCAGGAAAGATATTCCAGATTTTTGTGCCTTTTTGTCTCATCATTTGTTTTCAAGAATCGTTAGCAAATATCCCACTACGATACTCTGTTACAAAAAACAGACATGTTACAAAGTTATTACATTTCACAAATGCATAATAACCAACATGTTACACTCAATATTTCATACCGGTGTTACATAGCCACTACTAAAAAAAATTCTACCTTTGTCTTTCACAAATGCCAACCTGATTAATCATTTCCAATTTATGAAGCAACCTATACTTATGTTTTTTTGTCTTTTTTTAATTATGGGGTACTCTCAGGATAAAGAAGTAAAAAAAATAGACTCCTTACTTCAATTGTCTTCTGAGTATAAGTTTAAAGATATGCTCAAAGCTCTTTTGTATACTAAACAGGCTGTTAGTATTGCTGAAAAAATGAACAACAATGAACTGGTGTATAATTGCTACCTTGAGTTAGCTCGTGATCTTAGCAATTTAAATTTAAATGATAAAAGCTTAGAGTATGTTTCAAAAGCTAATAAAATTTTAACTTATAAAAGTAAAATTCAACAAGCCAAGCTAAACGAAATTAAAGTAATAAACTTTGCTGCGATAGGCTTGGATGAACTTGAAAGGCAAACTATTAACGAAATTTTAAATAGCCTTTCAAATGAAGACTCTCTCGAGTCAAAAGAAATACAGGCCCGAACATTTGCATATTTAGCAGACTATTATGAATACAAAGAAAATTACAAAAAAGCTAATCAATTTATAAATAAAACAATTAAGCTAAATAAAGAAATCTCTAATCCAAAAACTATAGATACCTATATCCAGAAAGCTGATATATTAATGAAAACCCAACAATGGGATTCTTCATTCATTTATCTACAGAAAGCTTTTGATGAACATAAAAGCAGGAAAAATCAATTGAGTCAATACAATCTTCTATGGGCTTTAGGAGACTATTACTATCTATCAGGAAAATATTTAAAGGCTTTGGATAACTATAGAAAATCCTTGGAAGATATGAATAAGTTTAAAGTGGTTGATATTGAATGTACAATGTCAATAAAAGAAAATATGTACCGTATTTACGAAGCTTTAGGTGATGAGAAAAACAGGGAAAAATATTATACTGAATATCAAAAAGAGTATACTCAATATAATGATGTAAAC
>NZ_QNUH01000044.1 GCF_003385495.1 Chryseobacterium elymi | reverse complement strand
TGTATGAGACTTTTTAATAAAAACTGGCGGCGGCCTACTCTCCCGCTTTCGCAGTACCATCGGCGCTGGTGGGCTTAACTTCTGTGTTCGGAATGGGAACAGGTGAGCCCCACCGCTAAAACCACCCTAAAGGCTTTATATAAGAGGTTAGATTTTAGTAGTTAGAGGTTAGTGATATACTAACTTCTAATATCTAAGTTCTAACTTCTGATTTTAAGCGATAAAAACGTTCACAAAGACAAAACCTTGACTGCGCATAAAAGGCTTGTATAATTTTATTATATTGATATAGCAACCATAGGCTATAAATCTACGGGTAATTAGTACTACTCGGCTATGACATTACTGCCTTTACACCTGTAGCCTATCAACGTCGTCATCTCCAACGACCCTTAAAAGATGTCTCATCTTGAGGCGAGTTTCGCACTTATATGCTTTCAGTGCTTATCTCTTCCAAACGTAGCTACTCAGCGGTGCACCTGGCGGTACAACTGATACACCAGAGGTTTGTTCAATTCGGTCCTCTCGTACTAGAATCAAGCCCTCTCAAACATCTAACGCCCGCAATAGATAGAGACCGAACTGTCTCACGACGTTCTGAACCCAGCTCGCGTGCCACTTTAATGGGCGAACAGCCCAACCCTTGGGACCTTCTCCAGCCCCAGGATGTGACGAGCCGACATCGAGGTGCCGAACCTCCCCGTCGATGTGAGCTCTTGGGGGAGACTAGCCTGTTATCCCCGGAGTACCTTTTATCCTATGAGCGATGGCCCTTCCATACGGAACCACCGGATCACTATGTCCTGCTTTCGCACCTGATCGACTTGTTGGTCTCACAGTCAAGCACCCTTATGCCATTACACTCTACGCACGGTTACCAAGCGTGCTGAGGGTACCTTTGAAAGCCTCCGTTACTCTTTTGGAGGCGACCACCCCAGTCAAACTACCCACCACGCAATGTCCTTCTAAAAGAAGTTAGGCTCCAAGTAAGTAAAGGGTGGTATTTCAACGTTGGCTCCACCAACACTAGCGTGCCAGCTTCAAAGCCTCCCACCTATCCTACACATTACTTACTCAAAGTCAATACGAAGTTATAGTAAAGGTTCACAGGGTCTTTTCGTCCCATTGCGGGTAATCGGCATCTTCACCGATACTACAATTTCACCGAGCTCGTGGCTGAGACAGTGCCCAGATCGTTACACCATTCGTGCAGGTCGGAACTTACCCGACAAGGAATTTCGCTACCTTAGGACCGTTATAGTTACGGCCGCCGTTTACTGGGGCTTCAGTCAATGCCTTCGCTTACGCTAAGCACCTTCCTTAACCTTCCAGCACCGGGCAGGTGTCAGACCCTATACAGCATCTTTCGATTTAGCAGAGTCCTGTGTTTTTGATAAACAGTCGCCTGGGCCTCTTCACTGCGGCCACCATTGCTGATGGCGTCTCTTCTTCCGAAGTTACGAGACTATTTTGCCTAGTTCCTTAGCCACGACTCACTCGAGCACCTTAGGATTCTCTCCTCGACTACCTGTGTCGGTTTTGGTACGGGTTGCTTCACTTCGGCTTTTCTTGGAAGCACTTTCCCTGCAGCAGCTTCGCCCGAAGGCTAGGCCTTGACTATTCCGTCAGTCTCCAGCAGGTACGGCACTCCGTCCCCTTTTTAGTGTGAGCAAGTATGGGAATATTAACCCATTGTCCATCCACTACCCCTTTCGGGTTCGCGTTAGGTCCCGACTAACCCTCAGCTGATTAGCATGGCTGAGGAAACCTTAGTCTTTCGGTGAGGGGGTTTCTCGCCCCCTTTATCGTTACTTATGCCTACATTTTCTTTTCTGTCCGCTCCACAATACCTCACGATACTGCTTCGGCGCAAACAGAATGCTCTCCTACCAGATACAACACTAGGTTGTAAATCCATAGCTTCGGTACTCTATTTATGCCCGATTATTATCCATGCCGGACCGCTCGACTAGTGAGCTGTTACGCACTCTTTAAATGAATGGCTGCTTCCAAGCCAACATCCTAGCTGTCAATGCAGTCCAACCGCGTTGCTTCAACTTAATAGAGATTTGGGGACCTTAGCTGTTGGTCTGGGTTCTTTCCCTCTCGGACATGGACCTTAGCACCCATGCCCTCACTGCCGACGAACATTTATTAGCATTCGGAGTTTGTCAGGAATTGGTAGGTGGTGAAACCCCCGCATCCAATCAGTAGCTCTACCTCTAATAAACTTAACATCGACGCTGCACCTAAATGCATTTCGGAGAGTACGAGCTATCTCCCAGTTTGATTGGCCTTTCACCCCTACCCACAGGTCATCCGAAGACTTTTCAACGTCAACCGGTTCGGTCCTCCACTCTGTGTTACCAGAGCTTCAACCTGCCCATGGGTAGATCACAAGGTTTCGCGTCTAATCCTACTAACTAACCGCCCTATTCAGACTCGCTTTCGCTCCGGCTCCGGACCTGAAGTCCTTAACCTCGCTAGTAAAATTAACTCGTAGGCTCATTATGCAAAAGGCACGCCGTCACCCAACTTGTGGGCTCCGACCGCTTGTAGGCGTACGGTTTCAGGTTCTATTTCACCCTTCTATTCGAAGTGCTTTTCACCTTTCCTTCACAGTACTTGTTCACTATCGGTCTTTCAGGAGTATTTAGCCTTGGAGGATGGTCCCCCCATATTCAGACAGGATTTCACGTGTCCCGCCCTACTCATTTATCATCTTAATATACCTTTCAAATACGGGGCTATCACCCTCTATGGCTGTTCTTTCCAGAACATTCTTTTAAATATATAAAGACTTTTGGGCTAATCCGCTTTCGCTCGCCGCTACTTACGGAATCTCTTCGATTTCTTTTCCTCAGGGTACTTAGATGTTTCAGTTCTCCTGGTTTGCTCCTCTTGCGAGGTGACATGTCTTCAACATGCCGGGTTGCCCCATTCGGACATCTGCGGATCAAGTCGTGTGTGCCGATCCCCGCAGCTTTTCGCAGCTTACCGCGTCCTTCTTCGCCTCTGAAAGCCTAGGCATCCGCCATACGCCCTTAACGATTTCTTTCCTATTTTTGGTTACTCAAGCGCTCTTATGCGCTCGGTTTTCTCTTTGTGATGTCTTTACCGTTAATGTCAATGATCTTTATGCTTGTACTTATGTAAAATGTAAAATGTAGTAATGACGGCTCCGTCACTATGTAGTATACATTTCCTTATATTACCCTCGTACATTATACGCTGTACTTTTGTACAGCATACAATATGTGGAGAATAAGGGAGTCGAACCCTTGACCTCCTGCGTGCAAGGCAGGCGCTCTAGCCAGCTGAGCTAATTCCCCCTCTAGTAGACTTGGAGACTAAAGAATAAAGAACAAAGACGCATCTTTTTTCTTTTCTCTTTCTTCTTCCCGTCTTTTTAATTAGTAGTCTCGGGCAGGCTCGAACTGCCGACCTCTACATTATCAGTGTAGCGCTCTAACCAGCTGAGCTACGAGACTTCATTAATTTTAGTTGTCGGTTGTCGGTTTTTAGTTGTCAGCATAACTAACTTCTAATGTCTAACCTCTAACTTCTTTTACTAAAATCTCTCTCCCTCTGATACTAATTTCTAGTGGGTTTGTATTTTATAAGATATAGCAACCAAATAAAAAACTAAAGCTTTACTTTAAGCAGAATCAATGTACATTGATGTACTAATTTTGTTTAACGTTCTTCAACGCTCTAAAATGAGATGTTCCAGCCGCACCTTCCGGTACGGCTACCTTGTTACGACTTAGCCCTAGTTACCTGTTTTACCCTAGGCAGCTCCTGTTACGGTCACCGACTTCAGGTACCCCAGACTTCCATGGCTTGACGGGCGGTGTGTAC
The DNA here is from genome assembly GCF_003385495.1 of Chryseobacterium elymi. Taxonomy (GTDB): domain Bacteria; phylum Bacteroidota; class Bacteroidia; order Flavobacteriales; family Weeksellaceae; genus Chryseobacterium; species Chryseobacterium elymi. The sequence continues at coordinate 1,697 of NZ_QNUH01000044.1, read as the reverse complement.
AAGGCCCGGGAACGTATTCACCGCGCCATGGCTGATGCGCGATTACTAGCGATTCCAGCTTCATAGAGTCGAGTTGCAGACTCCAATCCGAACTGAGACCGGCTTTCGAGATTTGCATCACATCGCTGTGTAGCTGCCCTCTGTACCGGCCATTGTATTACGTGTGTGGCCCAAGGCGTAAGGGCCGTGATGATTTGACGTCATCCCCACCTTCCTCTCTACTTGCGTAGGCAGTCTCACTAGAGTCCCCAACTGAATGATGGCAACTAGTGACAGGGGTTGCGCTCGTTGCAGGACTTAACCTAACACCTCACGGCACGAGCTGACGACAACCATGCAGCACCTTGAAAATTGTCCGAAGAAAAGCCTATTTCTAAGCCTGTCAATTCCCATTTAAGCCTTGGTAAGGTTCCTCGCGTATCATCGAATTAAACCACATAATCCACCGCTTGTGCGGGCCCCCGTCAATTCCTTTGAGTTTCATTCTTGCGAACGTACTCCCCAGGTGGCTAACTTATCACTTTCGCTTAGTCTCTGAACCCGAAAGCCCAAAAACGAGTTAGCATCGTTTACGGCGTGGACTACCAGGGTATCTAATCCTGTTCGCTCCCCACGCTTTCGTCCATCAGCGTCAGTTATAGTTTAGTAACCTGCCTTCGCAATTGGTGTTCTAAGTAATATCTATGCATTTCACCGCTACACTACTTATTCCAGCTACTTCAACTATACTCAAGACCCGCAGTATCAATGGCAGTTTCACAGTTAAGCTGTGAGATTTCACCACTGACTTACGAGTCCGCCTACGGACCCTTTAAACCCAATAAATCCGGATAACGCTTGCACCCTCCGTATTACCGCGGCTGCTGGCACGGAGTTAGCCGGTGCTTATTCGTACAGTACCTTCAGCTTTCCACACGTGGAAAGGTTTATCCCTGTACAAAAGAAGTTTACAACCCATAGGGCAGTCGTCCTTCACGCGGGATGGCTGGATCAGGCTCTCACCCATTGTCCAATATTCCTCACTGCTGCCTCCCGTAGGAGTCTGGTCCGTGTCTCAGTACCAGTGTGGGGGATCACCCTCTCAGGCCCCCTAAGGATCGTTGACTTGGTAGGCCGTTACCCTACCAACTATCTAATCCTGCGCGTGCCCATCTTTATCCACCGGAGTTTTCAATATATTCTGATGCCAGAAAATATATTATGGGGCATTAATCTTCCTTTCGAAAGGCTATTCCCCTGATAAAGGCAGGTTGCACACGTGTTCCGCACCCGTGCGCCGCTCTCAAGATTCCGAAGAATCTCTACCGCTCGGCTTGCATGTGTTAGGCCTCCCGCTAGCGTTCATCCTGAGCCAGGATCAAACTCTCCATTGTATGTTTTTCCTGACCCACTCAAAGTTTTTTTTACGCTTTAGTTTTTTTCTTACTTGGTTGTTATATTGTATGTCAATGATCTTTTTTCTTTCCGCATATAATAAAGAATCTTCTCTGTCGTTCTGTTCTCTATTTGCGGTTGCAAAAGTAATTATTTATTTCTAACCGACCAAATGTTTTAAAGGAAAATTTTAAAGTTTTTTAAGTAACCTTAACTCCCTCTACAACCTCAATCTGTACTCACTCCTGCGCCCCGTTTAACCGGACTGCAAAGATACAAAAAAAATTAAATCCCGCAACTTTTATTTCTAAAAAATTTTAAGG
>NZ_QNUH01000043.1 GCF_003385495.1 Chryseobacterium elymi | reverse complement strand
GAAGATGATTATTAAATAACAAAAGAGGGACGATAACACATCGTCCCTCTTTCTTATTGACAGCACAGAATATATAACTTTTTGTCAATTAAAAATATTAGTCTACTTTTGCAGTAGATTTATCAAGAAAGGTGGAGGGATTTGGCCCTATGAAACCTTAGCAACCTGCACGACTCTAAAAAGTGTAAAGGTGCTAATTCCAACCCAGTTTGGGGAAGATGAGAAAAGTCAATATTCTGACAATAATTCCATTTCTTGAAATCTTTTATGTCTGCGGATGAGGTCCGTGGAACTATTTTATTATTAATTTACAAGGACAAAGATGAAAAAATTAAGCCTGTCTGTTATACTTCTGGGAGCTGTTTTGGTGAACGCACAGGAACAGGAAAAAGGAAATCAGATCGAAGATGTAATTATCGTAGGAAACAGAAATGCTAAAAGAACAAAACTGGAAACACCGGTTCCTGTAGACGTTATCAATATAGAAAAGCTGCAGAAATCTGCGCCGCAGACGACAGTCCAGGATCTGCTGAATTATGTGATTCCGTCATTTAATTCTGTAAGACAATCAGCATCTGACGGGACGGAACATATTGATCCTGTAACCCTAAGAGGAATGGGGCCGGATCAGGTTCTGGTGCTCATCAATGGGAAAAGAAGACACACCACTTCATTGGTCAATTATCAGAATACCGTTGGAAATGGATCTGTAGGAACAGATCTCAGTACGATCCCGGTGATTGCTATTGACAGGATAGAAGTGTTAAGAGACGGTGCAGCAGCACAATACGGTTCTGATGCCATTGCAGGAGTAGTCAATATTATTCTTAAGAAAGATATAGGAGCATCAGCTTCAGCATCCTATGGAATTAGCGGAAGAAATGATGGCGAAACCTATCAGGCCGGAATCAATTACGGATCTTCTCTTGGGAAAAAGGAAAGTTATATAAACCTTTCATTGCAATTGAGCCACAGAGGAAAGACCACAAGAACTCAAAATCATGATCTGGACATTTTCGGAGATAATTTTGCCTATGAATTTGCTAATGATCCTATCGCGGCCAGAGCTACAGATGAGCAGATTATTAGAGAAAGAGGTCTTACCCGGGATGACTTTAATTTTCAAATCGGGGATGCACAAATCAGGCAGGCCCAGTTGTTTTTTAATTCTGAATACCCTTTAAGTGAAAGCTTTAAGCTATATTCTTTCGGGGGGTTCAGTATTAAAGAAGGAAAAGGCTTCGGTTTCAGAAGGCTGCCCGGAGAAAAAGATAATGTGGTTTCTTCCATCTATCCAAACGGATTTCAGGCCTCTTTGAACTCGCGGGTTTACGACTTTTCTTATGCTGTAGGAGCAAAATATAATGTTAATAACTGGTTGTTTGATGTAAGTAATACTTTCGGAAGCAATACTTTCAATTATAATGTAGACAATACCAATAATGCATCTTTAGGGGCGAAATCTCCAACGAGCTTTTATGCAGGAGCGCACAGTTTTCTTCAGAATACGGTTAATCTTGATGTTTCTAAAAAATTGGATCAGTTTAATGTAGCATTTGGAGGAGAATTCCGTTTTGAGCAGTATGAGATCAAACCGGGAGATGAAGCTTCCTACACCCGGTATGATATCAATGGAAACCCTGCCGTTCCCGGATCTACCGTGGAGGGGAATGGCGGCTCACAATCATTTATCGGTTTTTCTCCGGACAATGCTTTAAAGAAATCCAGGCATTCAACAGCCGTATATGCTGATGTTTCTTATGATATCGCTAAAAAATTGAATATAGATCTGGCAGGAAGATTTGAAAATTATTCAGATTTTGGAAATACGCTGAATGGAAAACTGGCCGTGAGATATGAATTTGCAAAAGATTATGCAATACGGGCATCAGTAGGAACTGGCTTCAGGGCTCCATCGCTTCAGCAGCAGTATTTTAATAATTCCTATGCCGACATCTCCACTTCAGGATCGGGAATTGTCACCAAAGGGATTTTCAGGAATGACAGTGATGCAGCAAGAGCGCTCGGATTTGATCAGTTAAAACAGGAAACATCAGTCAATGCCAGTGCAGGCCTTACCCTGAAACCTGCCAACAGACTGTTTGTAACAGTTGACGGATATTGGATCAGAGTAAAAGACAGAATAGTGATCACCAGTAATATCGAAGATCCGAGACTGGCCCAGTACGACGTAGAAAGCGGAAGATTCTTCGCTAATGCAGTAGACACAGAAACAAAGGGAGTAGACGTTGTTATCACTTATGATTGGAAACTGGGCGGAGGAAATTTAAATATCAATCTGGCAGGAAATTATACAGAAACCAAGATCACCGATTTCCATTTTCCTGAAAACCTTGTACCCACTCAGGATGAATTCTTCGGTCCGGACCAGATCAATATCATCGAAACACTTTCTCCTAAGACAAAAGCTTCCTTAGGATTGAATTATGCAATTGGAAAATTCAATTTTATGGTGAGAAATACGTATTTTGGCCAGGTCATAAGAGATGGCTACCCATTTGGAAAAGTTCAGAAGTTCTCTCCCAAAGTGGTTACAGATGTGAGTGCAGGCTATGATATAACGAAAAATATTAATCTTACCATAGGAGCCAATAATACCTTTGATGTGTTTCCGGACCTTCAGATCTATGAAAATTCATACTATGGAGTGTTTAAATATGCGCCGGTCCAGATGGGAACGCTGGGAAGTTATTTCTTCGGAAGACTTAATTTTAATTTTTAACTGCTAAATGAGTACTGCTACACATCAGATCGGCTGGAAAACGGCTGCCGCAATTGTTGTCTCCAATATGATAGGGACAGGAATATTCACCACGTTAGGCTTTCAGCTGTCTGATATTACCAACACCTACAGTATTTTTCTGCTGTGGATCATCGGCGGAATCCTAGCCCTGTTCGGAGCGTTTTGCTATGCCGAGCTGGGATCCTATTTTAAAGGAAACGGCGGAGATTATATTTATCTTAAAGAAACCTATCATCCGGTATTTGGCTATCTGGTGAGCTGGATCTCTCTGATCATCGGGTTTTCTGCACCCGTTGCTTTGGCTGCGCTTGCAATGTCCAAATACCTTTCAGCGTTTAATTATACCTTTGGAAACGGCTTTGCCATAGGCTTCATTTTTCTTGTGGCAGCGAGCTTATCGTTCAGCCTTAAAACATCAAGCAGATTTCATAATTTTTTCACCTTTATCAAAATTGCTTTTATCATTATACTGGTGATTCTTGGCGTTGTACTTTCAGGATCTGAGATAGGAAACAGCCTGAAATTCACTGACAGCTGGCAGAACGAGATTATGCTTCCGGCTTTTGCTACATCCCTGGTTTTTGTTACCTATTCCTATACCGGCTGGAATTCTGCTTCTTACATTGCAGGAGAAATAAAAGACGTTCAGAGAAATCTTCCTAAAGCTTTAATTGTGGGAACTGTTTTTGTCACAGTAAGTTATCTGCTGGTCAATTTTATCATGCTGAAACATGCACCTGTAAGCCAGCTGGCCGGAAAAGAAGATGTCATGGGGGAAGCCGCAGGGAATATGCTGGGCAGCGGTTTTGGCAAAATCGTCAATGTTTTTATTGCCTTACAGCTGGTTGCCACCATCAGCGGCTATTTATGGGTAGGTTCAAGACTAACCCAAGCTTTTGCAAAAGAAAACCATTTATGGAGATCACTTGCGGTCAATAATAAAAAAGGAATTCCGGTAAGAGCAATCTTTATACACGCTATAATAGCTTCAGTGATCATTTTAACGGGAAGTTTTAAAGAAATTTTTGTATACACTGCTTTTATTCTTCAACTGTTTGCAAGCCTTTCTATTTCAACCGTTTTTTTTCTTAAAAAAGACCAGCGGAAGATATTTAAATCCAATATATTTTACATTTTCCCGGCAGTCTTTCTGCTTTTTAGTATGTATATTCTCTATTTTACACTTATCCATAATCCTAAAGAAAGCATTATAGGACTTGGAATTGTAGCCTTTGGACTGATTTTATATGTAATTGACAGGAAATTTTTTTAAAAAACCTTGACAGGGTAAATATTCTGTTTCTTCTAAAAAGCACCATAAATCCTAATGATTCAAAAAATTATGTGAATCCGGCAGGTCAAAGGAATTTTAATTTGAATTAATAAATTCTTATCTTTGCACTCTCAAAAATTGCAGAATGTCTAAATCATTAATTCCAAAACTAGAAGCTATTAAACAAAGATATAATGAGGTTGCCGACCTTATTATACAGCCTGATATCATTTCAGATCAAAAAAAATATTCTTCTCTGAACAAAGAATACAGTGATTTAGGAAAGATTGTAAAAGTTTACGATCAGTATAAAGGTGCCCTGGATGCAATTGAAGAATCTGATGAGATCATCGCTGATGGTTCAGACAGGGATCTTGTAGACCTTGCCAAAGAAGAAAAACTGGAAGCACAGGCTAAAATTCCAGGATTAGAAGAAGAATTAAAAGTTCTGTTAATTCCTAAAGATCCTGCAGATGATAAAAACATCATTGTAGAATTGCGTGCCGGGACAGGAGGTGATGAAGCGGCTATTTTTGTGGAAGATATCTACAGAATGTACAGCATGTACTTCAAAACAAAAGGATGGAGACATGAAGTAACGGATTCCAATGAAGCTGCAAAAGGCTACAAAGAACTCATCATGAAAGTAGAAGGGGAAGGTGTTTACGGAATCATGAAATTCGAGTCCGGAGTTCACCGTGTACAGCGTGTTCCTGAAACAGAATCCCAGGGAAGAGTTCATACCTCTGCCATCACCATTGCAGTGCTTCCGGAAGCTGAAGAAGTGGATGTAGAGATTAACCCTGCAGATATCGAAATGCAGACTTCCCGTTCAGGAGGTGCCGGTGGACAGAACGTTAACAAAGTAGAAACCAAAGTACAGCTTACTCACAAGCCTTCAGGTTTAGTGGTCGTATGTCAGCAGGCCCGTTCTCAGCTGGCAAACCGTGAGCTGGCCATGGAAATGCTTCGTGCTAAATTATATGATATTAAACTTCAGGAAGTTCAGGGAGATATTGCTGCACAGAGAAAAACAATGGTTTCTACAGGGGACCGTTCCGCAAAGATCAAAACTTACAATTATCCTCAGGGAAGAGTGACAGATCATAGAATCAATAAATCTATGTATAACCTCGATGCTTATATGAACGGAGATATTTCTGAAATGATAGACGCTGTCATCATGGCGGAAAATGCAGAAAAGATGAAGGGAGAAGAAGAAAATTATTAAAAATAAATTACAAATCAGGCTCTTGAATTTCAGGAGCTTTTTTTTTGCTGTATATTCATTCTTCATAAAAATCATTGAATTAAAACAAATAATATGAACAATTTTAAGATCATGATATTCATGATGCTGGCATTATTAAGTCAAAATCTGCTGGCTCAGACAGAAGTGAAGAAACCTTCGGAAGTCTTTGAAATGTACTTCGGAACTTTCGTTAAAAATGATGATGATGCACTTTCTAAGCTGAATGATTATTTAAAACCTACCGTGGAAGGAGAAAATGCTTACCAGGTAGATTTTAAAATCGTTTCCCGGGAAATGATGAAAGAAAGTACTGACAATTTTTTATCTGCTTTTTCTAAAACCACGGCAGATGCCTGCAGGAAAGAAGCTGAAGATTACTTCACCGCTATGATGGAAAATTTTAAAAATGGAAAACTTTCCGTTAAAGATGTGAAAATTGTTCAGAATGAATATATAGAAGATCAGAAAATTGCTG
>NZ_QNUH01000042.1 GCF_003385495.1 Chryseobacterium elymi | reverse complement strand
CTTTTGCTTTTAAAAGGATGGTTACAGATTTCAGAGTCAGGTTTTCATCGCCATTTTCGCGGTGAATGATTTCGTAGTCTATTGTATTGTTTTTAATTTCCTCAAGGAAGACCTTCAGAATTTTAGCGGTGACCCACTGGCACTCTAAAGGCCCTCTTCCTGAGGTTATTTGTATAAGTTTTTCCATTTTATTAGACTTTAGGTATTTCACTTAATTTCGGATGACCAACAGGGTCGATCCCTTTCTGCAGCAAATCTTTAGCAGCCATCACAGCCCAGCATTTATCGCTGGAATGGATGTTTCTGTAAAACGTCAGTAAAAGTTCAGGTTTGACAACGGTAAAGCCATTGATTTCAATCGTCTCCAAGTCACTCCTTTCGAAGAAATCTATAGTAATTCTGTGAGATTTTCCGTTTTCAAGTTCTATTGTCTTCTCATACCTGCGGAAATTCTCTTCGCTCTGTAAATGATCATAGCGGGTCCATACTTTCTGAAAACCTTCCTGCTGAAGAATCATAACTGTTCCTGCTGCGTTTTCTTTTTTTACAAAAACATCAATATCCTTGTGGTCATGGGCATGCTTGTATTCCGTATGTCCTGGTTCTGACATGAAATGCCAGGCCCAACCTCCTGATATGATGACTTTATCTTTTAGTTTATTTAAAATTTCAAGCCCGTGCAGAATTCTAAATTCCGGCCAGACTTCTCCATATCTTTTTATATTATGAGGTGCTCCCATTTTTTGTTTTTTGTTGAGAGTTGATGGTTTATAATTGACAGTACAATTTTTTTGATCTGCCAACTATAAACACCAACCTTATTATTATTATTTTTAAACCTTATAGGCTTTGAAAACCTATAAGGTTGGAATACTGCAGGTTTATAACTAATAGTGAAATTCTCTCAACTGATAACTATAAACCAGCAACTTACTTATTTATCCATTCTCACAATTCGGGGTTGAAATGTTCCGAGAATATCTACCAATTCACTTTGTGCATTCATTACTTCATGGATGTCTTTATAAGCCATCGGTGCTTCTTCTGTATTTCCGCCTATCAAAGTGACTTTCTTCAGCTTAAGCTCTTTTTTGATATCATTCTGAGTAAAAAGGCTTCTGCATTCTCCTCTTGAATGAGCTCTGCCGGCTCCGTGTGACGCTGAATTCAAAGCATCCGGATTTCCTTTTCCACGGACGATAAAACCTTTTGCCGTCATGGACCCGGGAATCATTCCCAGTTCATTTACGTTAGCCGGAGTTGCGCCTTTTCTGTGGACGATCACTTCTTTTCCATTATGGATTTCTTTCCATGCGAAATTGTGATGGTTCTCGATTTTTGCTCTTACTCTTCCACCGACAGCTTTTACCAGTCTTCTATGGATGTCATCATGACAGGCAGAGGCATAATCTCCGGCAAGGTTCATTGCGGTCCAGTATTCCAGGCCGAGATGGGTATTCAGATCCAGCCAGGCGAACTGTTGGGCTTCTTTTGGCAACGGACATTGATCTGCAGCAACTCTTGAATAGTATTGTGCAATCTCAGCTCCTAAACCTCTGGAACCGCTGTGTGAAAGTATTCCAAGATATTTTCCTTTTGGAAGGCCGATCTGGTCATCTTCTTCGGTGATTTCAACTTCTCCGAATTCCACAAAGTGATTCCCTCCGCCGGAAGAACCCATCTGTTTGATGGCTTTTCCTTTTAATCTCCTTAAAACCGGAATCATATCGAAGGTATCTCTCTCAAAGATTTCATGATCTATATGAGATTTATGGGTCTCGTACATCCCGAATTTGGTGTGTTCGGCAAGAGCTCTTTCATATTTATCTCTTGCTCCGTCAAGATATGAAACGGGTATATCCAAAATACTGAGGCTCATTCTGCAGCCAATATCCATGCCTACTCCGTAAGGGATCACTGCGTTTTCTACCGCAAGAACACCGCCTATCGGAAGTCCGTAACCGCTGTGTGCATCGGGCATTAAAGCGCCCTGCGTTGAAATCGGCAGTTTTAAGGCTGTATACAATTGGTTTTTCGCTTCTTCAGAGATATTGTTTCCAAAGATCTGAAAGGAAGCACGCTGTGTATTGAGCATTCTTTTTTCTGTTTTTCTGGATGAAAGCAGCGATTCTGCAATCTGCCCGAAAGTCAGGTCTTTTTCAAAGTTCTCCGGGTTGAGGAGGATTTCTTTTAAAATAGATTTTACATGATGAATATTTTTCGTTGCAAAATTTCTTTTCATAACCTCCAAAGCCACATTGACGCTTTGATTGTTCGGATAACCGAGTTTTAATATATCTTTTCCTTTTAGTTTTAAATTTCCCATTGTTTTATTTTTAGACATAAGATGCCAGACACAAGATTCAAGATTTTGATCTGTGTATGTTCTTTTTATCAACTAAAATACTAGTTGAACCATTTGTAATGATGAAGAATATATTTGAATCCTAAAAAGGTTCAATGCTTATGTTCTTCCTAATATTAAAAAAAATTTCGGGGAAACTGGAGTTTAAATATTGCGCAATAAAAAACCCGAAATCTTTACGACTTCGGGTTTTGATATTTCGTTGTACTATTATTCTAAGAGTATACCAAACCACGAAGCCTTACCACCATAAGCGGTACTCCAGCTGAAGAATTTTGATTCGTTTTGAACATTGCTTCGTTGTTTTTAATAGGTTAAACTTGATTTTCAGGTGCAAATATATTAATTTTTCTGAATATTCAAATTTTTTATAAAAAAAGCCTGAATAATTTTATATCCAGGCTTACTTTATGAGAGATTAATCTTTTGATCCTAAGCTGTCCATCTCGTCGTCCATTCCTTTAACTTCATTGGAATGGTAGACTCTTTCTGATCCCAGAAAATAGATATTATGCTTTGCTTTGGCAATGATTCCGTTATATTCCTGCTCCGACATACCTTCAGGAATACTGTCCCGAGCTTCTGACGGTTTACGATAAACTTCGAGGGCACCATGTTCATTTAAAACAGTCTTGGCCACTTTAGCCTGTTGCAGGTCATCCGCATACACAATAACATTGCTTCTGCCAATACTGTGTTTACGGTAAGCATCGAGCATTTCTGCATCGTGAGCAAAAACGTATTCAAAAAATCCTTTTGTTTGTTCGTCTTCCTGATATTGACCAGTCGACAATCCGCTTTCAACCTTAGATTTTGAAATAATAATATTTGCTTCATCAAAACCTTTTTCTTTTAAATTCTTTTTAATTTCCTCTGTATCTACAGTCACCGGAAATACTGAAACTACTGTATAAGCCATAATGAAATTTTTCACTTAAACTATACAAAAGCTGTGCAGTTATTCTATAAAAAATGTTAATTTAAAAATCTTTCTAAGATTTCCACCGCACATTTAGGAAGATTGGTTCCCGGACCGAAAATAAAATCGGCACCGTTGGCATACAGAAATTCGTAGTCCTGCTGTGGAATAACGCCACCTACCACAATGGTCACATCATCAGCTCCCAGTTTTTTGAGCTCTTCGACCACCTGAGGGACAAGGGTTTTGTGCCCAGCTGCCAGTGAGGAAACTCCAAGAATGTGGATATCGTTTTCTACAGCCTGTTTGGCTACTTCTTCAGGAGTCTGAAACAATGGTGCCACATCGACATCAAATCCCATATCAGCGAATGCAGTAGCTACTACTTTGGCTCCTCGGTCGTGCCCGTCCTGTCCCATTTTAGCAACCATGAGTCTTGGGCGGCGGCCTTCTTCCTCTTCAAATTTCTGGGTGAGTTGAAGGGCTTTTTCAAAATATTCATTTTTCCCGGCATTCATAGCGTATACTCCAGAGATTGTTCTGATATTGGCTTTATATCTTCCGAAAGTTTCTTCCATGGCATCACTCATTTCGCCAAGGGTAACTCTTCTTCTTGCTGCTTCTATGCATAATGCAAGAAGATTTCCTTTTCCTGTTTTTGCGCTTTCACGGATATCATTCAGGATTTCTGTAACGGCCTCAGGATTTCTTTCTGCTTTTATTTTTACGAGTCTTTCTATCTGCTTTCTGCGGACTTCTGTGTTATCGATATCCAGGATTTCTATTCCGTCCTGTTTTAAGGCTGTTCTGAATGAGTTTACTCCAATGATAAATTCTTCACCACTGTCGATTTTAGCCTGTTTTTTAGCTGCCGCTTCTTCAATCCTCATTTTTGGGATTCCGGCTTCAATGGCTTTTGTCATTCCTCCTTCCTGCTCTACCTCATCGATGTATTTCATCGCCTCCTCAATCATCTGCTGGGTAAGGCTCTCGAGAAGATTACTTCCACCCATAGGATCTACAACATCACAGATACCGCTTTCCTGCTGAAGAATAATCTGCGTATTTCGTGCAATTTTCGCTGAATAATCTGTGGGAAGTGCAATGGCCTCATCCAGTGCGTTGGTATGCAGCGACTGGGTTCCTCCTAAAGCTGAAGAAAGCGCTTCAATGGCGGTTCTTGTAATATTATTAAAAGGTTCCTGCTCTGTAAGCGACCAACCGGAAGTCTGTGAGTGAGTTCTTAATGCTAATGATTTTGCATTCTGTGGATTGAACTGTTTTAAAAGAGTTGCCCAGATATATCTTGCGGCACGCATTTTTGCAATTTCCATGAAATGATTCATCCCGATTGCCCAGAAAAATGAAAGCCTTGGGGCAAAATCATCGACGTTCATTCCGGCTTTAATTCCTGTTCTTACATATTCGAGACCGTCTGCCAAGGTATAGGCCATTTCCAGTACCGGAGTGGCGCCTGCTTCCTGCATATGGTATCCTGAAATGGAAATAGAGTTGAATTTGGGAATATTTTGAGCAGTATATTCAAAAATATCTGCAATAATTTTCATGGAGGGAGCCGGCGGATAAATGTAAGTATTTCTTACCATGAATTCCTTCAGAATGTCATTCTGAATAGTTCCTGAAAGTAATTCCTGCTTTACACCCTGTTCTTCGGCAGCCACAATATAGAAAGACAAAATAGGAAGTACGGCCCCATTCATCGTCATGGACACTGAGATCTGATCTAATGGAATTTCGTTAAAAAGAATCTTCATATCTTCCACAGAATCGATGGCTACCCCGGCCTTACCTACATCACCAACTACTCTTGAGTGATCTGAATCATATCCTCTGTGTGTTGCGAGATCAAAAGCAACTGATAATCCTTTCTGTCCTGCTGCCAGATTTCTTCTGTAAAATGCGTTTGATTCCTCTGCAGTAGAGAAACCTGCATACTGCCTTACCGTCCATGGTTTCTGTACGTACATGGTAGAATATGGGCCTCTGAGATAGGGTGCAATTCCTGGAGAAGTCTGTGTTAAAGATTTATTTTTAACATCTTCTGAGGTGTAAGATGATTTTAATTCTAATCCGTCTTTTTCAAAGTTATAGATCTCTCTTTGCTGAGGCTCTATGCTAAAATCCGGAGTTTTCACAGAAATTGTCTTTCGCATTCCAATAATTTTTGTCTCCGTAAAGTTAATTTTTTTGAGCGAAACATGAAACTTATGTTAACGTTCAGTTTTACTGAATTTTAAGCTACAAAAAAGGCCGGACTTTGTCCGGCCTTAGTTTATATTATACTTGCTTATTGTATATTATTTCAATTTCGTTATTCCCATTTCATACAGGGCAAAAGAAATAAGATCCGCATTTTCACTGATCACCTGATCGGTTGCTCTTCCGGCGCCATGACCGGCATTTTTCTCAATTCTTAATAAAATTGGATTTTTACAGCCCTGTTTTTCCTGAAGTTCTGCTCCGAATTTAAAAGAGTGCGCCGGAACCACCCTGTCATCATGGTCACTTGTAATGATCATTGTGGAGGGGTAACATGTTCCTTTTTTCACATTATGTACCGGAGAATAGGATTTTAGATATTCAAACATTTCTTTGCTGTCTTCTGCAGTTCCATAGTCATACGACCAGCCTGCTCCTGCTGTGAACTTATTGTACCTCAGCATATCCAACACTCCTACTCCTGGGAAAGCTACTTTTGCAAGATCAGGACGCATGGTCATTGTTGCTCCTACAAGCAGTCCTCCATTTGATCTTCCGGATAATGCCATATATTCTTTTGAAGTATAACCTTTGCTTTGCAGATATTCTCCTGCTGCAATGAAGTCTTCAAAAACGTTTTTCTTTTGTGTTTTTGTTCCTGCATCATGCCATTTTTTACCATATTCACCACCACCGCGGATATTTGGCACTGCGTAGATTCCTCCGTTTTCCATCCAGATCGCATTGACTACAGAGAATGAAGGCTGAAGGCTGATATTGAAACCTCCGTAAGAATACAGGATTGTAGGATTTTTACCGTCCAGTTTTGTTCCTTTTTTATAGTTGATCATCATTGGAATCTTGGTTCCGTCTTTTGAAGTATAGAATACCTGTTCAGAAACGTAATCCTCAGGGTTGAACTTCACTTTCGGCTTCTGATAAACTTCTGATTTCCCGGAATCTGCATTGAATTTGTAGGTCGTTCCCGGTGTAATATAGTTGCTGAAAGAGAAATAAAGTTCTTTTTCCTCTTCTTTTCCTCCAAAACCTCCTACGTTTCCTTTTCCTGGAAGAGCAATTTCCCTGATCAGTTTTCCTGTTTTGTCAAACTGTTTTACCTGATCAATAGCATCAACCATATAAGTAGCAAAGAAGTATCCGCCTCCTGTAGATATTCCCAATACATTTTCTGTTTGCGGGATAACATCTTTCCAGGTTTCCGGTGAAGGATTGGTGATGCTGGTTTTTACAAGACGCATGTTCGGGGCATCTTTATCTGTAAAGATGAAAAGATCATCCCCCTGAGTATCTACAATACTGGCATTAATATCAAATCCTTTATTAATCTGTACAAAGTCGCCGCCTTTCTTTAGGTCTTTGATATACAATTCGTTCCCATTGGTTGCATTGGCTGCAGAAATAATCAGGTACCTTTGGTCTTCAGAAACCCCTGCTCCAAGATATCTTCTAGGTGTTTTATCTCCTCCGAAAATCAATTTGTCTTCGGATTGCTTTGTTCCTAATTTATGGAAATACACTTTGTGCTTATCTGTCATTCCCGAAAGTACTGTTCCTTCTTTCGGTTTATCATAGCTCGAATAGTAGAATCCTTCATCACCCTGCCAGGAAATTCCGCTGAATTTTACATCTACCAATGTTTCATCAATCTGTTTTTTGGTAATGGCGTCTATGATAATGATCTTATTCCAGTCGCTCCCGCCTTCAGAAATGGAGTATGCTGCCAGGTTTCCTTTTTTATTGAATGACAGATTGGAAAGAGAAGTAGTTCCTTTTTCTGAAAATTTATTAGGATCTAAAAATATCTCTGTTGTTTTGGTCTTATTATCTGTTCTGTATAAGATAGACTGCGCCTGAAGGCCATTATTTTTATAATAGTATGTATAATCTCCTTCTTTGAAAGGTGCTGAAATCTTCTCATAATTCCAGATCTCGGTTAACTGATCCTTGATTGTATTTCTGAACGGGATTTTTGAAAGATAATTCTGGCTGTAGGCTACTTCATCATCTACCCATTTCTTTGTGGCGTCGGAATCATTTTCAAGATCTCTGAAAGGGTCTGCAACCGCATTACCAAAATAAGTATCTGTCTGACTTCCTTTTTCTGCTTTAGGATAATTCATTTGAGAATAAATAGTTGCTGAAAAAAGGACTCCAGCGGTTAATAACATAGGCTTAAAATTCATAATCAAGGGTTTTCTCAAAAATACGTAAAGTATGTGAAATAAAAAAAGCCCTGAAACCAGAGCTTATAATATTTTAAATGATCATTATTTAGACCCGAAGCTTTCAAAATAGAAATCCGTCAATCCTGAAACAATTTCATCAGGACTGCCATTCCAATAGTAAGTTTTCCCTGCTTCATTCAGCTGGTACAGGCTAAACTTTTGCTCTGTTACTACGATTTTATCAGCATTTTTAAAATCTTTTACACTTTGAACGAGATATTTTTTAAGGTTTTCAGGCTTAACGTCTTTAATGTCTCCGGTGGGAATATCAGAAAATTTAGCCGGAACTTTGAAACTGACAGAATAATTAACCTCAGCAATTTTCTGATCTTCTATATATTCATTCTGAACAATTTTCACATCTTTAACGGAAAGTTTTCCATTTTTAAAATTTTCCATCATAGCGGTGAAGT
>NZ_QNUH01000041.1 GCF_003385495.1 Chryseobacterium elymi | reverse complement strand
AAATGGCAGTATAAATTTCTTTCGAAAAACCTTCCGGACACAGAAACTATCGTAGTAGACGGGAAAGAGACAGAAGTTCCTATCGATATATCAAAACTTTCAGACAACGACTGGAGAAAACATCCTGAAAAGACAAAATACGGAATCGGATGGCTTCCTTTCGGCGGTTATGTGAAAATTGCAGGGATGATTGATGAAAGCATGGATAAAGAGCAGATGAAAAAACCTGCACAATCATGGGAATTCAGATCTAAACCGGCATGGCAGAGACTGATTATTATGTTGGGAGGAGTTACTGTTAACTTTTTCCTGGCCTGGGTTATTTTTGGATGTCTATCCTATTTCAATGGTGAAACTTCTTTCGATACGACTAAAGTAAGCACCCCTATGCATTATACCAATATTGCAAAAGAAATGGGTTTTGAGGATGGTGACAAAATCTTAAAAGTAGACGGAAAAGTTCAGAACAATCTGGATAAATTATCTTTAGATATATTACTAAGTGATCAGGTAACGGTTTTAAGAAAAGGAAAAGAAGTTACTTTTAACACGGATGATGACGGGAAGGCATTGGCTTTCAAAGATGACAACCCAAGAGCATTCCTTACGCCAAGATATGCTCCTGTAATTGATACCATCGTGAACCCTAAAACTGCTGAAGCAGGTTTAAAAATAGGTGATAAGGTGGTTTCGGTAAACGGCCAGAAAATCAATTATTATGATGAACTTCAGGGTGTTGTTATAAAAAATGCTGGTAAAGCGATTAATATGGAAGTATTAAGAGCTGGCACAGTACAGCCGTTAAGTCTTGAAGTTTCCAAGGAAGGAACTTTAGGTATAGCTTCTTACAAGCAGCTTGAAAAGTATGTTACTACTGAGAACTTCACTTTTACACAGTCTATCGGGAGAGGGTTCACAAGAAGTATTGAAAGTCTGACGTACCAGGTAAAGCAGTTTAAACTGGTTTTCAACAAGAAGGTTCAGGGATATAAGAAAGTAGGTGGCCCATTGGCAATCATCAAAAACATGCCGGTACAGAAATCTAAAGATGGAGCTATCTCTATTAACTGGAGCTTATTCTGGAGTTTTACAGCTATGTTTTCTGTTTGGCTGGCATTTCTGAACCTTATTCCTATTCCTGGACTTGATGGAGGTCACGTTTTATTTACTTTGTGGGAGGTAATTACAGGGAAACCTGTTCCTCAGAAAGTATTGGAAAATGCACAGATGATAGGGGTTATCTTCCTGTTAGGATTGATGTTACTGATCTTCGGAAGTGATATCTTTAAAGCACTTACGGGCAGTTTATAATTTTTTTGAATTTTTTCTAAAAAATATTTGTACGGTATAAATATTCGTCCTATATTTGCACCACTTAAAACAAAGGACATTCCTCCTTAGCTCAGTTGGTTAGAGCATCTGACTGTTAATCAGAGGGTCGCTGGTTCGAGCCCAGCAGGAGGAGCCAATAAGGACAAACACTTACAGATTAATGTAAGTGTTTTTTTTGCTTTAAACTTTTCGGATCTGACAAATCAATTATATATTAGCAATAAATTAATATTACAATAAGGCATAATATCAAATTATTTCATGAAGAAAATCTTTATTTCATTATTAACAGCTTTTTCTATCATTCAGATTTCAGCACAGGAAAAGTCTTATTTTTTATCAAGTCCTTCACTTAGTCCCGACGGAAAAACAGCCTATTTCGCTTATGGCGGAGATATCTGGAAAGTAGACTCTAATGGCGGGAATGCATCGAGAATCACGGCTTTAGATGGAGAAGAAATTAATCCACGTATTTCTCCTGATGGGAAATGGCTGGCATTCAGCTCTAATCAGTATGGCAATTATGACGTTTACATAATGCCTGTTGAAGGCGGAACGATTAAACAGCTTACATTTCACACTGGAAAAGATGAAATAGAAAGCTGGGGATGGGACAGCAAAACTCTTTATTTCACCTCAAACAGGAACAATAATTTTGGAAGTTTTAAAACGACTATTGACGGAAAAACACCACAAAAGCTTTTTAAAAACTACTTTAATAACACCAGCGGGATTACTGAAACTCCAGCAGGCGAATATCTTTTCACCAATTCCTCAGAAGCCGCTAATCAGACTCACCGTAAGCGCTATAAGGGAGAAAACAACCCTGACATTTTAGGATATAACCCACAGAACAATTCTTTCAGACAGTACACCAATTATGAGGGAAAAGATTTTAACCCAAGTGTAGACAAAAATGGCAGTATTTATTTTATTTCGGATGAGAATAATAATGAATACAACCTGTATCAAATTGAAAATGGCAAAAAAATACCGTTGACCCAATTTGACACTTCTATTAAAAAACCTTTTGTTTCAGCAAACGGATCCAAAGTCATATTTGAAAAAGACTATCAGCTTTATATTTACGACGTAGCCGCAAAAAACACAAAAGCTCTTGATATCAGCCTCAATACCAACAAAATCCTGGAAAAAGAGCAAAATTTCAGTGTAGAAAATAATATTTCATACTACGATGTTTCACAGGATGCCAAAAAGATAGCTTTTGTAAGCCGGGGTGTTCTCTTCGTTTCTGACATCGAAGGAAAATTCATACAACAAATTTCCGATGGAAAAGAGCGGGTAATGGAAGTAAAGTGGCTGAAAGACAATCGTACATTGCTTTTTAACCAGACCGACAAAGGTTATCAAAACTGGTTTAGCATTGCTGCAGACGGAAAAACCCAACCCAAACAATTAACTCATGATTTACGCAACAATCGCAATATAACCCTTAATACTGATCTTTCAAAAGCGGTTTACTTAAGCGGCCGTGATGAAGTAAGGATAATGGATATGAAAGGCTTTAATTCTACAACTATTGTAAAAGATGAAATCTGGGCTTTCCAAAATTCAAAGCCTTCTTTTTCGCCTAATAATGAATATGTGCTATTCTCTGCAAAAAGAAATTTCGAACTGGATATTTTTATTCATAACATCAAAAAAGGGCAGACTATAAATCTCACCAATACCGGTGTTTCGGAGGAAGATCCTTTCTGGTCTCCCAATGGCAAATATATTTACTTCAGCAGTGACAGAACCAACCCATCGTATCCTTTAGGCATGCAGAAGTCCAACATTTACCGGATGGCCCTGGATTGGTTTGATGAGCCTTATAAATCTGAAAAATTCGAAAAGCTCTTTATTGAAGAAAAAAAAGAACAAAAAAAACCTGAAAAAACAAAGGACACTAAAGAGAAAAAAGACGAAAGCAAAGAGAAAAAGGAAGAGAAAGAACCTGTTATAAAGGAACTAAAAGTCAACCCGGAAAATACCCTGGAAAGGATCGAATTGGTTACTGACAGATATGGATATCAGGATGATCCTGCGGTTTTTGCAAACGACAAAAAAGAGATTCTATTGTTTAATTCCAATCAGGATAATGGAAAAAAGCAGTTATTCAAAAAAGTGTTTACTGATTTCGAGCCTGCAAAATCTGAGAAAGTCTTTGATAAAGAAGCTTCCCATATCACCAAAATTGAAAAAAATCTTTTTGCATTAATAGAAGGCAATATTTATAAAATGACACTGGATGCATTAAAGCCGGAAAAAATTAATATTCAGTATGCCTTTGATAAAGATCTGGCTTCCGAATTCACTCAAATGTACAATGAAGCCTGGACAGGTGTTGAAGAAAATTTCTATGATGAAAACTTTCACGGGATCAACTGGAAAGCAAAAAAAGATCAGTATGCAAAATATCTTCCGTATGTAAATAACAGAAATGATCTGCGGATTTTATTAAATGATCTTTTGGGTGAGCTTAATTCTTCACACACCGGGTTTTCCTCATCCGGCAAAGAAGAAACCAGATACCTGAATTACTTTACAAATGAAACCGGGATTATATTTAAAACAGACCAGCCTTATATAGTAGAAAGCATTGTCCGGAAATCTCCGGCATTTCGCTCTGGTGTTGATGTTAAACCCGGAGATCAGCTGATTGCCGTAAACGGAAAAAAAGCAGACCCTCTTGAAAACCGTGAAGCTTATTTCACAAGTCCTAAAAAACAGGATGAACTTATTCTTACTTTCAGCCGTAGCGGAAAAAATATAACAACAAAAGTACACCCGATTTCAAATATCGATCTAAAAGGATTGCTTTATGATGATTGGATATCCAACAACCGTCAACGCGTCAATAAGCTTAGCGACAATCGCATTGCTTATTCATACATGAAAAACATGTCAACTGATGAATTGGACCGCTTCCTTCTGGATATGGTAGAACAGGAAAACAAAAAAGACGCTGTTATTCTCGATCTACGATATAACACTGGTGGAAATGTCCATGATAAAGTATTGAATTTCCTTGCTCAAAAACCTTATCTGCAATGGAAATACCGTGAAGGAAAAATGACTACACAGCCTAACTTTGCCCCTGCCGGGAAACCTATCGTTCTGCTGATTAATGAAGCCTCACTAAGTGATGCTGAAATGACCGCAGCTGGCTTTAAAGCCCTCAAGCTAGGGAAAATTATCGGGCAGGATACCTATCGCTGGATTATCTTCACTTCAGGAAAAAGCCTTGTGGACGGATCTTTTTACAGACTCCCTTCCTGGGGAACCTATACCCTTGATGGTCAGAATCTTGAAAAGACAGGTGTGAAACCGGATATTTATGTTAAAAACACCTTCATAGACCGACAGCAGGGTAATGATCCCCAACTGGAACGGGCTGTTCAGGAAATATTAAAAGACTTAAAGAAATAAACCACAATATTCCATTTGGATTTGGCAAGATTATCTAACTGCTGATTAAAGTTCACGGGTTTGAGTGGTAGAAGTAAAAAAAAGGCTTACAGAAATGTAGGTCTTTTTTATTTTGCACACCTTTTGATGGATATGAATTGACAATACGCAATAAAATAATCAAGATGCCTTACTTATCCCGGATTTATTTAAAAGACAACCATCCTGAAGGTTTTCCTTTTAACCTTCCCTTTCTGAACAATGGTTTAGATTTAAAACTCAAAAGCAATGTCGCTTTTTTCGTTGGCGAAAACGGCATCGGTAAGTCTACATTACTGGAAGCCATTGCAGAAAAGTGCGATTTCAATGTATCCGGAGGCAGCAGAAATCACAACTACAATTTCCATAAAACCGAATCTGAACTATCCGAATACCTTACACTGTCCTGGAAAACTAAAACCGGTCAGGGATTTTTCATGAGAGCTGAAAGCTTTTTCAACTTTGCAACCTATATAGATGAAGTTGCCGAAGAAGACAGAAGCGTCCTGAATGCCTACGGAGGAAAATCCTTGCATCAGCAATCCCACGGGGAGGCTTTTCTTTCCTTATTTCACAATCATTTCCGGAATGGTCTTTATATTCTTGACGAACCGGAATCCGCACTGTCACCACAAAGACAATTATCATTATTATCCGTCATTCACAAATTGGAAAAAGCAGGAAAGGCCCAATTCATTATTTCCAGCCACTCACCAATCCTGATGAGCTATCCTGGTGCAGAAATTTATGTATTGGATGATAAAATTCAACAGACCAGTTACAAAGAAACAGAGCATTATCAGTTAACAAAGAATTTTTTAGAATCCCCGGAACTCTATTTCCGCCATTTATTTGAAGATGATTAAAGTTAATTCAAAAAATATCTGAAATATTTCTTACTGAAATTCAACATTTTTAGTTAAAAATCAACGTTAATCAGGGATAAAATTTGCCTGATATTAATATTCCTTTTATATTTGCAACACCTTAAACAGAGGGAAATTCCTCCTTAGCTCAGTTGGTTAGAGCATCTGACTGTTAATCAGAGGGTCGCTGGTTCGAGCCCAGCAGGAGGAGCAAAAAGACTTACAGAAATGTAGGTCTTTTTTTATGCCTTCATTTTACACTCTCAAATCCTCATAAAATATCAATCCATATATTCAATGCTATAATTATTTATTAATAGTTTCCGCAAAATAATAAAAAGGTTAGCGATATCTTCTATTTCTAAAATTAACCACAAAAACACACCAGAATTAATTTTTTGCGGAAAAGTATACAAACCAGCGATAAACCATTGAAAATAAATACAGTACAGCTGTTAGTAATTTGTGGAAAAAATACCTATAAGCTATTAGGTTAGTATGGAATATTTTAAAAAGCATGTTGAAAATATGTGAGTAACCTATGGAGAATATATTAGTAACAGATTAAAATACGTGGAGAAATTGTGGGAAAATTTTTAGTTATGAAATGTTGGAACATTCATTTTATCAAATATTCTCTTTTTATATATAGTGTTTAACAGCGTTTATTTCGTTCTAAAATCTAACTTTAGAAGTCATTAATTACTGTACTCTTTTACTGTTATTTTCGTTACATTTGTAGTTTTGTGAATTTTCATTGAAAACGTTAAAAAAATGATCTTTTTTAAATAAACAGCACGCTTTTTGTTTGTGCTAATTGCTTGAAGAAACAAATGATGTTAAATAACAACTCTAAATATTATAATCTCTTCTTTCTGTTTTTTATATCCTGCCTGGCATATGCCCAAAACACAGCAAACGGAAGAATTGTAGATGCAAAAACCAATAAAGAAATTACCGGTGTAGACATCTTTATCAATGATAATACTGAGCCTTTTCTAAAAACTTCTCTTGGAAGCTTTAGCATTAAGTCGGACAGTATTATTTATAAACTGAAATTTTCAAAAAAGAATTATTCTAACGAAACCGTTACCATTACCCCTGAAAATGCCGCCAATGTTTTTGTACAGCTTTCCCAGGAACAAGTAAGCACAATTGACGAGATCGTTATCCACAACGAAAAAACCAGGTACAAAAACAAGAAAGAGAATCCCGCTTATGCTATTATGCAGGAAGTATGGAAAAGAAAACGTAATAATGGCTTAGAGAAATTTGACACCTATACTTATAAGGAGTATGAGAAAATCCAGTTTGACGCAAATAATCTGGACAGTGCTTTTATGAGTAAAAAGATCTTCAACAAGCTTGATTTCATTTTTGATTATGCAGATTCCACAGCCAGCGGAAAGATTGGGCTCCCTATTTTCCTGAACGAGTCCATCTATGAGAATTTCGGAGAAAACAAACCCGGAAAAAAGACAAAAAGATTACTGGTTGCCCAAAAAACATCAGGATTCCAGGATAATCAGGTAATTACCATTACTGCAAAAAATCTCTACCGCGATATTAATATTTATGATAACACACTAAATTATTTTGACATAGGATTTCCAAGCCCGGTAGGTTCAAATGGATTCAGCACCTATGATTATAATTTAACAGATACCATTTCTATTCACGGTGAGAACGCCTATAAAATAAGGTACCAGCCTAAAAGGAAAGACGTCTTAGCTTTTCAGGGTTATCTTTATATTGACACAGATAATTATGCTGTTTTAGGAGCCACTTTAAAATCTACACAAAAGATCAACGTTAACTTTATCAACAGCATTTCCACAGAACTGGAATATGACAATCCTGATGAGAATACATTTCTCCCTAAAAAATTCATTACAGAAATAGAACTTACACCTTTCGCAAAAAAGAGAACTTCTAAAAGCATTATAGCCAAACGCTCGGTAGATTACTCTCAATATGAATTCAATAAACCTCTGGATGATAAAGTATTCACACGAAAACAGGAAGAATACGATGATAAATTTGTTGATAAAGATGATGCGTATTGGGTAAAAGCAAGACCGGACTCACTGTCAAAATCAGAACAGGGCGTCTATGAAATGCTTGATAAGCTTCAGCAGACTCCAAAATTCAATCGTATTGTTAAAATCTACGAAACACTCGCATCGGGATATTACAATGCCTTTAAGGGTATTGATATAGGTCCTATTTTTTCAATTTACGGTAAAAACGAAGTGGAAGGCGACAGGATAAGGCTGGGAGCAAGAACATACTTTGGGCAAAATGATCCATGGAGAGTTCAGTTTTATACAGCCTATGGATTTAAAGACGAAAAGGTTAAATACGGAGCCGAAGCCCGCTATATGTTCAACAGAGTGAACAGGTTCATGATCGGGGCCGGAACAAAAAGAGATATTGAACAATTGGGTGTACAGCTTACTACCGATGACGGAATTATGGCACGTACTTTTGCCTCATCTACCCTTTTTGCAAGAGGAGAAAATGCTTCCTTGAGCTCTATAAACAAGACCAACATTTTTGCAGCTATTGAACCCTGGAAAAACTTTCAGGTAAGGGTAGACGGAACATTACAGAGCATAAAATCTGCCAATCCTGATAAGTTCAGCTTAATGTATTACCGTGATGGAGATTTAAGAAAAACGCTTAATGACTCCCACGTTACTTTAAGTTTAATTGCAAGACCCGGAGCAAAATTCTCCCAGACAGGAGTTGACCGCTACGAACACGGAACACTGGCTCCAACTATTATCCTGAAGT
>NZ_QNUH01000040.1 GCF_003385495.1 Chryseobacterium elymi | reverse complement strand
TGATTGTTTTTCTTTTCGTAGGAAACAAAATTCTTAAGCTGATTGGCGTAGATGTGAACTCCTTTGCCATTGCAGGTGCTTTTGTGATTTTTATCATAGCCCTTGAAATGATATTAGGTATTGAGATCAACAAAACTACCGAAGCAAAGGCCGCATCCATTGTTCCTATTGCTTTTCCACTTGTTGCAGGAGCCGGAACACTTACAACAACCTTATCTCTCCGAGCTGAATTTCATGATATTAATATTATTTTGGGGATTATTCTCAATACAATTTTCGTATATTTGGTGCTGAAATCAGCGAAATGGCTGGAAAACAAAATGGGGGAGGCTACCTTGTCTATTCTGCAGAAAGTTTTCGGAATTATCCTTTTGGCTATTTCAATAAAATTATTTACCGCAAACTTTGCCCAATTGGTGCTGAACTATATTAATTTTTAAGAATCATGCAGAAGTTTTATAAAGTATTTCTAGTTGTGTTTATCGTTTTTATTGCCATCAATCTTTATGCATTGGATTGGCAGACGGATCTTTTATCAGAAGATAACCTGAAGTTTGTATTTTCAATCGCTTCAGCAGTTCTTGGCCTGATTTTACTTTTTGTACTGGATACTTGGAGCAGGATTGGAGTGAAGAAATAATTTAAAAATTACATTATTTAATATAATAAAACCTCTTTCGTTTTGAAGGAGGTTTTTTGTTTTTTGAGAGAGGATGCTGAGACTCTCTAAGTCACCCTTACCTGTATTTTAAGAAACCACAAGATTCTTTAGAATAGCCTCCGATTTCAGTTCCGTTTCCTGCCATTCTTTTTCCGGACTGCTTTGGGCAGTAATACCACCGCCTACAAATACGTGTACAGAATCTTTGTAGAGCCTTGCACATCGCAGGTTGACAAAATACATGATACTTTCCTCTGTTTCCACTTTAATAAAGCCGGAATATAGTTCACGGGGAAATTTTTCAAGTTCCTGAATGCTTTTTTTACAGAAATCCTTTGGAATTCCGCAGACTGCCGGGGTAGGATGGAGTTCATTGATAAGGCTCTCCAGATCTTCAGGCTTAATTTGGGCTTTAAAATCTGTACGGAGGTGCTTGATGTTTCCTGAAATATGATCGTAGGTATTTGATACTTCTATGTTTCCGGAATAGTTCTTAAGAGTATCCTGAATATAGGAGGTGACAGGTTTTTGCTCTTCAATTTCCTTTTCTGTCCACTCTTCGGATACAGGAAGGGTTCCTGCGAGGCTCATGGTTTCAAATTCATGGGTTGTTTTGTTGAATTTCCCCAGAGTTTCTGAAAAAGCTCCTATCCAGGTATTCTGGCCGTCATTGAAAATATATCTGAATGCGTTAGGATAAGATGCGCATAGTTTTTTAAAGCTTTCTTTGAAATCTATCTGATCAAAATCTTTGAAGATTTTCCTTCTTGAATACACCAGTTTGGGAAGCTGATATTCTTTAATGACAGTAATGACCTGATGAAGGCTGTTGATATATTCTTCTTTTGTTTCTGCATTGAAAAAGCTTTCATCTTTCAGCAGGATTTCATTGGTAATGACTGCCTGTTCAAACTGCCTGGAAGCATTGATGATATTGCCTTCAAAACTGATCTGCCTCAACAGGTCAAAAGAATAAAAACTGATGGAGTTCCTATTTATTTGCGGATCAGTGGAATATAACGTTTCGTTGAAAGGAAGTTTGAAATAAATCATGAGCTGTAGATAGGTTTTGAAGATCAATACCCGGAAATGGAGTAAGAGATTTCCAGGATGATTTTCCTTTCAGCAAAGGTATTATTAGTCTTAAAACTGTCAAAATTTAAAGAGCTGTTTTTAACGAAATATTTCGCACAAAGCAAAAAAGACCCAGTTTTTTTGAGTCTTTTATTTATTAACATTTTGGATTACCTCAGAAGAATATTGTTCGTCATTGTCGTGTGGTTGATGAGTACCCCTTTTTCATCCCTGATCTCAATTTCGGAAACATGCATGGTTTTTCCTTTTCTGATGAATCGTGCTGTAGCTGTTACAATCCCGTCTTTTTTACTTTTCAGGTGGTTGGAATTGATATTGGTTCCTACCCCGTAATACTTACTGCTATCGATAAACATATTCGACAGGCTTGAACCCAAGGTTTCAGCAAGCACACAGCTTGCTCCTCCGTGCAGGATTCCGAAAGGCTGGTGTACCTTTGGCTGTACCGGCATGGTAGCCGTTAAGGTTTCATTTTCAACGTCAATATCGATGAACTGTATTTCAAGCGTTTTTGCTAATGTTATATTGTCTCCCCAGTTGTTTAAGAACGTAAGGAGCTCTTCTTTAGTCTGACCTTTCATTTTATAAGTGATAAATAATGAATGATAAATGATGATCTAAATGGGTAAGTGGTAAGTAATTTTGTTCTAACTTCTAACTTCTAACTTCTAACTTCTAACTTCCTCCTCGTTGCCCGTTCCCATAATATTCGGATTCCAGTTCGCCGGTATTTTAGGCACAATATCATTTTTTATATAATAATCCTGAATTTCCTCCATGATCTCTGAAAAAGGGACCGAAGCGATCCTTTCGTAGGGTATGGTATACCCTAAATACACAATATTTCTTTTGAAATCACCTGCTGCAAGAACAATGGGTACTTTTGCAGCCAATGCCATATGATAAAAACCTTTTCTCCACTTTGGGACCCAGCTTCTGGTGCCTTCAGGAGTAATCACAAGGCTGAAATCTTCTTTTTCGAACTGTCTGGCGACAAAATTCACGAGGTCATTTTTCTGGCTTCTGTCGATGCCAATACCGCCAAGCCCTTTTACAAGACTTCCGTACCATGCTTTAGTGTGTGCATCTTTGATGATGATTTTCAAAGGTTTTTCTAAAGACCAATAGGCAAGATTTCCTAACAGGTATTCCATATTGTGCGTGTGGGGTGCAACAACAAGGATGCATCTGTTCAGACTTTTCGCGTCGCCCTGCAGGACAACTTTCCAGCCCAGTATCTTTAGCATTAATTTACCTATCAGCTTTTTCATATATCTTTTAGATTAAAACAAAAAAGTATAACCAAACAGGTTATACTTTACAAATATATTGAAATATTATCGCTCTTAAAACAAACCGCTGATTAAATCTACGATTTTCATAACAATTTCTAGTGCAACTTGTACCATGGTTAGGGTATTTTTTTATGATTTGGTTAATTATTTTTAACTATACGAATGTATAACATTTTTTTAACATAGCGAACTAAATAATAATTTTTTTTCTGATTTCTGAGAGAAGAAGAGTGTGAATTTCAAACGGTTGCCTTCCATTCACACCTTCTGCACTCTCTGAAGTTAATTATTTAGTTTGTATGGAGATTTCGTCTTTTCCGTCTTTAATTTTGATGTCTACATTTTTGTTCGCTTTTTTCAGTGTAGACTTCATAGAATCAATTATCTGGTCGGCCTGGGAATTCGGAACTTTTTTCCCATTGATGATGATGCTGTCTTTGTCATCAGAATTATATTCTATGGTAGAACCATTTACAGAAATTTTGTTCTTTTCAATTCTGATTTTTCCGTCTTCATCTTTTTCCTGATCACTGTCGTTGATTCCGTCCCCGTTCAGATCTCCATTAAAATTGATTCCGTTTTTTTTCACCGGAAGGACAATCATATTTTGAGGAACTACCAGTTCGTAATCAATACTGTAATCTCTGAATCTGTGTTCGTAAGGGTATTTAATATAATTTGGAAGAATTACTTTGTTGTTAATAATTTCTACCGGAACATTTACATTAAGAGGTAGATTGTACCCTTTGGCTTCTTTCTTAATAATCAGATAAGGTGTTTTAATATCCGCTTTTCTTGTAACTTCTACATGTACCCAGTCTTTTTCAAATACAGAGACTTTGTCAGAGTAAAGATCATCATCGTATCCTGTAAAGTTCTGTGGAATAGATATCTGTTTCATATCTACATATAAACTATCAGAAGTTGTATTAATAGAAATCTCTTCCGTATCTTCCTTATGTCCTTTCAGGAACATTTCTTTTTTCGCCATACTAATTCCGAAATAAGTAGAAATTGCAATTAATGTAAGGAATAATGCTCCTAAAACCCATCCTGTATTTCTTAATTTAGTTTTTGGTGAAATAAGCTTAATACTTAACAGTGCGAATATCATTGCAGGGATTAAACTTCCAATAATAATCATTGCCATCAGTACATATTTCATGTTCCCGTCATCAAACAGGTAGTTCATATGATTGATAGGAGGAAAATCGTTATTTCCCATAAATCCAAATGCTACAAATGCACCTAATAAGCTCCCGAATGCCATTAATGCGAAGATTCCTCCTAGGATATATCTTATGACATTCCAGATTCCGCTTCCTGCATTGTTGATATAGGGTTTGTTTTCGATGTAAATTTCTCCAACTCTCTGAGTAGATTCATTGGCAAACTGAACCAATTTATTAGACTCATTCTTAAGATTGTCGAAGTTCATAGGCTTTCCCTTCATTTTCAGGAAATCTGCAGCTGTTTCTGCTTTAGGAAGCACGATCCAGAGAATGACATAAAGAAGGCCAATCAGTGAAGAAGAGATAGCTGCTGTGAAAATGCCTAGTACAAAGATTCCAAGCCAGATAGCTCTCATTGCAGTAATGTCCATTCCTA
Source organism: Chryseobacterium elymi (assembly GCF_003385495.1). Lineage (GTDB taxonomy): Bacteria > Bacteroidota > Bacteroidia > Flavobacteriales > Weeksellaceae > Chryseobacterium > Chryseobacterium elymi. The sequence goes on along the minus strand of NZ_QNUH01000040.1, from coordinate 3,833 downwards.
CATAATGGGCAAGACCCGCACACACTCCTGCTATCTTTTGTCTTTCAGGATCACGGAATAATTGCTTTTTATCTGTATATTCAGTACCTGAAGTATTGGTTTTTTTAGAGTTTTTCTCAGAAAAATAGGCTTCTTCCTGCTCTTCGATCTTTTCAGGAGTACCGATCTGTGCAATTACTCTTTCTACATCAGAATCATTTACCACTTCACGTTTTCCTAAAGAATCTCTGAAGATTTCTACCATTCTTATTTCTATATCATGCATTACCTCCTCCTCTTCTGAAGCATCCAATGAGCTTCTCAGTGCATTAAGGTAATCGCTGAGCTTTATATATGCGTGTTCTTCTATCGTGAAAGAAAAACCTGCGAGTCCTATTGAGAGTGTCTTGTTCATAGCTTTGTTTTTTAAATTTTTTGAGTAATTTGGTTTACTGACGCTGTCAGCTCTGCCCAGGTATTTTGAAGTTCGTCCAAGAAAAGCTTTCCTTTTTCTGTAATCTGGTAGTATTTTCTTGGTGGTCCTCCTGTAGATTCTTCCCATCTGTAGGAAAGGAACTCGCCATTTTTCAGTCTTGTTAGGAGAGGATAGAGGGTTCCTTCCACTACATCCAGTTTTCCTTTTTTAAGCTCATCGATAAGGTCGGAAACATACATTTCACGATGGTTGATGAGACTTAAAATACAGAATTCCAGAATTCCTTTGCGCATTTGCGCTTTGGTATTTTCAGTATTCATCTTTAATAAGTTTTGTTAATTAGTTATAGTTTCAGAATAATGCTCCTAGCTAGATGAACCTATTCCGATTTTACATTACAAAGATATGTAATTAAAATGGTAATATGCAATACAAAGTAGTGAAAAAATACAAATAAATCAATTAACTAATTGAAAATCAGGATAATTATTTTTATTATTGAATTTTAAGAAATGAAAATTTTAAAGAAAATGGATCAAATTGTTACTAATTTTCCTTTTAAACTAGTTGGTCTTAAAGTAACAAGAGCTTTTTTCTCCAATTCTGTCTGATAAGATAGAAAACTGAATTTTTTGTAGAATTTACGGATGATAAGAGCCATTTCCATCATAGCAAAATGTTCGCCAATGCAAAGTCTGGGTCCGGCACCAAAAGGGTAGTAAGTGAAATCCTTAGCATTTTCGTCATCAAAACGCTCAGGAATAAAAGAGTCCGGATCTTTCCAATATTTAGGATTTCTGTGAAGACCGGTAATATACAGAATAATCAAAGTATCTTTCGGCCAGGAATATTCTTTGAAACGGTCATTTTCCAAAGCCTGACGATCAATGGCCCAGGCTGGAGAATGCAGCCGCATAGCTTCTTTGATGATATTTGAAGTAAATGACTTTTTCATTAAACTTTCAGAAGTAAAAACCATTTCTCCTTCGTCTGCGATTTCTTTTTTCAACTTTTCCTCAGTCTCAGGATTCTGACTGATTTCAAAAAATATAAAGCTTAATGCATTAGCGGTTGTTTCGTGACCAGCGATAAAAAGAATGAGCATTTCATCAACCAATTGCTCATCAGACATCGGAAGCTGTGTATCTTCATATTTTGTTTGGATAAGCATGTCCAGCAAATCATTTTTCTCTTCTCCTGAACTTTTTCGTTTATCCAAGACCTCTTGAATAATAGCTTTTGATTTTTTACTTTTTTCAATCGTTTTTTCAATAATGCCTAAAGCTTTTAAAATTTTAGAGTAAAAAGGCAAGCGAACCTCTTTTGCGAAAACTTCCTGAACTTCTGTAATGATTTTACCCAGTTCTTTCACCTGGTTTTCACCAATATCGGAACTGAAAAGAGTTTTTGCGACAATATTAAAAGCGAGCCGATGAAAGAAATCGTAAAGATCTATATCCTGTTCCGGTTGGAATGACTGAAAAGCTTGATCAATTTCCTCTTCCATAATTGAAACAAGGTTGGCGATTTTCGTTTTGCTGAAACCGGGTTGAATCAGTCTTCTCTGCTTTAGCCAGTCTTTTCCGTTATTCGTGAGCAACCCGTTTCCCAGGTACTTTCCTAAAGTGATGGATTGGATCTCAGATTTGTAATAGTTTTTATGATTTTGCTTTAAAATATATTCTGTGAATTCTTTATCCTGAGAAAAAATAAAGTTCTTATTGTTCAGATTGGCTTTGATATAATAGTTGTCTCCTGCAATTTTATGGTTTTCAGAAATAACCTCTAGCGGATTTTTTATTCCTTTAAATAAAGAATATAATTTTCTTGTTCCTTTAATTTCCGTTGGATAATTGAATTCTGAAGACATATTATATATTTCCATTAAAAATACAACTAATCTATTATATAAAATAGCTTTCAGCCAAAACCCTTATTTTTGCATAAAATTTGTTTGAAAAAGCGAGTGAAAAAAAATCATCATACATGATCAATACATCCATATTATACAGGTCTCTATCAACATTGATACTGCTTGGATCTTTGTGCTTCGGACAATATCGTTTTGCCATTGAAGACGCATCCAGGAAATATAATGCGGAAATTACCGTTGAAGAATGTCAGATTGATGCCTGCAGGAATAAAGCTGCTATCGTACTGTTCAGTAAAAGCGGAGATAAGCTACAGACTCTTACTTCCGGAGATTTTATCATGTATTTTAAAGAAGGAATAAAGCCGTCCAACACTGGTGTAGCAACACTAACTCGCGGAATGGTCCACGACGATCCTCTGGTTTTTGGAGATTTTAATTTTGACGGTACCGAAGATGTAGCCATAAGAAACGGCAGTGGCGGAAACTATGGCAGCGCTTCTTTTGATGTGTATGTATTTAATTCCACAAAGAAACAATTTGTTCTGAGTAAAGAACTTACTGAAATTGCCAGTTCCTACCAGGGAATGTTTGATGTAGATGCAAGGCGAAAACGATTAACCACTTACGCCAGATCCGGGGCTTCTTTACATTACACCTACGAATATCAGGTAATTCCCCATAAAGGATTAGATCTGGTTTACGAAAAAATTGGAGATTTAAGTGAGGAACCTCCAAAAGTAACGATAAGAGAAAAGATTAATAACAAGTGGGTGGTTAAAAAGTCAACCGAATATTAATAGTTTAATAAAAAATAGAAATGAAAATACAGAAGGAGATTGATTTTATCCTGGCAGTTGATGCCCTGAAAAACGTACAGAGAAGAAACTACAATGCCGATGATTCAAGGAGGGAAAACACAGCTGAACACTCATGGCAGATCATTATTTTGGCACAAATCCTTTATCCATATGCTAAAAACCGTGCGGATATTGATCTTTTAAGAGTCATAAGAATGCTTTCCATTCATGACTTAGTGGAGATAGAGGCAGGAGATACTTTTCTTTTTGATGAAAAAGCAATGGTGGGAAAATTCGAAAGAGAAAAAATTTCAGCACAGAAAATTTTTGGAATTCTGGATGAACCTTTGCGTACAGAGTTTTTTGAATTATGGCTCGAATTTGAAGAAGAAAAAACGCCGGATGCTATTTTTGCCTGCTCCATTGACCGTATTATGCCATTTATCTTAAACTCTCACACTTCAGGAAAAAGCTGGACGGAAGCCGGCGTGACTGAAAAGCAGATCAGAAATATGCTGGAAAATGCTATTAGGCGGGCATCAGATGAGATGGGAGAGGCTTTTGAGACATTACTGATCAGAAGTTTGGATACTGATAAGGTGGTTCGGTAGATTTGTCGCAAAGCAAGACTGAGATTTTTAAATTGCTGTTTTTTTAAGATAAACAAGGGCGTTTCACTTCAGTGCAATGCAATTTTTATAAATACAATTGCCTTATACCTTATAAATAGTTTCGGGCGGCCAAAGGC
>NZ_QNUH01000039.1 GCF_003385495.1 Chryseobacterium elymi | reverse complement strand
AGCACCCTGCAATGTACTTTTAGGAATTAGAATAGCTAAAAAAAATCTGATATCATTAGAGCTAAGAATATCTTTGATACGAATATTGCGGCTGGTTGGAAAAATATGTATGCAACAGTGCACAAACAGTAGAGAGGTTTATACAAAGGGATATTTAACTTAACATCAAAAAGGCTGTAAAAACCGGAATTTATATGGCGTTGATACTTGTAACTGTGACTCAAAAGTGGTGATATTCTATATAAAAATGTAGTTCATCAATCCCGAATGATCACAGTTAAACCTGGCTTATTTTTTCAAAAAGTCCAGGATACTTCTCAACAAAGCCATTATTATCAACTGTTAGTATTGCCTTAAAATCAGAATCTATATTTTCATAAGAAAAGCTGAATGTATCCAGTTTTGTATATCGCTGTTTCACTCGTTTTATATGCCCCCGTAAAATATCTATATAAATAACATCAATGTTCCGTGGCCTATGTTCTTTAAACATTAGATTGTTTATAGGTAATGAATTTGTAAAAGGACTGAGGGAAATATCGATATAATTTACGTTTGTAAATTCAGGTTCAAGCATATTATTAATTTCCCAGGTATTATTCCTTTTTTTTCCTGTATAAGAAGTTATGGTGGAGTTTATTTCAGTAATTATTGTAAATTCATTAATAAACCAGCTATCGTTAATTAGCAAATGATAGGTGACCGCGAAAACTATGTCTTCCTGAATGCCAATAATTTTTGAATTAACCGTTAACGATCCGTCTTTTTTTTCGATTTTAAAATATTCAAGAGACTGATTGGCGAGTCCCTTCCAAAGAATTATTTCCATTGAGTAAATATTGCTTCATTATTTAAATATCACCTGATCCGGCATTACTAAGAGTTTTGCATTGAGAAGGTTTTTCCACCCCATTTGTTTAAGTTCTTCATTACTCCGCCAATTAGCGGCACCACTCATTTCCAGACCTATTGGATTTCCCTTAAGTCTGCTGAAAACCTCCTTTCGCCATTCGGTTAAATGAGAGACAATCTCCGCAACACTGTGCATACTATCTATAGGACGTTCAAAAGCGGTTTCATCATTAACTTTTAAAAGTTTCTTCTCAAAATTTTCGTCAATCCATAAAATTTGCATTCTCAACGTCTTTCAATTGTTGAATGAGATCCATGACCAAAATATTTCCCATTAGTTAGTATTAAGAAGTTTGACTTATAATTTTTCAGTTCCGACTTATAAGAATTCATACAATATCGTTTACAATAAGTTTTAAAATTCATTACCGTCTTTGCTTTCAGCAGTTTTCTATTAGGAAAAAAAGGAATTATCATTGGGCTCTTCCACTTCTGGAATACCGAATTTGAATTCACCTAGATTTATGCTTCATCTTTCGTATTCTTTACAAGGCCTATTCCGGCGAAAAAGAAGATCAGACCAATCACACCCACTACAGATAATGTAGTATATGCAGAACTTTTGTTGATCAATTCATAGCCGGTATAAATCATACCCACAATTCCAAGTATTGTAAGTATTGCTCCAAATGTGCGTTTTACGTTCATAATATTTTATTAAGTGGTTATGTTTTTATTTTACAAAAATCACACCGTTTCTTTTCATTATTTTTTCAAGCAGCGCTCAAATTGATTCCCCGCAGGACTGCATGATTTCCTATCTATTATTCAGTTAGAGCATTTCCACCGAAACTTATTTTTAATTAATTTAGCAAATACCTAAGCGTAAATACAACAGAAATAAATGTCAAATCCATCATTACAGAGCTTCGCTGATTTTATTGCCATACGATTTCCTCTATCACAAGAGGAAAAGGAGTATTTATTGTCCAAAGTGACTGTCCTGAATTTCTGTAAAGAGGATATCGTGATCAGCGCTGCATCAACGGCTCGTAATCTATTCTTCATTACAAAAGGAATTATACGAAGCTATTATCAAAAAGATATAAGGGAGATCAATACAGAGTTTTTTTTTGAACAGGATTTTATGACGGCTTTCACAAGCTTTCTTACTGATGAGCCAACAAAGCTCTGCTTCCAATGTCTGGAAGATTGCGAGGTTGTGTCTATTCCCAAAATACTTGTCCATAAGCTGTTGAATCAGGACAACAAATGGCAAATCCTGATCAATGATATATTAAAAAAAGAATATATAAAAAAATGCCGGCGTGAAAGTTCTTTTTTACTCTTTGACGCCAATGAGCGCTATCATTATTTCCTTGAACAATTCTCCGAATCTGAAAACAGAATACCGCTTTTTCATGTTGCATCTTATCTAGGTATCAGCCCCGAAACATTGAGCAGGATCAGGAGTAAAAAAATAAATCAGATTGATCTAAGTCAAGTAGATAAAATATAAATTTCAGCAATTTTGTCCGTACAACCAAAGCAATTCAACATGGACAAAAGAGTAAAATTTGATTTCGAAGTATTTTTTACCAATGGCGGAAGCCTTAAAGGTGAAGATTTCAGACTGGATATCACAGGTGATGATATCAGCGATAAGGAACTTGCAGACTATATTGTCAAAGACCTCCGGCTTCTGATGGCAGGAAAAGTGAATATTCTGGGCAAGGAAATTTTGAACGAGCCACATAAACGTGCCCCATTTCTTCCCAATTCTGGCGAAGAATTTTTGGTTGATCTCAGTCATACGATTGAAAATGGGCTGGTCACCTATAAAGGGCTTCCTGCGCCTATTATATGTGATTACCTTTCCAAAGAGGATTCCAAACAGTACTATGATGAAGGAACTGCATTTCAAATCGGAAAGATAGAAATGGTCACCAATACAGGGACGTATATTGATTGTCCTTTTCATCGTTTTGAAAATGGAAAGGATGTTTCCGAAATGGGCCTCAAATCCTTTGCAGAGCTGGAAGCCACCGTCATTAGAGTTCCATATACCGAAACATTGGAAATTACCGAGGAACATCTCCAAAACAGGGAAATCAGGAACAGGGCAGTATTAATCCATACAGGCTGGGCAGAACACTGGAATACAGAACACTATTATGATAATCATCCCTATCTGACGGAGACTGCAGCAGAATATCTTAAAAGCTGTGCTATAAAACTGGTCGGTATTGACTCCTACAACATTGATCGTACATCAGAAAGAACCCGCCCGGTACATTCTATCTTACTGGGCGCACAAATACTGATCGCTGAACATTTGTGCAATTTAGAGCAGTTGCCTGATGAGAATTTCACGTTTACAGCTGCACCTCCAAAATTCAAAGGTGTAGGAACATTCCCTGTCAGGGCCTTCGCTTCGATAAAAAAATCTGTGTGACAAGTCTTAAAATAAAATTGAATAACAGGAAAAGAATATGACAGAACGCTCATAGAAATAATCAGTCATGTATTTATCCTATTTTTCATGATGTATCTATTTTTTGAACATGGTAAAGAAATAGATATTAAGAAGAAACTGGCTGTAACCATATACCATGTCTTCTACAGGAATGGTTATCATCCTTACCCCGAGGAAATCAGCAGGATTATAAATAACTACCGGTGAGGGAATAACAGAACCTGTCAATATACCGTTAACAGCGAAAAATCCTGGCATTAGGATCAAATAAATAAGACTCGCCTGCCCAATCCATTGTTTTTTGGCTATAAAATGGAGGTAACAGAGTGTCAGAACAGTTACCAAAGCGGTTATTAAAGTATACATTTTATGGCAATAAAGAAGCCCCATTACACTTAAAAATATAACCGTTGTGAATACAATAATATTATTGAATGAATTAGCCCAGCTGAGATCAAAAAATTTATCCATACAATAATAGGTAAATACACAGGCAAATGGAATACAATAAAAAAACAGCCACTCCTCCAGTGGTAAGCCGGCTATTATAATCCCTAGCGTATATCTGGTATCAAACTTCCATACGCCCATCTTGGTAAACCAGATATCCCATCCTATGAATGGCAAGGCAACAACTGTACCGGACAATAAAAAAGTTCCAAAGAACCGATTGAACTGTACTCTCCTGTCAAAAGAAGCCAGAAAACAAATGATAACAGTGAAAAAATTGATTAATATGTAGGTGTAGGCCATTATTTTTTATTAAAATACATTTTAAAATATTTAACAGGAACCCACAAAAACCCGAAACATTCTCCCCTCTCTTTCTGTATATGTTTATGATGCTGCTTATGGGCACGCCGAATGGCAAGCAGGTATCGATTTCGGGTGTTTCTGAAGATTTTGGTTCTTTGGTGGATAAAAATATCATGAACAAAGAAATAAGCCATACCGTACAGGCTTATCCCAAGTCCTATAAAGAATAAGGAACTGAAATCCTGCCTGACACCGGCATAAAGCATGGCAATAGCAGGAGTCGCAAAAATGACAAAAAAAAGGTCATTCCTTTCCAGAGAACCATTATTACTGTGGTCATGATGATCACGGTGCAGCACCCATAAAAAACCATGCATGATATATTTGTGGATCAGCCACGTAGCTCCTTCCATCGAAATAAATACCAGCAAAACGATTAATAGATTCATGCTATTTATTCTTCTGATTAAAAAAATCTTCCAGAAACGTATACCGGAAATTAAATATATCCTCCAACTGCCTGCGTACAAATAAGGAATGTGCTATTGTTCCCAATATTCCAAGAGGCAATAGATAATCTACCGTATCTTTCATTAAAACTCCGTTAGCATTCGGAAAAAACTCATGCAGATGATTCCAATATTTGTAAGGACCTTCTTTTTGAAAATCGGTGAAGCTCTTTTGCGTCTCAACCTGTATGATTTTCGTTTTCCAGCGCATGGGAATTTTCAGTAAAGGAGATACGCGGTACTCTATCTCCATGCCTTCATAAATCGGCTGATCCGCCAATTCCGAAACCACTGTGAAATTCATATCCCCAGGGGTGATTTTTGATAAATTAAACGGTGAAGAAAAAAAATTCCATGCGGTTTCTATATCACAGTTTAATTGTTGTTCTCTATATAATTGATAAAGCATTTATTTGATCTTTTAAAGTTGGTAAGTTCTTAATGTTCATATTACATTACAGATAAGCAGACTTATACCGTATATAGCTTTTAAATGCAAGAAATATTTTCTGGGAATTGGGAATTCTGACTCTATTCGTGAGAATGTTCTGGGAGCTTGTCCTTTTTATTTTCTCAAATAATGAAAGATAATAGCGGTATGCCAGATAAACCCCAAACATTGAGCCGCCGGGTAACTTTTTTATTCCTGTTAAAGCTTCTTTAAACTCAGCTTCAATCTCTTCTTCAATTTTATATTTTACGGAATTATCGAAAACTGACATATTAATACCCGGAAAATACGTGCGCCCCAACATCTGATAGTCTTCTTTGAGATCCCTTAAAAAATTCACCTTCTGAAAAGCAGAGCCCAGCTTCATGGCAAAAGGTTTGAGTTCTTCAAACTTTTGTTTATTTCCCTCCGTAAATATATGCAGACACATTAGTCCCACCACTTCTGCAGATCCATAAATATATTCTCTGTATAATTCCGAATTATAATTGACTTTCTGAAGATCCATCTCCATACTGTGTAAAAACTGTTCAATGAGATTTTTGTCGATCCTGTAATTACGGACAGTTTCCTGAAAAGACTGCAAAATAGGATTAAGGGAAATACCTTCATCCAGGGCATTGCCAGTTTCTGTTTTTAACCTCAAAAGTAGTTTTTCCTTATCATAACCATGAAAACTATCAACAATTTCATCCGCAAGACGGACATAACCGTAAATGGAATAAATAGCTGATCTTATGGAAGGGCTGAGAGCCAATATTCCAAGAGAAAAACTGGTGCTGTATTTTTGAGTAGTACGTTTGCTCACATCGTAAGACAACTCATCAAATAATCTTTTCATTCTTTTTTACTTTAAGGTTATTCACTTCGGCGGCTGCAATTTTTCCTGAAATAATTGAAGGGGGAACTCCCGGACCGGGAACAGTTAACTGGCCGGTATAGAAAAGATTACGAATCTTAGTATTAATGATTTTTGGCTTTAGCACGGCAGTTTGTGATAAAGTATTGGCAAGACCATAAGCATTCCCCTGGTAAGCATTATAATCGGACATAAAGTCGCTTACACAATAACTTCTTTTATATTCTATTCTTGAAATGAGATTCTTTGCTCCGGTATGCTTTTCAATTCTAAGCAGCATTTCCACTAAGTATTTTTCACGCAGCTCTTCTTCATCATTGATTCCGGTAGCCAATGGCATCAGTAAAAATAAATTTTCGCAATTTTCCGGGGCCACTCCAGGATCTGTCTGCGATGGGCTACAACAATAAAACAAGGGGTTACGAGGCCATTTTTTGTTCTCATAAATACATTCTATATGATCATCAAGATCGTTTTCAAAAAACAAGGTATGATGTTTTAGATCAGGAACTTTACCTTTTATTCCCAAATAATAAATAAGACATGAAGGGGCAAATGTTCTGCTCTGCCAGTATTTTTTATTATAGTTCCTGAGATGTTTGGGAAGAAGGGTTTCTGTATGGTGATAATCGGAAGAGGCTATTACAGCATCAAATTCATATTCTTCATCATCAATGATCAATGAACGAGCTCTTGCTCCTTCAGTGTTTATTTTCTGAACCGTCTTATTAAAATGAAAAATAACTCCCTGATCTTCTGCAATTTTTTGCATAGCCAGAACGAGCTGATAAAAGCCCCCCATAGGATACCATGTGCCTAATGCATAGCCACCGTAATTCATCAGGCTATACATTGCAGGAATACTTTTGGGTGAAGCTCCTAGAAATATAACAGGAAATTCCATCAGGGCCCTGAGCCTGGGATCTGTAAAGTAACGGGCAACATAACTCCTGAAATTGGTAAGGAGATTAAGCTTTAGGGCACTGGCAGCTATTTTCGGTGAAACAAATTCTATCCAGCTGTGGCAAGGCTTATCTATAAATTGCTGCATTCCTATTTCGTATTTAAATTTTGCAGACTCCATAAACTTATCATATCTGTTGCCTGCTCCTTTCTCTACATTTTCAAATAATTGCCTGATGTCAATATTTTTTTGAGGGACACGCATCTTCTCATCCGGAAAAATCATTTCAAACTGGGGATCCAGTGAAACAAGTGTAAAGAAATCATTGGTTTTATAACCAAAATCCATGAAAAAATTTTCAATGATATCAGGCATCCAATACCAGCTTGGCCCCATATCGAAAACGTATCCCTGAGGAGTAGTAAACTGTCTTGCACGTCCACCGGGTCCGGAATGTTTTTCAAAAACGTGGACTTCATTTCCTGATTTAGCCGCATAGGCTGCTGCTGAAAGCCCGGAAAATCCAGAACCTATAACGGCTATTTTCTTTTTTGGTTTTTCTGTTTTCATGCCTTCTCTTTTTACCATTTCCTTTGCAATGATCCTCTATCAATAAATACCTTGTATTTTAATTTTTGTTCAAATGACTATAGGCAACATCCAAAAGTTCTTTCGAATCCAGATTCTTACAGTATATCGAATGATGGAAATGATTTAACTTGGAAAGCAGATCAATAAGCTTCATCTTTTCATTATACGTAAGATCACCTGTGACAATTTGTGATGCCTGACGGATCTTATCCATGCTGCCTCCCAATATTTCAAGCCCTTTATCAGTAATTTTAATAACTTTTATTCTTTTATCCGTATCAGAATCACTCTGCTCTGCCCAGCCCTGATGAATCAGGCGGTTTATAATCTGTATTCCGGCAGGTTTATCATGAACATTGATTTTTATCAGTTCCGTTTTTGACATCGCTCCAAAAGATTTCAGAGTAATCAGATAAATAAAATCTTCCTGGCTGGAAAACATTGAATCATGTATAGCAGCTCTGAAATATGATTTTGCATATCTGTTCATGTGCACAATTAAAGTGTTGATAACACTTTCGGCACTCCTGCCTCTGTTTTTACCTTCCCAGTCTGGTTCCACTTCATCATAATTTCTTTCAAAAGAAGCCGCAACCCATTCTTTGAAACCATTTATATCATTACTATGACCTGGACTATTTTTATTTTGGTTTTCAAACTGTTCCACCAATTCAATAACCTCTTTTATCAAAGTATAGTTCATAAGCATTAATTAGTATACAAATATACATAATTTATATTTAAAATGTATATTTATATACTAAATATGATATAATATTATTTTATTTGTTGAAGGGGTAATTGGCCAATAGAAGCTAAGACATCTGGTGAGACATCTATCCTGTTTGGTAATTGGCAAGTTGATACATCACAATTTCTGGCTAAGTGAAAACAATTTAGTTTTTTAGAATACAGCCATAGTAATTCATTAATTGATTTTTGATTGCCGATCAATTAAATCCGTATAAAATATTTTAGTCTACAAAAAGTGTCCGGAAAAATGCTTTAATAAAAGTATTACAAATTACTTTTTCACTGATATTGGTCTTATTCCTGGATAAACCTTGTCGAACCCATTATTTTATGAGAAAATATTAAAGTAAAAACTATGAAGAACTGTTAATTAGTTTTTGGCGCTTTATTTCTTCTTTTATATGCGCTGGGTAACAGTAAAAACCACATCAAAGTTTATTCGATTTTTAATACGATACTGTGTACGCAGATGAGAAGGATGGAAACCGAGCGCCCTGATGGGGCTGTCCCCTTTATACAGCAGATGAAGAACATTTCATATATGAAACGGCTATAATAAAACTGATAAAAGAAAGTCTGATCTACAGAAGACGAGTATTATACCAGTCAGAATACCGGGATTACAGGTACATCATTCCCCGTTATCTAAGGGATCGAGGGGAAAACAGAAACGCACATTATACGTGCAATTTCAAAATTCATCAATTATCTAATTACATCAAAGCACCAATCTAAATAGAAGTTGCCCGAGATTTTAAGTTGGATACCGTAATTAATTACAACTTGAAGATTACACAGCAA
>NZ_QNUH01000038.1 GCF_003385495.1 Chryseobacterium elymi | reverse complement strand
AAGGACGCTCTTGTTTTGTTGTTGATTGAAAAGATGGTTTCCAAAGATTTATCTTCAGGACCTTCAGTAAAAATATATGTTTCAATATTCGTATCAAGGTTTACACGGATCATTACCTGATCTGCATAGGACTTGATTTTAGTGGTATCGATTTGGGCATTTACCCAAACGGTTAGAAGAGAGAATAAAAAGGCTGCTGCTGATTTTGGGCTCAAATCGAAAAGGTTTTAATTTCAGAGAATGAAATTACTACAATTTTTTCAATTATAGGCTTAAAACAGGATCAGGAGCAACCGCAGTCTTTGTCGCAGCTAGTTCTTTTGGAACTAAATTTTTTCGGTGCAAAATTCTTTCTGAGCACTCTAAATAAGGAGTAACAGGCAAATGCAACGATTAGTATGATGATGATATACTGAAAAATTAATGAAGTATCCATTATTTTAAAATCTGATATGCTATCAACGACACAAAATATGCCAAACCGGTCATCATTACAACCTGAAAGCCGGTCCACTTCCAGCTTTTGGTTTCTCTGTAGACTACTGCAAGTGTAGAAACACACTGCATTGCAAATGCATAAAATAAAAGCACGGAAATTCCAGTGGCGAAGCTGAACACTTTCTCCCCGTTAGGCTTTACGTCTCTTCTCATTTTATCTATTACTTTCACTTCGGGAGCATCATTATCCAGGCTATAGAGCGTAGACATTGTTCCCACAAAAACTTCTCTGGCCACAAAACTTGTCAGAATTCCCACGCCCATTTTCCAGTCGTAACCAAGAGGCTCGATAAGAGGTTCAATTCCTTTGCCCATTTTGGCCAGATAGGAATGGTCGAGCTCTACATTGGTAGCCACAAACTGATTGGAATTCTGCTTAGGACCGAAGTAGCTTAAAAACCATACAATGATGCTTACAATAAAAATAATCTTTCCTGCTCCTGTAATAAAGTCCCAAACTTTACCCAGAACCATTTTAAGGTCATATCCGAAAAGGGGCTTTTTATAAGTGGGCAGATCCATTACAAGATAGGTCTTGTCTTTATTTTTGATAAATCTTTTTAATACTGCTGCAGAAAAAAGCGCTACGAGGAAGCCTAAAAGGTACATTCCCATCAGTACCAGCGCTTTATATTTAATTCCAAGGAATGATTCTTCAGAAATGATCAATCCGATAATGATACTGTATACCGGAAGTCTTGCAGAACAGGTCATAAAAGGAGTAACCAGTATGGTTAACAGTCTTTCTTTTACATTCTCAATATTTCTTGTAGAGATCACAGCAGGAATAGCACAGGCGGTACCTGACACCAATGGCACAATACTTTTCCCGTTCAGTCCGAAAGGGCGCAGCAGCCTGTCCATGAGGAATACTACTCTCGCCATATATCCTGAATCTTCCAGTAAGTAAAGAAAATACAATAAAATACCAATCTGCGGTGCAAATACTACGATTCCTCCGATTCCGGGAATAATTCCACTCGAAATCAGTGAATTTACCGGTCCTTCCGGCAGGTGTTCTCCTGTAAAGGCAGCCAGCCATGAGAAGGAATCCTCGATCCAGTTCATCGGATATTCTGCAAGGAAGAAAACGCTTTGGAAGATAATCAGCAGGATAAGGAGAAAAACAACATAGCCCCAGAATTTGTGAACCAGTACTTTATCTAATTTTTCTGTTAAAAGCTCTTTGAACTGGGCTTTTTTAGAGATTACATCCGCCAGTATTTTATCTACACTCTGATATCTTCTTACGGTCTCCTGAACCTGAAGCCGTTTTGGAACCAGGCTTTTAGAATCCGGCTGGTTAAGAAGATCTTTTATAGATTCTATTTTTCCGAGATCGGAGCCTAAAGAAAGGCTCATCCAGGCTTTATATTCGTTATCCAGTCCTTTGTGGGCCACAATTTTCTGAATAAAGTCTTTATGTTCATTTGGCGTTTCAAAAGAGATCTTATCTGCTTTTTTAAATCCGCCATTCAGGACGGCTTCTTTGATCTCTTCTATTCCGATCTGCTCTTTGGCATTAGTCTGGATAATTTTAATTCCCAAAGCATCAGAAAATTTCTGGATATCGATACTAATTCCTCTTCTTACTGCCTGATCAATCTGATTGACCACCAGAATCATAGGAATACCTAGATCCTGTATCTGCTGAAAGAGAAGCAATCCTCTTTTTAAGCTTAATGCTTCAAGAATATAGATTACGCCTTCATAATTTTTCTGCTCATCAATAAGAAATTTGGAAAAAATAGCCTCGTCTTCCGAACTTGGATAAACGCTGTACGAGCCCGGCAGGTCAATCACCTCAACCTCTTCATTTTTATAGGTGTAATTTCCGGAATGGCTTGCAACGGTAACTCCTGCGTAGTTTCCAGTCTTTTGTTTTTTGTTGCACAGTGCATTGAAAACCGTAGACTTTCCTACATTAGGGTTCCCCACTAAAAGGACTTGTTTTTTCTTATTTTCCTGCATTAATTCAATTCTTCAACAATGATATATTCTCCTTCTTCTTTACGAAGAGCGATGCGGCTTTTTTCTTCTCCAAATTCTACATACATGGGACCATTGAAGGGTGCCTGGTACAATATCCTGAAAATGGTTTCCGGTAATAGTCCCATTTCTATGATCTTGTTTGGCATTTTCAGGTAATCGTTATCGTACCCCAAAATCTTCCCCATTTTGTTTTTAGGGAAATCACTTAATTTATGTAAGTCAATCTGTTTCAAAGCCGGATTTTTTGTAAGGGCAAATATACGTTATTTAAATTTAATCTAAATAACAGAAGACATGAAAGAAATCAACCCAAATACATTGCTGTACCTGGGTTGATTTTAAAAATATAATTTAGTTGATATGAATGCTTATTTTTTCTTTTTGTCCTCTTGTGTCGATGATATCTCTATCGGGTTGTCATTGGCACTGTAAAATTCTTTGTACTGCTTCTCCTGTTTTTTAACCATATCGCCAACTGTACCATCCATTCCAGGAACTGTTTTGGACAGCATTTCCTGAGTCATCATAGGTCTTATGGACGCAAAAGGGTCTTTTTTGAAATCACTGAATGTTTTTTCAAATTTTTCTCTTGACAATTCATTTACCTTTCCTCCTTTTGCCTGCATCAGGTTTTCGATATAAGAGTATTCTGTATAATCCTTGACTTTTTTATTTCCCTGTAAAACCCAAGAGTAATTTTTCTGATCATCTTCAATTTTAACAATTAAACCTGGCAGTCCAAAGAATTTGTAAGGCCCATCCTGAAATGGTAAATCTGTACTAAACCATGCAGTCCATTTTCTTCCTCCGAATTCAGTGGTTGCCTTTTGAGTGTTGTACTCTCCTATTTTCTGTTTATCGTTAAGGATATTCCAGTTGAATTTTAAGTCTTCGCTATATCCTATGTTACTTGGTGTAAACCCGTTTGCTATCTTATCAACATACTGCACTTTCATACCTGGATATGATTTGTATATTCTGGCTGAAATTTTAGGGGTTTTAATAGTTTTTGACAGATCTTTCATGATTCCTGCTTTCTGCATGGCTTCGATTTCAACTTTCATGATAGAATCCTGAGCGATCACTGTATAATCCTGATAAATAGATCTGTTTTTGTCTGTAATATCCAGAATTGTAATTACTTTATCCATCTTGGCAGAATCTTTCTTCGGCTTAAAAGTCAGTTCATAGAAGAAGCGGTTTGCTGTCTCTTTTGATTCTTTCGAATCCTGCGCCGATGCCAAGGCAAAAAGTGCGATAAAGAATACAGAAAATAGATTTTTCATTATAATAGCATTTACTAATTAGTTATCAATTGCTTTAATATGTTACATTTTTTTTCAAAATTTTATTTATATAAAATTAATCCACTGATAACCAGCAATATAATGTACGTCATAAAATTTGTTAGAATTTCTAAGATCATATTAATTTTCCCTACAGCAATGAATAAAATTATGATTTTCTTACAATACTTTCTTTCCCAAAACCCTTATCTTTAAGTACTTAAAAACAAAATATTATGGATACTTTATCACAATTTAAAGATGAACTGGAAGCAGAGTACCAGACAACCCGTAAATTTTTCGAAGTTTACCCTGAAGGGAAAAACGACTATGCGCCTCATGAGAAAAGTATGAAAATGATGCCTCTTGCGACTCATATTTCCGAGATTTTCGGATGGCCGGACGTGATGCTGAAAACTTCGGATCTGGATTTTGCAAAAGGAGATTTTCAACCTAAGCATCTTTCTACCAAAGAAGATCTTCTTCAAACTTTGGATGAGAATTTCAAATCTGCGCAGGCAGCTCTTGATAATGCTAAAGAAGAAAACCTTAATGACACATGGGCTTTAAAAAACAACGGTCATGAGGTGGCCAAATGGAGTAAATACGGATCCATTCGCCATTCGTTGAATCAGATTACCCACCACAGGGCCCAGCTGGGTGTTTATTACAGGCTGAATGACATTCCGCTTCCTGGAAGCTATGGTCCTTCTGCAGATCATCAGAGCTTTTAGCAATATGTATGGATATATCTCAAATAAAAAACCCAATCTCAGTAAGATTGGGTTTTATTTTATTTTTTTACTTAAAATTGAATTTCACAGTAAACATAACCTGGCTTGGTCGAAGCTGATATCTTGTAAAAGTAATATTCGTGGTATTGATATCATATGTTTCGAATACTTTTTTGTTGGCTATATTCATCCACTTAAGCTCAAAATCAATTTTCTTTTTGGCCCAGGTAAATTGATATGAAACGTCATAGAATCCGTTGTGGTATTTTTGATCTGCTGCGTTTGTATTTACCTGATCCCAGTTGAATCCGATAGTATGATCTTCTACCGGATAGAAGAACGCTCCAAGATTATGCGTGAACCCGGTTCTGGTGGCACTGGAGTTTATATTTCCTGTACTGGTTTGCTTTGTTCTGGAAATACTTGCATTATAATCTATACTCATCCAGCTGAAATAAGTATTATTGAATTTAATTCCGTAAGACTGGCTGTTGTTGTTGTTTGTAAAAGAATTATTATTCAGGAATGCGTCAGATTTTGCTGTATTATTGCTGTAGCTAAGAGAGGCATTTGTTTTAAACTTTGGAAAGTATTTTCCTGCTTCTACGCTGTAGCTGTTGTTTAATACATGATTATCCTGTTCTATATACTGCATTACGGTATAACCTGCTCCGTTAATTAACGGGTTTGAAATCAGGTTTCTTTTAGCATCCGAAAATCTGTAATTGATATTGAAGAATAAATTATTCAAAGGGTTTCTGTACTCCAGTCTTGTTCCTGCGGATTTATTATTATTCTGAGGAATGGGGTTATTGATATCCATTGCATTAATTCCGCCTGGAGAGGTCATTAAGAACCCTGAATAAGCTGTATTTATTTCTCCAAAATTGTTATTAATATTAGCATTTACCGAAGCTTTCCAGAAAGAGGCAAAAGTATACTGTGCAAAAACGCTTGGCTCAAAAGTCACTTTATTTACATCTTTAGCAACATTTCTTAAGGGATCTTCCGCTTTAATGTTATTAGAGTTTACAGGAAAATTGGCATACAGCATCCATGAATCATTTTTATAATTTACTCCCAAGCTTCCGTAAGGTGTTGCTGTAGTATATGTAAGATCATTACTATAGGCTGTCGGAAGTGCTCCTGCTGTTATAATATTTGATAAATCTGAAACTAAATTTGTTGTTTTAAAGTTAAATCCGACTTCCGGAGTGAAGGTCCATCCTTTTTTAGAGAATCCAATATTCGCAGAATGGTTGGCTTCAATCGTTTTAAGACTCAGATTTTGTTTCGCAAAATTCTTAGGTTCAGGAGTGAATCCCGGAATGTCCAAATAAGAGGCCGGAAAAACCTTCAATGTCTGTTTGTCTGTCTGGTAACTTACAAAAGATAAAAGATTCACCATTTTTTCTTTCCACGGAATAATGGTACTCAGAGAGTTCTGGAAAGATGTTGTTGGCGATTCTATTGCTTCATCACCGTGTCTCTTCAATCCGTTTGCTGCATCTGTTCTGTCAACAAGTCCTCTGTCTGCATTCCAATACTGAGAAAAACTTGTGGTATTTTTAAAGAATCCTTTTTTAGCATTTTTTGTAAATATTAATTCTCCTTTTGCTTTATCTGTGTAAAAATTATTAAGAATGTTTACAATATTGGAGCTTCCCCCAAAATAATCTGTCTGGCTGTAAGATTCTCTTTCAACTGCATTATTGGTATAGTTGGCATTGGCTTTAAGCTCCCACTCTTTCTTTTTGTCTATATTGGTAAGATAATTTGCCGACAGGTAATGTACATTGTTCATCAAATATCTTTTTACCGGAAGGTTGGGTGTACTTGCATTTTCTACATTCAGCCAGTCATTTTGAGAAGCATTAATTCTTCTTCCTTCGAACCGGCTTCCAAAAGCTAAGATATTTCCTTCATTTTCCACCTGCTCACCCATATTGTTCGTTTTGTAATTCACCACCCACTGGCTTTTCTTTCCAAAAAACATGGGGGTAAGTTTAACATTCCATAACCACGGGTCTCCGAATCCTGTCCCAACCTCTCCTCTTCCGGTCATGGTAACGGAATTTTTCAGTTTGATATTGATCGCTGCCTGATCGGAAGGCACTTTATCCTGAAGAATTTTTACCGGCTGGTGATTTTCAAGGACTTCTACTTTCTGTACTGCATCTTTGGGAAGCGAGTTGTTGATCGTTCCATACCCTCCTTCCATCAGGTCTTTTCCGTTAACATAAAATTTATTGATGGCATTTCCCTGGTAAAGAATTGTTCCGTCTTTATTGACTTCAATACCGGGAATTTTTCTCATTACATCGGCAAGCGTTCTGTCGCTTTTACTATCAAAAGCTTTAAGATCATAAGCAATAGTGTCTCCTCTTGCGGTAATCATCTTGGTTTTTAACTGGACTTCTTTTATTTCTGTAGCTTCAGACTGCATTTTGAAAGTCAGTGCCTGATCGCTGTTGCTGATCTGCTTGGTCAGAGGTTTTTGGTTGAACGCTTTTACTTTAAGATCTACATTGGGTTCCGCAGATGTAAACGTTACTTTATATTCTCCCTTGGAATTGGTAATCCCGTATGCCAAAATAGCATCTTTGCCTGGCTCCTCTATGGTAACACTGGCACTGGGAATGGGGGATCCGTCTTCATCGGTAATTTTCCCTGACACTGTTTTCTGTGCAAATGTGAGCACAGTGAAAAAAAGCATCAGAAATAAAGAAATCTTTCCTTTCATAATTTATTATTTGCCTTATTAGTTTGTAGCTTGTGTTTTTTGTTACACTTTTATAAAGATGTATTTTAATGATAAAGGTTAAATGTTTAACACTATAAATTTAGTGATATTTTTATAAATATTATTTTTTAACAAAACTATTGAGATAACAATATGTAAATTTTGTTTCTAAAATTTGTTTGGCTTGTCAATTCTTTAAAAACTGATTGCAAAATTGAAACATGAATTTAATCCCTTTCATTTATCCGATATATTATATTGAATAAATAATGCTTAATATTGGGGAACAGCCAAGAATTTTTAAAGAAAGAAATGACTTTTTATTTTTTTATTTAGTCTAAATTGTTAAAAATGATTTGAATCATAGATTAAAAAATACTTAAACACTGATTCATATATATTTATTTAATAATTTTGTAACATAAAATTTATAGAATGGGAATTATTTTAAAGCCTATAGATGTTGTAGATGATATTACTCAGGAAGAGTTTACGGAAAAATATCTAAAGCCCAGAAGGCCCGTTGTCATTAAAAATATGGCAAGAAACTGGCCTGCTTACCAGAAATGGACTATGGATTATGTGAAGGAAGCAGTAGGTGATGTGGAGGTTCCTCTTTATGATTCTAAAAAAGCCGATCCCGCAGCTCCCATCAATACGCCGACTACAAAAATGAAGTTTGCAGATTATATAGATCTTATTCAAAAGGAACCTACTGATCTGAGAATTTTCTTTTTTGACCCTATAAAACACGCTAAAAAATTACTGGAAGACTATATTTCTCCTAAAGAACTGATGGGTGGTTTTCTTGATAAATATCCATCTATGTTTTTTGGAGGGAAGGGCTCTGTAACTTTTCTTCATTTTGATATTGATATGGCGCACATTTTCCATACCCATTTCAACGGTAGAAAACATGTGAAGCTGTTTGAATATAAATGGAAAGAAAGACTGTATCAGCTTCCATATGCAACCTATGCGCTGGAAGATTATGATATCGACAACCCTGATTTCGAAAAATATCCTGCCCTGGACGGTGTAGAAGGAATTGAGTGCTTCCTTGAGCATGGTGATACGCTTTTCATGCCTACCGGATGGTGGCACTGGATGAAATATCTGGACGGAAGTTTCTCCATTTCTTTGAGAGCATGGGACAAATCCTGGGCGGTAAAAGCTCATTCTTTATGGAACCTTACCGTACAGCGAAAATTTGACGATATTATGAAGTCTAATTTCAAAAAGAAATACATGGACTGGAAAGAAAAAGTAGCCGTTAAAAGAGCAGAAATTGCTTTAAAAAGGGGCTTACCAAAATAAAAACAAAAAAGACGTTTCAATTTGAAGCGTCTTTTTTTATTGCTGCCTATTTACAAGCAGTTCCTCCATATTTCTTGTTACCTCATTGCAGGAAAAGCAGGCTTCTTTTCCATCCTGGGAAAACCATCTGCACTGGGACCGGATCGGGCAGAAGGCTATTTCTGCTTTTTTCTGGAAATCCAAATTCTGAACCTTCCGGGAAAGAGAACATTTAGATTCTTCTTTATTCCATTGGGCACAGCCCTTTTCTACACATTTTCCGGTAAAACGGAATCTCTGCTCAAGGCTGTTTTGATCTTTATTCAGACTCAGAAAATCTTCTGTAACAGTAAGAGGCGTGATAAACTGTACCTTTCCGTCTTTGCCTACTACTCCAAAAAGCTGTGCCCCAACTTTTCCTACATAACTGGGACACATCTTTTTGGAAGTATTAGAATTAGCCTCCATAGCTCTTTATTTGAGACTGGATGGTTTTCACCTGGCTCTGAATATCAATTCCCGGCTTGAAAATAATGATACCCCAGGGAAACCAATCTTTTATTTTCATGGGTCTCAGCAGTCCTTTGAAATCTCTGTGAGCTCCAAAAGCCTGAGTATTATCAATCTTTGAAAGTTCAGAAAGAACAACGTTCTGAATTCCTCTGTCAATGTTTTTCAGCTGCTCATCCGAAAGATCTACTCCTTCCAGTGAAACGAAAAAATGCTTTTTAGTTGCCATAACTATAGTTTTTATTG
>NZ_QNUH01000037.1 GCF_003385495.1 Chryseobacterium elymi | reverse complement strand
CCTTGATACGAATATTGAAACATATATTTTTACTGAAGGTCCTGAAGATAAATCTTTGGAAACCATCTTTTCAATCAACAACAAAACAAGAGCGTCCTTTTCTATTGATTATAGAATTATAAGCGCAACGGTTTCATTTACACCAAGTTTCCTTCCCGGGAATAATGATGATAACCTCAAAGGAAGCAGCTCTTATGCAGACCTGAGATTCAGGTTTTTCCCAAAAAAGTTTATCCAGACCGTTTATTACAAAAATGTAAAAGGATTTTACATGGAAAATATGAGCGACTTCTTCCCGGACTGGCAAGAAGGAAAAGACCCATATCTTCAGTTTCCCGATCTGAGGGTTCAGAGTTTCGGAGGATCCACCGCCTATGTGCTGAAAGATCATTTCTCACTGAAAAGCATATATACGCAGGGTGAATGGCAGAAAGAAAGCCGCGGAAGCTGGGTGCCTATTGTAGATTATGATCTTTCCATATTCAGAGATATTTTAAACGGGCAGAAAAGTAAAGAAACCCAATACAGTTTAGGGGGCAGCATGGGTTACTTTTATAATTGGGTGCTGGGAGCGAAAAAAAGAGTGAATATTGCTCCCCATATATCGTTGGGGTTAGGCGGAATGTTTTCCAGCAGCTGGGATATTCAGAACGATGGGACAAAATTGAACAAGCAAAATACACAATATCTGACACTCAGATTTGCCAGCGGACTTCATATAGGATATAATACAGACAGATTCCTTTTTGGAGGAAAGTTTAATGTCAATGCCTATGCTTACAATCAAAAAGACAATCAGAATGTACAAAATAACAATCTATACGGATTGCTGTATATAGGCTACCGTTTCCCGCCACCGAAGGTTATCAAAAGGAATTATGACAAGGTTCAGAAAAAGATTCCCATCCTGTAACTTATTAGGTCTTTTAAGTATCTTTGCTACTGAAACCAATTAAAAAAATAAAAAAGAATGTCGTTAATAAAATCTATTTCCGGGATCAGAGGAACGATCGGCGGAAAAGTAAATGATAACTTAACCCCTCTGGATGTCGTAAAATTTGCATCAGCATTTGGAACATGGCTTCAGAATACTCAGAATAAAAAAAATTTAACCCTTGTCATAGGAAGAGACGCCAGGATTTCCGGGGAAATGGTTTCCTCACTGGTAACAGCTACCCTGCAGGGATTGGGAATAAATGTAGTGGATCTTGGACTTTCTACAACACCAACGGTGGAAATAATGGTTCCTGAGCTTAATGCAGACGGAGGAATTATTCTGACTGCTTCCCACAACCCAAAACAGTGGAATGCTCTTAAACTGTTAAATGGTAAAGGAGAGTTCATCAGCGGAGATGACGGCGCAAAAGTACTGGCTCTTGCTGAAAGTGAAGATTTCAACTACGCAGAAGTAGATGATCTTGGAAAATATGAAACAAGAAATGATGCTTTTAATATTCATATTCAGCAGATTTTAGACCTTCCGATGGTAGACGTTGAAGCCATTAAAGCAAAGAAGTTCAAAATAGTACTGGATGCTGTAAACTCTACAGGAGGGATTGCAATTCCAATGCTTCTCGATAAGCTTGGCTGCGAAACAATTAAATTATACTGTGAACCGAACGGGCAGTTTCCACACAATCCTGAACCTTTGAAAGAACACCTGGGAGACATCTGTGAGCTTGTAAAAAAAGAAAATGCAGATTTAGGAATCGTTGTAGATCCTGATGTAGACCGATTAGCCTTAATTGATGAGAAAGGGGAAATGTTCGGGGAAGAATATACCTTGGTTGCCGTAGCAGATTATTTATTGAAACATAAAAAAGGAGTTGCCATATCAAACCTTTCCTCAAGCCGTGCCTTGAGAGATGTTGCCAGAAGCCACGATTCAGAATACTTTGCAAGTGCTGTAGGAGAAGTAAACGTAGTGAACCTGATGAAAGAAAAGAATGCAGTAATCGGAGGCGAAGGAAACGGAGGAATTATCTACCCTGATCTTCATTACGGAAGAGACTCTTTGGTAGGAACTGCATTGTTTTTAACCCATCTGGCAAGAGAAAACAAATCCGTTTCCGAATTGAGAGCAGGTTACCCAAGCTACTTTATGGGCAAAAAGAAAATAGAGCTGACGCCGGAGATTAATGTAGATGATATCTTAGCCAAAATGGAAAAAGAATATCAAAACGAAGAAGTTTCTACCGTGGATGGCGTTAAAATTGACTTTGAAAACAACTGGGTGCATCTGAGAAAATCCAATACAGAGCCTATCATCAGGATATATACCGAGGCCTATACGCAGGAAGAAGCTGATAAGCTTGGAGATGATATCATCGCTAAAATTAAAAGTTTGATTTAAAAATAAACAGGAACGGAACAGAATTGCTCCGTTCTTTTTTTGCTGGATTGTTTTCAATATTTTAGATGAGGGAAACAGAAACAGAATAAAAGATATTGAAGAGGCCTTGAATTTTGAGATTTGTGCTGAGAATGGATCGTTATCACTATTTAACCACAATTTCCGTTTTTTATCCACAATCCTTTTATCTGTTTTCTTTTTTTACTATCTTTAATATAGAAATTTATGAAAAAATAATTCAAAAAAAAGTTGCAACTTTGCATAAACATTTGAATTTCAGTTTCAGAGGTTATTATTAATTAAAAAGTTTGCCGAGGTTTGTAAGCATATTCAGACATCGGGCCGACAAAGACAACACTATTGGAAGAGTATTTTGGAAATGAACTTGTAAAAAAGTTCGAGGAAATGATGGAAAATAATGATGAATTCTACTTCGATACCGAAGAGCTAGAAGACATTATTGTTTATTATTTGGAGCTGGGAGATTTTAACTACGCAGACAATGCTGTTAATTATGGCCTTAAGCTTCATCCCAATTCATTGGATATCAAGATCAAAAGACTTGAGATTCTTTTGGAATGGGAAGATTATAATACCGCAAAAGAACTCATTGACGAACTGAAAGGTTCATCCATGGAAAACACAGACTTTATGGTCTGCTATGCGAAGTATTATTCGAACTTGGGAAACCCCAGAAAAGCCATTGACATCTGCAAAAAAGCCTTAGAACTGCAGGAAGAAGAAAACTTCCTTCATAACTTTATTGCGGACGAATATGTAAACTTGGGAGACCCTTTTAACGCCCTTAAACACTACAGAAAAGCTCTGAAAGAAGATCCTATGGATGAGTATTCTCTCGAAAACTGTATGATCTGCTTCAGCGACCTGAATAAGAGCGAGGAGGCTATTGCCTTTCTTAATGAATATTTAGATGAATTTGCCTATTCCGAAACCGCTTGGTTCGAATACGGGCAGTTTTACTTCAACAGAAAGAATTACGAAGAAGCCATAAAAGGATATGATTATCTTTTGGCCATCAACTCAAGTTCTGTAGGAGTATATGCAAACAAAGCGGCCTGTTACGAAGCCCTGGGTCAGTACCAGAAGGCCGTAGAGGTATATGAGGAAATGCTTGAGCTTGAATATACCAAAGCATTTACATTTTACAAGATAGGCTTGTGCTATAAGGCGCAGAAACAGTCCATAATGGCTTTAAATGCATTCCAGAAATCATTGAGAGAAGACCCGCAATTTTATCTTGCGATGATGGAGCAGTCTTATCTTTATGAAGAAATGGGAGGTATGAAAGAAGCATTACACTTTGCAAAAGAAGCCACCCAGTTGAATGACGACAACCTTGACTATCAGAAAAGACTGGCGTTTCTGTTCATTGATTCCGGAAAATTTGAAGAAAGCCTGGCCTGCCTGAAAAAGCTGGTAGATGCAGAACCTTCAAGATTTTATAACTGGTATGCCTATTCAGAGGTCTTGATGCTCCTTGGAGAATATGAAGAAGCAGTAACGATTCTGGATAACGCCTTAAAGGTACATGACAGAGCAGAGCTTTATTACCAACTCAGCAACTGCTATTTCAACCTGAGAAACCCGGAAAAAGGAGCAGAATCTCTTCAGAAAGCCTTAAATATTGATGCATCATTAGCCCAGGATATGCAGAAAAAATATCCTTTTATTAAAGATGAGGTTAAGAAGGTTAAAGCTAAAGTGAAAAAGAAGAAGAATTCTTAGAAAGTTGGAAGAGAGAAGACTTTAAAATTGAAAGATTGATCTCGATTCTCTTAACAGCTTAAAATTCTTAATAATTAAATTTATAAGCATTAAATAATCAAATCCTGCAGCAATGCAGGATTTTTAGTTGATATCAATAAAATATCTATTTTTTTATAACTGCTGTTTTAGCTCTTAAAAAAATCAGCCCGCCGATAATGACTCCTGCCCCCACAAACTGTAAGAAGCTCAGTTTTTCACCATCTAAAAATCCCCAGATAATAGCAACGATAGGCATCAGCAGAGTTACGGTGGAAGCAAATAACGGCGTAGATACCTTTAGTAACCGATAATTCAGGGTCATAGCCAACCCTGTTCCAAATATAGATAATAAACCTACAAACATCAGCCCCAGCATATTGTCCTCATTAAAACTGAATGTTGAAAAGAACCCTGTGAATGTTAAAGCAATAAGGGAAGGGAAAAATAAAACAAATGAGAAAACAAACGCTGATAAAATAGTAGAAGAAACATCCATTAGTTTGGACTTCACCGTTGTCGTGCTTAAAGCATAGCACAACGTGGCCAATAACAACAGTAATATCGGAATAAGCTTGAATTTTCCGCCTTCTCCATCTCCTCCGAAAGCCAATAAGCAGACTCCCGCAAAGCTGATCATTGTTCCCACGATCTGCCTATTAGTTGTGTCAAACTTCCAGATCAGCGCGCCCACAATAATCACGAAGATAGGCATCATAGAATTGATAATTCCGGCGATGCTGCTGCTTACTTCCGTTTCTGCTATCGGAAATAGAAACATAGGAATAAAATTTCCTGTAAATGCAGCTACGATAAGCCACTTCAGGTGCTTTTTGGGAAACAGCCTGTATTTTGAAATCGCTACTGGCATTAAAATAATTCCGGTGATCAGAACCCGGAGTGCTCCCACTTGGTAAGGACTGAAATGCTCAAGAGACTTTTTGATCAAGATAAAAGACGAGCCCCAGATAATAGTTAATACAATCAGAAGTATCCATTTTTCTTTATCTGTGTTCATTGTTTTTGTGTAAGATGTTTAAAAATTCTTTTTTAGGAATCATTTTTGCTCCCAAACTTTCCAGATGATCGGTATGTGATTGACAGTCAATGAGATCAAAATTGTCTTTATTGTTTTCCACAAAATGAATAAAGCCGGCTTTAGAAGCATTGCTTACTTTCGCAAACATACTTTCGCCACAGAAAACGTTTCCAATTTGAAGCCCGTAAAAACCTCCAACCAACTCTCGGTCCTGCCATACCTCAATACTTTTGGCAAGGCCATACTTATGAAGCTGAATAAAAGATTCCATCAGTTCATCCGAAAGCCATGTGCCGGTCTGTCCCTTTCTGCTGGCTTGCTGGCAGTTTCGAATTACGTCCCTGAAGTTTTTGTTCTCTGAAAATGTAAAAACATCCCTGTTCAGTATTTTTCGCATCGACTTGGAAACTTTCAGATCTTCGGGAAACAGAACAAATCTTGGATCCGGACACCACCATAATATTTCCTCTCCGGGGTTATACCACGGAAAGATCCCAAGCTGATAGGCAAACCAAACCCGCTCTGTAGACAAGTCTCCTCCAAAGGCAACCAGTCCATCGTGACCGTCATAAAGTTCAGGATCGGGGAATGAAATCTCGTTTTCGTCTAATCGGACCATTTTTTGGAAAAAAAATCCCACTTGGGAAAGCAGGATTTATATTTGATCTTATTTTTTAATTAAAAAGGTAAATCATCATCATCGTCACCAGCGAAAGGATTTTCATTGGAAACCGGGGATGCAGCTTGAGAAGGAGAAGCTTGTGTAGGCTCAGATCCGTTATCCATAACCTTTTCTATTCTCCATCCTGTAATAGAATTGAAATACTTAGTTTCACCCTGAGGAGAAACCCATTCTCTTCCTCTGATGTTGATTCCCACTTTCACATTTTCACCTTCCTTAAGGTTATCTAATAAACTGATCTTATCAGACAAAAATTCTATGTTTATCGGCTGTGGATACTGTTCCTGGGTTAAAATAACCATTTCTCTCTTTTGAAAGCCACTTGCAAATGTCTGAGCATCAAAAAGTTTCTTTACCGTTCCTTGTAATTCCATATTGTAATTATTAACTTTGTAAAAGTAAGAAAATGAAATGTAATAATTGGAGGACCTGAAAAAAAATATGATAATTTTAAATTTTTTTTCTGAAAAGTTTGGAGACAATGGAAAAAGTCCTATATTTGCACTCACAAAAACGAAGCAAGCTCTTTAAAATAAGCAAAAACAAACCAGCGGATGTGGTGTAATTGGTAGCCACGCCAGACTTAGGATCTGGTGCCGTGAGGCGTGGGGGTTCGAGTCCCTTCATCCGCACTTGCGAAAAACTCTCTGTATTGTTTACAGGGAGTTTTTTGTTTTTATGCCCTTCACATAAACCCTTCGAATATTTGGAGGCTTAGATAATGCTCTTTGATTAACCACAATTTCTCAGATCGATTTTATTCAGCCTGTACCCAATATAATAGTAACTTCTGTATCTGTATCCTTAATAGAATACTCCATAATTTTGTTATACTAAAACAGAGTATTATGGAAACTATTATTCGAAACCAGCAGCAGATTCAATATGCTGACGTCTATATTTCAGATATGCCGTCTCTGAGAAATATCTTTCTGCAGTCACAAAATTTATCCGGATTAAACCAGGATTTTGGTGTACCCTTTCTTTTGGCTAAGAAAAGAAATGAGATTTTGGGTTTTGCAAGTCTGATCATTAATGGAAAAGGAGGGATCACATTTAAGATCTATGGCAAAGGTGACCTTGCAGACTCCGAAAAAAAGAATTTTAATCTTCAGGCAGAGCGTTATTTTAATAAAAATAATTCAGCAAATTTCCGGAACGCAGAACAGTTGAAAAGCAGTATCAGCAGAATGATCAGTTGGCTGAATGGTGGCTAAAACTTCAATAAAGTTGTACATTTACTTAAAACCGAGGCTTTATGTCAAAAGACGTTCTTTATCTTAAAATAGCAAAATCTGTCACTGAGCAGATTAAAAGTGATACACTGCAGTTGGGAGACCGGCTGCCTTCATTAAGAAGTGCTCAAAAACTTTATAATGTCAGCCTGAATACTGTAAAACAGGCCTATATGGAGCTGGAAAGCCGCTCTTTGGTAGAATCCCGTCCCAAATATGGCTATTTTGTGAGTCAGACTTCTCAAAGAAAATTGGCATTGCCTTCAGTGGCCCCAATGAAAGTGGCTGAGAAGAAAAATACGCCGGAAGATCTTATTGATAAAGTATTCGGAACCATTGACGGAACGGATGTTACCCAGTTCGCTTTAGGTATTCCGGGGAAAAGTTTCCTGCCTTTGGCGAAGCTTAAAAAATGCATGATCAATGTGATCAAGAGAAAAAATGACAGCGGGACAGATTATGAACCGGTACAGGGAAGCGAATATCTCCGGCGTGAAGCAGCCAAATGGGCTCTGGTACTAGAGGGGAAAATATCAGAAGATGATCTGGTCATCACCTCCGGAGCCATGAATGCGGTGTATACCTGCCTGATGGCGGTGACGAAACCCGGGGATTCTGTAGCAGTGGAAAGCCCTGTCTATTTTGGGGTGCTTCAGGCGATTCAGCAGCTGGGTCTGAAGGTCGTGGAAATTCCCACCCACCCTATTTACGGAGTAGATCTGGATGCTCTGAAAAAAGTGCTGCCTACGCTTTCTGCCTGCTGTTTTGTAACGAATTTCAATAATCCGTTAGGCTTTCAGATGCCTGATGAGAATAAAAAAGAGCTGGTAAGAATGATCACGGAATATAATGTTCCTCTCATCGAAGATGATATATACGGAAACCTGTATTTTGGATCAGAAAGACCAAAACCGTGTAAATTTTATGATGAGGCTGGCCTGGTGATGTGGATAGGATCGGTTTCTAAGACACTTGCTCCAGGCTATCGCGTGGGATGGGTTGCTCCCGGAAAGTTTAAAGAAAGGGTAATCCGGCAGAAGCTGGTACAGACCGTGTGCAGTCCGTCCCTATATCCTGATGTGATTGCAGATTTTCTTGAACACGGCCGCTATGACCACCATCTGAGAATGTTCAGAAATAAGTTGTATGCGAATTATCTTCAGATTCAGAAATCAGTGATTCAGCATTTTCCGGACAATACCAAAATTTCGGAACCGAAAGGCGGATTTATGCTGTGGCTGGAGCTGGATAAAAGAATCTGTACGGAAGACCTGTATGATGAAGCAATGAGCCAGAAAATAAGCTTTGCTCCCGGAAGAATGTTTTCCCAATACAATCAGTACCAAAACTGCATGCGCCTGAATTACGCCTTGGAATGGACGGACAGGGTAGAAAGTGACCTTGAAAAGCTGGCGAAAATGGTAAAAAAAAGAATTTAATAAAACACTATAGCAATGATAATATGAACAATGAAGTAAAAATTATAGCTTATGACCCTCAGTATAAAGAAGCTTTCAAGGCATTAAACGAAGAATGGATCAAAACATTTTTTACCATGGAGGCAGGTGATTATAAACTACTGGACAATCCTGAAGAGCATATCATAAATAAAGGAGGATATATTGTTTTTGCAATACTCGATAATGAAGCTGTCGGCACCTGTGCATTGGTGAAAATATCGGATGCACCCCTTAGATTTGAACTCTCAAAGATGGCTGTAAGTCCCAGAGCCCAGGGAAAGAAAATAGGATATTTGGTAGGACAGACCTTAATAGATAAAGCCAGGGAATTAAATGCAGAAAGTATTTCTCTTGAAACAAATTCTGTACTCGTCCCTGCAATAAAATTATATGAAAAGCTTGGTTTTAGACATATGCCAATCTCTGATTCGGCTTATAGTCGTTGTAATACACAGATGATGCTTGAGTTTAATCTTTAGAAGAGGCTTAATAAATAAACTGAATCCGGGATAAAGATTAAGTGAGTGTGATGGTAGATAGAGCCTTACAAAGCATTTAGTTGGTTTTAAGGTAAGTAAAGCCGTTTCATCTTATTGGTAGCCAATTTACAAAGGAAATGTTTTGTATTACTTTGCTGAATGAAATGCCTTTGTTTTCCTTGCTATACAGAGAAAATCTGCTCTGTTTTCCTTTACGATAAAAATAAAATTGTTTTCAGACTTTTTTACCATTTCTTGTTAAGGTTCTTTCTGTTCATGAGGTTTGGCCTTCCTTCATGTCTATTCGGACTTTTTCCCTATTTTTGTGAAATTCCTTATTCCAATGAAAAAGATTATCCTCATCGAAGACGAAACCAGCGTAGTCTCTTTTATAAAGAAAGGGCTTCAGGAAAGCGGGTACGAAGTTTCAGTAGCCTTTGACGGGCGTACAGGCGTACAGGTGGTGCTGGGCAACGATTTTGATCTGGTAATTCTTGACATTATGCTTCCGGAAATGAATGGTCTGGATGTTTGTAAAGAGATCAGGAAAACCAATAAGCATGTTCCAATCCTGTTTTTGACAGCATTGGGAACGTCCGAAAATATTGTGTTAGGCTTAGAAAGCGGCGG
>NZ_QNUH01000036.1 GCF_003385495.1 Chryseobacterium elymi | reverse complement strand
ATATTAAATTTTTGTGCATAATAAATAGGCAATAAATTGGGTGTATTAAAAATTTAACATATTTTAATATAAATTATTACACTGATTTTCAATAAGTTATATTTGTTAATCTTTTATCACTAAAAAAATAGTTGTTTGATTCGATTTTATTTCTACATTTGTATAACTAATTTCTTAGTGATATAGAATTTATTCAAATAATCTATCACTTAATGATAAATGAACAGGATATGAAAATTCAGAATTTGACAAAAGCAGAAGAGCAGGTGATGCAGTATTTATGGAAACTAGAGAAAGGATTTCTGAAAGATATTCTGGACCTATTTCCGGAGCCGAAACCCCACACCAATACAGTTTCTACCATTTTAAAAGTATTAAAGGACAAAGAATTTGTAGATTATCATGTATATGGGAGACAGCATGAATATTTCCCGTTGATTACCAAAGAACAGTATTCCGGGAAAACTATGAAAAGTCTGGTAAAAAATTATTTCAAAGGTTCTTATAAAAGCGCCGTTTCCTTCCTTGTAGAAAAGAATGAAATAAGTGTAGAAGACCTGGAAATGCTTTTGAACGAACTCAAAAAGAAAAATTAACTGATCATGGAAACTGTGTTTTTATACTTGGGAAAAGTAATTGTATGCTCCGGTGTAATGTTTTTATATTATCAGTTGTCTTTAAAAGACAAGACATTTCATCATTATAACAGATTTTATCTCCTGTTTGCAATGGTGGTATCCCTGCTACTGCCACTGATCCGGGTAGATGATTTTACAATAGAAGTTAATAATGATATGTATATGCTTCTAGATAAGATACAGAATTTTAATACAGAAAAAAACATAGACAATGGCCACATTTATTTTAGAATTATTTTTTCAGCTTTGGGACTGGTTTCTCTCTATTTTTTAGGGAAGTTAATTTTCGGGATCCTTAAAATCCAGAATCTTAAAAAGCAGTTTCAAAAAGAAAGTTTTGACGGGATTAATTTTTACCGTACAAACCTGACAGAAGCACCGTTTTCATATTTTAAAAATCTTTTCTGGAAAAATACCATCACATTGGATTCTGATGTGGGAGAGCAGATTTTAAAACATGAAATGGTTCATATTGAGCAGAAACACTCTTTTGATAAAATCTTTATTGAGATCATTACCTCTGTTTTCTGGTTCAATCCATTTTTTCATATCATTAAAAAAGAGATCAGTCTGATCCACGAATATCTGGCCGATAAAAAGGCTGTAAAAAAATCGGATACCAAAGCATTTGCGCAGATGCTTTTAGCAAGCCACTTTTCCGGAACACAGTTGCCTGCTGCCAGTCCGTTTCTAAGTTCAAATCTAAAAAAACGACTCAAAATGTTACAAAAACCAAAAACCAAATTCGGATATGCGCGGAGAATTTTTGCATTACCGGTTTTATTTTCAGTAGCCTTTGCCTATATGGTGAATGCCAAGAACAAAGAAATTAAAGAAACGAATATAGCGATCAAGGAAGCAGTTTCTCAGATCAAAAGAGATACGATAACACCTCAGAAAACTGAAAAAAGAGAATTCATAGCTCCGAAATTCTTCAAAGAGTCTTCAACTAAGAAAGAAATAGCAGAACTCGGAAAGAAAATTGAAGAAAAAAGTAAAGCTTTAAAAAGCCTGAAGCCGGAAAGTAAAGAATTTCAGCAGAAGGTGGATGAGATTGGTGAACTTTCAGGAGAAATAGGTAGAATTACCAATTCTGATGATTTTAAAATGGCTTTTACCATTCCTCATGCAGAATCAAAAAGATTAAATGATTTTTTCAAATCTGATGAGTGGAAAAACAGAACTAAAACCCTTGAGGAACTTGGTGTGGAAATGCCAGATCTTTCAGATTTAGATATAGACTTTCCGGATGTTCCGGTACCTCCTTCAGCTCCCAATGCTCCGAGAGTAAGAGTGATGAAATTTCAGAATTGGGACTCAGGGGATGCAAAAGTATCAAGGAAAGTTATCAGAGAAAGAAAAGCGGCCAGCAAAAGGGCCGAAAAAGCGAGAATCGAAGCCATGAAGTTAAGTGAAAAGGCCAGAGAAATGGGAGAGAAAGCCAGAATTGAAGGGATGAAAGCTGGAGAGATCGGAAGAATACAGGTTGAAGCAGCCAGAATAGCTGGAGAACAGGCCGGAATAGCAGGTGAAAGAGCAAGACTTGAAGGAGAAAAAGCAAGAAAATTTGGTGAGAAAGTCCGCTTGGAGGCATTAAAAAGAATTTCGGAAGGAGCCAAAGGAAATGTCTACTTTTACAAAAGCACCAATACTGATAAGTCTGGTTCATTAAACAGAAGCATGGATCTGGAAGCAGATTATATTAAGAAAGATGCTAATGGAATCATTGCCATGAATGGCGTGAAAAAACTCAAAGTGAATGGCTGGGATGATACTAAGATTTTCTTGGATGGAAAAGAGATTACCAAAAGTGAAATGGATGCCATAAAACCTGAAAATATTGCAAGTGTTACCATTAATAAAGAAAATGGAGCAAATATCAGACGTGGAGAAATAAGAATTCAGACAAAAAAATAAAGTACCATCAAGCTTTGCCAATGATTCTGAAATTGGCAAAGCTTTTAATAACATAGGAAAGAAACATACATTATGAAAAAAAATTATTTGATTTTATTGGTTATACTTGGGGTGTTCGCCAATGCGCAGGTCAACAGGTTCTTTTATGATTATAAATATATTGCGGATTCTACTAATAGGGCAGAAGTAAAAAGTGATATTATGCTTCTGGATATTGACAAAAGCGGTTCCAAGTATTACAGCCGCGAAAAATTCGTTGCGGATTCCACAACAAAAGCAGATATTGCCAAGCAGATGAAAGGTGGATTTGGCGGTAGTATTAACATCAGGAAAAATATAAAACCGGGAACTATTTTCTCAAGCGTTACAAAAAAGTATCCTGAATATAGTATGTCGTTTTCTGAAAAAATTGGGAATACGACTTATAAAGTAACAGAAGATCAGAAACCTGAGTGGAAAATTCTAGCTGAAAAGGAAAAAATTGGCGAATACAATACTCAAAAAGCGACCACAAATTATGGAGGAAGAAGCTGGATAGCTTGGTTCACAACAGATATTCCTATCCAGGATGGACCTTATAAATTCTGTGGATTGCCAGGACTTATTGTAAAAATCGAAGATACAAAAGGCTCCCACATTATGACTTTAATTGGAAATAAGAAAACGGAAGCCACTACAGAAGAAGCTCTTCAGATTCCCGGGCTTACTATGGTTGGTATAGGCGGTAAGGAAATTGAAGTCAACAAAAAGCAGTTTAAAAAAGCCTGGAAAGATTATCTTACAGATCCAACCAAAGATATGAAGCAAACAATGAGTACACTTCCTGCCGGGGCGGTTATCAATATGAAAAATCAGGATGGGAAATCTATTGATATGAATGAAATGTACAGGAATATTGAAAAAAGGGCAAAGGAAGACCTATTAAAAAATAATAATAAGATAGAACCGGATTTATATAAATAATCTATTATAATATACCAGAATTTAATTTGTTTGCCTTTGCGGTAAAAGACTAAGTTTGGGTTTAAATGAAAATTTTTCTATTTCATAATACAGGATGGTTATTAATGACCATCCTTTCTTTTTGATGATTATCGTAATTTTAAACCTTAAACTTTTTACAATACCATGACAGAAAAGGAAAAATGCGAGGCCGGACTTCTATATAATGCCAATTATGATGAACAGCTGATCAGCGAACGTATGGCATGCAAAGACTTATGCTTAGAGTATAACCAGCTGAAGAATTCCGATATCCGGAACAGAAACAAACTGCTCAAAAGAATTCTGGGAAGCACAAAAGAGCATATTTGTATTGAACCCAATTTCTGGTGCGATTACGGCTATAATATTGAAGTGGGAGAGAATTTCTATGCCAATCATAACCTCACTATTTTAGACTGTACTAAAGTGAAATTTGGGGACAATGTTTTTATCGGTCCGAATTGTAGCTTCTATACCGCAGGACATCCGCTGGATGCAAAACAGCGGAATGAAGGTCTTGAATATGCCCAACCGATTACAGTAGGAGACAATGTATGGCTGGGAGGCAACGTAGTGGTTCTGCCCGGGGTTTCTATCGGGAATAATACGGTAATTGGAGCAGGAAGTGTAGTCACCAAAGATATTCCTGATTATGTGGTTGCTGTGGGAAATCCCTGCAGGGTAATTAAAAATGTTGAAGAAAATTTAAAATCATATTAATCATTATCATGAAAAAAGTAACAACCTTATTCATTCTCCTATTAACCCTTTCAGTCGGTGCTCAGAGTCAAAGATTCATTTATGAGTATAGGTTTAGCATTGATTCTACAGCAAGAGATGTCCAGGAGACTGAAATAATGTTTCTGGATGTTATTCCGAAAGGATCTAAGTTTTACAGTAAAGATGTCTCTGAATCAGATTCTATCTGGGCAGCTGCTATGGATATACATGTTAAGCGTGG
This sequence comes from Chryseobacterium elymi, assembly GCF_003385495.1. Taxonomy (GTDB): domain Bacteria; phylum Bacteroidota; class Bacteroidia; order Flavobacteriales; family Weeksellaceae; genus Chryseobacterium; species Chryseobacterium elymi. Next base: position 6,767 of record NZ_QNUH01000036.1, on the reverse strand, counting down.
AATAGAAATGGATTTTTCAAAAATTAAGTTCAAAGGTAAAATTCGTTATAGTGTTGAAAAGTCATATCCTGATTATTCGGTAAATTTTTTCAATTCTCTGGGTATTGATATGTATATGGTAGAGGAGGGAAGAAAGCAAAAATGGAAAATTCTTCCTGACAAAGCAAAGATCGGAGAACTGGCTGCTCAAAAAGCTGTTTGCGAATTTGCTGGCAGAAAATGGATTGCATGGTTTACCACAGAGGTGCTCATTCAGGACGGACCCTATAAATTCTATGGGCTTCCCGGACTAATTGTAAAATTAGAGGATTCCAGCCAGACGCATTCATTCGAACTAAAAGGAATTAAAAAACTTCCGGAAGGAGATGAATGGAAGAGTTCCAGAGAGAATAAGCATGGTTTTGACCCCCTTATTAAATTGAATGAAACAAAATATAAACAAGCTTTTAAAGATTACTGTAAAGATCCAATGAAAAGTGAAAAGCTGATGCAGGCACAAAGCCGTGATATTTTGGAAATTGATGATTCGGGAAAATTGGTAAAAACTTCTAATGCGAAGAGAAATGATAGAGAAACGCAATTGATTAATCAAATTAAAAAGGAAAATAATATTCTGGAACTTGATCTGTTGAAATAAAAGAAAATCCCGGAACGAAAAAGTTCCGGGATTTTATATCTGAATAGCTTTTTAATAATTAAGCTAATTTCTGAGAATCTGCAACAAACTGAGCCAATCCGCTGTCTGTTAAAGGATGCTTCAGTAAGCTCAAGATCGGAGGAAGTGGAGATGTGATCACATCTGCCCCTATTTTAGCACAGTCGATGATGTGCATAGAGTGACGGATAGATGCTGCCAGAATCTCAGTGTCATACATATAATTATCAAAAATTAATCTTATTTCCTGGATAAGGTTTAATCCGTCCGTTGAAATATCATCCAGTCTTCCTAAGAAAGGAGAAACATAGGTAGCTCCTGCTTTAGCCGCTAAAAGAGCCTGTCCTGCAGAGAAAATAAGTGTACAGTTGGTTTTGATTCCTTTATCGGAAAAATATTTTAAAGCTTTGATTCCGTCTTTGATCATTGGGATCTTTACCACAATGTTCGGGTGGATGGCGGCCAATTCGTCACCTTCCTTGATCATTTCTTCATACGTAGTAGAGAGTACTTCTGCAGAAATATCCCCGTCTACAAGTTCACAGATTGTTTTATAATGATTTTTGATCGCTTCATTCCCCTGAATTCCTTCCTTTGCCATTAATGAAGGATTAGTGGTTACTCCATCTAAAATTCCAAGGTCTCTTGCTTCTTTGATCTGTTCTAAATTGGCTGTGTCAATAAAAAATTTCATTTCGTTCGTTAGATTTATTCCTGCAAAGATAATGATTCCCTTTGTGAGTGGAAAATTTTAATTTTGGTAGAAGTTAGAAGTTAGAAGTTAGAAGTTAGAAGTTAGAAGTTAGAAGTTAGAAGTTAGAAGTTTAGGGCGGAAAGATTAAGGAATGTCTGTAACTTATAATTTTATAAACTGTACCCCGAATCTCATACCCTCGTATCACATATCCCGTAACTCATTTCACCATAAAATATTATCTTTGTTAAACATGAAAAACAACAGTTTTACAGCCGTACTTGAAATTATCGGTATCAATCCTTTTGTTTTTGTTCCTGAAGAAATCTTAACTGAAATTTTCAAGGCAGCAGGAAAGGATAAAAGTCCTGTTCCTGTGAAAGGAACCGTAAACGGAAAAGAATTCAGGCAAAATCTCATGAAATATTTAGGAGAATGGAGGCTGTATGTGAATCTTTTAATGCTTAAAAACTCTCCCAAAAGAATAGGAGAAATGATTGAAGTATCTATTGAATTTGATGATTCAGACCGGACAATTTCTATTCACCCCAAACTGGATGCAGCTATTAAAGGAAGTGCTGTAGCAACCCGTAATTTTGAAAGCCTGATCCCATCCAGAAGAAATGAACTGATCCGGTATATCAACAATCTGAAAACCGATGCCAGCATCGAGAGGAATATTGAAAAAATAATCCGGCATCTCCATGGAGAAACGGATTTCTTCGGTAAAAAAATTGATTAAAATGAGTCACTAAGAATTAAAATCAATTGGTAAAAACAAAATCCGGAAAATATTTTCCGGATTTTATTTTTTATTATGAGACTGTTTAAATTTTAAAATCTCACTGATTTGGCAGATTACGCAGATTTTTATAATTGAAATAAATATACTACATCGTTCTAATCTGCGGAAGAAATATTTTTCTTCAGTGTTATTTCTGCATAATTATTATTGAATAAAATTTAAATGGGCTCTATGAATTTAAAACTTTGCTAAGTTTTAGAGCGTCCTGATTGTTAGGATCATATTCTAGAGATTTAGCAATATGTTCTTTTGCTTTGTTAGGGTCACTTTTCTGTTCTGTAAAAGCAAGATAAAAATAAGCATAAGCCAGATTTTTCTTATTCTGCTCTACTTCCTCAGGTTTTACAGTGGTAATATACTTTTCATAAGCAATTTTGGCGTTGGCATCATCTTTAGCAGACTGATAGGCATAAGCCTGGCTGTAATAAGACGGAGCCCAGTCAGGTAACAAAACAGAAATCTTTTTCCATGTTTCAACCGCATTGGTCCAGTCTGAAGCCTCCTGATAAGCTGTTGCTAACTTTGAGAGAGCTTCCGTATCTTTAGGATTGGCTTCAATCTGCTTTTTAAGGCCGTCGATAGTTGAATTGCTTCCTGCTTGCGCCGTAGCAGCCGTATTCGTTGTACTTGCGCTGTCAACTTTAGTCGTTTGTGCGTTGACAAGGCTTGCAGTTCCGGCAAGTATTAAACCTAAAAACAAATTTTTGATATTAATTTTAGTCATTTTCATAATCTTACATTTTTTAAAATTGAATTCTAAAATTCAATAATAATTCCACAAAAACTTAAATTTTGGAGCCTTTAAGTTTTTTTAGAGAATATTAACGGATAAAATGTTTTTTTAGCTTAATTTTTGATTCGTCAGGGATTGAGTTATCTTTGTAATTCAACTGTTTTTAATAATCACTATAATTTTCCTGTATGAATATCATATTAGCGTCTACTTCCACACTTTTCGGAGGAGAATATTTGGAATACTTAAGAGAAGAATTAATTAAACTATATAAAGGAGTCGATGAAATCGTTTTCGTTCCTTTTGCAAGGCCCGGTGGAATTTCTCATGACGATTATACGGCAAAGGCACGTTCTTTCTTTGAAACTATCAACATTAAAGTAAAGGGTCTTCACGAATTTGAAAATAAAGCAGAAGCTTTGAATAATGCACAGGGATATTTTACAGGCGGAGGAAACACTTTCTTACTGGTAAAAACATTACATGAAGAAGGCCTGATGTCTGTTCTGAAGAAAAATGTTGAATCAGGAAAAGCCTATCTGGGATGCAGTGCCGGAAGCAATATCGGAGGACAAAATATGAAAACCACGAATGATATGCCTATTGTTTATCCGCCAAGTTTCGACTGTATGGGACTTGTTCCGTTCAATCTCAACCCGCATTATCTGGATCCCAATCCCGATTTAAAGCATAACGGAGAAACAAGGGAAACCAGGATCAGAGAATTTCTGACCCAGAATGACACGAAAGTAATAGGGCTTCGTGAAGGAAACTGGATCAGAAGAATCGCAGATACAATCACAGTAGAGGGCAGTGAAATGACAAGAATTTTTGAAAAAGATAAAGAACCTTATGAAATAGAGGCGGGAAGTATACTTTAAGCCATCAAAACAAGCTCTTATTTTTATTATATTTGATCAGGAATTGATTAACGGGTGCTTCATGAACTAGGTTCAAAGAGCGTGACCATAAAATTTAGATTTATAAAAGCCTTGCAATGAAGAAAACACTTGCAGTTCTTATACTGTCGGTTCAGTTAGTATCTGCCCAAAATATTGCGCAGAAGCTGGATAAAGCCACCAAAGATCTTATGGATTCTTCGGGAGCTGTTTCGTCCGGCTTATCATTTTATGTTACCGATGAAAACGGGACATTTATTTACGAATACCAGGGTAATAAGGGCCTGTCAACAGCTTCTACGCAGAAGATTTTCACTGCGGGCGCAGCTCTTGAAACATTGGGAAAAAATTATACCTATAAAACAACAGCAGGTTATTCCGGAAGTTTATCCGCAGGAATTCTGAACGGGGATTTTGTGATCAGTTCCAATGGCGACCCTACTTTGGGGAGCTGGCGGTATGATGCCTACAAACCTGAGAGCTTTAAAAAGAAACTCATTGAAGCCCTTAAAAGCTCAGGAATTGCAAAGATCTCCGGTAATCTGGTAATTGATGACTCCTATTTTGACCATCAGACCATTCCGGGAGGATGGCCCTGGGATGACCTTGGCAACTATTACGGTGCAGGTGTCTGGGGAATAAACTGGAGAGAAAACCAGTTTGATATCAATATTAACGGGACAGAGTTTAAAGGCTTTTCTTATCCACTTGAAAATGTAAAATGGCTGAATGATCTGAAGGCTGGAGGCAGCTCTGATCAGAGTCTTATTTTTACCGCACCACACTCTGAAGTCGCTTTAATCAACGGCACACTTCCGGCAGGAAAAACAGTCACGGTTTCCGGTGCTGTGCCCAATCCTCCAATGCAGCTGGGAGCAGAAGTACAGCAATGGATTAAAGAATCAGGCATTGAACTCTCAGGAAAAGTAACCACCAGCTCACAACTCGAATTGGAAGGAAAAATGATACCGGGAGCTCCAAAAAATGTAATTCTTACCCATGAGTCTCCAACTTTGGATAAAATAGTCTATTGGTTTCTCCGGAAAAGTGTCAATCTTTATGGTGAAGCTTTAATTAAAACCTTAGGAAAAGAAAAGAAAGGGAATTCCAGCTTTAAGAATGGAGTTGCCTATTTAAAAGAATTCTGGAGATCTAAAGGAATTAATCCGAATATGATCAACTTTGCCGATGGAAGTGGACTTTCTCCACAAAATTATGTTGCTGCCAAAGCAGAGGTTCAGGCTTTGCTGTATGCAAAGAAACAGCCTTGGTTTGATGCTTATTACGACGGTTTCCCGGTTCAGGACGGAATAAAGATGAAAAGCGGAACAATGAGGGATACCAAATCTTTTGCAGGATATCATACGGCTAAAGACGGTAAAAAATATGTATTTTCAATCATTATCAATAACTATCAGGGAAGCGGAAGTACAGAACTGCAGAAAATTCTGAATGTCTTAAAATAAAACAGCTTGAGGAAATCCATACTTACCAGACTGAATAACTGGATTATATTTTTACTGATGACTTTGGTAGTGGTCACTATTGTGGTGGCCTCAACAATTCTTATTAATTTTCTCAGGAAAGAGGAAATCAAGCGTGTAGATATTTTGGTAAGTGCGCTGAAATTTCAGCAGGAAGTAACTCCAAGCCTGGAAGTTCAGGAACTGATTCTCAAAATATACAGTTCTAACAATACAATTCCAATGATTGTGCTGGATAGGGATGACCGGCCTATGGTTCATAAAAATATACCGAAGGAAATAGAAAGTGACCCGGTTCAGATAACTCTTCTGGCTAAAAAAATGGCGAAAAGCTATCCGCCTATTGAAATAAAAATACCTGATGGAAATAATCAGTTTGTTTATTATGATAACTCACGGTTACTTAATGATTTAAGATATTCTCCTTTTATACTGGGCTTTTTTATTTTATGCTATTTCTTGTTTTCATTTTGGTTCCTTCGAACGATTAAGAAAACGGATGAAGGTTATCTCTGGGCCGGACTGGCCAAAGAAACTGCCCATCAGATCGGAACCCCTTTGTCATCCATGATCGGTTGGATGGAGATTATGAAACTGGATAATCCGGATTCTGAAGGTGTTTACGAAATCGAGAAAGATATTGAAAGGCTGAGGACTATTTCTGAGCGTTTTTCTAAAATAGGATCCGTTCCGGAACTGAATGACATGAATTTTAATGAGACCATTGTAGAGAATTACAATTACCTGAAAACGAGAATCTCTAAAAAAATAAATTTCACCCTTCACCTTCCAACATATACCATTCTCGTTCCCCACAACAAGATCCTGATGAGCTGGGTCATTGAAAACCTGGTGAAAAACGCCGTAGATGCTATGAAAGGAGAGGGAACATTGGACATGTACGTTTTTGAAAGAAATAAAAATATCCTGATCGAAGTTAAAGATTCCGGAAGCGGAATGACAAAACAGCAGGCAAGAAATGCTTTTAAGCCAGGGTATTCAACGAAGAAAAGAGGTTGGGGGCTGGGGCTTTCGCTGGCGAGAAGGGTTATTCACGAATATCATAAAGGTGACATTAAAATTTCCCAAACTGAAGTAGGAAAGGGAACTACATTCAGAATAACAATCAGGAAAGCGTAAATCATAAACTTTATTGCTGAAAAATGGCAGTTCTAACTACAAAACAATAAATGTACTGTTCGGGCGTTCCAACATTAAGGTTAATCATTTAAGGCTTTCATCCATATATTAAAGTCTTCTTCTGATGAAATGTTATATTTTTTCCTAATTCTGTATTTTCTTAATTGTACTGCCGCAATGGAAACAAACGTAAAATGAGAGATTTCTTTTGTGGAAAAGTTAAGAAATGCAAGTGCACAGAAGTAGAGTTCCGAGTTGCGGATTTTTGGATTTATTTCTTTTAAGTTTTTTACGAAATTCGGATAGAGTTCTTCAAATAATACTAAAAATTCAGGACTGTTATTTTTAGCCAGAGAA
>NZ_QNUH01000035.1 GCF_003385495.1 Chryseobacterium elymi | reverse complement strand
AAATTAAAAACAATACAATAGACTACGAAATCATTCACCGCGAAAATGGCGATGAAAACCTGACTCTGAAATCTGTAACCATCCTTTTAAAAGCAAAAGATCTGGATGCATTTTTAAAAACATGGCTGGGAAGCATATGCTGGACAGGAAAAAGTACATTCAGGAAGTTCCATAAAAGAAGCAACTGGTTTATCGGTGTTTTCGAACTGGAGGGGCTGGAGAAAATCAATTTTAATGAAAAAGATATTCAGTTCCAGACCACAAGAAGCCAGGGAAGTGGCGGACAGAATGTGAACAAAGTAAACACCGCTGTTCGGGCCACTCATGTACCCACCGGAGAAAGTGTATTTGCACAGGATTCCCGGTCACAGCTGGAGAATAGAAAGCTTGCTATCATGCGGCTGAAAGAAAAAGTGGCCGGAATTTATATCAGGCAGCTTGAAAAAAGAATGCAGGATACATGGAACAATCATCTGCAGGTGCAGAGAGGAAATCCGGTCCGTACATTTTCCGGAGCGGACTTTAAAAAGAACTATCAGGATAAATCATTTAAAAAACAGAGAAACATTCTGAAAAGAGAATTAAAAAACGACAGAAATGACCTTAACTAAAAGTAAATATTATTTTGAAGCACTGGATAATTATCCATACAGCCTTCCGGACTGCCTGGAAGCTTTGAACTATGCCCTGTCCTATGATCCTGAAGACGCGGACAGCCTCTGCCTGATGGGAAGAATATACAGCGAAATGCTGACCGATTACGAAAGGGCAAAAATGTATTTCGAGGAAGCGATGCAGTGTAATGTAGCCAATCTCAACACACCACAGCATTATATCAAATGTCTTTTGGATAATGAAGACCTCGATGAAGCAGAAAAACTAATTCATTATACCTTAAGAATCAAAGGAATAGATAAAGCACAGATACTGATACTGAAATACCAGCTGTTTGAAATAAGACTGGAGTATAAAAAAGCATTGGAACCTTTAAAAGAAGCAAGAAAATACAGCTATAACCAGGCTATGATTGATTTTTTGACAAGCAGGGAAAAATTGATCAAAAACAAAATGACAAAAACCAAAAAGAAAGGGAAAAAGTAATTCAATTTCTTAAATGATGTCTCACCCATTACAGAAGGATCTTTTTAAGGTCCTTTTTTTGTAGCTTTAATATATGGAACTCAATTTTGAACTTAAAACACTTCAGCTAAAAGAAACTTTCTCAATCGCCTATGGGAATTATGATACAAGAGAAGCATTGCTGGTAGAGTTATCTTATTTAAACTGTAAAGGATATGGTGAATGTGTTGCCATAGATTATTATCATATTGATCTGAAAAGCTTTATCATCAGATTAAAAGAGATACAGCCCTTATTTGAAAAACAGACTGTCGTTCATCCGGAAGATTTCTTCCGGTTTCTTTCAACGTTGAATCTGCATCCGTTTTTAAGGTCTGCCTTAGATTGCGCCTATTGGGATCTTTTCGGAAAACTTGAAAACAAAAGCTTTACCGAATTAAATCATATTCCTTCCGGGAACTTAGCCGAAAGTTCCATTACCATTTCAGTGGCGGGTATTGAAGATCAGATCCGAAAAATAGAAAAAAGTAATTGGAACATATTCAAAGTAAAATGTAAAGGACTGCATAAAGACAATATTGAAAAGCTGCTGAGATTAAACCGCAATATCGCTTTAGATTCCAATGCCAGCTTTACAGATCAGGATTGCTTATGGCTTCAGGAAAATGAAAAGATCAGCCAGTTTTCTTACCTGGAACAGCCAAGACCGGTTGACCAGTATACAGTTTTAAAAAAAGAAGGTTTTGCCAATTGGATGGCAGATGAAGATTCTCAGGATCTTAATTCCCTGGAAGAGCTTCTGCCTTATTATAAAAGTGTCAATATCAAACTGATGAAATGCGGTGGACTCACTCCGGCATTGGAGATGATCAGAAAAGCAAAAGAACTGGGTTATACAACTATGATAGGCTGCATGACGGAATCAACAGTGGGGATCTCCGCTGGCTGTGTATTGGCAGGCCTTACTGATTTTGTCGACCTTGATGGCGCAAACCTCATTTCCAATGACTATGCCTCTGGAAATTTTGTAGAAAACGGAAAAATAATCCTGTCCGGTAAACCCGGACTGGGAATAGTTGTGAAATAAGGCGGAAAAAATAATGAGTGATGAATGATGTTTAGGTAAGTTTTATACACTAATACTCTTTAGCTTTCAACCTCTCCAACTCTAAAATGCTACTTCTTATTCACAGAAATCAGATAATCATACACCATTTGGTGCTGATCATCACTTAATTTCGCTTTCGGAGCCATTCTGCTTAATGTTTTAATCCACCCCTGATCATTATGTTTAGCCGGATCCGGAAGTTTGTGGCATTTGGAACATGAATTTTCAAAAATAGTTTTACCCTGGACCAGCTGCTCAGATGCAGTGTATTTTGGCCCGGTTACAGCAACGCTTTTAGGTCCGCATGATACCATAAATGCAGCACCTGCGATCATACTTAAGATTATTTTTTTCATATCCATATTCTGATTTGATGATTATCTTTTCACAGAAACAATATAGTCGTATACCCACTGATGCTGTTCATCAGTCAGTTTCGCTTTCGGAGCCATTGAATTCATGATTCCTACCCACTGTACAGAGGTATGTGCTGTAGGTTCCGGGAGCTTATGGCATCTTCCGCAGGCATTTTCAAAGATTGTTTTTCCCTGAGCTATTTGTTCTGCAGTAGAAACGGCAGGTCCTATAGGTCCGGCTGTAGAAGCTTTTGGTGTACAGGAAGCCAGTAACAGGCAGGTAAATAATGCAGCAGCGGATATTTTTTTCATGTTTCTTGAATTTTGATTAATAACAAATGTAGGAATTTCCCCTTCCTATTGATGAAAAACGCCCTAGTTTTAATTTAGAAGAAATAAAATTAACACCCGTTTGTATGGGAGTTTGAATGTTATTTTTATATTTTTGAATCAATGAAATTTTCTACAGAAGAATTAATGGAAGGAATACAGTCAGGAAATAAACGCCTGATCGCAAAAGCTATTACATTAGTTGAAAGTAAAAAAGCCGAACACAGGATCCAGGCAGAAGAGCTTCTGAAGAAAATAATGCCTTTCACGGGAAATTCCATAAGAGTAGGAATCACCGGAGTTCCCGGCGCAGGAAAGTCTACATTCATTGAAAATTTCGGAAGGCTTGCTATTGCTAACGGTAAAAAAGTGGCTGTTCTTGCCATCGATCCAAGCTCTTCCATTAATAAAGGAAGCATTTTGGGAGATAAAACCAGAATGGAAGAATTGGCAAAAGAAGAACATGCCTTTATCCGCCCTTCACCGAGTTCCGGGTTTCTTGGCGGAGTTGCCAATACCACCTTTGAAACCATGATGATATGCGAAGTAGCAGGATATGATTATATTTTGATCGAAACGGTTGGAGTAGGACAGTCCGAAGTGCTTGTAGCTGATATCACCGATGTGTTCTTATTTCTGAAGATCATTGGTGGCGGAGATGAGCTTCAGGGGATTAAGCGGGGCATTATGGAAATGGTAGATCTTATTTTTATCAATAAAGTAGAAAAAGATAACCTTCAGAAAGCCAAAAACACAAGGCTGGAGCTGAAACGCGCATTGGATTTTATCCCTCCAAAGGAAAAAGGCTGGAAAATTCCGGTATTATTAGGCTCTGCCCTTTACAATGAAGGTTTAGGGGAAATATACACTAAGATCGATGAATTCATAGATCTGAAAAAGAAAACGGCACGCTTTAAGGAAGTCCGCACCCAGCAGGCAGAAAAACGGTTTGAATATTGGGTTCAGGAATATATCCTTGCTATGATGAAAAGAAGCGATTCCGTAGAGGCTGCTTATGTACAGCACAAAAAAAATGCTTCAGAAATGGTTTCTAATCCCAGCACTGAAGCAAAGCTTTTTGTTGAAAAATTTTTATCTAAAGACTAAAGCTTTTCCTTTTCTTTTGGCGTTTTCTCATTCTTGGAAACATAACCATCATAGGTTATCGGCTGTCTGTCATTACTTCTCATAGATACAAATGCTTTACCGTTTTTAAAAATTTCTATATTAATCTCATCAACATTTCTTGCATCGTTGGGCCTAATTTTTAAAGTCCAGTTTCCTTTTTTATTCTGAGATTTATTAATAGTAAAGTCCTTGGATGTAAAACGGTAGCTATTTTGATCTCTATCTCCGAAAACAGGATTAAATACTCTCCCGAAATATGGAAGTACAACCTCTAAATTATTTTTATTGATTATAATGCTATAGTTATCTCCGTTAAGTTCTAAGATCCTCATTGAAGTAGAATTTGGCATTGAGTTCATAACATTGATAACATCATAATTCATAGGATTTGCTCTTTGTGCATGAAAGGTAAATTCCTGGGAATCTACAAGAGCATCAACTGTTTTGGAATCCAATGAAGCCTGTGAGGAACAGCTTTGAAAGAAAAAAAGGAATCCAAAAATAAATATAAATGAAATATACTTTTTCATAACCGTAATAATTGTAAATTTAAATAGCAAAATGTATGCAAATATATTCCTTCTGAATCATTTTGGAATAAAAATTGTAAATGTTGAATTATTAACACTCAAACAACTATGAAATTTACACATCTATTAGGAATAGGAGCAGTTGCCTTGTCAACTGTAGCATGTACTACTAATCCAATTACGGGCAGGTCTTCATTACAGATTGCAAATAATTCGGAAATATTAACAATGTCTGCTCAGGAATATAAAACGACATTGTCTAAATCTAAGATTATCACAGGAACTGCAGATGCAAAAAGAATAACGAGTGTAGGAAGCAGAATAAAAAGTGCAGCAGAAAGATATTACCAGAGTATAGGAAGATCAGCAGATCTTACGAATTATAACTGGGAATTCAATCTTATACAAAGCAATGAGCTGAACGCCTGGTGTATGCCCGGCGGAAAAGTTGCCGTGTATACAGGTATTCTTCCTGTTACAAAAAATGACAATGGTCTGGCTGTAGTGATGGGACACGAAGTTTCACACGCTTTAGCAGGGCATGGTAATGAAAGAATTTCCCAGGCTATGGTTGCACAGTACGGAGGTTCTATTCTGGGCGGAACAATTTCCAATTCACAGTGGGCCGGTATTTTTGAAAAAGTATATCCTATCGGATCACAGGTAGCCCTGCTGAAATACGGTAGAAATCAGGAATCAGAAGCAGACCAGATGGGACTGTACCTGATGTCTATGGCAGGATATGATCCAAGAGAGGCAATTCCTTTCTGGAACAGAATGGAAGGGGCAGCATCAGGCTCAAGACAGCCTGAATTCCTATCAACTCACCCGAACCCTGAGACAAGGATCTCAGATATCAACAAAAACCTTCCAAAAGCTTTGGAATACTATAAAGCAGCGGGAGGGAAAATATAATTATTTCAGAATTTAATCTTGTATAGAGCCTTATTGAATTTTTCACTAAATTGGGTAAGGCTTTTTTTCAATGTAACCACTAAATACAATATTTATGAAAAGTTTATCAATTACCGGACTTATACTGCTTGCCGTATCGGCATTGCTTTTTTATCTGACTACAGATTTTACGGTAGGAGGAATTACCATTTCACACATGATGGGTGTAATGGGCGGAGTAGGAATTGGTCTTATTATTGGCGGAATGGTAGGATATGTAAGCAAAGGAAGTGCAATAAAGGCGGAAGAGAAAAAAAGGGAGTTCAAAAGACTACAGCAAGAAAAAGAAGAGCTGGAAAAACAGGCAGCAGATATTGCCCGGCGTGAAGCAGAACTTCAACAAAATCAAAACCCTCAAATTTAATATTTGAGGGTTTTTTATAGTTGCCATTTTCAAATTATTTAAACTTATAACCTACGCCTACCAAAAACAGATTAGGCCTGTTGTCATATCTGATTTCCGATCCGGAAACTTTATTGATGAAGTTTCTTTCATCTTTGCTGAAAGCCCCTTCATATCGTGCATTGATGATCAGTTTTTTAATTTCAAGCTGTGCACCGAACTGGTATCCAATTGTGAAATCGCTTTTAACATTTTCTTTAAAATCGTTGTAGGTATTGTCCTTGCTTAAATTATAACTGGCTACCGGTCCTACAAAAACACCCAGCATATCACCTAAAAGATTATATCCTAAAAGAACAGGCATATCGATACGGTTGCTCTTCACATCAAAAGTAGTATTCTCCGTAGTGAATTCATTTTTGAAATGAGTGTAGTATAATTCCGGCATTACATAAAGTGCAGTCGGAAGTCCTATCTTTAAAGAAAGTCCCACGTTGAAACCTGCATTGTTTTTTCCGGTTCCTTCAATGGCTTCATTTACCGTTCCTTTAATGTTTTTCCAGGAAGGAGAGCCTGTCGGGAATATTAAGTTGGCTTTTCCTGCCAGAGAAATCTGTGCGGAAGCGAACATTGAAAACCCGATTAACGCTAAACTAAGTACCTTTTTCATTATCATCTATTTTAGAGATTGTATTTTCAATCGTTTTATTATTTTCAAGTAAATATTCTCTCAGTTCTTTAAACAGTTCTGAAGAATAAACGAAGTCAATAAGATTTTTATTGCCCGCAGTAATGAGAACGTCTTTGTTTCCTTCCCATTCTTTAATGCCCAGTCTCAGGTATACAATTTTCTCACCAATCGTCATCACTGAATTCATATCGTGAGTATTGATGATGGTTGTTGTATTGTATTCTTTGGTGATTTCAAGAAGGAGGTCATCAATTACATTGGAAGTATAGGGGTCAAGACCTGAGTTCGGCTCATCACAGAACAGATATTTCGGATTGTTTACGATCGCCCTTGCAATGGCAACCCGTTTTTGCATTCCTCCGGAAATTTCAGATGGAAATTTTCTGCCGGCCTTGTCAAGATGTACTCTGCCAATCACTTCAAATACTCTTTTCTTTTTTTCTCTGAAAGTAAGGTTGGTAAACATATCCAGCGGGAACATGATATTTTCTTCCACCGTTAGAGAATCAAAAAGTGCGCTCCCCTGGAATACTGTTCCGATCTCTGAACGCAGGTGCTGTTTTTCCTCCCGTGTCATGACGTTGATATCCCTGCCGTCAAACAGGATCTCTCCTGATGATGGCTGATAAACATTCAATAAGCTTTTCAGGAAAACAGTCTTTCCGGAGCCGCTCTGCCCAATGATCAGGTTTACCTTTCCTTTGTCAAAAGAAGTTGAAATTCCTTTAAGTACTTCAACCTCGTCAAAACTCTTCTTAAGATCTTTTACCTCAATCATCAGCTTAATATTAATTGGGTTAAAATTAATTCCGAAATGATAATAAACACCATGGTCCATACTACAGCCTGTGTACTGGCTCTGCCTACTTCCAGCGATCCTCCTTTTACATTATATCCGAAGTAAGAAGGCACTGTAGCAATAATAAAAGCAAATACGGTGGTTTTTATAAACGCGTAGTACACAAATAAATTCGGCATATACATCTGGATACCCACTATATAATCATTCTCTGTCCAGTTTCCCGTCAGGATACCTGCCAGATAGCCACCTCCGATACCGAATACAATACTGATGGCAATAAGCAAAGGATTGAAAATCACACAGGCAAAAATTTTTGGCAATATCAGGAAATTCGGAGAGTTTACCCCCATGATATCCAGTGCGTCGATCTGTTCGGAAACCCTCATAGTTCCTATACTTGATGCAATATATGATCCTACTTTACCTGCCAGGATCAGACTGATAATGGTTGGTGAAAATTCCAGTACCAAAACAGCTTTTGTAGCATATCCCACGAATGAAGGTGGAATAGGAAAAGAGGAAGAATCAAAATTATTGAACATCTGAATAGCCACAACGGCTCCCACGAATATAGAAGTGAAGATTACAAGCCCAAAAGAATTGACGCCGAGATCATTTATTTCTCTCATGAACAGCTTCCAAAAAACCCTCATTTTCTGGGGCTTTTGCAAGGATTTACCTAGAAGGATAATATATTCCCCTATTGCTGTAAAAAACTTTTTTAACATGCTGCTAAATTAGACTTTTTTTATTTAATTCAGGTTAGACCTCATGTGCTCGATGGAGGATTATTTAACCTAAAAGCAAATATGATTCCTCAATTTCAGTCTTAGCCTTTTGTTTTATTTTATTTTGCATTTTTATCGCCGCCGATCACCAATAGAACAGTCTTTAAAATAATAATAAGATCCAAAACAAAACTCCAGTTTCTCACGTAGAACGTGTCTGCTAGAATCCTCTTTTTCATTTCCATTTCCACATCTCCATAATCTCCGCGCAGCCCGTTTACCTGGGCAAGACCTGTGATGCCGGGAGATACCATGCTTCTTAAGCTGTATCTTCCTATCTTGGGCTTATAAAAATTGTCAACAGCCAGCATATGCGGGCGTGGCCCTACAATGGACATTTCCCCTTTCAGAACATTGATAAACTGAGGAAGTTCATCAAGGCTGGTTTTCCTAAGAAATTTTCCGATTTTTGTGATCCGGACATCATTTTCTTCCGTAGTTTTTGTTGCGGATTCATCATTAACGATCATGGTTCTGAATTTGAGACATGAAAATACTTCTTCATGGAAACCATATCTCTTTTGAACAAAGAAAACTGGCCCTTTAGACGTTATTTTGATGAGAATTGCAATAATAGGAAATAGCCAGGAACCAAGTAAAACCAATATAAGAATAGAAAAAGTGAAATCAAAAATCCTTTTAACCAGAAAATTGGAGTAATAATCCAAAGGGTATTTTGCCTGACTGAGAATAGGCTGTGTCTGAATATACCCAAGATCATACAGAAAAAAATCGCTCTGTGTAATGCTCGGAATTAATGAGACATGAACTTTGTGGTCTTCAGCCAGCTTAAAGATTTCAGTTTGGAGACTTTCGGTGAAATGGTTTTCTGTGGATAAAAAAAGCGTGTGGATTCCGTTTTTTTTCCAAAAATTAACGAGCTCGGTTGGTTTTATATCAGATGTTCCGTACTCAAATATTTTATATCCGTAATCTTTTCTGTTTTGAAATATATTTTTCAAAATTTCAGTAGAGCCTGTTTCCCCCAAAAACATTACATTTCTATAATTGATCCCCAGTGAGCGGAAATATTTTATAATAAAATAAATGATCGATTTCGCAAGAAAGATAAAGAAAAGAAGATAGAATGAAAGCCAGTAAATATCTGAATTGAAAAATACATTTTTGCTTACTTTTCCAATAAGAAGAACGCCTAGTATAAAAAAAAGGAAATGGATAAGGAGGCGCTCCAAAAACAAAGTATACGTAAGATTCCTCTGAATATTATAAATTTTTGTCCTGCCGCTTAGAAGCATCCAGAACAAAAACAGTAATATCAGCGAAAAAATATTCTGATACCAGGTTTCCTGATGATATTTTAAACTTTCATTCCTGGTTATAAAAAAGAATATAAAAATAGATGCAATAACCATGAGGTCAAGCAAAATAATGATCGATTTCAGGTATCTGGAGTATCGAATTCTCTGCATCTATCGGTGTTTATAACGGATACGTAGGGCTAATGTACGTATTTTTTACGGTATATTCAGGTATTTGTGGGTCTGCACCGAAGCCTGCCATTCCGGATGGGCCAAAATAAAATCGGTGATCTTGGGGTACATCTCATCACGCTTGCTCCATTCACTCTGCATATACAATCGGCAGTTTTCAGAAACCTTTGATGCCTGTTCCTGGGCAAATGTAAAGTCGTGCTGATTGAAGATGATCACTTTAAGCTCACTGGCTTTTTCATAGATCTCTTCTTTCGGAAGTCCTGTTTTCTTAGGCGAAAGGGTAATCCAGTCGATCTGTCCGCTTAGCGGGTAGGCTCCTGAAGTCTCAATATGAATGGTGCATCCCAATTCCTTTAATTTGGATGTTAAGATATCTAAATTCCACATCAATGGTTCACCGCCGGTTAAAACGATTGTTTTACTGTGCTTTGCAGCAGTTTCTGCAATTTCCTCTGCATTCATCAATGGATGGAGGTTCGGATCCCAGCTTTCTTTTACATCACACCAATGACATCCGACATCGCAGCCTCCCAGCCTGATGAAATAGGATGCTTTTCCGGTGTGTGCCCCTTCTCCCTGTAAAGTGTAAAAATGCTCCATTACAGGGAGCATTTTACCTTCTTTTAATAAAATATCTTCTTCTTTGTTCATTTTAAAATTAATCGTTATAGACCGAAGTTTTATAAGCGATGATGGTATTCTTCATCAGCATGGCTCTGGTCATAGGGCCTACTCCTCCAGGTACGGGCGTGATCCAGCTTGCTTTAGCCGCACAGCTGTCAAAATCTACATCACCTGCAAGGTAGTATCCTTTTGGAGAGTCATCATCTACTCTTGTGATACCCACATCCACGATTACTGCACCATCCTTGATCATATCTCCTTTTAAGAAATGAGGATCACCTAATGCGGTAATAACAATGTCTGCTTTTTTTGTATATTCTTCAATGTCTTTTGTGTAAGAGTGTGTTAAAGTTACGGTAGAGTTACCGGGGAAATCTTTTCTCCCCATCAGGATGCTCATAGGTCTTCCTACGATTTTGCTTCTTCCGATAATTACACAGTCTTTTCCTTTAGTTTCAATATTATATCTTTCCAATAGTGTCAGGATCCCAAATGGAGTAGCGGGAAGGAAAGTGTCCATTTCCAATGCCATTTTTCCGAAATTTTCGGGATGGAAACCGTCTACGTCTTTTCTTGGATCAATCGCCAGAATAATTTTTTCCTGATCGATCTGGTCCGGTAAAGGAAGCTGTACGATAAAACCGTCTACCTCCTTAGATTTATTTAATTCATCAATTTTCTCCAGCAATTCAGACTCGGAAACGGTGCTTGGGAATTTTAAAAGCGAAGAGCGGAATCCTACTTCCTCACAGTCTTTTACCTTACTGTTTACATACGCCTTGCTTGCCCCGTTATTTCCTACAAGAATGGCCACCAGATGTGGTGCTCTTTTCTTGCCTTCAAGGATCTTTTCCACTTCCACCTTGATTTCTGCCTTTATTTCTTTGGATACTTTAAGTCCGTCAAGAATTTCTGCCATTTTTACTTTTTTTACTTTTATTTAGATTTTATTGAATACAACAATATCCTGGAATTCATCGGCTCCTTCCTTTTCTACATCGGTTCTCCAGAATCCTCCTTTTATGGTGGTTACTTTTAATCCTGCTTCTGCTGCCATCTCATTCAGCAATGGGATGCTTACGGCAATATTGGCTGCGGTCACTTTATCGTCCATAAGCCTGTAACCTTCATACTGATGTGGAAATGGCATTGTACCGAATTCCTTTTTAGTTTCATCGTACAGGAAGAATGTGGCCAGACATTGTCCGTGGCTCTTTAATACTCTGCTGATTTCACTAAGGTATCTCTTGATTTCCGGAATCTGCATATGCGTGAAAACCGAGAAAAGAAATGCTTTATCAAATTGCCCATCATCATAAGGAAATGTAAAACTTTCTGCTTTTTGGCTGAAAGTATTGTACAGGTCATTATAAATCGGAGTAAACTTAAATTTAAAATTCGGATGTTTTTTACCGATATGTTTATTACACCAGTTGATTCCTTTTTCAACGGCATCAAAACCGTCGTATGTTCCTTTGTCTATAGTCTCTGTAAGGGCTACTGCTGTTCTTCCGATACCGCATCCCACATCCAGAACATGATCTGTATTTTGTAAGCCAATATATTTTTTAAGTGCATTTACCTGACGGATTCC
>NZ_QNUH01000034.1 GCF_003385495.1 Chryseobacterium elymi | reverse complement strand
AAATCAAGGAAAAGAAAAAGAATATCAAAAAGTGCATGAGGCTCAACTTACACTTTTTGATTTCTAATACTTCGGGGCTCTGCCCCGGGGTAGTTTATTTCCTCAGGAATGCTACTTTTTTCTTCAAAATAAATATGAAGTTCAGCATTATGCTCTTGTGCTTTGATGATATCAAAGTGTTCAACTAAAAATTCTGGAAGTAATAATTTAAGAAGTTCCTGATCGCTTAACATAAAACAAAGATACAACAACTAAAAATTCCCCCCAACTTTTGAGACTGATCCCTCAAACAACAAATTCTTATTTGGCTGGAAATTTTTGTCCAATGGTTTTTGGCAAAGTATAATTTTCAAAAGGGGAGATGGGCTTTTTAAGGAATGCCTGTTTACTTTTTATAATCATCTGGAATATATATTGTTCCTCCTTCCGAGCTCCGCTTCATGATGCCGGAAGTTATTGTTGTATTGAAGCTTTCACCGTGATATCTTTTAGAAAGCCTGTGCCATTTTTCATTTCCCGCCATATAATACTCCTGTCCTTCAATAAATCGCCGAACATTATCTGAAATATACTCACCACTTGAAAACCACTCTTCTTTTAATTGAATATAATCTTCCTGCATTTGTTCTATTTCATCACATAATTTATCTATGGCTTGTTGAAGCGTCATTCCTTCATTCAGAATAAATATGGAAACAGCAAGATGAAGATTCTCAAACGTTCCTTTATATTCTTTAAATAATGAAAAAAGATCGTTGATAAATGCTATATGAAGGGTTCCTATTTTTTCTAATTCCTGCAGCTTAGGATGAAAATATTCCTCATTCGTCAACTCTATATTATATAAATATTCCAGCATTAATGTACAGGGAATAGAAGCAATGCTTTTCACTCTATACTCCTTATATTGCTCTAGGGTGGTGCTTTTTTCTTTACCGCTCATCTGGGCCTGTAACATAGCATTTTCCATGTAGCTTTTAAAACTGTTGATATAACGTTCTCTCTGCATGGGTGACAGATCATCTATAATACTTTTCATAGTACTGAAGTTTCTTCGCATATAAATAGGGATATTAGGCATCCTCATCAAAATAGTACGAAGTACTTTAATACTCCACGGAGCACTATCCCTTAGTGTCTCTACTAATTTTATAGCCTTCTTCCAGAATTTAACTATAGTTTCAGAATCAGCTTTTGCGTCTCCCCAATCTTCATCTGCATGATCATCCATAGTAGTAAACATTTGAAAAAAATAAAATGTTTTTTTAAATTTATTCAAATCTTTAGTGAGAGGAAAACATAATGCTATCCAGTAACTGATACCACTGGAAATGGTATGATGATATGCCTTTGTTCCTTTTTTGATGCCACTTTTTTTAGTTCCCCATTCTACAAGTTCTTTGCTTAGTTGTTCGTTATATAAAGGGTAGCACTTATACCGCTGTATATTCTTAAATTTACGAAGATAAAATTGTAGGGGCTGTTGTTCAATTGCAGTATCTGTATGGATACTTTGTTCATTTAATAGTTCAAGTGTTTTCATGGATTTTGATGTTTTTAAATTTTATGTAATAGAGCAATTAGCAATAAAAATTCATCTAAATGCTTTTCGTAAGGCGTGTCGAGATGAAATATATAACACGATTATAATATTTGCTTACATTGATAGAATGCCTTTTGTAAAAATGTAGCTTAATTTATAATTTATCCTCATTGAAATTATCAAATAGACAGCAATAATTCCGGAATATTCAATTCTTGATCAATTATGAATAGCTCTAGTAAGGTTAAAAATTAATGGGTATTTTTTTCTAAAGAGAAAATGGAATCAATTCTGATTTTATTGGAATCATTTTTTTAATGATGCATGGTGATTTTGGTTTTAGTTTCTCACACTAAAGTTAAAAATTTAATAATTCATATAATTATCATTTTAGTTGTTCTTTTTAACACTAATAAAGTTCCACATTAATCCATATTATTTTTTAAATTTTTGACAAGAAGCAAAAATTCAAGAACTTTTAAAGACTGTTGGTAATTGTACAAAAAAATTGATTGGGCAATTAAAGAGGTGTACAAACTAGGGCAAATGCATGAAAAATAAATAAGAAAGGGATCAGGGCTAAAGTAACATTTTTTCCATAGCAATATTCATAATTATGAAGTGAATAACAATCTATATTTAGTTTTTTTAATAAAAAAAATATTGTTTTTTTGCAAAAACACAGAATGAAAAAATATTTACTGTTTTTTTAGCTATCTTATTGTTATTTTCAGGTAAAATTGTAGCTAAAACTACAATACTCATAGATTCTACACAATTCTCCCTAACGGGAAATTATAAGAAATTAGAAAAAAAGCATTTTCAAAAGAACGCTCAGATCAATTTTTATCACTCATTAATAATGATCCTGAAACTGATGCTGAGATAGGGAAGGCTACAACAAAAAGATATTTTTAGTTTAAAATATGTTAAGGATAATAATATATATCTGTGTTTTGAAAATAATACCAATCGTGATATTATATTTTTAACACCTAATACACTTGTCAAAGGGATAGCTAATCAAGCCAGAATATTAGCGACTTATTTCAAAATAGAGGAGAAGCTTTGAGTATACCAGGTCCTCTCTCTACAAAAAACCTTAGAATCTTGGATTCTAAGGTTTTTATTTTCTGAAAAATGTATTCAGAAACTGGATTATTTTTTAGCTTAATATATCACATGGTGCTACACAAATCACCCACGGACACCTTTTTATTCCCGGAGGCGGGCAGCATGCTTCGGAACAACTTAATGCTCCGCCATTAATATTTTTCAACTGATCTCTTGCAATTTTTTTTAAATTTTTCATAATAAAGTAATTGGGTTAAACTTAAATTTAGGGTTGATTTCCACCACCGCATCCGTCATATGGCATGCATTGCCATTTACCGCTGATTAAGCACAGCTGGCCCCCCGTGCAGTTAATACCACCTGTAATGGCCTTCATTTCCTGTCTTTCGATTTTCTTTAAATTTTTCATAATAATAAGGTTTAGTTCTGTCCGAAATTAATGAATTTTATTCAATTCAGTGAAATTATTTATAAAATGTTATCTTGAATGAGTTTTTTATATGATATTTTTTCTTCATACTTTCTTAAGCCTAGTAAATATATAGTATGAATAATGTTTGAAGTATTTAAGCGGAATCTACAAGAATAACTTCATTCAGTTAAATCTTGTCTTGTGGCAAGTCAGCTTTCGTAATGACTTGGTAACTTTGGTTAAAAGTTTCGATCAACCTAATCCAAATAATATTATGAAAAATTCATTCAGATTCTTTAAAGCTCTAAAGCTGTTAACAGTGGCAATCATTATGTTTACAGCATCACAGCTATATGGTCAAAAACTAAAACCTTCCGTTAGTGGCTATACACCTGTTAATGGACTCAAAGTTTATTATGAAGTTTATGGAGAAGGAAAGCCTGTTGTATTGTTGCATGGTGCTTTTATGACCATTGATATGAATTGGGGGCAATTGATCCCTGAGCTGGCGAAGAACCGGAAGGTAATTGCCATCGAATTACAGGGACACGGACACACGCCGTTTTCGGACAGAAAATTATCTTATACTACTTTAGCAGGTGATGTAAAAGGAGTACTGGATAATCTGAAAATTGGCAAGGCAGATATAGTAGGATATAGTTTTGGTGGTGCTGTGGCTTACCAGTTTGCGATACAAAGTCCTGAAAGATTAAATAAGCTGGTTATTATTTCTGCCACCTATAAAAGCACCGGCTGGATACCTGAAGTCAATAATATTTTTAAGAGCATGAAACCCGATCTTTTTATAAACAGTCCGATGCAGGCTGCCTATGAAGCTGTAGCACCTGATAAAACGAAATGGACCAGATTTTTAGAGCAGATGATTGGGACTGTCGGACAGCCTTTTGACTTGGGCGATTCTAATATTTCTAAAATTTCTGCACCCGTTTTAATCATAGCCGGTGACAATGACGGACTGGATAAAGCTGAGCTGGCAAAAACCTATAAATTGTTGGGAGGAGATATTTCTGCAGACCTAGGGCCTATGCCTAAATCTCAGTTGGCAATCGTTCCAGGTCAGGGTCATGTTAGCCTGATGATGGATGCAGTAACGATTCTGAACTATTTGAACAGTTTTCTGAAGTAACTGAATAATAAATTATCTTAACTACCCTGAGTTTGGGATAAGAAAATACCTGAAACAAATTGTATTTTTATCGCAAAGGCAAACAAATTTATGGCGATAAGCTTTTTGGGCAGAAGATAAGATCATGCTGATTTTTGGCCGGGGGAGTGGTGAGCTTATTCATTTGTTATTAAACAGGATCTTGTAGATGATCTTCAGCTAAAAATTTACCCGTTGATCCTTCCTGGTAAAGGAAAAAAGCTATTTGACAATGGTACAGTTCCCGCAGCCTTTGCCTTAACAGAAAACCATGTGACATCAAAAGGAGTAATTATAACCAAGTATAAGTGTACGAGAGAAATTATAACAGATGATATTGAGGTGTAAAGGTTTATTAAACTATTACATTCTGCAACTTAAAACTACAGCAATATGAATACAAAATTTGAAGCAGGCATTAATATAGCCATAAAAATTCCCAAAAATAAATATGAAAAAACAGTTGCTTTTTACAGGAATATCCTGAAGCTCGAGGTTGAAGAAAAACCAATTACCAATCCTACAGTTTCCAGAACCCACAAAGTGAAATTTGGCAGCAACATTGTATGGCTGGATTGTGTAGACAATTACACACATTCTGAAACCTGGTTACAGCTTACTGTTCCAAACATAGATGAAGCTACAAAATATTTGCAGTCGAATGGTGTAGAAACTTGTGACGAAATTGAGGAGCTTCCTGAAAATATGCACTGGATTACTGACCCGGCAGGCACAGTTTTTAATATGCAGGAAAGATTGGAATAACATTAAAAAGCTGTAAACATTAGATTACAGCTTTTTTTTACTTCCTGGCAATTTTCAAGAGCTGAAAAGACTGCATAGAACCAATTTCAATTACTTGATTGTGACAGTCATATTCGGAACTATAATATCACCATTAGAGCCTGTATATCGCTGAGCAAATATTTCAATATAATCATTATTGAGAAGTTCAGTGGTTCCGTTTATTGGCAGTACAACAATATCATTGGTAGATGATCCTCTGCCGTACACTTTATATTGACTTAAAATAGTTCCGTTCTTGGCAATGTATATGATATAAGTTCCTGCTGCGGGAACCTGAAAAGAAATGGACCCTGTTATTTGAAAAATTCTTTTCTTTTTACCCAGATATCTTAATCTGTTGGGAATACCGTCTGTTGAAAATCTGAATAAATTGGATGAGGTGGAAGCTGAAGATGCGGTACCAACCTTTACAATGTTACTGGGATTTGTATTATTCGTAAAACTGACACCGATGCCGGTTCCTACAGGATAGTCTACAGCAAAATCTCCAACTGCGTTGGTGTCAGATTCAGTAGGTATTCCGGCTGACCTTACCGTCCAGCTATTGTTAAAATTATATCCGGGATAGGTTCCAGTACCGTATGGCCTGATATAACCTCCAGTATTGGTGCCAGTAAAAACAACAGACTCCATAACAGCATCACCAGTTATTGTAAGGCCGGATGCCGATACATCAAATCCTGTGGCAGATCCATTTACCTGACTGAATCCACCCTGCTTTTCTACTAATGTGAAAGTGCCTGTTAATCGCTCATACGTCCCGGAATTGTTGCCAAACCAGCCTATATTGCTAAGTAACAACTGTGTTATATTATTATATGTTATACCATTGCTGTTTCCTGTAAATTGAATAATGCTTAAAAATACCAGGCCAAAACCAGAAACAGTTCCAACAGTATTTGAGTTAGCAACAATACAATCCCGAAATATAAGGTTTTGTGTAGCAGATCCGTTTAAATTGAATATATTTCCACCCGGTGCAGTAAGAGTTAAGCTTCTGATACTGCCGCCTGTAGCTCCCTCAAAAATGGTGCCCGAAGTTCTCCGGATAATGTCGTTATTGCTGTCTTGGCCGGTTATGTAAGAATTATTTATATCGATGGGCAGGTCGAATGTTATCTGACCATTGATCTCGTACAGTGTATTGGAGTCCATAAGATATTTTCCCCCACCTCCGGCAGCAAGTTCATCGGCTAAAACTGTATTCAGTACATCAGTAGATTTTATACGCTTAAAGTTAAGTCTTTCGGATACACTGCTTGCTACAGGAGACCATGACGATGTGGAATTTACGTAATAATAAAATAACTTCAATGTAGTATCATATACCATAAGTCCGTCAGTGGGAGAGGGTATGGCGGTTCTTTCGGCTGTTGTCATCCTTGGGACCAGCATTCCTTTGGTTGTGGAACTTACGTCCAGCATGGCACTTGCATCGGGAGTGGAAATTCCAATCCCAATCTGAGCCTTTCCTGTAAAGAACAGAAATAAGAAAAACAGCAATAGAAAACTTCGGGAATAGCGGATAAGAATTGAATTCATGGTTAATTAATTTAATGTTACGATAAGATTAAGTCAGTATCTGGCCCACAAACCTCCAGTGATAGGTATTTGCAATTAATTCAAACTGTATATTAATCTGATCATATGGATTTTGATCAATAGTATCAGCAAAAATCATAAGTAAATTTAATAAATCCCAAATTATTGAATTATGACTGTAGTCATAAAAATATCTTTAACTATTCCAGAAGAATAATTTTCACAATCTCGCTAGATTCTTAGCAGTGATAGTCACCCTTTAAGGCAAATAGATTCAAATATCAGCCTTTATGATATGAGTCATAAAAAAACAGATATCCCTTTTCTAATTTTGTTTTACACATGTCACAAAATTTTAAGCATGAAATCATTAGTATCATTAGTTTTAATAAGTTTCTTTGTGGCAGAAAAGAATCTCAGCCAGAACCCGATGTTTGTTTACTATGAAATAACGTACTCTGTAATACAGTAGCAGTATAAATATCTTCAGATTAAAATTAATTCTGAATGTTAACAGAAAACCGATGTAAAATATGAATGGAGTTATTATACAATTCTTTCATTGGTATCATGAAGGAAATTTGTGGAATGAATTTACAGAAAAGTGTGACTATCTTAAAAATCTGGGTTTTACGGCAGTGTGGTTTCCGCCTGCTACAAAATGTGTCTTAGGACCCGAGGGCAGAGGATATGATGTTTATGATTTGTATGATCTGGGAGAATTTAACCAGAAAGGGGGCATTCCCACAAGATACGGAACAAAGGAAGAATACCTGTCTGCCATTAAAAAAGCCCATGAAGCGGGTATATCCGTTTATGCCGATACCGTCCTGAATCACAGAATGGGAGGGGATGAAAGTGAAACTATTACCGTGCATCAGGTTGATGAGGAAAACCGGAACGAAACCACTGGCAAGCCTTTCACCGCAAAAGCTTTTACGAAATTCTTTTTCCCGGAACGGAATGGAAAATATTCTGATTTCATATGGGATCATACCTGTTTTAGCGGAATAGATGTCATCCAGAAAGATCATAAAGGGATAAAGGGTATTTTTAAAATCCACAATGAGTACGGAACAGAATGGAACCAGGCGGTAAGCCATCAGTTCGGAAATTATGATTATCTGATGGGCGCTGATGTAGAGTACCGTAATCCTTATGTGGTCAGAGAAATGAAAAACTGGATCAAATGGTATCTGGAAACTACCCATGTGGATGGATTCCGTCTGGATGCCCTGAAGCATATTTCAGTTGATTTCTTACAGGAATGGATTATATATATAAAAACAGAGCTGAATACGGACTGTTATATTTTGGGCGAATTCTGGAAGTCGGAATCTGAGAAAATATCTGATTTTTCTGATAAAATCAATGACATGATCTCCTGTTTTGATGTACCTCTCCATTACAACTTTTTTACAGCATCAAAGGATGAAAAAGATTATGATCTCAGCCAGATTTTAAAAGGTAGTTTTATGGAAAAAAAGCCTGTTCTTTCCGTATCGTTTGTTGAAAATCATGACACACAGAAGCTGCAATCTCTGGAATCAGCTGTAAAGGATTGGTTCAAACCTCTGGCTTATGCTATTATTTTATTATCGGAAAAAGCATATCCCTGTGTTTTCTATCCCGATCTTTTCGGTGCGGAATATACGGACACAAAAGATGGTGAAGAAATAAGGATCATTATGCCGAAGGTGGAAATTCTGCCTGAGCTGCTTGAAGCAAGGAAGCAGTTTGCCTATGGTGAGCAGATCAGCTATTTTGATCATCCTAACTGCATTGCGTGGGTGAGAAAAGGAAAGAACGAGTATCCCGGATGTATTGTAGTCCTGTCCAACGGTGAAGAAGGCTATAAAGACATAGAACTTGGAAAAGAAAATGCAGATTCCGTATACCGGGATTTTACCCGGCAAAGAAAAGATGAAATCAAAACAGATGAAAATGGCAAAGCCAGATTTGTGGTCAGTTCACAATCTGTAAGCGTATGGGTTAAAGAAGATTTTATTGACTTAACGGTGGCTAAAGAGTCTGCCTTAAATTGACGTCTTCCACATCGCCATCTTTTTTAATGGTAACGGATTTTCGGATGTTTGCCTCACTAATAATCTTAAAGTAATGATGCCCCTGTATTTCTCTTGAGCTCTGAAGAGTATTATTGATGTAGGTATTCGCATAACCCAAGGTATAAGTCTGCTGCTTATCCTGTATGTAGTTGAACCCTGTAATCAGTAAATATTGTCCGGGCATGAGGTTATTGATCTCGAAACTGCCTTTATCATCCTTTACCTGTATTACTTTAATGCAGGCTCTGGCCTCTTTGTGCAGTTCTACTATCTTACCTTCTTTTTCATACTTTTTGCTTACTTCCTGCCATTCTTTAAAATAGGCAGTTTGTGGCATTACAATAATAGAAGTCCCTTTGGGTGCATATTGTCTTTTATTGATGTTAAGGACAGCAATTCCTTTGATGCCGGATCGGTTATCTTTAGCAAAAGCCTGTCCCTTAATGGTTGAATTGCCCCCTGTCATCAACTGTATGGTTTCACTTTTATTAAATTGGGCTTTCTGCTCAACCGTGAATGATTGTGCTCCGGCTCCAGAAAAGTGAAGGAGAAAAGCTATGATATAGTAATGTTTTTTCATAATAAATATATTTTGTTTAAAAATTGAAAGATTTTTATTGCAAATATATCAAAAAATACAAGTACAGATATTAAATACATAAAAATATGGATATTAGTTAAAAAAATAATTTAAATCCATTTTATTCACAGCTTTGCCAGTCTGGTTTTGCCGTTTAAGGTTGGGCATTTTCATAGCCAATAAATTTTAAATTATAAAATTGTACTTGTAGAAGACCGTAAAGCTTAGCTAATTTTATAAAAATTTTATTAAATGATGTTTATAAATATAATGACATCGTGAAAAGGTGGATTTTGGCAAATAAATTGTTGTATTTGTATAGAAGTGCTTATATGCTTCATTATTTATCACCACTTTAAAATTATTATTATGAAAAATTTTGTTTTAACACTTTTTGCAGTTGCTGCCTTGATAGCCTGCAAAAAAATGAAACTACATCTGTAAACGAAACTACAGATGGTTCGACTGTATCTGCACCGGTTGAATCTGGCATGACGGTTACGGACTCTACTAAAATGACGGATAATATGGCCACTAAAAATTCGCTCAGTGATCAGGATAAAAAATTTGCAGATGCCGCAGCCAAAGGAGGGATGATGGAAGTAATGATGGGTCAGCTTGCAGCCACTAATGCTTCCAATGCAAAAGTAAAAGCATTGGGGGAAATGATGGTAAAAGATCACGGTAAAGCTAATGATGAACTCAGGAAATGGGCTGCGACAGCAGGCTACAGTCTGCCGGTCAGCCTGGATGCCGAAAAGCAGAAAAAATATGATGATCTGAAGGCTAAAAAAGGAACAGAGTTCGATCAAAAATATACCGATCTTATGGTCAGTGATCATAAAAAAGATATAGAAGAATTTAAAAAAGAAGCTTCAGAAGGTAAAGAGGCATCTTTAAAATCTTTTGTGAGCAAAACACTGCCAACTTTAGAGCATCATTTAATGGAATCTGAAAAAGCAAAAAATGCCGTAAAATAATTGATGGCAATTACAAGATAAGCTCCTCTTTTATTAGAGGAGCTTTTATTTGCAGAATGTTATTAAAATCGCTTTAAATAACTGAAGAATTATCTCTGAATAACAAAACCTCTCAACTCTGCCATTTTTCCATCTTTGAATCTCCAAACATCACAATAATCATAGTCTGTCCAGCGGCCATCTTTGTTCAGAAGACTAATTAAGCCTACGGCAGTTACATAATCTCCTTCACTTACCATATATTCTACATCAAACTTTGGCGGTACTCTGTAGGTATCTGCCAGATAATTCCGCACTTCCTCTTTTCCTGTAAGAACCTGGTCTCCTACAAATATCCATTTTGTATCTTCACTGCAATACGAAAGAAAGTTTTCATAATCACCCTTTGAAATGGCATCATTTGCTTTTTCTAAAACAGTTTTATTATCCATAAGACAGATATTGGAAAGTGTATAAATCAATAATGGTCATTAATATCCTGATAAAAGGATTTAATTAAGCTGATAATTAACAATTACCAGGCTCAAAATGAAATGGACATAATCCTCCTGAGCCTCTTTTACATTCATCAGTTTGTTTTTATAAGCATAGGAATTCAGGACCTTTATCAGTTTCTGGTAAGTTTCAAAATGATCTCCTTTAATTTTGACTCTTCCATTACCGTCTCTTGTTTTGATAATTTCATTATCCAGGGTTCTTACTTTAAATAAGGCATAGGATAATTTTGGCTGGAAATTCATTCGCCCTGTATATCTTTCAACTATATTAACCTTGAACGAGTCGAATACGATTGTATTAAAAACAACAGTAGAGTAAGCATCCTGAGTATTGAGCTCAAGTGTATAGTTCATTATTTTATTTTTGTACAAATTTACTCAGAAGCTTAAAAGAATCAAAGTAAAATAGAAATTTAACTTTTTAATAACTACTATTCAATAGCTTTTTCGCACAACATTAACCATTTATGAAAAAAATAATTATCCCTGAAGTATTGTCCTGGGCAAAAAATAATGAAGATGGTCTATCTGCAGGAGGTAAAATGATCCGGGAAAAAAAGTGCTATTTCAAGTTAATCCCAAACCTGAATTAGTAGCGATATTTGATTCAAATGCCTGAATAACAGGTTCTTTATTAGAAGTATTTTAATCATAAGATATAAATTGGAATCCCCCTTTTGTTTGGGAACAAATTGTTTTCTTTCTCATCATGTATGGCATCATGTAATGAAGGGGAATTAACCAATTTATATAATATTGTGCAGTTTAATTAGCTATTTTGTATCCGTAAAATGAACTTACCACTACCTGGTAAGTCGTCCCGCTGGTTACAGCTGCTGCTGAAGCCATACTCACGGTTTCTCCGGCATTCAGATAGGTGATGCACGAAACGTTGGTTCCGACCAATATACCCGGATTTGACTGGTAAGACTGAACCAATACATTATTGGGAGTGGTACTGAAATTTTTTACAAGATATAATATAGCCCATGCAAAATTGGGAGCACCGGCAATTGCGCCGTTATCAAACTGGGTAGAGCCGTAAAACATATAATATCCGCTGGTAGCGGCAGTAAACCTTCCATTGGCCGTATTCATTACATTTCCTGTATTGATGACCGTTCCTTGGGGATAATTAATTTCAGCGTTGATATAAGGTCCGCTGGCTGTAGCAGGAAGAGACTGCCTGGTTGTAGTACTTATTGTGGAAAAGGCATACGTAGATGCTGCTGCGGGCAGACTGCTGGAGCTTGAGAGTAAAATAAGCTCCCATGTTGTATTGGTCACTGTTCCTTTGCTTATGAAAAAAGCATAGTAACCTGGAGGTACGCTGACAGAAGCTACTCCTGCACCGCTTTGATTATCAATCAGCTCTGTTCCGCTGGCTGCAATAGACAATGTTGCTGTTCCGGTATTTTTGAAATGATAAGTTCTTCCAATAAAATTGCCGGATCCGGTCACAGCAGCAGGCAGTGTTAAAGTACCGTTGCTGTTGCCGTTGTAGGCGATATAGTAATCATTAGCATCAACAGGTCCACTTGCTCCTGTGGTTTTGTAGGTTGCAGCAAATGAGCCATTAACAGTTAGCTTACTGCCCGGATCACTGGTATTAATGCCTATATTTCCGGATTGAGAATACATCAGACTACTGTTTAAAAGGGCCATTAATGGCAGGAAAAACATTTTTTTCATATTAATAAAATTAAATGAATAAATAGCAGGTAAATAATTATTAGTTTGATAGGGAGAGTTTATTTTAAATGAACTGCTGCAGGAATGAGGGAATTTTGCAGCAGTTCAGTTTTTCAGCTTTATGTATTTAGAATCATGGTTATTGTCGTTTCCTTAATTTTGGAATTTTACAAAGTTTACATAGAAGCCCGGATTTCCAATATTAAATCCAGTTGGTACTACTGCATTGGTTTTGCTAGCTATGATAGGATAAGTTCCCGGTGTTGCAAAATAAAGTACCCGGCTTTGGTCCCGGGGAGACATCATCTGAATATCTGACACATTACAGTAGGTTCTCCAAATGTCTCCAATTCCATTAATATAGAATGCATAGTCATTACAATTTGACTGAATGGTAATTCCTGCACGGAAAAAATACCATCCTTTTGCAGGAATCACAACTGAAGTTCCTGTTGCCTGAGTATTTGCACCTGTTGTACTTGTAAAAGGATTGGTTAATGTGCCTGTATAGGTTGACCAGTTGTCGGCAAATGCAGTGGTAACCGTAGAAGACCAGGTGGCCAGTCCATTAGCATCACTGGTCAGTACATACCCCAACTGCTCTGTACCGTCTTTAATCTGTAGCGCACCGTTAGTGGTTCCATTGTCTATAACAATTTTAGAGTTAGCTGCTCCTGCAGGTACCGTATTGGTTCCAATCAAAACTTTTCCGGTTCCGTCGATGCTTAGGTTATTTCCGGCAGTAGCAATATGGGTGGGCTGGGATAGGGTACCTCCTAATTTAACATCGGTGCCCGACAGGTTAAGACCGTTACTCGCTGTTATGTTATTATTGATGATGGTAGTTCCACTACCGCTGCCTCCTTCAAGTTCTGTAATTGACATAAATCCTATACCCGGATTTAATTGAGCTGTTCCGGCACCGCCCAGCCTTACTTTTACTGAGGTATCAACAGTAGGTCTATAAATGGCATATGCTTCTGGTTGTCCTCCGATTGTGGTCGCAGGATAATTATTTATTGCGTCAACAACTCCGGTGGTACTGGATGGAAGTACAGAATTATTGGAAGCATCAACCCATTCGTACACAAAAAAGCCGCCTGCCAGGGAGAAGTCTGTAGCATGTAGCTGACAGCGCAGTACATAGGTTTTGCCGGCCTTTAAATTAAAAACTCCGGCATTGTAGGTAATATTATTGGAAGCAATTACGGATCCAAACGTTACATCTGATCCTGTAGAAACAGATTGAGATGCATTAGGTTTTACAATAATGTAATCACCTGTAGAAGAAGATCCCATGGAGACTACTTCCCATGTAGAATTGGCACCTGTAAGTCCGGTATTGATCAATTGGGCACTCTGATTCGCTGGTACTGTAATACTCGCACTTCCATTAATGGTTTCCGGGGCAGCAGAATTTACCGTTATGGTAAAGTT
Source organism: Chryseobacterium elymi (assembly GCF_003385495.1). GTDB lineage: Bacteria > Bacteroidota > Bacteroidia > Flavobacteriales > Weeksellaceae > Chryseobacterium > Chryseobacterium elymi. The sequence goes on along the minus strand of NZ_QNUH01000034.1, from coordinate 140 downwards.
TGTATTATTCTTGATAGTATACATTCGTCCCTTAAAATTTCCCACTCCGCTGATGGCTGCAGGAAGATTGAATACCGCATTGGCGGTACCATTATAAGAGACATGAAAATCCGACGAATTTAAATTGTAAACAGCTGCAG
>NZ_QNUH01000033.1 GCF_003385495.1 Chryseobacterium elymi | reverse complement strand
AAAGCTACATCTTTTTATTTTTTTGAAAAACCACCCGTTTTTCAAACTTTTCCTCTTTTCACCCCGAGGCAGAGCCTCGAGGAATTCTTTAGATTAAAAGATAGATTATTAGAGTCCAAAGGTTTTTTACCTGAAATCATTGTGGATGATTATCCATTAAGAGGTAAAATCGTCAAACTTCATGTAAAAAGAAGAAGATGGACAGATAAATCCTCAAGGGAAATCCTTCAAAGAGACTGGCATCTTGTAGCCAAAGGAACCCGCATGACCCAGGACTTTGCAGGTTTCTTAAAAAAAATTAGCCGATACTAAAGCTCTTCCTCTAAAAGTCATAGCCGAATTTTTCGGTATCAAGGGCAAGACTTTTCAGAGACAATACAAAAACAAACTCAGCGAATATCATAGCTGGGTACAAAAACCTCACAGGATTGGATACTTTATCCTGAAAATCTTTCAGAATCCTTATCCCTGGATGAAGTAGCCCTTTCTGATGGAGAACTTTATAGTGTTCTTACCTCCAAAAAAGCCAAAGGAAGAAAAGGCAGCATTGTCGCTATAGTCAAAGGAACCCAGAGTGATTTTGTAATAGAACATCTTCTAAAAATAGGCAGAAGACTTCGGATGAAAGTCAAGGAAATTACCCTTGATATGGTAGGTTCTATGAAACGTATTGCCAAAAGATGTTTTCCCTGTGCATCCCAGGTGATCGATCGCTTTCATGTTCAAAAGCTGGCCATAGAAGCCCTTCAGGAAATCAGGATCAAATATCGCTGGGAAGCTATTGAAATGGAAAATAACGCTATTGAAAAAGCTTCTAAGGAGAAAACATCTCTAAAAATAGAGACCTTTGAAAACGGAGATTCCCGGAAACAGCTTTTGGCAAGAAGCAGGTATTTGCTTTATAAGAGCCGGGAAAAATGGACTCTGTCCCAGAGACAAAGAGCTTCCATCCTTTTTACTCAATATCCTGACCTTGAAAAAGCGTATCGGTTAACTGATGACCTAAGAAAGATCTATAATCAGCACATTACAAAATCTGTGGCTATGACTAAACTGGCCCATTGGTTTAGAAATGTTGAAGAAGAAGATTTTAAATCTTTTTCCACCCTAAGAAAGACTATACTGCAACATTACAGAGACATTCTCAACTACTTTGATAAAAGAAGCACTAATGCAGCTGCAGAATCTTTCAATGCTAAAATTAAAAACTTCAGGATGCAACTCAGAGGAGTGAAAGACAGAACATTTTTTCTCTTCAGATTAGCGAATCTTTTTGCTTAGCCCCCAACTTTTGCGCTTGATCCCATTTTGATTTTTTATGATACTAGCGCATAAACAAAAAACGCTGTAAACATTGATGTTTACAGCGTTTTAGCTTATTTTAGTTTCTCAACCAGCGGAGAGTGAGGGATTCGAACCCCCGGACCTGTTACAGTCAACAGTTTTCAAGACTGCCGCAATCGACCACTCTGCCAACTCTCCTGAATAACGGCTATACCGTTGTTTTCAGTGGTGCAAATATATAAAGTTTTTTGAAACCGACAAAATATTTTTTAGCTCTTTATAAAAATATTGAACGCAGAGGATACAATTTTATAAATAGGCGTTCATTTAAAGCTCTCAATCCATACCGTTTTTATTCCCCATTCTGTATAATCAGCATCTTTTACATCTATTTCAGTAATCAGTTCTATACCCGGAATTCTATCGATTTCTTCTGGGGGAAAAAAGTTTTAAATTCACTTTCAGGCGTTCTTCATTCAGTTTATTTTTACTTTCCACCGGATATGTCAGTCTTTCTTCAGTCAGCTGTGTCCCGTATTTTTGAGGCTTGCACTGAAAAACCTGGATTCTGTCATGCAGATAATCAATATTTAAAGCATTGATATCAATTCTATTTTCAAGCCATTTTATAGCATCCTTTTATAAATTCAGGCTCACCAATAGAATGCTGAATAACAGGCCATACAGCACTGCTGGCTTTATCCCCCACTTTTGAAACCCTAGGAAACCCTATCTTCCCAATGATTTCCCGAAATTTCTCAGCATTTTGCCTCTGAATCTGTTCCATTTCCAGATGATAGCCGTTGGAAAGCTTTCCCTCAGAGGCAGTTTCTCTCTCACTGACAGATCTTTTTCAGTCATCTCAATCAATTTTTACAAAATACTTCATTCATACTTTTAATTTTAATGAATCTATTTCAGGTCTGTTTTCATTTAGGATTGCCAATTGCTAAAAAAATTCCAAATATGTTAACCGTAAGAGTTTATTTCATTAAAAAAATCTAACATTTCTGAAAAGAACTGTCACGTTTTATTCATTAAGTTTGTCTTCAAAAGAAATATCATGCAGGAAAATTACAGCAAACTGCTTACCTATGCTTACAACATCACAGGTTCTTATGAAGATTCGCAGGATCTTGTACAGGATGTGATAGAAAAATATATTTCTTTAGATAAATCCGGGGTTAGAAACGAGGTTAACTACCTGATTAAAAGCACAGTTAACCACGCTATCAATTTTAAAAACAGGCACAGTAAAAAAATGATTTACGGGGAATGGCTTCCGGAACCACTGTCGTTTGACAATGCAGAGAATAAACTGATCAAGGAGCAAACGGCACGTTATACACTCCTTGTCCTTCTAGAAAAGCTGAATCCCAAAGAAAGAGCTGTATATATTTTAAAAGAAGCTTTCGACTATTCTCACCAGGAAATCGCTGAAACCTTGGATATTTCCATTGATAATTCACGGCAGCTGCTGAGCCGCGCCGGAAAACAGCTGCAAAATATAAAATACGCCCCCGATACTGCAAATTCCATGGATACCGATATACTCCACAGATATCAGAAAGCTTTGAGCGAAGGAAATATTCCCATGATCGAAGAACTTCTGAGAGATGATATCAGACTTTCTGCAGACGGCGGAAAACGTATCCGTGTCATCAAAGCTGTGGAAACCGGCAAACCGGCAACAGCATCTCTTCTCGCTTACGTACAACAGCAGTTTCTCTCAGGAAAATCTTTTACTTTTAATGTTTTCAACCATCAGCCCGCTTTGTGCTTCTGGCAGGGAGAACGTATGTATAACTGCCATATTCTGGATATCGATGAGCATGGGCTGATCAGGGAGATCTATTCCATTGTAGATCCTGAAAAATTGAAAAGAATTAATTAGTTTAAGGCTGGATTTTTCAACTTTTAATCATTTTTTGTCACGTTTTAAAAATCAAGTGTGTCTTTAAAGAAAAAAGTATGAACACACTTCTCCGAATCGACAGCAGCCTTAGGATTAAAGATTCCTATTCACGCCGTATGGGCGATTATTTTGTAAAACAGTGGATCCTGAAACATCCGGATGGATCGGTTATTGAAAGAGATACCGCCAAAAAAATGACGCCTCACCTTACCCAACAGACTTTCGATGCTTTTTTGAATGAAAATCTTTATTCTGAGGACCTCCTACTCTCCGACAAATTGATTGATGAGCTTTACAAAAGCAGTGAGATCCTGATCACATGTCCCATGTATAATTATGGAATTCCTTCTTCGCTAAAAGCTTATTTTGACCTTGTGATCAGGACTAAAAAAACGTTTACCTATGACAATGGTATCAAAGGACTGCTTTCAGGTAAAAAAGCACATCTCATTTCTGTCATGGGCGGTATTCACTCCTTACCCGGAGGAATGAATCCTCTTGAGACTCATTTAACCAGTATTCTAAATCATCTTGGCATTACTGACATCAGTTATTTCCCTTTGGAAAGCACAGCATCTCCGGAACGGATCTCAGAGAAGACAGAATTAGTAGAAACCGCAATTTTTAAATATTTAAATTAATTATGAAAGAGATCAGACAAGCTATAGAAAAGTTTATCAAAGGTGGTGATACTAATGATACTACGCTTTTAGAACAGGTTCTTCATCAAAACTACCAAAACATACAGGACGGATTTTTTGACCAACCTGGAATTTTCGTCATTTCTAAAGAAGAATATATCCGGCTGGTTCGTGATAAGGTTTTTGGAGGAAAGCCCAGAACGGTTATTTACCATTCCCTGGAACAGAAAAATAATATTGCGCACGCAAAGGTTTCTCTGGAAAGTCCTACACTCCGGTTTTCATCACTTATTACGTGTGTTCTTGAGCATGGGAAATGGCTGGTAATAAACAACATTCCAACAATAGAACAAAAGTAAAAAAAGCTGTATCAAAAATCATTACAATATCTTTGATACAGCACTTAATTTTAAAAATATCTCATGATGCTACTGTAAGTCATTTGCTGACCTTACTATGTATCGAACCGTTCATAAATCCTTAAAATAATCGTAATCTACATTTTCCGTTATTTCCCAAACAGACGTTTAATTTTGTTCATTCTTAATATATGTAAAGTGAAGAAAATTTTTACCTCCGTTTTATTTTGTGCATCCATTTTTTTCTATGCACAAACCGGTACTGTTTCCGGAAATATCAATGATGATTCCAAACTATCCCTGCCGGGTGCCAAGATCTCTCTGGCTCCGGGAAATATCTATACAACTTCGGACGATCATGGTAATTTTGTTTTCCTGAATGTTCCTGCAGGGAATTATACCATGACAGTAGATTATCTTGGCTATGGAACCAGCGAATACAGTGTAACGGTTGAATCTGACAGGAATACAAAGCAGAATATTATTTTTGCAAGAAAAGAAACAGCAATTGCAGAAGTAGTCGTGAGCGGGTCTACCCTGAAAAACCAGGCAAGAGCGTTAAACAAGCAAAAAAACAATGCCAATATCACCAATGTGATCTCATCCGACCAGATCGGACGTTTTCCTGATGCCAATATTGGTGATGCTTTGAAACGTGTTCCCGGAATCACTATCCAGAACGACCAGGGAGAAGCCCGAAATCTTATCATCAGAGGTTTAGCACCCAACCTTAATTCTGTTACGTTAAATGGTGACAGAATTCCGTCTGCAGAAGGCGATAACAGGAATGTTCAGATGGATCTGATTCCTTCAGATATGATCTCTACTATCGAAGTTAATAAAACTCTTACCCCCGATATGGATGCTGATGCTATCGGTGGTTCTGTAAACCTTATCACAAGGGCTTCCCCTAACGGACAGAGAATTTCCGCAACTCTGGCAGGAGGTTATAACCCGATCCGTGAAAAGGGCAATTATACAGCCGGATTCGTGTATGGAAACCGTTTTTTGAATAAAAAACTGGGTGCGGTTTTCAGTTTTTCCTATAACAACAACAATTTTGGTTCAGATAATATTGAACCCACATGGAGCATTGCAAATGATGCCGCTCAGACTGCTTACATCAGCAAAATGGGCATCCGCTATTATAATGAGCACCGCATAAGACACAGTTTTGATCTGAATATGGATTATGAATTCAATTCCAAAAACAAGATCTATGCTTCAGCAATGTACAATTTCAGAACGGACAAAGAGAACAGGTTTGTATTGGGCTATAAAATAAAGCCTGTCTATGATGATGAAATGGAAATTACAGGCTGGAAAGGCAGTATCACGAGGCAGAATAAAGGCGGAGATGCAGATAATGACAACACACGTCTTGAAAGACAGAAGGTACAGAATTATGCTTTAAGAGGAGAACATCTTTTGGGCTCGAAGATTGACCTTGACTGGTCCATGAACTATGCAACGGCCAGTGAAAAGAAACCTCATGAACGTTATATAGAGTTTGAGAACGGAAAGATGAATTTCTCTTCAGACCTCAGCGATCCGGAAAGACCGATGATCACTCCCCTTTCTGCTGACAATTTAGGCGTTTATGAGTTAAGTGACCTTTCAGATTCCAACAGTTTTACACAGGAAAAAGAATTTGGGGCAAAGGTCAATGTCCGTTTTCCGTTTTCTGTGGTCGAAAACCAGAAAGGCAGACTTCGGGCAGGTTTACGCCTACGTTTAAAGGAAAAAGAACGGAACAATGATTATTATGCGTTTGAGCCTTTGAATGATATGGGAAGCCTGTTATCTGTTCCTACAGTTCATTTTGATGGTCAAAACTTCCAGCCTGGAAATTATGTTCCGGGAACTTTTGTAAATCCGTCATACATCGGCGGCTTGGATCTTTTTAATTCTAATTTATTTACAGGTGAAATGAAGCCGGAAGAATTCCTTTCCAGTAATTATACCGCAAAAGAAAATATTTATGCCGGATACATCAGATGGGATCAGGATTTCAGCGATACATTTTCAATGATTGCAGGAGCCCGTATTGAAACCACAAAAATTGATTATACCGGAAATTATGTACTGGATGAGGAAGATCTGGCAGGAAAGATCAACCGTACGAACACCTATACCAATGTGCTTCCGAATTTATCCTTCAAATATGTCCCTGTCAAGGATTTTATATTGCGTGCGGCATTTACAACAGCTTTGGCCCGTCCGAATTATTATTCACTGGTTCCTTACCTTAACGTTATTTCCGGGGATGAAACCATTTCGGCAGGAAATCCGGATTTGAAGGCAACGTATGCTTATAATTTCGATTTTATGGCAGAGAAATACTTTAAATCGGTCGGAATACTTTCGGGAGGTGTTTTTTATAAGAATCTTAAGGATTTTATTTATACTTATTCGAGAAGAAACTATACATCTGGTGATTTTTCGAATGATTTTGCAGGACAATCCAATCCTATTCCTGCCGGAGAAAATAACTGGAGCTTTACACAGCAGCGTAATGGTGACAATGTAGACATTTACGGTTTTGAAGTGGCCCTTCAACGTCAGCTTGACTTTATTCCGGGAGCATTCTGGAAAGGCCTGGGAGTGTATGTTAATTATACGTATACCAAATCAAAAGCGAAAGGAATCACAAATGAAGATGGTGTGGAAAGAACAGATGTAGGACTTCCGGGAGCTGCCCCGCATATGTTCAACGGATCTCTTTCGTGGGAAAATAAACGTTTCTCAGCAAGGGTTTCTATGAATTACGCATCTGATTATATTGATGAATTGGGTGGGAAATCATTTGAAGACCGTTATTATGACAGGCAGATTTTCCTTGATGCCAATGCATCTTATAAAATTACAAGCCAGCTCAGAGTTTTTGCCGAAGCCAATAATCTGACGAACCAGCCGTTACGGTATTATCAGGGAATCCAGAGCAGAACTGCACAGGTGGAATATTACAAACCGAGATTCACTTTAGGATTGAAATTTGATTTTTAAACGTATGAAAAAGTTACCATTTATTATAGCGATATCAGTTTTACCTTTTGTGGTGAGCTGCAGCACGCAAAATTTAGGAAAAAATATAAAACCTTCTGTTATTACAGAAACAGTAGTTCATGATACCGACGATCCTGCCATCTGGATCAATCCTGCGGATGCTTCAAAAAGCATTATTATCGGAACAGATAAGGATACTGATGGCGGACTGTATGCCTTTGACCTGAACGGAAAAATCATCAGTAAAGTTTCAGGATTGAAACGCCCGAACAATGTAGATATTGAATACAGCTTTATGCTGAACGGAAAGAAAACCGATATTGCCGCTGTTACAGAAAGGGAAACCAATACGGTAAAGCTTTACAGCCTTCCTGACCTGAAGGCAGTGGGAGAATTTGCAGTATTTGATGGTGAAACGGAACGCGATCCAATGGGAATTTCCATGTACCGGAACCCTGTATCAGGAGAAATACATGCCGTTGTGGGAAGAAAATCCGGCCCGGCTGACGGTTATCTTTGGCAGTATAAACTTTCTGAAAAAGAGGGAAAAATAACGGGTGAAGTTATCCGCAAGTTTGGAAAATATAGTGGTCTGAAGGAGATTGAAAGTATCGCTGTAGATGATGAAATGGGCTACATCTATTATTCTGACGAGCAGTTCGGGGTGCATCAGTATTATGCAGATCCGGACAAAGGAAATGAGGAGCTTCTTGTGTTCGGAAAAGGTGATTTTAAGTCTGATGTGGAAGGAATCTCCATCTATCCTACTTCAGCACAAACCGGATATATTCTGGTTTCGAACCAGCAAAAAGACACGTTTAATGTGTATCTGAGAGAAAATCCTGCGAAAGGAAAAATTGCCGAGATTCCGGTTTCAACCCGTGAAAGCGACGGTTCAGAAGTCACCAACGTGAATCTTGGGCCTCAGTTTCCAAAGGGTGTATTTGCAGCAATGAGCAATGGAAGGGTTTTTCATTTCTATGACTGGAGATTGATTGAGGAGAGAATAAAAGCTCAGGTGAACGCGGCAAAAATAGGAAATTAAAAATATGATGTTTTTGAACCATTAAGGAGGAATAAGTTTTTAAGAATATTAAGGAGCTTTACTTTTTCTTATGAAAGTGTAAATAAATACCCGGCTAAAGCCTTGTCAAGGTTCGAACCTTGACAAGGCTTATCCACAGACAACTATTAAATAATTGAGGATTGTCCTATTGATTTTAATAGGCGGATACTTTATAAAAATCGTATCCTAAAGCTTCTCTTTCTTTTCTTAAAATTTTCTGAAGAAACTCCCAATAGTTAAATCTTTTGGCTCTTGATATACATTATACAATTTATCATCAGGAATATTCCAGTATAAATCCTTTTCTACAATAAAACTATTATATATAAAAAGTTTCTTTACATTAATTAATCACCGATACGTCCCAAAAACCCTGTCCCAGAAGGAAGTATAAAAACCAAAATTTTTATTCTCAACCAGATGATGCTGGTTATGAAATCTCGTTGTTCCTACAAAAAAACGGTCAAACGACGTCGGAAAAAACTCCCGGTTCAGGTGGCCTATCGTTCCCCAGATAAGATTGATGATTATATAAAGACTGATGGATTGAATAGAAAAATCATAGCCCATCAACAGAGCTAAAATCATGAATCCAAAACCAATGGTTTCAAAAGGATGCAGTACAAAAAGACTCAGAAAGTTGGTGCTTATATGTTCATGATGCCTTGCGTGCAATTTTTTGTAGATAAAAGGCTGATGGGCTGCATAATGAAAAAAGTACATCAAAAGATCCATCAGAAGAATCAAGGCAATGGTTTCAAGAAAAACTGAAACCCCAGAAGGGCTCTGATCGAGGCTGATCCAGTTGATTTTCCATAAAAAAGCACCTAAAAGCATGACGAAGCTGTTGCAGATAACCGTGAGCAGGCAGAGGTAAAAATCCGATCCGGTGACAGGATGACTCTTCTCCTGAAGCTGCTGTTTAGGGCATGTTTTTTCGATAAACTGAAAAAGTCCTATTGAGAACAAACACAGAAATACGTTAGATAAAATACTGAATACGATCCACTGCAGCCATGAAAACTGCCAGAATATCTTTAAATAACCGGAAAAATCAAGCCAATTAAGAACCATATATCGTCACCTGTAAACTAAGTTCATAAATGTATGAATTTCCTCTTTAAATATCAAAACCTTCACAAATCCAGGAATGCAAGGCTTTATAACAATCTGCTTCATAAAATGAATGGGAATCAACAAGATTATTTCTGTCTCTGCTTTCTTTTCAGTTCCCGTACCCGTAATGTGAGCTGTTTTCGCAGGTCATTATGATACTGTCTGTAATTTTTTATGCTTCTTTCCAATTGCTTTTTCTGGGCCAGATAATCTTCATAAAGCTCGCTCAGTTCTGAGATCCTGGAGATCATATCAGAAGGCTGTATGTGAGGATCGCCGGCTGTTTTTTTCAGAAGACTGCGGTAATATTCCATCCGGTCTGTAAGGCTGCTGTGAAATTTTGGTTCTATTCCCTGCATGGCTGTTGGGTTTATATATTAAAATTTTAAAAAGATGTTCACTTTCCGATGGCTGCAGAAGGCGTATCACTCTGAAATAAAACCTTAACACTTTGGTCCAAAGCATTCTTGCCTGCTGATTTTGAATAAATAGTGTTCAGCGCGGATGAAATCAAGGTTTCTTCCGGATCTCCCAGGGGAAGCAGTGGCAGCGAAGCATATTCACCGGCTGCAATCTGTGGAGGAACTCCATTGCTGTAAGCTCCTTCCCCATTCGCATTGAACACTTTATAAATAACCGGATGAAGCTGCCACGATATTTTTTTGGGGTTCCTTTTGTCTTCCACCATAAATCCGGCCATATCTTTACCCAATGTCACACCTCCCACCTGAATAACCTGCATATAAGGTTTAAGGTTATTGATGACAATCTCCGAAGCAGATGCCGTACTGGTGGAGGTAAGAATATAAACTTTGCCCAATCCGAGAGCATTCGCACGCAGAATATTGAAATCAAGCGCATTGGAATCATAACTGATCTGCTGGGCAAATGTCCGTTTTACTTCACCTCCGTTTTTGTTCCCTTTGTAAATAATAAATGGGGAGGATGAATGAATTCCGGAAGGGATCAATGAGCACAATGCCGCGGCTGAAGCAACTGATCCTCCATAATTGTACCGGACATCGATAATAAGATCCTGTATTCCGGCTGCTTTGAATGCGGCAAACTTCTGATTCAGTGCAGGGGTCATTCCGTCCGGAAAATCATAGATGTAAAGATATCCTGTCTTTTTACCGTTTTTTTCAAATATTTTAGATTCTAGAGGTTGTTCATAGGAATATCCGTAATAGACCGTGATGCTTTTTTCATTCACAACAGTGTCATTTTCCCACTTTCCAACCGATAATTCTATGACCGTCTGGTCTTTAATTGATGACGTCAGCTCTTCCGCATTAGCTGCGGTAATCACTTTACCATTGATCTTAGTGATGATCATCCCTCTTTCCAGGCCGGAATTGAATGCCGGAGAGTTTTTCATAACAAGTTTTACAGTGGTTACAACACTTCCATTAGCCAGCTGTATGACGGCATAATCAAAGCCATACATATTCCGGACAGAACGCGGATAAGAAGAAGGATCCTTGCTGTCTACAGCGAATGAAAACCTGTCCTGTGAGGATAAAAGACTTTTAAAAAAGTCCTTCACCGGCAGGCGATAATCCGGTTTGGCGGGCATCTGGTCTGCCCAGTAATAATATTTTTTCATACTGTCCTGCACCCATTGGTTTACAGACTCCCTGCTTCCTTCCGGGAATCGTGGAATACCCTCATCATCATTACGGTTACATGATAAGATAAAGATAGAAATTACCGCGAGCAGCAGTAGAAAATTAAAATATTTCTTCATAGAATTGCCCATCATTACAGATAATCTGCCACATCAATCTCTCCTTTAACAGTGAGAGCACCATTTTCCATTTTTTCCTGAAGAATGATAAGATTGGCTCCCATATCCTGTTTTATTTTCACTTTAATGATTTCAGTTCCGGTATACGGTACAGAGCTATCCGGCTTATACAGTTCAAGATAGACAGGAGCTGTATTACTGAAAAAATTATAGATCTTTACCTCAGTAAAGTTCTTCTTTCCGATATCGGCAAATTCTGCAAGCACTGCCCCATTTTCTCTTTTCAGAATCCCTTTCACATTGGAAAGTGAACTCCCTGAATATTCACCCAGATTGGGGAAAATAAATTCAAAGCCTACTTTTCCCAGATTGATCTGCGGTTTAACAGCAGATGCCTGAAGAAAAATCCCCGGAAGATTGAAAAAATTCAGGGTTTTATAATCACTGACATTGTCGTAAGTGATATTGTAATGGGCAATTTCGGCACCCGTTTCATTATTGTAGATTTCAAGCCTGTTGGTTTCTCCTTCATCCAGAACGAAATCAAGTCTGGTCTCTATTTTATTGGTATAAGAAGTGTTTCCGTCAATAGATACGGGGGTCCCGTTCAGTCTCAGCTGGATAATATCCGGCTTGGAATATCCTTTGATATTCACCTCAGCGGGCTTCTGTGATTTATCAAACGGCTGCATGACGCTGCTGTCTGAACAGGAAATAAGTAATGTAAAAAATACGAGTGCAATGAACTTATTCATTTATATTATTTTAAATTAAAAAATCTAACTCAGAAAATATTGTCCCGCCCGGTGAAAGTACGGGACAACATAATAATTATAAAAAAAAACTAAGTTGGATATGTTTATGATCAAACGGTTTTGCGGGGAAACTTTAAACCTGTTGGATCTATTAAGTTTTCATGGTTAGTTCCTGCAGAATACTCTGAAGGCTGGTGTATAAACGTTATGGTTATTTTTTGATAAACTTCAGTTTTTCTGTTGTTTTTCCGTCAGACGCTTCAGCAATGTACATTCCGGCCTGCAATGATGATACATTGACAGATCTGCTGTATTGAGCTGAAAGTACTTTCTGCCCGGCCACATTATAAATAGAAACCGCCGTCATATGTTCTTTAAAACCTGGATTTAATTGTAGCTGAAGGAATTCCTTTACAGGATTTTCCTCGATTTTTGTTACATTTTCTTTCTTCTTTATATCTTTTGTGCCTAAAAATGTGGAAGCATAAATCGCCATTTCATCGATATTGATATTCTGGAGATTATTACCGCTTGGCTTTCTGTTAGACCATATTCCTATATAAATCTTTTTGCCTGCAAAGGCTGAAAGATCAGCAATACTTTCGTTAAACTGAGTAAGATCATTAGGAAACGGATTCGCCACAGTTCCTGCAATAATGCTGTAAGGACTTGGAATATCATTTCCGTCTACATCGACTGTCATAGCCTGGAAATCAGCCAATTCCGGCACCGGTTTCTGAGGAGTGCTTACATAAATGAACAGATCACGCCCTACGTTGAAATGAGTTGTCCTCTGTCTTCCGATATAAGCGGCCAGGCTGATTGTTCCTGATGCGCCCTGCAGATCAATCGGCGGCGAAATAATCCAGTCGTTTTCAGTAGCAAAACCAGTAACATTTCCGGTCGGAACCAGGCTTACTGAATATCGGAGAACTCCTGCGTTTCCATAAGTAAGGGCATTGGTTCCGTTAAAATAAATATTCTGTCCCTGAACCCATCCGTTTCCATTATTGTTCAGATCATGAGCAGTCCATCCCTGAAGATCAGCGGGGGTATCAAAAGAATTGCTCCATACCAGAGACTGTGCAGCCGCCGCCTGTGAAAGCAATACAACAGATAATAAAAATAATTTTTTCATAATACAGATTATTAGAGATTAAAAAAAATAAAAGCAGGGAAAGACTTGGGATGCTTCCCCTGCATTTAAAATTATTCTACAATAGAGAAGTTATATTTCGTCCAAGTTCCCTGGAAGTCTCCACAGTTTCTAGGTGCCACGTTCCATGGTCCTACGTTGAAGAATGGCTGAGTCATTCCCCAAGCTGAAGCTGTACTTCCTACCAGTAGGTTGGCAGCAGGGATTCCTGCAGTTCCTGTACCGGTAACAGAAGTTGTAAATCCGTGTACTTTGATTGTGTTTAAAGTAGAAGCTGAAGACAGTTCAGAACCTGTTCCTTCCACTTTGATTCCTGTAGGATATCCTGTCACTACAGCATTATTTAACGTTAATTTTCCTGCTCTTCTGATGTGGATCCCATTTTCATATAGTGGTCCGGAAGGCGTAGATGAAGAATATAACACATTAGTACGAGATCCTACGATAGTAAGGTTGTTGATCACAGGATTTGTAATAAGCGGTGTAGCTGTACCCGTTGAGTTGTTATCCAGCTCAATACCGTTGGTATCGGAAACACCACCACTAAGACTGTGTGTAGAATTGTTGTCTGCTAAAGCAAGTGCACAAGTGATGGTTCCTGTGTATCCGTTGTCAAAATCAAAGTTATCATCATCCGGAGCAAAAGAAACAAGATTAGATGCATTCACAGTACCTCCGAAGAACTCAAAAGAGTCATCTTTCCCGTAAGATACCTGGATGTGGTCTAAAGTAGTCCCGTTTCCTACAGCTCCCAAAGTAAGACCGTTGATCTCATTTCCTGAGTTTGGAGCTAAAAGATCGAATCCTGCAAATTCAATACGAACATACTTCAAGATTCCTGCATTGTGAGCAGCATTGGTACCTCCGTAATAAAAATCAGAACCGGTTAATCCTTCGATAGTTTTTGTATCAGGTGTATTTGCAGGTGCATCTCCTAAAACAATCACACCACCAAAGTCACCAGGAGCAGCGGTTGTATTTTCGTCTCCATCTAACAGTTTATAACTTGTAAAAATAATCGGCTGTGTTGCTGTACCGGTAGCATCTATTTTACCAGTTTTAGAAATCACAAGAACTCCTGTAGGGGTATTCGTAGTGTTTGGTTTTGCTTTAATGAAAGTTCCCGGCTGGATAGTTAATTTAGCACCATTTTTTACGGTAACGATACCGTTGATTTCTACTACTCCGCTCCAGGTAGTGTTTGTAGTGATGTCACCACTTACGGTTGTTACCGGAAGTGAAGAAGCTGTAATATATTCAGCAGAAGCAGCCTGCATTTCGAATGGTGTGGAAGAATCCGCTAAATGATCATTTTGACAAGCAGTAAGAGATAATGCTGCAGCAGCAATTAAAGTTAGTTTTTTCATTGTTATAATTTTTAGTAGATCCAGTCATGTTATTTTTATAACCGGAAATTTTAATATTTAGGAATATCCGCCTCTATATTCCTGCGATTTGGTTTTATTTTCACCCTGCATTCCAGGAGGAGCTGTTGTGCCGGGGTTTCCTGTTTATCCGCTGTTGTCCGGAAAAAACAACGGCGTCCGGTTTTCATCTGATCCGGTACTGCTGTGCGCATCATCAGTATTGATCCGGCTCGTGTTCAGGATTCCGAAACCTGTACATTGCATCAATGAGCTCTTTTATTCTGTTTTTTATAATGTCTTTAAAATGTATAATTCACGCTTAAACCGAATATCCTTCCGCTATAAGCCCGGAATGTAATCTTGTCGATATCTTTGTCATATTTATCAGTGGCTCCTGGCAGAAGCTTCCACGCCTCCCTATCTGTAGATATATTGCTACCTCCGGATCCATCCGGTACTGAATAGGAATTAAAATTGTTATAAAACTCTTTTACCCTGTTGAAAAGGTTTCTGACATTAAACTTTACTTCCAGATTCTTATTTCTCAGGAATTTATAGGAGAGCTGGGCGTCTGCTACGGCATAAGGGCGCTGTATTTCTTCCCCGTTATAGTCATATCCTACCGTGATGTACTGATCTCCTTTGGCATTGTATAAAAAGCTGGCACCTAAACGGCCTCCATCATAGGTCATGCCTAAATTGTAGGCATAGGGAGTCTGTCCGTACAGTGGTCTTTCCACCTCATAGGTTTCTCCATTCTCTCCTGTCTTGTACTGATCTTTAAAAGCAATTACTTTTGTCGTGTTATAAGTAAAGTTTCCGCTTATAAAAAGTTTTTCCAGCAGGGATTCTTCAGCAATAAACCCCAGATTTTTCCGCACTTCCACTTCTACTCCTTTCAGCTTTGCATTTTTAGAGTTTCCGTTGTAGAGGAAGAGATTTCCTTCGTTCGAAAGACGTCCTTCACGTTCAATAGGCCTGTCGATGTCCTTGTAATAAAGTCCAGCAGAGAATATTTCTCCAAGACCGGGAAACCATTCAAATTTAAAATCATAGTTCTTCACTACCGATGAGGTCATTTCCGTATTATAAATCAAGCCGTTGGCTACCGGATCAAAGTAAGGAAGCCCCGTTCTCTCATTGAATTGTGGACGGATTACCGTTTTATTGTAGGCAAGCCTTACATTGATTTTATTGGTGGGGCTGTATGTAAAATTTACGGAAGGCATCCACTGCCACGGTTTATCATCTATCGGCTCTTTTGTAACCGTTTGATTATCTGAAAGATCTAATTGCTGAGAAATAAGGTCATACTTAAAATATTCCGCACGCACTCCCCAAACCAATCTGAACATATTTTTCCAGCGGTTATCAAGCATGACATAAAATGCATTCTGGGTTACTTTCCCTTCATACCTGTCATTTTTGTACAGGGGTCTGGTTTGCCAGCCTATTCCTCCCGGAACATATTTAGAACCGTCAAACCACTGGGCCAAAGAACCATGCATGGTGATAAAGTTTTTTTCACTGTTTGGAACATCCCTGTTTTCATCCACTCTTAAAAAGAATTTCTCCTGCTGATTGGTATTATTTTTTATAACCCCTGCATATCCTAACTTAATATCATTTTTAAAATTTCCTTTGTCTATATTCCATTTAAGCGAAGCTCCATAGTTATAATCCGTTTCTTTATTGGCGATATATCCCCTGTAGAAATTAGATCCCGAATTATAAATCCTGTGATAGTTAAGAATCTCGCTGCCAATGAAATCGTAAAGACTCAGATACTGGGTGTAGTCCTTGGTATCAGATTTCACTCCTGTCCTTGCTGCAAACCAGTTGATTTCGGCATTTCCAACTTTGTGGTTTCCCTCAAGCTTGTTCTGTAAAAGCGTCTGATAGATGGGATAATTGGTATTATCGGTATAAGGCTTGTCCAGATCCTTGATCTGCGAAGGGTTATTATTGGGAATAATCCCGTTATAGAAATAATTATAGGATGTTTCAGCATTGGCAGCCATTCCGCTTCCTCCTGTATATTCATTCCAGCCGGTTATTCTGGTCAGCGTATTATCATAAATATGGGTGTAGGAATTACGGAAGGAGATTCTGTTTTTTCCGAGCTGTAAGCCAAAATTCAGCATTCCTGCTAATGTCGAGTTGTAATTGTATGATGCTCCTTTATTTTTGAAATTGTAAAAAACAATAGGATCTGTTCCATTCGCCTGCCAGTTGGGATCGTATGGTGCTGTGGTGTCCAGCCAGTTTCCCCTTCCTGTATGATCGATGTCTAACTTATTTTGTTCATTTCTTACCGTAAATGCTCCGGCAAAGCCCCATTTATTATTATTTTTAAGGGCAAATGATCTTCCCAATGCTACCTGTACATTGGAACCCATATCCCCTGTAGTACTGAATGTGGAAAAATTATCATTTTTGAATCTTTTGGACTGCTCAAAAAACAAAGGATTGTTCCAGTCTGTAGCTTCAAGTCCTTTAGGAAAATCTCTTGTGCCGTCATCATACCCGAAATAATCATACTTTCCACGTTTACGGGTCAGAAACTCCTTAAAGGCCGACTGGTCGTTATAGGAAGTTCCTACACTTACCGTGGTAAAGTTTTCGTTGGGAATATCTTTGGTTCTTACTTCAACATAACCTCCTGCAAAGCTGGCATTCATATCCGGTGTTGCCGTTTTGCTTACTACAATGCTTTCCACCATGGCAGTGGGAATGATATCAAATGAGAAATTCTGATTGTAGGCTTCTGTACTCGGAAGGTTGATTCCGTCCATAGCTGCTGTATTCCAGCGTTCTCCCATAGACCGAACCACTACATATTTGTTGTCTATGGTCGTTATTCCTGTTACTCTTTTAAGGGTTCCACCTACGTCATTATCCGGTGTTTTGGCGATCTGCTCGGCAGAGATCCCGTCACTCATCTGGGCAGCTTTTTTCTGTTGGGCGAGAAGTCCGGCCTGCGTATCTGCTTTTCGGGTGCCGGTAATCACCACTTCCCGGATGTCCGTTATTTTGTCCGGAGCCTGCTTCATTGCAAATGAGACTGTATTGGTTTCATTAGTATTGACTGAAAGTTTTTCTACCCGAAGCGGACTGTATTTTGAAGCTTTTACGGTTAAAGTATATATTCCTGAAGGCAGATCTACCACAAAATCTCCGTTATTATCTGTAAGTACAGTCTTTTTAGCAACTGTTACTTCAGCTCCGGCCACAGGATTTCCTACTTCATCCACAATCTTTCCGGTAATCCTTCCGTTTCCCGTTACCGAAATACCAGTTCCTTCATATTTTATTGAAATAAGATCTCCACGAAGGCGGAATGCCACCGGAAGCCCGTTTGTAATATCTTTAAGACAGTTATTGACAGAGGTGTTTTCACATTTTACGCCTTTTACCTTCAGCTCTTTAATATCCATTTTAGAATAGGCCAGCCTCATTCCTGTTTTTCCTGCAAAATCTTCCAGAACCTCAATAAGAGGTTTGCTTGCAGGCACTGAAAATGATACTTTCTGAACCAGTTCCTGAGCTTCAGCTGCTACTGTAAAGAATACTGCCGCAACGGTAAGACCGCATTTCAATCTTTTCATATGTTCAATTTCTCTTTTAATAATTTATTTTCTTAGTGTTAATTCTATGTAGGTTATTTCTTCAGGGTGTATAAATGATCTTCTTTGTGTACTTCAAGGCCCAATATAAAGGCCAGCGCTTCCATATTTTCATCGGCTGTGCCTCCTGTGAAATCTGCTGTTATCCTCTTTTCAGCCGTTTCTTTAGGATACACGATCCTGATCTTGTAATTATTCTGCATCACAGCTGCCACTTCTTTAAAGGAAACATCGTTGAAGCTTAATGACAAGAGTTCTGCTTTCTGTTTTCCTGATTTTTTTTCTGTTATAAGTGAAATCACAGCTGCGGTATGGGCTATCCCGAAATTTGTCCATTTCTGGTTAGGCTTCAGGTAAGAAACCGGAACTCCGGCATAGGAAACAGCAACTTTTCCTTCGTAAAGCTGTACGGATTTATCTTTTCCGGACTGTGAAATTTTAAAGACAGTTCCCAGAACTTTGGTACTGAAACCATCCGCATGTACAATAAATGGATGTGTTTTTGATTTGGCCACAGAAAAAATAGCATCTCCTTTCAGATTCACAATCCTTGTGGAAGCAGGAAATGATTTATCTACTGTTAGTTCTGCACCGTTCAACAATGTAACCACAGAACCGTCTGCCAGGTAAACTTTACGGTTTTCCGGGCCCGAAGTATAGGTATCAGGTTTAAAGAATGCAGTATATAGGATTCCTCCTAAAGACAACAGAAGTATAATTGCAGCCGCAGCTGTGTATACATATTTTTTCAGCGAGTAATCAGGAGTTTCTTTGGTCGGTTTGATAAAATACAGTTCCAGTGCAGATAAAACCCTTTCTTTAGACTCCTTCATATGGATTCTGTCCAGGTCTTTTTCCGTCCGGATTTCCCACAGGTTTAAAATTTCATTTTCTTTTTCAGAAATTTCCCCTTCGGAAACTTCCCTTTGCCAGAGCTTAAAAACAAAAGCTGCAGTATTCTTATTTTTTGGGCTTTTCATAAAATATTTCATGTATTCACAGATACTTCTATTTATAAGACTGTGAAAATGAAAAACTTCCCCAGGCGGTTCTTAATATTGTATTCACATTAAAACCAGCCTGTTAAAAATTTCAACCTATTTTTCTATTTTCTCAACATTTGATTCACATTCCGGGGATATTTTTCAGGAATAATTAATCTTAGAATCCCCAAAGTTCATAAAAAGTTAATTTTTCTTTAGGTAATTTTGTACCAACGATATGATACTTACAGACTATACGATATTAAAGAAGATAAAATCAGGTGACCGTCCTGCATTCATGCTGCTCTATGAGCGGTATTGGGATAGTCTTTACCGTTTTGTTTTCACGAGAACGAGAGATAAAGAGATGTCTGAAGAATTGCTGCAGAACCTCTGGATAAAGATCCTGGAAGATACGGCTTCTATACAGACCGATGACACGGAAAGTGCAAAAGGCTACCTCCTGCGTTATCTTCATTACAGAATTATTGATCATTATAATAGTTCTAAAAAGGTCCCGTCTACCATTAGCATTGATGAATTTGACTCTGACGGCGAGATGAATATATCGGATACGGAATATTTTGAAATTCTTGAAGAAAATGAGATCTCTGCTTTATTATCTATGATTGATGAGGTGGTTTCACAGCTTCCCACGACAGAACAGAGCGTATATGACATGAGAATCAGAAGAAATATGTCTGTAGATGAAACTGCAGAAGCTCTGGGCATCAGCAATAAGACGGTAAGTAATAAATTAAGCAAAGCTTTGGGGGAAATAAGGGAACAGCTGAACCCGGAATACCAGTCTTCTAAAAAACTGGTATCTATCCTGATGCTGATGGAAATACTAACGAAGTATTGAATTGGGGATGGAAGCCGGATGCCTGAAGAAGGAAGTTAAGCCATAGTAATTATAGTCTTAGCACTTCTTTTTCTTATCTTTCCCTCTTTCAGACTAAATTCCCTTCTGATCTGGTTTAATTAAAAGATTTTTTCTGTATTCTTTAGGCGTCATATTCCTGTACTTCTTGAAAAGCCTTGACAGATGGCTTTCATCACTGAACTGGAATTCATACGTGATTTCGCTTAACCGGACACTGCTGGTTCAGGCCTTGCTATTATTCCTTATGGGCTGGATTTCTTTATTGGGCCATTGCTTATTTCGAGAATAAAACATTCTTCACATACAATGATCTATATTGGTTTAGGATTACTGATTTCAGGGTTCTCAATGGCTTCAATATTCATTTTTCTTCAGGAAAAGCCTTCAATAGAAATGGATATCAGCTTATTTTTGGCCGGACTGGGTCATGGTATTATGATGCCTGTGATGATGCGTGAAGCTATTTTCATTAATAGATAGAAAAAAAGCAGGTCAGGCCTCATGACTGATCAGTATCAGCATACAGATCGGGAGTGTAACCTGTGGCACCATTATCGGAACTTTGTTTTTCAGCACAATTGAATTTCTGGGATTCCCGAAAGCCTTTGCCCTGGATATTTTAATGATTGCAATCTTTCAGGTCGCAGAAGTTTTTGTCACTAAGAAGCTTTTGAAGCATAAAACATTATATTGAGTAGATTATATGTCATTTTTTTTAATAACAATAATTATATATTTAAACTTATGAATAACACAGAAAAAATCATCACAGAAATCAATGGATTTCACAGAGATATTGAAGCTTGGTTTCGTGGAGAACAAGATCAAAACAGGCTTTACAAAAAGCTTCTGTCGGGATTTGATGCAGATTTCAGAATGGTTACAGGAAACGGCAATACTATGACTTTGGCTACATTTTCAGAATGGCTTCCGGGAACATACGGTAAGTTTCCGGAGCGTAACATTGTCATTGAAAATATTGATGTTCAAATTACAGAAAGCCATGGACTGTCTTCGTACATTGAGATCCAGACAACCGGAGCTGTAGTGACACGGCGGAAGTCATCAGCTGTCTTTGTGATACGGGAGGAAAAAGTATTCTGGCTTCATCTTATTGAGAATTGGATCTGATTTTTTAGGACGGGATTCTTGATTTTAGATTTTGGCTAAAGCCAGATGATTAAGGCATATTTTTTGTAAGCGGGCTAAAGCCCAATGTCATTAAGTTAGTAAACTATCACAAGCTATTCTTTTGATTTTTAGAGACTATTGGCTTAGCTCTTGCTTTATATTTGCCTATATTTCTTT
>NZ_QNUH01000032.1 GCF_003385495.1 Chryseobacterium elymi | reverse complement strand
GAAGAATTTAGGCATAAAGTCTTAGGATTCAGAAAATGGGAGGATACTCAGTTGTCATTACTTGGAAGAGTACTTTTGTGCCATGGCCTGGATAAATATTATAAGATAAGTGAATTGCATATTGAACTGTCACCGAATGGAAAACCATTTATAAAAAATCAAAATATTCATTTCAATGTTTCGCATTCGAAAAATCTTGTAGTCTGTATCATTGCAGATTTTCCGATTGGAATAGATATAGAGTTTTTAGATGAGAAAATTAATTATTTAGATTTTCAATTTCAGATGACTGCTAATGAGTTACAAGAAATTCAGGATGCCGAGAATAAAATTATAAGTTTTTATACCTATTGGACAAAAAAAGAAGCCGTTATTAAGGCTCATGGCGAGGGAATGATGATTCCTTTAGCTTCTTTTGAGGTGATTAATAATGAGACTTTTATAAAGCAGGAAAAATTTTATATAAGAGAATTTTTTATTGACAAAAGTTACTCTGTCCATTTGGCTTCCAATAATCTCAAAATTAAAAATGAAACAATTTTTTTAAAGTATCAAATTCCAGATAATATCTTTTTAAAGTGAAATATATTGCCTTGTTTTAGATTGAATTTTAAGTGTATATGATTATTTGAAAATCATTTCATTGTGATATAATTATATTTTTTTCTTTTTAGTTTGAAAAATTTCTTTAAATTTACAATTGAAAAGAAATAAATTAATGCATTTAAATATAATCTACAATTGAAAAGAAATAAATTAATGCATTTAAATATAATCTACAATGAAAAAAAATTTATTACTATTAGCATTTTGCTATAGTGTCTTTTACTTGTCTCAAGTTGGGATTAGCACTGCTAATCCAAATTTAAGTGCAGATTTAGAATTAGGTTCCGGTAATAAAGCTCTACTTCTAAATCGAGTTCCCAACACTAATGCAGTTCCCAATCCTGTTAGTGGAATGATGATTTATGATCAGTCAGAAGAATGTGTAAAAGCATATCAAGACAATCGATGGACCGGTTGTCTTGGCAAAGGACTCCTTAAATCGTCAGGTTTAAAGAATGTAAGCTTAGAAACGTTAAACTCGGTTTCATTATTATGTACTTCTGCTACAGTATCACCGCCTTTGATATCTGGGAAAGCATATCGCGGAACTTTAACTGTTCCATATTCAAACGGAGATGGTAGCTTTTATGAAAAGCAGAATATTCAGACAAATGGGATAACTGCATTCTTACCAGCAGGAAATTTTTCTAAAGGAAATGGCGAACTCCATTATATAGTTTCCGGTATTCCGGATAAAACTGGAAATGTTACGTTTTATCTAAATGTAGCAGGGAAATCGTGTTCTTTTATTTCTAAAAATTAAGTATAAGATGTTTTTATTAGCTTATTAAGCTGGTTTACCATATTTATTATAGTAATTGAATTATCTCCTATTTATTCAGTAACTGATTTCTTTAGAATTTAATCTGAATATTACTTTAGTGTTCTTGTCAACTTTATAGGTCTTTTTTACAATGAGCCTTTAAAGTAAATTATATGTTTTTATTACCTTTTCTTTTTTATTAAACACCTAACAAATTCAATATGAAAAAAAAGTTATTATTATTACCCATTTATTTATGTAGTGGTATCTTTTCCTTCGCTCAGGTAGGCATTAACCAGCCTAATCCTAATCTAAATGTAGATTTGGAATTAGGCTCTACAAATAAGAGTTTATTATTAAACAGAGTCCAGAATACCGGAGTCATCAATAATCCGGTTAACGGAATGCTGATCTTTGATATATCAGAACAATGTGTAAAAGCCTTTCAGGGAGGAGCTTGGTCACAATGTTTCTGGAAAGATACCCCAGCTTTTGCTTTGAATTGCGGAGCTGCTACATTTACTCCCAATTCCGCAACACAAGGGCAATCTTATGCAGGAACTTTGACCATCCCTTACACAGGTGGTGACGGAAGTGCATATGCCGGACAGACTTTTCAAGCGAATGGGCTTACGGCCACACTCGCTCCGGGTACTTTTGCTACAGGAAGCGGAACGTTACAATTAACAGTAACCGGGTTTCCTATTAGCTCGGGAACAGCAACTTTTAATATTACAATAAAAGGGAGCACATGTTCCACGCTTAGCCTTACTGTAAATCCGGGTACGCCTGTAATCCCATCCAATATAACTTTAGAAGGACGATACTTCATCGCTTCTGTTTATGATCAGGATTATTCGCCATTTACTACTCCTACAGGACCAGCTACTACTGCAAGACCCGTTGCTGCTGACGGAACTCCTGAAACATTGGTAGATTTACAGGGGATAATTCCTACTTCTGGCCTTACTGTTTATGTTCCTGCAACAGCTACCGGAAGCGGAACTGTCGGAGCGTGGAGCCAAACTATAAATATACCTGCAAATTTAACAGAAGACGGAATTTCTAGAAATATTACCTTATCATGGAACTCTCAGTCATATAATGCTTCCACAAAATCAATCACTGCAACCCTGAAATCTGAAGTTGGGACTTTAAATGCCCGTAAGCTGGATGTAAATGCAGGAATTGGAAATGATTATCTTGGAGTATTATTAGGACAATTCTTACTTCCTAACTCTGGAACTCCAAAAGGATATGAAGTTCGTATCATAGCTGCTATTCCAGATAGAATGTTTAATGAACCTGATGTTCAGGGGAATTTCAATCATAATTTCCTTTATCTTCCTATACAGGCTGAAGACAACAATGTCTGGCTGAATCACAATTTAGGAGCGGATTATACTAATGTGAACGGGCCTAATTTCAATCTTGGACAAAAAGCAACATCCTCATCAGATTACCGTGCATACGGATCCTTATTCCAGTGGGGAAGAAGACCTGACGCTCATGAACTGATTAACTGGACAGGACCAAGCAGCGGAACTCCGGTCAATGGAATTACCGGTGCGAAAAGTGATGTACCACCTAATCCGTTATTTATTGCTGTAGGTGGAGATTGGAGAGTAAACCCAGACTCAAACCTATGGGATAATTCAACTTCTACCAATAATCCATGTCCTGTTGGATTTAAAGTTCCAACGAGAGCTCAATTAACAAATTATCTGAACATGAATGTGTTAAATGGAGCTTCTGGAGCTTCCGCAAGTAAGCTGGGCTTAACGGTTCCTGGTATACGAGATGCTGGACAAGGAACATTATCATCTGTATACACAGGTCAGCAAGGGTTCTATTGGAGTAGTACCACTGATGCTGTTACAAATCCTGCAGCTTATGTTCTACAGATTCCAACATTTGGAACAGCTAATACAACCAGTGGATCTACCAAATCACAAGGAAATTCAGTTCGTTGTATTAAAGAGTAAAAATATCATTGAAATACTATTATTAAAATAGCGGCCAACATTGTTGGTTGCTATTTTAATTCTAACATCACTCTTATGTGTGGGGCTTGTTATTAACAGGCTTCAAGGATTCTCTTTTGTAAAATCAAAGGGAAGACTGCTGTTTACTGATATTCTGAAACATTGGTTCAGAAAAGCTTCAAGGCAATGGAGTGAATAAAAACGTATAAACCTAACCTAATAACCTAACCTACCGTCTTTCGGGATATATTGCTATGAAGTTAACACCTTATCAATCTACCTTTTATAATGAATGGATATTGAATCCATCCAGAAGTGACTATAATATTATCTTCGACCAGTCTATGTCCGGATATGTT
Source organism: Chryseobacterium elymi (assembly GCF_003385495.1). GTDB lineage: Bacteria > Bacteroidota > Bacteroidia > Flavobacteriales > Weeksellaceae > Chryseobacterium > Chryseobacterium elymi. Next base: position 18,558 of record NZ_QNUH01000032.1, on the reverse strand, counting down.
GATATCCAGAGACTGAATTCAAGCTTAGTCAGATTTGTTAACAATAATTTATTACTCAACAGCAATGTTGTAAGTGAATCAGAAAATTTAATCTGGAAGCAAAGACCTTTGCTTTCTGAAAATGCACAAATACTGACATTTATTGCCGAAGAACCCAGTGCTGATGAAATTTTACAGCTTGCCTTACAGCCTTTTGATCTGGAAAAAGAACAGTTGGCAAGATTTTATGCCATTAAACTAGATAATGGTGGATATAGAATTATTCATATATTTTCCCATATTCTTGTTGATGGGCTAAGTGCAAACAGTATCTATGCTGAGCTCAGTACATTTTACAATGATCTTAACTATGTAAACCCTATTAGCCTTTCAGAACAGAAAGAGCAATATGAGAAACTGAGAAATCAGCTTGAAGATATACTGGCAAAAGGAAAAACAGAAATGACAGATTTCTGGAAATCCGGTTTGAAAGATGTAGAAAATATCGGCTTTAAATTTTTACAGACTTCAGATTCACTTCTTCCAGATTTTCAGGAAAAAGAACATATTCCGATTAATCCGGTAAGTGAACTTCGTTTTCATTTTCCTGAATCAGTATTTCTTAAAGTAAGACAGCTGATCTCAAAATATAAACTGACACCCTATACCTACGGACAACTGGTTTTTGCCGTTTTACTTCATAGAATTTCAGGTGTTAATGATTTGGTAATCAATTACCCTGTTGGTATTACAGAAGGGAAGGGCTTTATCTTTGGCGCTCATATTAATACGATTTTAAAAGGCTACAGATTCGAATCGAAATCTTCTCTGCAAGATCTTGTCCACCAAAATATAGAATATATCAATCAATTAAAAACTAGCAAGGCAAGATACCTGCCTATTGAAGAGCTTATCAGTCATGCACCTACATCCAATATACTGGAATTCGGGTTTGTTCAAACCAGTCTTAAAGACGTGGTTATTCACTATGAAGGAGCCAGTAATGTTATTATTAACAGTGATCTGAATGTCGATTTGGTCGGTAAATTGTCATTTGAGCAGGAAGTAAGAGATGGTCAGATTAATTATAAGGTTCGTTATGCGAATCAAAAGTTTGATGCTAAATTGATATCCAATTTTGTAGACATTTATCAAAGGTTGTTTATTGAAATGTTAGAGGATTTATTGGAAGGAAATGCGGACAAACTGATCTCTCAATATGAACTTTTAAATAAAAACTTCTGTCAGAAAGTAATAGACAGCTGGAATACAATAGATTGGGACCATCAGAATATTAAAACAATTCATCAGGCATTTGAAGATCAGGTTTTAAAAACTCCTGAGAATACTGCATTAATCTATCAGAATGTTAAATTAACTTATAAAGAACTTAATGAACGTTCTAATCGTTTGGCTCATTATTTAATTAACACTTTTGATCTTAGGCCAGATGAACTGGTTCCATTATGCCTGGAAAGATCAGAAAATATGTTGATTGCTATTTTAGCAGTATTGAAATCCGGAGCAGCTTATGTTCCTATGGATCCTTCTTATCCTGTAGACAGAATTCAACATATTCTCAAAGATACTGGAGCCAGAGTCATTCTTGCAGAAGAGAATACTGCAGAGAAGGTTAATCATCTTCCTATACAATATTTGTTTTTAAATGATTCTAATTTCAAAATTTTGATGGATGAACAGGATCCATCAAATCCCGTAACTAAAGCATCTGCAGATTATTTGGCATATGTAATTTATACCAGTGGAACTACAGGACTTCCAAAAGGAGTAATGGTAGAACACCAGAGTGTCATTAATGTTGTAGATAAAGTAAGAGAAGCATATGGCTTTGCTGAAGGAGAAAAAATAACGGCTTATACTTCTTATGTCTTTGATGTTTCCGTATCCGAATTTTTCAATGCCTTATTATACGGAAATGAGCTTCATTTATTAGATGAAAGCACTAAAAAAGATGCAGATCTTATCAGTAAATATTTGTTAGAAAATAAGATTGCTTATACCTATTTACCGCCGGTAATGCTATCTGTTTTACCACGAATAGATTACCCTTCTGTGAAAGGTTTCTTGTACGCGGGAGAACCATGTGATTATGAAACGGGAAAATACTGGTCGGAAAAAAAGATGCTTTATAACCTGTATGGGCCTACAGAAGCAACTATTTATGCGATTTACAAACAGATAGAATATGGAGATGTACATGTGATTGGTAAGCCCGTAGGAAATAGTTCCGCATATATTCTGGATGCATGCCAACAGTTGTCACCGCTAGGAGCTGTTGGAGAATTATATCTGGGTGGGGTAAGCATTGCAAGAGGATATCTGAACCGCCCTGATCTTACTGAAGAACGTTTTATCAAAAATCCATTCCAAACGGAAATTCAAAAACAAAAAGGGGTAAACGGAAGATTATATAAAACAGGAGACCTGGTACGCTGGCTTCCTGATGGAAATATAGAATACATTGGCAGAAACGATTTTCAGGTAAAAATCCGTGGTTACAGAATAGAATTGGGAGAAATTGAGGAAAGATTATCCCAGCATCCTGAAATCAGGCAATCTGTAGTTCTTGCGAAAGAAAACAATACAGGAATGAAATACCTGGCAGGGTACTATGTTTCTGAAGAAGAATTGGATGCTGAAAAGCTGACAGAATATTTATCAGAAACATTACCTGAATACATGGTACCAAGTGCTTTTGTGCAGTTAACAGCTTTACCATTAACAATTAATGGAAAACTAGACAGAAGACAGCTGCCTGAACCTGAATTCAGTGGAGAAAGAGAGTATACAGGTCCTGAAAACGAATTACAAGAGAAATTATGTAATATTTATGGGCAGATCTTAGGACTTGATCTTGCAAGCATTGGCATTCATGATGATTTTTTCCGTCTTGGAGGAAATAGTATTATGGCTATTAAACTCATCAGTAAGATCAAGCAGGAGCTGGAAATTCCAGTAAATGTATCTATGGTATTTGGACACAAAACGGTGGCATCATTATCCCATATACTTGATAAAAATAATGTTGTTTCTGAACCAATAAACATCAATGCGATAACGGTTTCGAAGCCTGAAGAACAACGTTTGTCTTTTGCACAGGAAAGACTTTGGTTCATAGAATCCTACGAAGGAAGCAGCAGTGTTTACAATGTTCCAATGGTATTTAAGTTGGGAGAAAATGTTTCCCTAGAGTTTCTCCAGAAGGTTTTTGATCTGTTGATGCAGCGTCATGAAGTATTGCGAAGTATCATCCTTACAACAGAAGATGGAGTAGGATACCAGAAGGTAACAGACCATAAGCTTAAGATTCATTTCGGAGAGGTAGAAACCAGAACAGAGCTTGATCAGGCCATAGATGATGTGGTGAATAAAGTTTTCCATCTGGATCAGGAACTTCCGATAAGTGCTTCTGTTTTCAGTATGGAGGAACATGATTACTTGTCTGTTGTCATTCATCATATTGCTTTTGATGGATGGTCTACGGAAATATTTATCAATGAATTTAATGCAATTTATCAAGCGTTAATTGAGGGAAAAGATCCTCAGCTGCCGGTATTATCTATTCAATATAAAGACTTTGCGTTATGGCAGAGAAATTACCTTTCCGGAGATATACTTAACGAGCAAACTTCTTATTGGAAAAATAAACTGGAAGGATTTCAGACGCTGGATCTTCCTTTAGATTTTAAGAGACCAGCTCAAGTTTCCTATACCGGAGCAACAACCTACTATGATCTTCCGGAACAGCTTGCTTTGGGATTACAACAACTTTCAAGGGATCTTGGAGTAAGTTTATACAGTGTGATGCTGAGCGGATATTATCTGATGCTATCTGCTTATTCAGGACAGGAAGATATTATTGTAGGGAGCCCTGTTGCCAACCGTCACCACGCCGATCTTGAAAATATCATAGGATTCTTTGTTAACACTTTTGCTTTAAGAGAAATAATAGATCCCGATCAGCAGGTAAAAGATTTTATTGTACAGGTTTCAGAATCCATCATCAATGCTCAGTCCCATCAGGATCTTCCTTTTGAAAAATTAGTAGAGGAGATGGGGGTAGAACAGGATAATTCGAGAAATCCGATTTTCCAGGTGATGTTTGGGATTCAAAACTTTGAAGAAAAAGTTTCCCATAAAAATAACAATGAAATACTTCTTCCTTTTGATGGAGATGTCGATTATAAATCTGCCAAATTTGATCTGACCATGATGATTGATGTTCACGGAGACAGCATCCGTGGAATATTCAATTATGCAGTAGCTCTTTTCAAAGATGAGACGATTGTCCGTATGAAAGAGACGTATATGCTTATCCTGAACCAATTGATTGAAACAGGAAGAACAGTCTCAAAAAACAACACCATTAAGAATCTCCAGCTTCTGAATGATGAAAATTATCAGAAGATCACAAAGGATTGGAATCATACTGAGTATGATTATCCTGAAGGATATACCATTCACAGGTTATTTGAAGAACAGGCTTCAAAAACACCCGATGCTACGGCTCTGGTGTATCAGAATATCAAACTATCTTATCAGGAATTAAATGAAAAAGCCAATCGTCTGGCTAATCATCTCATTGAGGCATATGATGTTCAGCCTGATGATCTGATCCCAATATGTTTAGAACGCTCAGAAAACATGCTTGTAGCTATTTTGGGTGTCTTAAAGGCAGGTGCTGCTTACGTACCTATGGATCCTCAATATCCGGCAGACAGAATCCGGCATATTCTTCATGATACCAAGGCGAAAGTAATCCTTACGGAAGAAGCCTCAAAAGATAAGATAGAAGGAGAATCTGTAAAGATGATATCCTTAAATGATCTTGTATTTAAAGCAATTCTGGAAACCGCATCTTCTCATAATCCTGTTACAAAAGTCTCTCCGGAGAACCTTTTATATGTAATTTATACCAGTGGAACAACAGGTATGCCTAAAGGAGTAATGATTGAGCATCAGAATGTAGTTAACGTAGTTTCACAGATCAGGGATGCCTATGGCTTCAGTGAAGGAGAAAAGATAACAGCTTATACCTCTTACGTTTTTGATGTATCGGTATCAGAGTTCTTTAATGCCCTGTTATATGGAAATGAGCTGCATATCCTTGATGAAACCCTTAAAAAAGATGCCGATTCCATAAGCCGTTACCTTTTGGATCATGATATTGCTTATGCTTATCTGCCACCGGTGATGCTTTCCGTACTGCCAAAAATAGAATATCCTTCTCTGAAAGGGATGCTGTATGCCGGAGAACCTTGTGATTCTGAAACCGGTAAATACTGGTCGGAATATACCAATCTTTATAACCTTTACGGACCAACTGAAGCAACTGTCTATGCGACTTACAAACAGGTTGAGCATGGTGATGTACATCTTATAGGACGTCCAGTTGGAAATATTTCAGCCTACATACTTGATGCAAATTACCGGCCCGTTCCTGTGGGAGCTATTGGAGAGCTTTATCTTGGCGGAAACGGAATTGCAAGAGGATATCTGAACAGACCGGATCTTACTTCAGAACGTTTCATTTCAAATCCTTTCCAGACTGCGATACAGAAAATAAGAGGGAAAAACGGAAGAATTTATAAGACCGGAGACTTAGTACGTCTTCATCCGGATGGAAATATGGAGTATATCGGCAGAAACGATTTCCAGGTAAAAATCCGTGGTTATAGAATTGAATTAGGCGAAATTGAAACCAGGCTGCAGGAATATCCCGGTATAAAACAGGCTGTGGTTCTTGCGAAAGAAAATAAGGCCGGAATGAAATTTCTAGTCGGATATTATGTGCCTGATGAAGCTATAGCTGAGGATAATATTTCAGAATTTTTATCGGAAACATTGCCGGAATATATGATTCCTGCAGTCTATGTACAGCTTGATGCCCTTCCTTTAACGATTAACGGAAAATTAGACAGAAGAGCCTTACCGGAACCAGAATTTACCGGAATCAAAAAATATGCTGCTCCACAAACCGAGCTTCAGGAAAAACTTTGCCGTATTTATGGGGAAATATTAGGGCTTGATGCTGAAGAGATCAGTATTCATGATGATTTCTTCCGCCTGGGAGGAAACAGCATTATGGCCATAAAACTGATCAGTAAGATTAAAAATTATCTGGATATCCGTATCCAGGTGAATTCTGTATTCAACCATAAGACCGTTGCTTCTCTTGCTTCTTTTCTAGAAACGGAATTTCAGGAAGAAAATATACATATCGAGCCTGTAATGGTTTCATCACCCGAAGATCAGCGCCTGTCTTTTGCCCAGGAAAGACTTTGGTTTATTGAAGCGTATGAAGGCGGAAGCAGTGCTTATAATATTCCGATGGTACTCACTTTGAGCCGGGATGTACAGCTGGAAGAACTTCAAAGATCCCTGGAAACAGTCATTATGCGCCACCAGGTCCTTCGCTCTGTAATTAAAACAACAGCAGAGGGGATAGGATATCAGGTGGTTACAGGTTCTTTTCCGGAATTCAAAACAGTAAATGTAAATACCAGAGAAGAATTGGAAGCAGCTATCAATGCTGTTGCTAATAAAGTATTCCGTCTGGAAGAAGAGCTTCCTTTGGATATTACCCTGTTTAGACTGGAAAACCAGCATTATTTATCTATAGTAGTTCATCATATTGCATTTGACGGATGGTCTGTAGATATTGTGTTGAAAGAAATTCAGGTGGTGTATGAAGCTTTAATGAAGAAAGCTTCCCATCAGCTTCCTGATCTTGCTGTTCAGTATAGAGACTTTGCCCTTTGGCAGAGAAATTACCTGAAAGGAGAAGTCCTGAACAGGCAAATTAATTATTGGAAGGGAATATTGGAAGACTTTGAGTCTCTTAATTTACCTTTAGATTTCAAACGTCCGGCTCAGATTTCTTATGAAGGAGCTGCCATTTACTTTGATTTGTCTCCGGAAGCAGGCTCAGGATTGAGGAAAATTTCCAGAGAACTTGGGGTAAGCTTATACAGCGTAATGCTGGGCGGATATTACCTGATGCTTTCCGCTTATTCGGGTCAGAAGGATATTATTGTAGGAAGCCCGGTTTCCAACCGTCATCATGCAGGTCTTGAAGATATTGTAGGTTTCTTTGTTAATACACTGGCACTGAGAGGAAATGTGAATTCTGAACAGAGCTTTAAAAGCTTTATTCTTCAGGTATCCCAATCTGTAGCAGACGCACAGTCGCATCAGGACCTTCCGTTTGAGAAGCTGGTGGAAGAACTGGGTGTAGAACAGGATATGTCCCGTCATCCGGTATTCCAGGTGATGTTTGGCGTTCAAAGTTTTGGAAGAGAAACTCAAAAAGAGGCCTTATTCTCCCTTTTTGAAGGGGAAATAGATTACCAGGCTGCAAAGTTTGATCTGACGACGATGATCGACGATGGAGAGGAACAGATAAAAGGAATGTTTAATTACGCAGTTTCTCTTTTCAGTAAAGATACCATCCTGAGAATGAAGGAGACCTATGTTCTGCTTTTAGAGCAGATTGCAGCGATAGGTACTGAAAATGCAGCGAATATTAAAATTAATGATTTCCAGCTCCTTAAAGCTACAGAGTATAAAAAAGTAATAGAAAACTGGAATGACACGGTTACTGGGTATCCAACCGGTAAAACCATCCATAAGCTTTTTGAAGATCAGGTGATAAAAACTCCGGATCATATTGCATTGGTATATCAGGATATTCAACTTTCTTACAGAGAATTAAATGAAAAATCAAACCGATTAGCCAATTATCTGATCGGGAAATATAATATTCAACCGGACGAAATTATTCCTCTATGTTTGGAACGTTCTGAAAATATGCTGATTGCTATTTTAGGCGTTCTGAAATCTGGAGGTGCATATGTTCCAATTGATCCGTCATATCCTTCAGACAGAATCAGCCATATTCTAAAGGATACCCATGCCAAGGTTGTGATTGCACAGGAAATTACTGCTGAAAGATTAAAAGATCAAAATGTTGAATGTATTTCTTTAGATGAGGTTCAACGTAAGGCACAACTGGAAATAGCGGATTCCAATAATCCTGTCGCTCAAACAAGACCTGAAAATTTAGCGTATGTGATCTATACCAGTGGAACCACAGGACTTCCGAAAGGAGTAATGGTAGAACATCGGGGAGTTTCAAACCTTGCAACTCAATTTGCCAAAGACCTTGAGTTGAATACCAAGCTGTCCACCTTGAAGAAATGTCTGTGGTATGCCAATTATGTATTTGATGCACATATTGCCGAACTTTTCCCTGTTATTACCCATGGTCATAGTATTTATCTGTTGGATAAAGAAAAGCAGACGGATATTGCTGCTTTACAGCACTATATCAGTGAGAGTGATATCCAGATTGCGACAATTCCTCCTGTATTGCTTACCAAGGACTATATTTTGCCTGTGGAAAAGCTTATGGTAGCAGGAGATGTAACCAATCCGCAGTTAATGGCTCTTTATCAGGCTGAAGGAGTGGATATTATTAATGCCTATGGCCCTACAGAAGGTACAGTATGTGCCACCCTTCATTACTACAAAGAAGACAACAATCCAATAAATATAGGTGGTCCCATTGGAAATATGACCTCATATGTCTTGGACGATACGCTACGTCCGATTCCTGTGGGAGCAATAGGCGAACTTTATATTGGAGGAGCAGGGATTACCAGAGGATATCTGAACCGCCCGGAGCTTACGGAAGAACGGTTTATTATCAATCCTTTCCAAAGTTCAGAAGAAAAAACAAAAGGTCTTAACGGAAGACTGTATAAAACAGGTGATTTGGTGCGCTGGCTTTCTAATGGAGAGTTGGAATACTTGGGAAGAAATGATTTTCAGGTAAAAATCCGTGGCTATAGAATTGAATTAGGGGAAATTGAAAACACGCTAGTACGCTACCCGGGCATTCGCCAGACTGCAGTTTTAGCTAAAGAAAATAAAGCGGGATTAAAATACCTGGTGGGATATTATGTTTCTGATTATGAGATAGATTCTTATCTTATTTCTGAATATGTATCAGAATCTTTGCCAGAGTATATGGTTCCAGCAGTTTTTGTTCATTTAGAGGCTTTACCGCTTACAATTAACGGAAAACTGGATAAAAAACAACTTCCGGAACCCGAATTTACAGGAAGTAAAAATTATATTGCTCCACAAACTGAACTCCAGGCCAAACTATGCCAGATTTATGGCGGTGTATTGGGAATTGATGCCGAAACTATTAGCATTCATGATGATTTCTTCAGATTAGGAGGCGACAGTATCATCAGTATCCAGCTGGTGGGAAGAATCAGGCAACAGCTGGATGTAAAGGTGAGTGTGAAGGAGGTCTTTACCTCCCGAACAGCCGCCGCATTGTCTTTGCTTATTGAAGAGAAGAAACAGAGCGAGCAAACAGAGACTGTAACAGAGCAGGGACTCCTTACAGGAGAATTTTCCTTACTTCCTGTCCAGGAATGGTTCTTTAGCCAGAAAGAGCAAGGATACCTTGTAGACTTTAACCATTGGAATCAGGCTTTTCTTGTCAATGTTCCTGAACTGGATAATGCATTACTGGAAGAATCTATCCAATATTTGATAGAAAGACATGATGCATTCAGGTTAAAATTTGAAAAAAGCAACAACGGTTATATTCAAACTTATGGAAACACTCAGGTTTTCCCGTCTATCAAATATCTGGATGCTTCCCTTCTGAATAAAGAAGAGCTATCAGAAATCTTTACAGAATGGCAGTCAGGTTTTGATATTGAGCAAGGCCCATTGTATCAGATAGGATACATCAGTGGGTATAAAGATGGCGGTGCCAGACTTTATTTTGCTTTTCATCATTTGATTATTGATGCAGTAAGCTGGAGAATTATTACAGAAGATATAAAGAATATCTATCAGTCTCTTGAAAAAGGAAATAGAGAAAAAGTCCTTTCTCATCCGAAAGGAAGCAGTTACCGCCAATGGGTCAATGCTGTAAAAAATTATCGTTCTGAGGATCCTGACTCCAGAATCAAAGAATTGCTATACTGGAATACATGCGCAGAGACTACAGAAGTTCACAATAAAGCGCTGGATCGGTTAATAACAAAAAAAGCTCACCATAAGAGCCTGAAGCTAAATAAAGAGGTTACAGAAGCCTTGATTAGAAGCAGCCATCATGTTTACCAGACCCAGATCAATGACCTGTTACTTTCAGCTTTGTCGGTTTCCCTTTCAAAATTAACGGGAGAAGAGGCTCATTCTGTTCTTTTAGAAAGCCATGGCCGTGAAGAAGTCTTTCAGCAGCTTGATATTACGGAAACTGTAGGATGGTTCACTACGATGTTCCCTTTACTTTTGAAAAATGGAAAAGGATTGACGGATACCATCATTTTGACCAAAGAATCCCTCAGAAGTGTTCCTCATAACGGCATTGGCTACGGAAGTCTTGTAGGATATACAGAACGGGAGCTGCCAAAGATCAGCTTCAATTATTTAGGGCAATTGGATCAGGAAACAGAAGAAAAAAGCTGGTTTATTGCAGCTGAAGATGCAGGGTCGGGAATAGGAAAAAATAACAGTGACAGTCATTATATCAGTATGAACGGTGCTGTTGTGGATGGACAATTGCGCTTTGAAATTGCAGGATACCTTGCAGAAGAACAGATTGAACTGTTTACGGAAAGCTTTAAACGAAGTATTGAAGCTATCGTTGAAGCCCTTTCCCGGGAAACACAAAGTTATCTTACTCCATCCGATGTAGATTATGTAGTAGATTTTGAACAGCTTACCGGGATTCAAAAAACAGGGGAAATAGAAGGCGTATATCTTGCCAACAGTTTGCAGGAAGGGTTTGTATATCATGCTCTAAATCAGGGAGAAAAAGACGATGCCTACAGAGTGCAGCTATTGTGGGATTACCATGCTGTTCTTGATGTGGAAAGCCTTAATACGGCCTGGAGACTTACCCAGGCGGCTTACCCTTCATTAAGGCTGAGGTTAGACTGGAACGGTGAGATTGTTCAGGTCATCAATAAAAATGGAAATGTAGACTGGCGCTATCAGGATATCAGTGATAGGGCTGAAGCAGCTCAGGAAATATATATTAAAGAAATTACGGCAAAAGACCGCTTTGAAGGATATGATCTTTCCAAAGGAGACCTTTTCAGAGTATATCTGTTTAAACGTTCAAAAGACCAGTATACCTGTCTGTTCAGTAATCATCACGCGATCCTGGATGGATGGAGCATACCTGTTATTCTGAACAGTATTCATACAAATTATCTGAACCTTACCAAAGGTCAGGAGATTGCGGCTATACCGGACCGTGCCTATACAGATACCCAGAAATACCTTAGGGATCATAAAGAAGCAGCAAGAGGGTTCTGGAATGCCTATATGAAGTCTTTGGAAGATCAGGAAGACCTAAGCGGATTAATTAAAGCATCTCAGAGACATATTGATTTGGGAACATACCGTCATATCCAGGATCATCAACAGGTAAAGATGACGATCGACGGTGATAAGTATGATTTGCTTAAAGGCTTTACAAAGGTCCACGGATTAACCGTAAATGCCATATTACAATACCTGTGGCATCAGCAGCTGAGGATCTATGGAGGTCTCAGTACAACAGTTGTAGGAACAACGGTGTCAGGACGAAGCCTGCCGGTAGACGGAATTGAATTGTCTGCAGGGTTATACATCAACACATTGCCGTTAATCATTACCCATGAGGAAGGAAAAGTGGTCGATCAGATCAGAGAAATTCAGAACAGGATCAGTGATATTAATACCCATAGTGATATTAATCTGGCAGAACTTCATCATGACGGACGAAGAATTTTCAGCAGCTTATTTGTGTTTGAAAACTATCCTGTACCTGATGGAGAAGATCATGATGAACTTGGCTTTGTATTCAGGGATTCTGTGGAGAAGCTGGATTATCCCCTGGGCGTCGTGGCATTTGAAAGAGGAAGTGAAGTTTCATTCACCTTAAACTATGAAGGCTGTCTGTTTGAAAAAGAAACGATGGATCAGCTGATAGAAGGTATGAAAACCATCCTTGATCAGGTTATTGACAATCAAAATATAACATCAGGCCAAATTTCTCTTTTAACGGAAAAAAAATATAGAAATCTTACAGAGAACTGGAATAATACATGGGTTTCCATCTCTTCACAAAAGACCATTCATCAGTTATTTGAAGATCAGGTTTCAGAAACTCCGGATCATACAGCATTGATATGTAAAGATACAGAACTCTCTTATCAGGAATTGAATGAGCGTGCCAATCGCTTGGCTAACTATCTGACAGAAAATTATAATATTAAACCGGATGATCTGATACCGCTTTGCCTGGAGCGTTCCGAACATATGCTTATTGCAATTCTTGCAGTACTGAAAGCAGGTGCAGCTTATGTGCCAATAGATCCTTCATATCCTGCGGAAAGAATACAGCATATTCTAAAAGATACAAACCCATTGCTGATTCTTACTCAGGAAAGCGTAATAGAGGCCGTAACTCAAAATGCAGAAGGGTACTCCGGTGTTTTATCTCTTGACAGCTTGTCTTTCAGCAGCATACTTGCAAGGATGAACACGAATAATCCTCTTACTGAGGCTACAGCAGAAAACCTGGCTTATGTGATTTACACCAGCGGAACTACGGGTATGCCTAAAGGGGTAATGATAGAGCATAAAGGAGCGGTGAATCTAATCCATGATCTCCATCCCCGTTACGGATTAAATAGTTCCGATGTTATTCTACAGTTTGCCAATTATGTTTTTGATGCCTCTATAGAGCAGATGCTGCTCGCTCTATTAAATGGGAATGCACTGGTATTTATAGAAAGTCAGAAGCTGTTACTTAATGAAGAAGAATTTGTAAAAACATTGACAGGCTATAATGTTTCCTACATCCACCTTACCCCTTCGGTGCTGCAAAGTATTGATATAACTAAGGTGAAGAGTTTACGCATACTCAACTCTGGCGGGGAAGCCTTACCTACAGACTTACACAACAAATTAAAAGAAGGCGCATTTAAGTTAGTTAATTCCTATGGTCCTACCGAGACAACCGTTACCTCTCTTGTTAATGCTAACAGCAGTGTTAATAATATTGGACGTCCGATCAGCAATACAAGTATCTATGTGCTTGATGCTTATCATCGTCCGGTACCTGTAGGAGCAATTGGAGAGCTTTATATTGGTGGTGCAGGTGTTGCCAGAGGCTATCTGAACCGTTCCGGGCTCACTTTAGAGCGTTTTCAGAAAAACCCTTTCCAGACGGAAGAACAAAAAGAAAAAGGAGAAAACGGACGTATCTACAAAACGGGTGACCTGGTGAGATATCTTCCTGCCGGAGAGCTTGAATACATAGGCAGAAATGATTTCCAGGTGAAGATTCGTGGTTATAGAATAGAGCTGGGCGAAATTGAAAACAGGCTGCAGGAATATCCGGAAGTGAGACAATCCGTTGTATTGGCTAAAGAAAACAAGGCAGGGCTTAAATACCTTGTAGGCTATTACGTTTCAGATTCTTCAATAGAGTCAGAGATTCTCACTACGTTCTTATCACAGGCATTATCGGAATATATGGTTCCTGTGGCATTTATACATCTGAATTCACTGCCGCTCACCATCAATGGAAAACTGGACCGCAAAAGCCTTCCTGAACCGGAGTTTACAGCAGGAACGGATTATACAGCGCCGGAAACTGAACTGCAAAAACAATTATGCCGGATCTATGCCCAGGTTCTTGGTCTTGATGCAGCTAATATTAGCATTCATGACGATTTCTTCAGATTAGGAGGAAACAGTATCATGGCGATCAAACTCATCAGCAAGGTGAAACAGGTCCTTGGTATCAGGGTAGAAGTTGCGGCTATTTTCAGCCATAAAACGATTGCTTCTCTGACTGATGTTTTAATGGATGAAACTTATATTGAAGAGCAGAGTGCTATTACTCCTATAAAGGTTAATACTCCTGAAGAACAAAGATTATCATTTGCCCAGGAAAGGCTTTGGTTTATTGAAACCTACGAAGGCGGAAGCAGTGCCTACAATATTCCAATGACGGCAATTCTGGATGAAAAAACAGATATTTCCGTGCTGCAGGCCGCTTTTGAAGAAGTTATCAGGCGCCATGAAGTGCTGCGCTCTGTCATTAGAACAACAGAAGATGGAGTAGGCTATCAGGTAGTTACTGATGCTGTGCCTGAATGGAAAGTGACCGGAATAAACAAGAGAGAAGATCTAGATGAAGCCATAAACAGATGTGCCCATAAAATCTTCCGACTTGAAACAGAGATTCCTATTGAAATTAACATTTTCAGATTCGAAAACCGGTATTACCTGTCAGCAGTCATTCACCATATTGCTTTTGACGGATGGTCTACGGATATATTCCTGAAAGAAATCCAAACAATCTATCAAGCCCTTCTCAACAACAAAAACACGGAGGAACTTCCTGATCTGCCGGTACAGTATAAAGATTATGCTTTATGGCAGCGTGATTACCTTTCAGGGCAACGTCTTGAAAAACAGATTGGCTACTGGAAAGATCAGCTTCTGGATTTCCGGAACCTAGATCTTCCGACAGACTTCAGGAGACCTTCCCAGATTTCTTACGAAGGAGAAAATCTATATTTCAGCTTAGATGAAGAACAGAGTGAAAAACTGAAAGTTTTATCTAAAAACCTTGGAATAAGCTTGTATTCTGTCATGCTGGGAGGCTATTATCTGATGCTTTCCGCTTATTCCGGGCAGGATGATATTGTGGTAGGAAGTCCTATTGCCAACCGTCATCATGCAGGGCTGGAAGATATGATCGGATTCTTTGTTAACACCTTGGCACTGAGAGAAACCTTGGATCCAAAACAAAAACTTAAAGATTTCCTTCTTCAAGTCTCAAAATCAGTTACCGAAGCACAGTCTCATCAGGACCTGCCATTCGAGAAGCTGGTAGAGGAACTTGGAGTAGAGCAGGATACTTCAAGACATCCGGTTTTCCAGGTGATGTTTGGCCTTCAGAATTTTGGAAGTGATTCTTCTCAAAATAATCAGAACAAGCTGTTTTATCCTTTTGATGGAGAAATTGACTATCAGGTAGCTAAATTCGATCTAACGACCATGATTGATGATGGAGAAGACCGTATCAAAGGAATGTTCAACTACGCTAAAGCCATTTTCTCAAAAGAAACGGTGGGCAATATGATTGATTCTTATGAGTTTTTACTGAAGCAAATAACAGAAAATGATGTTCAGAGTGAAATGACACTTTCTGATTTGAACCTTGTCACTCATGTTCAATATAAAAAATTAACAGAAGAATGGAATGCAGCCTATAAAGCATATCCATCAGAAATAACAATCCATCAGCTATTTGAAAATCAGGTGTTGAAAACTCCGGATCAGACAGCACTGGTATATCAGGACGTTCAACTTTCTTACAGAGAGCTTAACGAGAGATCAAACCGCCTGGCTAATTATCTGATCGAAACGTACAATCTTCAGCCTGATGATATTATTCCTTTATGCTTAGATCGTTCAGAGCATATGCTGATTGCGGTTCTTGCTGTAATGAAAGCGGGAGCTGCTTATGTGCCAATGGATCCTTCGTATCCTGTGGACAGAATAAAACATATCCTTCAGGATACTAATGCTACAATAGTTCTTACAGAAGAAAAATCTGCAGAAAAGATAAGTGGTTTAGAAAATATAGGGCTATTATCTCTGGATAATGTCAGTCTTAAAGCACAGCTTGAAATAGCAGAGTCTAAAAACCCTGTTACTAAAGTGAATTCCGGCAATCTGGCCTACGTCATCTATACCAGTGGAACAACAGGACTTCCTAAAGGAGTAATGATTGAACATTCCGGAGTGATAAACCTTATAGAATCAATGATTAAGGCTCACCGACTTGAAGAATTCCAGGAAGTGGGCTGTTACTCAAATTATGTATTTGATGCTTTTGTGTATGAGGCCTTCCCGGTCTTGTGTAATGGAAATACATTATGGCTTTACAGCAATGATCTTAGAACATCAGTAAGCGGGCTTAATGAGTATATTAAAAAAAATAATATAGAAGTTTCATTTATTCCACCGGTTTTATTGAGAGAAGTGGTAGACAACGGAACCAACTTGAAGCTGATTTTTGCCGGAGGAGAGAGTTTCCCTGCTTTGGATAAAAATATAGAGGATATCATTCTTGTTAATGAGTATGGACCTACCGAAGGAACGGTCTGTGCTACATTACACTACTACAAAGAAGACAACAATCCATTGAATATCGGTGGGCCTATAGCAAATACTACAGCATATGTTCTTGACAGCCAACATCGTGCTGTTCCTGTGGGTGCTGTAGGAGAGCTTTATATAGGGGGAGCAGGTATTGCCAGAGGTTACTTAAACCAACCTGAATTAACGGAAGAACGCTTCATTACTAATCCATTCCAAACTTTAGAACAAAAGGCTAGAGGAGAGAATGGACGCTTATACAAAACAGGTGATTTAGTACGCTGGTTATCCAATGGCGAGCTGGAATATGTAGGTCGAAATGACTTCCAGGTGAAGGTCCGCGGATATAGAATTGAGCTTGGAGAAATTGAAAATATATTGCTTCATTATCCTGGAATCCGTCAGGTCGCTGTTCTGGCTAAAGAAAATAAAGCAGGATTAAAATACCTGGCAGGATACTATGTGTCAGATTCTCAGATTGACTCCAATTTACTCTCGGAACATCTTTCTGAGAGCTTACCGGAATATATGGTACCAAGTGCTTTTGTTCATTTAACAGCCTTACCATTAACGATCAATGGAAAACTGGACAGAAAACAACTTCCGGAACCGGAGTTTACAGGAAGCAAAAATTATGTTGCTCCTGAAACCGGATTACAGACTAAACTATGTCATATCTATGGCGAAGTATTAGGTCTTGATGCTGAAAATATCAGTATCAATGATGACTTCTTCAGATTAGGAGGAAACAGTATCATGGCCATAAAGCTGATCAGTAAGATCAAGCAGGTGCTGGATATAAGAGTAGAAGTAGCCATGATTTTCAGTCATAAAACAATAGCTTCTCTTTCCCATATTCTGGCAGATGAAAACACCAGAGGAGAGCAGATTACGATTACTCCTGTAGAAGTAAGTACTCCGGAAGAACAAAGACTATCTTTCGCACAGGAAAGGCTTTGGTTTATAGAAAATTACGAAGGTGGAAGCAGTGCTTATAATATCCCGATGATATTCCGTTTGGATGAAAAAGCGGATATTTCAATACTGTGTAAAGCTCTAGACGCGATCATAATGCGTCATGAAGTGCTTCGTTCAGCCATTCGTACTACCGATAACGGAATAGGATGGCAGTCTGTGGTAGATGATATCCCAGCCATACATCAGCATGAGGTGAAGACAATGGCGGAGCTTGAAGAAAAAGTAAGCAGTGTAGCCAATAAAATCTTCCGTTTGGAAGAAGAATTACCGGTAGATATCAATATATTTAAATTAGAAGAATCTTATTATCTGTCTGTTGTTATACACCATATTGCATTTGATGGGTGGTCTACAGAAGTATTCTTAAAAGAATTAATCCATATTTACAATGCCATTACAGAAGGAAGACCGCATGAGCTTCCTGGCTTAAAAATTCAATATAAAGACTTTGCTTTATGGCAGCGTAATTATCTTACAGGAGAACGTCTTGACCAGCAGATCAGCTATTGGAAAAATAAATTGAATGGATTCCAAAACCTAGATTTAGCAGCAGATTTCAAGAGACCATCACAAATATCTTATGATGGAGAAAATCTCTACTTTAGCCTGGATGCAGAGCAGACACTAAGGTTGAAAAACTTTTCGAAAGATCTTGGAGTAAGTTTATACAGCATAGTATTGGGTGGATATTACCTGACGCTTTCAGCCTATTCCGGACAGGACGATATCATAGTAGGAAGTCCTATTGCCAACCGACATCATGTAGGACTTGAAGATATGATCGGGTTCTTTGTGAATACTCTTGCATTAAGAGAAAACATTGATCCGGCTCAAAGGGTAAAAGATTTCATTCTACAGGTGGCTCAGTCGGTGACAGAGGCCCAGTCTCATCAGGATCTTCCATTTGAAAAATTAGTGGAAGAATTAGGAGTAGAACAGGATACATCCCGTCATCCGGTTTTCCAGGTGATGTTTGGTCTTCAAAGTTTCGGCGAAGATGTTTCGCCATCTGAAAATGAAACGACGATACTTCATCCTTTTAACGGAAATGTGGATTATCAGGTGGCTAAGTTTGATATTACCACCATGATCAATGATATAGGGGAGACTTTACAGGGTATGTTCAACTATGCTAAAGCTGTTTATTCAAAAGAAACAGTTAAAAATATGATGAATTCTTATCTGTTCATGCTTGATCAGATCGCAGGAATTAATCAGCAGGAAAATCTTACATTATCTGAACTCAACCTTATTCCTCAGGACCAATACACCCAGTTATCAGGGTTATGGTCTACAGAAAGTGATTATGCGAGTGACACTACGATTCAGGCATTATTTGAAGCCCAGGTTGAAAGGACTCCGGATCATATTGCCGTA
>NZ_QNUH01000031.1 GCF_003385495.1 Chryseobacterium elymi | reverse complement strand
CTATGATAAAAATCACAAAAGCACCTGCAATGGCAAAGGAGTTCACATCTACGCCAATCAGCTTAAGAATTTTGTTTCCTACGAAAAGAAAAACAATCATAATAGCACCGGCAGTAATGGATGCTTTCCCTGCTTCAATCTGTCCAAACTTCTGCTGAAGGCTTACAACAATAGGAACAGAGCCGATAATATCGATTACGGCGAAAAGAACCATAAAGCAGGTAACGATTTCTTTAATAGAAAAATCATTAAATATTTCCATCTCCTTGTAATTAAAAATTTCGCAAAAATATGAAAAAAAAATGATTATTTGCTAATTCGTGAGTACAAATTAACAACTGCTTTTAAAAGCTCATCTATTCCTTCTGCCGATTTCAGAGGTGAATATTTCTCCATTTGAATTCTCTGCTGCAGATTTCTGTATTCTTCTGCAACAGAAGGTCCTTTATAATTTTCCAGAAATACTCTGAACTCTTGTGAAGAACTCTGGAAATACTGTTTTCTTATATCCGTATCCATTTCTTCCAGGGTATCAAAGAACTTTTGATAATCTCCGTTATCTTTAAGATTTTCAAGATAGCTAAAATAATCATTAATATCCGTTTTCAGCATTTCTCTGATCTGTTTTTCTGTTTCAGCCACTGAACCAAGCGGTTTCGGAGATGTTGTTTCTTTAACCAGCGCTCGTTTTTTTCGCCATGTCTTAAATAACAGGTACATAATAAATAACCCGATAAGAATGGAAATATTGGTTAAAAGGATGCTCCAGTGGAATTTACTCTTTTCCCTTACTTTAAATGTTGTTGTTTTCAGAACAGGAGTATCTACCGTTTCCAAAAGCGTGTTGGTATATTCATTTACCTTTTCAACTGTGGAACGTGATTCCAGAATCTGATCATGGGAAAATGCATTTAGGGCAAGAGCTTTATTTCCAAGGTCCACATATTCGTGACTTGCCGGATCAAAGAATGCAAACTGCTCAGTCTTGATCGAAATAGCACCTACTTTTTTAGGAATGATAACATAGTTGGCCAAAATCTCTCCTTTCATTCCTGTGGTTCCGGGAGTCACTTTGGAGGTAATTTTAGGGGTAAAGACTTCATAATCCGGAGATGAGATAATCTTAGGTAGTTGCATATCCGGAAGATTTCCTTCCCCTGAAACTTTAACAACAACGTTGATCGGTTTGTCAACTTCTATTTTATCCTTTGAAGCATTGTATACATTCACCTTGAAATTACCAACTGCATTTTTAAAGTATTCAGGCGATCCTTCCGGAAGTTTTTTTACATTAAGCTTTACTTTATTGGAAACAATTTTATTTTTATTCGAATAAGAGTTTACCGATGCCGATATTGCCGGAACATCTACATACCCTGATTCATTAGGAAATACCATAAATACAGCCACTACCTGAGAAGCCATATTGCCGGCTCCCGAAGGGTCTATTTCCGATTTATTTAAGTTTATAGGATGTATATTAAGATTATCCTGACGCGGAAGACGAACATCTTTCACTTTTCTGAAATTGTCCATATTTTTGGAATATACTCTCAACACAGCCACTGTAGCCTGATCCTGATACACCTCGCGGTCTTCTATCTCCATATTGAGATAGACTTCGTTGGCCATATTACTAGCTAGTGATCTTTTTTCAATGATATCTTTTATATTGACATCAAAAGGCTCTGTCTTGTAAATCCTATTATTAACTGTTACCAGTACAGAACCTATTTTGATCTTCCCTTTTTTCTTAGGCTCAAGAGCAATCCTGGATACTTTCTGAGTAACAAGTGTATTGGTAGCGGGATCTATCAGTGTATTGGTAACCGACCCGCTTCCTATAATATTAAATTTGGAAAGGTCGGGTAGCTGAAAACGGGTCTGTGGCTCGAGGTCAACACCATTAAGTTCCAGAACAATGGTAAGGTTTACAATATCCTTTCCATTGTATTCTGCTTTATCAGATTCCATATACAGATTTACCTGTCCGTAAGAAATTACGGATGCAAAAAGGAATAATATGTAAATCAGTTTATGCTGCATCACCAATCTTTTTCGTTGCTTTGGGGCATCGAATAAGAATTCTTGTTTAAGATTCTTCTGGCGGTTTCTTTTTCTTTTTCGTTGACTTTATCTAATATCGCGTTTTCAAGATTCTTAGGCATTTTTCCTTCATTATCGGGGTTTTGCTTAGGAGTATTTCCCTGCTCGCTTTTCCCTTCATTCTGCTGGCCATTTCCCTGATCCTGTTTTTGATCTTTTTGGTCACCTTTCTGATCATCATTTTTGTTCTGATCATTTCCTCCTCCGCCTTTTCCTGAATTGTTCTGTTCGTTTTTCTGCTGTTGCTGTTTTTCTTTTTCCTTCAGCTTGGCGATTTCATAATTCTTTCTGGTCGCTTCATTATAAGGATTCTGCTTCAGAGCTTGCTTATAATAGTCAGCCGCTTTTTCCGGTTGGTTCATCTGCATGTAGGTATTGCCCAAATTATGAAGAGCGGCCGTTTTATCCGGCAGAGTCTGCGAAAGCTTCTGAGCTTTATCAAATTCTGCTTTAGCCTCTTCATACTTTTTGCTTTTATACAATGCATTTCCCAGATTATAATGAGCTGTAAAGTCTTTTTCATTTTCCTTAACAGCCTCCATATACTTGGAAGATGCTCCGTCATAATCTTTACCATTAAATTTCTGATTACCTTCATAAACTAAAGTTCTATAGTTTTCCTGCCCAAACAGCTTGTTTGAGAATGAAAAAGCAATAAGAAACGATAAAAAAATGATTTTAGTATTCATTACCTGCAAAATTATTCCTTTATATGTTAATAAACAGACATCTATTTGTTAAAGTTCGGTTAAAGTACTTATTTAAAATCTTGATAAACAAAGTGTAAAAACTAAATATTGAAATCTTTTTTCGGGTTCAAGATATAAATTAAAAAGAAAAAGAAAATGGAAACTATTAAAAAGTATTGATAATAGTGATTAGCATTCTGGGACTTTACTAAAGTCTGTGCGGATGAGGATTTTTTACTCACAGCATCAATGATCTTATCGGGAGCTTCATTGATATTATTTCCGTCTACGTAATCTCCTCCTGTAGATTCCGCCATCTTTTTAAGAGCTTCCGTCTGTCTCTTAGAGATCACTGTTCCACCATCCATATCGGTTTTATAGCCCATCAGCTGGCCGAAGACATATTCCGGAACAGGCGCCCCCTCATCTGTCCCTATGCCTACCGATGTTATGGAAATCCCTTCTTTATTGGCCAGTCTTATGGCAGCATTATCATTTCCTTCATTATCTTCGCCGTCACTCAGCAGAATGACTTTTCTGGAGCCTTTGCTTACATTTTTAAATTTTTCTGCTGCGGCCTGCATTCCTTTCAGAAAATCCGTTCCCTGGATCTTCATAGAATTTGTTTCTACCGCACTTATATAGGTTTCGGCGGTCCCATAATCTGTGGTAAGCGGCATAATAGAAACTGCTTCACCGGCAAAAATTACGATACCGATCTTATCATTCTTCATTTTCTGCATGGTACCCAGCATAAGATTTTTTGCCTCTGTAAGACGGCTGGGGTCAATGTCTTCCGCATTCATAGAATTGGAGACATCCAACATAAAAATCACATTATTAAACCGCTGATTGGTTTTCACTTCTTCAGAACCGTTCAATAAATCTATAATCGAAAATATAAGAAAAAGTGTTCCTAAAAGATATAAAGCGGGAAAGAATTTTGTAAACCCGGATCTTTTTTCGAATAAGCTGTCATGAAATCTGCTGTCTGCAAAAATCTCTCTTTTTTTCTTTTTCCATCTCAAAAAACGGATCAGAAAGATAGACAACAACGGCAGAAGCAACAGCAAAAGTAAGTACCAGTAATTCCCTAAAGACCAATTCATCAGCTTAAAAATTTATATAATACCCATCGCAGCAATGCATCAAAAAACAACATTCCCAATGCGATCCAAAGGAAAATTTTAAAATATTCATCATAGTTGTACAGCTTGGCAACCTTGATATCGGTTTTCTCCAACTGGTTGATCTCATCATACACTTCCTCCAGACTGCTGTTGGAAGTCGCTCTGAAATATCTTCCTCCTGTAGTCTGTGCTACTTCTCTCAATGTATTTTCATCAATCGTAACCTCTGTTTCTGTAAAAATCAGGTCTCCGAAAATATCCTGTGAGGTAGGCATCAGCGCAAAACCGTTGGTCCCTATCCCAATGGCATATACTTTTATATTATTATTTTTGGCAAGTTCCGCAGCAAGCTGTGGAGGAATTGCATTCTGAATATTGCTTACTCCGTCTGTCATAAGAATAACCACCTTACTTTTGGCTTTGCTTTTGATAAGATGATTTACCGCTACAGAAAGTCCTTCTCCAATGGCTGTTCCCGGTTCAAGACCAGCGGAATTAAGATTTTTAATTTCATCTATAACCACCTGATGGTCAGAAGTCACCGGTACCTTAGTAAATGCTTCTGCTGCATATGCTACCACTCCTATCCTGTCATTCGGGCGTTTCTGGACAAATTTTACGGCAATATCTTTTAAAGCGGTAATACGGTCCGGGCTAAGATCTTTGGCCAACATACTCAGGGAAACATCTATGGAAAGCATGATATCTACGCCTTTGGTATCATCCTGGTCCTGAGAAACTGTAAAAGTTCTCGGTCTTGCCATCGCAATAATCAGCGCAGAAAGAATGATATACTTCGAAAACTTAAGCAGACCAAGTACAGCACGAATTCCCCCGCTGCCTTCCATATTCTGTACTGTAGGAACTTTTATGCCTTTCTTTCTCTTTCCTCCCGCATCTTTAATAAAAAGGGGAATAAACAGCAGAAAAAGCAACAGGAACCACGGACTGTAAAATTCAAAATCAGGCATCCTTTCTTAAGTTTTCAAATTCTAGATCTTTCGACGATCTCTTCACAAAATCGCGGATATCTGCAAAATCTTTTTCCATGGTAGTCTGGTCAGGAAAAGTCTTGGCAAATTTCACCAGATCCCCTCTTAAAAATACATCTTCCACTATTCTTTCGTTTTCCTGGGAAATGGTATTGTTTTTCTTCATAACGTCAATAAGATCGTCTGTAAGAAGAACATCCGCCGGAAGATGATATTGTTTGGCAATGAATTTTCTGGAAATATCTATCAGTTCAACATAGAACGAACGGAAATCACCTCCTTCAATATATTTTTTCTTTTTCAGGGAATCCAGTTCCTTTAAAGTCTGGTTGGTGGCAACAGCAGGCGAATTTTTTGATTTCCTGCCCCATTTGATGAACATAATGCCTGCAATAATCAAAGCGAGAACGGCTAAAGCAGCGAGGATATAGAATTTATAAAGCTCCCAGTAATCTTTTGTTTCAAGCTTTACCTCTTTATTATTCATGATATCATTGATCTGATCTGCCTTTTGGGCTGTATTTACCACATCAATTTCATAAGGAATGGTTTTTAAAATCTTTCCTCCTACATTAAATTCCAGCTCAGGAATAGTAAATTTCCCTTCTTCATACACTGAAAATTCAATTTTTCTCTCGTAGGAATTCTGGTTTTGCCCAATGCTGTCCTTAATTTCTTCAAAATGGAAAGGCAGCATTTCGTTTTTAGGAGCAGCAACCACCTGAAGCTCATGAATATTGTCTATCTTAATAATCAAACGGTTGACCTCGCCTAAGGCAAGGGTTTTCTTCTCCAAATTGGAAGACAGTATCTGCGAAAAAACATTTCCACAGATTAAAAAAGAAAGTATGAATACTATTTTTCTCAATTTCAAATACTTGTAATTGCGGCCTGAGCCTTCATTATTTTTTTATATTTACTTCTTCTGGAAATAATTATACAGCATTTTAGAATAATCGGCACCGGTGCTCATATTCATAAAGCTGGCCGAGCTGGCGGCAAAATCTTCTTCCAGAGCCCGAACTTTCTGCTTCTGGGCTTCAGCAAACGTATACCTCCATCTTGCACTGGAAGTATTGGCCCAGACTTCTTTTCCTGTTTCGGCATCATACAGAAGAGCATAGCCTACATCAGGAATTTCGTTATCTTTTTCGTCATAGATTCTCATACCCAGCAGCTGGTGCTTTTTTGAAGCAACTCTAAGCATTTTGGAATCATAAGTATCTTCAAAATCTGAAAACAGAAAAACCAGAGATTTCCTTTTAAAAATCCCCATCATATATTCCATGGCTTTATCAATCTTTGATACAGCCGGGACATAATCTGCTGTCAGAATATTACTGATAATAGAAAGAATATGTTTTCTGCCCTTCTGGGGCGGAATTACTTTATATACTTTATCTGCAAACAGGATCAATCCTACTTTATCATTATTTCCTGCCGCTGAAAACCCGAGGCTGGCAGCAATTTCTGCTACATATTCCCTTTTCAGCTGGTTTTTGGTTCCGTAATCCATAGAGGCGGAAATATCTACCAGGATCATCATAGTCAGCTCTCTTTCCTCTTCCATTACTTTAACAAACGGCTCCCGGAATCGGGCTGTTTTGTTCCAGTCGATCCTTCGGATTTCATCTCCGAACTGGTACGGGCGGACTTCCGAAAAAGTCATTCCTTGTCCTTTGAAGGCACTGTGATACTGTCCCATAAGTGAAGCTTCCGTCTTCTTTCGGGTACGGATCTCTATCTGCTTTACTTTTTTTACAATATCTTTTATTTCCATAAATGTGTTGTAGGTTTCGAGTTATGGGCTATGGGGTTTGTGCGTTGCGCTTCCATCTCCCATTTTCGTTACTTCCATTCTCTTCTAACTTCTAATCCTTCAATTCAATCGAAACATTCAGCCATTCACTGTCAAATTTCGGGCTGTATTTCTTATAAAAATTAATAGCGGGTTCATTCCAGTTCAATACCTGAAAAACCATTCCGCTGTATTGGTTAGATTTTCCATATTCCAAAGTGGCATCAAACAAAAGTTTTCCGATCTGTTTTCCTCTCATTTTTTCCGTCACCACCAGATCTTCAAGATACAGCCTTCTTCCCTTCCAGGTTGAAAACCGGTCATAATATAGTGAAATTCCCACAATTTCGCTATTCAGTTCGGCAACGAAAGCTCCCCAAACCGGAGATTTCCCAAAACCGTCTTCTGTAAACTCATCCAGAGTTATGGTCACCTCATGAAGTGCCTTTTCATATTCTGCAAGCTCCCGGATCAACTCCAACATGGGAGCGCAATCTTCCCGGACAGCTTTTCTGATAACTACTTCACTCATTACGGTGCCTGAATTTTAGCTAAAATCCTGTTGATAATCTCTTCTGATGAAATTTCTTCTGCTTCTGCTTCGAAAGTAAGACCAATTCTGTGTCTTAATACATCCTGAGCCAATGCTTTTACATCTTCAGGAATAACAAAAGCTCTTCCCTTTAGAAATGCATAGGTTCTGGATGCAATGGCAAGGTTGATGGATGCTCTGGGAGAAGCTCCGAATCCGATATAGTTTTTAAGCTCAGGAAGTCCGTAATTCTCCGGATAACGGGTTGCAAAAACCATATCCAGAATATATTTTTCGATCTTTTCATCCAGATAAATCTGGTTGATCAGTTCTTTGGCATCTACAATATCCTGCAACGATATCACAGGTTTTACACCAGGCTGATG
This sequence comes from Chryseobacterium elymi, assembly GCF_003385495.1. Lineage (GTDB taxonomy): Bacteria > Bacteroidota > Bacteroidia > Flavobacteriales > Weeksellaceae > Chryseobacterium > Chryseobacterium elymi. The sequence continues at coordinate 14,815 of NZ_QNUH01000031.1, read as the reverse complement.
GGAAGTTGAAACCATTCTCATCACCGTTCTTTCGTCTTCAAAATTAGGATAATCGATCTTACATTTCAGCATAAAACGGTCACTCTGTGCTTCCGGAAGCAGATAAGTACCTTCCTGATCTATTGGGTTCTGAGTAGCCAGCACCAAAAACGGTTTCGGAAGCTTCATGGTTTCATCACCAATTGTTACCTGTTTTTCCTGCATCACTTCCAGCAATGCCGACTGTACTTTTGCAGGCGCACGGTTGATCTCATCCGCCAATACAAAATTCGCAAAAACAGGACCTTTTTTTATAGAGAAATCGTTGTCTTTGATATTGAAGATCATGGTTCCCACCACATCTGCGGGAAGCAGGTCGGGGGTAAACTGTATCCTGGAAAATTCGCCATGAACAGCTTCTGCCAGGGTTTTAATCGCTAAAGTTTTTGCCAGCCCCGGAACTCCTTCCAAAAGGACATGCCCATTCCCTAAAAGACCTACCAACAAGCGGTCTATCATATATTCCTGGCCAATAATCACTTTATTGATTTCCTGCCTCAAAAGGGAAAATAAGTAATTCTTTTCTTTTACTTTTTCCGTCAACTGGCGGATATCTTCAGCTTGATATGTATCTGACATAGCTTTAATTAAAATAGGTGGTAAATTTCTGATAAATACTGGCATTAATCAACATAATGAATGCCATTTTAAAGTTAAAGTTTGTTAAATATTCCTTTATTTATAATGGATCCAAGTAATAGATTCAAAAAAAATTCAGGCAAAATCACTTAAAAGGCCAAAAAAACATGATCATAGTTCTAAAAAAAAGTATCTTCACTCAGCTGTCATTTTTAACAGAAATGTATTGGGTCCAATGACATCCCGTACTTAATTATCTAATGCAGAATATTTTTACTAAATTTTAGTAATGGACATCATTATTTTGAAATTTATAGAGCTTTAAACTCAGTAATATATATGTATTGCACCGCCAAATACTTTTCGGAGGAGTTTTTTTTTATGATCGATAAAAAGAACATAACAATTAACATCTTTTTTCAGTATTTAAGAACATTTAATTCAATCCCTTATCCAAAAAATTGTCACTTCCAGTTTATTAAACTATTTTTGGTGATTAAAAATTTTTGCAAAATGAATTATCATTTTCAAGCACACAGACAAGTGAGAAAGAACCTTTTAAGTATTCTGCAGAACACTTCCCACGAAGATCTTCTGCTGATTCCTGACGGTTTCAACAACAATATGTACTGGAATATTGCCCATACGGTTGCTACACAACAGCTCCTGCATTATTATCTGAGCGGAAATCCCTTCAGAATAGATAAATATTGGATCGAAACCTACAAAAAAGGAACTCTTCCTAACCTGAATGTACAAAAATCTGAAGTGGAAGACCTTGAGTTTTTACTCACTGAAACTTCAAAGATTTTAATGAAAGATTATGACAGCGACTTTTTTTCAGACTACACGCCATATACTACAAGTTTCGGCATGGATCTGAAAAGCATCCAGGACGCCATCATTTTCAACAATATGCATGAAAGCCTGCATTACGGCTATATCATGGCACAGAAAAGAGCAATACTTGGAGAGACCGGAAGATAGTGAATCTTCACTGCGTGGGTCAATGGTCAAATGTGAATTTTATACATACCAAAATTGACTTACGAAGTAAAATTCACAATTGACCATTCACTATATAATTTATAATAAATTTCAATGAAAGACGATTTTATTTTCGGGCTGCGTCCCGTAATTGAAGCAATTGAAGCGGGAAAAACGATTGACAAGATCTTTGTGCAGAATGCACTTCAAGGTCCTATTTATGCTGAGCTGAAAACAATTTTAGCCAAAAATAAAATTCGTCCCAACTATGTTCCAATTGAAAAGCTGAACCGTTTTACAAGAAAAAACCACCAGGGGGTGGTTGCTTTTATTTCAGATGTTCCATTTCACAGAGTGGAAGATATTGTTCCGCAGTTATTCGAAGAAGGAAAAACACCTTTCTTACTGATCCTTGACAGGCTTACGGATGTAAGAAACTTCGGGGCGATTTGCAGAACAGCAGAATGTGTAGGGATAGATGCCATTATTATTCCTGAAAAAGGAGGGGCGCCTATTAATTCAGATGCTATCAAAACGTCTGCAGGAGCGCTTTATAATATCAAGATCTGTAAGGAACCGAATCTTGCGCATGCAGTAGATTTCCTTCAGCAGAGCGGTATTTCTGTATTTGCAGCTACCGAGAAGGCTCAGAAACTGATCTATGATGTGAGTTTCACAGAACCTTGCGCTATTGTAATGGGGAATGAGGAAACCGGAATTTCTAAAGAAGTCATGCATCATTCGGACGAAAAAATAAAGCTTCCTATTGAAGGAAAAACACAGTCGTTAAATGTTTCTGTAGCATGCGGAGCTATTTTGTATGAAGCGGTAAGACAGAAAATCGTAGCAGCTCCAAATCTTTAATCGGTAACGAATAAGTGTTTTATCGTGATGTTTTGTGGTATCGTTATTGATGCACAGAACGGAAATATCAGTAAAATTTAACTTAAAAAAAATCAAATGAAAAACGTAGCAGCATTAATGCTTATCTCATCTATAGCTCTTGTATCTTGTAAAAAAGAAACAGCAACCATCACTAAAGTAGATCCTAAAACAGGAAAAACAGTTACGGTAGAAGTTCCTGCCGATTCTGTAGCTAAAGTAGCGGAAAATCCTGCCATCAAAGACTCTGCGGGAGTTTTCACCCAGACTTTTAAACTGGAAAAGGGAAAAACCTATCCTCTTACCACGTACCAGAGAGATGTGAAAACAATGGAAGACCCTCAGGGAAAAACGATCACAGCAACCAGCGAATCTACGGATGAAATGAACTTCACTGTTAATGATATCAAAGGCAATGTGTATGACATGACCCTTAATCTTGTCGCTAAAAGAAATTCGCAGAGTGCACAGGGCAAAACAGTAGTCGTAGATACCAAACTGGCTATTCCGAAAGAAGATGACCTGAAAATGATCTGGAATATCAACAAAGCACTGACCGGAAACAAGCTTAACATGAAGATGGATACTAAAGGAAATGTAGTTTCTATTACAGGTTTTGATGCTGTTTATAATAAAGTTACCGCAGCTGTAGGAACTCTGATCAAAGATGAAAACCAGAAAGCAAGCGTTGTGGCCAGTCTTAAGGAAACCTTCAATGAAAAGGTATTGAAAGATCAGCTGAATAAAAACTTAACGATTATTCCTAAAAAAGGAGTGAAAATCGGTGAAAAATGGACTACTTCTGAAAATGCGGATCCAAGCGGAAGTATTAAAGTAACTTCAAACTATGTATTGAAAAGTGTAGGAAACGGAGCTGCAGAAATCTCAGTAACGGGAGGAATTCCTAAAAAGACGGAAAAGAAAACACAGGGGCCTATAACACACAGCCTTAGCAGCGAGCTTGCCCAAAACGGAACCATTAAGTTTGACCAAAGTACAGGATGGATCACCAATCAGAATATCGATGTAAAAACAACGCAGATAGAGACTATTTCAGACGGAAAACAGTCACAGTCTATGAAAAGTACATCCAAATCTTCTGTCATGGTAAATCCTTCTGCAAAATAATTGAATTAAAGACGTTTTAAAGTCAGAGTATTTTAGAGTGGGAATATCTTAGAATTTGGAAGTAGGCTTTTATCCTTGATATAACTTTCAGGATAATTTATAAGTCTTGAACTGCGAACTTTGAACTTTAAATCATAAACTTTGAATTTAAATTAGAAATTATGAAGTACATTCTTGAGTTAGTGCTCTCTGCCATCATTATTTTCTTTGTCTGGAATATCCTGAAAAGGATGTTTTTCAAGACTTTTTACAGTTACAGGTTTGATAACAATAAAAATAATAACAGGCAGCAGGATCTAAACAGCTCGAATAAGAATAAACAAAACCTCAACTGGGATGCAGAAACAGTTGACTATGAAGAGGTAAAAGAAAGTAACAACAAAAGGTAAAATTCCAAGAAATAAAAGATAATAACCAGCATGGCTAAAAATAAAAACTTAATTTATATTGCAATTTCACTAGTTGTATTTATAGTTTTAGCATTTTTATATTCCACTCCTGTTTTTTCCGGGAAACAGCTTTTTCAGCATGATATTGTACAGTACAGAGGAGGCGCAAAAGAGCTCCTGGACTACAGAGCCGATACCGGAAACGAAACCTATTGGAGCGATTCCATGTTTGGCGGGATGCCGACCTACCAGATGGGAAGCCAGTTCAAAGGCGACATCATCAAAAAGATCGACAGCAACCTGAACTTCCTGCCAAGACCGGTCAATTATCTCTTCCTCCTTTTTGCAGGGTTTTTCTTCCTGGGAATGGTAGCCGTCAGAAACTGGAAATACGCTTTACTGGGCGCCACTTTCTTCGGATTATCTACCTATTTTTACATTATTATTGCGGCAGGGCACAACGGTAAAGTAAATACTATCGAGTATTTTGCACCGCTTCTTGCCGGAATTATATTAGTTTATATCAGGAAACAGTATATCTGGGGATTCATTGCAACAACCCTCTTTATGGGGCTTCAGATTGCAGCCAACCACCCTCAGATGACGTATTACCTGTTTTTGGCACTAGGGTTTTTATTCCTGTCCGAACTGGTAAGAGCGATCCAGAAAAAGACTCCTATGAAACATTTCTTGATTTCATCAGGAATTATTGCTGCTTCATGTGCAATTGGTGTCGGCATGAACTCCCAAAGGATCATGGCCAATTCCGAGTACATTAAAGAAACGGTGCGTGGAAAACAGATCCTGACCAATGAAAGCCATACTTCAGGAGAATCGGGACTGGATAAAACCAGCATCCTGATGTGGAGCTATGGAAAGCTGGAAACGCTTAATCTTTTCATTCCAAGGCTAATGGGTGGCGGAAGCCAGGAACCTGAAGCTAAGGAAATGATGAACAGGGTTGAGGAGCTTATCCAGGAAAATGTAGGCTCACAGGCTGAAATGGACAGAATTTCAAAAGGGTTCAACGGGGTTACCTACTGGGGAGATCAGCCGGGAACCTCAGGTCCTGCCTATCAGGGGGCCGTCGTATGTTTCCTTGCTTTATTAGGATTCTTCTTCGCCTGGAAAAAATACCGTTACTGGATCCTCGGAGCTTCCATACTGACTATTTTACTGGCCTGGGGAAGCAACTTTATGCCGTTGTCCGACTTCTTTATCGACTACATTCCTTTCTACAGCAAATTCAGAGCACCATCTTCCATATTGGTGGTGGTGGAATTATTATTCCCATTAGTTGCTGTTATTGGAATCTACAGATTCTTTACAGACGAAAAACTGACCGAGGAATACAAGAAAAAAATTCTTATGTATGTAAGCGGCGGAACTTTAGGACTTTTATTGATCCTTCTTCTTTTCGGAAAATCGCTGCTTGGTTTTTACACCGATGGCGAAAAAACATATTTCCCGCCTTTCCTGTTGGATTACCTTGCTGATGAGAGATTTAAATTATTCAGAATTGATGCCATCAAAGCATTAATTTATGTCGCTATCACGGCCGCTGTTCTTTTCTTAACCATGAAGAAAAAAATGAGCCAGAATATCGCCTTGATCATCATTGGAGCAGTAAGTTTATTTGATCTCTGGACGGTAAACAAACGTTATCTGAATGATGAGAATTATGTAGACAAGGTTTTTGCTGAAAATCCGTTCCAGACAGAAGGTTCAGACCTGCTGGCTGAAAAAGTTCAGGGAAATCCGAAATTAGAATCTATTTTAGCCAATGTCAACGTTAATAAAACGCTTGAAACCATCGCTGAAAAAGATAAAACACATTACAGGATTTTCAATAATATTTTAGGAACATTCAGTGAGACCAATACCTCTTATTTCAAATCTTCAATCGGAGGTTATCATGCTGTAAAGCTGAGAAGATATGATGACGTGATCAATGAATACTTCCAGGTCATGGACTCCGTAAAAGTACCGAATATCCTTAATCTTCTGAATGCCAAATACTGGGTGATGGGTGGACCGGAGCAGCCTCAGGCCATGCCGAATCCTAAAGCCAACGGAAATGCCTGGTTTGTAAGCGATCTGAAATTTGTGAATACACCAGACGAGGAAATCAGGTCTATTGGAGTGATCGACAGTAAGAAAACCGCTGTTATTGCATCATCAGACAAATCCTATTTCAGCAATAAACCTGTTCAGGCAGATTCTGCGGCATTTATCAATCTAACTAAATATCAGCCGAATGAACTGGAATTTAAGTCACAGTCTAAAACCCCTCAGCTGGCTGTATTTTCTGAGATCTACTATCCTCACGGCTGGAAAATGTTTGTTGACGAAAAAGAAGTTCCTTACATCAAAGCGGATTACCTTCTGCGTGCGGTACACGTTCCTGCCGGAAACCACAACATCAGAATGGTCTTTGAACCTGAAGTGATACAAAAAGGTAAATGGCTGTCGCTTTTATGCTTCGGATTGTTCATCACACTGAGTGCATTCGGAATCTTCCGGATGAATAAAAATAAGAAAAAGGAACAGCTTGCTGAGAAAACTGTTTAACGTTTAAAGTTTATTGTTCAAGGTTAATGGAACAAAAAAAAATACTGATCATCACCTATTACTGGCCTCCTGCGGGAGGTCCTGGTGTTCAAAGATGGCTGAAGTTTGCAAAATATCTGCCGGAATCCGGCTGGAACCCCGTGATCTATACCCCGGAAAACCCAAGCTATCCCCTACTCGATGAAAGTCTTTTAAAAGACGTTCCGCAAAATATAGAGATTGTAAAAACCAAAATCTGGGAACCTTATCAGCTGGCGGAAAAGCTGAACAAAAGCAACAAAAAGTTCAAAGCCGGACAGTTTGACGTCGGTAAAAATCAGAGCTGGAAATCAAAACTGTCGATCTGGGTGAGAGGAAACTTCTTCATTCCGGATGCAAGGGTGTTTTGGGTAAAACCTTCCATCAAATTTTTAGAACAGTATTTAAAAGAAAATAAAATAAATGTGGTGGTCACTTCCGGTCCGCCCCACTCTCTTCATATGATCGGCTTGGGACTGAAAAAGAAGCTTCCTAATCTGAAATGGATCGCCGATTTCCGTGATCCCTGGACTGAAATTTCTTATTACAAACATTTAAAGCTCACCAAAAGCTCCGACAGGAAACACAGACAGCTTGAAAGCGCTGTTTTTAAAAATGCAGATATAACATTAGCGACAAGCTATACTGATGCTGAAAATTTCAGAAAAGCGGGAGCAAATGCTATTTGCATTACAAATGGATTTGATGAAAGCGATGCTTCGGCCACACACGAAAAGAGTCAAGAAAAGGCCTTTACTTTAAGCTATATCGGAGTTCTTGAGCAGTTAAGAAATCCTGAAAATCTCTGGAAGGTCCTTGATGAATTAGTCAGAGAAAATAAAGAATTTGCAGATCATTTTACCTTGAAATTTGCAGGAAGAATAGATGATAAAATCCTTCAATCGATTGAAAATTCAAACCTGAAAGATCACATCCTGAACCTCGGCTATATTTCTCATGACAAAGCTGTGGAAGAGATGGCACAGTCAAATCTTTTACTGATCACCAATTTTCCAAATGAATCTTCTAAAGGAATTATTCCCGGGAAAATATTTGAATATCTTGCTACCGGAAAACAAATCATTTCTTTCGGTCCCGATGAAGCTGATGTTTCCAGGATTCTTGCTGAAACTGCTTCAGGAAAACATTTCGGTTATGATGATTCTAAAGCAGTCAAAGATTTTATCCTTGAGAAATATGAACTCTGGAAAAATGGAAATCTTCTTGAAAACACTCAGAATATTGAACAGTTCTCAAGAAGAAATCTGACTAAAAAGCTTGCTGAGATTTTACCGTAAGCCGCGGACTTTTGGCGAAATAGTTACAAAATAAATGCTTCTACTTCGCTCAGAACTATAAAACAAGATTATTTTTTGAACAGGTTCTCAATCAATTTGGTTTGAGATTCAATGAGCTTGGTAAGCTGTTCCTGATTTTTCAGTATACTTTCAGCAATTTCAGGTGACTGCATATTAAACACCGGATTATATTGATTAATTGTACCCGCACTGGATAAGTCACTGAATTTATTATTTGATATATTAACCTGAATACCTTCATTTAAAAGCTCATTAATATCTACTTCCAGTTCCCTGGCAATTTTATTCAGTAATAATGAGTTCGGTATATTTTTATCAGATTCTATACTGGAAATGGTACTTTGTGCCACATCCAAACGTAATGCTAATTCATCCTGGGAAAGACCTCTTGTTTCTCTAAATCTTTTTACTTTGGCACCTATACTCATAATATCAATATTTTGTTCAAAAATAGCAAAATACCGATGATATTGAAAGAAAATTTCTTTTACGTTTGTAAAACTATATTTCACAGCTTACAGATAAGTGAGATTTTTTTCGGAAATTTTAAGATATAAGATTTAATACGACACGCTTTGTCGTCTTGTGATTATACCTTTGTTATAGAAATAAAGTAAAACAATGACATTAAAAATAACACTTATGAAAAACAGTATTTATCGGGCTAAAAACCATAATTAAAATATGGGGTTTTCCCTATGCTTAGAATTAAAATATAATTATTAAATTCGCAAAAAATAAACAGATATGAAAAAAAATTACACACTCGCACTCGCCCTGAGTGTATTCCTGAATTTTTCGGCCCAGGAAACAGAGGTAGCATGGCAGCGGGACATCAAATCCTCTACGCAGGATTTTCTAAGCCAGGTGACCACAACAATAGATCAGCAGTATCTGATCACGGGAAGCTCAATTCAATCCAATCCTTCAATAGGCTCAGGGACCTCAAACCAGAAACAAAATAACGGCTACGATTTCCATTTAGTCAAATTAAACCAACAGGGTCAGGAGGTTTGGGAAAAATATTTCTCAGGAAATAACCATGATTACTTATCTGCTTCCATCGCCAGCCAGGAAGGAGGATTTCTTCTGGCGGGAACTTCTTATTCAGGGAAAGGTCTGGATAAGAAAGACGAGTCTAAAGGAGGTTCAGACCTATGGTTGATAAGGCTTAGCGAATTTGGTGATCAAATCTGGCAGAAAACTTTAGGGTCAGCATCCGATGAAGAAGCAAGATCAGTTATTCAGACGACAGACTTAGGATTCTTTGTAGCCGGAAATGTTCAGAATTCAGCTAAAGGCCACGGTTCAAAAGATGTTTTGATTATAAAACTGGACAAAGACGGAAAAGAACTCTCCCAGTCTATTTTAGGAGGAAAAGGATTGGATGAAGTTGAAAAGATGATTCCCACCAAAGACGGTGGTGCCTTGCTAGGGATCTATTCCAGGAGTGGTGTTGGAGGAACAAAAAAGACAGAGAACTACGGCGAAGGAGATTTTCACATTATCAAACTGGATAAAAATTGTAAGGTTCAATGGGAGAAAAACTACGGTGGTACAGCTGATGACCATTTGAGAACACTGGCTTTGACTTCAAATGGATATGTCATCGGTGGAGAATCCAGATCAGAAATATCCGGCAATAAAACGGTGGGAATAGAGGAAAAAACTGACCTTTGGCTGGTTGCCCTTGATGAAAAAGGCAACGAGCAGTGGCAGAAATCCTACAATTTTGGTGGCAGAGACGTTTTAATGGGAATGAGTGTTTTACATTCTGCTGATGACAAAAATACAAAGGGAGTATTGATTGGTGGCTACACGCAATCCGAAGAAAGGATTAAAGCTGATGATGAAAAGTTTTGGATGCTATATTTGGATCAGAACGGGAATGAGCAGTGGAGAAAACATGTAAAAGGCGAGTCCAGTAAGAGAGAAGAAAGGCTTTCAGACATCAAATTAAACAGAGATGGCTCGATCATTTTAGCAGGAACTAGTGCCGATACGCTTGGAGAAGAAAACTGGAAAATCATAAAACTGGGGGATAAACAAATCGACCAGTTGATCGAAAAACAGGACATCAAGATCTATCCAAACCCTGTTTCAGATTATGCTTATGTAGAAATAGGCTTTGACTTTAAAGAAGCGGATATTATGTTGTATGACATGGGGGGAAGACAGCTTCAGAGCTTAAAAACTAAGAATAAGGTGACGAAGATCAATACTCAGAATTTAATTCAGGGGGCTTATCTGGTTACTGTTAAGACTGATACGAATAAAACGGCTAACGCCAAAATAATTAAAAAATAAACATAAATAATGAAAAAAATCTACATGTGTCTTATAAGCCTGGTAGGCTTATATGGTCATCTCCAGGCACAGCACCAGTTTCAGGGTGTTAACTTTGGAGATACTTCCAATCCGGTCCCTTCACTTGCCTCCCTTGCCAGGCATACAGATACTCCGCCATCAGTAGCGGTGGGTATACCCGAAATTTCCGTTCCGCTCATGAGTCTTTCAGGATATGGAGGGTCAAATTTTGGCTTGCAGCTGAGCTATAATCCAACAGGTGTTTCTACGGACGATGCAGCAGGCGAAGTTGGAACGGGCTGGTCCATGTTCAAAGGCGGGGTTATCTCAAGAAAGATCAACGGGGTTATGGTGGATGAAGCGTTTCAGAATGCAGCAAGCGCTCATTATGAAAAAAACGTCTTCGATGATGAATACTATTACAGCCTTCCCGGGTTTTCGGGGAAATTTAAAATAGAAAGAGATACCCAGCAGAATACTTTTCGTCTTGTGGATCTTACTCCTCTGAACCATGTTAAAATAGCGTATACAAAACAGAATAATACCGCTACGCTGATTATAGATTCCTTTACGATTACCGATGATGATGGCAGCACCTATTATTTTAATGATTATTCTACAGCAGCCGTTTATGATCATTTTTATGATGAAAAAGGGCTTTGGGGATGGGAATACAAATCAGCCTTTTTCCTGACCAGAATTACCAATGCCGATGGGGTGGAAACCGCAAATTTCACCTATCAGAAAAATACAAAGTACGATACTGATAATACAACATTGCTGTATAAAAGCTGCCAGCTTCAGAAAATAAATACTGCTCTTGGAAATATTGAGATCGTTTATGATTACGACCAGACCCTGGAAAAAACCATGAATGATCCTTACAGCATTAAGAAAGTAATGCTGAATAATTTTTACGGTAAAGTCGCAGAATACGCCTTTGACTATTCTTATCCTTTTCCGCCATATCCGGGGGATGCTACCTACAAAAAAAGACAGCTGGATAAAATAAAGAAAATGGACGGGCAGAATATCCTTGAAGAGACCGCATTTCTTTATAACCCTCTCAGCCTGGAAGCTTCGCCAGGCGGATCCTGCCAGGGAAGCGTACAGGTGAATCCATCCGGTGTTCTTAACAGGATTGTTTATCCTACAAAAGGAGTTACCCAGTATGGGTATGAAAATGCAGAGACCTATACCGATAAAAGCTCTGCGGCCTATCTGGAATCCCTGACCCTGGATTATGTAGACTCATGTACACAGGACCAGCAGGAGTTTTTAAATTTCAGCTTTGATACCCATCAAACCCTGACTTATTCTTTTACGATCCCGGGGGATCCTTCAAAGAAAAAAACATTCTGGGTAAATTACGGCGACGTTTATACTTCAGTTGATCCCAATACCGGAGAGCCTGTTCTCCTTCCTCCCGTACCTGAGAATAAAAGGATCACCTATACCCTGAAAAGAGGGACTGAGGTACTGACCACCAACCAGAAAGGAAGCGGGATAAAATTTTATAACTATCCCGGTCAGTATACTATCACCGCCAATGTACCGATGCAGAACGGACAGGTTAATTTTGGGCTGATAGAAGTCGTGGCAAAGCCCGGTCCTTACCGTAATGCAAGTCCATCTACATCATACAGAATCCGTTCCATCAAAAGATACAATGACCTGAGCAGCAGCACACCGGTAGCATCAGTTTCATATAGCTATGATGATTTCTCTGTTCCCAACGCTTCAAGCGGCTATACTTCTAAAGACAGCAGAATCCTGTTCAAAAACGTAAAAGTAACAGATGGTTCAGGAAACGGGTATGCAAAATACTATTTCAAACTGGATAAGGATTATCCCTCGTATCAGACTACGGTTAATGGTAATACCGTTAATTTCCAGCCTTACTACAACCTCTTAAGATCAGGGATCCTGGAGAAAAAAGAAATGTATAGTGAGACCAGCCAGCTTCTGGGAAAAGATGATTATCAGTATACATTTGGCATCGCAGATAATGTTGATTATCAGACCGATGAAGGCTATTACTCCAAAACAGCATTTATCAGCCAGACAAAGAGCACTTCCATAGCCTATCCTTCAGGATCTGCAGCATCTTTCCTGCAAACTTCAAGTGAAAACAATGTAAGAGCAGATAATTACAAACTTTCCTCTTCAAAAACTACAGCTGCAGACGGAACGGTGACTGAAAGCTTCTATAAATATGCCCAGGATAAAAACCTCACCAAGCTGCTGGCTGCTAATATGACAGGAATGCCGGTAGAAACAGAAGTAAAAGAAGGAGGTAAAACCATCGGAAAATCTGAAACTAAATTTGATCATTCAGCTAATGTATACCCGAGTTCTATGATCGGGTACAACAGGCAGAACCAGAGTCCTTTTACCGCTTCCACACTCGATGTTTATGACAGCAAAGGGAATCTGGTCCAGGTAACCGGGAAAAACGGAGTTCCTACAACCACAATCTGGGGATATTACCAGACCCTGCCTATTGCTGTTATTTCAGGAGCCTCTTATTCCCAGGTAGCCTCCCTTTCTACGGTGACGGCTGCCATAGCCGCTTCCAACGCGGATCGTGATAATCCGGCTAATGAACCTGCGCTTATACAGGCCCTGGAAAATCTTAGAAAAGATCCTGCCCTGAAGAATTTCGGTGTTACAGCAACCACTTATGATCCTTTGATTGGAGTTACCCAGTCTATATCAGCTAATGGCATCAGAACGGTAAATATCTATGACAATGCGGGCAGACTGATCCGGGTAAAGGATGCAGACGGAAAAACACTACAGGAGAACCAGTACAACTACAAACACTAAAAAATCATGAAAAAAATTATAACAGCATTCCATATATTGTTTGTAGCGGGGCTCTCTTTCGCGCAAACAACTCCCAGTACCACTGAGAACTATATCTATACCAAAAACTGTCTGGATGGAGACTGTATTAAAAAATCAGAATCTGTGCAGTATTTTGACGGATTAGGAAGACCTATCCAAAGTGTTGCCATCAAAGCAACACCGCTTGGAAGAGATGTGGTGGTTCCTATAGAATACGATGCAAAAGGAAGGCAGGCCAAAAGCTATCTTCCTGTTCCCCAGCCGGGCACGGCGAATGGAGCCATCTATACCAATCCGCTGGCCAATGCGCCTTCTGCCGGATACGGAAGTGAAAAGATCTATGCTGAAAAACGCTATGACGATCTGTTTACCACAAGAGTAAGCCAGGTTGTGCCGGCAGGAACCGCCTGGTCCCAGAAGCCCGCCAATATGGCCTACGGGACCAACGCAGCTGGTGAAGTAAAGAAATATGGGATCACGACGACATGGATAGAAGGGAGAACGAATTCCGGCATTTCTCTTTCAGGCTCTTATGCTGCGAACCAGCTGATGAAAACTTCCGTTGCCGATCCGGATGGAAATATCACCACGGAATTCAAGAATGGAAAAGGACAGACTCTACTGGTGAGAAAAAATGACGGTACCCAGAATGTAGATACCTACTATCTCCACAATGAATATGGCCAGCTGGTGTATGTGATTCCGCCACTGGCGGTGGGCACTTCGGCTCCCGATCAGGCGATGCTGGACAAGCTGTGTTACCAGTACCGCTATGATGGGCTGGGAAGACTGGTGGAGAAAAAAGTTCCGGGGAAAGGCTGGGAATATATGCTTTATGATCAACAGGACCGGTTAGTAGCTACTCAGGATGCCAATCTGAGAATGAAAGGACAGTGGCTGTATACCAAATATGACAGCTTCGGGAGAGTAGTGTTTACAGGAGTTTTCTCAGGAGGAGAAAGAAGCCTGGAGCAGGCTAATGCTGAGGCTTATGGCAGTAATAATGTAAGCAGAACCTCATCTGTGTTCTTTAACCGTGAAGGCATGGATGTATACTATGATCCGAATGGAACCTATCCTGTGGAGGGTTGGGTAAAGCTTCTCTCTGTAAACTATTACGACACCTACCCTTCCTACAGCTTCAACCCGGCTTTTCCTTCCACCCTATTGGGACAGGCTGTGATTACGGATACCCAGAATGCTCCGGTGAATACCCAGGCGATGCCTACCCTGAGCCTTATAAAAAATATAGAGGATGATAACTGGACCAAAAATTATGTCTATTATGATAAAAAAGGAAGAGCAATAGGCACGTACAGCATTAATCATTTGGGTGGAACCACCAGAACAGAATCAGAACTGGATTTTGCGGGAATGGCCAAACAGACGAAGGTGTATCACAAAAGACTGGCTACAGATACCGAAAAGGTAATCTCCCAAAGCTTTGATTTCGACAACCAGAACCGGGTAACGAAGCACCGTCATCAGGTAGACAGCGGTCCTGTGGAACTGTTAACGGAAAATACCTATAATGAACTTTCACAGCTTTCCAATAAAAAAGTGGGGGGCGGACTGCAAAGCATCGATTATCAGTATGACATCCGTGGTGCGCTTACTAAGATCAATGATCCGGCTGTACTCGGAACCAAGCTTTTCGGCTATGAGCTGAAATATTTTAATCCCCAGAATACCACCCAGGGCTCTACAGGGAAATACAACGGTAACATTACGGAAGTGACCTCGAAA
>NZ_QNUH01000030.1 GCF_003385495.1 Chryseobacterium elymi | reverse complement strand
GTATATTTACAGTTACAAAGACCACCTTGGAAATGCAAGGGTAAGCTTTGGAAGAACCAGCGCAGGAGTTCTTGAAATTGTAGACAGCAACGATTATTACCCTTTTGGGATGAATCATTTGAAATCTGGAAACGCATTCTTCGGGGCGGGTTCTTATAAAAATTATAAGTACAATGGCAAGGAACTCCAAGAGACCGGAATGTATGATTATGGAGCGAGATTTTATATGCCTGATGTAGCAAGGTGGGGAGTGATAGACCCATTGGCAGAAACTTCCAGAAGATGGAGTACTTACACTTACGCTTATAACAATCCAATCAGATTTATAGACCCTGATGGTATGCAAAACCAAGATATTCATCTTTTGGGAAATTTAGCAGATAAGGCACTTGAGCAATTAAACGCAAATAGTAGTCTTGCTATGACAAAGGATTCAAATGGCAAGTTGAGTACTGCAAATTTGAGTAAAAGTGATTATAATAAATTGTCTGCAACAGATAAGGTTCTATACGATGGCATAAAGAATACTAATATTGATTCCAGAATTATTGCTGATAATAATAATGTAACTCCTAGTGGAGGATTAATTCCAGGTGGGTCTTTTGGTGGAGCTGATTATGACTCCACAACAAACACCAGTACAGGAACTCAATATACAAATCCTGAAGTATTAGGAAATGCAGAAAACTTTTCAGAAGCTCCTAAAGGAACAGGAATGACCCATGAGGTTGTAGAAAATGTTCTTATTACACAAGAATCTTTTAAAACCAAAAGTGATGTTTCTATTAGTACTTCTGGTAATCCTAATCCTGTTTTTAATAAGTTCCATGATATGACAAGAAGCATGATGCCACAAGATAATATTGTTATATCAGCTAGAACAAGATTTGAAACTGGCAGCACAAATCCTAGAAAATATTATGAAGGATTTGCTGGAAAAAAGGATGCCAATGGAAAAATTCAAACAACACCTTTATTTAAAGTGTATACTGATGATAAAAGATTAAAAAAATAATTTTATGAAAAAAATAGTTTTCTTATTATTTTCAATTATCCTGTGTAACTGCCAGACAAAAAATACAGTTATCAGTTCAAAGCCAATTTCTATTACAAGAAAAATAATCTCTTTTAAAGAAAATAAAGATGTGAGGATATTAATAGCAGATAATAATGATATTATAGAGGTATTTAGAGGAATTGGCACTAATAAATGTAAAAAAATAAAATTAGGGCAGAAGTATTCTTTTAAAATAATTCCAGTAAGTGATTTAATACAACATGGTGTTGATTCGCCTAATGAGTATATTTTAAATGATTCGACTATTATTAAATATAATCACTATTATTCTGCCGAGCAAAGACAAAATATTTGTATAATAGAATAATATAATTTGGAAGAAATCCCCCGCTACGCAAAGTCTGTGACTTTGAGCAGATAAAATAAACCACTGCAATTGCGGTGGTTTACAATAAAAAATTATTTTGGAAATACAAAAGGGTAAGCTTTGGAAGAACCAGCGCAGGCGCTCTTGAAATTGTAGACAGCAACGATTATTATCCTTTTGGGATGAATCATTTGAAATCTGGAAACGCATTCTTCGGGGCGGGTTCTTATAAAAATTACAAGTACAATGGTAAGGAATTGCAAGAGACTGGGATGTATGATTATGGCGCGAGATTTTATATGCCGGATATCGGAAGATGGGGTGTAATAGACGAGAAAGCAGAAAAATACAGAAGATGGTCGCCTTATAACTATGCTGTAGACAATCCGATCAATTACATTGACCCAGATGGAAGAGATATTATTTTTGTACAAGTGGTAAATGAAAAAAACCAGGTACATTTAAAATATAATAAAGAGAATTTTTATTATTTAAATGGAGATAAAAAAGGACAAAAATACGATGGTAGAAAGGATAAAGTAAGTCAAAATTTATTTAGATTGGCAAGAGCTTATAGAAAAATTGAGCATTCAGATAGCAAAGTTCTAAAAGGAATGTTGCATCAACTTGAAAATAGTGAAAATAAGCATTATATTTTTGACCCCCAAACTCCAAATCAAGGTTCAGGTGTACAAGGAACTCCAGACGGAGGTTCTCAAACTATATTTAATCTTTCAAGTCAAGAAGAAAAAGATAGATTTAAGAAAATGGAAGGTGTTCCAAATTCTGATTTAAGTACAATAGCTCACGAAATGCAACATCAATATGATAAAGATACTAATAATCAATCCGATGCAACCAATACTAGTGATGCAGATAACCCATCTGAACAAAGGGCTGTGAAAACTGAAAATGAAGCACGAAAAATAGAAGGATTACCTGCGAGAACAACTTATGGAGGAATACCGGTTAATCCTAATCCACCAAATTATAATGTGCCAGAAGATGATAAGAAGAAAAAATAATATATAGTTATGAGATACAAAATAAAATACCTGATATTAATTTTTTCTTTCGGATTAATATTATATTCGTGCAAAAATGAAAAAGCAAATCCAGAATATATAGAGAGACTCGCTTCTATAGAAAATGGACTGCCTTCTCCTTACTTCAATTATTATTTATATTTCAAAACTGACGATGATAAACTTATAGAAACCAATATAACTTTTTTATATAAACTTTATCAAGACCATTATGTTGAAACTTATAAAAATAACTTGAATGCTTTTTTAACAGACTTATTTACTCAGAATAATCCATTAAAAATAGAGGAGATAGATATATATAAGAATAAAGGTTATTTTTTAAATATTTATGATATTGATAAAAAGATATCAAATATGAATATTGAAAATATAAAAAAAAGATATTTAAAGTCAGAACAAGAATCTTTTATATTGATTCCAAAAGACCTACCTAGTATGTCAAGTTTAAAAACAGTTCTTTACGAAATGTTTTTAAATGGATATTTAATTACAATGAATGATTATGGAGGTGGATATTATAACATTGAAAAATTTGAATCAAAATAAGTAAAAAAAACTCGTATTTTTCGAGGTTACTTATCAATATAATGGTAAAGAATTACAGCAGGAAACGGGACAGTATGATTATGGAGCAAGATTTTACATGCCGGATATTGGAAGATGGGGAGTAATAGATCCGTTGGCGGAGAAGATGAGAAGACATAGTCCTTATAATTATGCATTTAATAATCCTATAAGATTTATTGATTCAGATGGCAGACAAGGAACAGATTGGTTTAAAGATAAACAAGGAAATTATGTGTATGATGCAAGTTTAAATTCTTTAAATGCAAACACAAAACTTACAAATGGAGAAGAATATTTAGGAGCTTCCCATACTGTCACACTGGTAAACTCTGATAAAGCAGCGGTAGGAGAAGTTAATTTAGAAGTAGGAGGAAATGTTACAGCAACTGGAGAATGGGCAGAAGCAGGAAATGTAAGTTATGAGACTATAGGAAAGGAATCTGGATTTGGGCTTGTTGTAGATGCAAAGTTAATAGATGGTGCTAAGATATATGGTGTAGATAAGTTTTCTCAAGACAATTATAATAAATTCAATAATCCAGAAATGGAATTTTCTTTCAATGCTAAAGAATTTGCTCAACAGGATTTTAAAGCACCTGAAAAAGAACCTACTACAGTAGGAAGTGTTACAAATAAAGTCGGTCAAGCTATTTCAGGAACCGGTGCGGAGAAATACTGTTCAGAGTGTCCTCCATCGACTGCAGGTCCAGGACCTGTAGGAACTGTACCAGGACCATCAAACAAATCAGCATATGATGGTTACAGAATGGGAGTTGCATTGAATCACTTATTATGGCACAATAAAAAAACAGATAATAATGAAAAGAAGAAGTAATTATGCCTATTTGGTTTTATTAATAATTTTATATTTTTTATTAGATTTTATAATCAATTTTATATTTATAAAATTATTAGGTGGATATGATAATAGAATTAATTATGATTTAAGTGTAATTTATAGTCGATTATTTGTTGCTTTCATATTTATTATAGCAATTGTTATAAATAGAAAAATATTTGACTATCTAAAATTTAAGGAAGTCTCAGTAAAAAAAATATTACTTTTGTTAGTGGGAAGTATAATTTATTCTTTTATCATAGTTTTTATTAAAAATCAAAATATTACTGAATATAGTTTCCACTGGTCACAAAATAATAATTATTTTTTATTAAGTGCTATTTTCGTAGCTCCTTTTTATGAGGAAATCATTAATAAAGGCTTACCAATAGAATACTTATTAAGAAAAAATGCTTCGCCAATATTTATTACTATTATTATTTCAGTTTTATTTAGTCTTATTCATTTGCCTTCAATAGAACAAGTTTTTTACGCTTTAATTCTTGGAATAATAACATCTTTAATTTATATAAAAGAAAGAAATCTTATTTATCCAATAGTTTTTCACTTTGTATATAATTTTATTGTTCTTTGTACATATTAAAAACCCCTCCGCTCCGTATGGTGAAGTAATAAGTAACAACCACTGCTATTTTGCAGTGGTTTTGTGTTTAATAACAATCTGAGTTTTATATTTGTAAAAAGAAAGATAAAATACCCTGCTATCACACGACTGAGTAAGTATTCAAAATAATAAAATCAGAAGATTGCTTTTTTAGCCCCACAGGGATTCGCCCTCTCCTCTCTCTCACCAATGAAAATAATATATAATTTATTGAATGTTAAAATGTGTTAATTTGACGATTATGTAATAATTATTTTTGAGATTTGTTCTACAACATAAAATAATTATTAATATGAAAAATTTAAAAAAGCTTGCAAAAGCAGAATTAAAAACAATTGTTGGAGGCGCAGATTGCGTTAGACTATGTTTTGTAAATGATAAATTAACATGCGTTCCTTATAATTCATGTGGTGGTCCAGGACTCGAGCCATAAAAAACAAAGGAGTGCAACATTAATGTACTCCTTTTATTTTTTATCCTATTCTGTAAATAGGCTTTATCAAAATTTTACTTTTACAGTTTTTCAGTATTCTTTTTTGGAAGCTGCTAAAATAGTAATATACGCCGTTTTATTCCGGGTCTGATCCCTGTTTTTCCGTAAAGATGTACATATGTTTTTTGGAAGTTCAAAACATTTTCAATTTCTTCATAAGTTTACCTTTTCATACGAAAAATTACAGTTCAGAGTTTAAAATCCAAGCCTTTCTTTAGTGAACAAAGAGGTAATGCATCTTCTATAGCGTAAGAGTCCGTAATCTGCAAAGAGAGAAAACTTACGGGCTTCTTTATTCAAATTCACGATCCGGTTACATCATTCATTGATTGGGCTACGTCTGCTGCTTCATATCCCACGATCTTTGTCCCATTATTATAAACCCGATAAAAATGGAAACAAAAAAAGTATGGTTCGTAACAGGAGCCTCAAAAGGGCTGGGATTAGCCTTAGTAAAAAAATTAATAGAAAATAACTACCATGTAGCAGCGGCTACCAGAAATGCACAGGCTTTAATCTCAGAAATCGGAGAAAAATCTGAAGCATTTTTACCTATCGAACTTCATTTGACCGATAATGAAGGGGTGCAGTCAGCGATATCAAAAACGATAGATCATTTCGGACAGCTTGATGTGGTGGTCAATAATGCCGGATACGGACAGATTGGTACTCTGGAAGAGCTGACAGACCGTGAAGCCAGAGCCAACTTTGATGTTAATGTATTTGGAACACTGAATGTGATCAGGAATGCAGTACCCTATCTTCGTGAACAAAAATCCGGGCATATATTCAACATTTCTTCTATCGGAGGTTATTCCGGAAATTTTCCGGGCTGGGGAATCTACTGCGCCACAAAGTTCGCCGTAGCGGGATTTACCGAAGCTCTGGCTGAAGAGATTAAAGAGTTCGGAGTTCATGCGACTGTCGTTTATCCGGGCTATTTCCGTACAGATTTCTTAAGTAAAGATTCTGTAAAAACACCGGAAAATCCAATCCCCGTTTATGAAACGGCCAGAATCTCTGAACAGGCACATCTTAACGAGATTAATGGCAACCAGCCCAATGATCCGGAAAAAGGAGTAGCAGCCATCATTGCACTTAGTGAAGAACAGAATCCACCGGTTCATTTCTTATTGGGAAGCGGTACTTCAGATTTCCTGAACGAAAAAATAAAGACCATTACCGGTGATGCAAAACAATGGGAAGCCCTCACAATGTCTACAGTGATATAATTCCCTGTACATCCGGATCTCAAATCCAACACTCCTTGGCCGGACTCAGGATGACTGTAACAATCGAACGCATATGCTTCTTATAGAAAAACATAATGTATCAGAATGTCATCCTGAGCAAAGCCGAAGGATATAACATCCCAATCCACTTTTTATGTATTGATGACCAAAAAACTCACAATATATTAAACTGAGCAAAGGCTAAGCCCAAGTAACAGCATCAATCATAAATACATTTACTTTTTACATTGTACATTGTACAATTTACCTCTAAATTAGCACTATGAAACCTCCATTCCGCTTCAATTCAATTTCTGAATTTCATGCATTCTGTAACCTTCCCAATCCTGACCATCCTCTGATCAGCCTGATTGATTACAGCCAGGTCAACTACCCTACGGATGACAGTGAGCTGAAATGGATTCAGAATTTTTACTCCATCGGGCTCAAGCGCAACGTAAATGCTAAGTTCAACTATGGTCAGCAGGAATATGATTTTGATTCAGGAGTTTTGTGTTTTGTTTCACCGCTTCAGTTTCTGAAACTGGAAATAAAACCTGATGTTGTAGTGGAACCTACAGGCTGGCTGCTGGTGATTCATCCGGATTTCTTATGGAATACTCAACTTGCAAAAAAGATAAAATCTTATGACTTTTTTAAGTATGATATCAATGAAGCGCTTTTCCTTTCGGATCGGGAAGAAAAAATTGTTGTAGATATTCTGAAAAACATAGAGCGTGAATACCAGTCGAACATCGATAAATTCTCTCAGGAACTGATTGCCGCCCAGATTGAGCTTCTGCTTATCTATTCTGAACGTTTTTATGAACGGCAGTTTTTCACCCGGAAAAAATCCAGCCACGAGCTTTTGGAAAGGTTTGAGGAGGTGCTTTCCCGGTATTTTGACAGTGGCAATCTGCTGGAAAACGGAATTCCTTCAGTAAAGTCCATCGCTGCAGAAATGAATATCTCACCCAATTATCTGGGATCGTTACTGCGCATTCATACCCAGCAAAACACGCAGCAGCACATCCAGAATAAACTCATCGACAGGGCTAAAGAACGCCTCAGCACCACTCACCTGTCAGTAAGTGAAATTGCCTATGAGCTGGGATTCGAGCATCCGCAGTCTTTCAGTAAACTGTTTAAGCAGAAGACGAACCAGTCACCGTTAGAATTCAGGAAATTATTTAATTAAAAAATAGCGGATCACTGTTATTTGCAGATCCTTTTTTGTCAAATGGCAAATACTTCAAAAACAACTTTAGCTAAATTGCATTCATGAAAGAACTGTTTGATTTTATTTTAAGATTTGGAAATCTGAACCAGCAGCAGATAGACTTTATGGCAAGTAAGGCACAGGAAATAGATCTTCCAAAAGATGAATATTTTTCAGAAGCCGGAAAAATTGCACGGCAGGTTGCATTTGTTGTGGACGGAATCCTGCGGGTTTGCTATTATAATAACAAAGGAGAAGAAATCACCAAATATTTTATTGAAGAAAACAACCTTGTCGTGGATCTGGAAAGTTTTGACAATGAGATCTGTTCCAGTACCTATGTGCAGGCTGTTACCGACTGTAAGCTTATTGTTTTTCAGAGAAAGGACTGGCTCGAGCTTTTACAGACCATTGTCGGATGGGAAGCCATTGTTCATAAAATTATTTCAAGGGCACTCATTCAGAAAGTGGAAAGAAGAAGTCCGCTGGTTTCGGAAGATGCCACTACCCGTTATCTTAAATTTCTGGAAATATATCCTAATGTGGTCAACAGAATTCCGCTTTCCTATATTGCATCCTATCTTGGTGTTACACAGTCTTCACTCAGCAGAATCAGAAAAAATATTGGTAAATACTAGACGAAGCACCATTAACAAAGCTGTTTAAAACTCTAAATGCTTGCTTTTACCACAAAAGAAGTATCAGGTTAATTAAAAAAAAATCTTAGCCTCTGGTTGAAATACTTTGAAACACTAAGATCACAAGAGCAGAAAATCAAAGGTTCTCATAAAAAGTCTGTGCTCTTTATATGTGTTATGTATTGAGCTTCAAAAGCTTTTGTGCCTTTTGTGGTTATTTTCTTATCAGCAATTGGCAACCACTTTCAATCTTCTTTTACTTTTTGCCATTTGGCAAACAAGATTAAATCTGATTGACGGAATTTTACACCATTAATTAAATCAAAAAAATGAAATCAGCATTAATTACAGGAGCCAACAGAAGCATTGGCCTTGAAACTGCCAAACAGCTTTCAGAAAAAGGATTATTCGTTTACTTAGGAAGCCGTGATCTTCAGAAAGGAGAAGCTGCCGTAAGCGAATTGAACGGAAAAGGTTTTCAGAATCTAAAAGCCATCGAAATAGATGTCACCAATCCGGATTCAGTTTCAGCCGCTAAAGACCTGATTGAAAAAGAACAGGGAAAGCTGGATATTCTGATCAATAACGCCGGAATTCTTGGAGTAAATCCTCAAACTGCAGCAGAAACATCCGTGCAGGACATTCAACACGTGTTTGACACCAACTTTTTCGGAGTAATCAGCGTTACCCAGGCATTTTTGGAACTGCTTAAAAAATCAGAAACTCCAAGAATCAGTAACATCACATCGGGACTTGGATCATTAACTTTACATAACGATCAGGACTGGAAGTATTATGGAGTGAAAACGGCAGCATATGGCCCGTCCAAATCAGCTTTAAATGCTTATACTACCGTTTTAGCCTACGAGTTGAAAGACTCTGCTTTTAAAGTCAATGTTATTGATCCGGGTTATACCGCTACAGATTTCAATCACCACAGCGGCCCCGGTTCTGTAGAAAGTGCAGCCTCTTTTATCCTAAAACATACGCTGACCAATGATAATGCACCGACAGGACAGTTCTACAGTAATGATATAGAGGACGAAAGCGGAATTAGTCCGTGGTAGTTTTTGTTGTAAAAGTATCACTTCTCAACCCGGTAATAGAAAACCACTGCTTTTCGCAGTGGTTTTTCTTTTTATATTCTTATCCAAACTTCCTCTTCCTCAGCCAGAAGAACAATCCTCCAAGCAGGCTGATCACTACCAAAGGCAGTAATAAATTCAGCCACTGCCAGTTTGTTTTTTCTTCGGTAATGCGGTTTCGGTCCAGCAGTCTTTCTTCTATGTTTCTGTTTCTAAGAGCCATCAGGTTGCTGTCATCCAGAAGATAATCCAGTGCATTTCTCAGAAACTGTTCGTTTCCGAACTCCTGATTCGTAAGACGGTCAATTCCCATCGGAAGTGGCTCGCCTTTGTGCATTTTGTTTCTTCCGACATCACCGTCTGCAATGATGATCATTTTGTTTTCAGGGCTCTGGCTTTTGAAACCGGGATATCCTTTTCTTTCAATTCTTGATGCGTAGGCAGAGTTGAATTTCCCTTCTAGGGCAACTGCAAAAATCTTCGGTGTGCTTGGCTTTTCCATTTGTCCCAAACTGTCTACACTTGCAATTTCCTTCAGGTCCACATAGTTGGGAACCTGTTTCAAAAGTGTTCTCTCACTGGATTCAAAAAGTACTTTTGTCTTAATATTTTTTCTTCCGCCCAAAGTATCAATGGAAGTTGGAAACTCAAATTTTACAGGGTTGATATTTTTCGTGATCGGATTATCATTCTCAGCAATTCCCAATGGAAAATAAGGCCACGGCAGACTTGTATACTGTGGGTTCCCTCCTACTTCACCGGTTACCAGTTTCAGAAGTGCAAATTTCTTTACATCTTTCACCAAAGCCGGATTGATCCTGACTCCGTAGTTGAAAAAGAAATCCGTCATATTGATATCCACCGGAAAAGGCATTATCTTTTGGGATCTTGTCAACGTATCCATTTCAGCATTTACCGCATCGATCATCCAAAGCGTTTTCCCGCCGTTCATAATAAACTGGTCAAGGATCAATTTTTCATTATCTGTGAACGCTTTTCTAGGTTTTGCAATGACCAGAGCACTCATCTGTTTCAGCAAAGGAAGATCTTCCTGGGTAAGCTCCGTCTGGTTTTTGGGGATAATCGGTCCTGCATCGTAATTTTCCAGTGCCAGTTGCATAAAGCTATGGAACTCCTCAGGTCCCAGTTCGTCATGATTCACCAGGATTCCTACTTTCTTCCTTTTATTAGCTGCAATATTCTTGATATTGGAAACCAGGCTGTATTCCAGACCTTCTATAGATCTTGTCAGCTGCTGGTCGGCATCTATTCCTGCCTGCTGTACAACCAGCGGAATAGAAACTCCCCTTTTATCATATTTTATGACAGCATAAGGAAAAAGAGTGATCTGGGAAATCTTTCCGTCTTTAACATCAGGAAGAACAGAAGGCTGCATTCCCATCGCCATCAGCGTATCCTGGGACATTTTTGTTTTAATCGGATCAATGAATTTGAAATCGATCTTCGGATTGATCTTCCTGAATTCCTCCAGCATAAATCTGGTTTCGCTCTGAAGCTGCTTAAAGCTTGCCGGAAAGTCACCCTCAAGATAAACATCAACGGTAAGCGGCTTTTTCACCGATTCCAGTACCTTTATCGTATGATCCGAAAGCGTATATCTTTTTTCTTTGGTTAAATCTAATCTGATTCCTGAATACGTAAGCAGAATAACCAAAGGTATCACCGCAATCAAAAAAATTCCTAATGGAGATTTAATATTGAACTTCTTCATAATGCTACTTCTTTTTAGTGATAAAATGATTGGACAATACTAACGTAGCACCGATGATCAAAATAAAATAAGCCACATCTCTAAGATCTATAAGACCTCGCGTAAAACCAAGAAAATGCTGATAAAAACCAATATTCTGAAGAATAAAATCTGCACCGCCCAACAGCTTATAACTCGCCAGCTGTTCTATTCCAAAATACATGATAAAGCACATAAAAACTCCTAAAAGATAGGCCATGATCTGGTTCTGAGAAAGCGAAGAAGCAAGAATTCCGACTCCAGAGAAAGCCGCAATTAACACGATCAATCCAATATAGCTTCCGAAAGTCATTCCAAGGTCAATATTTCCTGTAGGAACTCCTAAAACGTATACGGTATAAAGATAAATCAGTGACGGAATAAGACATAAAACCCCAACAATCCACACTGAAAGGAATTTTCCAGCTACCAGGTCTGAAACTTTTAAAGGTTGGGAAAACAGCCAGTTCAGCGTTCCTGTTTGCTGCTCTTCTGCGAAGGTTTTCATAGAAAGCGCAGGAATAATAAACATCAGCAGCCATGGGACCAGTACAAAATAGCTCTGCAGGGAAGCCATCCCGATGTCGAAAATATTAGAATCATTCTCGAAGAAAAACAGGAAAAGAGCAGTGATGAGACTGAATGCAGCAATAATCACCCATGCGCTCCAGTTTCCAAAGTAACTCCAAAGTTCCTTCTTTAAAATTGCAATCATAGTTTTTTTGTAAAATGTAAAAAGTAGAATGTATCTGTATATACATTCTGCTTAAACAATTATTTGTTTTTTTTATTCTTATTAACGAGTTTAACGGTCATCATGATCAGAAATACAAGAACGAAAAATCCTGCAATTAATTGCCACCAGTATTCAATAGCTGAAGATTTCAGGATTACTGTAAACACTACCAGAAACAAAATGAACGTTGCGATTTCATTAGCCTGTCTCAACTTTATATTAGGGGTTTCGATTGTTTCTCCGTTCAGTTCTTTCAGCTTCAATACTTTTTTCCAGCACCAGTAATGATAAGCGGCAAGACCGATCAGGAAAGTCAGTTTTAAATGGAACCAGGGCATTTTCATCAGCCCGGTATTCAAAAAGATCATGACAATTCCGCAGACTGTCATAATAACTCCTGCCGGAACAGTAATGATGTTCCACAGTCTTCTGGCCATGAAAGTATACTGTTCTCTAAGAATCTTTTTCTTTTCTTCTGCAAACTCATCTGTATCCTTATAGTAAACAAAAATTCTTACGAGATAAAAAATTCCCGCAAAATAGCTTACCATGAAGATAATGTGCAGTGCTTTGATTATTGTATAAAGCATTTTTTAAAATAATGGCAAATATAATGTTAATAACAAAAATATTTGTTAGAAATAGTTATAAAAATGCTTCGGCTTCACTTAGCATGACATCGCTTATACTAACTGTTTTAATTTTCATCTAAAAATCAAACGTAATAATGAACATTGTCATGTCAAGCACAGCCGAAGCATCTATATCCTGAATTTTTTAATTAAGAAATAACTCCAAGCTCCTTTCCTACTTTCTCAAAAGCAGCAATCGCTTTATCAAGGTGGGCTCTTGTATGGGCAGCAGAAAGCTGTACCCTGATCCTTGCTTTTCCTTTCGGTACTACAGGATAGAAGAATCCGATCACATAAATCCCTTCATCCATCAACTTTTCAGCCATTTTCTGGGCAAGTGGAGCATCATACAGCATCACCGGAACAATAGCTGCGTCGCCTTCAGGAATATCAAATCCTTTAGCCATCATCTCCTTTCTGAAATATTCTGCGTTTTCCATTACCTGGTCACGAAGTGAAGTATCCTCAGTGATCATATCCAGAACTTTCAAAGCAGCTCCAACAATTCCGGGTGCCAGTGAATTTGAAAATAAATACGGGCGCGAACGCTGTCTTAGCATATCAATAATCTCTTTTTTACCGGAAGTAAACCCTCCAAGAGCTCCTCCCAAAGCTTTTCCTAATGTAGAAGTGATAATATCTACCCTGCCCATTACTTCATTGGCTTCGTGAGTTCCACGGCCGGTTTTCCCGATGAAACCTGTAGCGTGAGAATCATCCACCATTACCAGAGCATTATATTTATCAGCAAGGTCACATACACCTTTAAGGTCAGCTACAATACCGTCCATAGAGAAAACTCCGTCCGTAACAATGATCTTGAAACGATGATTCTTTTCGGAAGCAGCAATCAATTGGGCTTCCAGATCAGCCATATTATTATTTTTATAACGGTATCTTGCCGATTTACATAAACGTACCCCATCAATGATAGATGCATGATTCAACTCGTCTGAAATAATAGCATCTTCTTCAGTAAACAAAGGCTCAAAAACACCACCGTTCGCATCAAAGCACGCTGCATATAAAATAGTATCTTCAAGTCCTAAAAAGTCTGCAATTTTCTTCTCAAGTTGTTTGTGGATGTCCTGTGTTCCGCAGATAAAACGTACAGAAGACATTCCATAACCGTGAGATTGTATCATGTCCTGAGAAGCTTTCATTACTTCCGGATTGTTTGACAGACCCAGGTAATTATTGGCACAGAAGTTTAACAGCTTCTTTCCGTTGGCTTCAATTTCTGCACTCTGCTGAGAAGAGATGATTCTTTCTTTTTTATAAAGGCCATCATTTTCAATGTTTTGCAGTTCGTTCTGTAAATGCTGAAGATATTTTTCAGAGATCATTTTTAGTAATTTTTTAGATGTGCTAATTTAATAAAAAGGCATTAAAATATCAGCTTTTATCAGTTTAATTCTCAAAACAGCAATTCAATTTTAGTTTTAACACAATTAGTCTACTAATTTAGTAGGATAATAATTATATTTGTCTACAAATTCTGGATTATGAGATTGAGCCCGATACAAAAAGTAAAGAAAATAAGTTCCGGAACATTTATAAACAACCACATGAAACCGCGCTTTCCTGTTATTATGGAGGACTTTATTGATCCTGAAAGTCCAGCATTCACAAAATGGAATTATGAGTATTTCAAAGAAATAGCCGGAAATCACAAAGTCAATATTTATGGAAGCGAACTGGAATCTCTGGATAAAGTGGCAAGCAGCCCAATCGGTCAGACAACATTTGCTGAATATCTCGATCTGATCAGCAGCGCTCCTACGGAACACAGGCTGTTCTTATTTAATCTGCTTACCATCAGGCCGGAACTTAAAGATGACATTCATTATAATGATGTTACGAACAGGAAAATATTGAAATGGCTGCCATTTATGTTCTTTGGAGGTGAAGGTTCTGTTACCAGAAATCATATTGATATTGACATGTCCCATGTTTTTATTACACAATTTAAGGGAATCAAAAGGATCTGGCTTTTCCCTTGGGAGCAATCAAATCTTATGTATAAACTCCCTTATAATTTTCACAGCTTACCGAATATTAAAGATCCGGACTACAGGGAATTTCCGGCTCTGCTCTATCTGGACGGCTATGAAGCAGTATTACAGCCTGGTGAAACACTCTACATTCCTTCCGGCTGGTGGCATTATATACAATATGAAACTGAAGGTTATTCTGTTTCTGTAAGAGCACTCCCAAACAGTCTTCTGGAAAAATGGCGCGGCTTCAAAAATATGGTAATAACAAGGAACTTTGACAACATGATGCGAAAGCTCTTTAAAGAAAAATGGTTCAGATATAAAGTGAAAATTGCCCGAAAAAGAGCAGCAACAGCATCCAGAAAACAAAAAACCTTTCTTATCTGAAAGGTTTAAGTATCATTTTGACAATTAAATTATTTAACAATGGAATTTATATACGTACTATTATCTGCTGAACGTCCTTTGTATATCTTTTATCCGATGTTTTAAAAATTGTTCTCAATAAAAAACCTTCATTGCTGAAGGTTTATCGGGCACTTAAAATTATTTTGTAAGCTCACATGCAGCTCCCCTTCACCAATAGAAGAGTAAATGAATATTTACTTTATGCTATTGTTTTAAAAACTTTATATTCTTTTCCTTAATAGTGAAAATATAGGATCCTGGAACCAGTTCTGAAGTTCTAATTGCTTTTCCAGGCTGATATACATCTTTTCTGATCAGTTTCCCATCCATAGAATGAATGGAATATTCAACAGGCTTATCAATTCCTTTTACATAGACTTCGTTCTTGGCAGGATTTGGATACAGTGCAAACTCTTCTTTTTCCACGGATGATACGCTTAATGTATTATCCTGAACTACTGTAGAGTTTTTTTCCAGGATCTGGTATTCATAATTAAATTCAACGCTGGCCACAGGAAAAGGAACTGTTTCCAGGAAATACTGGTTATCAGAGGTATGATCCAGGACAAAGTAAGCAGTCTGTCCGCCGGTTCCGTTTACTTTGATTGGTAATGGCATTTCAAAAAAGCTTACTGAAGAGCTGCTTTGGGTTTGGGAAACTTTAAAAAGGATCTGATTTCCGGTCTGCTTCCATTTTGTCGTATAGGACGGATAACCTTCACCGTATAGCCAGTCATTAAAAAATCCTGTAAAATCTTTTCCTGTAGACTGCAGCAGTGATGCATTAAAATCTGCAGTTGTCACATAATTATAGGCTAAATTCGGTCTTGCGTGATATTCTCTTATCGCCTGATAAAAAGCTGCATCACCAAGGATCCATTTAATCATTCTTAAAATATAAGCTCCTTTTGTATAACTAAGCCTGTTACTGAATATCCTGCTTACACTGGAAAGACCGGAATCCGGAACGTAAGTAGAACCACCGGGAGCAGAAGTAATATTGTTAATCTCTCCCAGCAGAAAGTTCTTGAACTCGGCATTGGTCATCAATAGTTTTTCATTGGCAAGAACAGCTCCGAAAGTGGCAAAACCTTCATTCAGCCAGATATCATTCCAGGCACCACAGGTCACTTTATCACCAAACCACTGATGGGCAAGCTCATGGGCAATAAGACCTTTGCTCCAGCTTCCCATGGATGACATGGTCTGGTGCTCCATTCCTCCCCCAAATTTAAATTCCATATGTCCGTATTTTTCATTGCGGAAAGGATAAGGTCCGAAATAGGTTTCGAAAGTATTCATGATCGTTTTTGTCCATTCAATATTAGACATACTTGTTGCATTCACATTGGTAGACGGATAAATATAATTCACGAACGGAAA
Organism: Chryseobacterium elymi; assembly: GCF_003385495.1. Lineage (GTDB taxonomy): Bacteria > Bacteroidota > Bacteroidia > Flavobacteriales > Weeksellaceae > Chryseobacterium > Chryseobacterium elymi. The sequence continues at coordinate 10,343 of NZ_QNUH01000030.1, read as the reverse complement.
CGGCGGATTTCCGATGGTATCATTCAGTTTAACGAAATTGGTAATGGAAAGGGCAATCAGATACGCCGATGTAGGATAAGCTGTTCTCCAGAAAGTAAGTTTCTGATTTCCCGGAAGTACAGTTTCAGACATCAGTTTTCCATTGGCTGCAACACTATACTGTGAGGGTGTTGTAATTTTGAAATCAAATCTTTCAATCTTATCATTAAGGCTTTGTTTTGTTGGAAACCAATCCTGAGCACCATAAGGCTCACTTAACGTACAAAGAATAGGTGTTCCACTTTGTGTAGTGGTTGCAAAGGCGTTTTGCGTAGCAGAAGGAGCACCAGAATAATGAATCGTTAAGGAATCAAGGGCATTCGCCGGAATTGAAGCCGGAAAATCTATTTTTATTTCTTTTGTCGGAAGCTGCTGGAAAGTAAGATTGCTTCCATGATACTGCACCTGAGAAACGACCAGGATATCAGACAGATCAAAATAAATGCTGCTCATATTCTGATTAGGTTTGAAATGAGACGTCACAGAACCTGAAATATTATATACTGCAGGATCTAAAGTGACATTCATTCTTTGGTACTGAAGGTCATAATTTAAAGTATTGGGATTAATATTGTAGGTGGTCATTTTCTTGGCAAAAGCATTCATTTCTTTTGCGATGAGCCCTTTCATTTCAATATTTTGATCCTGGCCATAAAACTGCTGGGAGACCAGAAAGCCCAGAATTAAAAGATAAAAATTTCTCATACTCAGAATATTAGATGTTGCCAAAGATAAAAAAAACCTTCTAATCATTGATTAAAAGGTTTTTAGAATACTAAAATAATATTTTTTAAAGATCAAGAGCCGGCTCAAGAATCTTTTCCATTCTTTTCTTTACCATATCTACAGATCCTGAATAATTGTTTACCATCAAAGAAAACACAAGAGTCTTCCCTGAATTGGTCTTCAGATATCCTGCTAATGTTTTTACTTTATTCAGAGTTCCTGTTTTTGCAAAAACCTGACCGTTTCCGGTACCGATGAACATTCTTTTCAGTGTTCCGGACTGTCCGCCTACCGGGAGTGAAGTAAAATAAGTCTTGTAGTATTTCTCATCCATTAAAGATGTTAAAAACTTCACCTGGGAAATCGGCGTTACATTATTGCTTCTTGAAAGTCCGCTTCCATCCATATAATTCAGTCCCATCATATCAAAATTTTCCTCTTTCAGGTGGTTTGTTACTACTATTCTTCCGGATTCCGAGGTTTGGTCACCCATTTTCTGAAAACCTACTGTTTTCAACAGAGCTTCTGCCAGAGAATTGTCGCTACGTTGATTGGTGTAGAATATAATATCTCCTAATGTAGGCGATTTATAGGCTGAAACCAGCTTTCTGCTTTCCGGAGCTGCATCCGTCATTTTAGGAATTACTTTTCCGGTAACACCGATTCCACTTTTTACCAACGTTGTTCTGAAAGAATTGGCAAGATAAGCTGGAGCATCGGGAAGTTTTGTTGTTAAAATTCCGTCTCCCTCATATTTTTCTGCATACACCATCTGGTTGGCGTAAGGAGACATATAGAAATACTTTTTCTCAGACGTTAATCCTGATTTTTTCATGATCAGCTTTTCGTTGGCAGGATTAATCTCGCGGGTAGTTCCTACAGGCAGATAGTAATTATTGTTCTCAAGCCATACAACATTTTCCGGAAGCCTTGTAATATTGCCTTTGAAAAGCGCTGTCTGGATGATAATATCACCATTTACCTTTCTGATCCCTTCACGCGAAAGTCCGCCCATAAAGTCTGAAATAATATCTCTGTAAGACCATGCACCAGCTTTATTGGTTCCTAAAGAAGGATCGCCGCTGCCTATGAGATACAGATTTCCATTCAAAACTCCGTTTTCATCAATAGTCCCTGAATATTCCAACTGTGTCATCCATCGGTAGTTTTCACCTAAAAGGCTCAATGCTGTTTCCGTGGTGAGCAATTTTGTGGTAGAAGCCGGTACTAAAGGAGTATTTTCATTGTACGAGGAAATCACCTTATTCGTTTTGGGGTCATACACTACGAATCCCCAGGTTGCATTTTTCAACACAGGATCCGTCATCATTGTGTTTACATTAATATCTACAAGCTCTTTGGCCGACAGAATCGTTTTCTCCGCCATTGAGGTAACCGGAGAAGGTAGATTCAAAGTATTCTTCTGATTGTCGTATGCCTGTGAGTAAAGAACTGTAGAAACGGTAGATTGAGCAAGGAAAAACCCAGAAGCCAATACCGCTACGCCTGAAATATATTTTCTGTAATTTACCATCTATCTTTTTTTGTTTCTATAGTTTGACACTATAAAAAATGATAAGTTAAATCATCCGTTTAAAGAGCCAAACATTTAATGAACGACCAAAAGTAGAAATTATTGTTATAAAAAGAGTTACAGAGTTCTTATAAAAGAGTGTAAAGTTTGTTAAAAAATGTTAAAAATCTACAAAAACATCTTTTTTAATACTTTGATAAGCAGTGATTTCATCAAATTCATTCAAACTTAGTAAAATCATTTTTTTGAATTCATCATACTTTTTCCCGCGGGGAAGTTTCAGCATAATCTGGAATTGGTATAAATTATTAAGCCTTGCAATCTGAGCTCTTTCGGGCCCCAAAACACATTCTTCAGGAAGATATTTTCTTAAGATGGATCCCAAAAACTGGGAAGCCCGGTTCACTTTGTCTTCTTTTCTGTGTTTCAGCTCGATCATAATGAGCTTAGTGAATGGCGGATAATGGAATTTCTGGCGTTCAGTGAGGATATATTTGTAGATTTTCGCGGGATTATTCATTTTGATCAGCTGGAAAACAGAATGATCAGGATTATAGGTCTGAATTAAAATTTTTCCTTTTCCGGTAACTCTCCCCGCTCTTCCCGAAACCTGGGTGATCAGCTGATATGCTCTTTCCTCAGCTCTGAAATCCTGGACATACAGTAAAGAGTCTGCTTTAGGAATAGCAACAAGCTCAATATGATCAAAATCGAGCCCTTTTGATATCATCTGAGTTCCCACGATAATATCCGTTTCGCCTTCTTCTATTTTTTCATACAGTTTTTCATAGGCAAATTTCTTACGCATAGAATCCACATCCATTCTGTCTACCTCATGATCAGGGAATATTTTGGATACTTCTTCATGAATCTGTTCCACTCCTACTCCTCTTTCATTAAGATTTTCTGAATGACATTTCGGACAGGTTCTCGGTTTTGAAGCTTTCTGCCCGCAGTAATGACACTTCATTTCGTTGGCTGCCTTATGGTAGGTCATTACGACATCACAGTTTGAGCAGTAGTTGACATAGCCGCAGGTTTCACATTCAATCACATTGGCATAACCGCGACGGTTGTGGAGCACAATGGCCTGATTTTTCTCGTCCAGTGTTTTTTTGATCTCATCAATTAAGTGTAAAGAAAAATTCCCGGAAACTTTTTTGGATTCCTGGGCTTCTTTAAAGTTGATGAGTTCGTATTCCGGCAGCTTCACATTGCCGAATCTTTCATTCAGGAAAATATATTTTATTTTATCTTTTCTGGCATTATAATAGCTTTCCACAGAAGGTGTTGCCGACCCCAGAATCACTCCGGCTCCATAAAAATTCCCCAGAACCAGCGCAGCATCTTTAGCATTGAAATAGGGCGATGCTTCTCTTGGCCTGTATGCAGAATCATGTTCTTCATCCACTACAACAAGTCCAAGATCCTGAAATGGCAGGAACAGGGCGTTTCGAGTTCCAATAAGAATTTTAATATCGTTCTGCTTGATTCTTCTCCAGACTTCGACACGTTCAAAATCAGTTAATTTCTGATGGTAGAAACTAAGTTGTCTGCCATATTTTTTTTCTAATCTCTGAGTGATTTGTTTGGTCAGAGAAATTTCGGGAAGCAGGAACAGAACATTTTTTCCTTCCTGAATACATTCTTCAATTTTCTCTAAATAAATATGGGTTTTCCCTGAGGAAGTAACACCGTGCAGCAATACATTTTTGCCTTCTTCAAAGGCCTCATCAATTTCGGTTTTAGCTTGTTTCTGCTCTTCGGAAAGTTCTTCCAGCTCTTCAATTTCACCTTCATAGCTTTCGATACGGTCTTTCTGCATATGATATTCTTCGACAAGACCTTTATCTGCGAGTGATTTAAAGTGAGAGCTCCCAAAATATCCGTCCTCAAACAGTTCTGCTTTTTTAATGGGAACTTCCGGATGCTCGGTCTGTTTTTCTAAAATAGCCAGGAAAAGATCTTTTTGCTTCGGAGCTTTGTTCAACTTTAAAAGGATATCCGTGAGATTCCGATTGCTTAAAACCTCATCATTGACCCTAACATAGGCAACTTCTTTAGCTTTATATTTTTCAGCAATTTTTTCATCAATTTCAATATACTGCAGATCAATCAGGGAATTGATTGTTTTAATGATATCTTTTTTAGGGATAAATGCTTCAATATCTGTAAGATTAATGAGCTGGCGGACTTCCAACGCCTGAATAAGGTACATTTCATTGACATCCAGATTCTCAAAATCAACCGTAATATTGGGTTTTAATTTTAAATAGGTTTCACTTTCCAGTTTTAAAGAAGATGGGAATGCAAAACGGTAAATCTCTCCCAGCCCACGCAGGTAATATCCTGAAAGCCAGTTCCAAAAATTGATCTGCTCTTCAGGAAGGATGGGTTTATCATCCAGAATACTGATAACTTCTTTAGCTACAAAGTTTTCCGGTGCGTTATCATGCAATTCAAAAACAATCCCGGTATAAATTTTCTTCCCTCCAAATGGTACCAGCACACGCATTCCGGGCTGAATATCAGATATCAGCTCTTCGGGAACTTTGTAGGTGAAAGATCCTTTTAAATTAAGCGGTAAAACGATTTGGACGTACTGCAAGGGAAATTTTTAAAGTGTAAAATTAGATTTTTCTTTAGAGAACTGCAATTTTTTTGTTGAGATACACAATGTGATTACGAGGGAGAGCACTAAAACTATCTTTTTTATAAATTAGTTTTACTTCTAATATTTTTTGCTCTCGCAGATTTTGAAGATTGAGCAGATGTTTATGGATATTGTGATTTACAATCATGGATAAAACAGGCTCAATAACACTTCTTATATCTTAATAAATAAAAGCATAATTATAACACAAACATCTGCTCAATCTTCAAAATCTGCGGGAAAATATTTTAAACATTCAGCTGCTTCGTTTTGTATACAAGACCGGTATGACAATTTTAGAAAAGAAATTCAGTGATATGGTACCAGACCGCAGAGGTAAGGAACCCGACAATAATACTGAAACCGATGATGAGATTGGTAAGCTTGGTATTGAGCCTGAACTGTTCTGCAATAATACTTGAGGTGACAACAGTAGGCATGGCAGCTTCAAATACAGTAATCTTTGCCACATCTCCTTTTATATTAAGAAGCAAAGCCAATCCCAGAACAATTGCAGGGGCTAATATCAATTTATATAGCATGGAAACGGACATCTGAGGGATCAGCTTTTTCCATCCGTTAAATTTTAATTGTAGTCCTACAGAAAATAAAGCCAATGGGCTTACTGTTGCTGCCAATTTATCAAAAAACGGTTCTGCTAATGTGAAATCAATAAACTGGGATAATACCAATGCTGCAATGCATCCTATCAATGGCGGAAAAGTTACCAGTCTCTTCAAAATAAATTTTGCACTTACCTTTCCTGATCTGCTTCCTCCTTTCACTGCTGCTATGATTCCTAATGTGGAAAGGGCAAAAAACATGGTCTGATCACAAATAATGGCAATACTTAAAAGGCTTTCGCCATAAAAAGCACTAATGAGGGGAAAACCGATAAAGGATGTATTGCTGTAGCCGCTTGTCAGTTCTAATGTACTTCTGGACCGCCTTGAATACCCCTTACTTTTACTGTAAAACATCATAAAAAAGAAGCAGAAAACGGAAATGAGAAAGGTAGCCGCAATGGGGAACAGCATTTCTGTTGTCCATTTAACTTTAGGCAGGTATTTAAAAGAAACTGCGGGCAGGGCGAGGTAAAGAATCCAGGTATTGATGCCTTTGTGAGCATCGGGATGGATAGATTTCGTTGCTTTGAATACCATTCCGGCAATAATGCACACTGCAATCAGAACAAAATTGACCATCATATTTAAAAATTGAATATAAAGTTACGGTTGATTTTTGAGGAAAATCAATTTTATTTAAAAATAAATGTATGCTTAGAATTGTATGGGTTAAAGGTTTATTTTTTAAATACTCGCAGACTGGGCTGATTGAGCAGATTTTTATTGCTGTATGATGTTTTAATGCAGTGTATCCCAAAGGCTCATCACTTCTATATTTTCCAAAGGTTTTGAAAGTTTTATTTTTTTTGATGAACCAGGAAGGAGATCAAAGAAGTTATCACTGAAATGGGTATCTCCCATCAGATAAACATCTTTTGCCAAAACATCTGTGAAAATTTCAATTTCGTTTGCTGCAATTTTTCTAATCTTAAGGGTGGGTTTTGTCAACTGCATATCTTTAGGTTTGGAAAAGAAATGGTGGTTAACCGCAATAGCTTTACCATCGTTATTTCTTAATGTAAACTGCAGAAAGGCTTTATTTCGATCTGTTTCAGGAATTAAACTTCTAATTTCAAGAGGCTTAAATCTCAGAATAGTTTCCAACATTTTTCCTTTCAAATCTGTCACTGTTTCTTTTAAGACTTTACCTTCAAAACTTACTGCTTTAATATCTAATTTAACATCGCTGAAATGTTTCAGTCCGTCATTAACTGCGTAAAAATTAAAAAATCCTTCTTTTTCATCAACCAGAATGACCTGTTGCTCAAAGCTTCTTTTCATCTGGTAATGCAGAGCTTTCCAGTTTCCCTGATAATCAATGGACGACCAGGAAACAACCGGCCAGCAGTCATTGAGCTGCCAGTATAATGTTCCCATATTATAAGGCTTTGCCCGGCGGTGGGCTTCTACGGCAATTCTCATTCCGCGGGCCTGGAGCAGTTGGGAAATGTAATTGTATTTCACGAAATCAGCAGGGGTTTTATAGTCCCTTTTCATATATTCAGCGATGATGTCCCAGCCTCTGGTATTTTTCTCATGGGCTTTAACAACCGGATTCTGAAGGCTGAGATCCGGAGTTCCGGAAAACATAGATTTCACAGCATCCAGGCCTGGCATTCCCTGAAAACCGTATTCTGACATGAATCTTCCTACTTTCTCATTATACATCTCAAATGGCTGCTCTCCCCACCATACTCCCCAATAATGGGAATCTCCTTCTGTGAGGCTTTCCTGATGTCCCCACCCGATAGACGGGGAACTCGGCCAGTAGATATTTTTATCCGGAGTGAGAGTTTCCTTCATTGTAGTAGGAATTACTTCATGAAACAGCTTTTTATAGTCTTTCCAAACCTGAAGGGAATCATTTTTTGAGTATTTGAACTGTTTCTGATAGCCCCAGTTGACAATGGCTTCATCAATTTCGTTATTTCCACACCATAAAGCAATGGAAGGATGGTTCTGAAGCCTGTTAACCTGATCTTTTACTTCTTCTTTTACGTTATTTAAAAAATCTTCATCAGCTGGATAAAAACTTCCTGCAAACATGAAATCCTGCCAGACCAAGATACCGTTTTCGTCACAGGCTTTATAAAATTCATCATCTTCATAAATGCCGCCACCCCAGACGCGGATCATATTCATATTGGCGTCTTTGGCGTCATTGATGAGCTTCCGGTATTTTTCCTTGGTTATTCTGGGTGAAAAGCTGTCGGAAGGAATCCAGTTTGTCCCTTTTGCATACAACGGTTTTCCATTGACTTTAAAATAGAAGGATTTTCCTGCCTGATCTTTCTCCTGGATGAGTTCAATGGTTCTTAACCCAATTCTTTCGTTTTTTTCAGAAAGGATTTTGGAATCTTTTTGCAAAGAAACTTTTATGTCATATAAATTCGGATCGCCCCATCCATTGGGCTGCCAAAGTTTTGGATTGCTAATTTTAAAAGGTATCTTGATCTTATTTACACCTTTTTTTAACTGAAATTTATTGGATTGAGTATTAATAGAAATAGAATATTCCCCTTCTTTTTCTGCAAAAATTTCTGCTTGAATATTGAGCTCTGCCTGTTGTTTTGTCAGGCTTTTTTGCTCAATTTTTATATTTTTTAATGCAGCATTATTCCAGAAGCGAAGTTCTACATCTTTCCAGATTCCGGCAGTAACAAGTCTTGGTCCCCAATCCCATCCAAACTGATACTGGGCTTTTCTTACAAAACTCCTGGGGGACTCCGGCATGGTAAACAGAATCTTCCCGGCCAGTTCTTTTCCTTCATTCACTGCCGATCCGAATTTAATCTTCAATTCATTATCGCCTTCTTTCAGAAACTCTTTTACAGGAATTTCCCATTTCCTGAACATATTATCTGTTTTTTTCAGCAGTTTTCCGTTCAGATAGATTTCTGAAAAAGTATCAAGACCGTTAAAAACAAGGTCTATATGTTCATTTTGAAGTTCTTTTGATGATACATTAAAACGGGTCTGATATTCCCAGTCTTCATTTTCTATCCACTGTACTTTTTTTTCATTTTCATCTTTAAAAGGATCGGAAATGATCTTATTATCCATCAAATCAAGATGTACAGTGCCCGGAATTTTTGCAGGCAACCATTTCTGTTCCTGTGTATTTTTGAACTGCCATTTTTCGGAAGATAAACTTCGTTCTGTGATCTGTGCATTCATAATACTTTGAATAAAAAGAAAAGCAAAAAGGACAGATTTATTCATTAATAGATTTGTTTATAATTCTGTGAATCCCATATTTAATGAATTCACTGTTAAAATTTATCCGCAACCCCAAATTCAGGTTAGTTAGTTTCAGATTCTTTGTTTTTCTCAAAAACTATTTATTCTTCAAAGCTACAACCTCATCCGCACTGGCAAAAGCCCCACCGTCTGTAATTGCCGATGAATGAAAATACCCGGCATTGGTGAATTCTCTGATCTCTTCAATGTTGGTAGAACGAAGTCCGCCTCCAACCAGAATTTCTATTCTTCCATTGGAAAGCTCAACCAGTTTTTTCAGGTTTTCTTTACCTTCCGAAACGTTCGGCTTCTGCCCTGAAGTGAGAATGGTTTTAAACCCGCAATCTATTACTTTTTCCAAAGAATCTTCAAGGCCTTTTGCTCTGTCAAAAGCACGGTGAAAAGTACATGGAAGAGGATATGCCATCTCAACCAAAATTTTGTTGTGTTCTACATTTACCTGATTATTTTCGTCCAGGATTCCAAATACAAAACCATCTACTTTCAGAGATTTAAGCTGGAGCAGATCTTTTTGCATTTGTTCAAATTCAGCTTCCGAATAGGTAAAATTTCCACCTCTAGGTCTGATCATCACAAAAATCGGAATATTTATTTTTGCTCTGAGTTCTTTTGTTATTTCAAAATCCGGGGTAGTTCCGCCTTCATTGAGTCCGTCACATAATTCTATTCTGTCGGCTCCGTTTTCAAATGCAGTCATTGCTGATTCGGGGTTGAAACACGCTATTTCTATTTTTGACATTTTACTTATTTTATATTTTCAGATTCTTCCTGAGATACATTTGCAATCAGAAAAGAATCATTTTGTTTTATAACTTCTATTTCAACAGGATATTGTGATTTCAGCTTTTCATCAGAAAGAATTATATCAAATATGAATACAACCAGCTCTGATTCTGAAAGAGGAACAGATTTTAAAACCTGTTCACACTTTGAAATTTTAATTTCTTCCCAATCCTGACCGCTTATTAAAAAGCCGCTGTTGACTCCTGCTTTTCTGACATCAAATTTATTTTTCCATTTATTCTGAAATTCCTTTAGAGTAAGACTTCCGTCAACATCCATATCGACATTCATTGCATCGGTTTTATAATCGTAATAATCCTTTGTTGTGATTTTCTGCATTTCTTTATCGAGATTTCCAAGATCTGCTTTAAAGTAGTTTTCAATGCTTTTTTCCAACCATTTCATTGCTTTGCCGGATTCATCAGGTTTATTTTCTGAAATTCCGGTTTCGGTTTTTTTGGGGAAAGATTTTTGCTGTACCTGTGTTTGAGTTTCTTTCTTTTCTTCTTTACATGCTGTGATCAGAAACAAAGATGCAATGATCATTCTTTTCATATTCTTTTTGATATTCTAAATTTTGGCTAAAGCCGTTTGGTGTTTTTTTATTTTGTAAGCGGGCTAAAGCCCAATGTCATTAAGTTAGTAAACTATCACAAGCTATTCTTTTGATTTTTAGAGACTATTGGCTTAGCTCTTGCTTTATATTTGCCTATATTTCTTT
>NZ_QNUH01000029.1 GCF_003385495.1 Chryseobacterium elymi | reverse complement strand
TAAGCAATAAGCAATAAGCAATAAGCAATAAGCAATAAGCAATAAGCAATAAGCAATAAGCAATAAGCAATAAGCAATAAGCAATAAGCAATAAGCAATGCGGGAAATAGCTGATCATTGATCATGAGTAAGGATAAGGAGTAATAGGGAACAGGGATTACACATCATCAATCATTATTATCTTTTATAATTAATCAATTATCAGATATTTTTTAATTCATATTTACAGCTTTTCAATTGCTTACTGTAAAAATAATCCTGCTGTTGTAAGTAGCTGAAGGGAGTGTTACAGATACACCGCTTACCTGATACTGTATATTAATACCAGTATAAGATGTAACAGATAAAATAGTCGATATTCTAAATAATTCAACAGGAGTGAGAGGAACAGTGATATAATTAGTTCCACCTGATATATTGCATCCTATACACAGGGTGGACCCGTTATTTGTTCTTTTTGCCGATAAAACCAAAGAACTGTTCCATGTAGGGTTACCTTCATAGTGTACATATACTTTCACGCTTCCAAGCAATGCCGGCAGACCAACATTAATACTCGCCTGGTTCGTGGGGCTGCTATAAGTTCCGCTATAGTTACTTCCCGCTTCTGTAATCGCGGGGATGCTAGCATTCCAGTTGGTAACAGGAACTGTTACAGATTGTGCTTTACTATAATAGCTGAAGATGAAAAAAAAAGTAAAACAGATATAATACTTTGTAGAAAATATTTTATAGCGAGTCATAAAGTCAATAGAGTTCATTTCTTTTTTCATTTTATTCCGTGATAGTATAGGTTATAACAATAGGCGTATTGGTTTGGGCAGAAAGATTGGCATAAGTGTTCACAGCAATGCTGATTGTTAACCTGTGGCCATTATTAGCGCCGGTTCCAGTAAAGGCTCCACCTATCCCCGTGATAATATTTGTCGCCGTTGTAGAAAGGATAACCAGTCCGGATGATGTACCTAATACTCCACCACCCGCACCAGAAGCTGCGGCTGCCTGTAGTCTTATGTTGACTCCGGGAATTACCTGATTGACAGAGGCGGTAATTCTTCTGGTAATTCCTCCCGATGCAATAGCCGAAGTATAATTGATCCACTTTGTTGTATTAGCTTCGGGAGTCGTTAAAGCCTGTCCTGCTTCCGTGGGTGCTGTAAAATTCAGGTTAAATGTTCCGGTAGGTTCTATATCCAGTAAGGTGACAACGGGGAGTGTCACTGCAATAGTGCTCTGAGAGAATATTGTGCAGGGAATCATACAGAAAATCAGATATAGTACAAGCTTTTTTACTCTCATTTTTTCTTTTTTATTTCGTTGTATCCTACCTTAATTGTTTCCTGCTGGTATTTAATTTCACTTTGCTGTTTCATAATATGAATAGCTATGTTCTGTGTCTGAGATGGCTTAAGATTATATTGAAATGAATCAGCAGCTATTTTATATCTTTTGTCCAAACCGTTTCTGTAAAGTTTCACTTTCCATTCTCCAGGTCTCAGATAGGTAAAATCAAATGTTTCTCCAATAAATGCTACTTTACGATAGGTCTGTTCACCGTCCGATATTTCAATAATAATGCTTTGTCTCTTCTTTTTGTCTGTTTTAGGCTGAAAATGTACAAAGCTGTATTGATCTTTTTTATCATCTTCAGAAAGCAGGATTATTCCCTTAATTGTAGATGCAGTAGTCAACCCGAAATTGAAAACATTCTCTTTATTGACGAGATGTAGTGACGCAGGCAAAGTAATATCTGGGATATCATTAATTTCTGTTGTAGAGCGGTCTATTTCAAGAAAATAATCTCCCGGAACAACATTTTTGAAAAGATAATTTCCGTTTTTGTCTGTAATAGATAAATGGCTGCCAAGCATTAATCTGATTCCCTCCACCTTTTTTACATCCAGGTTACTGATATTTCCTGACAAAGAAGTATAATCGGCGGTCTTTTCTACCGGCACATTAAGGCGCAGGGTATAACGTAATGAAAATACAAAATCCTTATTACCCAGTTCACCGCGCTGTAATGAATACCTTCCTGACAGATCAATGTCACTGCCTGGGAAAAGTTGCTGATGAAATAATACTTCAAAAAGATTCCGGTCTCTGAAATATTCTTCCGGCATATAATTATTCTGATAAAAAAGACTTAGACTGGTGTTATCAGAAAACCTGCTGAAGATTCTGGCTCCGTAATAGATCTGTCTCTGATTCTGTAACTGATACCTTGAAGTGGTGGCATAACTTGCATAAAGATTGAAAGAGGTTTTAAACTTTTCAAAGGCTATATTGGTAGTATAGAAGCTGGAATTTCCATTAAATCCACTCAGATAGTTATTTGTTTTTCCAAACTGTCCCTGCAGGTTTACCTGAAACATTCCTATCTTTTGATCAATACTTACTTTAAAATATCTCTCATAATAATCAAATTGTTTAGGTTCCAAACGGTCCTGATATTTTTGGAAGCCATTATAAAATGTTACCAGACCTGTTGGAAGATATTTATACTGTACTCCATATTGAAGAAAGCTTCTGTACGGTGCTGCAAGGAATAAAGTATCCCTTTGGATATTTTTGGCATCCTGTACATAATTGGCAAATACATTGAGCTTTTTAGAAACATTATACTGCAGATTTCCGTTAAACGTGCTGGTATTGGTAAAGTATCCTGCAAATTCAGGGCTTGCCCGCATATACATTACATTACCGTTAAACTTTTCAAAAGAAGCCTGAGCCTGGGCCATATAAGCGGTCCCCTCTATTTGTTCGTTCTTACTGTATGCCGCTTCTCCCGAAAGACTTATATTTTCTGAAATTTTGAATTTTCCTGCAGTGTAGGGAAGATGGGTTTCGGAGTACAACCTAATATTTCCGAAATTGATTTCCCCTTTCCTGGGAATTTTATAAAGATATCCTGCTGTGATTTCAGATTCCTTGCGGATTTTAAGAGTAGAATAAATGTTGAACTCATCTTTAATATCCCGGAAAAACCTGGGATGATTATAAAAACCTCCAAAGCTGAATTTTTTTAAATCATAACGGATTTCTGCCCCACGGCCATATCTGGCAAATTCAGTTAGAAAAGAAGCTGAATACATTTTATCGCCCAGATGAATAAAGAAGTTATTTCTTTTGTAATTAACAAAATATTCTTCATACTGGGTAAATGAATTGAATTCAACAGGATTATGAGATACGGCACGAAATTCAATCTGGTTTTTGTTTTCTCTGTCCAGGCTTCCTTTCCCATATATTTCTCCCTGGAAACCATCATTGTAAATGCCCATATTTTTCATCCCGATAAATGACAAGGATGCCGAAACAGGAAGTCTGTGGTAAATATCATCTTCTACCGGTTTTACCGATATTACTTTTACGCTTACATAGGCCGTCTGATTTTCTTTTGAGTTATCCGGAGAATAAACAGAAAGGTTGAGATTCTGAAATTCATTCTGTCCAAGTTCAACATTAGTGATCTTATAGATATTAATTACTTTTGATTCCTTCGGAGCCAGTATTATAGTAGCATCATTGTCCACCACGGCATTCTTACTTTCCAGTATCAGTTTTTCAGTTATATTTCCGTTATTTTTTAGAAGGAAAGATGCCCGGATCGTTTCACCTGCCCGGATAAACTCCGGTGAATTTATTGAAGTGAGACTAAGCTTTCTGTTTCCGGAAACACTAACCTGTAGGGTTTTGGTAAAAACTGTTCCGTCATATCGATCTTTTCCGTGTAGAATAACAGAATACACGTCTTGTGCTGCTTCTGCTGCAATACGGATAGGGACAATATAAACTGTTTTTTCGTGGGCCGCAATTTTGAGTTCTGCTCGTTCTAAAATAGGAGTGAGGAAAGGGCTAGAAGTGGTAATGGTAATATCATATATCTTGTTTTCGGGGGAAGTATTTTCTAAGGCAAAGGAAATAGAAGTAGACATGCCCGGCATTAGACTATCTTTTTTACTGACCAATGAACTTGGCCGTTGTTGAGAAAAAATGTATGCCGGGAATAATAATAGTAGGACGATATATAAAATCCAGGTTCTAATCATTCTTAACTTCTAATTCCACATTGAGCGCAAATGCATTTTCTTCTTCATCGGTGGCAATCAGTACTGCTTTGTAGTGATCTGCCGGAATTTTACTGATATCAATGTAAAATGATTTGGAGGTCTGTGGTAATAATCCCATTGCAATGCTCGAGTAGTTTCCGAGCCGTTCTCCGGTTTTCCGGTTGTAGATTTCAATAGCTACAGTTGGCTTACAATAGAGGTCGCCGTTGTTGGCTATGGCAATTTTTGCGGTTTGTTTCCCGTCTTCTTTCTCTACTTTTATGCTTTCAAATTTAAGATCTGGTTTTGTTTTTTCGGCTTCATAATCAGTAATGACCTGGATGGCATAACGTACTACAGAAGTGATGTTTACTCCCGCTTTATCATTACTGGGTTTAATCTCTTCTATAGGCTCTACAATGATAACGCTCCAGTAGCTTCCGGGATCGGCAGGCTGGTTGGGAACTGTAATTTCATAGAATACTTCGGTTTTTTCCCTTCCTTTCAGGGTGATCAGATTGGTATTAAGCTTTATCCAGTCGCCATTGGTTCTGTTATTGGTACGTATTGCAGTATAGTTTATAGATCCGTCAGCCTTATAGGTGAAATCCTGTAAAAATAGTTTTACACTCTGGGGGGTGCTACCTGTATTTTCAATACCAATTTTCCCTTTATACACTTTTCCGTTTTCTACCTTGTAGGTATGGGTAAGACCGTTCAGGATCACAATACCTGCATATAGAAAACTAAACTGCAGCATTAGGAACATCAAAAGGAAAATACGCTTTATCATAATCATATAAAGTTTGGAATTAAATCATTGACAATATAGAACCGAGAAGAAGCTGATAAGCGGCTTCTTCCTGTTTACCTCAAATTGAAGTTATATAACTAGTTGTCCGAGATCGTATAGGTAACTGTAGCGACAGTGGTAGCAGTTGCTTCAAGATCTGCATACTCAGCGACTCCTCCAGGTCCGCTTCCTGCTGCCAGGGCGTATGTAAGATTGTGGCCATTATTGGCTCCGTTTCCGGTATATGCACTTCCTATCCCTGAAATAATGGTTTGATCTGCCGCACTCAGTGTAAGTTGTGATGCTGGTGTACCTAATGTGCCTCCTCCAGTACCTGTTGCAGCAGCAGCAGTTACATTGATGTCAATTCCGGGAATAAGAGCATTTACTTTTACAGATACATTACGCGTAGGATCTGCCACAGATTTGATTGACGAATAATTTAGCCAAAGTGTGTTGTCAGAAGTTGTTGGCGTTATAGGATTACCTGCTTCTGTTGGTGCTGTAAATCCCAGTGTAATATTTTTTGTTGCAGCTGGCTCAATATCTACCAATGCAACTTCAGGAATAGAAATTGTGATGGTGTGATTGTCAGTATTCGTATCCTGCGCTTTCAAGCTACCGGAAATTGTGGCAGTAATAAAGCATACTGCAAGGCTTAGTGTTAATTTTTTCATGACGCTGTTAATTAGTTAGGTGAATTTAATGAAAATCAGTTAATAATATGAATAAAATTGTATTTTTTGAATATTATTAACTATTTAGTTATAGTATTATATTATGTGTTGAAATATTTACATGCAAATTATGTAAAATCATTATCTTAATCTATGATCATAATCATAACAAAAAGCCCCACACAATTGTGCAAGGCTTGAATTTTTACTGTCTTTTAGTTTATGTCCAGTGAGGATCCGAAATAGAAACTTTTCCGGTTTCTGTTCTTCCTGCAAAATACCAGATATAATCATCAAATATGACTTTTAGATCATACCAGCCTTTATTTTTGTTGAGATCAACTGTTATTTTTTCTTCTGTCTGATTCAAAGAGATGGTCTTTTTATTTTTTTCATACAGATCTTCTACAACCACCGAGATATTTACCTTTTTCTTTCTGAAAACCAATTCTGCCTGATTTTTCGAACTGCTAGCGATCAGCTGTACCTCTATTTCAGGGGTGTTATTTCCGCTGAATTTCCTGAAAAAGCCATTAGGCCCGAAAACTTCATAATCATATTTTCCTGGGTTGACAGCATGTGAAATTTCTTGTTTTGAATATAATGCATAAGAGAAGTAATAATTATCACTGCTAAATTGTGTTCTGTCATAAATTAGTAAGGGAACGCCGGCTTCTTTTAAATTGGTCATTTTGATTCTTCCGTTCTCCAGATTGACATGGTAATGATAAGGAAGCGGATTGGATGGTTTGGTTCCTCTTTCCTGAATGTCAAGAAGGCTGTCATTGATTTCATTTTCTGCATACCATTTCAGATCGGGAATAGGCTTATTTTTGGCAGCATTGATGGTTTTTGCGTAATCTTTTTGATCCAGATAATCCATTTGGGGAACCTTTGTATTTGAAGAATTAAAAGCAGAAGTCAGATCACCACAAATTGCTCTTCTCCAATCGCTGATATTGTCAACTTTAACATCTTTACTGTATTTTTTCTGAATAAATTTTTCCAGAAACTGCAGAACAGAAGTATGATCTGAAACCTCAGAGTTGACAAAGCCTCCTTTTGTCCAGGGGGATGCAATGATCATAGGAACTCTATATCCTAAACCAACAGTTCCTTCTATTTTTTCATGGTCCTTCAATGGAAGAGTGGACATATATTCCTGAGATTTGTCCACATATTCCACTCCTTCTTTACCATTCATATCAACAGGCTGGCTCGGATTGAGTGGAGGGGAAAAAGGAAGAACGTGATCAAAATAGCCATCGTTTTCATCATAATTGATAATGAAAATGGTTTTTTTCCAGGTTTCAGGATCTTTAGTCAGAATATTTAGAACTTCTGAAATATACCAGGCGCCATACCAAGGTGATCCCGGATGATCAGAGAAATGCTCAGGAGCTACCAGCCAGGAAACCAGTGGAAGCTTTTTCTCTTCCACATCTTTCCGGAACTGGAACAGTACATCTCCTTTCGGAACAACGAGTCTTTCTCCATGTTCGTCACTTCCGATTTCTAAATTCCAGTAATCAGGATCATTACTATTAGTTGTAAAAGCTTTTTCATGAAGCTTTTTTTCCTGCTGCGAAAGTTTGGAATAATTTTCAGGAGTATATTTAACCTGGTCTTCTTCAAGCTCAGCGATCATTGCTTCCAGCCTTTTTTTCTGATCCGGTTTTTTTTCGATCTCTTCTTTCAGGTAAGTAATAATTCTTGGAATATTCTGTTGATAGCCTTTCGAAAACTTGACATTGAATTTTGAAAACCATTCAATGGGATTATCGGTGAAATTACTCAGCCATGCTTCCTGTTCACCGGACATACCTTTCGGAAGGCTGATTTCATTCTGGTAGATTTTCCACGAAACATTCTGTTCTTCTAATAGTTCGGGAAAGCTTTTCCAGTGTGCCTGTCTGGCTTTATCGTAGTCAATATTTTCATTATAAACGTTAGCTTTTACTTTGCCATTCTGTTGCTCCCTGAGAGTACCGGACCAGTGAAAAAGTCTGTTCGGAGTGGTTCCCGTAAGTGAAGAGCAGAAATATTGATCAAATATGGTAAATGCATCCGCCAGCTGGTAATAAAAAGGAAGATCTTCCCGGTTATAGTAGCCTAAAGTAAGCGGAATATTTTTATAGTCTTTATTTCCGGAGGCTTTAAACTGAAGCCATTTGTTGTATTTCCATTTGTTTAAAGCTCTCTGCTGATCGGACCAGGAATGGGGCAGAGAACTCATCCACGTAGATTTAGTATTTCTGAGATCTAATCTTGCAGGAGCAGCATATTTTCCTGCATCGTCTTTTTGGAAAAAAACGGAATGTCCATCCTCTTTAACGAAAGTTCTTTTATCAAGAAACCCTCTCACTCCTTTTAATGCTCCGAAAGCATGGTCAAAAGAACGGTTTTCCTGCATCAGAATCACTACATGTTCCGCATCATAAAAAGTAGACAGTGCTGCCGGCTCAATAGCCAGTGCTTTTAAAATAGCAGGGTGAAGAACGCTTGAAGTTCCCAGCCCGGCAAGCAAAAGGCTTGATTTTTCTAAAAATTCTCTTCTGTTCATGTTCAATCAAAATAAGAAATAAAACCGCAAGTTATTGGATTTTCCTGCGGTTTATCTGGTTTTTATATAAATATTAAATTCTTACTGAAGCCACCATGGTTTAGAATTGATATTGTCATTTCCTCCGTATTGTGCGGTCAGAGCAGCTTTTAGGTTTGTGCTGTTATAATTATATTCAGCTTGTGGGTATCTGAATCTGAATGGTGCAGAAACTCCTGTCTGCAGAGGATAGTTTGGATATCCTGTTCTTAAGTAATCATAATAAGAGGTCCATTGGCTCTGATGGAACATCGTCATATATTTCTGCGTCATAATTTTCTCCAGACGAGTTTGAAGCGGATCAGCATCATTGTAAAGAACTAATGGAGTTGCCAGATACTGATTCACATCAAATCCAGAGAAATATTGTCCCGGATTTTTTACATAGGTCTGATAAAAACTAAAACTTGCTTTAATGGCATTGTCATAATGGGCTTTTGCAGACCCGGAGATCCATCCTCTGGCTGCAGCTTCGGCCAGAATGAATTCCAGCTCTGAGTAGCTCAATATGGAAGAAGGCTCATTGGTAGGATCTTTGTAAAACCGATCATTCACTTTAGAAATATTTTTTGCTGTAATCAGTGCTGCATTATCAGAATAGGAAGAAGTAGGGTTTCCCCCGTTGTATCCTGTAAAATCGGTAAGAGGTTTTCCTGCTTCTTTTGCACCTGTAGTTTGGGCGGCAAAAGTGAACAGACGTGGATCTTGTCTTGCTTTAAACAGATTGATAAAATAATCCGCCATGTATAAACTTGATCCATAGCCACTGCTGTTGAACATCGTATATCTGCTGTCTGCCACATCAGCAAATTTAAGTTCTCCGTTATCTGAAATGGAAGTCATCAACGATTGGCTGCCTGCAATAGAAGCAAATTCGGTAGCAATATTATAACTTCCCAATGTTGCTTTTTTAGACATGGTGATCAGAATTTTCAGTCGGAAAGCGTTGATCAGCTTTTTCCATTTTGAAGCATCACCGTTATAGATAATATCGCCTTCAATTTTATCATTGGTATTGATGAGATCGTTGGCTTCTTTCAGTTCTGATAAAATTCCGGCCATTACGGTTTCCTGACTGTCATATTTCGGCTGGGTGATTCCGGATTCACCCTTAGCTGCTTCTGTGTAAGGAATACTTCCGAATTTTAAACTTAAATTAAAGAAATAATAAGCTCTGTAGAATTTACCAATGGCAGTGTAATTTTTATTGTTGACCTTCTCAGCTTCCTGCATCATTTTTACTGTATTCAGGAGTCCTTTCGTGTATACGTCGAAAGAGGCATCGTTCCACTTCATGTACTGATAGGTGTTCTCTCCGTCTGTACCGATCATCATTCTTGAAGCATACATATTGTCGCCGTTGATCTGGAAAGCATCTTTAGAAACATAGGTCAGAAGAACTTTAGGGTCTACACTGGCCTGGTCATTAGGGTTTTCGTTGATCTTGTCAAGATCAGTCTCACAAGAAGACAGGATCAACAGTGCTGCAAAAGCAGTTGATTTTAGCCATTTGGTCATTGTATTATTTTGAGGTTTCGCTATAAAATTGATAGTCTTTTTCATTGTTCAGGATACTTGTTAATTAAAATTTAAGATTAAACCCGATTCCTATCCATCTGCTGGAAGGATCTTGGATATCATTGCTATCTTTCTTGAGCTGGTAATCCGGGTCGGAATAAAGATTCTTAGACTTTTTCCACATGGCAAGATTGTAAGCTGAAATATTGACTGTGAAATTTTTGATCATTCCTTTTGGATTAAGGAGATAAGAAAAATCATATTCCAGGACTACAGATCTCAGTTTGATAAAAGTTCTGTCGAAAACATTGGCAAACAATTCACTTTCATCCTCTGTTACCCTTGCCTGATAAGGATAATTCTGTGCCCAGTCCTGAAAGCTGATCGGTTTTGTGTGTGGGGTATACGTTCCGGTAGCTGCATTATAATTGACACCGTCCGGTACAAAATAATACGTTCCCGGATTGGCATATTCCAGATCTCTGTAAGCTGTTGAGTTCGGATGCTTTCCACCCCACCACATTTTTTCTACGACCTGGGATCTCATGACACCCCCTATGCTTCCGTCAATTCCGATATTCAGGGAGAATTTTTTATATTTAAAGGTATTATTGAAGCCAAAAGTCCAGTCCGGGTTGAAGTGGCCCAGATTGCTTGGAGCATCTGCTCTTGTAGGCATTCCTGTGGCGGCATTAAGAACTACTTTTCCGTCCGGGGATTTCTTCCAAGTATAATCGTAGTAACTGTCCATTCTTTCGCCGAGCTTGATATTGTTGTAGTTCGGCATATCGTCATAAATAGAAGTAAGCTTCTGTTCATATGTACTCCAGTTGATTAAAGACCTCCAGGTGAAATTGGCTGTTTTTACAGGAACCAGGCCTAATGAAATCTCCAAGCCTTTCGTTGTATATTCATTTCCGTTTACGTATTGTGAAGTAAAGCCGGATGATGGTGCAGCCGGGAATTCCAGGATATTGTTATAATCCAATGTTCTGAAATACGTAACATCTAAAGTAATCCTGTTCTTGAATAAGCCAGCGCTTAAGCCCAATTCATAAGATTTGGTCTGCTCCGGCTTTAAAGAATTTTCCACATTGAGGATAGTAGGATAGTTGAACATCGGATTTCCGTTAAAGGTGGCTCCTTTATTATTCAGATAGTAATTTCTTATCGAATAGGGCTGGAAATCATAAGCTACCTTGGCCCACGAAGCTGAAAGTTTTAAAAGATTAACAGCTTCCGGCATTTTAACAAGATTCGAAATAACCGCACTTACCGATGCAGAAGGATAAAAATAAGATCTGTTGGCTTTTGGAAGGGTAGAGGACCAGTCATTACGTCCTGAAACATTAATGAAAAATGCATTGTATAATCCGATGTCAATCGTTGAATAGGCACTGTAGATCAGCTTTTCCTTGAGATAATCATAATATTTTACAGCTCCGGTTGAGTTTTCCAGCGTATACAATTCAGGGATTTTCAGCCCATCTGTTGAAGCATTGTCAATATTGTTCTTATAATAGAATGTTGATCCTCCGGCGTTGATCGTGAAATCGAAGTTGTCCGAGATTTTTTTCTTGTAGGTGGCTAAAATATCGGAGTTCATATTCCATGTCTTGGAATCATTCAGGAGATAGCCCCCGCTCCTTGGAGCACTGTAGTTGAAGTAAGAATATGGACTTAATATTTCCTGTTTGTTGTGATTCTCAACAATGGATATTTTCCCTTTTACTGAAAAATCTTCAGTTGCTTTATATTCCAGACCGGTCTGTGCATTAATGATATTGGTCCTGTTTTTATTCTTGTAATATTCAGCTCCGAACCATGGATTATTGTACCACGCATAATTCCAGTTAGCCTGTGCTCTGCCCTCTTTTCCCGGAATCCACATGTGGTTTTTAAGATCTCTTCCGTCCACATCCGCTCCCATCCATATCAGGATCGTATACATGTGTCCGCTTGGGTTATAATCGTAGTTGGGAATATTGGGAGTGAAGGTTTGGTTGAAATTGAATTTCGTGTCAAAGGTTAATTTTTCTCCCAAATGATTTTCAGAAGAAAAGTTGACACCATAACGCTGCAGATAGGAACTGGGAATTCTATCGTCATAATTCATAAAATTTCCGGAGAGCCTGTAAATATCTTTATTGTTTCTATAGCTTACCGCGAAACTGTTATTGTTGATCACTGCAGGCTTTAAAAAAGTATCCAAGTTATCATGATACTTCCAGTCGATAGGAACTCTTTCATATCTTGATTTGTCATTGTACTGGGTTCCGGAAACGGCACCGTACCACGGAATTACCTCTCCGGTCATCTTATCCCTGATCGGGCTGTTCCACTGGGCAATTTTCAGTCCGGGAGTAAATTTTGGTCCCCAGATCATATCGCCGTCATTTACACCACCATCAGCTCCGTCCCAGAATTCATACTTGCCATGTGATCCGTTTCCGTACTCGTTCTGGGTTTTCGGAAGATTGGTAAATCCTGCCGTCACCATCGTATTCTGAGAAAACTCTACGGAAAAACCTTTCTTTTTTGCACCTTTGGTAGTGATTAAAACAGCTCCGTACCTTCCTCTGGAACCATATAATGCAGAGGCCGTTGCTCCTTTCAGTACGTTGATGTTATCAATATTATTGGGGTCCAGGTTCTGGAAAACTTCTTTCTCAACAATTACCCCATCGATCACGAAAACCAAATTGGAGTTTCCTCTCAAGGTAAATTGTGGAGCCTGCTGCATTCCTGTAGGGTTAGAAACATTAAGACCAGCCACCTGTCCTGAAAATAAATTTCCTATACTTGGGGTGGTAATGGTCTCAAACTGTTTGGTGCCGACTTCCTGGGTGGCATAGCCTATCTTTTCTTTCTTTTTGGCAATTCCTAAGGCAGTAATAACCACACCTTCAATCTGTTTCTCATCTGCTTTTTTCAAAACAACAGAATATTGCCTTTTGGAAGAAACCTCCACGGTATACATTGAGAAATCAGGAGCATAAAACTCAAGAATGTCTTTCGGGTTGGCCGAGATTGTAAAATTACCGTTTTCATCCGTCACCACCGTTTTTCCGGTGTTCTTGTCGGTAATGCTCACTCCGGAAACACTGGAACCGTTTTCGGATTTTACATTTCCGGAAATGTTAATTTCTTGGGCAGTAAGATAAAGGGGGAGTAAAAAAACAGCAAAAGTAGCTAAAGTCTTCTTCATTTTTTTTGAGGACAAATTTAGCAGTGCAGTGTTACCAGTATTTTAATGTGGTATTAAAATAAAAATACTATTTTAATATTTTTTAACAGGAATATTTAACAAAATGATAAAGCTGGAAAGGATGTTATGCTTTAATATTTGCTTTTATTATACTATATATTATACTTCTAAAAGCGTAAATTTTACTGACAATTTCTTTTACTCATTAAACGAATGCTTATTTACTTGTACACTCCTTTGCCACCTGGAAACTAGAGTACATTTCTTTGAAGCTTGCTTACTTAGAGTGAAGTATAGTTTTCACGCAAAGTTTGAGTTTTGTAATGTTTTACTTCAAGAATGCAAAGTAGTAATCAATTAAAAATTGATATGCTGAAGCCTGTGGATAAATAAGAATGAAAGATCTTTTAAAACCTACTGAGGATTCCCCAATGGATTTTAATATCATTAAACTTAAACGGATTTCCGAACTCATTACCATTCGATAGTTGGAAACTCATCAGCCCGATCGGAATAAAGAAATTAAATCCAAGCCCCACACTGTAAAGTTTAGGTTTAACATTTAAGGATTTATTGTTGAGTTGTCCGTACTGTCCAAAGAAATCAAAGAATGCCTGACTTCCAATGAGATATCGATATTCCAGGCCTGCGTAATAATAGAAGTCGGCGGCAAGGGATTTTTCATTGAATCCTCTCATGGAATTCCAGCCCCCGAAACGGTACAGTTCATTAGCAGAGAATTCTATCTTAGAATCCATCATGGCCCCTTCCGCTTTTATATTGAGAAAATGATTTCCGGAAATTTGATAATTATGTTCGCCGAAGAAATAAAACTGGTTCTGGTTAGCCTTAATATTATCTTTGGTATAGGTCGTTGTCAGGTAATCATAGCCGGCATTGATCCTTGTTTTGTAAAGGAAAAGATCAATATCTGTAGGTTCTGTCATTTCAAACCAGATCCCGAGTCCTTTTTTATTATAATCCTTACCCTGAACATATAAAGTGTCTATGATACTGGAGGACTCCAGGGTGCCTCTGAGTCCGATCTTGTTGCGGTTATTGATATGATAATAGAAAGCAGGAAGGAATTTTACATTCGCAAAAGTAGAATCCTGTCTGAAAATATTAACTTTCAGGTTCATCCCTACATTGGATTTAAGAAGATAAGGAATATCAGTCTGAAGGTCAAAAGTCTGCCCTTTATCCGGGTTTCTCTGCCAATACAGATTGACAGTTTCAAAGCCGTTGAACATATTCCTGAAGTTGACGTTCAGGGTTCCGTTCAATGTAAATTTTTCTGTTTTATCGTTCCCGAAACCGATCACTCCATCAAAAGTATTGGTTTTTTTCTTTTCCATAAACAGGTAAATGCTCGTGGAATCTTTGGTAAACAAAGTTTGGGGAGGCCGTTCAAGGGTTACAAAAGCATGGCTTTGAAAATTTTTGCTGATGGCCAGAAGATTTTTGTCATCATAAGTCTTTCCTTTGAATTCTTTTTCCAGGTTTTTCATAAACCTTTTAGGAACCCTTTCGTAACCTTTGACTACAAAATTGTCAATCTTCCGTTTATCATTTTTGTTAATATCCAGCTCTATGACAGGATAACCATTTTTCTGACCCTTATATTTAGATTTAAGACGGCTGAAAGAATATCCGTCATCAATATATCTTTTGTTAATGCTTTTCTTGGTTGAATCTAAATTTTTAGTGAAAAAATCCTTCTGGATCTTTAATTTCAAGGCAATAGAATCAGAGAGATCTACATAGGTCTCATTAAAGTTTTTTCCTTTATCATAGAAAATTTCTGTGCTGTCGCCTTTTACTTTCACCTCTTTCAACCTGGTGAAAAAGTAATTGCTCTGGGATAGAGAATCCAGAAATTTTGCTGCAGAAAGAGAGTCTTTTACTTTTTTCCTGACATTGGTTTCTGTATCAATAAGCCAATACTGCTTCTTCTGCGCTTGTACAAAAACGCAGAACAGGATAAAAAATATTTTTAGAAATAACTTCAATGTTCAATTTATATAAACCATTCACAGAGTTTGTTTAATAGCCTTTAACAAATCAATAATTCTAACGGTTTAAAAGCAGTTTCAATAATTTTTTAATAACAGAAATTAATCCAGTTTATTATATTTTTTCATCAGATTTTCATAGGTTCCCTGAGGAAGAATCCATTTCAGCGGAACACCAATCTTTTGTCCGAATTTACCGAAATAATAATGAGCTTTCCACTTATTCTTGCCCAAAAGCTTTTCAACATAAGCTGCCACCTCAAGAGGTTCGGTTCCGTCACCTACATGCGAGTTCATCAAGCTGTACACTTTGTCAAATATATTTCTGTAAGGTTCGGAAACCTGTGTTTTTACCCTGTTCTCTGCAATATTCGTTTTGATATCACCAAGATGCAAAGAGCACACATCGATGTTCCATGGATACACTTCATACCTCATGGCTTCAGTTACTTTATCCAAAGCAGATTTGGACGCAGAATAGAAACCACGGAACGGAAGTCCCATTTCACTTCCTATACTTGAAATATTGATGATTTTTCCGAACTTATTTTCACGCATTGTCGGAAGAACGGCGCTCATCATCTGGACAGCTCCTACAAGATTCAGGTTGAACAGTTTTAAAATATCTTCCTTAGTAGAATCTTCCACAGAGCCTACCATTCCCATTCCTGCATTGTTGATCAGTATATCGATCTTTGATTCTGTTTTTAAAACTTCAGCAATGGCGTTCTGAACGGCTGTGTTATCGGTAACATCTGTCGGAATAGACCTGAAATACTGGCTTTCCGTATGCTTCCGGCTTAAACCGTATACTTTATGGCCTTTTTTTCCGAAATATTCGGCCAATACAAAACCTATTCCTGATGAGGTTCCAGTGATGATAATAGTCATTGGATTGTTTATAATTTTAGACTTTTGTTTTCTTCCGGCTGCTGTGTCTCAGTACAAACCGTATTTTCAGCAAATGTAAAAAAAGAAACAGGAACTCTATTATTTATTACGGTATAATTGTTCAGAAACAAAATCATCAGCTATCATCTTATTTTTTTGAATAGGTAAGTGAAAAGGTATTTATAAATGTGGATAACTCTGTGGATAAGTATGTGGACAACGTAAAAAAGAAATAAGCAGAATAAAAATTCTGCTTATTTATATGGTTGATTTTCAGTAACTCAATTCTTTTTTTAAGCCGGGTACTTTAATTTTGTTTTCCCCAATCCTGAAATTGTTCATTTTGATCAAAGTCTTAAATGGATGGACAAATTCTTTGTGAACATCTTTCGGAATATCCTTTTCTTCATCATCACAGGAGTAATATTCTTCATCTGTAATTATTTTACCCGTTGAAAAATTGATCTCTGTCAGGTAATTGAACTCACAGGTGTCTTCAAATCTGTCATGGGAACCAATGAGGTAGAAATCACCATTCTGAAATCTGAAGGTATGTTTATAAGTCTGTGTATGTCTCGAATTGGTATTGAATATTTGGGTAATAGAAAGACTGCTGTTTTTGATAGTTATTTCAGGAGGTGCATTGTCTTCTGAATAGAATCCCATTCCGCTGGAAAAGAGAACCGTATTGTTTTCTTTCCAGATTCTCAGTTTTCCGTCTATATTTTTTAGGATAAAAAATGTTCTCAGGAAATTATCACGGTCATCCGGATTAATTTTTTTATTGGTATTGAAGATAATTACCGTTTCATCTTTTCCGTCTTTGTCCAGATCTCCTTTGGCTTCGGCAATTTTTTGATAGCCTTTCGGAACAGAGAACTCTTTCAGGCTTTGAGCATGCAAACCCGCGATTAACAGTGAGACGCTAAGACAAAAAAGCTTTTTCATTGAGCATTTTAAAATTATAATCCAAAATCTTCTTTCTGTACCTCTGTGTCATCCAGACTACACATGCAGCCTTTGACGGTTTTATAGATTCCTGTAATATCAGTTTCTTTTCCCTTGCTGTCAGTAACAGTAATGCCTGTAGAAAACGATTCATCTTCTGCAGAATAGGTTCTGAACAGTTGATATTTGTAGTTGTTTTTGGTAAATGTCAGATAGTTGAGGTCCATGCCTGCATTCTGTTTTCCGCCACCTCTATGGTAAGAGCTGTATGTAAACTGCTTCCAGCTTTCTTGGGTTCTTGTGGCCGGAAATTCCATTTCTACACGGTCTTTGCTCCCGAACCTATACTGAATATATTCATTCTTTTTATCTTTAACCAAAGACATGGTCTTACCATTTTTTGTTTGAAATGAAAAAACAGTTTCTTCATTGGGCAACAAATACTGCGCCCAGGAAAACATAGGGATCAACAAGGAAAAAAAGAATACATGCTTTTTTATCATATTAGAATTTTTCAAAGCTTACTATCCTTTAATCATTATGTTATTCAGGTCTTTCCAGAACATCGGATAAGACTTTTCCACGACATCTTCCTCTTCAATACTAAGTTCTTTAATAAGGCAGAATGGAGCAAAACTCATCGCCATTCTGTGATCCTGGTAAGTGGCGATGGAAATATTTTCTTCCGGTTCCCCAAAACTCACAGACTTGATGGTAAGGTCTGTAATCTCTGTTTCAGTGCCTAGTTTTTTCAGTTCATTATATAAAGCTTGCAGCCTGTCGGTCTCTTTTACCCTTAAAGTGCCCAGTCCGGAAATTTCAAAAGGAATTTTTAAGGCTGCTGCTGTTACACAAAGTGTCTGGGCAATATCCGGACAGTTATTCATATCCAGGACGATTTTTTCCGGGAAAGTAAAATCAGGTTCCGGCTGAAGGGTAATCTTATGTTCGTCTTCAGTAAAAATCGTATTAATTCCGAAAAAGTCTTTATAGATCTTGGCAATGGCGGAATCTCCCTGGGTGGATTCTTTGTAAAAGCTTTTCAGATGGATGGTTTCTCTTCCCAATGCACAGATAGAATAGAAGTATGAAGCCGAGCTCCAGTCACTTTCCACTTCATAGCTTGTAGCAGACAATTTGCCATTCAAATCAAACGGTTCCACTTTAACTGTATTTCCTTCAAAGCTGTTTTTTATTCCGAATCTTGTCAGAATATCCAGCGTCATCTCTATATAGGATCTTGAGGTAACTTCACCCACCAGGTTAATCTCCAGTCCGTTTTCAAGTTTCCCGGCAATCAGAAGCAAGGAAGTAATGAACTGGCTGGATATATTGGCCGGGACATTGACCTGTTTTTGAGTGATCTTTTTTCCTGTTATTTTTAAAGGCGGGAAGCCTTCGTTTTCCAGATATTCGATCTCAACACCCAGATCTTTTAATGCATTGACCAGGTTTTTGATGGGTCTTTCCTTCATCCTTTTAGATCCGGTAAGAACAGTGGTTTTTCCTTCAGATATTGAATAATAAGAAGTAAGGAAACGCATAGCTGTTCCTGCGTGGTGGATGTCTACCGTTTCAGTGTTTTCAGACAGTGCTTTTTTTAGCAGCTGTGTATCCTGGGAATTAGACAAATTCCCGATCTGTATATTTTTAAATAAACTTTCCAAAATCAACAAACGATTCGAAATACTTTTCGAACCGCTGATCTGAACTGTTTTATCTGATGCTAATTTTGATTTTTCTAACTTCATTATTTCTGCAATTTTAGGATATTTAGATAACAGACGTCAGATATCAAATTGTTTTAAGTCTGACATCTGACATCTCGTATCTGATATCTATTTGTTATTTCAACTTCTCGTTATTCTGATGCCGCTCTTTATCACGGTCTGTTTTGATCTTCATTTTTTTGTCGAAGGCTTCCTGTAAATTCACTCCGGTCTGATTGGCCAAACATAAAGTAACAAACAGTACATCTGCCAGCTCTTCACCAAGGTCTTTGCTTTTATCGCTTTCCTTTTCACTTTGCTCACCATATCTTCTGGCGATGATGCGGGCTACTTCGCCTACTTCTTCGGTCAGCATGGCCATATTCGTCAGTTCATTAAAATAACGGACTCCTATGGTTTTGATCCATTCATCAACCTGTTCCTGCAGTTTTGTGATCTCCATTATTGATAGGCTCCAAGAGTAGGGTTAGTTGTTCTTGATACATTCACAATATCAAAAGGTACGGTTCCTGCTACCGTCAGATTTCCTTTTCCTCTTGCCGGAGATGTTGTTTTTACCCTTAGATTCATCTTTGCAGCAAAATAATTAAGGAATTGTGGATCTTCGTTCTTAATGCTTTGTATCACATTAGGGCTGGTGTCAAAATTAAATCCGGCTTCGGGTACTCCTGAATATTTGATCAGTGAGTTTTGAATAAGGAATTCAAACTGTTGTCCCGGAGTCTGTTCAAAATTCACAGAGTTGTTTCTGTCTGAAAAGACGATGCTGTTTTTTATATCAAGGCGTTGAAGCGCTCCCTGTTCTGTTGTTCCTGCTGCATTTTTCCATTCATTGGCTGCTGTAATTCCGTTTCTGTTGTAAGACCCCATTGTTTTAGAATAATTCGCAATTGTAGCATGGGTATAGCTGTGATTTCCGCCTCTGAAGATCCCGATACATGATTCACCACAGTTATTCATCACTAAGTTATTGGCAGTAACCGTTGATCCTACGGCGTAAATACCGTATTCAAAGAAGGTGTGGATGAATGAATTGCTAATATTTGCAGTATTCTGTTTCATATCCAGTCCTCTTGTTCCTCCGAAAAGCCTTGCAAAATTCATATTGAGGATAGAATTGGGTTCCATCCGGATAGAGTTCCAGTTTTTAGGGATTGTATCATAATACGGGTCATTTCTGTCCCCGCGCAGGATCACCTCATTGTCAAAAACTCCGTTGATGTTCAGGGTGGCACCGGACGATACCTTCATGCCGCTGTTTTTGTGGAAATAAACTTTAGTTCCTGCCTGGATGTCCAGCGTGATATTTGGATCGATAGTAAGGTTTCCATAAATGATCTTGGCCTTATTGTCATTCCACGTTGTGTGGGTAGAAATTACATTAGGATTGCCTGGTGTTTCGATGAAAAATTCTGCATCCTGAACTACAGAGAACAAAGTTATATGCTGTTGTCCTGCACCGCTGTTAAAGACAATTTTATCTTCAGCAATAGCTTCAGGACCGGTAGCTTCGGGAGCAATTTCCACAAAAATATACATACTGTCTTTCTTTCTCAACGGTACATCTTTGAAATCATAGCCAGGTTTTCCATCTACATTGATCCTATATAGTGATGCACTTCCTTTTTCAAGATTGATTCTCGGAATTAAAACATCCTTGTCTTCATTATTATATACTTTTACAAAATAAGTTTCTGAACGTACCTGGTGATAGACCGTATCACAGAATACAGTGTCCTTTGAAAAACTTAACTGCTGTGATGGAGCATCAAAAGTAATATCATCTTTATTGCACGATACCGCTACAAGAAGCATCCAAAAAGAAAAAGCCAGTAATAGTTTGATTTTCATCGAAAATAAAGTTTAAGATTCCAAATTTAACGAAAATACTTTGAATTTCTTATCAATAAAAAATATTGAATCTGGTATTTGTATATTTGAAAAAATGTTGTACTTTTGCAACCTAAAATTAGCAGAGAAATACCATTACTATTTCGGAAGCAAACTTTAATTTTTTAAAAATTGTATTATGAAAAAAGGAATCCACCCAGAAAATTATAGACTTGTTGTTTTCAAAGATATGAGTAACGACGAGGTGTTTCTTTGCAAATCTACTGCAGAAACAAAAGACAGTATCGAATATGAAGGACAAGAATATCCATTGATCAAAATGGAAATCTCTTCAACTTCTCACCCTTTCTACACTGGTAAAGTGAAACTAGTTGACACTGCAGGTAGAGTTGATAAGTTTATGAACAAATACAAAAAATTCGCTAAGTAATTTTTTGTTACCCAACATACTGAAGTCTTCCAATTTATTGGGAGACTTTTTTGTTATAGAAGTTAATTGGGAGTATTTTATACCTATGTTTATAAATGGAGTATTTTCAAAATAAAAAGACTGACATTTTTACTGGGGCTTTCATAGACTAACTTCTATTTCGAGCTATTTTTGTATTTTTGTTCTGAACAGAAATTAGGTACTCCGAATTGTTAGCAAATCATAATCTCAACTTTGGGTCTCTAACTTCTAACTTCTAATCTCTAACTTCTATATTACAATGCAATTAGTATTTTCAGATGCTCAGTATTGGGAAGATTTTCTTCCATTGACTTTTACCCGTCCTGTTGCCGCTATGCGATGCGGAATCCTTACCTTTTCCGAACGATGGCAAAAGATTTTGGGAAATACCGAGGTTTCTTACTTTACCGAAAATTATCTTCAGAATAAATTCAAAAATCCCGAAGAAAAGGAAAGTCTTTTTCTTGTTACTAATTTTCTGCCGACCGAAACAGTAATTCAGCAAATCAAAGATCTTAAACAGGGTGAAGCTCTTGTTTATGAAGATGAGCTGATTGCTGCGAGAATTAATATGAAAAATTTTTCCCTTAACCAGATCGAAAAAATGACAGATGTAAAGGAGAAATTAACCTTCTTTAAAAAACCTGCAGATTTATTTACCTATAATCACCTTGCTATCGATTTTGATTTCAATTTGCTGACTGAAGGAAGAACTTCACAGGAATTATCTTCCACCAATGGATTTTTAGGGGATAAGAAAGATCTTTTCATTGAAGAAGGAGCCCAGATCGAATTTTCTACGATCAATACAAAAACAGGAAAAATTTATATCGGGAAAAATGCTGAGGTAATGGAAGGCTGTAATCTTCGTGGACCGATCTCACTGGGAGAAGATTCTAAATTTAACTTAGGATCAAAAATTTATGGTGCTACTACTATTGGCCCGCATTGTAAAGTGGGCGGGGAAGTGAATAATATCATCATATTCGGGTACTCAAGTAAAGGACATGAAGGCTTTGTCGGAAATTCTGTGATTGGTGAATGGTGTAATTTCGGGGCAGATACCAATTCTTCCAATCTTAAAAACAACTACAGCCATGTCAAGCTCTGGAACTATAGAACAAAAGCTTTTGAAGACACGGGGCTTCAGTTTGCCGGTCTTATTATGGGAGACCACTCTAAAACAGCAATCAATACCCAACTGAATACAGGAACAGTAATAGGAGTTGCTTCTAATATATTCAAGCCAGGTTTTCCGCCAAACCTCGTGGAAAACTTCTCTTGGGGTGGAAGTAAAGATGATGAAAGATTCAAGCTGGATAAAGCCTATGAAGTGGCAGAAAGAGCAATGGCAAGGCGAAAAGTTGCTTTAACGGATAAAGATAAAGCTATACTGAAACATATTTTTGATACGTATTAATATTGAAAGCCTCCATTTGGGAGGCTTTTACTTTATTGGATACTGATGATTCTCTCACAGAAAATTAAATTATCTTCCAGAAAATAAAAAAAGAGTAATTTTATAAAAATCATAAAACTCCTTTGTAAACAGGTTTTATGAGTGCATAGATAAGCCAAAATTAGAAATTCATCACTTTTTTTATAATGTAATGTAATAGAATCAAGATTTTAATTGTCTTACTAATAGAAACAAAACTCATGACCCAAGAAACTTTCAAGAATACGGTGTTTATTCTCAAAGACGAGATGTATCGTTTTGCGAAAAGATTCGTTATGAGCAGTGATGAGGCAGAAGATGTGGTGCAGGATCTGATGATTAAATTCTGGCAGAAGAAAGAGGAACTGGAGAAGTTTGGAAATTTAAAATCCTATGCTTTGAAATCGGTCCGGAATGAGTGTCTTAACAGGCTGAAGCACCATGATGTGAAGTTGGGATTTGCAGATTTGCAGCTTCACCGCTCAGAATTGTACAGCATGGATATCAATAACCTGAAGGAGCATATTATAGGATTTATCAACCAGCTTCCGGAAAAACAGAAAATGGTGATCCATCTGAAAGATGTAGAAGAATATGAGGTCTCGGAAATTTCCGGAATGCTGGAAATGGAAGAAAACGCAGTAAGGGTAAACCTGATGCGGGCGAGGCAAAAAGTAAAAGAACAAATATCACAACTGATGAGCTATGAACAAAGATCAATTTCAGAATAAATACGATGAGATCTTCCGTGACATAAAGGAAGAAAAAATGGACTGGAGTTTTGAAGATTTTCTTCAGAAAGCAGAAGGTGTAGCTGATGACTCTGAAACCAATGATGCATCTGTCATTCCGCTTCACAAGAATAAGCCTTCTTTTCCGAAATGGTTCTGGATGGCAGCAGGATTTGTGCTTCTTTTCAGTATTGGTTTTTTCTTTAATGACTACCGTACAGGGGTTATTGAAAGAGAAAAACTGGTAAAAGATGAGGTTCTGAAACAGAAATCAAAATTTATTGAAGAGAATAATGACCATCAGGAGCAGGTAGCGGTAAACCATACCGATTCCATTTCCGGAGCGAGAAAAGATTCTATTTTCCAGGAAAAATCAGTAGCAGAAAAGGATGTACTGGATGAGATATTACCAAAAAGAGGAAGATTGAAAAAAGAATCAAAACCGAAGTTTGTCAGTAATTCTTCATTCAGAAATAATAAAACCTTAAAAGATTCTACCGGATATAAGAATTCTTATGTCATAGTCAACGGTAAAAGGATCGATAATGTAGATGAAGCTATCAATGTCACTAAATATTCATTCCAGATATTTGCCAACAACGTTAGTGAAAAGTTAGTACAACCTACAGTAGTAGACGACGATTATTAACAACAACAATAGATTATGCTCTGATCAGGTAACAATAATCAGCTTAAGAAAATAAAAATTGACTCATGAAAAAAATAATTATAGTATTCGCACTCGCTTTTTCCCACTTCTTTTCAGTGTATGGGCAAAGGGATAAATTCGACATGCTTTTTGACAGGTATCAGGAGGTAGAAGGAGTAACCTCCATTAAAATTGCAAAGCCAATGTTCAGTATGCTGAGCAGCCTTAATATTGACGATTCCCAGCTGGATCAGATAAAACCCCTGCTTTCGAAAATTAACGGATTGAAAATTCTTATTACAGAAAATCCGGAAAATACTAATACAACAGAAGGACGTAAAGTTCAGGATAATCTTTCCAGGCTCAGCAAAGATGTATCTGTGTACTTAAAAAACCTTAATTACAATGAGATTATGTCTGTCAATAATTCAGGATCAAAGATAAAATTTCTTTCTTCCGATGCAAAGGACGGAATGCTGGATGATCTCCTGCTTAGCATTGATGGTGGAAAAGGAGAAAATATCCTGGTTATGCTGGATGGAAAACTTTCTATGGATGATGTGAATAAGATCATTAATTCCAGCGAAACCAAAACCAATCCTGTAACCAATCCAAGAAACAGCCTTACTTCTGAAAACAATTCCTCTTATCTTAACGGGGAAGCAAGAAATGTAGGCGAGTTTTCAGGAATTCAGGTAAGTACCGGGGTAAATGTGGTTTTCAAACAGGAAAGTCCTACCAACGTAAAAGTAATTGCTGATTCTGATAAGCTTCAGTATATCATCACAAAGGTAGAAAACGGTATATTGAAAGTCTATATAGACAATAAAGGAACAAAGAATTTAAAGTTTAGAAATTTAAGCGTTAACATCTCTTCTCCGAGAATGGACAACATCAAAGTTTCTTCAGGAGCTAACTTCAATGTGGTGAATTCTATTAAGGAAAATAATCTGGTAATTGATGTATCATCGGGTGCTAACGTGAAAGGAGATTTCAAGGTCTCGAATAAAATAGATATTGGAACTTCATCAGGAGCCAGTATCAGAGCCGGAATTACAGCGGGAACTATTATGGTAAAGGCTTCAAGCGGATCCAATACAGCTATTGAAGGAAGAGCAGATTCAGGAATAATAGATGTTAGCAGCGGAGCCCTTTTTAAAGCAGATGGTTTGAAGATGGATCATCTTGAGGCAGAGGCTACATCCGGAGCAAACCTTTCGGTAAATGTTTCCACAAAACTGAAAGTAAAAGCCTCCTCAGGAGGGCTGGTAAAATATAAAGGAAGACCTGAAATAGAATCCAATATCAGTAAAACATCCGGAGGAAATTTAAAACCTATTGATTAAAAAACGGATCACCATGAAAACTTTAAAAAACATTTTTTTAGGAATCTTTACATTGCTTATGCTTCAGTCATGCATTGTCTCAGGAAAACCCAATATGGCTTTTTTCAAGCAGTCCGGATATGATTTTAAAGGAGCAACATTCGCAAGCTTCAATGTCCCTGTGTTTATGGCAAAGCCTTTTATCAAAAAAGCTCTAAGGGAAGATGGTGAAAGTGAGGAAGTTATTGCGTTGGTTAAGAAAGTCTCAAAAATAAAAGTCATGACGGTGGATAACGGAAGCAAAGATATGCTGAACGAATATTCCAGATACTTAAATGACAATAACTTTGAAGAATGGGCTACTATAAAACATAACGGTGAAAATGTAAACGTAAGGGTAAAGCAGAATGGAGAAGCCATTAAAAATATGATGATCACTGTCAATTCAGATAAAGAACTGGTTTTCGTGGATGTGAAGGGAAGCTTTACAGCAGATGATATTTCAAAAGTAATTAATGCCGCTACAGATAAGTAAGGCTTATTTCATAAAGTATGCATGCATAAAAGATAAAACAAGTAGTTTCATACTATACTAAATTATTTTGTACGAAAGGCCGTTCTTAAAAAGAGCGGTTTTTTCATATAAGTTATTGATTATTAATTTTTATTTAAACTATTAAAAAGGATTTTCATATCTCGCCAAAATAACCTAATTTTGCAAAGAAAGTAAAGATGTCTATTCATAACAAAATTGTAGAGACAGCCATCACTTTCGATGACGTTCTTCTAGTCCCTTCTTATTCAGAAGTTTTACCTAACCAGGTAGTATTAAAATCAAGACTTACCGACAAAATTACGCTGAATGTTCCGATAGTTTCTGCTGCGATGGACACAGTTACTGAAGGAGATCTGGCTATTGCTTTGGCAAGAGTCGGAGGCTTGGGTTTTATCCATAAAAACATGACAATCGCTGAGCAGGCTGCACAGGTAAACCGTGTAAAACGTTCAGAAAACGGAATGATCTCTGATCCTGTTACTCTTTCTAAAGATCATACATTGGCTGAAGCTAAGGAAACGATGGCCAAATATAAAATTTCCGGCCTTCCTGTAGTAGATGCTGATAATGTACTGATCGGAATTATTACCAACAGAGATGTAAAATATCAGGAGAATCTTGACATGAAGGTTGAAGAGATCATGACCAAGGAAAACCTGATCACTTCTGATAAAAATACTAATCTTGAGAAAGCTAAAGAAATCCTTCTTAAGAGTAGAGTAGAAAAGCTTCCGATCGTAGATAAAGATAATAAGCTGGTAGGACTAATTACGATTAAGGATATTGACAATCAGTTGGAGTACCCAAATTCCAATAAAGATCACAAAGGGCGTCTTATCGTAGGGGCAGGTGTGGGCGTTGGAGAAGATACGATGGACAGAATTGCAGCATTGGTAGATGCCGGTGTTGATATCGTCGCTATTGAT
This sequence comes from Chryseobacterium elymi, assembly GCF_003385495.1. Classification (GTDB taxonomy): domain Bacteria; phylum Bacteroidota; class Bacteroidia; order Flavobacteriales; family Weeksellaceae; genus Chryseobacterium; species Chryseobacterium elymi. Next base: position 5,907 of record NZ_QNUH01000029.1, on the reverse strand, counting down.
TCTGCACACGGACATTCAAAAGGAGTTTTAGATAAAATTTCAGAAATCAGAAAAGCATATCCGGATCTAGATATCGTAGGAGGAAATATTGTAACTGCTGAAGCAGCAAAAGACCTTATTGAAGCTGGAGCTAACGTTCTTAAAGTTGGAGTAGGACCTGGTTCTATCTGTACAACCAGAGTTGTTGCAGGTGTTGGGGTTCCTCAGTTATCTGCGATCTATAATGTATACGAATATGCAGCTTCTAAAAACGTAACAGTAATTGCTGACGGAGGGGTCAAGCTTTCCGGAGATATTGTAAAAGCGATTGCCAGTGGAGCAGGAGCGGTAATGCTGGGTTCCCTTTTAGCCGGAACTGATGAAGCTCCGGGAGAAGAAATTATTTTCCAGGGAAGAAAATTCAAATCTTACCAGGGAATGGGAAGTCTTTCCGCTATGAAGAGAGGAGGAAAAGAGAGATATTTTCAGAGTGAGGCTAAAAAATTCGTTCCTGAAGGAATTGAAGGAAGAGTGCCGCACAAAGGAAAGTTAGAAGATGTGATCTTCCAGCTGACCGGAGGTTTAAGAGCAGGTATGGGATACTGTGGGGCTAAAAATATTGAAGCTTTACAGAAAGACACCAAAATGGTCATGATTACAGGGAGCGGTTTGAAGGAATCTCATCCACATGATGTGATTATTACTCAGGAGGCTCCAAACTATTCTTTTTAGAATATTTAAAGATATACTATAAAATTGGCTGTACATAATTTGTACGGCCAATTTTATTTAACCCTTAAAAATATTAACCACCAGCTTGAAAAAGGAATCTATATGGTTCAGATTTCCAACGGGAAAGATACTAAGACTTCTAAACTGATCATTAAATAAACTTTGAGTATACAATATAAATGTCTCCAGTGATGGGGGCATTTTTTATTTTGATTTGTTCAGTTGATCTTAATGTATTTAAATCTTCGCTTGATAACACTGTTCAGAAACCTTCCTTTCGATTTAACTTCCCTGAATTTTTCAGATATAGATACCGGAACTTTAAGGTAATCATAAACAGCCCCGGACTGATACACAATTCTTAATATTTCAGTCTCAGGAAAATAAGTATAGCTGTTGACAACACTTGAAGGCATGGAATATAACCTGCAAAAAATATTCCCAAAAATAGCCCTCAGAAATTCCGAAGGCTATATCAATAATCAAGTAATGCTATAAGACATTATAGTTTTATTTTTTCACGAATTTAAATTCATGAGATTCAAAATTTTTAATAGTAATTTTTAAAAGATATACTCCTGCAGAAAGATGAGATACATCGATTTTCTGATCAAACGGTTCAGATCTTACCAGTTTTCCATCTAAGCTATAGATTTGTGTCGTCTGCCCGGTATCAATTCCTGAAATACGGATAACATCTGAAACTGGGTTCGGAAAAATCTGAATTTTAGATTTTGTGACCTCCGAAGTTCCCAGTGAAGAGCTGTGTACATCCCCTGTCATTGTGGAATTGGTGGCAGTAAGGTTTCCTCCGCATTGCCCACTTGTTACGGCTGAATTTTCCACCCATGTTCCAAACGTATTGCTTGGTGGATTCATATTGGCATTATTTCCTGTTGAATTGTAGTAAATCAGCGAAGGAGACGTAAAGGTTCCGTTTCCTTCATCAGCGAGAAATTCCCACCTGGTAAGGGTATTATTCCATTGAATTTTAAATTCGCAGGTTCCCAACCCACCGCAAGGCTGACCATCAACCGGTGTTGTCATGTAAATGTTTTTGTTGAATGCATCAACTCCGGTTTTCGTGAATATAAAATTCTGGTTGTCAAACAGGTTATGACATCCATTGAAAGTAATGGTCTGTGCGGCCATCGTACTTCCAAGAGCTATTGCAAATAAGTATAGAATTCTCATAACTTATTAATTAAATGATGGATAAATACCCTGTAAAGCTATGATGCATCTCATCGTAACAAAGGGAGGTCTGTTTTCATGAGGTTGGGATCCTCCGGCTGGATTTACCATTGTAGCTTTCATTGTTGTATTTGCAGCGGTGTCAGAATATTCCTTGTCCAAAAGTTTAGTATCTGCAGGAAGATTCCCTGTAGGTGTGTTTTGATTTCCTTCGGCTGTTACGGCATTCACGGTGTGGTTATGAATGGGCATCTGTTGCTGTGTCAGCGTAACGGATTCACTGCCTCCTGTTTCACCTATCAGATAATTATGAGAACTGTAAGGCCCCTGCCCTTGAGAAATAAGAACTCTCCCCCTCATGTCCGGCAATGCAAAAGTCGTTGTTCCGTTTCCTCCGTAAGTAGTTCCTATTAATGAGAAGAGAGCCTGATTTTGTGCTATTGGCATTAACTGTCCGTTACAATCTGCCCATCCGTTCGGCGCTCTATTGTAAGGTACAAAAGCGATCTGTCCAAGGAACGGTTCATACTGTGCTTTTAAAGTAGAAATGAATGCACAGCTTATGAACAGCATGAGTGCTAAAATTGAGTTTTTCATGATGATTAGTTTAGTGATGTAAAATTATAAAATATTCGGATAAAATAATTATATATAGAAAAAACCTCTCAGAATTGACTGAAAGGTAAGATGTTATTAATTTTAATTTCTGTTATTCTGGATTTTTTCTCTACTGGCCAAGCATTTTATGATACCCTGCAATGTGAAGATGTCCTTCCTCTTTAATGCTGACCTCCAGGTCATGCTTTTTTGCCGTCATATAGATCTCTTTAGGAAGCATGCTTCCTTTTTTGCTGAGTTCAATGCTTATATTTTTCAGAAGATCTAAATGAAGGAGAAGATCTTCCCTCGTTTTTGCAGCGAGGTCCTGCATCAGTCTTTCAATTTTTTTATCCGTAATATCATGCTGCATACGATGTGGATAATCCTCCAGGCTGTATGTCGCCTGATATTCTTCATCAAATCCGTATTTTCTGATATAATCGGTGGCAAGCATGGTAGCCTGCTCCCTGTCATGACTTCTTCCTATACTTGCATTGTTTTCTCCAAATACAATTTCTTCGGCAATACCGCCGGCCAAATAGATTTTAATTCTGTCTAGGAGACTTTCTTTGGTATCGTGGATCTGGTGCGGGAAGGTAAATCCTGCAGCATAACTGCTGGCTACCTTGCTTTTCAGCTGTAAAGGAGCAAAACCTGTATAAAGCATATAACATACTGCGTGGCCACATTCATGAACACTGATATTGGCTACTGCATCCTCTTGGCTGGATTGCCGTATACTGTCGATTCTTCCGGTATAAGGAATTTCAATGATACGTTTTCCTACTTTCCCGGTGATTGTTTTCTGCTTCACCAGATAATCAATTTCAATGGTTTTGTCATCATTGATGATGGCTTCAAATAAAAATTTGCTGAGGTTTGTATCCAGGATATCAACTACACTGCTGAATACCGGGCGTACACCCTGTACAGGAAATACCCCGTTTCTATAGATCAGCTCATTGATGCTTCTGCTGATTTTTAAGCTGATCCCAAATTTTGTTTTTGTCTTAGTTTTAAGATTGTTGATTTCTCTTTGGATAAGTTGTTGAAAATCTTCTGTCTTTAATGAAAAATAGATCAAATGGATATTTCCAAATCGTGCTACCTGCTCCGGGCGGAATTTCCTTGACAAAGCATTTTTTATATCAACAACAGTTATTTTCTTTGTGAATGCATGATATATATTCGCATCTATATCCGCTTCGCTGGTTTCACGGGACATCTGAAAAGCTTCATCCAGGTTTCCGCTGATAATGATCAGCATTTTACTGTAATCCACTGGCTCGTAGATCTTTTTCTCTTTCTGCTTTTTCAGAATCAGCTTGATCATATCTTCCTCTTTCATATCGATGATGCTCATCACATCATCTTCCATGCTGAGGTACTTTTTCAGTTCCTTGGCATCCCAAAGATTCAGATAAGGATTTTCATCCATTTCCGTTTCGCCGTTCATCTTTCTGCGTTCATTTTCCTTTTTACGCAAAAGGTAGGAGAACAGATAATGTTCAAGATCATCCCGTTCCCTTTTGCTTAACCTTCCGTCACTTAAAAGTTCCCAAAAATCAGTAAACTTTGTCTGTGGTAACGGAGTGCCGTCGGGATCGATCGTATTGAAACGCTGGATCTCATCAAAAAGAACGATGCTCGGCTTTTCGTCACTAAGGCGGTTACTCTGGAAAATATCAGATACACTTTTACTCCATGATGTTTCATCGCTGTTACTGAGCTCTATCTCTACAAAACGATTTTGAAACTCCAGGAAGCGCACGGTTTTTCGTACAAGATCCGTTTTTCCTACCCCCGTCATTCCCCACAGATTGATCACCACGGGGCGGGTTAAGATTTCAGGCATCAGATACCAGATCTGGATGTATTCCATTAAATCATCAATAATTTTATCAATTCCGATGAATTCTTTTTTCAGGAATACTTTACAGTCGTCCAGCTTTTTCTTTTTCTTCTGGATCTCTTCTTTATCAATAATCATGCGTGAAAAATACGCTATTTTTTTAAATTATCCTTAAAATCATCAATCCTGAAATCAGCCAGAGCATTTCCCTTCTCAATTTTTTCCTTAGAATAAAGCCTGAAATCATTTTCTGTTTTTTCTAGCAGGTAATCATAAGGCCCAACATGGGAAATCAATTTTACCAGAACCGGAGAAATTTCAAGACAGATAAAAAGCCCCATGATAAAAGCGGCCGCCAACCCAATAATTGCTGAGTTTTTGCCTAACTCATCCAAAGCCTGTAGTCTTGCAGCAAAACCATTGAACTTATCTTCAAAGGTTTCCGAAGATTTTCTTTCTGTTTCCAGATTTGTATAAACTTTGGAGATTTCTTTGTCTAAATATTCAATTCTGGGTGCGTTCTGCTTCTGGAAATTCTCCAGGTCCAGACGACGTTGTTCCTTCAATTCCTGTTTACGTTTTGCGTTGGGACCATAACCCTCTTTTCCACTCGTAAGTCCGGACTGTTTTCCAAGAATTTCTTTTTCAAGTTCTACAGCTGCTGAATCATAAGCTTTCTGATACTGTATGGTTTTTTCAGCGATCTGCTTTTTTTCAGTTTCAAAAGGGCTGCTCTGTTTCAGGATTCTGCCGCTCATTTCGCCTTCAAGCTGTTTTTTATTTCGTTGAATGATGGTATTAAGCTGTTTGTTGATCTCTTTTTCAAAAATTTTGAGCTCCAGAGGTTTGGAAATAATAATTCCTAAAAAGGTTGCTAAAACCAGACGCGGAATAGCCATTAAAATCTGATTTCCCCATGTACCTGTTTTTTTGATGGAGGAAACAATATAACGGTCCAGGTTAAAGATCATTAATCCCCAAAGAATTCCGAAACCTGCCGAAGTCCATACATTGTCAAATACAGTATACATGGCGTAGCCTGCGGATAGAGTAGCAAAAACGGCGGTGAATAACACAATCCCCCCAATTCCTGAAAATTTGTTCCATTCACTCGGGGTCTTTCTTAAAATATGGATATTTCCTCCGGAGCATACCATTAGAAACTTCTGGAACCAGTTTATTTTATGATTCACTTGATTTATAGTTTGTTGGTTTGTTTTCATTAGTGAAAATTTATACAAATGTAGTATTAAAAATCATACCAATGTAAAAGATAGTATTATGTTTTGCCAAGTAATTAAATGTTTTTCCTTAATTGATTGATTTACATCGTGTTTTATTGTCAAGATAATTGCTTTCAATACCACTTTTAAAATATTTTTAATACGACAGGTTTTGTCGCTTTGTAGTAATACTTTTGTATTATAACAACTTGGCACACCAATAAAAAAACGAATAAGTGATAAAATTGATATTAAATCACATTCATATGACTTTGGCATGTTAAAAAACGTTAAATTTGCAGAATTATACCAACTAATACACACAAT
>NZ_QNUH01000028.1 GCF_003385495.1 Chryseobacterium elymi | reverse complement strand
CCACTCCGCTGATGGCTGCAGGAAGATTGAATACCGCATTGGCGGTACCATTATAAGAGACATGAAAATCCGACGAATTTAAATTGTAAACAGCTGCAGTTACTGCAAGATAATGGGCAGCTATAGAACCATTGACATCCATTGTAGATCCCGGATTTGGAGTATTTATTCCTACATTTCCAGATTGTGCAAAAATGACGGATGAGGTCACCAGCCCCACTATTTGTCCCAATTTTGTAATTTTTTTTAGCATTATTTTCAGTTTTATTTCAGTTTTACAGATTAGCTTTATATTTAAATTATGTATGCGTTACATAATAAATTTATTTTATAATGCGTTAACTTTAGGTTACTTAGTATTAAAAAATTATGAATTTGCATGTTTTTTGCTTGTAAAATTTAAGCTCGTTTATTCATAATGTAAAAATATAGAAATATTACTACAAAAATCATTGCGTTTCGTAGAATAAAATAATGGTTTATGTAGAAAATTTTCTACACGATGTGACTTATAAAGAGAAATTAGGTAATATAGGTTTGATATAACTTAATAAGATCTGCTAGGTTTTTGGTTTTGAGTTTATTGTGAATTCTTTTCTTATAAGTACTGATAGTCGGCATCTGTATCCCCATTTTATTGGAAATTTCTAAATTGCCGTTGCCCTGTACCATTAAAATGAAAATTTCATACTCTCTCATAGATAAATTCTTTATAGAATCTAATGGAGATTCCTGAAGCAATTGCTGTACAATAGAAGAAGGGTAGTAGAAGCCGTCAGAAAACATTTTGTTTACAGCATCCGAGATTTCCTCCGATTTGCTTAGCTTGCTGATGTATCCGTTAGCGCCTTCTTTGATATACTGTACGGCTACTTCTTCTTCATAAGCCGAAAATATCAGTATTTTTATTGCAGGATCCAACGCCTTAATTTCGGTAATCATTTTTTTATTTTTGCTTTCCGGCATATTGATATCCAGAATAACAAGATCGTATTTCCGTTCTGAAATTTTTCCAAGGGCTTGCGGATAATCTTCAGCCTGGTCTATAATGACCCCTGGAATCCGTGACTCTAAAATCATGCTTGTACCTACCAGAACAATGTCGTGATCATCAGCAATAAGAATATTCTTAATCATTTTTTTTATTCGTTAAAATCAGTTTGAATGAAGTTCCTTTTAATTTATTTTTTTTTAAGACAATTTTCCCTTCTATCATTTGCAGAAGCTGCAACACTAGATGAAGTCCCATCCCGTATTTTTGCAGTAATAACTTTTCATTTTCAATATTGCCCTGAAGTTTCGTGTAATATTCTATCTTCTTTTCATCCATTCCAATTCCGGTATCTCTTATCTGCAGGATAATGATATTTCCTTCCACATAGCTTTCTATTGTAATAAAGCCATCTTTTGTGAACTTTACAGAATTGTCCAGTAGGTTATGAACAATTGCTGACAGGATATTCTTGCTGATCCATACCCACAATGTTTTGTCCACATTATTAATGATTACCGTATTATTGTTCTCTGCGATGGCATTAAAAAGTATTTTCTTTTCTTCTATCAGTTTATACAGAGAATAAAGTTCTGTTTTATCGGATTGGTGGTGTGTGTATATATCTGCGTATTCTTTTAAGGTAATGGTAAAATTATACAGCTGATCCGAAGACTTGTAGATAGAATTCAGAATTTTTTCATTTTGCTGCCCACTATATTCATTCTTATTCAGTGCCTCTTTTGCCGTAAGGGCAATAAATTTTACCGGTGTTGTAATATCGTGGGTAATCGTTCCGATGAGCTTTTTTTGCTGTTCAATTTCTTTATGGAGCTTTATTTTTGTAATCTCTAGCTTTTCAACAGTATCAGAAAGGCTTTTCGTACGGGAGCTTATGATTTCTTCCAGCTCATGGTTTTTCTTTTCCAGGAAATGTATTCTCCACTTGACCAAAAAGTATAAGAGAAACAGTATTATAGACGAGAGAAGCATTTTAAACCATACCCTCTGATAAAAATAAGGCGGAATGATAATATTTATCTTTTTATAAAGGTATTCTCCCTTGTCCGAGATTAGTGTTCTCACTACAAATGAATGGTTTCCGTAGGCTAGGTTTGAAATGGAAAATTTTCCGTCTTTTTCTATAGGTTCCCAGTTGGCGTTGGGTATTCCGCTCAGCTTTGCCTCTATAATTAGATTATCGGGGTTTGAATAATAGGGTACATCAATAAAAATATCAATACGATTGGATTCTGGTTTTAGATTGAGTACTTTGTCGAAATACTGTTCTTTGTTATCAATAACAGCTCTTTCTATATGTATGCTTTCAGGATAGTAGCTCTTTATTTCTGTAGGATTGAAGAAAACCAAACCATCAAGAGAAGGAAGTACGAACTCTCCATTTCCTAATTTATTTCCACACACATTACTGCCTCCATTGAATTCATTGGTTTTAAACCCTGAAACTTTTGAAAATCTGTAATAATTAACCCTCGTTTTTTTATCCTGTACATATTGGAGCAGCTGGCTTTCCGGAACCTTATAAAGCCCGTTATTGGTGGGAATCCAGAAAAATGCGTTCTGATCTTCCAGGATAGTATGAGAAGAAGAGATATTATTGTCCACATCATAAGGCATCTTGATGAGACGGTTGTTTTTCAGCAGATAAAATCCCTTTCCTGAAGTGGTGATCCAGAAATTACCATCCTTGGATTGTATGATGTTGCGGATAGATAATTCGGTATTCGGATTTAAGTTGATTATTTTATTCGTCTTTAATGAGACTTTGTATAAACCTTTCGTTGTGCCGGCCAGCAGATAATCTTTATCAAATTTCAGGAATTTAGTAGGTTCGTCATTAAAGAAAACCCTTTTTTTTACAGTTTTGAACGAAAGGTCATTGTATATCATAAGAACTCCGCTGTATCCAATGGTTCCATCCATTTTTTCAAGAGCTTCAAAAGCATAGTATCTTTTTGTATCGAAAAAAAAGTCTATTAAAATAGTATTCCGTTTGGAAACAGTTCTTGTATAAGCTTTCTTTTTCTGATACAGTAGCAGGTCACTGGCTTTGCGGGCAATAATGTTGTCTTCCTGATCATAAGCCAAAAAGAATGGAATAATACTTTTAAAATGCTTATCTTGTACAAGTCCGTCCCGGTTGTATACCTCTCCGTAAGTATTGATTACAGATGAGCTGCCATACGGTAAAGTAGCATAAAAAACAGATTCAGGCTTAGAAGGAGGTCTCTGGACAGTAGTAAAATCTGTAAAGCTGACGATCTGCAGGCCATAAGTACTACTTCCTAGATAAAGTCTTCTGTATGTTTTGTCATAATATACGCTGATAATATTTTCACTAATATCATCAAGCTCTACGAGTTTTGATATTTTGAACCGGTTGTCTTCATAGTTGCACAAGTAAATGCTGTTTCTGTTGAATATAAAAACCTGATTATTGACCCTGCTCCAGTAGACTTTACTTTTAGGGTCGGTTAATAGCGGTTCATGATAAGAGCTAACAATTTTTCCCCTTTCAATTTTCTGAATTTTTTTTGACTGATAATCAATAAAGAATACAGACTTATCGATCACGAATATTCTGGCAATATTTTTATATTTCGCTTTTATATTCAGATTTTCTTCTGCTTTAGAAAGATTGTTAATGTACTTAATGGAATTTTCCCTTATGAAATAAATACCTTCCTGGCATGGGAAATAAAGGCTTATGCCGGGTGATGTGGTATAGATATAATTGGAAGAGTATAAAAAGTAATTGACGTTGTCCCTGGTTATAAAATCGACATTCCTTTTTGAAGTTTTTGTAACTTTTGGAGATCTTTTGTTGATAAGTAGAGTTTTTCCGGAATCTCCTGTGGTAAAAATGCTGTCTTTTTCAGGGTAGCCATAGAAAAATGTAAACCTTTGATTGTTTAGTGGAAGGTTTTTATAAACTACAAACTTCATTCCATCATACCTTACAATTCCGTTTTCAGTGGTCAGCCATATAAAGCCGTATTTATCTTTAATAATATCTTTTATACTGTTCTGAGGAAGACCATTGTCTGTATTATATGACTGAATGTTATATTGTTGGCTGCAAATAATGGAAAAAAAGAAGAAGAGAAAAGCGGAAGTATATTTTTGCACAAATCTTTTTATTTTAATGGTATGGCAAAGTTATTACTGAATTTGTAAAAACAATATCAATAAAAGGTTTTTTTTTAATATTTGGCAAAAAAAATAAAAACAGAATATCTGCTGTATTATTTTTCGGTTTACGGAAGTTCACGGTTTTGTTTTTTTGATATCTAGCAGTTTTCTATTCTTGGTAATTAGCTTTGGGAGACGGCGGTGGCAGCGGATTCATCTTGTTGATCTCTTCCAGGGTCGGCGGAACAATATGTTCCAGGACAACCGTTTTCTTGAAAGGAAACTGTTTTTTTGAAAGCTTCTCATGATAATCAAAATAATAGGTATCTTGATTATAATATGAGGCTTCGATAATCAGTAAGCCGTTTTCATCAAAATAATCTTCAGAAATTGTATGCTTTAAAACACCTTTATTGTCAGCGGTAACCTTCTCAATTATAATACCGCCTTCTTTGGTGTCTTTAATGAAGATCACATTGGCATTGGGCGCACGTTTATTGCTGTCGGTCACAAAACTGAGTTCCAAACTGTATTGCTTTTGTTTCGGAGCATATAAAAAGCAAAATAAAAGAAATACAAATGAAAGAATTTTCATAGCACAAATTTATGTTAAGTTAGAATAATTATTCCGAATTATAATGTATATTGCCCATCTTGAGATTGATTTTCATTTCAGGGGTTGTAAACCCTATTAAAATTATGTATAACATGGAAATTGACATTTTTTTTACCATGAAAAATTATGTACTTAGAAAAAACTAATGATTATTGTTTTCAATATGTATGTCTGAACCGGAAAATACACTTACACTGAATGAAATCCTGAAGTTTTCTTAGATTTTTGTAATTTGAAATAAAATTAGTTCTCTGTATTTATCACCTGTTTACTGTTATGAAAAGACAAAATTACTTTAACTTTGCCAAAGGAGCAATATAAAAACATTAGCATGATTTTGGTCATGTGATGATGGCGTTAAAACTAATACCGGCAGACTTAGATAATCAGAAAACTACTTTAGCTGATAAAAAGATATGAAATATAAATTCTTAGATTTTAAATTGAGGAAAGTTGTTCATTACTCATTAATCCTGTGCATATTGTTGATACAGGTTATTATAGCCATTTTTTTTTACAACGAATTTATTAATGAAAAAAAGCTTCAGTTTATTAAAAATCAACTGGACGAAAGTAAAGCATTGGGCGGCTTAACGGATAATTCGAGGAAAGATTTCATGGATGCACAGAATTACTTTCAAAAATATGTGATCAGCCAGGATGACAAAGATCTGAAGTTATACTTTGAATCCCTTAAGAAGCTTAATAGCAATTTCGAAAAGATAAATGATTATGGAGACACACATCTGGAACTGAAAAATAAACTGGCAAAGCAAAAAAAAGATACCCTGAAAATTGTAAAGCTACAGACTATTATAGATTCTGTATATCAATATTCTTTGAAGCCACCAGTAACAATCATCCCGGACCAGCATTACGAACTGGAAAGATATAAAAATATAGACAATTTTGAAGATCTGAACATACAGACTCAGACCTATTCTGATACCATCAAAAAGAAAGGCCTGATGGGGCGTTTAAAAGATGCAATATCAGGTAAAGTAGATGTGCAAAAGGAAAGTACCGTCATTACCATGACCAATAAAAAGCCGGCTAACCTTTCTAAAATAAAGCTGAGGTTGGATAGTCTGGCAAAATCCATGGATAAATATTATACCACCGAAGTTAAAAAAATTCAGCGGTCTACAGTTCAGAAGCAGCAATCCATGGCTGAAAGCCAACGTGAAAATATAAAGTTCTACAGTAATTTCAGTAAGTTATTGGTATACAGCAATGGACTGATCAACGTTTACGAAAATGCTATTAAAGAATTTAAATCAGATTTAGAAAAAGAATATAACAAACAGAGCTCCAGTAATAATAAAATCAGGACCTATCTCGTATTGGGGTTAATGATCCTGATGTTTATTGTATCCATTCTGATTATGTATTTTACAAGAATAGCGTTCATTTACGAAATGAAGCTTAATGCTGCGAATAAAGAAATTAAAAAGAGTCTTAATTTCAAAAACAGAATTCTTGGTATGCTGAGCCATGAGCTGATGTCACCTCTGAAAATTATCAATATCTTTATTGATAAGATCAACAGGACCACGAAAGATGAGACCACAAAAGACTACCTTAAATCAATAAAGTTTACCAACAGCACCTTACTTATACAGTCCAACCAGATCCTGGAATACACAAAAAACCAGGAAGTTGAGAAGAAACTGGTAAAAACCGTATTTAATCTTAATGATGAAATTAACTCTATTGTAACAGCTATTACACCTTATATAGAAACAAGGAACAATAAATTTCTGGTGACAAACAGAATTCCTGCGGATTTAGTTGTAAATTCAGATAATATAAAAATTAACCAGATATTTATGAATATTCTGGGAAATGCCAACAAGTTTACAGAAAACGGCCAGATCGACCTTTCTATGGCAACCGAGAAACTAGATGAAAATACCATTTCTCTGATTACAACAGTAGGGGATACCGGTATAGGGATATCAGATTCTGATCTGGAGAAAATTTTTGAACCTTATTATCAGGGGATGATCTCTGACAAGGTTGATAATTTTGGGGCCGGATTGGGATTGAATTTATGTAAAGAAATCATAAAGTTGTTTAATGGGGAGATATCTGTTTCAAGTAAGCTGCATAAAGGGACAAAGGTAACATTCAGAATAAATTTAAGCATTAATCATAATGGAAGCACCAATTGAAAATAAAGAGATTGTATTTCTTTTAGCGGATGATCACAGTATTGTTCGTCAGGGAATTGCGATCCTGATTGATGAAATTGTTCCAAATTCCCAAATTTATCAAACCTCATCCTCACAGCAGATTGTAGACCTGATACAGTCAAAAGGAGTGGAAATAGCTATTATTGATGCTCATTTTCCGGACGGTAACAGTCTTCATATTTTACCACTGATGAAAGCTGTAAATCCGGATATTAAAGTTTTAGTCTTCACAGGTCTGGAAGAAGATATTCATGTACTGAAGTTCATTAAAGCCGGGGCGAGTGGATATGTAAGCAAATTAAGTGAAGAGGAAGAGATAAGACAGGCAATTTCAGATATTGTATATAAGGGAGAGTACTTCTCTCCACTTTCCCGTAGCCTGATGCTGCAGCTGGTTCAGAATCCGGATTTAGCCAATCCGCTTAGCTGTTTAACCAAAAGAGAGCTGCAGATTGCAGAAATGTATGCAGAAGGATATGGTAACCTGGAAATTGCAAATGATCTGGATATAAAACAGAATACCGTGAGCACTATCAAGAAGAATATTTTTGATAAATTAAAAATAGAAAACCTTGTCGAATTGATCGACCTCATTAATACCCACCATAAAATATAGATTTTCTAAAATTCATTTCCCATTTCTTCCCGTTAAAGTTATATATCGATAAACATCTATGGTTTTATCGATATATATCGATGTTGATTATAAGAGATATTTCTCCCTAATGTTGTTACTTTGTCTCAGTAAGATTAACCAAAGATACTTTCTGGTTTTAGTACAATGGTAAGTTTTATAACACACATAAATGATGAGATAAATAATAAGTGTATGCATGGCCTTGAAGAAACTTCTCGAAAACAGATTATTAAAAACACAAATTAATATAGAGAAGAAGGCTTGGTCTTTGTAGGTCATTTTATACAGAAAAAGGGAGGCAGATAGCCTCCTTTTTTATTAAATATTGTCAGGATGATTGAATAGTCCTGTGTAAAATGTGTCCCGGGAAAGAGTATTGACAAACATCTATCTGCTTATCGATATATTTCGATGGTAATTATGAAGAATATTATTCAACAATGTTGTTATTTTGTCTTAATAAAGTTTACCCAACCGAATACATTAACTGAAAAGGTTTTTAATACAAAAAAGGTAGGCTTTATTAGGACACAAATGATGAAATAATATTGGGTATGAATGATCTTGAAGTAACTTCTTGAAATTGACTTAAAAAACACAAATTAATATAAAGAAGTTAACTTGATCTTTGTAGATCATTGATACAGAAAAAGGAGGCAGATAGCCTCCTTTTTTATTGAATACAGGATGGTAAAACTATATGTTAAAGGAAATTCGGACAGGTATTATTGATAAATATCTATCTTCTTATCGATATATATCGATGCTAATTATAAAGAATATTATTCAGCAATGTTGTTACTTTGTCTTAATAAAATTTGCCCAACTGATTACATTAACTGAAAAAGTTTTTTGATACAAGCGGTAAATGTTATTAGGACACAAATGATGAAATAATTATTGGGTATGAATGATCTTGAAGTAACTTCTTGAAATCGACTTAAAAAACACAAATTAATATAAAGAAGTTAACTTGATCTTTGTAGATCATTGATACAGAAAAAAGGAGGCAGATAGCCTCCTTCTTTATTGTACGGTATTCTAAACACTTCACGTATAATTTCTTTTTCATGATAATAAAAACTCCGTCTGGTAAAAGGTTTCCGAATAAATATATAATTTTGCATCATGAGAATATTTCTTTCAGCATTATTATGTTTCCCCTTTTTGCTTTTCTCACAGATAACGGCTAAAGTAGTTGGAATTTCAGACGGAGATACAATTACAGTCTTACTGGACGGGAATGTACAGAAAAAACTTCGGCTGGCAGAGGTAGACTGCCCTGAAAACAGACAGCCGTTTGGGAAAAATGCAAAAAAATTTACTTCAGAACAGGTTTTTGCAAAGAATATCAGGTTTATAGAAACTAATAAAGATCGCTATGGACGTTCAGTGGCTAAAATATATTATGACAATGGAAAATATCTTTCTGCGGAGATTATAAAAGCCGGCTATGGATGGTGGTACTATTCCTATTCTAAGAATACAGACTTGGGAAAGATGCAGGAAACGGCAAAAAACAAAAAGCTTGGATTGTGGCAGGATAAAAAAGCAATTTCTCCATGGGATTTTCGTAAAGAGCAACGAGAAAATGCTAAAAAGAAGAGGCTCCAAAAACAACGGGAACAGCAGGCTCAAAAAGAAAAAACTACATAAAAAAAACGCTGCACAAAAGAGTAGCGTTTTCCTTATAGTCAATAATAATAAACTAAGACTCTGTCTTTAGCAGTCCAAAACTAGAAGCCGCAGGTTCCTTTCCGAAAAGACACGAGAAGATATTCTGAAACTCATGGATGTATCTGCATCTGATCGAGTTTCCGTATATTTTCAAACCCTCAAGGATTTTCCTTGAACTCAGATCAATGTCATATTTAATGAACGGTTCAGGTCTTTCGTAACGGATTCTTTCATTTGAACTGTATGTTCTCAGAAAACCAAACTTTTCAAGCCACTCTTCTGTTATCTGAATGGGTTTCAGAGAGTCTGCCGGAACTGAAATACTATGGATATCATTTTCGATTTTTACAAAATAATCGTTACCTGTCCCCTGAAATATTTCAGTGATGGTATAAACCTGATTTTTGTATTCAACTAAGTTTTTAATTTTAAGATCTGCTGCATTCATAATATTTTGAGTTTAGAAAGGTGTGTATAAATTAGAAAGATGTGTGTATTATTAATTGCAAATATTATGCCTAGACTAATATTAAATATCCTGTGTTGTTGACTGTTTTATTTATTTTTAGCATAAATAATCAATTATAGGTTAGAATAATTATGAAATTTGCTGAAATTAGCTGAAAAATAAAATATTTCACGTGGTACCTGTGTGGTATCTGTTGTTTTGTTAAAGAGTTGTAATGTCTCTTGGGCTCTGTTGTCAATAGCCATACATATAACATTTCAACAAATAAAAGAAAATGTCCATCACAAAGTCATAATATAATTCCGGTTTAAGATTAGTTACTTTCGGTTTTTTAATGCATCATTTCATGCACTTTAATAAGCTCTGCGATATTGGAAATATTAAGTTTTTTAAAGATTCTTTTTTTGTAAGTGCTTACAGTAGACATTTGGATGTTCAGTTTGTTTCCGATTTCAAGATTTCCGGACCCTTTCGCCAGGAGCTTAAAGATTTCATATTCCCGCGAAGACAGCTTTTCCGCAGGATTACTTTTTTTGTTCTGAATAATGAGCCCAATCAGTTCACTAGGGTAGTAATAGCCCTTCTGAATGACTGATTTTACCGCTTCCCTGATCTCTTCTTCACAGCCCTGTTTGCTGAGATAGCCCTCAGCACCTTCACGGATATATTGTATGGCTACATCCTTACCATGTCCGGAAAAAACAAGAATCTTCAGGCTTTCCTGGATACTCTTTAGCTCAGAGATCATTTTCTTATACTGGGTTCCGGGCATATCAATGTCAAGAAGAAGGAGATCGTAAAGCTGCTCAGAAACCTGTTCTTTTACCTGTCCATAATTTTCAGCAAAATCTATTTTAAGCTTTGGATAAGCAGACTCTAAGACCAAAGCAGCTCCTGCTCTTACTACATAGTGATCATCGGCGATTAAGATTCTTTCATTCATATAAATTTTTTAATAGGAGTTGTTTCAACGATAGCTCTTTGAAATACTGCATTTGGATTTAATCTTAATGGAATGATAGCCATTGATCTTGGCAGATATTCAATTTTCGTACCGGTGGTTATTGGAGTTAGCTTTTGGTTGTTTTCAAAGGTATGAAAGCAGAAGGTTTCTTTTTTCTGCTGTATGTATAACAGCTGTAATTTTTTTTGAACAGCTTTAGTAAAGAACCGCGTAAAATCATGATCATTCTTGACAATGGTTTTTGCGCTGTTCTGCAGAAATCCGTTGCCAGTGATACACTTCGTGGAAATATGATGTTGTTCGTAAATGTTTGAAAACAAAATTACAAAAAACAAAGTCCAGGCTTTCATAAATACATAAATGATCTATGCTCTCCGCTTGATTAGGGCGGAAATTTATTAATAATAGTCATTAAACAAGCCGAAGTTTTTTAAGTGTTGGGAATACTGAATGCATTTTTTTTCATTAATATGTTTGCGTTTGATATCTTGCTGTTAAACAAGCTATATTTGGGGTGTAAAATTAGTAATTTTATGAAGATAAATTACTATAATGAGATATATTTGATATGAATTTTATCTAATAACCAGACACATTGAGCATGATTTTATATTTTTTTATCTTCAATCAGTGAAATAGTATCCTTTTTTGAAAAAATTATTATGTTTTTTTTAAATCTTAATGCTGCTCGGAAGAAAATTTAAAACAAAAAGCCTCCCCGAAAAAGGGAGGCGAATAAAATTGACTGTATATTGAATAAAATTCAATCGCTATTTGTTGTTCTCAAGCCATTTCAGCCTGCGCTGGTCAGGAAGGTGTTTTACCGTGAAGTTTTCAAAGGCTGCAGTGAAGCCGTTTCCATCCGGACAGGCAGCCATTAAGCCCACCATTACAGGAGTATTGTCCTGTAAGTACGCATTGCGCATCATTGTATAATTCTTGTCATCAAAAGAATAAAATATTTCTACAGCATCCAGTCTTCTTATGGCTTTTATCCAGACTGCGGAAGGAGTGGTGTTCAGTGTAATAACACTCCAGTCGCTTGTTCCATGCGTAACTACAGTACTGAGATTGTATTTACCATCTACGAATTCAATGCCGGCTTTTATGTAATTCTCTTTATCAGTCCTTAGCATCAGTCCTGTTTGGTCGAATCTTGCCTTATAGTTTCCGCTGATCTTTACCTTTGCTTCAAATTCTCCGCCATAGGTTGTATAATAAAAAGGAGCATCATCTACTGTAAATCCATAGTGGGAAATCCTCCAATAATCACTTTGCGGCGTAACCTTCATTAACAGGCTGTTGTTTTTAATTTCCCATTTTTCAGGCTCATTAAACCAGTTCATCTTTTCTAGAGTCTGTGCAAATGTTTTCTGGACCATAACAACAGTGCAAAAACTTAATATCAATCTCTTCATTCTCTTTAGCTGCGTGTAAATTATTATTTTAGCAAAAGTATAACTATACCCACATTTCATCAATACTGATAAATAACCATTTATGGAAATCATAGAAAAACTGAACAGCCGGCTTTTGGATAGGTCATCTCAAAAATGCAGGCTTGACATAGAAGAATATAAACAGAGAGCATCAATGTATTCCCGGATGGAAGGTGCCATAGCTGTTTTGAGCGACATGCAGGCAGATAAAAGTTATGTGTATAAATCTAAAGCTGCATGGGAATTGGGTTTAAGTATGGAGGAAAACCCGTCAGAGATCAATTCTATCTGGGAAGAAGAGATCATTAAAAAGATACATCCGGATGACAGGCTCAAAAAATATATTCATGAACTGCGGTTTTATGAAATGATGGATGCTATGGATCCAGAGCTTCGGGCAGACTATTCTGTTCTTTCAAAAATCAGGATGAAAGATAAAGATGATGAGTATAGGCTTGTAAAGCACCGGATGTTCTATATTTATTCTCCCGATAACGGAAAGCTGAGATTTGCATTTTGTCTTTATCATATTGCGCTGGATCAGACGCAGCTTCCGGTTTCCGGTTTTATGATCATTAATACAGCTAAAGGTGAAATTATTGTAAAAGATAAACTGAATTACCAGAATATTCTTTCAAAAAGAGAGCTGGAAGTTTTAAAATATGTAGGCGAAGGCTATGCCAGTAAAGAAATAGCAGGCTTTCTGTCCATAAGCATCAATACAGTAAGCAGGCATCGCCAGAATATTCTTGAAAAGCTGAAAGTGAAAAATTCTGTACAGGCATTTAAAGACAGCTTTTATTAACGGGAGTTCGTTTATAGGGTAAACTCCGAAAAGTTCACCATGTTTTTTTTATTCTTATCTTTAATTTTATAGATAAAATTTTATTGTAAACAAATGATGATAACAAATGAAAAGAAGCGAAGAGATCACCAGGCAATATTTTGATTTTCTTGAAAAGCATATTCAGGATGTAATTACCGGAGCTGTTCCGGAATTTATGGAGCTCAATGAAATTGCCGGCCAGCTTGCTGTTTCCCATCAGCACCTCACGGATACTATAAAAAAAGAAAAAGGGCAGCATCCATGCTTTTTCTATGATGAAAAGATCATTAACGAAGCCAAGGTTATGATAAAAAACTCTGATCAGTCTATTGCGGAAATTGCAAGACTGTTTACCTATGACCCATCCAATTTTTCCAAGTTCTTTAAAAAGATGACTGCAATTACACCGGGACAATTTAGAAAGATCAGCAGATTGAATTCATAAACTTGAGCTTGAAATTTATGTGTAGTAAAAAGAAAAAAAGGGGTCGAAAGTCTCGCGATAACTTAGAAATTTTAAGAGTTTTTTATTCTAAAAACAAATAATATTGTAGAAATGAGATAATTGTGAAATCAATTGTCTTTTTTTATGATTAATTTAGTAATAGTGATTTATTGTTGTATTTTTTTTGTTAAATTTAGTTTCATTAAAAAAATATTGACTGTTTAAGCATGAATAAATGAATTGAAATATGAAATATTTTGATTATCAGATCATAACGCAGAATGTGTTATATGATGCGTAATATTTAATATAATAGATGGATTTACGGGCTTTAAATAATCATATATTTGTTTCTTTAAACAACTAATATTAACAACTAACAACATTAAGGATGACTATTGATTTTACAACAGCAACATTTAAAGATTTTGAGAATATCCCTGAATATGATATTGCTCAAAGAGCAGATTATTTTTATCAATTCCTGGATCATATGAAATCCAGAGGACATATGAATTACAGATTGAAAAATACAACTGGAACCAATGCAACATTAAATATAAATATTGCAAACCAGAATAAGGAATATGTAAGTTTTGTTTCCAGCGATTATCTGGGATTTACACAGCATCCAAAAGTAAAGGAAGCAGCTATAGAAGGAATTGCCAAATATGGAACAGGAACAGGAGCTACACCGCTTATTGGCGGGTATTTTGATTACCACTATGCTTTAGAAAGAAAAATTGCAGGTTTTTTTGGGAGAGATGAGGATGAAGCCGTAATATTTACTACCGGATACACTGCTAATAGTGCTACCTTGCAGATTCTGATGCAGAAAGAAGATATCGCTATTTTGGACATGGCAGTGCATGCCAGCGTACATGAAGGATGCGCTTTTACAAATAAAAAAACATTTCCACATAATAATTTGGAAGCTTTGGAACACATTTTGAAGATATCTGAAAATACGTACCGTACGAAACTTGTTGTTGTAGATGGAGTATATTCTCAGGATGGTGACACTTCACGCATTAATGAGATATATGATCTGGCAAAAAAGTATAATGCTTATGTCATGGTAGATGATGTGCATGGTGTTGGGATATTGGGAGAAACCGGAAGAGGAACCCTTGAGCAGGCAGGTTTACTGGATAAAGTAGATTTCATTACAGGCACATTCAGCAAAACTTTTGGCAATTTAGGTGGATTTGTTATTACTAATAAAAAAATAGCATCATTCCTTAAATTCCAGTCTCGACAACAGATTTTCTCAGCAACAGCGCCGCCTTCCTCAGCAGGGATTGTTAAAGCTATAGATTTAATTGATGAAGAACCGATCTGGAGAGAAAGACTTTGGAATAATATCAACTATTTCAAAAAAGGTCTGGACGATCTGGGTTTGGATACCGGTATTACCTGTTCAGCAATTATTCCTGTAAAAATTGGAGATCAGAATAAAATGTGGGATATTGGCAGAATATTGATTGAAAAAGGAGTGTACACAAACCCCATTATGTACCCGGCAGTAGCAAGAAAAGACGCGCGCATCAGAATGAGTGTGACAGCAAGACATGAAAAAGAGCATCTTGATAAAACACTGAATGTATTTGATGATATTAATAAAAAATTGCATATTGCAAAAAAATAATAAATTATGCCCAGAAAAGTAGTGCAAGGCCCCATTAGGGACAAAGAAAAAACAAAGCAAAAACTGCTCGCAGCAGTTGGTAAAATTCTCAGAGTAAAAGGTTACTCAGGTCTGAAAGTAAGTAAGATTGCAGCAGTAGCCGGTTTTGACAAGAAGCTTATCTATGAATACTTCGGTAGCACAGATAAACTTATTGACGAATATATAAAATCTCAGGATTATTGGAGTAAATTCAGCCCAAATATAGAAGAAGAAGTACAGATTGGGAAAGGTAAAGACGCTTTAACCCAAGGAATTCTGATGCAGTTTGAAAGTCTGAAGAAAAACAAAGAACTCCAAAAAATTATCCTTTGGGAACTTTCTGAAAGCAAACCTATACTTAGAAAACTCGTAGAGCAAAGAGAAGCTGTAGGCGCAGATTTATTCGGAAATGTTACAGATCCTTATTTTGGAGAAGATGCGCAAAGATTTAGAGCAATTATTGCTTTGATTGTTTCAGGAGCTTATTATCTGAACCTGTATCCTGCATATAATGCCAGTGAATTTTGTGGACTGGATATGAAGACAGATGCAGGAAGGTCCGAAATAGAAAAAGCTATTGTTGATATAATAGAATTTGCTTACCAAATGAAAAAATAATGATTAAAAGTTTTCCAATTTTTCCGAAAATAAATTTTTGTTGATAATTTGAAAACTTTTAATTTTCAGATTAAAACTATATTTCTTATTTTTGACCAATGGAAAATTTTATCGTATCTGCAAGAAAATACCGCCCCCAGCAGTTTGACACTGTAGTAGGGCAATCCCATATTACAGATACTTTAGAACATGCCATTGGAGAAAATCAGTTGGCTCAGGCCTTACTTTTCTGCGGTCCGAGGGGTGTGGGCAAAACCACATGTGCCAGAATTCTGGCCAGAAAGATTAATGAAAAGGATGGTTCAGTTTCAGAAGATGGCTTCGCGTATAACATCTATGAATTAGATGCGGCATCCAACAATTCTGTGGATGATATCAGGGAACTGATAGACCAGGTCCGCTTTGCGCCTCAGGTAGGTAAATATAAAGTCTATATTATCGATGAGGTGCATATGCTGTCTTCTGCAGCTTTTAATGCCTTCCTTAAAACTCTTGAAGAACCACCCGCACACGCTATTTTTATTTTGGCGACCACAGAAAAGCACAAAATAATTCCTACCATTTTGTCGCGTTGCCAGATCTACGACTTCAAGAGAATTACCATTGAAGATATTCAGGGACATCTAAGAAACATCGCTCAAAAGGAAAATATCCAATATGAAGATGATGCTCTGTATCTCATTGCCCAAAAAGCCGATGGTGCCTTAAGAGATGCGCTTTCTATCTTCGACAGGCTTTCCACATTTTCCCAGAAGAACATCACACTGGCCAAAGCTGCCGAAGTACTCAATATCCTTGATTATGATCAGTACCTCAATATAGTGGACCTGGCCAAGGAAAACAAAATTCCCGAAACACTTTTCGCTTTCAACGAAATTGTAAAAAAAGGTTTCGATCCCCATATATTCATTGCAGGGTTGGGAAACCACTTCAGAGATCTCATGATGGCTCAGAATGCCAGAACAATAGAACTTATTGAGGTCGGGGAGAGGACTAAGGTGAAATTCGTAGAGCAGAGCCAGAAATGGAATGCTCAGCAGCTCATCGACGCCGTCGAGATCTGCAACCACGCGGATATTAATTATAAAAACTCCAAAAACCCAAGACTTACAGTAGAAATTGCACTGATGCAGCTGTCTTCCCTGACAGCCAATTTAGGTGATACTAAAAAAAAAAGTTCTTAATCCTGGCTCCGTTTCTCAATGAGAAACAGGAAGTGAAGATCCCGGTAAAAGCTCCAGAGCAAAAAGAACCTCTAGCAGAAAAACCGGCTCAACAACCTGAAACTGTTCAGGAAACCAGACTAAAAACAACCAAACCTTTATCAAAACAGGGTATTTCATCTGGCTTCAGTATTAACTCTTTCCTCAATAAAGAAGAAAAAGCAGAGAAAGAAGAAGCTGTAGCCGTAAAAACAGAACATCTTCCCCAAAACCATTTTACAGATACAGATCTGCAGATGGAATGGAACCTCATGCTCAAACAGCTTCAGAAAAGAAACAGCTTTATTTTTAACGCTGTAAAAACATTCAAGCTGATCAAGGCAGGGGAAAATACCATCAAAGTTCTATATCCATCCGATTCTGCCAAAGTTGAATTCGATAAGATTGCAGGAGAATTTTTCAACCATTTCAAAACCAAGGTGCACAACCATGCTATTGAAATAGATTACCAGCGGGATTTTGACAGTCTCAAAATTGAAGTGGTGACCAAAAGAAAAATTTTCGAAAAATTTATCGAAAAAAATCCACTCTTAAAAGACCTTGATGATTTAATGAAATTTGATTTGACATAAATTTTGTATTTATCGCAGTTTTTTTTTGTTAGATTGAGTTTTTTTATATCTTTGTCAAAGATTTTTGTAAAAAATAAGTTTTTGACAAAAACAAATCAGATTTAAAAAACTAGACAACAGAAGCTTCAGACCCAAAGTGGAAAAATTACTCATCCCATATCTGTCTCATTTTGTACCCGCTAATTTCTTTAGCGGTTATTTTAGTTTTTCTGCTTTCTATTATAGAAATTTCAGAACGTATTATCGATTTTACTGGTATTACTAACTGAATTTCTTTCCAAAAAATACAGGAGGATTAAAGTCCTTTTATTTTCCTGATTCCTTTAAAAAACTTTGAACGGCATTTTTTGAAAAGAATTATAAAAATAAATTTTATAATCAAAGGACTATTGCTGTTAATTCAAGAAAAATAAAAACAATAAATTTAAAATATGAATTTAAAAGATGTAAAAAACGAGTGGATCAACGAGCTTTCGCAGCCATTAATGATCGCGGGACCATGCAGTGCAGAAAGTGAAGCTCAGATGCTTGAAACTGCTAGAAGGATAAGAGAAACCAATGCTCAGGTGCCAATTTTCCGTGCAGGAATCTGGAAACCGCGTACCAAGCCGAACGGTTTTGAAGGAGTAGGAGTTATCGGTCTCAACTGGCTGAAAAAAGTAAAAGAAGAATACGGATTCAAGACCGCAACAGAAGTAGCCAACGCACACCACGTATTTGCAGCTTTAGAAGCGGATGTTGATGTTCTTTGGATTGGCGCACGTTCTACGGTAAATCCTTTTACCGTTCAGGAGATTGCAATGGCTTTAAGAGGAACTGATAAGCCCGTATTTGTTAAAAATCCTGTAAACCCGGATCTTGCTTTATGGATCGGTGCGTTAGAAAGACTTTTAGGACAGGATATTAAAAATCTTGGAGTGATTCACAGAGGATTTTCCACCTACCAGAAAACAAAATACAGAAATAATCCGAACTGGCAGATTGCTCTTGATTTTAAAAGCCAGTTCCCGAATATTCCAATGCTGATTGATCCTTCCCACATTTGCGGAAACAGAACAGGCCTTGCAGATATTACGCAGGAAGCATTCAACGTAGGATACCAGGGAGCAATTATTGAAACCCACAGCAATCCGGATGAAGCGTGGAGTGATGCTTCACAGCAGATCACTCCTGAAGTACTGGCAGAGCTGATCGGAAACTTAAAAGTAAGAAATTCAGGCATTGCAGGCTTCGATAATGAGATGGGAAGACACAGAACGTTGATCTCTGACCTCGACTTTCAGCTAATCGAGCTTCTTTCCCAAAGAATGAAGATCTCCGAAAAGATAGGTAAACTTAAAAAGGAAAATGATATTGCGATCTTCCAGCCTGAAAGATGGAAAGTGATTACAGAATATGCTACACAAAAGGCTAGGGAAACCGGCATGTCTCAGGAATTTATTGAGAAAGTTTTCAAAGCGATACACGAAGAATCTATTGAAGTACAAAATAGTATCATGATTGATCGATAATAGGATAGTTTAGAATTTGTGATTAGGGATTAGGAATCTGGCTGGAGAGACTTTTCTAGAGTCTTTTACACATATAGATAATAAGGCTTGAAATTTCATGATCAGAGGAGAATTATTTGATATGTTTTCAACTATATCCTGAACCCTAATCCCTAATTCCTTATATTTGTATCCAATTATCATATGAAAGGAAAAATCATTAAATCTACAGGCAGCTGGTACCAGGTTATGGAATTCGAAACAGACAAAATTTTCGAAGCCAGAATCCGCGGCAAATTTAAATTGATCAAGACCAGGCTCACCAACCCACTTGCTGTAGGAGATTTTGTAGAATTTCAGTTAGAACAGGACGACATCGCTTGGATCACCAAAATAGAGCCGCGTACCAATTACCTGATCAGAAAATCTGTTAACCTTTCAAAAGAGGCCCATATCATTGCTTCCAATATAGATCTGGCGTGTTTTATTTTTACTCTTAAGCATCCGGAAACTTCACTTGGATTCCTTGACCGCTTTTTGGCATGCTGTGAAGCCTACAATATTACTCCTTTGATCCTCTTCAATAAAATCGATGTTCTGAACGATGAGGAAATAGAGCTTGTAAAAGATATTGAATTTCTTTATCAGGAAATAGGTTATGATACTTTGGAAATTTCATCCTATTCCAAACTCAATTTTGATCAGCTTCAGGAACTTCTCAAAGATAAAACTTCCGTATTTTTCGGGCATTCAGGATGCGGAAAATCCACGCTGGTTAATGCATTACAGCCCGGATTAAATTTAAAAACTTCCGAAATTTCAGACTCTCACCTTAAAGGAAAGCATACCACAACATTTGCTCAGATGCATTTTTGGGATTTTGGTGGTAATGTTATCGATACCCCTGGTGTACGTGAGTTTGCTATGATCGATATCGAAAAAGAAGAAGTACAACATTATTTTCCTGAGATCTTCAAAAAAAGGGAAGAATGTAAATTTCATAACTGTCTTCATATTAACGAACCGAAATGTGCTGTTCTTGTCTCCCTGGAGACCGGAGAAATTCAATATTCTCGCTATGCCAACTATGTAAAGCTCATGGAAGAGGCTGAAGAAACTTCCCAGAAATAGAAATATTTTCAGATATACTTCCGATTTAGTTTTATCATATCATATTTTGATCAAAAGCATGTTTGAAACTAATCAGATAATATGCTTAATTATTCAGACCAAAAATTGATTCCGTTTTTGTAATCCTGACCTTTGCAGCATAAGGTAACTTTTTCGTTAATCCGAATAATGTACTTTGAAGTAATTTAAGCATTATAATAAATTTGCAGTTTCCAATTATCTAAAAAGATTATTTTTTCGAATAATATTTCCTTGAAATAAAAAAACACTTCCGCTTTTAAGATAACTCTACTTTTTGTCTTAATTTTTTTGCCAAATATGACTATTTTGAAGAATTTAAATTTTCTTTCAAAAAACAGTTATAAAAAATATCAAAAAATTAATTTTATTTCATTGATTGAGATTGAAGCAATAATATATTAATATGATTTTAATTGGTTTTTCAGATTGTTAAATTCGCAATATAAATTTGATTTTCTTGCAAATAAAAAACCCAGCCGAAGCTGGGTAAAAACTAATAACCATGAAAACTCAAATTAAACATGAGAATCGTAATAGAATTAACAATTACTGTGCCAAAACTTTTTCTCCATTTCTTAATAAAAGTTATTTTTATGTTAAAAAAAAATTAAAATAAAAGTCAAAGATATTTTTTGTAATTTTGCGGCATTAAAAAAATATACATTTATGTCTAACATTACATTCACTATGATTAAGCCTGATGCAGTAGCAGACGGACATATCGGTGCTATATTAGGTAAGATCGCTGAAGGAGGTTTTAAGATCAAAGCATTAAAATTAACTCAACTTACGGTTGCTGATGCTAAAAAATTCTATGAAGTACACGCTGAAAGACCATTTTATGGTGAGTTGGTAGAATTCATGAGTTCAGGTCCTATCGTGGCTGCAGTTTTGGAAAAAGACAATGCAGTAGAAGACTTCAGAACATTAATCGGTTCTACAAACCCTGCTGATGCAGCAGAAGGTACAATCAGAAAAATGTTTGCAAGAAGCATCGGTGAAAATGCAGTTCACGGTTCAGATTCTGACGAGAACGCTCTTATCGAAGCTCAATTCCATTTTTCAGGAAGAGAAATTTTCTAAGAAAATCAACCTCAAAAATATAAAACCAGAGAATTTTCTCTGGTTTTTTTATGCCATAATGTCCTGAAATAGTGTTTTGTAAAGTGTTCAATACCTTTTTAAGATGCAATAATAGAGAATATCTAATCTTTTCAGAAAGTAAATTCAAACTTTCATGCAAGAGTAAATGAGGAAAGTTTAATGTAAATTTGGAAATGATCTTTAATAAATTGTTGTATTTTTAGCATTATCATAAATGGAATACTTATTGTAAATTCCTTGAAAAGAAATGTTATGAAAATTCCAGCATTAGTAATGGCCAGCTTATTGGCAGTAAGTGTATCAGGACAGACGACAAAGCCTGTTAAGAAAGCGAAAAAGCCGGTAAGTAAAATTAAAAAATCAGAATCTCCGAAACCTATAAAAACTGCCGAAACCAAGCTTGTTCAGAAAAAAGATACTATTCTCAGAGGCGGTGGCTATTGTCCGGCCTGTGGGATGGGATAAGATATGGGAAAGCCGCTGTTAGGATTATCCATGATGCCGGAAGCAGATTTTGTTTCCGCCATACTTCCTATTCTGCAAAATAATTCTGTGGATGTATTGGAATGGTCTTTCGATACATTCTATGATGCACAGGAACCGGAATGGCTTTCCGGACTTTTGGATTTTTATTCAGAACATAACAGGCTGCTTGGCCACGGTGTTTATTATTCTCTTTTTGATGCTAGATGGACTGAAAGACAGGAAGGT
Organism: Chryseobacterium elymi; assembly: GCF_003385495.1. GTDB lineage: Bacteria > Bacteroidota > Bacteroidia > Flavobacteriales > Weeksellaceae > Chryseobacterium > Chryseobacterium elymi. The sequence continues at coordinate 11,817 of NZ_QNUH01000028.1, read as the reverse complement.
TGGCTTAAAAAATTAAAAGAAGAATTCAGGCACAGAAAATATAATCATATTACCGAGCACTTCGGATTTATGAATACCGAAAATTTTCATCAGGGTGTTCCTTTGCCTGTTCCGCTTCATTTTAAAACGCTTCAGATTGGAAAAGACAGGCTCAAGAGGCTTCAGGATGCTGTAGAAATCCCTGTCGGAGTAGAAAATCTTGCTTTTTCGTTTTCTATAGATGATGTGAAAGAGCAGGGCGAATTTCTTGACAAGCTCCTGGAAGATATTGACGGGTTTCTTATTCTTGATCTTCATAATATCTACTGCCAGTCTTGGAATTTTGACATCAGTATGCAGGAAATCATCAGACTGTATCCGCTGGAAAAAGTGAAAGAAATTCACCTTTCAGGTGGAAGCTGGCAGGAGAGTGCTTACGGAAAAAAACCGGTAAGAAGAGATACTCATGATGGTAGCATTCCTGAGGAAATACTGAATGTACTTCCGGAAGTTTTACCCCAATGCCATAATCTGGAATATATCATTATTGAAAGACTTGGGCATACATTAAATACAGGTTCAAAGAAAGAAGCTTTTTTTCATGATTTTAACCGTGTAAAAGAAATTACTCAGGTTTCAGATTCTCATACAAAAAATCAAAAGGTTTGGCATAAAAAGAACGGAGAATGTGTAGAGCCTGTTGAAGATTTGCTGCTGTATGAGGAACAGACAAAGCTGACCAGAATGCTGTTTGATGGAACCGACATCCAATCTGTTAAAGACCACGGTTTTCATTATTTCAAACCTGAAAACTGGGATGAAGAAATGATCACAACTGCACAGCAGATCATCAAAAAATGGAATCCTTATTAGTTTTTTTTGCGATACATCACAAATTAAAATATATGAAAATGATAACGGTATTTTTACTAATTACGGCCGTGCTGACAGCTCTGATCGCCGGGCTTTTCTATGCCTATTCATGCTCTGTGGTTCCGGGATTGGGAAAACTTTCTGATACGGAATATTTAAAGTCTATGCAGAGTATCAACCGCGAAATTCTTAATCCTGTGTTTTTTATGAGTTTTATGGGAACTGCTGTGTTGCTTCCGGTAACTACTTTTCTGTTCAGGGGAGAGCATCCTGGGTTTCTTTTTCTATTGCTGGCATCAGTTGCTTATCTCATAGGTGTTTTTGGAGTGACGGTTGTTGGAAATGTCCCTTTGAATGATATGCTGGATAGGTTTGATATCAGTAATTCAACAACAGAAGCGGTTAAACAGATGCGGGAAAGTTTTGAGAACAGATGGAATCTTTTAAATAACATCAGGACTGTATTTTCGGTAATAAGCATTGCTCTGGTCATCTGCGCATGTATCTGGAACAGGCAATTGCCCTCATAATTTGTCCTATTACGTATAGATACCTAATGATAAATTCAGTATTTATACGGATGCATCATATGTGATTTTATTTGCAAATTTACATCAGCAATAGCACAAGGAATTTTAAGCATTTAAAGTCTTACAAAAAAACTAATAACCACAAAAGCTCAAATTCCACAAGAAGAAAGGTAGTCTCCCAAGGGCTGCCTTTTGTTTTTTAGGCTGTGTTACAAAAATGGGATAATAGTTCATTTAAAAGAGTGTTTTTACTCAATGTAAAAGGAAAGATCAGGCTTAAAGAAGAAAGGCAGCCGATAAGGCTGCCTTTTATATGAGGTAAGTCTGAAGAGGATCAGATCTTCAGTAATTCGATCGTTCTTTCAGGACTTTCTGCAGAGAAAACTGCATTTCCTGCCACAAGAACATCCGCTCCAGCTTCAAAAAGCTTTGATGCATTATCAAGATTAACCCCGCCATCAATTTCGATAAGCGCGGTGGAGTTATTGCTCAGGATAAGATCTTTAGTCTCTGCAATCTTTTTGTATGTATTTTCAATAAATTTCTGACCTCCAAATCCAGGGTTTACACTCATTAAAAGAACAAGATCCACATCAGCAATGATATCTTCAAGCATCAGTACAGGAGTGGAAGGGTTGAGAACAACTCCTGCTTTTGCCCCTCTGCTCTGGATATGGTGAATCGTTCTGTGAAGATGTGTGCATGCCTCATAATGTATAGAAATAAGGTCTGCACCATGATTGATGAATTCATCCACATATTTTTCAGGTTCTACGATCATCAAATGGACATCCACAAACTTTTTGGCATGCTGCTGTACCGTTTTCATTACAGGAAAACCAAATGAAATGTTGGGAACAAATCTTCCGTCCATCACATCGATGTGGAACCAGTCTGCCTGGGAATTGTTCAGCATTTCAATGTCTCTTTGCAGGTTCCCGAAGTCTGCGGATAAAAGGGAAGGAGCAATAAGCTTCGTTTTCATTTTTACTTTTTATACTTTTACTTAGATTTCAATCTTTTAAAATGGGTTAACAAACAAAAAATAGTATAGAAAGATAATTCCAAATACAATTGTTTCTATGATTGTTAATTTGATATAGTTAATTTTAATAACTAATAACCTATCAATTATAAATAATCCTAAAGGCACGATACTGAAAATCAATGATATTTCAAGAATCATATTATATGCTGAGCCTGTTTTGGGAGGGTCAAATATTTTATATACAATTAAAAAAACTATATAAATAAAAAAAAGAGCAGTTAAAATTGATATAAAAGTGGGCTTTCGGATTAAATTATAAAGGATATTCTTCATTTTAATGATACTTCAGCTTCATTTCCGGCTTGATCTTTAAAAGGGTTTCATAGATCAGCTGGATTACGTTGCCTACATCTTCTTTAGACACCATTTCTACCGTTGTATGCATGTAGCGCAAAGGTAGGGAAATTAATGCACTTGGTACTCCGCCGTTAGAATGTGCAAAAGCATCGGTATCTGTTCCGGTTGCTCTGCTTGCAGCAGCTCTCTGGAAAGGAATTTTTTTAGCTTTTGCCGTATCAATGATCAGTTCTCTGATGGTATGGTGAATGCTTGGGGCAAAGAAGATCACAGGTCCGTCACCACATTTCTGATCGCCTTCTTTTTTCTTTTCGATCATAGGAGTGGTAGTATCATGGGTAACATCTGTTACGATGGCGATATTGGGTTTAATGGTGTCAGCGATCATATCTGCCCCATAAAGTCCTACTTCTTCCTGTACAGAATTCGTAATATACAGCCCGAATGGAATTGCTTTTTTGTTCTCTTTTAAAAGCCTTGCTACTTCCGCGATCATGAAACCTCCGATTCTGTTGTCTAATGCTCTGCAGACAAAATATCGGTCGTTCATTTCAAAAAACTCGTCCGGGTAAGTGATCATACAGCCTACATAAATTCCCATTTCCTCAACTTCTTTTTTGGAAATAGCCCCACAGTCGATGAAAATATTCTCAATTTTCGGGGTTGGCTCGTTCTGGTTGCTTCTTGTATGGATTGCAGGCCAGCCGAATACGCCTTTTACAATTCCTTTTTCACCGTGAATATGGACAACTTTTGATGGCGCTATTGTTTGATCTGAGCCTCCGTTTCTGATCACATAGATCAATCCTTCATCCGTAATGTAATTAACGTACCATGAGATCTCGTCAGCATGAGCTTCAATCACTACTTTAAATTCAGCATCGGGATTGATTATCCCATAGCACGTTCCATAATGATCCACTTCTATTTTATCTACATACGGTCTAATGTAGTCCATCCAGATTTCCTGGCCTCTGTGTTCGTAACCTGTTGGGGAAGAAGTGTTTAGGTATTTTTCTAAAAATTTCAAAGATTTCTTTTCAAACTTCATAAAAGGGAATGATTTTTGCGGGTAATTTTTGTTATTATAAGTGTAAAAATAATGAATTTTAGTAATATTGTCTGTCTTTTTATCTTCTTTTTCGGAGTCAGTGTTTTTGGTCAGAAGGATTCTATTGTTGCAAAACCCCTCAACCAATATCCCGCTGAATCATTAAAAACTGATGAGTTCGGTAATAAGTACTACTATGACGAACGTCAAAAGGTAAAGATTTATGAAATTAACGGTGAGCCTGTGGTGGTGCTGGATGAGCTGGTTCTGGTCAATAAGCCGCGGTTTAATAATCAGCTGGATAAAAATTACTATTATTTCCTTAATAAAAAGCTGAACAGGGTTTATCCTTTATTTGTCACTGCACTTGAGCAGTATAGAGGCATTCAGGCGGATATGACAGATATGGATAGCAAAGCCAAGAGGAAATTTATAAGAGAAAGGCAGAATATACTTGCAGATCAATATGAAAAACAGCTGAGAGATCTTACCACAACAGAAGGCCAGGTTTTTGCCAAGCTGATGAACAGAGCAACGGGAAAAAACGTTTACGAGATTATTAAAGAGATGAGAGGTGGATGGAGCGCTTTCTGGTGGAATGTAAAAGGTAAGATGGCAGATATAGATCTGAAAGACCAATACAATCCACATAAAAACAGAACAGATGAATTTGTGGAATCCCTTCTTCAATCTAACTGGAATTCCGGTTATTTACAGCCTTATCCCGGTGCATCCGATTTTAAGGTTAGAAAATAAGAACCGGTTTAAGCTTCTTAAAATATAAATCTGAACAGACTTTAAATATAAAATTCCTGTAAATTATTTACAGGAATTTTTCTTTTAATTTATTGAATACAATTTGATCTATCGGAAGCGGGAAGGGATTATCCGGTCTGTCGATATCGATCCACTCTGTTTTCTCGATGCATGGATCAAGGATCAGGAAATCTTCCTCTGTTGTAATATTGACTATATAATATATGGTAAGAAGCTGTTCATTTTCTCTGAAACGCGAAACCAGAAAATCTTCCTGGGTGTAAAAATGTTCCACAACTTCAATTTTTACATTCAGCTCTTCATCAAATTCACGGTGAAGACATTCTATAAGTCCTTCGCCAAATTCCAGGCCTCCTCCCGGAAATTTCATTAATTGTTCACCGGCATATTCTTCAAACAGGGTCAGTACTTTTTTATTCTTTACTGCACACGCATACACCCTAATGTTGATCTTATCAATCATATATAATATTTTGTCTAGCTAAAATAAGGAAATATGTGGAAAGGGCCAATAAACCCATTTGCAAATTAGTCTTTTATAGTCTCCTTTTTCAGCTTTCAGGATTTTATACTCCCTTACATTTTTACGGCATTGATCATCTCTCTTTTCCCCGGGGGTCCCTGCTTTTTTTCCACCTTAAAATTCAGCTCCTGAAGAATCCTTCTTACGCTTCCTTTAGAAGAGTAGGTTGTTAATAAACCGTTAACAGACATTTTGTCGGAAACCATTTCAAACAGCGGCTTTTCCCACAGATCCGGCTGTACTCTTGCGCCAAAGCAATCATAATAAACAAGATTGATTTTAGGTAAGTCTATGTCTTTCAGGTCAAAAAAGTCGCATTCAATCTTTTTCAGGTTAAAACCTTTAATGATTTCAGACGGTTTTTCCCATTCTGCCTGATGAATTTTTTGATAAATATTTTTGAATTCCGGGTTATCAAAATGCTCAAAATAGGCAAGGTCATTCATTTCGGATTCATTTATGGGATATTTTTCAAGAGAAAAATAATTGATGACATGATTTTTGTCAGTTTTTAAATATTCATTAATTGTTACTAAAACATTCAAACCTGTTCCAAAACCGAGTTCTAAAATATTAATTTCGTAATCATTTAATTGATTTAGTCCGTTTTTAATAAACACATGTTCTGCTTCCTGAAGCGCTCCGTGATGAGAATGGTAGTTTTCATTTAAGTCATTGATAAACAGGGTTTTACTACCATCATTGGTGGTCTTAATTTCTCTTTTCAAGCTATTTTTTTGTCAAATTTACTCTAAAATTTTTATATTTAGAAAATTATGTTAAATTTGTAGAACATCGTAAAAATTTTAAAAAATGATAATTCAAAAAACTGAAAACTCCAGACTTTCGGACTTTGATCCGAATAATTTTTCATTTGGAAATACTTTTATCGACCATATGGTTATATGTGAGTATGAAAATGGAAAATGGGGTGATGTGAAATTGGTTCCTTATGGTCCAATACCATTTACGCCAGCTATGATGGGTGTAAACTATGGACAAGCCTGTTTTGAAGGTATGAAAGCTTATAAAGACAAAGACGGGCAGGTTTTCCTTTTCAGGCCGGAAAAGAATTTTGAACGTATCAATAAATCAGCAAAACGCCTGGCAATGCCTGAAGTGACTGAAGAAATGTTTTTAGACGGATTGAAAGCATTAGTAGATATCGACAGAAACTGGATTCCACAGGGAGAAGGAATGTCATTATATATCAGACCATTGATTTTTGCAACAGAGGAAGCCCTGAAAGCAAGAGTTTCTAATAAATATATGTTTGCAATCGTTGCGACGCCAGCAAAAAGCTATTATTCAGAACCGGTTTCTGTGAAAATTTCAGATCATTATTCAAGAGCAGCTAACGGAGGAGTGGGTTCTGCTAAAGCAGCAGGGAATTATGCAGCTTCTTTCTATCCTACACAGCTTGCTATTGAAGAAGGCTATGAGCAGATCATATGGACTGATGATGCCACTCACGAATACTTTGAAGAAAGTGGAACAATGAATGTATTTGTAAGAATTAACGATACCATCTATACGCCGCCTACTTCTGAAAAAATCCTTGACGGGGTAACAAGAGACAGCTTTATCCAACTTGCCAAGAAAAGAGGAATCGAGGTGAAGATAGAGCCTGTTGCTGTAAAAACAGTTGTAGAAGCTCAAAAGAACGGAACGCTTAAAGAAGTTTGGGGAGTGGGAACAGCTGTTGTAACGACCGTATTCCAGGCTTTAGGCTATGAAGGCACAAAACTTGAACTTCCTAAATTGTCAGATGAAGAAAGTTTTGCAGCTATTCTTAAAAAGGACCTTACAGACCTTCAGAATAACCTTAGCGAAGATCCTTTCGGATGGAGAGTTATGGTTGAAAAAGACGTTCTGGAAACTGTTTAATTTCAATATTATTTGATTTATAATACAACCGGCAGAATAAATTTCTGCTGGTTTTTTTATTTTCTCGCCAATTATTGGTAATTTTTCACAAAATTTAGAATACTATGCAATTCGTAAAGTTCAAATTACCTCTTGGTCTGCTTTCTGTGATCAGTATTTTGGCTGTTTCCTCATGCAGTAAAGATGATGACGGAGAAATGTTGGTAAACGATGCAGCCACAATAACTGTAGAAAATATAATTGAAAGTAAAGCACTGACACAGTTCGGAACATTCAAGAATGCGGGATCGTCTCCTGTCATTAATCCCGGAGAATCAGCTTCTTTTACATTTTACGCAGGAAAAGGGCAGGCTGTAAGTTTCGCAGCTATGTACGGAAACAGTAATGACCTGTTTTTTGCTCCTGCCAATCCGGGAATCAAACTTTACCAGAATAACGGTGATCCGGTAACGGGAGATGTTTCTTCTCAGATACGGCTTTGGGATAACGGAACACGTAAAAATGAACCTACAGGTCCTGCTGTTAATCATCCGGGAGAAGCAGAAGATACCCCGCTGAATGTTACAGAAATTGCATTGGCAACACCTGCCTCACAATTGCTGAAAGCGGAACTGACTCATGAAGGAGGAACCAAGTTTACTTTGAAACTAAGCAATACTTCAGGCGGTACAGCCAATGAAACACCAATAAGCGCAGGAGTCTGGGCTGTCTCCCATATTTCAGGAACAGCACTTTTGAAAGATGATCCTATTTTTTCACCTGGAAAATTGTCAGCCAATGGTTTAACGGATCTTGCTGAATTGGGAAAAACAATCCCTCTTGAGCAATACCTTACGGGTATTACAGGACCTAATTCTGCGTTTTCACCGGTATTGGTCGTAGTCTACAGTGGTAATGACAATCCTATCTTTAAAACAGGGGAGAATGACCGTGGAGAAGGTTTGAAGGAACTTTCTCAAGAGGGCAATGCTGATGTTTTGGCAACTTTCCTTAAAGCCAAGCCGGGAATAAAAGAAGTATTCGTCCTTAAAGATCCGGCCACAGGCGTTTTACAACCTAGAATAAACGGAAATAACGGCGGTAAGGCTTCACAGGTAATATCTACACGTAAAGGAGACCGTATTGCACTGGCAACAATGTACGGACAATCCAATGACTGGTTTATTGCGGCTATGAATAACGGGGTAGACGGCTCAACGCGCGGCGATATCTCTTCGATCATTGGGCTTTTTGACAGTGGAACTTTACAGAGCTCTTTTCCAGGTGCCCACATAGGGTCGGAGCCGGCTGAGGCTGAAAGCCAGCCGGTACAGCAGCTTGCCAACCCGAACCAGTTCAATACACTTCCGTCACTTCCACAGATGATTAAGGTGACTATTCAATAATATTTGAATATTAAATACATGATCACCTCTTTTCGGGGTGATTTTTTGTTTTAAATACCCATCTATTTAACCCCAAAAGTCACAAAAGTTTTTTTAATTATAAAAGTCTTACCATCCCGAAAACAATAAGATCACATAAGCAGAAAATCAAAGATTTTCATCAGAACTTAAATGTACTTTTTTGCAGTTGTATTTTAAACTTTAAATACATTTAAGTGTTTCAAATCTTTTGTGACTTTTGGGGTTAAAATTTTTAAATCCTTGAATTTTTAATCTTTAAATCACCCATAATTCCATCCCCTGGAAATACTTCACCATTTTCTCCAAATTTTTTAAAGCCTATTGAACAATATTTCCCCGAAATGCGTATTTTCGCAAAAGTTTATGAAAAAATTACTCTTCATCTCAGTAATAAGTCTGCTAAGCTGTAACCGGAATGCACCCACGGCGCATCCTCCCGTAGGCGGAGTGTTGAGCCAGAAAGACCTGGATGTTTCCAAAGAAAGGATGAGAAACCTGAATACCATAGAGCGGGGCCAGATCCAGGATTGGATCAGTGGTCAGCGCATAAAGTATTATCCTACACAGCTTAATTACTGGGTGACTGTTGAAGGTTTTGATCAGAGAGAAAGAAGAGCGGATAATACACCCATCTCTTATTCTTATGATCTCTATGATTTTGATGAAACCAAAATCTATGATAAGCCTTTCGAAAGAAGAGATGCCAGATTCGGGCATTTTGATGAACTGAAAGCGGTAGAGAATGCTTTGCGTTTTATGCATGATGGAGAGGAAGTGACGCTTTTGGTACCTTCTTCACTGGCTTACGGAACCTTTGGAGACGAAAAGAATATAGACAATGATATACCATTAATCATAAAATTAAAAACGCTATAAATAATGAAATTGTTTAACAAGAATATAATTCTGGCAGCGGCAAGTATCTCGCTGATGAGTTGTACCCCAATCTATAAAAAAATGAACGTAGACAAAGAAACTTACGAAGGTCTTAACAACGGACTTTATGCAAATCTTCAGACTTCTAAAGGAAACCTGATCGTGCAGTTCGAAGACAAAAAAGCACCGGTAACTGTAGCCAATTTTATTGGACTTGCAGAAGGGAAAATAGACAACAAAGCTAAGGCGAAAGGAGTTCCTTATTATGACGGAACTATTTTCCACAGAGTGATTAAAGATTTCATGATCCAGGGAGGTGATCCTCAGGGAACAGGAATGGGAGATCCCGGATATAAATTCGAGGACGAGAAAAACGACCTTAAGCATACTGGAAAAGGAATCCTTTCTATGGCAAACTCAGGACCTAATACAAACGGTTCTCAGTTCTTCATTACTGAAGTAGCAACCCCTTGGTTGGACGGAAGACACACGATCTTCGGAAAAGTGGTAAAAGGTAATGACGTAATCGACGCAATCGCTAACGTAGAAAAAGGAGCTCAGGATAAGCCTAAAACAGACATCGTTTTAGAAAAAGTTTCTGTTTTCAGCAAAGGTGACGAATACAAAAACTACGACGCAGCAAAAACTTTCACAGAAGGTAAAGCTAAAATCGCAGAAAATAATAAAGCTTATATCGCTAAGGAAGAAGCTGACAGAAAGAAAAAAGAAGAGGAATTCAAAGCTAACCAGGAGAAAATGGTTGAAGACCTTAAAGCTGGAATGCAGAAAACTGAATCAGGATTATATTATAAGATCACTAAAACGGCAGCAGCTGGAAAAGCTCCTAAGGCTGGTGACAATGTATCTGTACACTATGCAGGCAAATTAATCGACGGTACAGAATTCGATTCTTCATTCAAAAGAAATGAGCCTATCGAAATTCCAATCGGAATGGGAAGAGTAATCAAGGGGTGGGATGAAGGTATCCTGTTGCTTAAAGAAGGTGAAGCTGCTACATTATTGATCCCGCCGGCAATGGCTTACGGAGAAAGAGGGGCAGGAGGCGTTATCCCGCCAAATGCTTGGCTGATCTTCGATGTTGAGCTTGTGAAAGTACAGTAATTGAAAATTTAAGATATTAAAAAACCGCCTCAATAATCCTGAGGCGGTTTTTAAGTTTTGTATTGACTAATTCGGTTTAAGATGTTCTCTTCATTGTTAGTTTTTCAGTGGTCTACAATTAGTTTTATGAGACAGCTTATTTTTACTTTTTGATGTAAATCGGGCTACGTTTTAGCAGATAGGTTAATGAATCTTTCCAGGAATCTTTGGTGGTAAAAAAAGGACTTCGGTTTTTGGTGTAAATCTTATTTCCTTTTTTATACATATCAAAATAGATATGATATTCATATTTCATGTTTTTATTCGTATTAGAGTAATCCGAAACTGTTGCTTTGTCTTTCTGTCCACTTTTTATGGTTGTGGAACCATAAGAGCTCTGATTCTCGGTTACTGTATAGGAAACCTTTGCGGCAACTATATTATCTACCCCTAAAATATTTTGGATATCTTCAATAGAAGTCTCGTCAATGTTTTTATAATCTATTCCTGCTTTTCTTAATAAACTGTTTGTAGTTCTAGGATCCTGAACGGTAAGAGGTGCTATATTTGATGATTTCTTAATGAGTTCATCATATACATCATTTTGAGCAAATTTTGAAAGCTCTTCTGATGTTACCAATGTTTCTGTATTGACAAAAGGGACAGGTAGAATAGCTATGGTATTAGGGGTAATTTCTATATTTGAAGGGTCGTGTTTAGACCCGGAAGTATTGGATACATCATTGTTTTCCTTGGCTTCTGTAAATGTTTGAGTTTTTCCATTAGCAAATTCTATACGACCAATATGAGAAGTATCCAAGGTATTGATCAAATCTTCATTGGGCATGGAATATTCTATGTTTTTCTCAGTTATTTTTTTCACGAAAGCTTCAATGATCACATAATCCTTTTTGATAATTCTGTCCGGCTTTCTTTCTTTTGTGATTTGTCCAAAGCTGATAGATGTTATCATTAGTAAAAGAATGACTAAAAGAGGTTTTATTTTTTTCATTATGAAATTATTTAATATTATTAATATATAGAGAGAGAATTTTATACCTGCCAACCAGACTACAAAATTTACCAAAGCTAATATAATTTTTCTGTATTTGCCAGAAACTATGTACATCATACATACATCATTTTAAAATTATTATAATTTTCTGTTTGATTTACAAATAGATATATGCTTTGTTTTCCAAAAGAGATATGACTGTATATCTGGAGAAGTATATGGTGAAATTCCGGAATCCAACCAATCACAAGAAGTGTATAATTATTTTCTGGTCGGGATCTTGTTGGATTTTGATAATATATATGGAATATTTATCCTGCAAAATTCTCTTTTTTTCGTGTAAAATTCCCACATTTTTTAATCTAAAGAATTCCTCGAGGCTCTGCCTCGGGGTGAAAAGAGGAAAAGTTTGAAAAACGGGTGGTTTTTCAAAAAAATAAAAAGATGTAGCTTT
>NZ_QNUH01000027.1 GCF_003385495.1 Chryseobacterium elymi | reverse complement strand
AAGTTTTGATATATCGATAGGAACTTCTGTCTCTTTCCCGTCTACTACGATAGTTTCTGTGTCCGGAAGGTTTTTCGAAAGAAATTTATACTGCCATTTTCCGTTGATCTTCTTCATTGAAAAGATAGAAAACCATGGATCGAAAAACAGGAAGAATTTCTCAGCTCTGGTCTTAAACCATTTTGCCGGTAAAAAGTGTCCAAGCTCATGAAGAACCACTAAAATAGAAATACTTAGTATGAACTGGAAAATCTTGATTGCTAATTCCATTAATAAATTTTAGATTTTAATTTGCAAAGGTAACAATTATCAAAACTATGCCAAATAAAAAGCCCCTCTAAATGAGAAGCTTTGTCATATATTTAAAGAATCTTACAGATTAAAAGAAACACCTATGCTGCCGTTGTTACCTACTTCTGCAAAAACGCCCACTTTCTCCGTGAAAAAGTAACGGGCTCCAATATGTGCTCCAATTCCAAAATCTTTACCAAGTACACCAACATCAACCCCCGGATAAATGTCCCATTTTGCAGGTAAATCAAGTGCTTCATTAAGATGGAAATTCAATCTTCCGAAAACAAAAACACGGTTGTCTTTATCATGGTCTTTATAATCTCCGAAATAAGCATTAAGTCCAGCTCCAACAGATATCAGCTTGTTCAGTCCATAATCATAAGTTCCCGTAACTCCTGTTCCGTATCCCCAGGCACTCAGTCCCAGCTGAATCTTTTGGTCACCTTTACCGGTGTACGCCTGTGCGTTGGCTGCCGTTCCGAAAAAAGCAATCATCAACACAAATAACAATTTCTTCATAAACTTTACTTTTTATAAAATGATAATAATGAAATATCCTCATCAAAAATAGAACCGAAATCATTGAAAAATCGTATTTTTATTGAAGTTATTTAACAAAGTGTATGAGAATTGCAGGACTTAATTTGGATATTGTCTGGAAAAATAAAGACAAAAATTTTCAATTGATCGAAGATCAGTTTAAAGATGTGGAAGCTGATATTTTCCTGCTTCCGGAAATGTTCTCTACCGGTTTCTGTATGGATGCTGCTGAAGTTTCAGACAGAAATGAAGAATCCCTCGAGTTCCTGAAAAAAATCTCAAAAGAAAAAAATGCCGCCGTTTGCGGAAGCGCTCCGGTAGAACAAGGCGGGAAGTTTTATAACAGAATGTATTTCGTTCAGCCTGGCTTAGAAACTGTTTTCTATGATAAAAGACACCTGTTTTCTTTTTCGGGAGAAGATAAAGTGTATTCTCCCGGAGATAAAAGGGTTATTGTAAATTATAAAGGATTCCGAATCTTACTGCAGGTGTGTTATGACCTTCGTTTTCCGGTTTTTGCAAGAAATAATGATGATTACGATGCTATTTTGTATGTGGCCAACTGGCCTGAAAAAAGAGTAGGAGCCTGGGAGCATCTGTTAAAAGCCAGAGCAATAGAAAATCTGTCTTTTGTATTTGGTTTAAACAGAATCGGGAGCGATGGGAATGGTCTTTTTTATCAGGAAAGTTCACATTGCTTTTTTGCAGATGGAACAGAAATTTCACAAAAGAATGGAAATATTGTGGCCGCAGAGTGGAATATGGATGAATTAAAAGACTTCAGACAGCACTTCCAGTTTCTGAATGACAGAGACCAATTTTCAATTGAATTATAGATTCAGGTTGAGGCTAAGGTTAGGATTGAATCTCAGCCTTAGCCTCACCTGATTAAGCATATTGTTTAAGCAGCTCAGTGAGTGTATTCACATCATGTACACCGCTCTCTTTCCATAAAAGCTCACCATTTTTAAAGACAGCCAAGGTAGGAACTCCACGTACACCATATTGTGCAGCAATAGCCGGATATTGGTCCACATCTACTTTGATAATTCTGGCACCATCGCCAATATTTTCCTTTACGGTATTCAATACGGATGACTGTACTTTGCACGGCTGGCACCATGTGGCAAAAAAGTCAATAAGTACCGGCCTTTCCGAATTAATGATTTCTTGAAACTTTTGTGACATAGTTTTGGTTTTTTATTTAAACCATTAAGATTCAAAAAAATAAATCTTAATGATATAGTATTTTTATTTTCCGAATTTTTTCTCGTTCTGAATTCCTTTCACATTTTGCAGGCTGGTGCCGTCATAAGCTTCCACTCCATTTTTCTTTAAGATTTCCATAGCCTGATCAGCCTGAATTCCTTTATTACAGAAGACCACAACTTTCTGGCCTTTAAGCGAATCAATATTGTTGTGTATTTCAGCCAGTGGAATATTGACGGCCCCTTTTGCGGTTCCTGCCTGATATTGTTCAGGAATTCTTACATCGACTAAAGTGACATCTGAACTGTTGACCATTTCTCTGATGTCAACCTTTTGGGCGAGGCTGTTACTTTTTGTTGTACAGGCTGTTAACGTTAAAATAATAGCAACGAAGTATCCTGCAACCTTTCCTTTTATCATGTTACAATGTTTTTGATTGGCACACAAAATCTGTTGTAGGCAATTTTTCTATCTTTTTGATGCCGTTGAAGCCACCTTCTATTTCAGTAAAATTCCTGATTCCGTGTGAGTTAAGTATGCTTGCTGCAATCATGCTTCTGTACCCCCCGGCACAGTGAAGGAAGAAATGTTCAGAGTCGTCAATGGTTTTTACCCAGTCACTGATCGTGTCTAGTGGCTTGTTAAATGCATTGTCAACATGTTCAGCGGAATACTCGCTTAATTTTCTTACGTCAATAACTTTAGTGTTTTCAGTGAACTGTTCTGCAAATTCAGCAGGAGAGATCCTTTTAATCTCATCCGTTTCTTTACCAGCATCTTTCCAGGTATTGAAACTCCCGCCCAGGTACCCCAAAACATTATCAAAACCTACCCTGCTTAATCTTGTGATTACTTCTTCTTCAGTACCTTCATCACTTACAAGCAGAATTGGGTGTTTTACATCTACGATCATATTTCCTACCCAAGGGGCAAAATCTCCCTTAAGGCCAATGTTGATAGAATTCGGAATAAATCCCTTATGGAATTCCGCCGGGCTTCTTGTATCTAAAATCAATGCTCCGCTTTCTTCCGCCAATGCTTCGAAATCTTCTACAGCAACAGGATTCAGGCCTTTGTTCATTACAACATCCATGCTTTCATAGCCACCTTTATTCATAGCGACATTCATTCCGAAGTATTTCGGAGGAGCAGTAAGACCGTCAAGAACTTCTCTGATAAAGGATTCTTTGTCCGGTTGATTAAGCGCGTAATTGGTCTTTTTCTGATTTCCCAAAATATCTACGGTTTCCTTCTGCATATTCTTTCCACATGCTGAACCAGCTCCGTGTGCGGGATATACTGTAATGCTGTCGTCAAGTGGTAAAATTTTGGCATGAAGGCTGTCATACAGGATTCCTGCAAGATCTTCCTGAGTAAGATTAGTCGCTTTTTGCGCGAGGTCGGGCCTTCCAACATCACCTAAAAACAGAGTGTCACCAGTAAAAATAGCAGTTTCAGTACCGTTTTCGTCAATTAAAAGATAGGTTGTGCTCTCCATGGTATGTCCCGGAGTATGCAGTACTTTTATTTTTATTTTTCCGATCTCAAAAATCTGGTTGTCTTCAGCAATGATAGCCTCAAATTCAGGTTGAGCAGTAGGTCCATATACAATAGGAGCTCCTGTTTTTTTACTTAGATCCAAATGTCCTGAAACAAAATCAGCGTGGAAATGGGTCTCGAAAATATATTTTAAGGTAACATTGTCTTTGTCAAGGCGATCCAGATAAGGTTTAACCTCTCTTAGCGGATCAATAATCACAGCTTCATTTTCTGATACAATATAGTATGCTCCCTGGGCAAGGCATCCGGTGTATATTTGTTCAACTTTCATCTTATTTATAAACAATTTTGTTGTTGATATTAATCTACAAAAATCGGGTTTTATTTTTAAAACGGGTCATTATAGGGAAACTATAATGATAGAATTAATCTATATACACTTTATTTATTCTAATTTATAAAATATTTTGTATAAAATCTGATTGGTATCTTCTGAAATATTTTTGTCTATCTTGAACTGGATATAATCGTCTTTTCTGGCTGCACCTTGTTCATAATTAATCAATCTGTTATACTTTTCGTAAATGTGATCTTTAATTTTTCCGTTGTCTGCTATTCTGATCATTTCATCAAAATACTTTTTAGTATCCCGGTCCATCGCCCAATCTTTTTCATGGGTTTTATAAAATTCTATCATTTTTTCAATGGCAAATGTCTCAGATTCAATATTCATATCACAGAAGCCTGTGAGCAGTTCTTTCTTTTCTAAATGAGTACCCAGCCATTCAATTTTTGCTTGTGCGGCTGCAATCGTAGAATTAATCATCATAGAATCTCTTTTAACAACGGGAGATAGAACGATGTCGGGTGTTCTGCTCATTTCTTAATAGCTGATTATCAATTTCTTTTTTAGGATAAATGTATATAGTAAGTGTTGTTTTATTTTTTTTCGTTTTTTGTTGAACATATCCTACTGCCAAATGATTGTTTTTAAGATCATAAGAGTAGATCGCTTCCCGCTGAAATCCGGACCATAATTCCGGGAATATAGCGGAAGTAGATTCATGGGTATAGTCTCCTTTTACTGCTAGCTTGACGGGCTGCGTCCTTTGTTGGGAGAAAACAGTTACGAATACAAGAGAAAAAATAATCAGTAAATTTTTCTTGAACATAATGGAATGCTGCATATTAAATGAGTTGTACTTGCTTATACCAAATTAAGTATTATTTGTACAAGTTAAGACTAAATTTAATCATGTAATATGACTTTAATGACCGAATATTTTATAAAAAATTTTATATTTATCAGTTAAAAAAGATCAGATGGCAGATAAAACACAATTTATTGAAGAACTAAATGCAAGATATACTCCGAAAGGAGAACACATTATATTGGGAAAAGGGATGTTGGACGGAGAAGTAGTACCGGAAGTTAACGTTACAATTCCTTTGAAAACCATCAACCGCCATGGTCTTATTGCAGGAGCAACAGGAACAGGTAAAACAAAAACGCTCCAGGTGTTTGCGGAACAGCTTTCCCATGCGGGAATCCCCTCTCTGGTTTTAGATATTAAAGGGGATTTTTCAGGAATAGCTGAAGCCGGTCAAATGAATCCCATCATTGAAGAAAGGTATGCTAAAACACAACTTCCTTATAATCCACAAGCTTTTCCGGTAGAATTGATGAGTATTTCCGGTGGCAAAGGAGTGAAGCTGAGAGCAACCGTGACAGAGTTCGGGCCGGTTTTATTAAGCAAGATCCTTGAACTGAATGATACCCAGCAGAGTATAATGTCTATTGTTTTCAAATATTGTGATGATAAAGGTCTTCCATTAATTGATTTAAATGATTTAAAGAAAGTTCTGCAGTACGTAACGGATAATGCGCAAGGAAAAGCTGAACTGGCGGCTAACTACGGATCCATCGCTTCGGCTTCTTTAGGGGCTATCCTCAGATCTATCGTTGCACTGGAGCAGCAGGGCGCTTCTGATTTCTTTGGCGAATTAAGCTTTGATGTTCATGATCTTCTTGAAACCAGAGATGGAAAAGGAGTGGTGAATATTTTAAGGGTGGCGGAAATTCAGAATAAGCCACAATTGTTTTCCACGTTTATGCTTTCACTTTTTGCCGAAATTTATATGACTTTTCCTGAAGAGGGTGACAGCGGAAAACCTAAACTTGTCCTTTTCATAGACGAGGCTCACCTGATCTTTGATGAATCTTCAAAAGCGTTGCTTTCACAGATTGAAACGATGGTCAAGCTGATCCGTTCCAAAGGAGTGGGTATTTATTTTATCACACAGATTCCGGGCGATGTTCCTGAAAATGTTTTGTCTCAGCTGGGATTAAAGATTCAGCACGCTTTGAGAGGATTTACAGCGAAAGATAAAAAAGAAATCACGAAAGCCGTTGAAAATTACCCTACAACAGAATTTTATAATGCATCAAACCTGATTCAGAATCTTGGGATTGGTGAGGCTTTTGTAACGGCTTTGGATGAAAAAGGAATCCCGACACCTCTTGTTCATACCTATTTGATTTCTCCGGAATCAAGAATGGATATTCTGAATGATGCTGAAATTTCAGAACTTACAGGAAATTCCTCTTTAGTCGCTAAATATGAACAGCTCCTTGACAAAGAGTCGGCTTATGAAATACTGACCAACAGAATGGAGCAGGCAGCTCAAACCCCGGCACAGGCCCAGAAGACAAAACCTGTGAAAGAGGAGCCGGGAATGTTTGAACAGGTGCTTCAGAGTAAGGCCGGAAGAACATTTACCAGCACCTTGATGCGTGAAGGCGCAAAAGCCATCCTGGGAATGTTTGGTCTTGGCGGAAGAAAGAGATAGTAATTTTAAAATAAATTATATAAAACTGATCTGCTACGAAAAGAGGTTCAGCTTTTTATGGTGTTTACAAGCAGTATCAATGAGCCGTTTACTCTTTTTGATATATTTTTTGTTATTTTAGCAGGATTACCTTTACTGGTGAATATAAATTTTAAAAAAAACAGCAGTATAACTACAATTCAATGTATTCGATTATAGATATAGAAAGTAATGGTGCAGGTTATAGACATGAATGCATTATAGATATAGCCATCTACAGGTATGATGGTCAGAAAATTACTGACCAGTTTATATCTCTTGTCAATCCCGAAAGTGATATTACCCCTTTTGTGCAAAAATTGACAAATATTACCCCAAAAATGGTGAAAACAGCTCCGAAATTCCATGAAATAGCTAAAAGAATTATTGAGATTACTGAAAATACAACCTTAGTAGGCCATAATATAGATTTTGATTACAGAATGTTGCGCCAGTCTTTCAAAAGACTAGGCTATGACTTTCAGACCAGTACTTTAGACACTATTCCTTTGGCGAAAAAAATGATTCCGGATGAAGTAAGTTACTCATTGGGTAAGCTGGTGAAATCATTGGGAATTCCGTTGACTAATCATCACAGGGCTGAAGGTGATGCAAGGGCAACACTGGAACTGTTCAAACTTTTAATATCAAAAGATACTGAAAATGAGATCATCCAGAAACAGCATGACGAGACTAATGCAAAAACGTATATCAACAAGATTAAAGTTCTGACCCAAGATCTTCCTAATGAAAAAGGTTTTGTCTATTTCCAGAACATAGCCGGAAAAATCATTCTATCAGATTACGTTCAGGATATTAATAAGTTTTCAAAAAAAGTTTTCAATTCCAAGTCTAAAAAGTGGGAACAGATTCAGAAAGATGTTGAACAGATCAATTATGAGCTTACAGGAACAGATGTTATTGCAAAGCTGATCCTTAATTCCAAAAACATCAAAAAAAGAGAAGTCTGTCCTTTTGGCCTTTACTTTAGAAATAATAAGTACATTGTTGAGAAAAATAAGCTGAATAAAACAGAAAAGCCCATCCTGAAATTCAGATCATTTACCCAGGGAACAAAGGCCGTTCAGTTTATTGGCTTGCAGGAAGAATTTAATGATGTCAATATTTTCCTAAAAAAAATAGATTTCAGAAAAAGAAATGAACTTTGGCTGGGTCAGGGAAGAAAATTAGGTGAGAAACTGTTTCTGATCATTGAAAACGGAAAAGTAATTTCGTATGGCTTTTACGAACTGTTTACTCAGATACAAACACTCAGCAAGCTTTCAAAACTGAAAATTGACCTTTCTTTGTCATCTGCAGATCTCCATAATGATCTTCAGCTTGCCCTGCTCCGTGGTGATTTTGAGACGTTGCCATTACCTAAATGATAGAGAAACCCATATTTACGGTTTTTAATCAGGGAAAAATGCATTTCAAATGAATTTTCCTAAAATAAAAAATAAATAGTACTTTTGCAAAAAATAAAAAGAAGCAATGCAAAATTTTAAACAAATTAAAACTGGAAAAAAGGGAGCTGTAAAGTTCTCTAAGGTTTGGAATATTTAAAGGAGTTGTCTTGCATAAAAATAATTAATGTGGCAGGCTCTTTTTGGAAGAATCTGCCTTTTTTATGTTAAAATCAAATTATGAATTCAAAAGATTTGCTACAGATTGCCAATGAATATGGCACGCCGGTGTATGTTTACGACGCTGAATCTATTAAAACCCAATATGAGAAACTTACATCTTCTTTTTTAAAACACACGAAGTTTTTTTATGCTGCTAAAGCGTTGACCAACATCAACATCTTAAAGTATGTCAAGAATCTGGGTGCATCTTTGGATTGTGTATCAATAAATGAAGTAAAACTTGGCCTT
Organism: Chryseobacterium elymi; assembly: GCF_003385495.1. Lineage (GTDB taxonomy): Bacteria > Bacteroidota > Bacteroidia > Flavobacteriales > Weeksellaceae > Chryseobacterium > Chryseobacterium elymi. The sequence continues at coordinate 30,805 of NZ_QNUH01000027.1, read as the reverse complement.
AAGGCGGGATTCCCTAAAGAAAAGATACTTTTCACGCCAAACTGTGTAGACCTTGCTGAAATTGAAGACGCGATGAAGCTGGGCGTTCATATTAATATTGATAATATCTCTATTCTTGAGCAGTTCGGGAATAAATTTGGAAACTCTTATCCGATCCTTGTAAGAATCAACCCGCATATTTTTGCAGGAGGAAACTATAAAATTTCAACAGGACATATCGACAGCAAGTTCGGAATCTCTATTCACCAGGTTCGCCATATAGAAAGAGTGATGAAAAGCACCAATCTTAATGTAGAAGGTCTTCACATGCATACAGGAAGTGAGATCAAAGATCCGGATGTTTTTCTGCAGGCGTTGGACATTATGCTGGAGCTTTCCGAGCATTTCCCAAATCTTAAATATCTGGATATGGGAAGCGGTTTCAAAATTCCTTATCAGGATAGCGAAGAAGAAACAGACGTGAAAACCTTAGGTAAAAAAGTAGAAAAAGTATTGTCCGAGTTCACAAAATCTACAGGAAGAAAGTTCGAATTATGGTTTGAGCCCGGGAAATTCTTAGTAGGAAAAAGCGGATATCTTTTGGTAAAAGCTAATGTGATCAAGCAAACGACGGCTACTGTATTTGTAGGGGTAAATTCAGGATTTAATCACCTGATCCGTCCGATGTTCTATGATTCTTACCACAAGATCGAAAACCTTTCAAATCCAAAAGGAGCGGAAAGAATCTATACGGTAGTAGGAAACATCTGTGAAACCGATACTTTTGCGTGGGACAGAAAGCTGAATGAAGTAAGAGAAGGTGATATTCTTGTTTTCCATAATGCCGGAGCGTACGGTTTTGAAATGAGTTCAAACTTTAATTCAAGACTAAAACCTGCTGAGGTGCTGTTTTTAGACGGAAAAGCACACCTTATCCGTAAAAGAGACGAGTTTGAAGACCTGTTGAGAAATCAGATAGAAGTAATTTAAAATCAAATATAAATTTATAGAAGCTCTGCAGATTACTGCAGAGTTTTTTGTTTGAATGAACCGGAAAAAATTCATTCTTGTTAGTGTTTTAAAGCTTTTCACTGTAATCAAAAGAGCTTTAATGTGTTGAAATTTTAATACTTTTTAGGAATAGAAATTATAATTTATTAGCTAAATTTGAGAGAGGTAAGAATTTTAAATACTTCCCATTCACGATCCTTTCGGGATTCCTTAATTAAAATAAACACCAAAAATACTAATTATGGCTAAAAACATAGCAGAGCAGATTGTTGAAATGCTCGAAAATGCCAATGTGAAAAGAATTTATGCAGTAACCGGCGACAGCCTTAACCATCTTAATATTGCCGTTAAAAAAAGCAGTATTGAATGGGTTCATGTAAGGCATGAAGAAGTAGGGGCGTATGCAGCTGCGGCGGAAGCAGAGCTTGATGGGTTTGCAGTGTGTGCAGGAAGCTGCGGTCCGGGACACGTTCATCTTATCAACGGGGTCTATGAAGCACATAAGTCCCACGTTCCAATGCTTGTTATCGCTTCCACGATTCCAAGCGATGAAATGGGAATGGATTATTTTCAGGAAACCAATACCATAAAACTATTTGATGACTGCAGCTATTATAACCAGATGATCACTAGACCCGAGCAGGTGCAGAGAACTTTACAGACGGCAATTCAACATGCCATTTCCAAAAAAGGAGTGGCAGTAATCGGGCTTCCGGGAGATGTGTCGGAACTTGAAGCCGAGGAGGGATCTACCTCTGCCCAGATATTCAGGACGAATCCTATAATACGGCCTTCCGATGAAGAATTAAAACATCTGGCTGCTTTGGTTAATGAAAGCAAAAAAGTAACCCTCTATTGCGGAATTGGAGCAGAAAAAGCTCGTGCTGAGGTAATAGAGCTGTCAAAGTTTCTAAAAGCTCCGGTAGGCTATTCCTTCCGCGGAAAAATGGCCATTCAGCCTAATAATCCTAATGAAGTGGGTCTTACAGGACTATTGGGATTTCCATCGGCTTATCATGCAATGCACGAAGCTGATCTTGTGATTCTTCTGGGGACTGATTTCCCGTACCAAAAATTTATGCCTGTAAAAAATAAAATTGTCCAGATTGATGAAAGTCCTGAAAGATTAGGAAGAAGAGCAAAACTGGAATTAGGTCTGGCGGGAGATGTGAAAGAAACCATTAAAGCTTTGTTGCCTTTGTTGCAGGAAAAAACAGATACTCATTTCCTTAATGAACAGTTGGCATTTTATGAAAAGGTAAAAGAAGTACAGCTGACTTACGTCAAAGACTTTGGAAAAGAAAACGCTATTCAGCCTGAATATGTTGCACATACTTTGGACCGGTTGGCTAAAAAAGATGCCATTTTCACGGTAGACACGGGCATGTGTTGCGTATGGGGAGCCCGGTTTATTACCGGAACAGGCGAAAGAAAAATGCTGGGTTCTTTCAACCACGGATCGATGGCGAATGCTATGCCGATGGCTATAGGAGCCTCTTTGGCTCACCCGGACAGAGAAGTAATTGCTATGTGCGGAGACGGTGGAATTTCAATGCTGTTGGGAGATATGGCAACTATTTTTCAGTATAAGCTACCGGTAAAACTGATCGTTTTCAATAATAGGACCCTTGGAATGGTAAAACTGGAAATGGAAGTAGGAGGAATGCCGGATAATGAAACCGATATGATTAATCCGGATTTCGCAATGGTAGCCCAAGCCATGGGATATCCCGGAAAGAATGTTCATAAACCCGAAGAAGTAGAAGACGCCATTAAAGAATGCCTGGCCTATAACGGACCTTATCTTCTTAACATCTTTACAAATCCCAATGCACTCGCTCTTCCCCCGAAGATAGACCTGGATCAGGTCTTTGGAATGACAAAATCTATGGCTCAGCTGATGCTTGGCGGTAAAATGGAAGAAGTTCTGGAAACGGTAAAAACCAACTACAAACACATTAAAGGACTGCTGTAATTCCTTCTTCCAGCCATAATATCAATTTTCTCAGGTTAAATAATTAAATTTGCTATCATAAATCAATAACTTATGATTATGGTTCTATGAAAGCTTTTACATTATTTATAGCACTCCTTATGGGAAACTTCGCATGGGCACAGCAGGATGTGGAGGACAGAGATGATAATCCGATCGCAGAACTCAATAAAAACCTGTTGAAAATTGACATTAAGGAACCTCTTTTACAGGTTGCTGTAAAAAACTGTACAGATTTTAAACCCGCAGCGTTTGAAGGTGGAGTAGCCGTTTATAAGAAAACCCTGCAAAAATTTATGTATGATTATCTGAATTCAGATTTTTATGTGCTGAACGGAGATTTTACATTTACCCTTACCGTTGATCAGACCGGAAAAGTGACCCATATTGAAGGAACTCCTAAAGTAGCCAACAGCACTTATTTTTTTGATGATATGAAATATGTGGTAAGGCGCATCAAAAAGAACTGGATTCCCGCTTCGTGTAACGGTCAGTCTGTTGCTTCACAGATCAAAATAAAAATGCATTTCTCGTCAATCGCTACAGATTTATAAACTACTCAGATGAAAAAATACCTTTTATCGCTTATGTTGATGCCCAAAGCTACGCCATCAATGATAAAATAACTTTTTTAATCAATATTTCACCGGAAGGTAAAATGAACAAGCTTGACGTTGTCCCGAAGATTAAAAACAGTTAAATGTTGTATGCTATGAAAAAGATCAAAGGAAAATGGACACCGGCCATGTATGATGATACTCCTGTTGATTCTAAAATCATCATCAAAGTTAATTTCAGTACCAATGCATATGACCATGATTAGAATGCTGTTTGCATTATTGGTTAATTTTCCCTGAAGTTATCAGGACAGGAAGCTGTGCAAAATTCTTCGAAAGAGGCTATGCCTGGTGGAATGGGCAGTTTCAGAGCAGAAGTGGCTAAACAAATCGATCTCAGTGGTTTCGTCTGGACGCAGCCCTTTAAGCTCGTAGTAAATTTCTCCGTGAGCAAAGAAGGAAAAATGGAAAATATAAAGCTGCTGGAATCTTCCGGAAATGCTGAATTTGACCAAAGGATCATAGACGGAATCAAAAGGATGAGAAAGAAAAAATGGACACCTGCAAAGAGATATGGAGAGCCGGTTGAATCTTTTTATACCCTTCCGTTAAACTTTAATCCTCCGAAATAATCCCCTGCCATTCTGTCACAATATTTTGTATCTTTGCAGACTAATTTGTTTGGGATTTAAAATTCATCACGATGCTTTGAAATTTAAATGCTGGGCATTGAACTTTTAAAACGATTATTGTGCAGGAAAAATATATAGACGAAACAAAACAGGGAGAGGCTTTTGCTATTGCTGAAAGACCTGAGAATTCTAAAAAGCTCTTTTTAGAAAGCTATGGCTGTCAGATGAACTTTTCTGATTCTGAAATTGTTGCATCTATTCTTAATGAGCAGGGGTACAATACAACCCTGAAAGTAGAAGAAGCAGACCTTATCCTTTTAAATACATGCTCCATTCGTGAAAAAGCGGAGCAAACCGTAAGAATGCGCCTTTCACAGTTCAAAAACCTCAAGAAAGAAAAACCCAATATGACAGTGGGTGTTTTGGGATGCATGGCAGAAAGATTAAAAACCAAATTTTTGGAAGAAGAGCAGCTGGTAGACCTTGTGGTAGGCCCTGATGCCTACAGAGATCTTCCCAATCTTCTGAAAGAAACAGAGGACGGAAGAGATGCAATCAACGTAATCCTTTCAAAAGAAGAGACCTATGCAGACATCAATCCGGTCCGTTTAGGCGGAAATGGGGTTACAGCTTTTGTAACCATCACCAGAGGTTGCGATAATATGTGTACCTTCTGTGTAGTTCCCTTTACCAGAGGAAGAGAAAGAAGCCGCGATCCGCACTCTATAATCAAAGAATGTCAAGACCTTCTAAACAATGGATACAAAGAAATAACCCTTTTAGGGCAAAATGTAGACTCATACTTATGGTACGGAGGAGGTCCCAAAAAAGATTTTGTTAAAGCTTCCGAAATGCAGAAAGCTACGGCTGTTAATTTTGCGCAGCTGCTCGATTTAGTTGCTAAAGCCGTTCCTGAAATGAGAATCCGGTTCTCCACTTCAAATCCTCAGGACATGAGCCTTGAAGTGTTCAGAATGATTGCAAAACATGATAATATCTGTAAATATGTTCACCTTCCTGTGCAGAGCGGCAGTAACAACATGCTTTTGGCGATGAACAGGCAGCATACCCGTGAAGAATATTTAGATTTAATTAAAAAAGCAAAAGAAATAGTTCCTGATATTGCTTTTTCACAGGACATGATCATCGGTTTCTGTAATGAAACAGAACAGGATCACCAGGATACCTTAAGCCTGATGAAAGAAGTGGAGTATGACTACGGGTATATGTTTGCTTATTCCGAAAGACCGGGAACGCCTGCCCATAAAAAAATGGAAGATAATATCCCTGCTGATATAAAGCAAAAGCGTCTGGCTGAGGTTATTGCGCTTCAGGGAGAGCTATCCAGAAAAAGAATGGAGTCTTATGTGGGAAGGCATCACAAAGTTCTGATCGAAGGAATCTCCAGAAAGAATAAAAACCAGTGGAAAGGAAGAAATTCACAGAATGCAGTCTGTGTTTTCGATATGCTTGAAGGACAGAAAATTGGTGACATTGTGGACGTTTTTGTCTATGATAACACGCAGGGCACGCTTTTAGGAAGAACTGCTGAGTAATTTTAAAGCCTTTGATACGAACAGTTTATTTTCTTACATTATTTTCTTTTGGGCTGATGTCTTGTCAGACCGAGAAAAGCATAAGTAAATATCCTGTAACGGTAGGAGACATTGAATTTGATGAAAAGCTGGATGATCCCGCTTTTAAAAAATGTACTCCCGAAAAATTGATCAGTCTTCAATACTATCAGGGAACAAAGGGGTTTAACTATAAAGGAGAGAAATTGGCCATTATAGAAAAACTGCAAAATGAAAAAATATCTTCCGAAACTAAGATGAACGGTTATATTACCGTAAGATTTTTAGTAAATTGTGAAGGAAAAACAGGACTGTTCAGAGTTCAGCAGATGAATGCAGATCTGAAAGAAATAGTTCCGGATAAAGAACTGGCAGACAAGCTGCTGCGGTTTACGAAATCGCTGGACGGATGGATGCCAAAAGAGATAAAAGGTTTTAAAGCAGGCTATTATCAGTATTTAACCTATAAAATTGAAAATGGAAAAGTTTCAGAGGTATTACCTTAGCTTTTTGTTGCTTATCGTTTACACCAATACTATTGCGCAGGTCAACTGTAATGCAGTAGAGGGTGAGAATTGCAAAAAAGCCTGTGAGTTATACAACTGGGCTTCAGACAGGCAGGGAAGCAGGGAATCCCAGGAGGCTTTTGACAAAGCAATTGGTCTTTGTCCCGAGTTCTCCAATTCCTATATGGAAAAAGCCGTTCCATATCTTAAAAACGGAGATTTTGTAACCTGGAAAATACTCATTGATAAAGCTGTTGCCGCTAATCCTAAAATGCACTTAGGATACAGAGGGTGGTGCAAATTTCAGTTTTTGCGGGATTATAAAGGGGCAATCCAGGATTTAGAAGAATTAAAAAAATACTATCCTGATGATCTGGGAAGATCTTTAAACGGAGACTATCATTTAGAGGTGGTGAAAGCCATGTCTTATAGTGCTTTAGGACAGAAAGAAAAGGCTGCAGAAATTATTGAAAAGGCTCTGGCGTCAAAAGGATATTTCAAGGGAATGTATGACCATTACCAGCTGGGAGTAACCTATTTCGAGCTGGGCAGATATGACAAAGCCTTAGATAATTTTGAAAAACAAAGCAAGGAAAACAACTTTGCAGAGAATATATACTTTAAAAGTAAAGTTTCTAAAATAAGGAACAAAGATTATTTAGATTTAAAAAAGTTAGCATTAATGACTTATGATGAAGGAAAAACTATGAAAGATGTCTACACTCATCACTTCAACAAAATCTACAGAAAACAGATAGAGGAACTGTAGATTATTAAATCAATAATCAAAAATTTACTTATGAGCAACGACTTACAAAACATAAAAAACCGCTTTGGAATTATCGGGAATTTTCCCGCACTGAACCGCGCTTTAGAAAAAGCAATCCAGGTTGCGCCTACGGATATTTCCGTCTTGGTCATTGGAGAAAGTGGTGTCGGGAAAGAGTTTATCCCGAAGATCATTCATTCAGAATCCAAAAGAAAACATCAACCTTATATTGTCGTCAATTGTGGTGCAATTCCGGAAGGAACTATTGATTCTGAGCTGTTTGGACATGAAAAAGGAGCATTTACCGGAGCTACAGCAACCAGAAAAGGTTATTTTGAGGTGGCAGATGGCGGAACCATCTTCCTTGATGAGGTAGGAGAACTTCCCTTGCAGACTCAGGTTCGTCTTTTGAGGGTGCTGGAAAGCGGTGAATTCATGAAAGTGGGTTCTTCACAGGTTCAGAAGACCAATGTGAGGATTGTGGCAGCAACCAACGTTAACATGATGAAGGCCATTCACGACGGAAGATTTCGAGAGGACTTATTTTATCGTCTGAATACCGTACAGATCGACATGCCGCCTCTCCGGGAGAGAAAAGGGGATATTCACTTACTGTTCAGAAAATTCTCTATAGATTTTGCAGAAAAGTACAGAATGCCGGAACTGGAACTGGAGCCAAGTGCCATTCATTATATTGAAAATTATAGTTTTCCGGGAAATATCCGACAGCTGAGAAATCTGGTAGAGCAGATGACCGTGGTGGAAAGAAACAGACAGGTAGCAGTAGAGAAACTTGCTGAATATATTCCTATGGAAACCCACCTTCCGATGGTGGTAAATAATCAGAATGCCCAAAAGCAGAATGATTTCGGAAGTGAAAGAGAGATCATGTATAAAATTCTCTTTGACATGAGGAGCGATATCAATGATTTAAAATCACTGACTTCGGAACTGATCAAAAACAGGGGGACAGCTGACCTGAGCAATCAGGAGAAAAATCTGATCAACAGGATCTATTCTGCAGAGCAAACTCAGCCTGTAGCACAGAATTCACTGTTATACTTTGAAGACAAATCACCGGTAGTACAGTCTGCACCAACTATTATTTCAAATGCAGATGAAAGCTATGAAGATATTGAAGATATAGAAGTAGAAGAAAACAGACCGGAATCTCTGTCGCTACAGAATAATGAAAAAGACCTTATTATAAAAGCATTAGAGAAGCATAAAGGACGCAGGAACAGGGCCGCAGACGAACTTGGAATTTCACAGAGAACTTTATATAGAAAAATAAAACAATATAACTTAGAAGACTAAAAAAGGGAATGAAAAATCTGGCATTACATAGTTTCATAGGAATTATTTACCAGCTTATACGCATTGGATGCGGAATAAGAATGTTGTTTTCGATACCTTTGGGAATTTGTATGAAGTCTGTAAATAAAAACGGTATGAGTAAATTAAAAATAATATTTGGGTTTGTAATTCTTTCGCTGTTCCAGCAGTGTTACTCTTTTACGGGATCATCATTGACGGATGAAAAAACCGTCCAGATCAATGAATTTCCGAATAATGCAGCGCTTGTGAACCCTACCCTTTCCCAGCAGTTTTCTACAGATATCCAGAACAGGTTTCTGCAAAGAACTACATTAAAAGGAACAAAATCAAATCCTGATATACTGATAGAAGGTGAAATTTCAGACTATAATTTCTCGCCGACTACGATCAGTTCCAATACACTGACAAACCCTTCAGGGGGTGTTGTACAGCAGGCACAGAGCAAGCTGACGATCACTGTAAAGGTGCATTATGAAAATAAAATTCATCCGGATTCCAGTTTTGACAGAACCTATTCGGATGAAGCGGTTTACAACAGCGACCTGAGCCAGAGCCAGATAGAAACTTCCCAGGTTAAGCTTGTAACAGACAGAATTATTAATAAGATATTTAACGATATTGTAGCCAATTGGTAAGATGAATCCCAGAGTTTTAGAATTATTAAAGAGTCCCAAAAATATACAGTCAGAAGATCTCGGTCTTTTGAAAGAAGAAATTCATGCTTTTCCCTATGTTCAGAACATCAGGGCGCTTCATTTGTTTGGGGTACATCTTTATGATAAAGAAAACTATCAGAAAGAACTTTCCACAACAGCCGCCTATACCACAGATAAAAAACTTCTTTATCAGCTGATCAACGGTAAAATCCAGCGTGAACCGAAACCGGAAATGGCAGATGGCAAGCAAACTTCTAAAACACTGGAAAAACCGATAAAGTATTCTTATAAAGAGAAGGCATTCCCAATAAAAAGAGACGAGTCTCCCGAAAAAAAGGAGAACAAATATGAAGAGGCAGCAGGTATGATACAGCCTGCAAGGGAAATCAAGCATATTCATGTCAACGGAGAAAGAAACAGAATTCTCTTTGAAGGAGAAGAAAATTTCCTCAACGAAGAAAATTCTGAAACAATAAATCTTGAATCTACGCTGGAATCAGGCATAATAGTTACGCAAAAAAACGAACCAGTAACGGAAAATCTTAACAAAGAGATTGTACCCGAACAGACTACGTATAAAAATGAACAGTCTGAAGATTCAGAATCCGGAGTAAACTTCACCCCTGAATTGATTGTTGAAGAAAATAAAATTGAAAGTCCTGAAGAAGAGCAGAAAATCCATAAACATGATGAGTTAAGCTTTCATGAAGTTGAAACTCTAAACCCGGAAACAGAGGTCGTTCAAAATACAGAAGAAGTTGAAATTGTTGAAGAGTCTCCACTTGTTGAAACAGGGGCGGTCTCAGAAATTGCTAATGAAGATGAGAATGTCAATGAACCTGATGCAGAGATCAGTTTCCATGGGATGGATGAATTTCTGCCGGATGTTAAAATTCAGGGAAATAATGATGATACCGCGGAAGCTCCTGAAATTTCTAAACCGAATCTGAATAAGCATGAGGAAGAAATGAGGCGTCTCATTGAAGAAGTAGAGAAAAAAATGAAAGAAACACAGCCGGCGGTACAGGCTGAGAATGAAGAGCCGGAAACTACCGATTATGAGATCAGTTTTGCTGAAACACAGAGCTTTCATTTTTGGTCCACGGAAAAAGGAGAGCCAAAAGCTGAAGAACCTGCTACGGAAACAATAGAAGATATAATCGAACAGCCAATTCAGCATAAAGAGCCTGTAGAAATCCAGGTAAAAGCAGAAGAAACCGAAATCACTTTAGAAGAAGCTTCTGCATGGAAACCTATGAGTCTTGAGTCCAATCTGCCTGATTCTATGATCAGCCATACCAGCACAGTTCCTGAGGCTAGGGCAGAAGCTCCAAAAGAGGAGAAAATACAGGTGATAGAAGATAAAGAAGAAGGAATTGTTCCACAAACAGTTGAAGAACCTCAAAAAGACTCTGAAAAAACCTCAGAGGAAAAACTTCCTGTTGCTGAAGAAGAAATACCTGAAGTTGTAGAAGAAAAAGATGAAGAAGTTGAAAAATCAGAAGAAACGATCGAAACAAAAATGCCGAAAGAAGAAGCACCAGTAATGAATGTATCTTTCTTTGGGACCGATATTTCGAGTCTGGCAGTAGAAAAAGCAGCGAAAGAAGAAGAGTCTGTTCAGGAAATCAAAGAAGAAAACACCGGACAAACACCACCTGACAGCAATGTGCCCGGATTTATCAATACATGGCAGAGCTGGCTTAAGATTGACAGAACAGAAGAAGTGGCTCCTCAAAAGGAAAAAACTCCGGTTCAGGAAAAGGTTATTGAAGCTTTCATTGAAAATAACCCTAAAATAAGTCAGTTAAGAGACGAAAGCACTTACGTTGTCAAAGAAAAGAATGATGACATTTCTCATTTGATGACAGAGACACTTGCTAATCTTTATTTCGAGCAGAAACTCTATACGAAAGCCATTAAAGCATTTGAAATTTTGATCAATAAAAACCCTGAAAAAAAGGAATATTTCCAGTCCAAAATCCAGGAAATAAAAGATTTCAGAAGTAAAAGCTAAATAGGCTTAAAAAATAGTAAAAAAGGCTGATCACAGAAAAGTGTACAGCCTTATTTTCTATATAGTATCAGTGGCATTTTTACTGCCACGCAGTTTCCGCCATGCTTTCCGTCCAAAGATAACAACAAGAATAAGCAGAATGAGCGCAAAAACGGCAGCGATAACTGGTGCGGCCATTGCCAGTATAGACATAATTCCTGCTCCTGCTGTTTCAGTAGTTCCTACCACAGAATTTCCCAGGCCACCCGTTGTTGCAGTAGAAGCTGCCCGGATTCCTGCAAAACCGGAACTGATGGTTGCAGCTGTTCCTCCTCCCGCAATTAATGCAAGTGCCCATTGCGGAAAAGTTCCAAGATCAGCAAACTGGCTGGCAAATAAAACAGAGCCCGCCACAGTAGCTAAAGGAACCGAGATCGTATCCAGCAGATGATCCACAAAGGGAATATAATAGGTTAAAATTTCAGCGATTGTTGCAATTCCGGTAGTAATAAGTGCCGGAAGCCCTGAAAGCCATTCAAAATGCTCATTCATCGGGATCCAGTGAAAATAAGAGGCAAGACTTACCGCAAACATCGGCAGAAAAACTCTAAAGCCTGTAGCAGCGGCCAATCCTATACCAATGAAAGCACTGAGTATATAAGGAAAATAGGGAACTTGATCTAACATTTTAATTTTCAGATTTATTGTTTTCCCTAAAATTACAAAAACTATGCAAGATTTTGTAAAAATTTAATTCCAATTGATTTTATCAGAAGTTGGATTTCCACAGATTTCTCTGATCATATGCATAGTCGGGATAAAAATTTCAGTTAAGATTAAAAAATAATTCAACAATATCCGGAAGCTGTTTTTAATGTTTCTTCGTTTCGGAAATTTGTGTATCAGTGCGTGTCTCATTGGTAAATTGCTACACTGTTCCATTAATACATTATTACACATTAAGATCTTTTCTGCATCTGGCAAAGCTTAATGAACTGCTCTTCCACCTCCTGAAACTTGGCAGGCATTTCGGGAGAAACCCAAAACATCATGGCTAATGCTTTTTCTCCAAAAGCCTCCTTAAACATATCCTTATTCAGACGATAGCATTCTCTTAAAAGTCTTTTTACCCGGTTCCTGTATACTGCTTTCTTGAAATACTTTTTAGAAACAGACACGCCGAACTTATGGCTTTCCACTTCCAGATTAGGTTTATCCTTCAGAATAATGATCCTCAGATTTCCAAAGCTCCTCCATTTACCTTTTTCAAAAAGTAAAGCAATCTCAGTATTTTTTTTGAGTTTTTCTTCTCTGGAGTATTTGAAGTTCTGCATTAATCTTGTTTCACTAGATAATTAATCACTTCGGCCGCTGCATACAATCCGAAGATAGCAGGAATATAGCTGATAGTGCCGTAGAAAGATCTTTTGTAGTTGGCTCCGTCCGTCATTTTCAAACTTTCTTCCTGTTGAAGCTCATTCGAGAATACACATCTGAAACCCTTATTGATCTTTTCTTTTTTAAGTCTTTTTCTGACCTGTCTGGCAAGAAAACAGTTTTGCGTTTTGCTGATATCCCTTACCATTACTTTGCTGGGGTCTGTTTTACCGCCTGCTCCCATAGAGCTGATCAGTTTTATTTTTCTTTTTTTGGCTGCTTTAATTAGACATAATTTTGGGGTTACACTATCAATACAGTCCAGGATATAATCAAACCTACTGGAATCAATAACTTCGTCCATTCTTTCCGGATTCAGGAATTCATTGATCTTGATTAAATTAATTTTCGGATTGATGTCGAGAAGCCTTTCAGCAACAACCTCCACTTTATGTTTCCCTACTGTAGAATGCAATGCCGGAAGCTGTCTGTTGACGTTGGTGATGTCCACCGTATCGCCGTCTACAATAGTCATATTCCCTACACCTGCTCTGGCTAAAAATTCTGCGGCAAAAGAGCCCACGCCTCCTAAGCCTATTACCAGTATATTTGCCTTGTTAAGTTTCTCCAGCCCTTCTTCTTTGATCAGGAGCTCTGTTCTCTCCAGCCAATACTTATCCATTCTTTATCGTGTCTAAATTTTCTAAAATATGTTCATTCAATTTTTCTAAAGAAATACCCTTTAACTCCGAAACTTTTAAATATAATTCCTCTATGTTAAAATATTCATTATCAGTTTCTAAAAACAGTCTGTCTAAGGGAATGTTCTTTACAATATCCTGCAAAGATAGATGATACAAAACAGCTTTTCCAAAACTCAAATAAAAATTATTTTTCAGAAGATCTTCCGCTATCCGTTGCTTTTTATTAAAACCGTGGATGATAACCGCCTGTTCAGCCCTCTTCCTAAAAGAAATTACCTCATAAAACTTTCTTACGCAGTGAATGATCAGGGGTTTTCTCACCTCATTTGAAATCATGATCTGTTTCAGAAAAACCTGTTCCTGGATATTCTGGGGGGTCGAAACCATAGAATCCAGTCCGCATTCACCGATAGCCAGACAGTTTTTTGAAATATTTGATTCCAGCCAGCTGAACTGTTCCTTCATAGAATTCGCAGCAATATCTTTAGGATGTATTCCTATAGAATATGGGGAATCAGGAGGCACTGCTCCGAAGTCTATATTGTAGATTCCATACAGGCTATTTTCCTTATGATGGTGAAAATCAAAAAAATCCATTCACAAAAGTACAACTATCCAGAATTAATTTAAAATTATTAAACGAACGTTTATAATTTTGTTAAAAATTTCTTAACTTTACTCAAAGTGCACTTCATGAGAAAAAAATTTACAGAAAAACAGATCCATATTTTGGACATTGCTGAAGAGCTTATTGCCAAAAAGGGTTATGAAGGAACTTCTGTAAGGGATATCTGTTCTAAGGCCAACATTAATGTGGCCATGATTTCCTATTACTTCGGTTCCAAAGAAAAAATGATGTCCTATCTCTATCAGTACCGCGTACTGAAAACCAGAGAGAATTTTTCCGAATTTGCAGATACCATTAAGGATGGCAAGCCGGAAATGCAGCTTAGAGAGATCATTAAATACATTGTTTCCCAACTATTCAAGTACAATTATTTCCACGGGTTTGTGACACAGGAGCTCAGACATACCGAAAATTTAAAAGATGAGCTGCTGGATTTTTACCAGCTGTTTGTGAAGAAACTGGATGATGTCATCAAAAAAGGAGTTGCTTCAGGAGTATTTACTTTTACACCAAAGCCTGAAGATATCCTTACCATGATCATTGGCTCCACATTGTTTGTCATCAGGAACAAAAACTTTTATGAGCTGTATGTACCGAGCAAAAATGAAGAAGCATATACCAAAGAAGCAGAGAAAAAAGTAAGAATGAATCTTTTAGTCAGCGTTTTTGCAATTTTGGGTTACGCTGCAGACTAAATTTACGTTAAATATTCATAAAAAAAAATCTATTGACAAAAAAGTTATATTTTTGCAAATTAGTAAATCGGCTGTATCATCCGAAAACTGTTGAATTTTTTATATGAAAAAATATATTTTAGGTCTTTTTGCGGTGGCGGTTCTTTCCTCATGCGTAAGCCAGCAGGAAAAAGCAATGAAGAGTGCTGACAAGAATTTTATCTTAAAGGCAGCTAATGATAATTTTGCCAAAAAGAAGTGGAAAAATGCATTGGCATTATATGACAGGCTTGCTAACCTTGTAGCGGGGACAGATGACTTTCCTAATGTAGGTTTTAATACTGCTTATGCGAATTATTATGACAAAAACTATAAACTGGCAGGGCATCAGTTTAAAAACTTTGCGGTAAACTTCCCTAAAGATCCAAGAGCAGAAGAAGCGGCCTATATGTCTGCCTTATGCTACTATGAGGGTTCTATGGATTATAACCTGGACCAGTCTACTACAGAAACAGCGATTAATGAGCTTCAGGATTTCCTGACCAACTATCCAAACTCTGAAAGATCTAAAAATATCAGCCAGTTAATTGATGAACTGTCTTATAAATTAGAATTCAAAGCATATGAAAATGCAAGGCAGTACTTCAAAATGGGTGAGTACAAAGCCGCTAACGTAGCTTTTGAAAACGTACTGGAAGATTTCCCAAGTACCAAACTTCGTCCGAAGATCTATGATTACATCATGAAATCACGTTATGAACTGGCCGTAAAGTCTGTATATGACCTTAAAGATGAGCGTATAGAAAGTGCTCTTGCTTATACAAAGCTGGTAGAAAAAGAACTTCCGAATACGGAATATTCTAAAACAGCAACAGACCTTAGAGCGAAACTGACAAAAGAAAAAGAAAACTTTGCTGTCGTTAAGAAACAGACAGAAGCAAGAATTGCAGTATTAACAGCAAGACAGAAAAAGGAGGCTGATAAAATAGCAGAAAAAAGTAAAGCTGAACAGCAGATCAAAGATCAGATCAACAATGAAAAGAAAGCAATGCAGATCCAGAGGGATAGTGCAGCGCTTCAGACCCCTCCTCCGGCAGCGACTTTCAAAATCCAAAGATAATTCGTAAATTTGCCATCTTATTAATAAAATAAATTTCTCAAAATGAGCGTAAAAGATACAAAAGCAGAAGTAAATACTATTACTTACGATAAAGACAAGATTGAAGATAAAGTAGGTTCAATCTATGAAGCTATTGTTATCATGGGAAAGAGAGCAGAGCAGATCAACGCAGAAATCCGTACAGAACTTCACAATAAACTGGACGAATTTGCGGTGCACAATTCTACATTGGAAGAGGTTTTCGAAAACAGAGAACAGATTGAAATCTCTAAACATTACGAGAAACTTCCTAAGCCTACTTCTATTGCTATTGAAGAATGGCTGAATGAAGATATCTATTTCAGAAAGACAGAAGACAGAAAATAATCATTTGTGTTTTTTATATATGGAGGTCATAAGGGAATTCAGTTCTTTTATGACCTTTGTCTGTTTATACCTGTCTTTGTGCGAAAAAATAAGTAATTTAGGAGTTCAAAAATTAAAACTAAATGAGTGTTTCCGGTAAAAAGATACTTATCGCTGTTTCTGGAGGAATTGCGGCTTATAAAATTCATTTCCTGATCCGGGATTTTGTAAAAAAAGGAGCTGAAGTTCAGGTAATTATGACACCCGATGCAGAGCAGTTCGTAACGAAACTAAGTTTTTCAACTCTTTCCAAAAAACCTGTGTATTCAGATTTTTATGGTGATAACGGTACCTGGAACAGCCATGTAGAAATGGCTTTGTGGGCAGATCTAATGATCGTTGCTCCATGCACAGCCAATACATTAGCCAAGATGATCCACGGAATGTGTGACAACCTGGTGATCGCTACTTATATGTCCGCCAAATGTCCTGTATTCATTGCCCCGGCAATGGATCTCGATATGTATGCACACCCTTCTACCAAACAGAATATTGAGCTCGCAGAAGATTACGGACATATCATTATACCTGCAGAAACTGGTGAACTTGCCAGTGGCTTAATTGGGCAGGGAAGAATGGCAGAACCTGAGACTATTTTTAGGACTGTTGATAATTTCTTTACTTCCGGAAATCAGACCAAAAGCTTAGAAGGAAAAACAGTACTGATCACGGCCGGGCCTACCTACGAAGCTATCGATCCTGTAAGATTTATAGGTAATCACTCCTCAGGCAAAATGGGCTTTTCTCTTGCTGAAGAAGCCTCAAAAAGAGGAGCGAAAGTTATTCTGATATCAGGGCCAAGTTCACAAAAGACAGAAGATAAAAATATCCAGCTTCATAAAGTAACCTCTGCCAAAGAAATGCTGAATAAAGTTTTTGAATTTTATGACCGCGTGGATATTGGTATTGCGAGTGCTGCAGTGGCAGATTATGCTCCAAAAGAAGTGGCAAAGGAGAAAATTAAAAAAAATGATGATAATTTAACCATCGAATTGGTTAAAAATCCCGATATCCTTAAAACAATGGGCGAAAAGAAAACCCATCAGTTTTTGGTAGGTTTTGCGCTGGAAACACAGAATGAAGAAGAAAATGCCAAAGGAAAGCTGGAAAAGAAAAACCTCGATATGATCGTGCTGAACTCACTCCGTGACGAAGGAGCCGGCTTTAAGAATGACACCAATAAAATCAAAATATTCACCAAAACAGAGAAAAAGGAATTTAATCTCAAATCTAAGGACGAAGTAGCTGCGGATATTCTGGATTTTGTTGAGGCTCAACTTTTAAAATAATTTTAATAAATTTCCGTTCTCAATTTTTAATAGATAATGAAAAAAATCATAAGCCTATTTTTGCTGCTTTTTATATATAACCTGAGTTTTTCCCAGGAATTGCTTGCAACTGTACAGATCAACTCCCAGCAGCTGGGAGGAAGTAACCAGCAGGCCTATAAAGCGCTGGAGAAAAGTCTCAGAGACTTTATCAATAATACCAGCTGGACAGGGAAAAAACTTCAGAATTTCGAAAAGATCAAATGTAATTTTGCCGTTGTTATTGCTGAAAGAGACGGAAACCGGTTCAAAGGAAGTATTGTGATCCAGGCTGTGCGGCCCGTATTCAGTACCAGCTATGAGTCTCCGCTGATTAACCTTCAGGACCAGAGATTTGCCTTTGAATATGTGGAAAATGAAAATCTTGTATTCAATGAAAGACAGTTCTCAGGTAAGAATCTTATTGATGTGATCAGCTTTTATGTGTACGTGATCTTAGGCTATGATGCAGACAGCTTCCAGTCTATGGGAGGAACACCATGGTTCTCAAAAGCTCAGCAGATTGCCCAGAATTCCCAGAACAGAAACTATGAAGGATGGAATGTTATCAACGAGCCACGAAGCCGCACGATACTGATTAATGAGATCATCAACCCGAACTGGAGCCAGTTGCGTTCTACGATGTATACCTATCATAGAGCAGGTTTGGATAATTTATTCAACCAGGATCAGACAGCCGCGAAAAAAGTCATCTTTGATGCCCTTTTACAGCTTAAAAGATATGAAAACTCTTTCCAGCAGTCTTATTACTTCAATCTGTTTCTGGATAACAAAAGTGATGAGATCTTTAATGTTTTCAATTCCGGAAACAATGGAGGCATTGTCATGAATGACCTTAAGCAGCTAATGATGACCCTTTCTCCAAAAAATTCGGAGAACAAATGGAATAAGTGGAAATAAAGATCCTTTACTTTAAGTCATTGAATACTTAATTCTATATTCTATATTTGCATTACCTAAAGTAATCAGCTATTATCCATGCTTTCGAGAATTTACATTAAAAATTTTGCTTTGATTGATACTCTTGAAGTATCATTGAATAACGGTCTGCAGGTAATCACCGGAGAAACCGGAGCAGGAAAATCCATTATTTTAGGAGCCTTAAGATTGATCCTCGGCGAAAGGGCGGAAGCTAAATCTATTTCTAAATCCGAAGAGAAGAGCATTGTAGAAACTGAATTTGACCTGAATAACCAGTTCAAAAAGTTCTTTATTGAAAATGATCTTGATTATGAACATCAGACCATCATCAGACGGGAAATCCTTCCCTCCGGAAAATCCAGGGCATTCATTAACGATGTCCCGGTAACCCTTGATGTGCTCAAAGAATTATCTTCCAAACTGATTGATATCCATTCACAGTTTGAAACCTCAAACCTTTTTACCTCTGAATACCAGTTTAAAATTATTGACGGTTTTTCTGAAAATAAAAAAACTATTGAAAATTATCAGAATGAATTTTCTGACTTTCAGAGTTTAAAAATACAGCTTAGAAAATTTCAGACCCAGCTTTCCGAAAACAGAAAAGAAAGTGATTATAAAGAATTTCTCTTAAACGAACTGGAGGAACTGAAACTGGATGATGTAGATTATGAAGATCTGCAGGATCAGCTTTCCATCCAGGAGAATGCTGAGATGATCTCCGAAAACCTGGTACAGATCCTTTCAAGATTTCATCAGGAAGAAGTCGGAATTCTTTCTTTCTTCAACGAAGCTAAAAGTAAACTGTCAAGAATTTCTGAAGTTTCAAACAGCTTTTCAGAACTTGATGAAAGACTGGAAACTTCCTTTGTGGAATTGAAAGATATTATTTCCGAGCTTGAAAATGAATCGGAAAGAATCGAAATCAATCCAGCCAATCTTACGGTTCTTGTTGAGCTTAATAATAAAATCAATGCCCAGTTTTTAAAACATAATGTTTCTGATATCAAGGAACTGAAAGAGCTCCGAGACCAGCTTGCTGGGGAGCAGAAAGGTGCTTCAGAACTCGAAGATTATATTGCTGAGATCGGAAAAAATATTTCCGAAAAAGAAAAAACACTACAGTCTCTGGCGGAAAAACTTTCAAAAAACAGAAAGAAATCTATTCCTGTCTTTATCAAAAAAGCAGAAAGCCTTCTTAAAAAATTAGGCCTTGAAAAAGCCAGAGTTGATATTGAACTTCAGGATGCATCTGACTTTAATGCATTCGGAAAAGAAAATATACAGTTGTTGTTTCAGGCTAACTCAGGCTTTCCGTTAAAGCCAATCCAGACTGCTATTTCCGGCGGTGAAAGATCAAGGGTTATGCTTGCGGTGAAAAAAATCATTGCCGAAAGTGACGAGCTTCCTACCTTGATTCTGGATGAAATTGATACCGGAGTTTCCGGGAAAGTGGCAGAAGAGATTGGAAACCTGATGCGGGAAATGGCCACCGATATGCAGCTTATCGTTATTTCCCACTTGGCACAGGTTGCGGCCAAAGGAAATAATAACTATAAAGTAGTCAAACGTGATATTTCCGGTAAAACACAGTCAACGATCATTCCTCTGAACGACGAGGAAAAACTGAACGAGATCGCCCAGCTTCTTTCCGGAAGCAAAATTACCGAGGCCGCACTGGCACAGGCAAAAGAACTTATTGGTTAAAAAAACTGTAACATATTTTACATTATACTGACTAATGTAAAAAACTAAATATGTTTCTAAAGTTCCTCAGGCTCGAAATCAAAAGCTTTTTCCGTGGTACTTCTGTAGGCGTGAATCTTACCATGAAGATCCTTCGTTTTATAGGAATCCTCTATTTTATGGCATGTCTGGCAGGAGGTGCATTTGCGGTATTCTTCTATGTACGGGATGAAATGCATCAGGATCCTTTAAAAATGGTTTCAAAATTTTTAGTGGCTGCATGGGCACTGGACCTCATTTTGAAATACATCTGGCAGGAAATGTCGACTCAGAATATCAAACCGTTCTTGACTCAGAATATTCCCAAAAATACGCTGGTCAATTATATGCTTGTGAAAACGTTTCTTTCGGCATTAAGCTGGCTGAATTCTTTATTCTTTATCACATTTTCCGTCATTGCCATGTTCAACGGATATAGTGTTTTCGGCATTCTGGCTTGGTTGATCGGGATTTCTTTTTTGTTTTATCTTAATAATTTCATCAATATTCTGTTTAATGATAAGGAAGCAGTAGCCATTTTCATAGGGCTTCTATTTGCTGTGGTTGCGGGTCTTGGGTATTATAATATCGTTCCTGTACTTTCTTACTCAGAAAAATGGGTATATGCTTTTTATCATAACCCTTATTTTATTATAATTCCCATAGTCCTGTTTTTTAGCTTATGGCGAATATGTTTTAGGTATGTTCGTAAAGAATTTTATTTGGATCAGGGACTAGAAGCTAAAAAACAGTTTGGAAAAACGGAAAATATTGCTTTTCTAAATAAATATGGAGTTATCGGAACCTTTATTAATAATGATATTAAAATGCTGAGACGTAATAAGGTAACAAAAGGTATTCTGATCGGAAGCTTTTTCTTTCTTTTTTACGGATTACTGATGTTTACGTCTACGATTTATAAAACACCTGCCATGATGATGTTTATGGGGCTGTTTGTAACCGGAGGCTTTCAGTTTCTTTTCGGGCAGCGGGTTCCTGCATTCGACAGTTCTTACTATCCATTGATGATGACGCTGAATGTTCCCTACAAAGAATATCTCAAAGCAAAATGGTGGTTAATGAATATTATGACGGCAGCTTCAATCATCATTGCATTATTTTACGTCTATTTCGGCTGGGAGCTGTATGTCACTTTTTTTGCAGCAGGACTTTATAATATCGGAGTGAATTCCCAACTTACCCTTTGGTCAGGAGCATTTAATAAAACCCAGATCGATCTGAATTCAAAAGAAAAAAGAATTGGACAGAAAAACAGCTTTAATCTGAAATCCATGCTCTTATTGATTCCGAAAATGTTACTTCCAATGGGAGTTTTTGCCTTGTCAAAATATTTCTTTGGAATTACAGCCGGAGTTGTAAGCATTGCCGTTTTTGGACTTTTAGGATTTTTCCTCAGAGAAAAAATATTCGATATCATCGTCAAACAATATAAACGCGAAAAATACAGCACGCTGGACGCATTTAAAAACAAAGACTAACTATGATTACTATCAATAACTTATCAAAGACCTACGGAACTGCCACAGTTCTTAATATTGAACATCTTGAAATTCCTAATGGTGAAACTTTTGGGCTGGTAGGAAATAATGGAGCCGGAAAAACTACGCTTTTCAGTCTTATGCTTGATTTGATCCAGCCTACCACAGGATTTGTAAGCATCGAAGATATCAAAGTGAATGAATCTGAAGCCTGGAAAAATAAAGTATCTGCTTTTGTAGATGATACTTTCCTGATCGGCTATCTGACACCTGAAGAATACTTTTATTTCATTGGAGAACTGAGAGGACAGAATAAGGCTTCAATCGATGAGTTTTTAAAGCCGTTTCACGATTTTTTCAATGGTGAGATTCTCAATTCAGGAAAATACGTTCGTGATCTGTCGAAAGGAAATCAGAAAAAAGTAGGAATAGTAGGAGCTGTCATCGGAAATCCGGAGATCATTATCCTTGATGAACCTTTTGCAAATCTGGATCCTTCTACCCAAATTAAGCTTAAAAATCTAATTAAAGAACTTTCAAAGCAGGACGGCGTAACTTTTCTGATCTCGAGTCATGATCTTTCACATACCACAGAGGTCTGCAACAGAATTGTTGTTGTGAATAAAGGAGAGCTTGTAAAAGATATAAAGACCAATCCGGAAACGTTGCGGGATCTCGAACAGTACTTTGCAGATCAGGTTTCAGTGTCTTCAGCAGTTAATTTAGAATAAAAAGGCCGGGAAAATTTTCCCGGCTTTTCCATCAATTATTTAAATAGGATCTTCCTCTGTCGGAGTTGCACACATATCTACATGCACCATACACATTCCCTGGCAGGGATTGTTCGCAGGAGTACTGCAGCATGCATAGTAACCATTGTACTGAACATGATACAAATTCGTTGGACACCGTGGAATAACCGCACCTCCAAAGACCTCTTTCAGATTCTTTATGGATTAGTTTTTGTATATCATTAATATATAAAAAACAGAGCTGCTTAAAAATTAGTGCCGAACAGGAACTTCTGGTCTCCACCTTCCATCTCCCAGACCTATTTAAGGCTTCCTACCATGTTTTCAGGCTTCACCCATTCGTCAAACTGCTCAGCAGTTAAAAAGCCAAGGTTTACAGCTTCTTCTTTTAGAGTAGTTCCATTTTTGTGGGCTGTTTTTGCAATCTTCGCAGCATTTTCGTAACCGATATGCGTATTTAAAGCCGTAACAAGCATTAATGATTTGTCTACCAGTTCTTTAATTCTCTCATGGTTGGGTTCAATACCTTCCGCACAGTGATCGTTGAAGGAAATACATGCATCTGCAATCAATTGGGCAGACTGAAGGAAGTTGTATGCCATAACAGGTTTGAAAACATTAAGCTCATAATTCCCTTGTGTGCCCGCAAAAGATATGGTTGTATCATTTCCAAGAACCTGAGCACAAACCATGGTCATTGCTTCATTTTGGGTAGGATTTACTTTTCCCGGCATAATAGAAGATCCTGGTTCGTTCTCTGGAATATGAATTTCCCCGATTCCCGAACGTGGTCCGGAAGCTAATAGCCTGATATCCTGGGCAATTTTAAATAAAGAAACAGCCAGCTGTTTTAATGCTCCGTGAGATTCCACAATCGCATCATGTGCAGCCAAAGCTTCAAATTTATTTTCTGCCGTAACGAAAGGATGATTCGTAAATTTGGCGATATACTCAGCTACTTTTACATCATAACCATTCGGTGTATTTAGTCCTGTACCCACAGCCGTTCCTCCCAAAGCAAGTTCAGAAAGATGGGGAAGTGTATTTTTTAAAGCTCTTAATCCAAATTCAAGCTGAGCTTTATAACCCGAAAATTCCTGTCCAAGCGTAAGTGGAGTAGCATCCATAAGGTGTGTTCTCCCGATTTTTACAATATCTTTAAAAGCTTCTGCTTTGGCAGAAAGGGTATTCTTTAATTTTTCAACAGCCGGAATAGTTACTTCCACTACTTTTTTATAAGCGGCAATATGCATGGCTGTGGGATAAGTGTCATTGGAAGACTGTGATTTATTCACATCATCATTCGGATGAATTTCAGATTTATCTCCTAAAGTTCCTCCATTATTTACATGGGCTCTGTTTGAAACGACTTCATTGATATTCATATTCGACTGCGTTCCAGAACCTGTCTGCCAGATCACCAACGGAAACTGATCATTCAGTTTACCTTCAAGAATTTCGTCACATACTTTAGCGATCATATCTCTTTTTTCTGCAGATAGAACACCAAGATCAGTATTGGTATAGGCTGCTGCTTTCTTTAAATAAGCAAAAGCTTCAATGATTTCGTGAGGCATAGACCCCTCGGGTCCGATCTTAAAATTATTTCTTGAACGTTCAGTTTGTGCTCCCCAAAATTTATCTGCAGGGACCTGAACTTCTCCCATAGTATCCTTTTCGATTCTGTAATTCATTGTGATTGAAATTTTTATAAAGTTAATCATAAACGCAGAATCCCGCAATTTATAACCATTATAAATATCTATATGAATGACTGATTTTACTCATGTTTTTTAAGGATGACGTATTTTTGCACAAACAAAAATTGAATGGATTTTAGATATCAGGATCCGTATCCGATCCAGAAAGATGATACGGTGTATAAAAAATTGACATCAGATTATGTAAAGGTTGAAAAATTAGGGGACAGGGAAATTTTAACCATTCACCCAAAGGGGCTTGAACTTTTGGCTGAAGAAGCTATGGCTGATGTTTCTTTTATGCTCCGTTCTTCACACCTTGAAAGTCTCAGAAGAATCATCGACGATCCGGAAGCGACTGATAACGACAGATTCGTAGCTTACAATCTGTTGCAGAATGCCGCTGTTGCTGTTGAAGGAGCTCTGCCTTCGTGCCAGGATACCGGGACGGCTATTGTAATGGGTAAAAAAGGAGAAAATGTCTACACAGGAGTTGAGGATGGAGAATACCTGAGTAAAGGTATTTACAATACTTATCAAAAGAGAAACCTAAGATATTCCCAAGTGGTTCCTTTGACGATGTTTGAAGAGAAAAATTCAGGATCAAATCTTCCGGCACAGATTGATATTTATGCTAAAAAAGGAGATTACTATGAGTTTTTGTTTTTAACAAAAGGTGGAGGTTCTGCCAATAAAACATTTTTATATCAAAAGACAAAATCATTGCTAAACGAAAAGTCTCTTGAAGCATTCGTAAAAGAAAGAATCTCAGATCTTGGAACAGCCGCATGTCCGCCATATCACCTGGCTCTTGTAATAGGAGGGACTTCTGCTGAAGCGAATCTTGCTGCCGTGAAAAAAGCATCTGCAAAATATTATGACCATCTTCCGACGGAAGGAAACGAAGCGGGACAGGCCTTCAGAGACCTTGAATGGGAAGCTAAAGTTCAGAAGATCTGCCAGGAAAGTGCTATCGGAGCACAGTTTGGAGGAAAATACCTTACTCACGATGTAAGGGTAATCAGACTTCCGCGTCACGCCGCATCTTGTCCGGTAGGAATGGGGGTTTCTTGTTCTGCAGACAGAAATATCAAAGGAAAAATTACAAAAGAGGGCATTTTTCTTGAACAGCTTGAGCAGGATCCAAAAAGATTTCTACCGGATACGCCTCCACACCTGGAAGAGGCCGTTGAGATCAATTTGAATAAGCCGATGCCGGAAATATTGGCTGAACTGTCTAAATATCCTATCAAAACCCGATTAAAATTAAACGGAACGCTGATCGTAGCCAGAGATATTGCCCACGCAAAGATCAAAGAGATCATTGACAGCGGAAAACCGATGCCGGAATATTTCAAAAACCACCCGATTTATTATGCAGGACCTGCAAAAACTCCGGAAGGAATGGCTTCAGGAAGTTTCGGGCCTACGACAGCAGGAAGAATGGATGTGTATGTTGACGAGTTCCAGAGCCACGGCGGAAGTATGATCATGCTGGCCAAAGGAAACAGAAGTAAAGATGTTACCAATGCATGTGGTAAATATGGAGGTTTTTATCTGGGGTCCATCGGAGGACCTGCTGCCATCCTTGCCAAAGACAATATTGTATCTGTGGATATCGTGGATTTCCCTGAATTAGGGATGGAAGCTGTAAGAAAAATTGAAGTAAAAGATTTCCCGGCATTCATCATTACAGACGATAAAGGCAATGATTTCTTCGCAGATCTTGCTCACTAATAGTTTAAAATCAAAATAAATTATAAAATAGGGCTTGTATCTTTTGTATACAACACAAAAAAGTCCTATTTTTGCCTAAAATCTTTAAAGAATGATAACGATTTTATCAGCATTTTGGCCGTTCTACCAATTCCTATGGACTGTATTCTTTATAATTATGTTCTTAGTAGGATTCTGGTGTATCTTCATGTTCTTCGGCTTGGTAATCCCAATGTGGCTAACTGAAGGTCTGAAAGAATATTTCGGAAAAGTAAAACCTTTCGATCCTGAAGATATCAGAAGAAAAGAACTTAATGAGCAGGAAGGTGTAGAAGTAATCTTCAGCAACCCTAAAGGGAATGGACCCTTTATCCATGATCACGGACATCATCATTAATTGATTGTCATTGCTTTTTCACCTTAATTCTGAAAAAGTAATATCAAAGCAAAACAACATATATAAACCGCTTAATGTATTAAGCGGTTTTTTTATTATCCGTTTCTTAGCTTCCCGGGTGATACTCCCAATTTTTTTGTACGCCCGGGTAAAATTCTGAACATATTCATAGCCACATTCAATGGCTATTTCTTTGATCAGTTGATTTTTCAATTACAAATACTTTTTATTTAAGTTTTGAACTCATGCAGCCATGAGTTTTTTTTCGACAGGGTTAAGTAATATTGCATTTTATGGCAATTAGGCATAAAAAAGTTTTTTTATAATATAAAATCATACGACGAGATTTGTCGCTTTACAATAGTAGATTTGCTTTAGCATAAAGAAAAAAAAACGAATAAGTGATAAAATTGATATTAAATCACATTCATATGACTTTGGCATGTTAAAAAACGTTAAATTTGCAGAATTATACCAACTAATACACACAATAGATGAGAAAACTCTACATCAGTGCATTTATAATATGTACAGTCTTGAGCAATGCTCAGGAAGTCGTTTGGCAGAAAGACATTAAATCCAGTACACAGGATTTTTTAAGCCAGGTTACCACAACTATTGATCAGCAGTATCTGATCACGGGAAGCAGTATTCAAAGCAATAAGCTTCAGGCTGAAGGCAGTAAGCAGAATAACGGCTACGATTTCCATTTAGTCAAATTAAACCAACAGGGTCAGGAGGTTTGGGAAAAATATTTCTCCGGAAATAACCATGACTATCTTTCCGCTTCCATCGCCACCCAGGAAGGAGGATTTCTTCTGGCGGGAACTTCTTATTCAGGGAAAGGTCTGGATAAGAAAGACGAGTCTAAAGGAGGTTCAGACCTATGGTTGATAAGGCTTAGCGAATTTGGTGATCAAATCTGGCAGAAAACTTTAGGGTCAGCATCTGATGAAGAAGCACGATCTGTGATCCAAACAACTGATCTGGAATTCTTTGTAGCCGGAAATGTTCAGAATTCAGCTAAAGGCCACGGTTCAAAAGATGTTTTGATTATAAAACTGGACAAAGACGGAAAAGAACTCTCCCAGTCTATTTTAGGAGGAAAAGGATTGGATGAAGTTGAAAAGATGATTCCTACCAAAGATGGAGGAGCCTTGTTAGGAATCTATTCAAGAAGCACTACGGGTGGATCAAAGAAAACCGAAAATTTTGGAGAAGGGGATTTTTGGATAATAAAAATTTCAAAAGATGGCAAAACCGAATGGGAAAAGAATTTTGGAGGGAAAGGTGATGATCACTTAAGGACACTTGCTTTAACCTCCTCAGGCTATTTAATTGGCGGCGAATCCAGATCCGAAAGATCAGGAAATAAAACGGTAGGTATTGAAGAAGGAACCGACCTTTGGTTGATCTCCCTAAGCGAAAGAGGCGAAGAAATCTGGCAGAAGTCCTACAGTTTCGGAAACAGGGATATTCTGATGGGAACGAGTGTTATTCAGAGTCAGGATGTAAGAGCCAAGAACCAAGACCTGACCAAAGGAATCCTTTTAGGAGGCTATACCCAGGCAGAAGGAAGAATAGAATCTAATGATGAAACTTTCTGGATGCTCTACCTCAATTCCGATGGCAACGAGCAGTGGAGAAAATACGTAAAGGGAGACGGGAGACAAAGAGAGGAGAGACTTTCAGATATTAAGATCAATAGAGACGGCTCCATTATTCTGGCAGGAACCAGTGCAGAAGAACTTGGAAAAGAGAACTGGAAGATCGTGAAGCTGGGAGATAAACAAATTGATCAGCTGATTGAAAAACAGGACATCAAGATCTATCCGAATCCTGTTTCAGATTATGCTTATGTGGAAATCGGTTTTAACTTTAAAGAAGCTGATATTTTGTTGTATGATATGGGAGGAAGACAGCTTCAGAGTCTGAAAACTAAGAATAAGGTGACGAAGATTAATACTCAGAATTTGATTCAGGGAGCTTATCTGGTGACGATAAAGACGGATACTAATAAAACAGCGAATGCTAAACTGATAAAAAAATAAACTGATGAAAAAATACTTACTTATATTATTGCTGCCTGTTTGGCACTTTGTGATTGCTCAGAAAGATGATAAATTAAAATTTTTCCCTCAATCTCCGGAAGTGCAATCTTTACAAAAGTTTATTGACCAACCTGTTTCATTGCATAACGGAACAGCAGATATTTCCGTGCCCATATACACATTAAAAATAAATAGTCAATTATCCCTTCCATTATCTGCCTCCTATAATACTTCTGGAATTAAGGTAGGAGAGCGAGCGGGTTCAATTGGTCTGGGATGGAATCTTACTAATCCAGGTGTGGTTATTAGAAGCATGAGAGGCGAACCAGATAATCTTACCTCTTTACAGGCTGCTCATGATGATTTAAAGGACAGAGTATATAATTTTGATCTTTATAATGATGTAAATGCCAATAATTTACTTGCTACTATAGACGAAACAGATTACGAGCCCGATGAGTATATAATTAATTTTTTAGGTAATTCTTTAAAGGTGGTGTTTGATGGCTCTATTCCCGGAAATGATTTAGGCAAAAAATTTGTTCAAATTCCATTAAGTGATCACAAAGTAGTGGCCAGCCTTAATGGTGGGTTTATCAGTGGATGGGAAGTTACAGATCCTCAGGGTAATATTTTTTATTTTGGAAGTGAAACTGCAAATCAGAACACAGCTGTTGAATTTGAAAATTCACCTGCTGTTATTACTTATGGCAGCACTCAGGGAGGTAATAATTCTACGCCTTCTTATGCAAAGACCTGGCATTTAATAAAAGTTAAAACTACAGATAACAAAATTGTACAATTCTATTACCAAAATAAAGGAAATAGTACTGTTGCAAGCGTATTGGGTGAAACATCTTATAAATGTGGTACTTTTAATTATAACTGGAATAGTAATCAGTTGTTACAACAGCTTTGTCAACAGCAAAGCTTACCAGCTACTCAAATATCTTATACTCTACAGACCAATGATGATCTCTACATTGATCGTATTGAATCAGAAACCACAAAAATTAAATTCAATCATTTAACTGTAAGACAGGATATTGATAATGCTAAACGACTGGATAATATAAATATTTCTGATTCTAAAAATCACACAATAAAAAAAATTGATTTTGTTTTTTCTTATTTTCAGCCTACTACCACAGATAATTGCTTTATAAATAAAATAAAAAATAATGGAATTTTCAGTAGTCATATCACCACTCAATCAAAACGGTTAAAACTTGATAAAATACTGGAAAGTGATCCGCAAAATACTAAAATATCGGAATATAAATTTGAATATTTTTCAAATCAAATGCCTAATATTATGTCTTCTGCTCAGGATCATTGGGGATATTATAATGGAAAAGATAGTAATTGTGGTTTTTTACCGTCAATTCAATTTAGAGTGGCCAATGATCTTTATCCTGGAATATATCTGATGGGGAAAAATGTGAGGAAGGAAAGTGAAGATCATTTGAAATATGGGAGTTTAACAAAAATTACTTATCCTACAGGGGGAAGTATCAATTTAGAATATGAGAAAAATACCGTATCGGCATTTATGGATGAAAATGTTTCCAGCTATATGGAAATTAACCCTACTTACGAGATCGCAGTAAACGCTGAACAACATGTGGATCTTAATACAAATGAACCTTATTATTCAGATCTAGAATATAATATTCAGCTTGGTTATGACAGCTCTTTTAGCTTCGGACTACCAGATTATGAATATAACCCTGAAGGAATGGCATATTACAGGAACTTCAAGATTGAGTCTACTGATCCTTCTTTTCAAACGAGGTTTATATCATATAACGAATCTATTCCTGTTAAAAAATTTGAGACATATAAGATAACTGCAGAATTAAATCCTCAGTCATTACAGAACAGTCAATTTTCTGATGAGAAATATACTCCGGAATTTGGAGCAATGTTGAAAGTTTATTATAGAGGGCAAAGAGAAGATTTGTCCTATGCAGGCGGTTTACGAATAAAAAAAATAACGCATAAAGATACTGATGACACTCCGCAAATTATTAAAGAGTTTGACTATGGGGATAGCGGAATCGGTTTAAATTATCCGTTTTATGTTGAACAGGAGTATATTTCGCATCTTCCTCTTGTGAAGCTTTATGGATTAGCTACTTTTCCCCTCAATTCAATTTTCTCTAATAATATTATTTATGAATCTGTTACCACTTATCAGGTTAATGTAAAAACCGGAGATAAAATTAAATCTGAATATAAATTTAAGGCTACGAATATTGATCAACTTATGGAGGTGGGAGATTATAATGTAAGCGACCATATGTATCGCAGAACACTATTCTCTTTGCCAATGAGAAGATCATATTCAAATTGGAGATTGGGAAATTTAGTAAAGCAGACTGACTATATTTTTTCAAACGGGTCATATCAAATTCAAAAGGAAACACTAAATACTTATGGAAAACAAAAAGATTATTATTATAATAATCCAATTTTTGGGCTTAGACTAGAAAAAAGAGGCTATTGGGAACCAGCTCCCGGATTTGAGGGTTACAATACATACAAGTGGGAGTTTTATTCTATTTATACCGAAAAATATGACTTACTAAACAGTAAAACAACGAATTATTTTAACAGTGTTTCTAATCAAACCGTTTCTGATTATTTCTATAACAACCCGGCTCATTACCAGCTTAACAAACAGAAAACAACTTTTCCTGATGGAACTATCGATGAGACCAATTACAGTTACGCCCACGAAAAGGCTAACCAGAAGTTAATTAACGCCAATATGATAGGTATTCCTTTGGAAACA
>NZ_QNUH01000026.1 GCF_003385495.1 Chryseobacterium elymi | reverse complement strand
ACAAAGAGAGAACTGTATCGGGAGGGAGAAAAAGAAGAAATGGAAACTTCATATTATCATTACAGCAATAGCAAGCTTGACAGCATAACAAACAATACCGATACAGCGAAACAGGTTTTTACCTATGATGATCAGAATAAGCTTGTTAAAAGGGTCAGTTATGGAAGATATGAAGAAAATAAGGATGAAATAGATGAAGAGGAAACCTTTTATTATAATTCTGAGAATTTCATCATCAAATCCGTTAAATCTACAAGCCTGGTGATAGAATGTAAATACAATAAAAATAATCAGATTGTACAGACCAAAAGCTTTTCTACAGACAACCCGAAAGAGATTGATGTCACGGAATATCAGTTCCGGGCTTTAAGTGATAAGCCTGATACCGTCATTACCAAAAGGAATGGAAAAATTCAAAATACACTCCTCAACAAATTTGATGCAAAAGAAAATACGATCGAAACAGCCATCGTCTTTCCGGATAAAACAGGCAGAACAACAAAAAACAGTCTCATCTATGATCATCAGAATAATATTGTATCCAACATTACTTCAAATAACGAAGGAAAAATAAGCGAAAGGATTCAGGAAATTGAATATCAATAATCTTTCGTCAGGAAAGGAAAAGCATAACAAAAGCACCTTTTTAAAATAATACAAAACCCTTCCCGAAAGATATAAAAACTACACCCTCATATCAGAAAAGAAATATTTTCTAAAACAGCATTACATAGCCCGAAAATACACTTTAAATCCCAACGTGTACCGTATTACGTTTTTGTTCAGCCATCTCATTAATAATCCTTAAATTTGCCCAAAACCAAAACATATGTCAACAGCAGCAACAGCAAAAAACTCACAGTATTTTATTGACCTTGAAGAAAAGCACGGAGCGCACAATTATCATCCTCTTCCTGTGGTTCTTGACCGCGGAGAAGGCGTATTTGTATGGGATGTGGAAGGCAAAAAATATTATGACTTTCTTTCAGCATATTCTGCTGTGAACCAGGGACATTCCCACCCTAAAATCGTTGCAGCTTTAGTAGGTCAGGCACAGAAATTAGCCCTGACATCCAGAGCATTCTACAATTCAAAATTAGGCGAGTACGAACAAAAAATCACTTCTCTTTTCGGATTTGATAAAGTGCTTCCTATGAATTCCGGAGCTGAAGCTGTAGAAACAGCAGTAAAATTAGCCAGAAAATGGAGCTATGAAATAAAAGGAATTTTAGAGAATGCAGCTAAGATCATCGTATGCGAAAATAACTTCCACGGAAGAACAACTACAATCGTTTCTTTCTCCAATGATCCCGATGCTAACCAGAACTATGGACCTTTCACACCGGGATTCATAAAAATCCCTTACAATGATATTACTGCATTAGAAGAAGTATTGAACAGAGAAGCAGGAAATATTGCTGCATTTTTAGTGGAGCCTATCCAGGGTGAAGCCGGTGTTTACGTACCGGATGAAGGTTTCCTGAAAAATGCTTCCGAATTATGTAAAAAACATAACGTACTCTTCATTGCAGATGAGGTACAAACAGGTATTGCAAGAACAGGACAGCTGATTGCCTGCCATCATGAAAATGTACAGCCTGATATCCTTATTTTAGGAAAAGCCCTTTCCGGAGGAATGTATCCTGTTTCTGCAGTATTGGCTAATGACAGTATTATGAATGTTATCAAACCTGGACAGCATGGTTCTACATTCGGAGGAAATCCTATTGCATGCGCTGTGGCAGTAGCTGCTTTAGATGTGGTTGCCGATGAAAAACTGTCTGAAAGAGCAGAACAGTTAGGCCAGCTTTTCAGAGCTGAGATCCAGAAGATTATCGAAAAAAACAGTCTTATTACCAAAGTAAGAGGAAAAGGCCTTTTGAATGCTATTTTGATTAATGACACTCCGGACAGCTCTACAGCATGGGATTTATGTCTGCAGTTAAAAGAAAATGGACTTTTAGCTAAGCCTACCCACGGAAATATCATCAGATTGGCACCACCTTTGGTTATTACAGAAGAGCAGCTTTTAGACTGTGTCAGAATCATTGAAAAAACTATTACAGAATTTCGTTAATGAAGTTATCAGTCTGTTATATTGTTTTAAATGGAGAAAGAGTCATTGAAAAAAGTATCAGCAGCATCTATGAGATCGCTGATGAGATTATAGTCGTTGATTCTTTTTCCACAGATAAAACAGAGGAAATCTGTACGGGGTTTCCGAAGGTAAAATTTATCAGAAAAAAATTTCAAGGCTTCGGCTGTCAGAAAAACTATACCCTGTCCGAAGCTTCCGGAGAATGGATACTGTTTTTGGACTCCGATGAAGTTCCGGATAAAACTGCTGTAAATGCTATTAAAGAAATTTTAACCAGCTCCAATCCTTCTTATAACGTTTATGAGATTCATTTCAACAATATCCTGCTGAAGAAAACCATAAAATATGGCGGCTGGGGCAATGTTTGGAGAGAAAGATTCTTCAGAAAAGGCCACGGAAAATACTCTGACGATCTGGTGCATGAATGCTTTATTACACAAGATAAAAAAGGTAGACTTCCGGGAAATATCGATCACTACACCTATAAAAGTATTGCCCATCATATTGAAAAGATCAATAATTATACACAGCTGATGGCAGAAAAAAAGGTTTTGAACGGAAAATCAGTATCTCTTTTTAAGATCATCTTTTCTCCATTCTATGACTTTATGAAAACCTATTTTTTTAAGCTGGGCTTCCTGGATGGTGTTGCCGGATTTTATATCTCAATCACCGGAGCATTTTACACCTTTCTGAAATATATAAAAATTAACGAAATCTATAAATTCAAATAATAATCTTCGGATTAAAATAATAACAGCCGGCTCAATTGTATTGCAGCCAGATGCTATCTTTCTTTTATTCTATACATTTGATTATCCGATGCAATTTTGGTCATAAATAGCCAGATGATCCCTGTTGATACCTTTGCTGTCCTTATATAATACTTCTTATTCAATTTTGCAAATCAATTGTTCGACAGTTTACATCTTATTTTAATGTATTTTTAAGCTCGTGCATTCAATATTTTAATTAATTTTGAATTTTGTAACAGATCTCTCTTTTTGTAGACTTATACTATTCAATCAGTGAGTTAGTCAATAATAAAACATAAAATTGTATAACCCGTAAATAATTTTATAGAGATCACCATAAAACATACGGTTTATACATTCAGATAACCATGCTCAGATTTATCAAAAGGACACTCGGATTTTCAGGTACAGAAAGTGTCCGGATCCTCATGTATCATAAAGTTCTGCCGGAGAAAAAAATTTTCGGCAAAGATTTGCTGACTGTTTCAACAGAAAACCTGGAGCAGCAGTTTAAATACATTAAAAATAATTATAACACTTTATTTTTTAACGACCTCAAGGCCAACTGTCAGCTGAAGCACAAACTCATTCTTACTTTTGATGATGGCTACCTCAACAATCTTCAGTACCTGGTTCCTTTGTTGGAAAAATATCGCTTGAAAGCCACAATCTTCATTCCAACCGAGCTTATTCCGGAAAAAGAAACGGATGAAAACCGCGAGATGATGACATTTGATGAGATCAGATCCCTCAATCCTGAAGTTATTGAAATTGCGCTTCATAGCCACTCCCATAAGAACTATTCACAGATCTCACTGCAGGAAGCAGCAGATGATATTTATAAAAATATGCGCACCCTGGAGGAAAAGTCAATCCCTTTTACCAAAGTACTCGCCTATCCTTACGGTAAGTTCCCTAAAAAAGGGGAACAAAAAAAAGAATTTTTCTCCATACTCGAAAAAGCAGGAATTATTTCTGCAGTACGTATCGGTAACAATATCGACTATTATCCCTGGAAAAATAAATTTGAGATTAAAAGAATTGATATCAGAGGAGGTGACAGTTTCAATGTATTTAAGTGGAAATTAAGGCTCGGAAAGATTAAACTTTAATTCAGCAGCTCACTGTAAAGTTTTTCATAAGCTCCGGCCATTTCAAGATAACCGAACTTTAAAGCCCTCTGCTTTAACTGTAAAGCATATTCATCCTTATTAGAACCATAAGTCTGCATTCCGGATGCATAAACCTGCTGCATATGCTCCGCTGAAAAATCATCAAAATAAAAAGCCAGATCTCCTCCAATTTCAGGAAGACTAGTTAATTTGCTTAAAAAAACAGGTTTCCCAAAATACATAGCTTCCACAGGAGGAATTCCAAAGCCCTCTGCTAATGAAGGATGACAATAGGATTCGCAATGCTGAAGAAGAAAATATTTTTCGTTATTATTTATGTTTTCCAGAATGTGCACTTTATTTTCCAGTCCCAGGGTTTTTATTTTCTCTAGAAATTTCTCTTTATAGGCAGATTTCGCAGATGAAGTTACCAATACAAGATGCCTGTCATTTTTTGAAATAAGATCCAAAAGTACTTCCTGATTCTTTTTAGGGAAAAGCACTCCGATATTTAAAATATATTTCTTCCCTACGAAATCATAACTGTTCTTAGAAATGAACTCTGTGGTTTCCGGAAAAATCAGCCCATTATAGATTACTTTTATTTTAACGTCATTTTTTAAAGTAAAAAGTTTTCTGTTCTTAAGAAAATCTTCTTTTACAAATTCTGAGATACAAACAATGGCATCTGCATTACCTATATTTTTCTGAACCAGTTTTGTGTATTTTTTCACTTTTCGTTCCATACTTCCATCGTGAAGAAAATTAAGATCGTGAAGCGTTGCTACCTTTTTCTGCCCTCCTTTTACCGTATGAAAATATTGGGAAAGCTGATGAGCTGTATGAACCAGGGAATAAGATTGAGTATTTATAGGAAAATTCTTCTGCCAAAACTTCCAGTCGATAATATTAAAACTTTTTTTCGTCTGCGGAATATTTTTTTTTGGTCCGTAGAAAACATACTCAAAATCAGAGACTTTATCGTCCAGACCCTTTATTAATGAAACACATACGTTGGCAATTCCCGACTTCGGGTACTTCAATCTTTCTGCATCAATAAGGATTTTCTTTTTCATTCCGGTCAGGCTTTTCATCAAAAATATAAATTTAAATATGAAATTTTTATTTTTGCAGTATGAAAATTTGTTTAATCAGCTTCGATTTCTGGCATTATGATGAACACATAGTGGAAAAACTGAGTGATAAAGGCATTGAAGCATGCCACATCAACATCGGAGCTTTTACCCACAAAAACACCGGAGAACGTATAAAAAATACGTTCAGCAAGATTTTTCTGGGCAAGAATCCAAAATATCACAAAAGACAAAGTTTCATACTGGAGTCTCTGGAAAAAATAGGACGGCAGGATCAGATCCTGGTCATCAATCCTGAGGCTATTGACGAAAGTATCCACCAGAAAATCAGAGAATATACAGACCGGAACATTGCCTATCTGTATGACAGTATGGCCCGGAACCCGGCAACACATCTTCTGCATTATTTTGACACAGTATTTTCTTTTGATGATGAAGATGTGAAAAACTTCGGATTCGAAAAGATCACCAATTACAATTACCTCGACTATATTCCGGCTGCCAAGCAGCGTCCGAAGCTGGATATGTTCTACATCACATCTTATGATCAAAAAAGACTTTCTGCCCTAAATATGTTAATCAACCGTATACATCCCATGAAAATAAAATTCGAGGTCTATATGGTAGGTAAAAAGGGCTGGAAAAATAAACTGAACCAGATCATTGATAAGAAGAATATTGATATTTTAAAGTTCGGAAGAAAAAAGATACCTCATCACGTACTGCCCGCCTATTATAAGAATACTAAAGTTATCCTCGACCTGATGCGGGCCGACCAGACCGGGCTCAGTTTCAGGATATTTGAAGCCATGGCTCTGGAAAAGAAAATTATCACGGATAATCCTACGATCAAAAACTATGATTTTTATAATCCGAATAATATTTTAGTACTGGATAAGAATTTCCGTAATCTGAAAAAAGATTTTTTCACTACGCCATACGAAAAACTGCCTGAAGAAGTTTATAATAAGTATACTCTAGACCATTGGGTGAACACTGTATTTAAACTGAATTCATGAAAGAAATAAAAAATGTACTTATTGTAACCCGGGAATACAAATCTTTCCGGACTCCTGAGGTAGGCGGGACAGGTGTTTTTTATAAAAACTTATGTACAGAACTTGTAAAGAGAGGAATATCAGTGTATGTTTTTCTGATCTCAAAGTATGTATTTGATATAGAGGAAGACGGTGTAAATATTCATTCAATAAAAGATGTTTTCAAGGCCAATCCTCTTCTTGAACTGTTAAGATCTTTTACAGGAAAAGTTAAAGCTCTGGAACAGTTCCATTTTAAGACCTATTTATCCGAGAAAAAAAACATTTCTAATCAGATCAATTCCTGGATCAGGAAGAATAGTCTTCATTTTGACATTGCAGAAACCCATGACTTTGACGGCCTTGCCCTTGCTATCCCTAAAGAAATCCCTTATGTGATCAGATGCCACGGTTCGTGGTCTGTTCTGGAAAAATATTTCGGCTACAAAAAAGTACATAAAGGAAGAGTTTTCTGTGAAAAAGAAGCTTTTAAAAGCTCAGAAAACATTATTACCATATCCCAGTATAATGAGACGATTAATAAAGCCCTGTTCGGCATCAAGGACCCGAAACTGATTTACAACGGCATCGATGAAAAATTCTACAAACCTGTAAAAAATGCGGAAATCATTCCTCAATCTGTGTTCTTTTTAGGAAATATCTCTTTTGAAAAAGGTGCAGAAACCCTGATCAGTTCTTTTGTTAAGCTGAAAAAAAAGTATCCCGGAGCGTCGCTTCATTTCATAGGAAAACCCAATCATTATCCGGCCTACATAACTGAGAACATTCCCGATACGGAAACCCGGAATTCGGTTCATTTTTATGGAAATAAGCCGGCGACGGAAATTGTAGAGATGATCAGCAAAGCAGAGGTGGTCTGCTTTCCCTCCAAAGGTGAAAATTTTAGCTTATCTTTGCTTGAGGTAATGGCTATACAGAAACCTGTTATATGTTCTGCAATAGATTCCTTTAAAGAAATCATAGAGGAACCTGTAAACGGTCTGATTGCCGGGGAAGAAGACTTCCATGAAAAGATAAGTCTTATTTTTGAAGACGATGATCTGAGAAACAGAGTATCAGTCAATGCAAGGAAATTAATAGAATCAAAATTCGGCATTGATAAAATGGTTGATGAAACCATAAGCTATTACAAGGAGATCATATAGAAAATACAATCTATGGATCCCGGAAATAACTACCGGACTTCTCAGTTGATCCTAAGTTTTAGAATATGAATGCGCAGGAACAAATTGAAAATTTAGAAAAACAGCTTAAAGCACTTAGAAAAAAATATTATATCAAGTCTTTTTTCAGAAGGGCAAAAAGGCTCGTAACAGATTTTTTACCACTGGATTCTATACCGTCTGAATACTGTACGGAAAGAATTAAAATCAGTGAAAAACACGAGGTAGAAGTTTTTCTTCCCAAAACTTTTTATGCTCCTCAGGTTTCTGTAAAAACACCTAAAAATGCCGTAGAGATTTTTGCGCTTCAAAATGTACTCTGTATTCCTAATTCCACATATTTTTTAAATATGAAAAAGGATAAAATTTTTTACGAAAGATGGCATGATGATGACAGGATTACTTACGTATATAATACGACCAATTTAATACAGCATTCCATTACCCTTGCAAAAGTAAAGAATTATAAGAATGTGTATTATGATGACGAAGCTATTTTCCTGGCCGGAACTTTCACTTTCAATTATTATCATTTTCTGGTTGATATTCTTTCTAAAGTTGAATTTTTCAAATATATCCCCGACGCTAAGAATAAGCTGATTATTATAGATGAAGAGGTAGAGAAGGTTGAAAATCTGAAAGACCTTCTTATGTTTTTTCTAAAGGATTATAAAATTGTATTTCTCAGCAACCATAAAAATTATTACCAATTCAAAAAACTGTGGCATATCACAAGCATCAATTATGCCATCCCGAATATCATGCCGGGCGAAAAATATGAAGCCGGATTTGCCAAATTATCAAAATCGTCTCTGCAGTATCTTAGAAAAACAGCCTTTGATAATCTGGATTTGAGCAAGGTCCGCATCGAACCTATTAAAAAAGTATTTATTTCAAGAAGGTCCCAGTACAGGAAATATAATGATCAGGAAATTTTTGAAACAGCAAAAAAATATGGGTTTGAAGAAGTTTTCTTTGAAGACCTTAATATCCACGAGCAGATCTACCTAGTTAATAAAGCTGATTATATCATAGGGCCAACAGGAGCAGCATGGACGAATATCCTTTTTACAAATCCGGAAGCCAAAGCACTAATTTGGCTGAGTTCGGTTTGGGGAGATTTCGCTATTTTCTCTACTTTAGCAAAAGAAATAGGACTCGATTTACACTTTTATATTTATCCACAGACAAGTAAAGATTTTCATGAAGATTATAAGTTGGATCCTGAAATTTTCTCAAATGAACTAAAACAACTTTTAAACTTATGATAAAGATACATCCTACTGCAGAAGTCCTGAGCCAATCTATTGGTGAGAATACAATGATCTGGCAATACTGTGTTGTGCTTTCCGATGCCGTAATAGGTGAAAATTGTAATATCAACTATAATGTTTTCATAGAAAATAATGTTTATATTGGAAATAATGTCACTATAAAACCGGGTGTACAGATATGGGATGGGATTTCTATTGAGGATGATGTTTTTATTGGCCCCAATGTAACTTTTACCAATGATAAAAACCCTGTATCAAAAAATAAAAACTTCACTTTACTAAAAACCACTGTCAAAAAAGGAGCCTCTATTGGAGCAAATGCAACCATACTTCCAGGAATTACCATCCATGAGAACGCAGTGGTAGGAGCAGGAAGTGTTGTGACAAAAGATGTACCTGCCGGAGAAACCTGGTTTGGAAATCCGGCAAAAAAACAAAACATTAAGGTTTAAAGTTCGGAATAAAAACACCTCACCATGCGCTGAATGCCTAGTACAAGACTACTGAAGTTGTCTTTTACCTCATACGTTCTGATCGGACATACCTAATTTCAGGATATTTGAAGCCATGGCAAAAAAATCATCCCGGATAATCCAACCATTAAAGCCTACGATTTTTATAATCCTCAATATTCTGGTACTGAATAAAAATCCCATAACATAAAACGATTTTTTTCATACTCCACACGAAAAACCATCTGAAGAAGTTTATAATAAGTATACTCTCGACCATTGGGTAACACTGTATTTAAAATGAATTCATGAAAGAAATAAAAATACTTATTGCAACTAAAAATATATGACAAATATGGATTCGGCACCTAATTATAGTAAAAATCAGTATCTTTAAACAATGAATAACCCGCCGCTTGTAAGCCTTATCATCATCACTATGAACCATGAAAAGTTCATTGAGCAGGCATGCTTGTCCGCTATCTCGCAGACCTACCCCAATTATGAAATTATTCTTTTGGATAATGCTTCGAAAGA
Source organism: Chryseobacterium elymi (assembly GCF_003385495.1). Lineage (GTDB taxonomy): Bacteria > Bacteroidota > Bacteroidia > Flavobacteriales > Weeksellaceae > Chryseobacterium > Chryseobacterium elymi. The sequence goes on along the minus strand of NZ_QNUH01000026.1, from coordinate 33,462 downwards.
CAGAACATTTGACAATGCAGAACGGGCACTTTCAACGTTTGACAAACATTACAAAATTATCAGGAATACCGAGAGCTTCGGCGTAGCCAAAAACATTAACACTGCAATTTCCAATGCTTCAGGAGAGTATATTTCCATACTTTCGGGAGATGACTGGTTTACGGAAGACCATCTTTCAGAAAAAGTATCGTATATTGAGAGAAATCCTGTAGACTTCATTCTTTCAGACGGTTATAAATATTACCAGTCTGATGATAAAATGACAGATGCCTATACTCCGAAAGAAAAAAAGCAGGTCATAGACAGCCTTAATAATTTTTTCCATGAAAATGTTTCGGAAAACAAAACGGCCAATGTAGGAACATTTGTAAAAAGAGAGCTTCTCGTGAAATATCCGTTTGATGAAAACATCAATACTGAGGACTGGGATATGAATCTGAGATTAACGTCCAAAGGATACAAAATAGGTTTTATTGATAAAAAACTCTTCTACTACCGGATTCTTTCCACCAGCCTTTCCAGAAACTGGAAGCTGATGAAAGATTCTTACGAAAAAGTAACTCATAAATACCTCAATTACATCAAAGCCGACAAAGAACTTTATAAAAAATACCAACTGAAGCTCATTCATTTCAAGTATGAAATCCTTTTATCCGAAACAGATTCAGAATCTGAGAAAAAAAGACTGCAAACGGAATGGAAAAAAGAAAAGTACAGAATTAAGTATAAAAACCCTGTTCTATTCTTTAAACTGCTGATGCTTAAAAAATAAATAAAAAAGATGGAAGCCTGAAGTCTGGAAGATTGAAGCTACTGTGGTCCCTAAAGAACAATGGTACACTATTTTATTAATTTTCTTAAACTATTTTAATTGAATTTTACGATAACTGTAAGAAATTATTCGCTCAAAAATGACTTCCTCCCTCTCCTCTTCCAAACTTCCGGCCTTTTAATCTTAATTTTCTTAACCTGAACTCAGGTAATTTTAAGTAAATTTGCACCAAAATTTTTATTGAAATGGAGAAAGTAAGAGTTCGTTTTGCTCCAAGTCCTACCGGACCTTTGCATTTGGGAGGCGTAAGAACCGCATTATATGATTATCTTTTTGCCAAAAACCAGGGTGGTGAATTTGTACTTCGAATAGAAGATACAGATACGGCGAGATATGTAGAAGGAGCTGAAAACTATATCGAAGAAGCTTTAGAATGGTGCGGAATCATTCCAGATGAAAGTCCTAAGAAAGGAGGAAAATTTGCACCTTACAGACAGTCTGAAAGAAGGGACATCTACGACAGATATACGGAGCAGATCCTGAAAACAGATTATGCCTACATCGCTTTTGATACCCCTGAGGAGCTGGATGCCATCCGTGCTGAGTTTGAAGCGGAAGGAAATGTTTTCTCTTATGACAACAAAACAAGAAACCGACTGAGAAACAGCATTGCCCTTTCTGAAGAGGAAGTTCAGCAATTACTGGATGAAAAAACACCTTACGTGGTGAGATTCAAAATGCCGGTTGACAGGACATTAAACCTTCAGGATATCATCCGCGGAAATTCTTCCGTGAATACCAATACACTGGACGATAAAGTTCTTGTAAAGAACGACGGAATGCCAACTTATCATTTCGCCAACATCATCGATGACCACGAAATGGAAATTTCCCATGTGATCCGTGGAGAAGAATGGCTGCCGTCCTTAGGCCTTCATACTTTATTATACGAAGCTATGGGCTGGGAAGCGCCTCAGTTTGCTCACCTTTCATTGATCTTAAAACCTGATATATCAACCTTAATTAATAAAGATAATATTGACAGCATCACAAAATCTTTTGCAGAAGAATTTATCCTGAAAAACAGCCAGTTTTCTCTTGATGAATCGGCAGCGCTGATTAAGTCATTCTTTACAGAAGTAAAAAGCCCGAGATTTAAATCAATGCTGGGCGAAAATGATAAAGATAATCCTTTAATGGCTTCTGTAAAGCAGTTTTTAAAAAAAGGACTTTCCGGAAAGCTAAGCAAAAGAGACGGTGACAAGTTTGGATTCCCCGTATTTCCGCTGGACTTCAAAGATCCTTCAACAGGAGCTGTTTCTAAAGGATACAGAGAAAACGGATATCTTCCTGATGCATTCATCAATATGGTTGCCCTGTTAGGCTGGACTCCTGCAAATGATAAAGAAATCCTCTCACTGGAAGAAATGGGTAAAGAATTCGATCTTCATAAAGTACATAAAGCAGGTGCCAGATTCAGCAAGGAAAAATCAGAATGGTTCAACCATCAGTATATCCAGATGACGTCTGAAGATGAACTTCTTCAGTTGTTAAAGAATACAGATCTTGACCTTTCCGGTGTTTCCGATGAAAAACTGATAAAGATCATCGGTTTGATGAAAGAAAGAGCTATCTTCCCGAAAGATATTTACGAAAACGGAAAGTTTTTCTTTGAAGCTCCTGTTTCTTATGATGAAAAAGCATCAAAAAAAGCCTGGAACGAAGAAACATCTGCTGTTTTAGGGGAATTAGCCAAAAATCTTGCAACTACTGAATTCACCTCAGAAATACTGAAGCAGGCAGTCCATGATTTTGCGGAAAACAAAGGCCTGGGGATGGGAAAAGTGATGATGCCGCTGCGTTTGGCTTTAGTAGGAGAACTGAAAGGCCCGGATGTTCCGGATATCATGGAACTAATTGGAAAAGAGGAAAGTACCTCCCGAATAAACAACGCTATCAATAATTTTAAATAGTTTTTCATAATTTTTCATAAATTTGAAAGATTTAATTTACTTCAAGAAATGGAATATTTAAGTTTCGAACTTCCTATAAAAGATCTGATGGATCAACTTCAGACTTGTTCTTTAGTAGGAGAAGAAAGTGGTGTTGATGTAAAATTAGCATGCAGCCAGATTGAGGATAAGATTTTGGAAAAGAAAAAAGAAATCTACGAAAATCTTACCCCTTGGCAGAGAGTACAACTATCCCGTCATCCTGATCGTCCTTATACAATTGACTATATCAACGGTATGGTAGATAAAGGAAGTTTTCTGGAACTTCACGGAGACAGAAATTTCGCAGATGACCCTGCAATGATTGGCGGTCTGGCTACATTGGACGGCCAGAAAGTAATGATCATAGGAACCCAGAAAGGGAGAACAACCAAAGAAAGACAGTACAGAAGATTCGGAATGCCAAATCCTGAAGGATACAGAAAAGCTTTACGACTAATGAAGCTTGCTGAAAAATTCAAAATCCCTGTAGTGACTTTAGTAGATACACCGGGAGCTTATCCGGGATTAGAAGCTGAAGAAAGAGGTCAGGGAGAAGCAATTGCCAGAAATATCTTCGAAATGGTTCAGCTTAAAACACCCATTTTCACTTATATCATCGGGGAAGGAGCAAGTGGCGGAGCTTTGGGAATAGGAGTCGGAAATAAAGTATACATGCTTGAAAACACATGGTACACTGTAATTGCACCGGAAAGCTGTTCTTCTATTCTATGGAGAAACTGGGATCACAAGGAAGATGCAGCCAATGCATTAAATCTTACCCCAAAAGATGCTTTAAGAGAAAAATTCATCGACGGTATTATTGAGGAGCCGCTAGGAGGTGCCCAGTACGACCCAGAAACGGCTTACCTGAATCTGAAAAATTCAATTTTACAGAATATCAAAGCTTTTTCAAAATTCTCAGGACAGGAACTTGAAACCCAGAGACAGGAGAAATTCATTGCAATGGGACAGTTTAAAGGATAAAATAAAAACGGTTAAGAAAAAATTTCTTAACCGTTTTTTATTATAGTTCAGTTTTAATTAATCTTAATCAGCTACGTTGAGTGCAATTTCAATATCCTGAGTAACTTTCTTGATTGAAGAATACTTTGCATCACACACCATGGTGGTCAGTACATATTCCCCTTTATCTATAAGTATAAAATTCTGTCCTTTGGCAGGAACACTCAGGTTATAATATTTTTTTCCGCTTATTTTTACGATCAGATTACAGCTTGACCTGTTCTTGATATTGATATAAGCCTCATTCTTATTCATATCATTATTAAAAATATGGGTAAGCATTGCTGCAGTTTTTTTATGGGCTTCATTAGGTTCTGATTTGGCAACCCCGGCAGTTTTGGCGGAACCCACGCTTGCCAGTCTCTCTTCTTTCAAAGCCTTTATGGCATCATTTACCTTATCCGTGTTCTTATTTTCAGCAGATGTTTTATTGGCTGCTATCACTTTACCGCTGTTAAGCTCATTATTCTGAACAATTTTTTCTATTTTCTCTTTACTGATCGGCTTAATCGTAGGTTTGGCTTCAGGAGAATTATCGGCCATAATCATTTCAATCAATTTTCTTTTAAAATAATCAGTTTTGGCATGTCCAGGGTTTTGTTTCAGAAAACCGGCGATCACTCTGGCCTCTTTAGAAGCTTCGGCATCCTGCTCTGTATAGATGATTACCGTTTCTTTTTCTACAACAGCTTTGGATTTTGATTTCTTCTTTTTTTGAGAGAAACCTAAGGTAAAAATGCATAGAAATATAAGTAGAAAGATTTTTTTCATTAACCAAGTCTTTAAAATAGTATTAAATATATCAATAACGTGAAAAGTCATTTTTTAGTTTATCATTAAAATCATTATCTTTGCACTGCTTTAAAATTAAGCTAAAAATTAATACTAATCTTAAATAAAAAAATAATACATATTATGTCTTATACACCAGCTGCTGCAGACGTAGCAAAATTAAGAAACCAAACAGGTGCAGGTATGATGGACTGCAAGAAAGCTTTAGTTGAAGCAGAAGGAGACTTCGAAAAAGCAGTAGATATCCTTAGAAAAAAAGGACAGAAAGTTGCTGCAAACAGAGCTGACAGAGAATCTTCTGAAGGTGCAGTAATCGCCAGAGTAAACGAGGATAACACTTTAGGTGTGATCATCTCTCTAAACTGCGAAACTGACTTCGTTGCTAAAAATGAAGCTTTCATCGAGCTTGCTTACGAATTAGCTGAAATGGCTATTTTCGCAGCTACTAAAGAAGAACTTTTGGCTACAGACTTCCACGGACTTACTGTTGCTGATAAATTAATCGAGCAGACAGGAGTTATCGGTGAGAAAATTGAGATCGGAGCATTCGAAAGAATTGAAGGGCCTTACCTGGGAGCTTACATCCACGCTGGAAACAAAATCGCTGCTATAACTGCACTTTCTGCTAAGGTAGACGGAGCTGACGAAGTGGCTAAAGCTGTTTCTATGCAGGCTGCTGCAATGAACCCAATCGCTCTTGACGAAACCAGAGTTTCTCAGGAAACTATCGACAAAGAATTGGAAATCGAAAGACATAAACTTACTGAAGAAGGTAAGCCTGCAAACATTATCGATAATATCCTGAAAGGTAAAATGCAGAGATTCTACAAAGACAACACTTTGGTACACCAGGATTTTATCAAAGACAGCTCTATTTCTGTAGCTGACTATGTAAAATCTGTAAATGCAGACCTTAAAGTAACAGGTTTTGTAAGAGTAAGCTTGGCTTAATCATCTTTCAAAGAATAATACAGATCCCGGTAAAATTTACCGGGATTTTTTATGTGGTGGTACCACATCAGCCGATAAGAATTATACATAAGACGAAAATTAAACGTAAGAAAATCTTTCCAAGCATGCTCATTCGCCCGGGCAGAGCCTGATACGAGATTACCAGTTTCATATCCCGGATGGCTTTTAATTAAAAATCATGAATAATTTTTAACTTTTGTTATATTTATTTAACACTATTTCAAATATTATTTTAAATTTGTAGAAATCCTAATTCCACACATATGAAAAGATTTCTACTCAGCTTAGTATTAGTTCTTTTATCAATTAACACGCTATTTGCACAAAGAGATACGGAGCATTGGTTTGCCCCTATGGCAGCTAAACCTACCGCACTCAACAGTCCTAAACAGGCCTTGTATTTTTCTACGGATTCCACCACTCCTTTCCCTGTAGAAATATACAGTAACAATATACTGATAGGAACAGTAACTATCATGAAAGGTGATCCAAAAACATTTGACATAACAACGGCTACGATGATTACCAATCAGCCCACAGAAATGTTCACACCAGTTGGTAAAGGAATTTACACTAAAGGAACAAAGCCATATTATGTAAATTTCAGATTTAGTGTTACCAGCCACGGGGAAATATTAACTTCCAAGGGAAAGGCAGGTATTGGAAAAAAATTCTATGCAGCTACTACCCCGATGACTGGTCAGTCTATTACTTTCATAAATTTTACAACCGGAGTTTTAGCTACTGAAGACAATACCACGGTTACGGTTTCAGGATATACCCCGGGAGTGCAGTTTACAAACGGAACTACAGGAACCACCACTCCCACTATGTCATTTACCCTTAATAAAGGACAAGCCTATATCATTGAGGGACGGGACAATACCGGAGACAATGCCACAGGCTTTATTGGAGCAAAAATAGAAGCCGATAAACCTATATCGGTAACAAACGGTAACTTTAACGGACAGTTTGCCCTTCCCCCAAGTGCAGGGTCCGGTGGCTCCGATATTATTATGGACCAATCCGTTCCTGTAGACAGACTAGGAAATGAGTTCGTTCTTGTAAAAGGAAACGGAGACAACAATGACGGAGATGAAGACGCACTGATTATCGCAACTGAAAATGATACTCAAGTTTTTCTTAACGGATCTACTACTCCCATCCAGACCCTGAATGAAGGAGAATGGGTAAGAGTAGGCCAAGGACCAAATAATACCTATGTATTCCCATATATTGATCAGGGAAACTCACACTTCAATATGCACATCAAAACTTCTAAGAATGCATATGTATATCAGCTTTTGGCTGGTCTTCCGAACAGTACTGCAACAGAAGGATTCAATTATATTCCGCCTTTGAACTGTTTTCTGCCAAAAAAAATCGATGAGATAGGATTGATTAATCAACTTCCTGAAACTTCTTCCAGTGGTACGAAAAACGTGAAACTAAACATACTTACCGAGACAGGAGCAACGGTTACCGTAAATGGAACTCCACTTCCAGCTGCACAAGGTCCCTTTACTGTAACAGGAACTACAGCATGGGTATCTTATTCTGTTCCTAATATTACAGGAAATGTTACTGTTATTTCTACAAAAGCGGTTACAGCAGGTATTTCTGCAGGAAGTGGGGCAGTAGGATACGGTGGTTATTTTGCAGGATTCTCATCAATTCCGGTAATTGCAAAACGTTCCGGAGAATGTGCTCCCGGCATTGTTCTTGAGGTGGATGACAGTTATGAAGGCTACCAGTGGTTCCTGAACGGAACAGCTATCGCGGGGGCAACATCCAATACGTTCTCACCAACAACTTCCGGAAACTATACGGTAAAAGTAACAATGGGTACATGTCCACCTGTTACGACCCCAATCTATAAGGTATTTACCTGTTTAAAACTTACTACACAAACACTAAATGCATGTTCTACAAAGGTAATTACACCGGCGTTCACATCCTCAACACAGACTCCTGTACCCGGTACACTGGTGATTATTACTCCACCAGCACATGGTACAGCTGTAATAAATTCAAACGGAACCATCACCTACACTCCTACTACCAACTATTATGGCCCGGATCAGATCGTCTATAAATTCTGTGGTAATGCTACTGAATTTATAGACTGTGAACAGGTTACTTTAAACCTTACTGTAGTACCATTCGTAGTAAGAGATGCAATAATCTCAGCATGCCAGTATGACGTAGATCCTTATGCTTATTTTGATCTTACTAAAGCCAGCGTTACTGACTATAATGCAGTGGTTAAAAAATATTATCCTACATTGGCCGATCTTACTGCAGGAACTAACGAAATCACAGCTCCTCAGAACTATCCGTCTACCGGAGGATTTGTGTATGTAAAAGTTACAACTAACGAAGGATGTACAGCGAATGCAAAAATTCAGCTGATTGCTCTTCCTATAAAAAAATCACCAATACTTGTTGACCAGTTTATCTGTGCGGACGCCACAACAGATCTGGATGCAGGTCCTGGTTATGATTCGTATCTATGGAATACCGGAGCTACAACATCTTCTATTCAAAATGTGGGTATTGGAGAATATTCTGTAATTCTGGGCAAAAACGGATGTTCACTGCCACAGATTGTAAGAGTAAGAAAAGCTGAAGATCCGGTAATCACCAAGATCGAAATTTCTAATACTACAGCCACAGTAGTTGTAAATGGAGGAAAAACCCCATACAAATATGCGGTGGATTCACCATCTAACTGGCAGGATTCTAACGTATTCACAGGACTTACAAGAGGTCAGCATACTTTTTATGTAAAAGACACTTACAATTGTAATCCTACATCAGTGGAAGTAACTATTCCAAATTTATTAAATGCCATTACTCCTAACGGTGATAATAAAAATGACTTTATTGACTATAGCGAATTAGCTTATAAAGAAAACCTTTCTTTTGTAATTTATGACAGATATGGAAATATGATATTTACCGGAAATAAATTCAATAATTACAAGTGGGACGGGAAACATTATGACAAAAAACTGGTAACAGGAACTTACTGGTATCACATCAACTGGAATGAAACCAACAAAGAGAAAACTCCTATTCACTACACCGGATGGATTTTAGTTAAAAACATCGAATAGGCTATTTTAAACAATAATAATTAACCGCGATTTGAAATCGCGGTTTTTTTCTGATACAAAATCATTTTTTTTTAAATATTTTACAATTTCACATTAAATATTCTCTTATTTTTGCGACAATCCTAAATTCCTAATAAATGAAATATTTTTTACTCACTTTTCTCTTCCTGTTCACAACAGCTAACTCACTTTTTGGGCAGAGGGATACGGAGCATTGGTTTGCTCCTATGGCAGCCCGAAGTACAAATCTTACGAGTCCACAACAGGCATTGTATTTCTCTACAGACTCTACTACCCCTTTTCCTGTAGAAATTTATAGTAATAATACCTTGTTAGGAACGGTAACCGTTTCCAAAGGAGCCCCCCAGACATTTACTATTCCTTTGGGAAGCATTATCACCGGTAATACTTCTGAACTTTTCGTTCCGGTAAGCAAAGGAATATATACAAAAGGAACAAAACCTTATTTTGTAACTTTGAGATTTTCTGTAAGCAGCCATGGAGAAATTCTGACATCTAAAGGAAAAGCAGGGATCGGCAAAAAGTTTTATGCGGTAGTTTCTCCCATAGAAAACCCTATCGTTGCGCTGAACTTTACTACCGGCGTGATGGCTACAGAAGATAATACTACTGTTACTGTTTCGGACTACTCTCCAGATGTTATATTTACCAATGGATGGACTGGTGTCACCAATCCATCTCTGACATTCACCCTTAATAAAGGCCAGTCTTATATTATTGAAGGAGTTGGTGATAAACCAGGAAACAAGGAAGGCTTTATCGGTGCTAAAATAGAAGCCGATAAACCTATTTCCGTGACCAACGGCAATTTCAACGGCCAGTTTGCCATTATTCCGCCGGGTAGTTTTTTTGATGGAGCAGATATTGTCATGGACCAATCCGTACCTACAGACAGACTGGGAAATGAATTCGTCCTTGTAAAAGGAAACGGGGATATCAGTGAAAGAATGGAGGATGCCTTGATTGTTGCTACTGAAGGCGGTACACAGGTATTCATTAACAATGGTGCAACACCGGTAGTAACACTGAGTGAAGGGGAAAGCTACAGGGTGAATAAGCTATCCAATACCAATTACATTAATCAGGGTAATAACCACTACAATATGTACATTAAAACAACAAAAAATGTTTATGTGTACCAGCTATTGGCAGGTGTTGCAACGAGTAATGCTACAATCGGATTCAATTATATTCCACCATTGAACTGCTACCTTCCAAGAAGAATAGATGAAATAGGGAATATTAACATCCTTCCTCCTACAACCAACAATGTTAAATTAAATATCCTGACAGAAACAGGAGCTGCAGTCACCGTCAACGGAGTTGCCCCTCCCGCTGCTCAGGGACCATATCCTGTGTCAGGAACTTCATCATGGGTATCTTATTCTGTACCGAACGTTACAGGAAACGTAACAATTACCTCTTCAAAAGCTGTAACGGCAGGAATTTCTGGAGGAAGCGGTGTGGTAGGCTATGGTGGATATTTTGCAGGATTCTCCTCTATCCCGGTTATTGCCAAACAGACCGGCGACTGTATTCCGGGAATTGTGCTGGAAGTGGATGATAGCTTTGATTCTTATCAGTGGTATAGAGATGATGTCCCCATTACCGGAGCGGTAACCAATTCTTATATTCCTACACAATCGGGTAATTATACTGTAAAAATTACAGTAGGCTCATGTCCTCCGATAACTACTCCAGTGTATAAAGTATTCACTTGCCTTACGGAAACTACATTGAACGAAACGGTTTGCGACGGTGTTAAGCTGATTGTTCCTACATTTACAAACTCTACACAGGCTGTAGTCCCTAGCAGCGTAATCATCGTTACACCACCTGTTAACGGTAATGCGGTTGTTGACCCTGCAACAGGAGTAATAAGTTACGCCCCTGCCTATACCTATGTAGGGCCAGATTCATTTGTTTATAAATTTTGTGGTAATAATCCTGACTTTACAGATTGCGAGGAAGTAACATTAAACTTAACAGTTTCCGAAAGCCCAATTGTTAACAATGCTTCATTAAGAGCATGTTATTTAGAAGACAATCCTGCTACAGGATTATTTAATCTTACTAACGCTTCAGTAACTGTACAGCCGGGAGTTATCAAAAAGTATTATCCTTCTCCAACGGATGCTGACAACAGTACGAACGAAATACTAAACCCGGCAAATTATATCGCTCCTACAGGAGTTGCCTACGTAAAAGTAATTAATGCAAATGGCTGTTACAGAATTGCAGAAGTTTCACTTACCGTTCTTCCACCTGTAAACTCTACTGTTCTTGTTGATAAGATCATTTGTATAGAGGATAAAACAACACTGGATGCCGGTCCTGGCTTCAACGGTTACGAATGGAGTACGGGTGCTACAACGCAGGCCATCCAGAATGTTGGTGTAGGAAGCTATTGGGTGAAATTGAAGACTGGGGACTGTGTAACGCTTCAGACTGTGAAGGTATATGCTTCAGAACAGCCGGTTGTATCAAATATCGAAATTTCGAGCACCACAGTTACCGTGTATGCAATAGGCGGAACCCCACCATATCAATACTCACTGGATAACCTTCAATGGCAGGATGCCAATATATTCACAGATGTGGCCAGAGGAATATCTACAGTATATGTAAAAGATAGTTATAACTGCGATCCAATAAAAGTAGAAATTACTATTCCTAATCTCATCAATGCTATTACCCCTAATGAGGACGGGGTAAATGATGTTCTCGACTATTCATTATTATCAGGCAAAAAGGATTTGAGATTCACAATTTTTGACCGATATGGAAGCAAAATATTTCAGGGAGATAAATCAAACGGCTATAAATGGAACGGAACTTTAGGCGGAAGCAAAAGGGTTCCTACCGGAAATTACTGGTTTGAGATCCACTGGAATGAACCTGCTGGTAAACAGACTGCTGTAAAATATACAGGATGGATTCTTGTCAAAAGCAGAGAATAAACACTGAAAAATATAGCTCTACAAACCGCGATTTTATCATCGCGGTTTTTTTATTACTTTTTCATAGCATCAATCCATTTTATTATTAAATTTGTGTTAAACTCCACCTGCTGAATGAAAAAAAATTTATCTTTTTTGTTTATATTTTATTTTTTCACCTTTACCTTCGCACAGTTGGATAGGGAACATTGGTTTGCACCAATGATGGATAGAAGCATAAATCCTAATCCATATCAGAAATTATATCTATCTACAAACAGAACAACTCCTTTTCCGGTAAACATTTATAATAACAATGTACTTATCGGCACTGTAAACATCAGTAAAAATAATCCCCAAAAATTTGATGTATTAAGAACGTATATTATCACTACCCTTCAGGCAGATCTGTTCACTCCTACAACGAAAGGACTATATCTGAAAGCAGAATTCCCTTTTTATGCGAACCTCAGGTTTTCCGTATTCAACCATGCGGAGATCATTACTTCGAAAGGAATACCTTCTACAGGAAAAAACTTTTATGCTGCAAATGCTCCAATTACTGTCAGTAATATCATCTTAAACTTTATGACCAGCGTTCTTGCAACTGAGGATAATACAACAGTTACAGTCTCCGGGTATAAGCCAACGGTACAGTTTTCAAACGGAACCACAGGTGCTACAAACCCCACCATGACTTTTACCCTCAATAAAGGGCAGTCATACATTATAGAGGGTATAGGTACAGCAAACACTGATGGTTTCATTGGTGCGAAAATAACTTCCAGTAAGCCGGTGAATATCACCAATGGAAATTTCAATGGTCAGTATGCGGGGAACTATCCTTCAAGCTCAGATATTTTAATGGACCAGGCTGTTCCTGTTGAAAGACTCGGAAGTGAGTTTGCTTTAGTGAAAGGGAACGGCAGAATCGGGTCCAATATGGAGGGAGCCATTGTCATTGCTACCGAGGACAATACAAAGATCTTTGTTAACGACGAAATCCTTCCTCTTACCACGCTAAATACAGGACAGTATTTTATTATTCCTGATTCAAAGTATAAACTTCAGGCGGGGGTCCATTATAATCTTTACCTTAAAACATCTAAAAATGCCTATGTCTATCAGATTCTTGCGGGGGATTCCGTTTCAGGGAGTGAGGTAGCAACCGGCGGGTTCAATTTTATTCCGGCACTGAACTGTTATCTTCCCAAACAGATTAATGAATTAGGTTTTATTGATGAAAACTTTGTTCATTCAAATGCTAACCCTTCGGGAACCCTTAATATTCCGACAAAACTGAATCTTATTACAGAAAAAGGAGCTAATGTTACGGTAAACGGTGCTGTTCCACCGGCAACAACCGGTCCATTTGACATGACGGGCACAGCCAACTGGGTTACCTATGGTATTCCCAATGTTACCGGGACAATTACTATAGTTTCTGACAAAGCAATTACTGCAGGAATCAATGCAGGAAGTAATGCTGTAGGATATGGAGGTTTTTTTGCAGGTTTTCCTACGCAGCCTGTTATTTTAAGCTCAGGAGGAGGCTGTGCTCCCGGCATCGTACTTACGGTGGACCCTATAATTTATGATACCTATCAGTGGTATGTAAACGGAACCCTTATTCCTGGAGCCACAGGATCGTCCATTAGCCCCACACAGTCTGGATTTTATACATGTTCTGTAACGATGGGAAAATGTGCGCCCTTAGTGACAGAACAGTTTAAAGTACTGAATTGTACTAAACTGACTACATCATCCTTCAATGTCTGCAACACAAAAACTATAACCCCTGCATTCACCAGCTCTGCACAAACACCTGTCCCCTCTACAGTCGCTATTGTCAATGCTCCTACACTGGGAACGGCTGTAATCGATCCTGTAACCGGAATCATTACTTATACTGTTAATACTCCAGGAAGTACAGGGACAGATACTTTTACCTATACTTTCTGCGGAGATGATCCTATTTTTACTGACTGTGAAACAGTAACCGTTACCGTCAATGTTCTGTCCCTTATCGTAACAAATGTTACATTATACGCCTGTAATATTAATGGGCAGGGAACTTTTAACCTTACATCCGCCAATGTAACCAATAACTCACCGGTAGCTATTACCTACTACCCTACCTTGGCAGATGCCCAGACGGAAAACCCGGGAGCTCTTATCACATCGACCAATGCCTATACCGCCCCGGACGGCACTATTGTATATGCTGTAGTAAAAAATAATCTGGGCTGTAAAAGTATTGCCCAGATCACCCTTTCTTTATATAATCTGGCTATTGTGCAAAACAATTATAACGGTATTTTCTGTGACGACAATATGGATGGAACAGTCACCATTACCCTGTCCAGTATAACAGGCATCGTACTGAATAATCCCGGTTACTTTACCAACGTAAAATATTATGCATCCCTTGCAGATGCTAATGCAGGAAACAACAATACTCTTCCTAATAACTGGAGCTATACAGCTACAACAACCATTTACATTAGAGTTGAATCCCCGGACGGCTGTGCTGTCGTTGTAAAACCTTTACAGTTCAGCATAGGAGCCCGTATTCCTTTATTAACACCTGCAGCAGTAACAAGCATTTGTGATGATGATCTTGACGGAATAAAGGCGGTTGATCTTGTACAGTTTATTCCCCAGTTTACGGCAGACCCGAATGTAACCTATACCTTCCATGGAAGTTTAGCTGATGCTCAGAATGACACTAATCCTATATCAGCAACCGTTAATATTACAGGTACTCAGACCTTCTATATCAGGTTTGAGAAAAATGGTATCTGTCCTGAAGTTGGATCTATTAAAATCACCGTTAAAGCCCCTAAGAAATCTGATATCTTAAAAGACAAGATTATCTGTCTGAAAACTACCACTACATTAGATGCTGGCCCCGGGTTTGAAAAGTACCTCTGGAGTACAGGAGCGACTTCTCCTTCTATTTCCAATGTTACTGTAGGAAGCTATTGGGTAGAGCTTACATTCAATGGTTGTGTTTATAAACAATATGTTAACGTTATAGAATCAACTCTTCCAGTTATTACCTCTCTTGAAATCAACGGATCTACAGTAACGGTGGGTGTAAGCGGCGGTGTACCTCCATATGAATATTCTCTGGACGGAGTAAGCTGGCAGAGCTCAAATGTTTTCAACAATGTGCCAAGGGGAGCTCACAAGGTCTTTGTAAGAGACTCTAAGCTGTGTGGTGAAGTAGAAAAAGCATTTGCCATCATCAATCTCATCAATACCATTACTCCTAACAGTGACGGACACAATGATGTGATAGACTATTCCGCTTTAATGAGTAATACGAACCTGGAATTCAGAATATTTGACCGTTATGGGGCAGAAATCTTCAGAGGAAGCCCAAGCAACCGATATACCTGGGACGGAACCATGGGCGGAAGGCCTGTACCAACCGCTACCTACTGGTATTTCATATCCTGGACAGAATTTGGCACCTCTATTCCTATAAAATATACAAGCTGGCTGCTGGTAAAGCGTAAATAACGAAATGATTTTAGTTCAAATTTCATGATATCGTTTTTATTTATGATTATTTATAACATTCATTAACAGTTAAGTATTAAAGTTTAATATAACTTTAACCTGTAATCACTATCTTAATAGGTATAAATTGCCGTATTTCTACGTAATTTTGCCCTAATTATATGAAGAAGCTAATTACCCTTTTGATGCTGATTTTTCTGGCAAAAATCAATGCACAGACATATTCCGGAGAGGTATTTTTAAGAGACAACTCGATCTTGTATCTTAACCAGGTTTACGTAACCAATCTGAATACCCAGAAAACGGTACTTACTGATTATAACGGTACTTATAATATACCTGCCGTTCCCGGAGATGTGATCCGTTTTACTTCTATCGTCACAGAACGAAAAGATGTAAAGCTTACTCCCCAGATGATGCAGCAGAAAAATTTAATTGAATTGAAAATTGCTTATTACGAGATCCAGGAAATTGTATTGAGCAGGTTCAAGCCTACAGGGAATCTTAGGTACGATGTAAATTCTATCAGAAAAGAAGACAAAGGACTGGCTATCAAAAAAGTGATTGGACTGCCTGAGCCAAAAGGTGACGGGACCCCTCCCGAACTTCCGGTTGCCGGATTAAGAGACGGCGGACTTACTTTCAGCCTGGAAAGCATCTATGATATCCTTTCGGGCGACAGAAAGAAAAAACAGCGTTATATGGCCTATGAAAGGATGAATAATTCTGTGGCCCAGATTAAGAATTATCTCGGTAAAGATTATTTTGCCAAGTTTAAAATTCCTGACAATCTTATTGATAATTTTCTTCAGTTTGTTTATACTTCAGAAAATATTGAAGCCTATGTCCTGGCCGGTAATTTTGAGGCGATAAAAATTCCAATTGAAAAGTATCTGCCTATCTACCAGAAAAGACTTAAAACTTCTAATCTTCAGGAAGTAATTAAATAAGCTTTTATATTTTTAAGAAATGTTTACTGTTTAATAATTTATGATATACATTTCTTTTTTTAATTAAAAATATGTTTAATTTTATCTCACAATTACGTATCTAAAATAAAAACAAGAGTATTCCGTTATTGTAATAAACTAATTGACCAAAACACAAATTAAGAAAGAACATCAGCTTTTAACTTAATATTTGTTAATGAAAAAATTACTTTTACTATTTATTTCTGTTCTATTCTTTAATCTGTCTGCTCAAAAAAGAGGGAAAGACTATACCGATATTTTAAAAAGTAAAAACATCTATGAGATCAATGCTTTTCTCAGAGATGCGCATCCTGATGATCCTCGGAGATCTGTACTGAAACCGAGGGTGATGGAAATGATGGCCCAATATATTAAAGATGCCCATCCTGCAGACCAGAAAGTAAAAGACATGCAGGAGATGCTTGCCCTGCTGAAAAGAAGACCGTCTACAAAGATCAGTTTTGATGAAATGAATGCCATTATCAAACAGAAACAGATCGCCAAATACAAGGCAGAACTTGCTGCCAAGCAATCTACGATAGTGTATACACCAAGTACTGCTCAAAATACTTTTGTGGTTAATACATCCGCCAATGCCGCTGTTCCGAACGCTGAAGCTGAAGAGTTCAATATGCTGATGGCTGTAAACCCTGTGGAACACAAAAATAAAACGGTAAAAATATTAAATTCACTGTTCGACAACGATCCAAACAGCAAAACAAGCATAGTTCTGATCAAAAACAATTCTGACTGTAACATTATTGTAAGAATGGAAGGAGTTGGAACCACTAAATACAGGCTTGCTGTTCCTGCCCATGATGACAGTACAATTGTTATAGATAAGGGCCAGTATCTTTTCACAAGTCTCGTTTGTGGCGCTCAGTATGCTTCTCAAAAAACAATCGAAAAAGCTATAATGGTTACATTGGGAAGTTCTCCAACTCAGTAAGCATTCCTTAAATCTGTCGAGACCTGTCTTTTATGTCTAAAAGACAAGGTAATCTATGTAAAAATTGCTATTTTTGCAGGATTTTATAATAATTCGATGGGCAAAAATAAATTAGCAAGATTCGCTGAAAACAAGATTTTACCAAATGTTATCCAACCTACAAGAGAGGATGCACTCAACGGTTTTCCACTTAAAGGAAACTGGAGAAAGGATTTCTTTAAGAATGATCATCCAATTGTACTTGAGTTGGGTTGCGGAAAAGGAGAATATTCTGTAGGGCTTGCTAAAACGTTTCCTGAAAAAAATTTCATCGGAATAGATATTAAAGGAGCCAGATTCTGGTTCGGAGCCAAGGAAGCTGTGGATAGCGGAATGAATAATGTAGCATTTCTCAGAACACAAATTGAGCTTGTAGATCATTTTTTTGCAGAAAATGAGGTTGACGAAATATGGATCACGTTCCCCGATCCTCAGATCAAATACAAACGTACAAAGCACAGGCTTACTCATCCTGACTTTTTAGAACGATACAAAAAATTCCTGAAGCCAGGTGGAATCATCCATCTGAAAACGGATTCAGAATTTCTGCATGGCTATACATTAGGCTATTTGCAGGGTGCCGGCTATGAAATCATTACAGCCCACCACGACATTTATGGCGCTCCTGAGTACGATCCGAATACGGAACATCTCAGAGACATAAAAACCTACTATGAAGAGCTTTTCTCTGCTAAAGGAAAAACAATAACTTATATAAAATTCCGGATAAGCTAATGGAATAACACAACAAATTGATGAAAAAAACTTTAACGACCCTCCTCTTCTTTTTCCTGGTTTCGGGTTCCGCTTCGGCGCAGAAAAAACACAAGGATATCCTAAAAAGCACAAATACAAAGGAAATTGAAGACTACCTTAAGAATGCACACCCTGATGACCCTAAAAGATATGTGCTAAAACCTAAACTTATTGCCTTAAAGAATTCTGACTGGACAAAAGGCGCTAAAACCGCAAAGCCAATGGAAGCCAGACCGGTAATGACTGATATCCCGAACAGGTTTATGAGGAATTCAAACTCTAACGATGCGGAAGAGTTTAAAAAGCTCATCGCCGAAACTTCTGATCAGCACAAAGACAAAACGGTAAAGCTTCTGAATGCTATGTTTGATGAAGATATCACCAAAAAAGAAGCTGTACTTCTGTTTAGAAATAATTCGGACTGCAATATTATCCTGAGAATTGAAGGAAAGGATTTCTACAACCTGGCAGTGCCTGCACACGGAGAAAATTTTATCATTCTCAATAAAGGCTCCTATACCCTGAACAGTAATGTCTGTGATGTAAAGTACTCTTCTCAGAAAGACATAAAAAAAGGTATATTTGTAGTGATTGAAAATCCCGGTACGCCCAGGCCTGATGCCAATAAAGAAGCGGCAAAAGATCAAAAGGAAACCGTACCTGTGAAACCTTCAAAAAAGAAAAGATCAAAAAAATAATCTGTATGAAAAAGCTAGCCACTTTCTCCGGAATTTCACTTATCCTTATAAGCTGCAGTGCCAGCTACAGCAGTTATCCTAGCTACCCCATAAGAACTCCTTCAAGTACGGGAAGTACTGTGATGAGTACGGAAAGAGAATATGCGGAGCTTATTAAGACCTATAAACCTGAAACAGCAGATGTTTTAACGGATCTTCTTAACGAGGATTCTCCCGGCAACCCCAGAACTTCTATTTCGGTGGAAAATAAATCTCCCTGCAATATGGTTCTTACTGTGAGCAGCACAGGCTTCTTTAAAAAGATCCCGATAGGCTCCGGAAAGGTTGGTTATACAATGGTGCCTAAAAACCGGAATTACAGACTCTCCGGAATGCTCTGTAACTCCTCTTACGATTCTACAAAGTACATCACAACATCTTATGCTATAAAGATCAGCAATTAAATAAAATAAAACCCCTCTCGATTGAGCGGGGTTCTTACAAAATTACAACACAAAAAACGCTGGACAGAATCCAGCGTTTTTCCTATATTAAAGAAAATCTTTAATTATTCAGCATCGAAATCAGTATCTGTTTCAGCAGACACTTTTTCTCCTTCTTCTTTAGATTTTTCTTTATCAGCTTTTCTTTGAGACTGTCCTTCTTTGATAGAATCAGAAACGATGTTCAGGATCATATCGATAGATTTAGAAGCATCATCGTTTCCTGGGATAACGAAGTCTACTTTTCTTGGATCAGAGTTTGTATCAACAATACCGAAAACTGGAATACCTAATTTCTTAGCTTCAGTTACAGCGATATGTTCTCTCATGATATCTACAACGAAGATTGCAGAAGGAAGACGAACCATGTCAGAGATAGAACCTAAGTTTTTCTCTAGGTTAGCTCTTTGTCTGTCTACCTGTAATCTTTCTTTTTTAGATAAAGTTTCGAACGTACCGTCTTTTTTCATTTTGTCGATATGGTTCATTTTCTTTACAGCCTTTCTGATTGTAACGAAGTTCGTCAACATACCTCCAGGCCATCTTTCTGTAATATAAGGCATATTAAGTTCAGAAGCGTGTTTTGCAACCACTTCTTTCGCTTGCTTCTTAGTAGCTACGAAAAGAACTTTTTTACCTGCAGAAGTTAATTTTTCTAAAGCACTACAAGCTTCGTCCAATTTAACTGCTGTTTTATGTAAGTCTACAATGTGAATACCGTTTTTCTCCATAAAAATGTATGGAGCCATATTTGGATTCCACTTTCTGGTCATGTGACCGAAGTGTACGCCAGCCTCTAAAAGGTCTTTTACATTTGCTTTTGCCATGTTTTCTGTTTTTGTTAGTTTACTTTCCGTCTTTTAAACAATCAACAACTTCTTTAGATGGGAGAAGTGTTTGGATGCTAAACGTAACGGGCAATTGGCGGTTTGCTTTTTGCTTTTGGCAATTGGCTTTTCGCCGAGATTAAGTTTAAATAAAATTTAATACATTTCTGTAGCCAATAGCTAATAGCCATTCGCCAACAGCAAATCTTAACGTTTTGAGAATTGGAATCTCTTTCTTGCTTTTTTCTGACCTGGCTTCTTTCTTTCCACCATTCTTGCGTCTCTTGTAAGTAAACCAGCTGGCTTCAAAGCTAATCTGAATTCAGCATTGATTTCACATAAAGCTCTTGAAATACCTAATCTGATAGCCTCTGCCTGACCTGTATTACCACCACCGAAAACATTTACGGTAACGTCATACTGACCAACAGTTTCAGAAAGGATAAACGGTTGGTTCAGCTTGTAAACCATCACGTCTGTAGAGAAATAAGTTGCAGCATCTTTACCGTTTACTGTAATAACACCAGAACCTGGTCTTACATAAACTCTTGCTACAGAAGTTTTTCTTCTTCCGATTTTGTGAACTATAGACATAATTAATTATTTAAATTCGTTAACATTAATTGTTTTAGGCTGTTGAGCTTCATGTT
Source organism: Chryseobacterium elymi (assembly GCF_003385495.1). Lineage (GTDB taxonomy): Bacteria > Bacteroidota > Bacteroidia > Flavobacteriales > Weeksellaceae > Chryseobacterium > Chryseobacterium elymi. Next base: position 12,930 of record NZ_QNUH01000026.1, on the reverse strand, counting down.
TGTGCTCAGTTCCTTCATATAGATAAAGGTTCTTTAATAAAGCAGATCCTAATCTGTTCTTTGGCAACATACCTTTTACAGATTTCTCCAATACTTTTAAAGAATCTTTCTTCTGAAGTTCAGCCGCAGTCATAGACTTCTGTCCACCAGGGTAACCTGTATGCCAGATGTAAGTCTTATCAGCCCACTTATTTCCGGAAAGCGTAATTTTCCCAGCATTCAAAACGATCACGTTATCACCACAATCTACGTGAGGTGTAAAGTTCGTTTTGTGCTTACCTCTCAAAATCTTTGCAACCGTAGAAGCTAGTCTTCCTAACGGCTGTCCTTCAGCGTCTACCACAACCCATTCTTTATTAGCAGTAGCTTTGTTCGCTGAAACAGTTTTGTAACTTAATGTATTCACACGTTTTAGTTAAAGATTAAACATAATTTTCCCCTAAAAGGGTGTGCAAAGGTACAAATTATTTTTGTAACCCAAAAACATATTTTATTTAATCTGTACTATCTCCGGATTTCAATTCCTTTTAATTGATTATCAACAATTGACTTGATATATGACTTGTAAAATGATGACTAATTAAAAAACATTTCAAAATTCTAAAACATACATGATAACACAAAGAGTTTGAGTATTAAACTCGGACTTTATTAATTTTACTTTAAAGATTTCCTTTAAAGCTTATTAATGTGATTATTTTATGTGACGAAATATTTATATTTGTGTCCAAATCATAGTCCCAAACTATCCATGAGCCACGGAAAAATAAGAGAAGATAAAACCTGCCTGAACTGCGGGCACCAGGTTGAAGAAAGATTCTGCCCGCACTGCGGACAGCAAAATATAGAAAGCCGCCATCCTTTTTACTATTTATTCACTCACTTTTTTGAAGATTTCACTCATTATGACGGTCAGTTTTGGGGAACTATGAAAAATCTGCTTTTTAAGCCGGGAAGACTTACGCAGGTTTATCTGGAGGGGAAAAGACAGCAGTTTGTTCCTCCTGTAAAGCTTTACATTTTTATAAGTTTTGTCACTTTTCTGTTTATTTCATTCCAAATAACAGATTTAAATTTTGGAAAGGAAAGGACCCGCCAGGCAAAAGAAATCAATAAAGAGATTCAAAAAGAAGCTGTTAAAAATAAAGCTGTAAATGAAGCTTTACAATCTCCGGAAGTACTAAAGGCAGATTCCCTTAGCGGCGGAATGCTAACTCGTGCATTAGATTCCAGCCAAGTTAAAAGTACAGCTCAAGATGATGTAGATGTTGAAAATATATTTAAAGAGAATAAGAGCATTACAAAATCTTTAGGACTACAGTCTATGGAAGATTTTGATAAGAGAAATCAAAAGAACGCGCACAAGTATCAGACCTTCCGCCCTTTCGTTGCTAAAATCTTTGAATTGGAAGAAAAAGGCCATTCCCCTAGTGAGATTACCAATATGTTTATTAAGAGTTCGGTTCACAATTTACCAAAAGCTCTTTTCATATATCTTCCTCTGTTTGCTTTTCTGCTATGGATATTTCACAGTAAAAAAAAGTGGTGGTATTTTGATCACGGTGTTTTTACCCTCCACTACTTTTCTTTTTTATTATTGCTCACCCTTCTTCTTTTTGTACTGAATAAGGTGTTTAGCTATTTTGGTGAAACAAGCAGCTTTGCTATTATTATGAAAGGGTTGCTGACTACAGGGGCTACTGTTTATGCAGGATGTTATTTTTTTGTAGCTCATTATAAGACCTACCGCACGCACCCTGCCCTGACTATTTTAGTTGGTGCTGTTTTATTCTTTATCAACACCGTTTTATTTACGTTCTTATTAATGGGCTTGGGAATTGTTAGCTTCTTATTAATGCATTAATTGCGCAGGGATTTGCTTGCCCTGAAACTAGCAATTAAGTAATAGGCTACAAAAACTGTAGAAAATTTCAGGATAGACGGAATCGCAAGCTCAAGGCTGAATATGAATGTTCCAATTAGCACCAAAATACCCATTGCGACAAAGGAAATACCTAATTTTTGCGGCAATGTAAAATTGGGCGTATCCAGATAATAAGCAATTCCCCATGCTATCCCAAAAGACAGTGCATAATATATATCAAGACCTACATTATCAGAACTGTAAAAAAAATAATTGATAAGGAAACTAAGAACTGTTCCTAAAGCAAAATACATCCAAGCCTTTTTCATAGTATATATATTATATTGCAAAAATAGATAATTTACTTATCATTTTTAAATGATCAATCATTAAGCAGGGAAAAAACAAACCCACACAACCTAAACTAAACACTGTAAATCAATACTTTAAATAAAAACAGACGGTTCTTATTTTATTATTATATTTGAAAATTCAGAAATTTTCTAGATTTTTTTATGGAAACCCAAAAATATACTCCAACCAACAAAGTGAGAATCGTAACAGCGGCGTCATTATTTGACGGACACGATGCTGCGATTAATATCATGCGCCGCGTGATCCAGGGAACAGGATGTGAAGTGATCCACCTGGGACACGACAAATCAGCAGAAGAAGTTGTTAACACAGCTATCCAAGAAGATGCCAATGCCATTGCCCTAACCTCATATCAAGGCGGCCACAATGAATATTTTAAATATATCTACGACCTTTTAAGAGAAAAAAACTCTCCGCAGATTAAGATTTTCGGCGGCGGCGGCGGTGTAATCCTGCCGGAAGAAATTGAGGATATCATGTCTTACGGAATCGACAGAATTTATTCTCCGGATGATGGTCGTGAACTTGGCTTACAGGGCATGATCGATGATTTGGTTAAAAGATCAGATTTTGCAACAGGAAAGGATATAACCTCTGCTGATCTGGATTCAATTAGTTTTGAAAATTCCACAAGCATTGCTAAAGTCATTTCTGCCGTTGAAAACTTCTCAGAAGAAAAACCTGAATTGGTAAAAGCAATTGACGAAAAATCAAAAGATCTAAATATTCCTATCATTGGTATTACAGGTACTGGTGGAGCGGGAAAGTCTTCATTAACAGATGAACTGGTAAGACGTTTTATCCGTTCAAATCCTGATAAAAAGATTGCTATTATTTCCATTGACCCTTCTAAAAAGAAAACAGGAGGCGCCCTTTTGGGAGACAGAATCCGTATGAATGCGATCAATGATCCTAGAGTTTATATGCGTTCGATGGCTACCAGAGAAAATAATGTTTCCGTTTCTCCGTTCATTCATTCTGCTTTGAATGTTCTGAAACTGGCTCATCCTGATGTTATCATTCTGGAAACCTCAGGTATTGGGCAGTCCGGCTCGGAAGTCTCTGATTTTGCAGATGTTTCCATGTATGTGATGACTCCTGAATATGGAGCATCCACTCAGCTGGAGAAGATTGACATGCTGGATTATGCTGATTTAGTGGCATTAAATAAATCTGATAAACGTGGGGCTCTTGATGCCCTTCAAGCCGTTAGAAAGCAGTTTCAGAGAAACCATCTGTTATGGGAACAGCAGCTGGATGAAATGCCGGTATATGCTACAAAAGCATCTCAGTTCAACGACCACGGAACTACAGAACTATACAACCGATTAATTTCAAAAGTAAACGATAAGTTTTCAGGTTTAGATTTAAAAACTTTTGTTGAACAGGAAATTACAGACGAAGTAACCATCATTCCTCCAAAAAGAGTTCGTTATCTTTCTGAAATTGTTGAAAACAACAGACAATATGACGCCAACGTTGAAAAGCAAGCTGAGCTTGCCAGAAAAATGTATCATATTGAAGGGGTAAAAAACTTCCTTTCGAATGAAACCCTGGACGCTGAATATCAAAAAGCAGAAAAAGATCTTCAGCAGGAAAATATCGACTTCTTAAAAACCTGGGATGATACGAAAAAAGCTTTTCACGAAGAGTTTTATTCTTATTTTGTAAGAGGAAAGGAAATTAAAGTGGAAACTTCAACAGAATCTTTATCCCACTTAAGAATTCCAAAGATTGCTTTACCAAAATATACGGACTGGGGTGACCTGATCAAGTGGAAAGGACAGGAAAATCTACCGGGAGGATTCCCTTACACAGCCGGAATTTATCCTTTCAAAAGAACAGGAGAAGATCCGACAAGAATGTTTGCCGGAGAAGGAGGTCCTGAAAGAACGAACAGAAGATTCCACTACGTTTCTGCGGAAATGGATGCAAAACGTCTATCTACAGCGTTTGACTCTGTAACTTTATACGGACAAGATCCAGCTCTACCACCAGATATTTATGGTAAAATCGGAAATGCGGGAGTTTCTATCGCGACTTTAGATGATGCTAAAAAATTGTATTCCGGATTTGATCTGGTAAATGCGATGACTTCGGTTTCTATGACCATCAACGGTCCTGCTCCAATGCTGCTGGCTTTCTTTATGAATGCAGCCATTGATCAGAATGTTGAAAAATATATTGCCGAGCATAATCTCGAGGCAAATGTTGAAAAAGCTCTAAAAGCAAAATTTGATGATAGAGGCTTAGAAAGACCGAAATACAATGGCGAACTTCCTCCTTCCAACAATGGTTTAGGATTAAAATTATTAGGAATTACAGGAGATGAAGTGATTCCTGCTGAAGCTTATGCCGAAATTAAGGCTAAAACCATCGCGACAGTTCGTGGAACGGTTCAGGCTGACATTTTAAAAGAAGACCAGGCTCAGAATACCTGTATTTTCTCTACTGAATTTGCCCTTCGTTTAATGGGTGACGTTCAGGAATATTTTATCACGGAAAAAGTTAGGAACTTCTACTCCGTTTCTATTTCAGGATATCACATTGCAGAAGCGGGCGCGAATCCGGTTTCTCAGCTGGCGTTTACTTTGGCAAATGGTTTCACGTACGTGGAATATTATTTGTCAAGAGGAATGGATATCAATGATTTTGCCCCGAATTTATCATTCTTTTTCTCTAACGGTATCGACCCCGAATACTCGGTAATCGGTCGTGTAGCAAGAAGAATATGGGCAAAAGCTATGAAGCTGAAATACGGAGCAGACGAAAGAAGTCAGATGCTGAAATACCACATCCAGACTTCAGGACGTTCACTGCACGCGCAGGAAATTGATTTCAATGATATCAGAACGACGCTTCAAGCGCTTTATGCAATCTATGATAACTGTAATTCTCTTCACACCAATGCTTATGATGAGGCGATTACAACACCGACTGAGCAGTCTGTAAGAAGAGCAATGGCAATACAGCTGATCATTAATAAAGAATTAGGATTAGCTAAAAATGAAAACCCGCTTCAAGGTTCATTTATTATTGAGGAATTAACGGATCTTGTGGAAGAAGCGGTTTATGCGGAATTCGACAGAATTACGGAAAGAGGTGGTGTTTTGGGCGCTATGGAAACCATGTACCAGCGTTCTAAGATTCAGGAAGAATCGATGCATTATGAATGGCTGAAGCACACAGGAGAATATCCGATTATCGGAGTGAATACTTTTCTTGGAAAAGACGGTTCGCCAACAGTACGTCCGGGAGAGGTGATCCGTTCTACTGAGGAAGAAAAGCAGGTTCAGATCGAAACTTTACATAATTTCCAGAAATCTAATGAAGACAGATCTGCAGAAGCTTTAAAACAATTGCAGTATGCAGCAATCAACCAGCAAAACTTATTTGCCGTGATGATGGATGCTGTTAAATACTGTTCTCTTGGACAGATTACCAATGCTTTATTTGAAGTGGGTGGTAAATACAGAAGAAATATGTAAGCCCAGACAATTTTAAACATTGTTGAGCAATATTCAACTTATAAATTAAACCTCAAGGAGATTTCTTTGAGGTTTTTTGTATTTTTACACAACAGCAACATTTTAACTAATGAAATATATTTTATTCCTGATTGGAATTATTTCCTGCGGACTCTTCAATGCTCAAGAAGCTGATAACAACCTCCAGGGTTATTTTATGACCAATTCTAAAGAAACATTATACCCATATTTTGCTTTTGATGGTAATGGAAAGGTCGATATTGCAGGATATGGAAAAGGAGATTATTTTGTGAAAAATGATTCCGTGGTTGTTTTTCCGGATAAGGATATTTTTATCTTTAAAATGTCTAAAAACCGTTTGGCCGGTAATTCAACCTGGGTTAAGGACACTAAGTGGGATCTAAAGAAAGATAGCCTTGCCGAAAACAACAGAAAAGATGATACCCTGGCTAAGAAAAATGCACAGCTTCTTTATGAATATTATCGTAAAACAAGAGCCAAATCCAATGATTTTGACAAATTATTTGATGAAAACGCAATGACAAATTACACAAAAACCATTGATGATTTGTGCACAAGAGGTCTTGCAAAGGCATGCATGGAGAAATTTGGATTAATGGTGATGAACGATGTGGGTGGAATGGAAGCTGTCTTAAAAAATAAACTGAAAAAGCCTAAACAGAATCCTGAAATCATCAGGTTAGGGCAAAAAATCATCAGCATGGGCGAGATTGAAGGCCATACAGTTTTAGGAAGTTATTATTATAGTCTGGGTGACAAAACCAAAGCCACGAAAGAATGGCAAACAGCAACTGATAAAGGAAGTACCAAAGCCGGATTAGCACAATTTGAAGCAGAAATGAATGATGCAGCAAAATAAAATGCAGAATCAATTAATGAAACCTAAAGCCGTATTCAACTGGAGCAGCGGAAAAGATTCCGCACTTGCCTTTTATAAAATCCAGCAGGAAAATCAGACTGAAGTTACAACTCTGCTTACCAGTATCAATAAAGAGTTTCAGAGGATTTCGATGCATGGTGTTCATGTTTCACTTTTGGAAAAGCAAGCCGAAAATATAGGACTGCCTTTGATTAAAATGGAACTCCCCAAGGAACCGTCCATGGAAGAATACCGTGAGATTATGGGTAAAACGATGTCGGACATTCAAGATATGGGCATTACGCAGTCTGTTTTTGGGGACATTTTCCTGGAAGACCTCCGGAAATACCGTGAAGACCAGCTGAATTCGATAGGAATGGAAGCTCTATTTCCACTTTGGAAGCAAAATACAACCGATCTCATCCACAAATTTCTTGACCTTGGCTTCAAAACAATTGTGACGTGTGTGAATGAAACTTATCTGGACAAAAGTTTTGCAGGAAGAATTATTGACCAGGACTTCATCAATGATCTTCCTAAAAATGTTGATCCATGTGGAGAGAATGGGGAATTCCACACATTTACTTTTGATGGGCCTATTTTTAAAAATCCTGTTCAGTTTGAAACAGGAGAGACGGTAAAGAAAACCTATCCTAAGCCAAAAGCCAGTCCTGAAGATGAAGACAGTGACTATGTTTTCTGGTTCTGCGATCTGATTCTGAAATAGTAATATTATTTATCCCTGCAGTTTGTTAAGCCATGCCTAATTCCTGACACTTCCCACATCCAAAATATTACTTCAACACCTTTTTCATTGTCTACCCGTAACAAAAGTAGCTCTGATTCTTTGTACTATTATAAAAAAATTGGGTTCAGTCAATGAACGGACTTAGCTTAGCACAAATTTTGCTTGTCTTTGAGACCCCAAAGGATTTTCTTATATTTAAATAATGTAATAATCCCAAGATCAGTAACTTTTAATATAAAACACCTGTGATAAAAAATTTTACACTCCTTCTGCTTTTCTGCTTTTTATTTTCATGCAAAACTGAAACTCCCAAAAAACCGGTTGACAAAAATGTAATTATTGATTCCACAATTACGGCTTTTCAAAAAACACTTCTGGAACAGCAGATTGATTCTGTATTTAAAAAGTATAATTTCAACGGAAGTATTGCCGTATTTAAAGATTCCCTGCAACTGTACAGGAAAGAAAACGGCTATTCTGATTTTAAAAATAAGATAAAAATCGACAGCAATACGGTTTTTGCTATTGGGTCTGTAAGCAAACAGTTTACTGCTGCTCTTGTTCTTCTTCAGATGGAACAGGGAAAACTGAACGTTAGTGACAAAGCATCCAAATACCTGAAATCATTTCAAACCAAAGAGTATGAAAATATTACTATTCACCAACTTTTAAATCACACTTCGGGATTAAATACTTTCGGAGGAAAGCTTATGTTCAAAAGTGGTTCGGATTTTTTCTATTCCAATGACGGCTTTAATGCTCTGGGACAAATTATAGAAGTTGTTTCAGGGAAATCATACGATGAAAATGTCATGGAACTGTTCAAAAAAGCAGAAATGAAAAATTCTTCTACAGGAAATATCTTTGAAGGTAAGGATTTTGCAAGTGCCTATTTGGGAAATGCTACAAAATTTGTCGCCGTTCCGAATATGCCCAAAAGGCTGGGAGGAAAAGATATAGGAACCCCGGCAGGCGGCATTCTTTCTACCATAGAGGATCTCCACATCTGGAACAATGCTATTTATGGAGGAAAGATCCTGAAACCTGAAACTTTGAAGCAGTTTGTTTCTAAAAGCTCGGAAAGGCATCATGCAGTTTTAGGAAAAATGGGCTATGGCTATGGGATCATGATCAATATCGGAAGCCCTGAAGGTTATTTTCACAGCGGCTATGTAAAGGGCTCCCCTTCTCTGGATATCTATTATCCACAAACCAAAACATCAGTTATTATTTTATCCAATATTGCGGATGAAGAAAAGGGAAAAAGTTCAACATTCAGACCTCATGTGGAAGTTAAAAAGATTACGGACAATCTTGAGAATATTCTATTGCAGCTTAGAACAAAACAATAATTTTCTTTACATATAAAACATGGATATGAATTGCTATCTGTGAACATTAATTGTCAGCGGACTGAAGAAAATTCTGCATTCTTTTCAAAGTCTTTTTATGTTCAAAAAAATTGAGCAAGGTAAAAATCATTGAACTCTGAAGGATAAAAGGAACCAGTAATGTAATGAGTGTTCCGGCAATTTCAGATGTATTTTGCGTTCTGAAAAACTGGTAAGCGTAATGCCCGTTTTTTCCGAGGAGCTGTAGCATGGAAATCGTAACGATTACCATCAGCCCTACATTCTGCTGGTATAAGGTGTAAAAACATTTTCCTTTGTATTTAAAGTCTGTTCTCATGTATTTCCAGATTTTAATATTAAAAAACCATACCATCCCCATTGTCAGCAAAAACAATCCATTCAGCAGTCTGAAAAATATTCTGTATTCTTCCTGGCTTTTTGATAAATAAATCAACAAAAGGTTAATTCCAAAGAAAACAAGACCTATTATAAAAGATTTTTTCAGGAGTACATTGAATTTTTCCTTAATTATTTTTTTTACAATCAATGGAATCTCTGCAGGAGAAAATAAAAAGTAACTTACCATTTTAAATTCTCCGTCCCAGGATTTTTTAACGTTCAGAAATGCATTTTCAAAATCCAGTTTTTTTTGAAGCTGGATGTCTGCAATCTGGGAGAGCATATGGTCTTTTACTTCAAGTAAAATATCAAGTGGGAGCTCCTGAAAAATAAGATAGTCTGTAACCTCGTTTTCCTGCGTTTGGGTCATCATATGTTAAAAATGGTATTTAGGTTTAACAAATAACTTTTCATTTCGTTTTCCTGAACAGCCTGATGTTTCTTTCCCTTTTCTGTCAGAAGATAATATTTTCTGTCCCTTCCATTGATCTTCTGAACTTCTGATGTTATCATTCCGTCATTCTCCAATTTATGCAGCAGCGGATACAAAGCACCTTCCGTCATCTCAAGCTCCCCGTCTGTAAGTTCTTTTGCACGTTGGGTAATCTGATAGCCATACATTTTCACTTCTTTAGAAAGCAGTTTCAAAATAATGTTCTGGAGCGTTCCTTTGTAAAGACTGTTCTTTTTCAAAAATCTTGTTTTTATACCTTGTAAATCTATGCATAATTTTCTTATGTATTTGAATATTATAAAAAATATTTACTTTGCTGTATGAAAAAAATGTATTTCATTGCCATTTATCCTCCACAGGACATCATTGATGAAGTAAAGGTGTTCAAACAAGATCTTGCTGCGAATTATGATAATTCAAAAGCATTAACAAATGATGCACATATTACTTTATTATCGCCTTTTGAAAGAGAACTTGAGCTGGAAAGTGATATTCATACTGCTTTCCAGAAGATAGATACGGATATCCCTCCCTTTGAAATACTACTGAATGGTTTCGGAAGCTTTCCTAATCCAAAAAATTCGGTCATTTTTGTCCATCCTGAAGCCAACGAAAATTTAAATCTACTTCATCAAAGGATAATACAGCACTTTAGTTTTGGCAAGAAATCTTTCACGCCTCACATGACTGTCGGCTACAGAAACCTTAGTTTTGATAACTATCTGAAAGCATGGGAGATTTATAAGAACAAAGAATATAAAACTAAATTTTTAGTCGATAAAATTCTACTTCTTCGCCATGATGGAAGATGGATTCCTATTGCTGAAAAACAATTAAAATAAGACCTAATCAAACCTTATTACAATTCAACAAAAAAGATTTATAAACGCTATCTTTGAACCATGATTTCAGAGAAGATAATTTTAGGGATTGATCCCGGAACAGCGATTATGGGTTTCGGCATTATTTCCGTGACCAAAAGTAAAATGGAAATGATTTCTATCCACGAGCTGATCCTGAAAAAATATCCGAATCACGAAACCAAACTTAAATATATCTTTGACAAAACATTAGCTCTGATCGATGAATATCATCCGGATGAAGTTGCTCTGGAAGCTCCATTTTACGGGAAAAATGTGCAGAGTATGCTTAAACTGGGGCGTGCGCAAGGCGTTGCAATGGCCGCAAGCCTGTACAGAAATATTCCCATCACGGAATACTCTCCTAAGAAGATTAAAATGGCCATCACCGGAAACGGAAATGCCAGCAAGGAACAGGTAGCCGGAATGCTTCAGAACCTTTTAAAACTGAAAGAATTCCCTACCAAATATTTGGATGCTTCGGATGGTTTGGCTGTTGCAGTCTGCCATCATTTCAATTCCGGAACTATTGCAGATACAAAATCTTATAGCGGCTGGGATAGTTTTTTGAAGCAGAATCCGGGGAGGGTGAAGTAGAGATCGTGGGGTTGTAAATCAATTTTAATAATAAAACCAATGTTTTCACAGTAGCTCATTTTTTATAGGTAATGTCTCTAAATGATTTTGCAGGGAAATGGGAAAGTAGGTATCATTCACTGTTTTCCCTTGATTTTGTTCAGATAGAATCTTGATAATCTGAACTTCTGAAAATTTACTGTTTTTCATAGTATTCCAAATGTAAAAACTATATTTTTAAATGTTCCGGATTTTGGGGAAGATTACAGAAGAACTGCAGAAAATGGCGCAGCTTTTTGATATGAATACCGATCAAATTATTAATCATGACGGTTCTATTCCTAAAGAAGTTATCCTAGAGGATAAAACAGAACTTGAACAAATAAGATTAATCCCACAACTGGAAGAGGAAGACAAGCAAACCATTTTCCGCCTCGTGGAAAAAATGCTCACCAATAAAAAGTGTAAAGATTTTTTTGCCAAAAAACGCAGCAGATTTATAAAACACAAAACCCACCGCAATTGCGGTGGGTTATTTTTATCTACTCAAAGTCACAGACTTTGCGTAGCGGGGAGTTATATTTTATTACTCAGATATATAAAGTCCGCAAAGATTATTACTCATATAAATAGTTCCTTGTGTAAGATTTTTAACATTAGTGTCATCTACCTTAAACTCAGCCTTTTCAAAATCATCATCGTTAAAGTATGAGTCTAAAGGATCAATTCTTAACGAGTATTTCTTTCCTACAACTATTTTATTTTTACTTTTTACTTTACAATTTCTTTCTGATAATACTAATTCATTAATCTTACCATTTCGGATTTGTATTAAATACATACTTTTAGTGCTGTCAATTTTTAAGATCTCATACGAACTATTAGTATCATCATTTCTTGTAGATAATTTATTAGAACAACAACTCATCACCAAGATTATTATTAAAAATGATATGGTTTTCATTTATTTTGTTTTGGGTTTAATTTCGACAGTTCCTAATGATTTTGACTCTCTAACACCATTTACTTGTCTGTAAAGTGTTCTTTCAATTCTTATATTACCTCCTGTAGTTCTTGGTAAAATTTTATTCTCAGATTGCAAATTATAGTTTATTCGAGGATCTAAAGTACTTGCATTATTATGTGCTGACAGATAACTGTCCCAACTTACCTCTCGGTTTTTACTTCCTACAGTATTTATTGCACCTGGACTATTTATTGCACCATCATAAGCTTCAAGTATTTCGTGCATAACTCCAACGCCCTTTAATGCACTATAATAAGTATCTATTGCACCTAAATCCGTAGGATTTATAATTTGATTTGCATGAGTTATTGTATTTGGTGATCCTTCTAAGGATGCATCTATTGAGGAGTTAATAGTACTGCCTCTGAATGCTCCTCCAAATATTGCTGTATTATCTGATTCTATGACATTACTACTTTGAGCTAATACATCTACTACTACACTTTTATTGCTCATAGCTGAAAGCAAAGTTGATTCAGCATCTGTTGCGGTTGCTCCTTTCTTAAGCGTTCCGGTAACTTTTCCTTTCGAGTCCATTTTCAGATTTAAATTACTTGACGCATTTTTTAACTGCTCAAAAGCTTCTTTAGCCTGATCTCCTCTTAAGACAACATCAGTTACACCTCGTCCGTCTGGATCAATCCAACGAATAGGATTATTTATACTATAAGTATATGGAGACCAATTGATATATTTTTCCGCCAATGGATCTACCACTCCCCAACGTCCAATATCCGGCATATAGAATCTCGCTCCATAATCATACTGTCCCGTTTCCTGCTGTAATTCTTTACTATTATATTGATATTTATAAGCAGAATTTCCTGTCAAAGCATTATATCCTTCATGCTTTAACCCAAATGGATAATAATTGTTTTCTTCAAGAACTTCTGCGCTGCTGCCATTG
>NZ_QNUH01000025.1 GCF_003385495.1 Chryseobacterium elymi | reverse complement strand
TATAATTATGCCTTCAATAATCCGGTTAATTTTGTAGATCCTGACGGAAGAGCACCCTATAACCCAAGGAGTTTTTATGGAGAACATTCTGCTTTCAACGGAGATTTTGACCGGAACACAACATTATTATATGGAAACGGCTCTTTTGGATCTACGAATTATGCTGCCTTTAGCTTTGCAGATGGAGATCAAGGTGGAGGTGGAGGAACCCAAGGTAATGGCCCTAAACCAGGTACTTGGCAATCTGTTAAAAATTTCTTCAAAAGTCTATTTGGAGGAGGTAAAAAAAGCTCAGGCCGATTAGAGGTTGGCCCTGCTGAAAGGATTGCTGATTATGATGCCGACGGAGTTAGATTATTTGGATTAATAACAGGTGCTAATTATAATCCAATGGAAGAATACAGAGCTAACCGTGATAATCCTTTTTATAATGAAGGAGAATCTAGCTTAGATAGGTCTTTTAGATTGATGAATAGCTCTCATATAGAAATAATGCAGGATTTTGGTGGCGGAGGATATAATATGTTTGGAGGATATGGGAGAATTGGAAATGTTGCAGGTGCTGTAGAAGAAGTTTCTATAATTTCAAAAATTTCTGCAGAAGCAGAAGCGAACGGTATTTTAAGTACTCAAAGAGGAATTAATCCAGCTAAAGTTGCCGAATATTTTGAACAAATGTCAAATGGCACCTACAAGCCCACCGGAGGAGCAGGATATATTTATGAAGGAAAATATATTTTAACAGATGGAAATCACAGAATGAATGCAGCTATTAAATATGGAATAGAAAGTGGCAATTTTAAATATATTGAGGAAATTATCAATAAAGGAAACTTTATAAGAAGAAATCCTTTAATAGATAATTATAAAGTTTATAAACTACCCGTAAAATAAAATAATGTATAAACAAATAATGATTTTTAATAAAAATATCGATTTAGAGATTGGAAGTGTATATGTAATGTTTAATAATTACTTATCACAAGATAACAAGTTAGATCCTTCAAAAAAAATCTTTTATATTAATTTACCTTTTCATAATTCTATTAAAATCTCAGAATATATAGATAATAAGGATTTATCTATTGAGAACTATGAAAAATTAATTAAAAAATACAATTTAGAATTTATAAAGCCTAAAGAAATTATTGATGTATTTAACCAGTTAGTTTATGCAATTATAAATGAGATTGAAAGCTATGATATTTTTATAGTTGGGACAATGGGAATAGATTTTGAAAGTATAAAGTTAATCCTTAAAGAGCTATTAAATATTGCTGAAACATATGAAAAAATATTCATTTTTATACAAAATGAATCAAAAAATCTTGATACTCTAGAAAAGGTCGATCTATTAAAATTAAATGATTTTGAAGCTTGGTATGTAAATAAACTAAGAGACAATGATGATGATGCATTTGTATTTAAGCAAAGATAAATTCAGCGTTGGAGTTACTTCCTTATTATAGGATGAAATTTTATACTTTTTATATCCTCTAATTTGAGAGAATTTTATAATAATTAGGGTATTGATTTCAATGCCCTAATTTTTAATTAAAATAAGTCACTTTAACTACTCAAGTGTCAACGCAGAAGTTTTTGAAGAGAACAATTATTATGCATTCGGATAAAGTATGAATATATAATGACTTATCAGGAAATCCAGCTTATCAATTATGCCGCAACAACTTTAATAAAATAAATTATGATAGAATTAGATTTAAATTCAGCTATAAATATATTATCATTAGATGACTATTCAAAGATGACAATTGAAGAACGTGAAAAAATGACTGATGAGGAAGGGTTTGATAAAGAAGAATTATTTGAATATATAAAAGATAGATATATTGGAATAAAATTATCATATATAGAGGAAAAAATCAAAAAATTGTATCAATTATCAATTAATGTTAATGGTACTCCAAAAGAATTATTTACATGCCCTTGTTGTAATTACAAAACAATTCTTGAAAAAGGAAATTATCAAATTTGTAGAGTATGCTTTTGGGAAGATGATGGAGGCAAGGATGAATCTAAGTATAGTCATGTAAATCATATGACATTAAAAGAAGCAAAAGATAATTTTAAAACAAAAGGAGCTATTTTAGAAAAGTTTTTAAAATTCGTAGATAGTGAAGGTAGATTGAAATATTATAAGAATGATTTTTTATGATAATTAATGAATGGTAAAATAATAAATGACTGAAGTTGCTATCTTTTTTAGGACGAAAAGTTTATCCTTCTTATATTCTCTAATTTGAGAGGTTTATAAACAGTTAGGTATTGATTTCAATGCCCTAATTTTAATTTAAAATAGATTTTGCTAAGACAGTGCAGAAGCTCTTGAAGAAAACAATTATTATGCGTTTGGATTAAAACACGACGGTTATAATGCCTTATCAGGAAATCCAGCTTATCAATACCAGTACAATGGCAAAGAGCTGCAGAAAGAAACCGGCTGGAGTGATTACGGAGCCAGAATGTATATGGCTGATATTGGCAGATGGGGAGTAATAGATCCATTAGCTGAGCAGATGAGAAGGCATTCCCCGTATAATTATGCCTTCAATAATCCGGTTAATTTTGTAGATCCTGACGGAAGAGCACCCTATAACCCAAGGAGTTTTTATGGAGAACATTCTGCTTTCAACGGAGATTTTGACCGCAATACAACCTTATTATATGGAAACGGCTCTTTTGGATCTACCAATTATGCTGCTTTCGGGTTTGCAAGTGGGGATCAAGGCGGAGGTGGAACTTCAACTTTTGGGCAAACACAGGCTTATAGAGATTTAATGGCAGGGAATACAAGCAGTATAACAAACAGTAATGGTTATTTAACATATTGGACTGGAGCAATGAGCTCAAGCGGATCTTTAATAAATGGCGAGGCAAATGTAGAACTGGAGTTAGGAGTAGCTCATAGACAATATGTAGGAGATGGACCAGCATGGGAAGCATATAAAAATATGGCTGATTGGAGTTCAATAGTAGCAGAGGGTGGATTTGGATATATTGCTAACCAAAGAACAGCACTTTATGATAGTGGATATTGGATAGATAATTTAGGGAATCAACGAAGTACTCGTTATGCTGGGAGGGCTATAGATTCACAAATAGGTTTAAGAAGTGATTATCTTAGAACAACTGCAAAATTTACAAAGTATGCAGAAAGAGCAGGGATGGTAGGAAATATAATTTCAGCTGGAGAAGTTTCTTATGGTATATATGAAGACGGCTGGAAATTTGGTAAGAAAGCACAGGTTGCAACTGCAGGAGCGATCGGTGGACTTGTTGGTGCAGCAGAAGGTGCCCTAATTGGAGCATATATAGAAACTCTTTTCCCTGTACCTGGTTTAGGAACAGTTTTAGGTATTGGTTTAGGATTTGGGGTAGGATATATTTATGGTGAGATTGCCTCGAGATCTGTAGAAAAAATGTATGAATAATAAATTATGAAAAATATAAAAAAAAATAGCTTAAAGCTTTCTCTTATTATTGTAGTTATGATTTTAATACTAATGTTGGGAGTATTTCTTATTATGAATCCAACCAAATATTCCAGTTTTTTATTTCGTAATGGGATGGTTATTTTTATAGCTGGAATAATTAATATAATTATTTCAACATATTGTATTTATCAATTAGGAAGTAAATTATTTGACCGAAATGCTATATTTTCTATTAATAGCAAAGGTATAAGTGATAAAATTAACATGTTGGATTATCCTAATATCAGTTGGAAAGATATTATTAAAATTGAAGAATATAATATTAATAATGTTCCTCATCTTAAAGTTTTCGTTGATAATCCACAACAATATATAAAGCAAAAAAAGGGATTAAAAAAATGGGTTTTAAATTTTAATTATAAAAAATATCACACTCCAATATTATTAAATAGTACTTATTTATCTTGTTCATTTGATGATTTAAAAAAAAGTATTTTAGATTCATATAAAGAGTATCAAAATAATTGAAATTTGTATTATGGGCAATGTTTCAAAAATGTTGGTTTTCTTTACTAATCAATATTAACGAGAAATAATAAGCAATAATTTTATAGAATAGAGTGATCGTTTGGTCACTCTATTTGTTTTTTAACAGAAAATTGGAATCCTTATGCAGGTAAAAGTTTACTCATGTATCAAATGTGTTGGTGAACAAAAAAGTAGGCGGAACAAACGCAGATGGCACAAAGCTTAAAAAGATCTATAGTTATAAAGACCCGATAAATTTTAGTTTAGTAAGTAAAATTACAGATTATTTAGATGGTTTTCAATATGAATCTGATGATACCCTTCTTAATCCTATGTCTAATGCATTATTGAAATTTATGCCGACTGCTGAGGGCTATTACAATTTTGAAAATAATAAGTATATTTACAGCTATACAGACCATTTGGGAAATGTGCGTTTAAGCTACTCCAAGAACCTGAATGGCGGCGCAGAAGTTCTTGAAGAAAACAATTATTATCCATTTGGATTAAAGCATGAAGGCTATAATGTTTTAGCTGGAAATCCAGCTTACAGTTATGGATACAACGGTAAAGAATTACAGAAAGAAACAGGCTGGGGAGATTACGGAGCGAGAATGTATATGGCTGATATTGGCAGATGGGGTGTGATAGATCCATTGGCAGAGCAGATGAGAAGATATTCTCCGTATAACTATGCATTTAATAATCCTGTAAGCTTTATAGATCCTGATGGGATGAAGCCGCATCAGTTTAGTATGCCTGGCGATTCCCGTCCTGACGCTAACACAGGAAGTGGTAATGTTTCAAAAATGTTGGTTTTCTTTATTAATCGAACTTAACGAGAAATAATTATTATTAATTTTATAGAATAGAGTGATCGTTGGGTCACTCTATTTGTTTTTTAATAGAAAATTGGAATCCTTATACAGGTAAAAGTTTACTCATGTATCAAATGTGTTGGTGATGATTTTATAAAATATGGCAAAACTAATTATGGAAAGCAACGCTATCAATGTAAGTTCTGCAAAGCCATAAAAGTGTTTTACAATATTCTTAAATCGTCCACTGGTCATTGACAACGGCTACCAGATATTGTTTCCCTTGAAATTCCTCAAAAACAAAACGGATAGTCTTCCAATCCATTTCGCCATTCTTTTCGGTACCTTTTATATAGTTTTCGGTAAAATCTTTACCGGGATATATTTCCTTTACATTATTCAGTGAATTTCCGCCAGCCTGGAATTTATTTAATGAATACTGTGCAGTGGTAAAATCTTTGGAGAAAACCCATTTTGCAAAATAATCCTTGATGGTTGCTTTATACGGATCTCCTGAGCCATCCTGAGCGCCCCATGTAAATACCGTCTTTGTCGGCTGGAATTTTTCAAAATCAGCTTTGGAAAAATGCATATCTTCTTTTGGGTTAACAAATCCATACATTGAAAAGCTGATTCCTTTTTCCGGATGAATAAATGTTGCAAAAGCTTTATAATCTTTACTTTTCAAAGCCTGCAGAATCCCATCATTAGCTGCCTTTACGGCTATCTCATCCGTTTTTTTCTTCTGCACTGCCGTCTCCATATTCTTTTCCCTGGCCTGAGCCATAGAATCTATCACATTCGGAACAGGTTTTTCCGGGTTTTTCTTACAAGCCGCTAACAAGGCTAATGACAATACTGGAATAATGAAGTTTTTCATCTTTTCAATTTTTTAATTCATAAAAAACACCAAAACTGATGCCAATACAATACTTATGATAGATAAGTTCTGTTGCTGGTTTTTCGATTAATATAGTGGTTTTTAAGTAAATTTGTTCTATGGAAATTTTAGACATCCTTATTATCGGAGGCGGGCCTATTGGTCTCAACTGTGCTCTTGAAGCCCAGAAAAACAATCTCACTTACCTGATCATAGAAAAAGGAACTATCGTCAATTCCTTATATCATTACCCTTTATATATGCGTTTCTTCTCCACGGCAGAAAAACTGGAAATAGACGGTATCCCGTTTATTTCTACCGCCCCCAAACCGGGAAGACAGGAAGCCCTGGAGTATTATCAGGGAATCGCCCGGCAGAGGAACATCAATATCAATCTCTATGAAAAAGTTCTGAAAGTTTCCAAAACCGGAGATATCTTTGATATTGAAACCTCAAAAGCGGCTTATAAGGCCAGAAATGTAGTGATTTCCACAGGATTCTACGATATCCCGAATCTGATGAATATTCCGGGAGAAAATCTTCCGAAAGTGAAACATTATTATACAGAACCTTACCCATATGCAAAGCAGAAAGTCGTGGTCGTAGGATCAAGTAATTCTGCGGTGGATGCAGCCCTGGAAACTTACCGGAAAGGAGCCGAGGTAACTATGATCATCCGCCATTCCGAAATTTCCAAAAGTGTAAAATACTGGGTAAAACCTGACATTGAAAACAGAATTGCAGAAGGAAGCATCAAAGCTCATTTTAACTCAGAAATAGTAGAAATTACCGAAAATTCTGTCATTTTTAAAGATGAAAACGGACAGATTAGGGAAATTGAAAATGATTTTGTCCTTGCCATGACCGGCTATCTTCCCGATTTCGAGTTCTTAAGAAATTCCGGGCTGGAACTGCAGGGCGAATGTCTGAATCCATTATACGATCCGGAAACCATGGAAACCAATGTTCCGAATCTGTATCTGGCCGGTGTTGTCTGCGGAGGAAAGGATACCCACCTTTGGTTTATTGAGAACTCACGCGTTCATGCGCAGATGATTATTGGAAATATACTTTCTAAGAAGTAATTATCACTTTGTTGATTTTAATTCAATTTTTGCAAATTCTGACGTAATGACAGTCTGTTAAAATTCAACATGGGCTCCGAAGATAAAATTCCTTTTTGCAGCAGGATTATAGAAACGGCTTCCAAAAGCATTGATATCAAAACCGGCAACGTAATCCGTATTGTAAAGGTTCTGAATCTGCAGATGTACATTCAGCTTTGCACCATCAATCTGTATTGGAAATCCTAACCTGATATTGCTTATCAGGCTTGGTTTTGACCAGACAGAATTGGCATCGTTCAAAGGTATTTTTGAGATATAGTAATGAGAATAGTCTACACTAAGCTTTTTGAAAAAAACAAAATTGAATAAGCTGTTTACCGTTGTGTCCGGTACTCCTGTAACCTCATTTCCTGAAAAATCATTCTCCAGCTGTTGGTAATTTCTGAATTTAAAATCATAGAAGCTTCCGGAAAACCGGAACTTAAAGCTGCTGAATATTTCATTTTTAAGATGAAAATTTTTAGACTCTAAAAGAACTTCCACCCCTTTCTGGGTGATGTTCCCCTGATTGGCAAAATATTCCTGCCCGCTTTCATTTTGCCTTCGT
The DNA here is from genome assembly GCF_003385495.1 of Chryseobacterium elymi. Lineage (GTDB taxonomy): Bacteria > Bacteroidota > Bacteroidia > Flavobacteriales > Weeksellaceae > Chryseobacterium > Chryseobacterium elymi. The sequence continues at coordinate 36,677 of NZ_QNUH01000025.1, read as the reverse complement.
ACAATAGCATCTTTCATTCTGAAATCAAAATAACTCCCTTCAATAAAAATAATATTTCCAAACTGCTTTCTTATACCAACCTCTTTATTCCAGCCGTATTCAGGAACAAGATTAACATTAAACTCCTGGTTGGAAGACCGGATTTCTTCACTTGTAGGAGCTGAATTTCCTTTTCCGATTTTCCCTCTTATCGAAAAACCTTTTCCCAGCAGATAAGTAACTCCAAAGTTCGGAAGCCACTGTTCTTTAAATTTCACCCTACCCTCTTCCGAAACCGGATACATCCTCTCCCATTCATAGGAATTTGAATTTAAGCCTATCGAAATATCGGTAAAGAGCTTTTTATTAAAATTCAGTTTTTGTGACAGAAAATAAAAGCCGGACTTATTTTTTAGCTGATCAAAATTCTGAGGGCTGCCCGGTATTCCTTTATTGTTGTTATAATTCTTAACCAGAATATTTTGATTCCCGCCCTCAAACCCTACCCTCAACGCCAAGGATATACTGTTCCAGTTTTTTTCAAAATTAAAATGAGTCCTCACTGCAAAATTCCTTTCAAACCTGTTTTCAAAATTCGTGATGAAAGGATTTTTAAAATCTACATAAGAACCCTGTACTAAAAGAAAGTGCGAAAAATATGAGCTAATAGCCGTTTCGTGCGAAATTCCTGCTAAAATCATTTTATTACGGATTCCTGCATGCTGTTCCTTAGCACCCGGAAACCCGCCGGCAGAAGGTCTCGCCTGTTTCCTGTCGGATTCCATCTGGTTTAGGGTTAATCCGCCCGGAGTCTCATAATCCAGATCGGAAAGCAATAAGATCGCATTTAATGAAGCTCTGGGAGCATACGTAAAACGGTCTTTAACATAGATCTGTTGCCTCTTTACAGCCGACTGCTCACGGTAAGAGTCTGTCTGGTAATAATTTTGAAAAAGCTCAAAGAAATTTTTTCCTTCTTGGCGGGCAACATCAAGATGCTGCTCAAAAGTTCCGTAACTTCCTATTTCAACTCCGGCAGACAAATGATCAGTCCTTCTGGTTTGCAAAAGCACCGTTCCACCGGTCACAGCTCCGTAATCTCCACTTTCCGGGCCTTTATAGATCTCCATCCTGTTAATAAGCTTCGGGGATATGATATTAAAATAAGTATTCCCGGAAGCATCAGATAAAATGAAATCGTCAAGATAGACTTTGATATTCCGTACGCCAAAAGGAGATCTCAGGGTGCTTCCACGGATTGATATCCTGTAGCTGGCTGGTGAGCGCTCTTCCATTCTGGCTCCCGCAATTTGATTGACAGCTTCCAGAAGTCTTTCCGGAGGATTCTGCCCCAGAAGATTTTCAGAAACAACGGCAACGGATTTCGTAGAGGTCATAAAGAGAACCGGTTTCTTATACGCATCAATTTTAACCTCAGATATCAGAACAGCAGTATCCTTTTTCTGCGAAAAGAAAAACGACACAGTGAGAATAAAAAAGAATGCTGATAATCTCGTCATCAGCACAAAGCTAGCAAAGTTTACTGTAATTTATATACATAGGGTAAAAACCCGCAACTTTTAACGTTTAATTTCTCTTTTTTTAAGCATCCACGGAATCACAAAATAAAATCCTGCAGCAATGCCCACAGCTAATACTCCGGTTCCTATCCACAAAGTATTGAAGCCCAGTTTATCTGCAGTCATGGTTCCCAGATACGGTGTAATAATAAAAGCTAAAGCAACGGCTATTCCGTTCATTCCCATATAAGCACCTTTGTTATTCTCCCCTGAACGCAGAGCGGTTATGGTAGATATAAACGGAAGTGTCCAGATCTCGCCAATACACAGCAATGTCATAGAAACAACAAGGGTAAGAATGGAATGATCAAAAGCCAGCATTGCATAAGAAACCCCACATAATATAGTCCCTATGAACAAAGTAAAGGCAAGGTTGAAATATTTTTCCGCGATCTGTACAAAGCCCATCTCCAGAAGTACAATCAGGAAACCGCTATATCCAAGAATATAACCGATACTCTGCTGGCTCAGATGCGCAGTATCCTTATAAAAAATAGTGAGTGTACTGAATAACTGGAAAAAACAGATGGCGAACAGCATACAAAAGAAACTGTAAAGCAGGAATTTTCCGTCGCGGTATGGAGAATTTTCTTTTCTAACGGCAATGGCTTCTTTTACTTTTTTCGGCTTCAGGGAGGCCAGCTTATTCCGTTTTCCGAAGAAGCGGATATACATTAATCCTGCCAGTAATGCAGCCAGGGCATTACTGAAAAATAAAAATTCATAAGAAATAGCGGAAAGTATACCTCCCAGTGCAGGTCCTATAGAAAACCCCAGGTTAACCGCCATCCGATTGAGCGAAAAAGCCCTGGTGATATTTTCAGGTTTAGCATATTTTGTAATGGCTACCGAGTTGGCAGGACGAAAAGTCTCGCTCACGATACTTTGGATCAGAATAATAGCAGCCAGCCCCACCTCTGTTTTAAAAAGCGGAATCAGGCAGAACAAAGGCACACTCAGAAGCAGGCTCAGGCTCTGAACACGGTACTCTCCGATTTTATCGGTAATTAATCCTCCCAACCATGAGCCCAATACGGAACCTAATCCGAAAAAGCTGAGAATAATCCCTGAGTTTTCAATACTAAAATGAAGATGCCCCGTCATGTACACTCCCAAAAACGGAAGTACCATAGAACCTGCACGATTGATGAGCATGACCAGCGCCAGCATCCAGCTTTCTTCTGAGAGTCCTTTAAAAGAACCCGTATATATGCTAATTAATTTCACAATATTATTATTTTATGGGGAGAAAATTGAGTGAAGTGCAAAAATAGGCAAATTGGCCAAGAATGCCTTTTAAAAGGCACTTTTTTTATCAATCATATTGATAGAGACAAGGGTATAACACACCCTTGGGAATTAATAAAATAATCTTCATTATTCAATTTGATTTAAACCATTAAACAAAAAAGCAGGACTTGTTGAAGGTCCTGCTTTTATATTTGATCATTGTAAGATTATTCCGGTTTGAATGAATCTTTCAATGTTACCGTACGGTTAAATACCAAATTAGAATCCGTAGAATCCTGATCTTTTGTAAAGTACCCGATTCTCTGGAACTGAAGCGGCTCTCCTACAGCGACATCTTTCAGGCTTGGCTCAGCAAATCCTTTAATGGTCTTTACCGATTCCGGATTGATAAAGTTCAGGAAATCTACGTCCTTCTCTGCATCAGGCTGCTCTACAGTAAAGAGTTTTTCATAGATTCTTACATCTACCGGGATAGCATGTGTTGCAGATACCCAATGAAGTGTACCTTTTACTTTTCTCAGGCTTTCTTCGGTTCCGCTTCCGGATTTGCTCTTTTCATCATAGGTTGCATAGATCGTAGTGATCTCGCCGTTTTCATCCTTCTCTACCCTTTCCGCTTTGATGATGTAAGCTGATTTCAGACGAACTTCCCCGCCTAATTTCAGTCTGAAGAACTTATTATTAGCCTCTTCTTTAAAGTCTTCTCTTTCGATATATAATTCTCTGGAGAAAGGAACTTCTCTTGTCCCTGCATTTTCCTGTTCAGGATTATTTTCAGTTTCAAGCCATTCTTCCTTACCTTCAGGATAATTTTCGATAACCAGCTTTACAGGATCTACGACTGCCATCACACGTTTTGCCACCTTATTCAGGTCCTCACGCACACAGAAATCAAGCAGCTGGATCTCAATCAGGTTTTCTCTTTTGGCCACCCCTACTTTTTCAATGAAATTTTTGATTGATGCCGGTGTGAAACCTTTTCTTCTCATTCCGGAAATGGTAGGCATTCTCGGATCATCCCAACCTGTCACTACTTTTTCAGCAACCAGCCTTTGAAGCTTTCTTTTGGAAGTGATCATATAAGAGACATTCATTCTTGCAAATTCTCTCTGCTTAGGCGCTATTTTAGATTCATCATATACCTGCTCAAGATACCAGTTATAAAGCGGTCTGTGATTTTCAAACTCTAATGAGCACAATGAATGTGACACCTGCTCCAGATAATCTGATTCACCGTGTGCCCAGTCGTACATCGGATAGATTTTCCACGCTGTACCGGTTCTGTGGTGAGGCCTTTTCAAAATTCTGTACATGACAGGATCACGTAAATTCATATTCGGGGAAACCATATCAATCTGAGCACGAAGAGACATTGAACCTTCCTCAAACTCTCCGTTCTTCATTCTTTCGAACAGGTCAAGAGACTCCTCTACCGGACGGTTTCTGTACGGTGATTCTATTCCAGGTTCTGCCGGATTCTTTCTCTGTTCAGTAATCACTTCAGACGGCTGCTCATCTACGTAAGCTTTCCCGTCTTTAATCATCTGTACAGCCCATTCATAAAGCTGTTGGAAGTAGTCGGATGCATACAGCTCTTTATCCCATTGGAAACCTAACCATTCCACATCTTTTTTAATAGAATCCACGAATTCCTGCTCTTCTTTCTCAGGATTCGTATCGTCGAAACGAAGGTTTACGGGAGCATTGTATTTTTCACCCAGCCCAAAGTTGATGCAGATGGCTTTCGTATGGCCAATATGCAGGTAACCATTGGGTTCAGGGGGAAAACGGAAACGGATCTGTTCTTTTTTCAGACCGTTTGCCATATCATCTTCAATAATTTGCTCAATAAAATTGAGTGATTTTTTTTCTTCTTCCATTTAAATTAGCTTTTATTGTATGCAAAAAAAGTCTGGCAAAGTTACGGAAAATTTAGGGCTTACGGAAATGATAATCTAAATGCTGAACGGGTAATAAATTCATTATTTTTAACTAACTTAGATATAACCAATTTACAATATTTACTGACTATGGCTGTTTATATCCTAAGCAATCGTAAAATCGTCCGTCACAAAGGCGAAAAAGCAGATTCATTTTCAAATGATGAATACTCTATTCCCAATTTCAGGATCGCAAAATGTGATTTTGGCACCTACAAAGAGCCTACTGCAGCAGCCAAAAAGAAGAAAGATTATACCAACCGCAATATCTTAAATTACAAATTATTTTCGGAGCCAGAAAAGCAGGGATATGAAGATGTCCTGGAAGTTTTACGGAGCGAAAAAGGCATTAAAAAATCTCCACTGGCAGCCAATAATCTCGGAGGAACCCAAAGGATGTTCTATGAATTATATAAGAATATGTCTTCTACAAAAGAAAGAAGCGATGTGTTGATTTTTATTCATGGGTATGCCTACGATTTTGATGATGAATTAAAAGCAATTATTGATCTTAAAAACCTGTTTATCGATAATCCGGCATCCCCTGTAGAGCATATTCTTTTTGTGAGCTGGCCAGCTTCAAGCAGTATTATTCCTCTGACTTATTTTGATGACAAGGCATCAAGTATTAATTCAGGATCATCGCTGATGCGGCTGTTCTATTTTTACACCCAATTTTTAAAAGACATTTTTTCAACCCGCGACCTCGCTCCCTGCAATCAACGAATACATCTGATCGCCCATTCTCTTGGAAACAGGGTACTTCAAAGTATGCTGTACAGCCTTAAAAAAGAAAATATCCTCCGCGTTATCGATCAGGTTTTGCTTTTAAATGCTGATGTATCCTATAAAGTCTTCGAAGACTCTGAAGATTCATATAATAAGCTTCCGCTGCTGGCCAACCGTATTTCTATTTATCTCAACAGAAAAGACACGATATTGGGGATTTCACAATTTACTAAAAATATTCTGACCCCCAGATTAGGTAAGAACGGCCCCAGCGATATTGAAAAACTGAAAGATATCGTTTCTATCATCGACTGTACTTTTGTAGAGGATGATATCCTGAACAGTTTTAAATATGAAATAGGAAACCATTGGGGATATCTTTCCAGCTCAATGGTTCAAAAAGATATTTTTCAGAATTTACATGGAATTGACAGAAATTTAATCACAGGGCGATTAAAAAATAACGAAAATATTTTCACAATTATTTCTTAATGATTAATTAAAAAAAACACTAAAAAGTGAACTGTATGTTAAACTTTATTTCAATACCTACATTGGCACAAAGATTGTAAATTATCATTACAAAGAGAAATAAAATATTTTATCATGAAAAGAATTAAAAACAAGTTTTCTTACATAGTGAGATATATTAAGAAAGCAATTTTTGTAAAAGACGTGATTTAATAAAAGAGTATTAATCTTTATAATAAGTTATCCGACCCTAACATTATTTTATTCTTATTTCTAAATCCAACATCTTCTTTATTAGTTTAAAGAAGTTATTTGTAATATCCGTAATTAAGTATGAAAGATATTTATTCCCAATGAATATAGCAGCTGGGTCCTAGAAAGACAGCAATCTCTGAGCACATAAACAGCCCTGCCCATAGAATTTAATTATTTTTCTTTGCGTGTCTTGAACCAGAGCAGTTCGTTGTTTAGTTCTAAACTAGATTCAAAATTATTTACAAATAAAGATCCGGTTCCCAAACCTTGGGGCATCGGATTTTTTTTTGTAAATGTATATTGTGCGATGGCATTCAGGCCTATATTACTTTCGAGCGCGGAAGTGATCCACCAGCCGATTTTCTGCTCCTCTGCAAGTGAGATCCATTCATCTGAACCGGCAAACCCACCAACCAATGCAGGTTTAAGAATAATGTACTGAGGTTTAATGATTTCCAAAAGATTTCTCTTTTCAACAGGATCTGTAATTCCTATCAGCTCTTCATCCAAAGCAATGGGAGTTAGAGTTTGGGTGCATAAAAATGCCATATCATTCCAGTTTCCAGCTTTTATAGGCTGTTCAATAGAATGAACATGAAGATCTGCAAGCTGCTGCAGAACAGTCTCTGCTTCTTCCCTATTAAATCCGCCATTAGCATCTACCCGAAGTTCCAACACATCTTTTGAGAATTTTTCTCTTAACTTCTGAAGGATTTTGTGCTCAGATTCCCAGTCAACTCCAATCTTCAATTTGATACAATGGAATCCTTTTTCAAGCTTTTCCCGAATCTGCTCTTCCATATACTGAATACCTCCCATCCAGATAAGTCCATTGATCACGATAGAAGATTTCCCTTCGGTAAATTTACTTGGGAAATACAGATGCTCCCCGTACTTCAGATTCAAAACTGCCTGCTCATATCCGAACCATATAGATGGAAATTCTTTTAGCTCATCTTTTAAACACAGATAATCCTGGTCAATATTCTCACAAAGCCATTGGAGTTTTTCTTCATAATCCGGTCTGTCATCAAAACTCAATCCCCTGAATACAGCACACTCCCCTGTTCCTGTTCTTCCGTTTTCTTCAATCTCGAGAATAAAGGTCTCTTTTTCATGCAAAACGCCACGAGATGTTCCGCTCGGGCGTTTGAATTCTAATAAATATCTGAAATATTTTGCCTTCATTATTTTACACTGTCAATCCGCATGAATTCCTCCGCTTTTTCCACCATCTGAATACTTCCGCAGAAAAACGGAATTCTCTGATGCAACTCTGTAGGCTCTACTTCAAGAATTCTTCTGAATCCGTCTGTAGCTTTTCCTCCGGCTTGTTCAGCAAGGAATGCCATAGGATTACATTCGTACAGCAGTCTTAGTTTTCCGTTCGGAGCCTGGGAATAGGAAGGGTAAATATAAATTCCCCCTTTCAGCATATTTCTGTGGAAATCTGCCACCAGAGAACCAATATATCTCGAAGTGTAAGGGCGGTCTCCTTCTTCCATCTGACAGTATTTAAGATAGTTTTTTACACCCTGAGGGAATTTGATATAGTTTCCTTCGTTGATGGAATAAATCTTTCCATTGGTAGGAAATGTCATATTAGGATGAGAAAGATAATAAGTTCCTAATGAAGGATCCAGAGTAAATCCGTTTACGCCGTTTCCGGTAGTATAAACAATCATGGTAGAAGAACCGTAGATTACATATCCTGCTGCGATCTGGTTGATGCCTTTCTGAAGAAAATCTTCCAGCTGAACGGGAGTTCCTGGTTCTGTCACCCTTCTGTAAATAGAGAAAATAGTTCCAACGGAAACATTCACATCAATATTGGAAGATCCATCCAAAGGGTCAATCAGTACAACATATTTACTTAAATGACCGTTTTCACCACATTTAATGTCAATAAAATCATCATTTTCTTCCGAAGCAATACCACAAACAACCTCTCTCTGAGACAAAGCCGTAATAAAAATTTCATTGGCGATTACATCAAGTTTCTGCTGTTCTTCGCCCTGAATATTCTGGTTTCCGGCAGCTCCTGTTATATCTACGATTCCGGCTTTATTTACTTCTCTGTTTACCACTTTTGAAGCCAATCTTATAGCACTCAGAAGACGGGAAAATTCACCTGTAGAATACTGAAAGTCATCCTGTTTATCTATAAGAAATTCTCCTAAAGTCTGTAATGGTTGATTTGACATATTTTTCTTTTTACGTTTTCCCCAAATTTCGGAAAATTTATCGGAGAAAGAAAGCTTTTATTAGAAAAGACCTTAATGATTGTTTTTCAACATTATACAGAATCAACAATGATGTATACTTAAAATTAGCACGGTATCATTACTCCCCATTTGATGACAATAAATTAAGGAAATTCTGATAATATCCCTTAAGCATCAATTTTAATTAAATTTTAATTAAATCTTAATTTCATCCAACCGCCAGAAACTTTCATATCTCGTTGTAAATTTATAATTTTGACGTCCGTAAAAAACTCATGTAATTTTTAATCTAACAATTTTATTTTTAACAAATTAATGAAAATTTTCAAGTTTGGTGGGGCATCTGTAAAAGATGCTGAAAGCGTAAAAAATGTGTCCATGGTTTTACAAAGCCAGGGATTTACCAAATGTCTGCTGGTTATTTCAGCAATGGGCAAAACGACAAATGAATTGGAAAAGGTTGTAGAACTTTATTTCAAGAAGGATAACTATCAGACTGAGATTGAAAAGATTAAACGAAAACACATTGAGATTGCGGAAGGCCTGTTTCCTGAAAACCATGCAGTTTTTGCTGAGATCAATATATTTTTTGATGATATCGATTCTTTTTTAAGAAGAAACAAATCTCCTAATTACAGCTTCGTGTATGACCAGGTCGTAAGCTGCGGGGAAATGATCTCTACAAAAATCCTGAGTGAATACCTGAACGAAATTCAGTTTACCAACCAATGGCTGGATGCCAGAGATTATATCAAAACGGACAGTTCTTACAGAGAAGGTACGGTAGACTGGGCAAAAACAGAGGAATTTATTTCAACTTTAAATACGGATATCTGCTATGTGACGCAGGGATTCATCGGTTCTGACGACAATAATTTTACAGTAACTTTAGGAAGGGAAGGTTCTGACTACTCTGCCGCTATTTTTGCGTATTGCCTGAATGCTGATGCCATGACGATCTGGAAAGATGTTCCGGGAGTAATGACGGGGGATCCAAGGAAATTCAGCGATGTTTCTCTTCTTTCTAATATTTCTTATGAAGAGGCCATTGAAATGGCTTATTACGGAGCAAGTGTCATTCACCCGAAAACATTACAGCCTCTGCAGCAAAAAAATATCCCTTTTTATGTAAAATCTTTTGTAGATCCTACCAAAGGAGGAACTAAAGTTGGAGCTTCAGATAAAAACCAACATGAAGAATCTTATATCTTAAAAGAGAATCAGGTTCTGTTAAAGATCTCAACGAGAGATTTCTCATTCATTGCGGAAGACCACATGAGTCTTATCTTCGGATATCTTTCCAAATATAAGATCAAGGTATCTCTTATGCAGAATTCTGCTATTTCATTGGCTTTATGTCTGGAAGACAAGTTCAATCATGTGGATGTTCTTAATGATGAACTTCAAAAAATATTTAAAACCAAAGCAGTTAAAAATGTATCTTTATTCACAGTAAGAAATGCGAAGATGGATCATATTGACAAATTTTACCAGGGAAAAAGTGTATTATTGGAACAGATTTCCAAAAATACGGTTCAAATGGTAACACAATAATTTTAACTGCGACTAAACACATATGAGTTTAATTTCGAAAAACGATCTTATCACTGCCTCCGGCTTAAGCAAAATTGGGTTCCTTAAAAACCCGGTCGCATCGGCCGTGATGAGTATTGCCAAAATAAATGAAGTTAATAGATTATACGACAAATTAAAGGATAAGGAAGGCAAAGATTTTTTCGACTCATTTGTAAGAGAAAGGAACTTAAGCTATGTCGCTTTTGAAGAAGATTTGGCAAAAGTTCCGAAAACCGGACCGTTTATTCTGGTCTCGAACCATCCTCTGGGTGCTATTGACGGAATTTTAATGTGTAAAATCCTTTCGGAAGTGCGTCCGGATTTTAAAGTAATGGGGAATTTCCTTCTGGAAAAGATTAAACCTATGGAACCGTACGTGATTTCTGTAAATCCTTTCGAAAACAGAAAGGAAGCTTACAGCAGCACTTCGGGAATGCGTGAAACGTTGAAACATCTTCAGAATGGAGGCTGCGTGGGTATCTTTCCGGCAGGAGAAGTGTCGAATAAGAATAATCTCTATGGAGAAATTCTTGACAGAGACTGGGAAAAGCCTGCTCTTAAGCTGATCAGAATGGCTAAAGTACCGGTAGTTCCTCTGTATTTCCACGCTAAAAACAGCCGCCTGTTTTACCAGATTGCAAAGCTTCATCCAAGTTTACAGACGCTTATGCTTCCTGCAGAAATGATGAACGACAGGGAAAAGCCTATCAGAATCAGGATAGGAAAGCCTATCACGGTAAAAGCAATGGATGAAATGGAAACCATTGAAGAGCTGGGAGAATTCCTGAAGCGTAAGGTATATATGATGAAATCTTACTACGAAAAGAGAAAATCATTGGCCCAAAGCATCAACCTTAAAAATTTAACGTTAAAATTTCCGCTCTTAAGAGAAGAAAATATCGTCCAGAATATCATTGATGAAACCCCCACGGAAGATATCCTGAAAGACATCAACCGCCTGAAAGGGACAGAAAAAATGTTGTTCAGTAACGGAAATTACGAGATCTATTTCACGACTTATGAGGAAATACCGTCTGTCATGAGAGAGATCGGCCGCCAAAGAGAGCTTACTTTCCGTGCTGTGGGTGAAGGAAGCAATCTACCGTTCGACCTTGATGAATATGATAAGCATTATCATCATCTTTTCCTTTGGGACAGCAGCGCGGAGAAGCTTGCCGGGGCCTATAGAATGGCTTTGGGGAAGGAGGTTATGAAGAAATATGGAATCAAAGGGTTCTACACAAGTTCTTTATTTGAGTTTGAACAGGACATCCACCCATTCTTTAAAAAGGTGATTGAAATGGGCCGTGCTTATATCTGTGAGGAATACCAGCAGAAGCCACTTCCACTTTTCCTTTTATGGAGGGGAATTGTTCATGTATGTTTAAGGAATTCCGATCATAAGTTTTTGATGGGTGGCGTAAGTATTTCCAATAAATTTTCTGAATTTTCCAAATCTCTGATGATTGAGTTCATGCGCTCAAACTACTTTGATTCAGCAGTTGCACAGTATATCACGCCGAGAAATGAATACAAGGTAAAGCTTCGCGACCGGGATAAAAATATTTTCTTTGAGGAAATGGAATCTGATCTTAATAAGCTTGACAAGATCATTGATGATCTTGAACCTGAATTAAGGTTACCTGTTCTGATCAAAAAATACATCAAACAGAATGCAAAAGTGATTGCTTTTAATGTAGATCCGAACTTCAATGATGCTATCGACGGATTGATGTATATCCGGATCAGTGATCTTCCGGAAAGTACGATAAAGCCTGTATTGGAGGAGATGAGCGACCATATAAGAAAAGAGCAGGAAAATAATTCGGCTGAAAATCAGTAGGTTTTATTTTTATTAAAAAAAAGTACGGTTAATACTTGCTTCATATAGAAAAACTTACTACTTTTGCATCACTTTAAAACAACGAAGTAAGTCAACAAAAATATAAATGGTTTCTTAGCTCAGTTGGTAGAGCAATGGATTGAAAATCCATGTGTCCCTGGTTCGATTCCTGGAGAAACCACTTGAAAACCTCTAATTTATTAGAGGTTTTTTTGTTTTTATTCGGTACACTTTCAATCAATATTTAAACACAAATACGTGCTAATATACTTCATTGATAACATATTTGAAATTTTCCGGTCATACAGCTAATTTCATTTTCACAAACTTCTATTCAGAACGAGCCAAGTTATCAATTGAAGCCTCTATAATTCTTTTAATAATTTCCTTGAATCCCAGACGGTGGCAAATTCATCATGTAAATTGGCAAGGGCTGTCATATGAATCAGTTCAGCATTATATTTTTCGCCATTTATCCCTACCCTGTCGAATGCTGCTGTTGCATCTGAAATCACATACGTTTCATACCCAAAGTTCCCTGCCATCCTTGTCGTTGTTGAAACACAGTGATTCGTAGTTATTCCTATAATTACTAAAGTATCAATATTCTGTTCGTCCAGTCTTTCTTTTAAATCTGTTCCGATGAAGGCACTGTTTACATTTTTTGTAATAACAGGTTCAGTATTTTGAGGCATAACATGATCATTGAACTGAAAACCAGGATCTGATTTATGCAATTTAGACTCCGGATTATCAGAACTATGTCTGATATGAAAAATGGGAAGTCCCAGGTCTCTCCATTTTTCCAGCAATATTCCACTGATCTTTTCTGCATCTTTATTATTTCTATTGCCGCCCCAATACTCTTCATCCAAAAATCCTGTTTGAATATCAATCAGCATCAGAGCTGGTCTTTTATCTCTTAACTTTATCATTTTATATTATTCTTAATATGATTAAAATATACGGCTGTAAAGGAATTCCTTATATCTGTCGTTTAAAGGAGAATCAAACAGATCAAATACGTGCAGTGCTCCCGGTATCACCCACAGCTCGGTTTTGACTCCTGCTCTATATAAAAGTTGTGAAAATTCTATATTTTCATCCCTTAAAGGATCCAGCTCACAGGCTACTATTGTTGTTCTTGGAAGATCACGAAAAGCATTGTAGTTCGTAAGATCTGCATACTTTATGCTTTTATCCTTATTATCATTTCCCAAAAAATGAAGCCAGGCGGTTTCTGCATATTTTTTATTCCATAAAGGAGCATCTGTAAATTCATTCATGGAAAAGGTATTAAGCTTATTGTGAATTACCGGATATAATAAAAACTGGTGTTTTATATTTTTTATTCCTTTATCATTAGCCATCTGGGTAACAGCCGCAGCCAGATGCCCGCCGGCACTTGCCCCAAAAACAACAACATGATCCGGGTCAATTTCAAGCTGTTCTGCACCATGTTCAATGATCCACTGCAGCGAGTTAAATCCGTCCAGTACCGGAACAGGGAATTTATATTGCGGAGACAGCCTGTAATCAACCGAAATTATTGTAGCATTAAGACGCTCTGCTATTTCAAACATTTGGTTATCTACCTGTTCCGGAAGGCCAAAGACATATCCTCCTCCGTGAAAATAGATGATGGTTCTGTTTTTATCAAATTCTTCAGACTGATAAATATGAAGTCTTATTGGATGGCCATCCAAGGAACTTTTTATGAAAACATCCTTAACATTGATTTTATCCGGTCTATTAAGTGGATTATTCCTTGCAAATGCTTCTTTTTCTTTCTGAATAATTTCCGGATTATTAAGAAATTCAGTTTGATTGATTTCCAATGAAAATGGAAAACTATCTATACTTTTCTTCAGGTCTTTATCAATTCTATTGAAATCCATTGTATTATGTAATGCGTTTTTGGATGAACGAATTTTAAGTTTTGGCCAACTGTCAATCTCTTTATTTTTGTAAATTTATATGATGAATATCGGGTCTCCAAACACTCAATGAATTGTGCGGAACGAACAAAAAAGTAAGTATGAGCATTAAAGAATCATCAACCAATCATGAAAATAAAAAAGGTCTGGAACTTAGCTGTTCTGAAATATATGCCGTAAACCTGATCAGCGGCCGGTGGATTCTTTCAATCTGCTACTGCCTTAAAACAGGAAAACGGAGATTTTCCGAACTCAAGAACAGCATCCCAAATATCAGTGAAAGAATGCTGACCATGCAGCTCAAAAAAATGGAAGAAGAAAGACTGGTTCTAAAAAAAGTCTATGCAGAAGTTCCTCCAAGAGTAGAATATGAATTAACGGAAATCGGGCGACAGTTGATCCCTGTTTTAGATCAACTGGAAATATGGGGTGAAGACCATAAGAAAATAAAGAAAGGCTTATAAAAAATGACTGTATTGATTTTTAAGCAAATACAAATCACAAAAGATATCTTTGCACATATTTTTGAAATTAACCATAAAAAACTTGCACAATATTGCAAAAAGTTCTATTTTTGCACCCACGTTAAACAACGAAACAAATTGGTTTCTTAGCTCAGTTGGTAGAGCAATGGATTGAAAATCCATGTGTCCCTGGTTCGATTCCTGGAGAAACCACAAGAAATAAGACAATTTCTAACAAAACCCCTCAAATTATACAATTTGAGGGGTTGTTTTTTATGTGTTCATGATCTGTCATTTTAATCAAGGCCCGTAACAGTCTTAAAGTTCGTTAATATAGAGCATACCAACTCAAATTCATCCTCTATTTTTTGGAAAATAACTATCTTCGCCTACAAATCTAATTTGAAAATGAAGAAGATCATCTCCGGGGTATTTGTTTTCTGCTCTGTTGTTATACTGGCTCAGGAAGCCATACAGTTCCAGGAACTACCTTTCAAAGACATTATAGCAAAGGCAAAAAAAGAAAAGAAACTTGTTTTCATCGATGCTTACGCTTCCTGGTGCGGGCCATGTAAAATGATGGAGAAAAATGTATTTACCCAGAAGCCTGTAGGAGATTATTTCAACACCAATTTTGTCAATGCAAGATTCGATATGGAAAAAGGTGAAGGAAGGGAAATTGCTGCCAAGTATGGAGTACGCTCCTATCCTACTTATCTTTTCCTGAATGGTGAAGGTGAGCTGGTTTCTCAGAATTCAGGTTATATGGAACAAAGCATGTTTGTGTCCATGGCCCAGGATGTTAATTCTGCAGGCAATAAAAAAGGCTCTTTAAAAGAACGTTTTGCCAATGGAGAGAAAGATCCGGAATTCCTGATCAACATTATGAAACTGAACTCCTCCTCAGATTATGATTTCGCTAAAAAAGCTTCCGAACGGTATTTTGAAAACAAAAAGAAAACAGAAGAAATTTCTAAAGAGGAAATAGGCTTTCTGTTATTTTTTGTAAAATCGACGGAAGACAGTAACTACAGCACATTTACAACAAGAAAGGCTGAAATTATTAAATATCTGCCGGAAGAAACTTACAATGAATTTGACAATCAGCTGAAGCTTTCAAAAATAGTTGAGCAGTCTATTGATGATAAAAATAAAAGGATCAACGACGATTATTTCATGAAAACGGCTGAACCGTTAGTAGGAAAACAGCTCGCACAATCCAAACTGAATCAGACGAAACTCAGCTATTATGAGCAGAATGCCAATTTCCCCGAATTCGAGAAAGCAGCTTTGGAATATTATAAAAACTCCGATGCATTTGAGCCTAATGAACTGTTGAGAGCAGCATGGGTATTCAGTGATCACATCAAAAATCCAGCATCACTAAAGAAAGCCTCAGAATGGGCAGAAAAATCTGTAATGCGTGGCGAAACACCTGAAAACACTTACATTCTTGCCAAGCTTTATTTCCTTACCGGAAATAAGGAAATGGCCAAAAGCTACGCAGAAATGTCTAAAAATATGGCCGTTCAGACCAGCAAAGACTCCAAACTCGCAGAAGAATTATTGAAACAAATAAAATAAATGCTAAAACACAAATTTCTCACCACATCTATCACACTTCTGTCTGCAGTAATGCTGACAGCCCAGGAACAAGAACAGGAAAAAAGTCTATATATCAAAGGAAATGCACTTCTGGCTCCAGTTGGGCTTATCAATATCGGTCTTGAAAAGCAAATAACCTCGAAGATCACGATGCAGGGCGACGTTCTGGTATCTCCATGGAAGTCTTTTGCAGGACATGAATTTCAGTATTATTCCCTTTCTCTGGAGGGAAGATATTATTTCAATGAGGCATTCAGCCATTGGTACGTTGGAGCTAATGTTGGAGTATCTTCATTTGTACTTCAAAAATGGAATTACTGGAAGGATGTTGCCTATACCAATGACCGAAATGAAGTATTTGTTAAATCTAATCTATATCAAAAAGGATTTTCATTTTTAGTTGGCGTTACCGGAGGATATCAATTTAAAGTATCTGACAGATGGAATATTGATGTATACGCAACTCTTGGCTCATCTACAGATTTCTACAAGGGATATGACCGTACTACCGGCAAGCGGTATGAATTGGCCCAGAAATATAATAAAAGCGGAGAAATTCTTCCTTACAGAGGAGGTGTTATGATTTCTTATAAATTAAAATAAACGCATGAAACTTTTCGGAAAAAATCATATCATTATTTCAGTAATCACTTTTGTGATCCTTTTTTTAATGAATTATCTCGGAAATGACCTGCCCGACAAAATGGAAAGGGCATTAATGACAGCTTTTGCAGGGGTAATAGGTTTATCGCTCGGGCTTTTCATTCTTAATAAAGGTAAGAACAATAATAAGCCTCCACAGAATTTTGATTGATAAAAAGTGAACAGGCAATGGTGAATTTACTTCGCTTGTGAATCTTTAGCATACAAAGATTCACAATTGACTGGTGAAGCCAAATTCACAATTGACGTTCAACTAATCCTTGTAAACAACATACTTAGTACGGATCTTTTCGAACTTTTCCAGGTCACTTTTCCATGAAGCTTTGATTTCCTGAATTGATTTTCCGGCTATGATCTGTTTTCTGAATTCATCCGTTCCGGCCAGCTTATCAAAGAACAAATTCTCCAGGAAGAAGCTCTGTTTAGTATTTTTATAGTTTTTATAAGATTCAATCAGCCATTCAAGATTGAGTTCTCTAAGATCTTTCGGATAAGCAGAAAGATCTTCACCATAACAAAGCTTTCCGTTCAGGAAAGGATCTTTTGCTCCAAAATTAGGTTTTGGCGTAAACTGATAAGGAAATCCCTGCGTCCATGGAGAACCATAAATCTGGAATGGAAGACTTGTCCCTCTTCCCACAGAAACCTGAGTACCTTCAAAAAAACATAGACTTGGATATAGATTGATAGATTTATCATTAGGTAGATTCGGGGAAGGCTTATCTAAAATCGGGTAACGTTTATTTTTGTGATAATTTTTCATAGGGATCAGGGTATATTTTGCCTGAACTCCATTTTTCAGCCACTTTTCGCCATTCACCATTTTTCCATACTCTCCTATCGTTAATCCGTAGACTACAGGAACTTCATGCATTCCTACGAAACTTGACCATTTTTTCTTTAAAACAGGGCCGTCAGTATATCCGTCATGTGGATTTGGGCGGTCCAGCACCATTATTTCTACATTATTTTCTGCCCCGGCTTCCATCAGATAGGCTAAAGTTGAAATATAGGTATAGAACCTGACACCAACATCCTGGATATCAAAAATAACAATATCAATACCTTTTAACTGTTCAGGTTTTGGCTTTTTGTTATTTCCGTATAAAGAAATAATCGGGATTCCTGTTTTGGTATCTACCCCATTTTTCACTTTCTCTCCTGCATCCGCGTCTCCTCTGAAGCCATGTTCGGGAGCGAATATCGCTTGGATCTTAATATTATTTTTCACCAAAAAATCTACCACATGGCTTTTATCACTCATCAAGCCGGTTTGGTTAGTCACCACTCCTATTGTTTTATTCTTAAGCAGCGGCAGATAAAGCTGAAACTGATCTGCGCCGGTTTTGAAATCCGGCTGATCCTGAGTCTGAGAATAATATTGATTGAATACTCCTAAAAAAATTAGGCAAATAAGAAGTAAATTTTTAATTTTGAAATCTAAATTCATAAGCTTGAAATTTCCTTTATATTTCTCTAGAAAAATAGCGTTTTCCAAAGATAACAAAAATAACCTTTCAAGAGTTATCATCTTCATCGGCAGACTTTCTGTAGCTTTGGGGATTATTGTTTCTTTGATTACCGTATCTACGGGCTTCGGTTCAAAGAAAGCCATCAAAGAGAGACTGGCAGATTTCAGCGGGCACATTACGGTCCGGTCTACAAGATCCAATTCTTCTTACAACACATCTGTTCTTGACAATCAGGGACTTAATATTCTTAAAATTAAAAACCTTCCGGATGTAGAAAGTGTTCAGAAGTATGCAACGGTAACGGGAATTATGCGTAATCAGCACAATTTTTCAGGCATTATATTTAAAGGGATCGGAAAAGACTTTGACAGTCTGAAATTCAAAAAATTTCTGGTTGCCGGGACTACTCCTAAAGTAACAGAGAATGGCTTTAACAATGATGTGACTATTTCACAGAAAATTGCCAATGATCTCCACCTGAAGGTTAAAGACAGTATCGTTACTGTATTTTCAAAAGCGGACCAGAAACCAATCTACCGTAAATTCAGGGTGATAGGAATTTATAAAACTGATATTAAAATGATTGACGAGCAGTTCGTCATCGGGGGAATCAATCATGTAAGAAAAATTCAGGAAATGAAGCCTGATGAAATAGGTGGTCTTGATATTTTTTTTAAAAATGTAAATGATATCGACAAAGATTTTCCGGAAATTGAAAAACTGATCGGCTATAAAAACTATGCTGAGAAAGCAACGGAAAAATTTCCGCAGATCAATGACTGGATCAGTATTTTCGATACCAATATTGCCCTGATCATCATCATTATGCTGATTGTCGTTGTCATCAATATCATTATGGTCCTTTTAATTCTGATCATTGAAAGAACCAATTCTATCGGGCTTTTAAAAACACTGGGAGCGAGCAACTCACAGATAAGAGCTACTTTCATTAATTATACACTGATCATCATGATCCCGGGACTTCTTTATGGTAATGCGATAGGTCTGGGCCTGATTCTGATTCAGAAATTCTTCGGTATCATTAAGCTTAATCCTGAGAACTATTATGTAAGTACAGTTCCGGTAGATCTCAACCCTGTTGCCATTATTTCTATTTCCTTAGGGATTCTGCTTATTTCCGGGCTGGCTCTGATCGTTCCGAGTTACCTGATCAGCAAGATATCTCCGGTGAAAGCGATTAAGTATAACTAGTGGAAAGAAGAATGAAAAGTGAAGAATGAAGAGTTAAAGTGAATGGTGAATAGACTTAATTCAATGTAGGTCAAAAAATTCGTAATTCATTAACAAATACCTTCGAAACTACAACAACCAGCTCCGATAACGACTGTATGTAAAAAATTCACTATTGACAATTCACAATTCACTTAAAAAATGTTGGCATTAAAAAATTCACAATTGCCCTTTCATTTTTCACCTTTATAAATTAATCTTTAAATTACGCAGCTAATTTTTAAAGCCTTATCTTTGCACCGCTTATAAAACATTTATGAAATACGCAAAAAATATTCTTGAAACGATAGGAAACACCCCTCTTGTGAAACTTAATAAAGTATTGGGGGAAGACTTTCCTGCTCTGGTTTTAGCAAAAGTAGAGACATTCAATCCTGGAAATTCTGTAAAGGACAGAATGGCCCTTAAAATGATAGAAGATGCCGAAAAAGACGGCAGATTAAAACCTGGAGGAACCATCATTGAAGGAACTTCCGGAAATACAGGAATGGGGCTGGCTCTTGCGGCCATCATCAAAGGTTATAAATGCATTTTTGTAACCAATTCCAAACAGTCAAAAGAGAAGTGTGATATCCTTCGTGCTGTAGGAGCAGAAGTTATCGTATGTCCTACTGATGTGAAGCCTACTGATCCGCGTTCATATTATTCAGTTTCCAAAAGACTGGCTAAGGAAACAGAAAACGGATGGTATGTGAACCAATATGACAACTTATCGAACAGAGCGGCTCATTATGAATCTACAGCTCCTGAAATCTGGGAACAGACGGATGGAAAGCTTACTCATTTTGTAGCTGGTGCCGGAACAGGAGGTACCGTTACAGGTTGTGGAACATTCTTCAAGGAGAAAAATCCGAAAATTAAGGTAATTGGTGTTGACACGTACGGTTCTATTCTGAAAGAATTCCACGAGACCGGTGAGCTTCATTACGATCATGCTTATACCTATATCACGGAAGGAATTGGGGAAGATATTATTCCTGAGAATTATGATATGTCTGTTATTGATCATTTTGAAAAAGTAACAGATAAGGACGGTGCCATCTACGCCAGAAAGCTGGCTAAGGAAGAGGGAATTTTCTGCGGATATTCTGCAGGAAGTGCGATTGCTTCTCTGATCCAGATGAAAGATCAGTTCACGAAAGATGATGTGATTGTAGTTCTTCTTCATGACCACGGTTCAAGATATGTAGGAAAAGTCTACAATGACGAGTGGATGAAGGAAATGGGCTGGCTGGACTAATCAAAAACGAAGAAGGTAAATTTACCTTTTACATAAATAAAAAATCAGAGCAAATGCTCTGATTTTTTATTTATTTGATGTTTTTCTTTATAGCCTGTTTTAAGAGGTTGTAATCTCCTTTACTCATTGATTTTTCAGGAAACATATAATTATATTTTCCTTCTAGGGTAATAAATGAATCATTGATATCATATACTTTGAAATCTTCCCATTTGCTGAGTTCTTCCTGATGATTAAGATTAACATTAAATATATCATCATTAAAGCGGATCTCATAGATTTCAGAATCTTCGAGAGACTTTAGATATCTGTTAACATCTTTTTTCCACCGGGAAACCTTGTTGATGCTTAAAGAAAGATAAACCGTACAAAGCAGAAACAAAAAGCTCACGAAATACAGAATCCCAAACTTTTCTTTGCTTAAATCATCTTTAAAACAAAACAGAATCAACAGAATTAATCCTACAACTGCCGTAGTAACGGTTTTTCCTTTGGTAGTCTGTGAAAAGAACAAACTTCCTTGGTTACCGCTGAAATAAATCTCCTCGAAATCCTTTCTGTTTACATTTAATTTAATGACTTTTTCTCCATTCATTTCTCAGAAATATTTAATTGTTTTTAAAGATTACAAAACTAAATCAAATATCTTCATATTGGTCACTTATTGCAGAAAGTTTATTCAGTAAATCACGATTTTTTCTCTTCAAATCTTCCATTTTCCGAAGCATATCATGAATAACTTCCAGACCGGGAAGATTAATTTCCAGATCATAATGCCAGTTGGTAAACTTCTCAAAAACAGGTAGATCTTCATAGAGTAGGTATCGGACTTCATTCTCTGTTTCTACATGCAGCAAACCTACATCCACCAATTCATCAAAAAAAGTGATCTCTATATTGTATATTTTTACGAGTTCTTCCCGCGATATTCTTTCACTCATGGCTTAGGAATTTTTAAGTTGTTCAAAAAGTTCTTTCTGCTTGTCTGTCAGATGGGTCGGCAGCTTCACCTCATACGTCACAAAAAGATCTCCGGCCTGCCCTTCTTTTTTATACACCGGAAAACCTTTTCCTTTCAACCTCACTGTTGTTCCGTTCTGTGTTTCCGGCTTCACTTTAAGGTTAACACTTCCGTTGAGTGTATTTACTTTTACATCACCTCCTAAAATAGCAGTATAGAGATCTATCGAAACCTTGGTTTTCAGATCGTCTCCTATTCTTTCAAAATTAGGATCTACGGGGATATTGAAGGTAATATACAGGTCTCCGTTTGGACCGCCATTAAAACCCGGGCTTCCATGGCCTTTCAGCTTGATCTGCTGTCCATCGTATACTCCGGCCGGAATTGTAATTCTTACTTTTTTACCGTTGATGTCAAAAGTTTGCGGATGAGTCTGGGCAGCGTCTTTTAAATTTAAATTTAATTCAGCGTGAACATCCTGTCCCTTGAATTTTCCTGAGGAGCTTCCCCGTGAACTTCTTCCGAAACCTCCACCTGCACCGCCAAACATACTTTGGAAAAAATCTGAAAAATCTTCATCCTCACCGAAATCAGCCCCGGAAAATCCGCCACCTCCATAGCTTTGCTGCTGATACTGCCGTTGCTGTTGTTGGGCTTTTTCATATTCTTCACCGTGTTTCCAGTTTTCACCATACTTATCATATTTAGTACGGTTTTCAGGGTTACTGAGGACTTCATTAGCTTCATTGAGTTCTTTGAATTTTTTCTCGGCTTCTTTGTCGCCGGGATTGAGATCAGGATGAAGTTTTCTCGCCAGTTTACGGTAAGCTTTTTTGATGTCATCCTGTGTTGCGCTTTTATCTACGCCTAAAATTTTATAGTAATCTATATAAGCCATAGAAACGATATTTACTCAAATTTATGAAATTTACACCTGAAAATTGTTTAAGAGAATGTTAAAATAAACCTATCTTTGATAAAAAGCGTTGAATGAAAGAGGTACTGAAAAACTACTCAGGAATTATATTGTTGCTCTTAGGAATTGTTGCAGGAAGCATTATAGGCATTACTGCTCCAGGCGCAGTGGAATACATTAAGCCATTGGGGGATATCTTTCTGAACCTCCTTTTTGTAAGTGTAGTACCCTTGGTATTTTTTGCCGTTTCCAATTCTATAGCTTCACTGGAACAGCAGTCTAAATTCGGAAGGATCATTTTAGTGATGTCCTTTACTTTTCTTTTCTTTATTTTAACAGCAGCCATTTTTACGATCTGCATAGTCTATGTATTTCCGGTTTCCGGTGTTTCCGGCAGCTCTGAACTCATTTCCGAAACCGTTAGTGGGGACAGTTGGGGTAACAGGATTGTAAGCTTTTTTACTGTTGGAGAATTTACCCAGCTTTTTTCAAGACAAAATATGCTGGCTCTTCTTATTTTTGCTTTCATGACCGGATTTGCAGCCCGTAAGGCCGGAGAAAAAGGGCAGCCGTTCAGAGTTTTTATCGCTTCTGGATATGAGGTGATGAAAGAATTACTCTTACTGATCATGAAACTGGCACCTATTGGACTTGGGGCTTATTTCGCTTATCAGGTAGCCACTCTGGGGCCTCAGCTTTTTGGATTTTATGCTAAACCTTTAGGGCTTTATTATATTGCAGGAATAGTTTATTTCTTTGTCTTTTTTTCTCTTTATGCTTTTATGGCAAACGGACAAAAGGGCATCAAAGGTTTCTGGACGAATGCTGCCTACCCTACTTTAACCGCTTTAAGTACCTGCAGCAGCTTCGCTACCATGCCGGCAAATCTTCTGGCCGCATCCAAGATTGGTATTCCAAATTCTATTGCCAGCCTGGTTATCCCAATTGGAACCACATTGCATAAGAACGGATCTTCCATGTCATCCATCATCAAGATATATGTTGCCTTTCTGATCATTGGAAAAGATTTTTTTGAGCCGGCAAATTTATTGCTGGCTTTAGGAATTACGGTTTTTGTAAGTATTGTAGCGGGTGGAATTCCGAACGGTGGATATATTGGTGAAATGCTAATGATTTCGGTGTATCAATTACCACAGGAGGCTATTCCGGCAGTCATTATTATTGGAACACTGGTAGATCCATTGGCAACAGTTCTGAATGCTGTGGGAGATGTTGTGGCGGCTATGTTTGTGAACCGGTTTGTGAAGGTGTGATGTGATAAAGAGAGAAAAGAACAAAGAACAAAGAGAAATAATAAAGAGCGGAATACAATACATATCCTACGATTGATTTAAATCTATACTCACAAATCTGCATAATCTGCTCAATCTGCGAGAGTTTAAAATATAATCGTTTTTCTCATTGATTAAGTCGATCTGATATGTTTTCTACAACCGTTTGTTCAATATTTTATTCGCTGCGTTTTACGGGTTCCAAGTGTTCATATTCTTCTTTGGTGAAGAGTCTGTAATGAACCTTAAATGTTTTACCTAAAGGAGTTTCCAGAGAAAAACCACCCGGCCCAAATCCATCAGTAACATCCAAAGTAAAGTGGGAATATTTCCAGTATTCAAACAGGTCACGGTCTATCCAGAATTCATGTCCGTTGATCGTTCCTATCATAGCATCATTCATTCTTGGAAAAAAACCGCCTTTTTCAAAACATTGCGGCTGGGTACCTTCACAGCATCCCCCGGCTTGATAAAACATGAGTTCGCCATATTTATTTTCCAGCTGATAAATAATATCAAGTGCTTTTTCGGTTGCTGATAATCGGGATATTGTGGTTTCCATTTTATATTCTTTAACTAAACTTAGAGAAGTTCCGTTTGTTTCTATTAAGGTACGAAGATTTAATTGACGAATCTTGCTATTCGTTATTTTGCTTTTTTTATCGCAAAGACGCAAAAAACCTTGCGTCTTTGGGTTGATCAGCCTTATAAGGTTTTATATTTCTGCAATAATCTTTTATTATCCGCTTAAGAAAAAGCTCAGCAAATAAATTGCCTGGCACATTAATCCACCATAATCTAATTTGAGCCGGCAATATCGAGTACGATTCTGCCGTCTATCTGTCCTTTCTTCATTTTATCAAAAACATCATTGATATCTTCCAGTTTGGCTGAGGTTACCGTTGCTTTCACAAGACCTTCATTGGCGAAATCCAGCGCTTCCTGAAGATCTTTTCTTGTCCCCACAATAGAACCTCTCACGGTTATTCTTTTTAATACGGTTTCAAAAATCGGGAGTTCAAAAGAACCGGGAGGAAGCCCATTAAGAGCAATAGTCCCTTTCCTTCTCAATACATCTATTCCTTGCTTGAAAGCAATTGGGGAAACGGCTGTGATGAGCGCTCCATGCATTCCACCAACTTCTTTGTGCAGGTATTGCCCCGGATCTGTAGTTTTTGCATTGACTACCAGATCTGCCCCTAGCTTTTTCGCCAGTTCAAGCTTATCATCCGCGACATCAATCGCTGCGACATGCATTCCCATTGCTTTGGCGTACTGAACAGCCACATGTCCCAATCCTCCTATTCCGGAAATGGCTACCCATTCTCCGGGTTTTGTTTCGGTTTCTTTCAATCCTTTATAAACGGTTACTCCTGCACACAAAATGGGTGCGATCTCCAGAAAATTGACATCGGATTTTAAATGTCCCACATATCTTGAATCTGCAATGACATATTCCGCAAAACCTCCGTCTACACTGTAGCCGCCATTTTTCTGTGCCTCACAAAGTGTTTCCCAGCCAGTAATGCAGTAATCGCAACATCCGCAGGCACTATACAGCCACGGAACGCCTACAGCATCACCTTCTTTCACGTATGCTTCCGGTCCGCAGGCCACTACTATGCCTACTCCTTCATGTCCGGGAATCAAAGGCATTTTGGGTTTTGCCGGCCAATCGCCATCTACAGCATGTAAATCTGTATGACAGACTCCACAGGCAATTACTTTTACCAGTACTTCATATCTTCCGGGTTCTCTTACCGGAACTTCTTCTATTTTCAGCGGTTGTCCGTAGCCCTGAACTACGGCAGCTTTCATTGTTTTAGGGATCATAGTATTTGAGTTTAGTTTTTTTAGTTTAATGATGATTTTGAATTGTCAATCGTCACTCGTCAATTGTGAATTTTACTAATAGCCGATTATTGACTATTGACTTGTGAAGCAAAACTGACTTTTCATATGAAAATTTCAGCTCCCCTAACGGCAACAAACTCACTGCCTGCCGGAAATACTTCAGATAAGGACGTCTGCTTTTCGCGTGAGGGATAGGAAGGGCGGCGAGGAACGAGCCGGTGCGGAATAAAATGGAGCACCGAAACGAAGTGGAGCCCTGGAAAAGCCCGACCGTTTTGCCCCGGCAGAGCCGGGGCAAACGGGCACGCCCTAATATTTAAAAATTAAAAGAAACCTAATTTGTTTTTGTTGTAGGAAATCAGCATATTTTTAGTCTGACGATAGTGGTCAAGCATCATTTTATGATTTTCTCTACCTATTCCTGACTGCTTGTATCCTCCGAAAGGTGCTCCTGCAGGATAGGAATGATACTGGTTCACCCAAACTCTTCCTGCCTGGATCTGGCGCGGTACATTGTACAGCTGATGCGCATCTCTTGTCCAAACTCCTGCTCCAAGACCATAGATGGTGTCATTGGCGATTTTTACAGCTTCTTCTTCATCTTTGAAAGTCGTAAATGCCAGGACAGGACCAAAGATTTCTTCCTGGAAGATTCTCATTCTGTTGTTTCCTTTGAAAATGGTAGGCTGGATATAGAATCCATCTTCTAAGTTTTCTCCCACATTATTTACGTCACCACCTACAAGAACCTCAGCTCCTTCTTCTTTCCCTAACTGAATGTAAGACAATATTTTATCTTTCTGGATCTGGGAAGCCTGGGCACCCATCATCACGGTTTTATCAAGCGGGTTTCCTACTTTGATGGCTTTTACTCTTTCAACCACTTTTGCGATAAATGCGTCTGCAATATCTTCCTGAACCAGCAGTCTTGAAGGACAGGTACAGATTTCACCCTGATTCAGGGCAAAAAGAACAGCTCCCTCAATTGCTTTATCCAGGAATTCATCATCAGCATCCATTACGGAACTGAAGAAAACGTTCGGAGATTTTCCACCTAGTTCAAGGGTTACCGGGATAATATTTTCTGTAGCGTACTGCATCACAAGACGTCCTGTAGCTGTAGAACCTGTGAATGCCGCTTTTGAAACTTTAGGATTGGTCACTAAGGCTCTTCCCAGCTCTGCTCCGAAACCATTCACAATGTTAATAACGCCTGCAGGCAACAGATCACCGATAATCTCCATTAAAACAAGGATGGAAACCGGAGTACTTTCGGCAGGCTTCAATACAACGCAGTTTCCAGCAGCTAAAGCGGGCGCTAACTTCCATACGGCCATCAGAATCGGAAAATTCCACGGGATGATCTGGGCGATTACTCCCAACGGTTCGTGAACTATCAGGGAAACAGTGTCTTTATCCAATTCGTTATGAGAACCTTCTTCTGCACGGACTACGGAAGCAAAGTATCTGAAATGGTCTATCGCAAGAGGTAAATCGGCAGCCAGTGTTTCTCTTACCGCCTTTCCGTTATCAATGGTTTCAACAATAGCAAGGTATTCAAGGTTCTGCTCGATCCTGTCTGCAATCTTATTCAGGATGATGCTCCTTTCTGTAGATGAAGTATTTTTCCAGGTTTGGAATGCTTTGTCTGCAGCATTTACAGCCAGCTCCAGATCTTCTTTGGAAGAGTGTGCTACCTGAGTGAAGTTTTTACCATTCACCGGCGAAACTACATTGAAGTATTGTCCGTTTACCGGAGGGGTAAATTTACCGTCAATGTAATTATCATATTTGTTTTTGAATTCAGGCCACTGAAAAGCGGTTTCTGATTTCGGTTCTGTCATAGTGCTCATATTAGTATAATTTTATTTTTTTCGTAATGCCAAATTACATTTCCCGATGAAAAAGTGATAGCACAATCGTGTAAAAAAATATCACAATAGTGCAGATGTTTAATTTTATAATTTTATTAACAACAGTCTAGGACTAAAATTTATATATTTGAGTGATTGGGTTTTACAAAATGTTTAGAAATGAATAACAATAATAAATTTTTATTAAATACTCCTGAATTAAAGAAGGAGAACCAGTTATTGAACCTTGTTGAAAACCAGACAAAATTCAATCTAAACAACTGTGAATTCAGCATATATGAGACACACAAGGCAGCTTTTGGAGTCCAGCTTCACTTTGAAAATATTGCTTTTACGGCTATGCTGAGAGGTAAAAAGCATATGAAGCTGGATAATAAAACAAATTATTTTGATTATTTTCCCGGTGAAAGCATTCTCGTTGCACCCGGTGAAACCATGGTCATTGATTTTCCCGAGGCAGACGAAGCACCTACCCAATGTATCTCTTTAAGCCTTAATCCCGATTTTATAGAGGATTCTCTTAATTATTTAAATTACAGCCTTCCTAAAGTGGATGAAACTTCCCAATGGAATATCCAGCTGGACGAATTTTTTCTTTTTAATAATAAATCCTTAGCGTCTGCTACCAACAATATCATGAGGATTGCAATGGATGACAATTCCCAGAAGGATATCATGGCAGATTTTGCACTGAAAGAACTTTTGATCAGGCTTATGCAGACCCAGGCCAGAAGCATGGTGGAAAAAAATATTGCTAAAAATAAATCCCGGATAGGTTTTGCGGTAGATTATATCCGTAAAAACCTTCACCAGAAGCTTTCTATCGATAGTATGGCAAAACTGGCTTATGTAAGCAAGTCCAATTTCTTTAAAATGTTTAAAGATGAGCTGGGAACTTCTCCCAACGATTTTATCCTGCAGGAAAGGATCAACAAGGCAAAGGAATTACTCGCAGGACGTAACAGCATTAAGGAAACCGCCTATCAGACAGGATTCTCGGATACGAATTATTTTACAAGAGTGTTCAAGCAGCTCGTGGGTGTAACTCCGAAAAATTATCAAACCTCAACTGTATTTTCTGAACGGTATTAGAAGTTAAAGTGTTATTTTGAACTAAAAAGCATCCCGAAAACGAAATGCTTTTATAGTTTATACAGATAAATTAACCTTTATAATGATAATATCTTGCTCCTTTCAAAACAGGATTTTCAGATTCTACTGAGGTCAATCCGAAACCTTTATAGTCGTTATTGACAGAGCTTTCCAGCTGTTTTCTATGAAGCTTTTCATAAGTTACAAAATCAATAGCAGTTCTGTTTTTTAAATTTTCAAATAAATTCCATTTGGCTGCTGCAGTTTCCCAGTTTTTGGATATTTTTCCGGCAAAAACTTTTGATTTTGAGCCGCTTCCGTATCCTAAGAAGCCTATTTCTACACCTGTCAGCTCTTCTCCTTTGTCAAAAGCAACCTGTATTGCAGAAAGGAATGCCATAAAGATGGAAGCGGTATACATATTCCCTATTTCTGAGGAGGCCCGCTGGGACCTTTCGATCTTTTCACTGATAAAATTGAGATAATCTTCAGATTTCGCAACCGCTTTCTGCTCGTCAGGAGTTTCATAAGGAAGTCCGTTTTCCAGGCTATAAATTTCTGTGAAGACTCTTTTTCCGTGGAAAGCATACGGAAGATGGAAAATAAGATATTTCCAGGCCTCATAAGGCTTATCTTTTCCTGTAATTTCTTTATAATGCTGGTAAGCTTCCCTGATCCTGTCCTGATAGCATTGATTGGAATACTGTCCGTCAAAAACAGGCTCATCCGTAAAGATCTCAATTTTATCAGGGAAAGTTTCCGGAGCTGAATTCAGATCTTCTTTACTGTAGGTCCTTCTGGGTTTAAAGAAGTCAAAAACGCTTTCGGTAGCTACTCCCCAGTTATTTTCAATCTCCAAAAGATCCGGTTTTGATGAAACGAGAAGGGCCACTGCACCTCCTCCCTGGGTATATTCACCAGAAGAAGCCAACTCGTATTTGGCATAATCGCTGGCGATAACTACTGCTTTTTTATCAGGATTCACCCTTACAAAGTCAAGGGAATTATGAAGTGCATCTACCGCTCCGATACAGGCGAAAGTCATATCCACCACATCGCAGTTCCTGAAACATCTTTCGCCAAATTCTTTTTCCAGAACTTTTTCTATCATCTGCATGGCGTAGGAAGCCGTAGGTTTTGCAGCATCCAGGGCACTTTCAGTTCCCAGATAAATCCTGGCTATATCTTTAGGATTGAGATTATGATCTTTAATCAGTTTCAACAAAGCTTCCGCTGCAAAGGTAGCGGCATCTTCATGAACATCAGGAAACCCCATTTTATGTAGCCCCAATCCTTTTTCCAGTTTTGCAGGTTCAATTCCTCTTTTCTCCGCCAGGTCTTTGATTTCTAAGTACAAAGACGGCACATAATAGCCCGCAGCCTCAATTCCAAAAGTCATTTTATTCTTAATTTTTATACGAATTTATAAAATGATGTTTGAATAAACCTTCAATTCGTAGACATAATTTGTCTTTTAAATACAAAAATCATAAAAAAACCGCTGTTCGATACAGCGGTCTTATATTCTTGATAATTTTAATGATCTGTTTATTTAAAATCTTCAATAGATTTATTGATGGCATCAATCTGTTTGTTGATGCTGGCAGCATTCTGAGGATTCTGTCTCAACAGTTCCATTTTTTTGCTTAGCCCATCTTTCAGCATCTGGGAAATCATCATTTTTACCTGAGGGTTATCTCCCATTTGACCTTTTGCCTGGCGGATTATTTTGGTAATGTTTTCAGTAGCTTTAAGATTGTCTGAGCTCATGATCCAGTTATATCCTTCTTCCGCAGATTTACCCAATTCCGGATTCTGAAACTTAATAAACGGATAAAAAGCAACAAGCGGAGTGATATTTGCCATCTGTGAAGTCACTTTATTTTTCACAATTACCGGAAGCAACTGGGTCAGCAATTCGTCTGAAGCACCTTCAAGATCAATTTTATCGGCCAATGCATTAGCTTTTGAAGGATCAATGGTTACCACAGCGCTTAATGAAGTTCCTTTTACAGCATTGGAGACAGCGTTTACTCCTTTTTCAAAAAGCGAAAGGTATTTTTTATCTTTAGTTTTAGCCAAAGCACCAATTGCAGCAGCCTGAACCAAAGTTTTCGGGTCGTTGGAAGCTAATTTCTCAACATCAGCACCGAGGGCTTTCATCTGTTCTGGGTTTGAAAGATCCATCAACTGAAGAGCTTTAATTCTTGTTCTGAAGTAAGGATCCTTTAATGCAGCAGCTAACAATTTTGTGGCGGCCGGATTTTTTCCTACCTGATCTTTTATAGCTGATAAAGCGTTGTATCTGCTCTTGAATTCTTTGGAGTTAGTGAACTGCATCAGGTTTTGCTCCGGAGTTTTGGTGTCTGTAATATCTGCGAGTAAAATTCCGTCTGCGTTGATGTTGATAAGATCAGGAGTTTTGGAAACGTCAAAATTGAATGTATTCTTGGCTTCAGCATTTACCCATACGTTATATCTTTTCGGCTTTCCGTTATCATATACATCGATGGCAAGAGGAAATTCAAATGGCTGCTCCTGTGCCTGGCTGATCGTTACCGCTACCTGTTTTTTTACCGGTTCGAAAGTAAATGTGTAATTCAGCTTTGGATTTCCGCTTCCGAAATACCATTGATTGAAGAACCAGTTCAGGTCTTTTCCTGAAACCTTTTCAAAGGAAAGCCTTAATTGGTGGGCTTCTGCATTCTGGTACTCATTGGTTTTCAGATAGTCGTTCATTCCGGCAAAGAAAGCATCATCACCAAGATAATTTCTCAGCATATGAAGAATTCCACCTCCTTTCTGATAGGTCACCAGATCAAAAACATCTTCACGGGAATCATAATTGAACCTTACAAGATCTTTTTTGAAATCAGCCGGATTGTGGATATACATATTCACATCGGTCATCTGGTGATAGTCTGCCTGGTCTTTTCCGTATTTATATTCATTCCAAAGGTATTCGGAATAGTTGGCAAATGATTCATTTACCGTTAAGTTGCTCCAGCTTTCTGCTGTCACAAGATCTCCGAACCAATGGTGAAATAATTCATGGGCGATAGTATCTTCCCATTTGTTTTCATCGATCAGCTGCCCCGGCTTCTGAAGGATATCACTTCCATGTAGGGTTGCTGTTGTATTTTCCATGGCACCACTTACATAGTCTCTTCCTGAGATCTGTGCATATTTTGCCCAGGGATAATCATAACCCATCTTTTTGGAGAAAAACTCGATCATTTCCGGAGTATTTCCGTAGATCTGTTTTACGTAAGGCTCATATTCTTTTTCGATATAATAATCTACAGGAATATTCTTCCATTTGTCTTTAACAATGGCATACTCTCCTACACCCATAAAGAACAGATAAGTGGCATGTCTTTTATCCATTACCCAATGGTCTGTTCTTAAATTATTTCCTTCTTTCTGTGAATCTTTTAGAATTCCGTTGGAAAGGGTTACGTATTTATCAGGAACGGTCATATAGATCTCCTGGGTAGTCTTCTGATTCGGTTTATCGATGGTTGGGAACCATGCAGAAGAAGATTCTGTTTCTCCCTGTGTCCAGATCTGTGTCGGCATATCAGGATCCTGTCCCTGCGCATTGATGAAATACAGTCCTTTGGCATCATTGATGGCCATACTTCCTTTCTGTTTCACCTCATTAGGACGTGCGGTATATTTGATGTACACCGTATATTCCTGATTTTTCTGATAGGTTTTGTCCAGATTGATTTTCAGGATTTCATCTTTATATTCATATTTCAGAGGTGATCTTTTTCCATTGTTGTCAAGAGCTACTTCATGAATCAGCATGCCTTTTGCATCTAGTATCAGCTCATTGGTGGGATAGAAATACGGAGAGGCTGTCAGCCATTCTTCTCCGCCCATCTGCTCTTTCTGGTAATCAAAATTGACTTTAAGCTTGGTATGTTTAAGTTCCGTTACTTTCGTGTGTGTGGCTCTGTAAGCCTTTTCCCTTCCTGAAGTTTCGGTCTGTGCTGATACGTTCGTGGAAAAGAAAATTCCGAGTATAGCAATGGACAAAATCGCCTTTTTCATGTATTACTGTATTATTTTTTAGAATTATTTTTTGTTATTATATCAAAAATGTCATTAACCAAGGTTTCGTAGTCTCCTTTTTTAAGCTGTTCTTTTGTTTTGGCAAAAGCTTTCTTCAGTTCGCTTTCGGGGTTTTCATCATCAATGATCTCTGCCGAAGCTACGCCTTTCAGTTGTAGAACTGCATTTTGAAGTGCTGCAAGGTCTGCATTGTCTTCTGTATTGATTTTTAAATATTTCATTTTATTGTTTCTTAAAGGTAAAATTATTGGCTCCTTGTGAGAAGTCCATAGTTCCTTTCTCAGCATTGAACTTCATTTTTATTCCTGCCATTTCAAACTTAAATTCGCTTTCAGAGACTGCTTCCAGTGGAAATGCTCCCTGTCCTGTAGCCTGCCCCATCAGCTTTCCTTCTTGCTGGAATATTTTTATATCCAATGGAAAGCCTTCTGTCTTGTAAAGCCCTTCATATTTTTTCAGAATTTCAACCGCTACAGAAACTTTTTTAAAATTAGGCATTTTAAAATCTTTTCCAATAACTGTCTGGAGCATTTTGATCGAAATATCGTTATTATCGTAATCTGATTGATTGGTGATGGCACTCACTGCTACTTTCAGTTCTGGAAAATAATACAGTACTGATCGGAACTGATCAATTCCTCCGCTATGTCCATACCCCGAATATTTTTCAAAAGGTACCTGTGCAATTCCATAGCCATAGCCGTCGATAAAATTTTTCATCCGGGAAAGGCTGGTTTTATTGATGAGTTTTCCGTTTTCCAGAGCAATGATAAACTTCAGAAGTTCTGTAGGGGTAGAAATGATATTTCCTGCACCAACAGGAATGCTCATATCTGTTTCCTGCCACGGCTGATAACCCCCATTGGAATAGGTATAGGAAAGCGCCTGGTTTTTGGAAGGATCAATCTTTCCGCCCACTTCCGTCAGTGTTAACTTCAGAGGATTTGTAATTTTAGCCTTAAGCAACTGTGCGTAAGTTTTTTTATAGACCTTTTCCAGTATAAAGGCCAGCAGAATATAATTTGAATTGCTGTATTCATATTTTGTTCCCGGAGAAAAGCCGCTTTTATATTTTTTGATGATTGACACCAGGGATTGTTCTGTCTGAGCTGTTGTATTATAGCTCCAGTACTCCTGTTCATCCGTTAGATTATGAATTCCGCTTCGGTGCTGTAAAAGATTTTCGAGGGTAATTTTATCTGCATTTTCTATTTCCGGATACCAGGTGGAAAGTTTAGCATCAAGGGATATTTTTTTTTCCTCAACAGCCTTCATCACAAGTACTGCGGTAAATGTTTTGGAAATGGAGCCTATTCGGTATTGGGTATTTATATTGGCTTTCTGCTGTTTTGCAACATCGGAGAATCCTATAGCTTTCAGAAAAGTAGGTTGCCCTTTTTCTGCAATAGCAAAACTTCCCATAACTTTATGATGAACAGAAAGTGAATCAAGATAATCCATTAATTTCTGTTTGTTTGCACTTTGAGAAAATGCCATACATGAAATACTTGCTGTCGCCACAAAAAACAGTTTTTTCAGAATCATATTATTAATTTTCTAATCAGTAGTAAAATTAAGGATTCTGTTACAGCAGCGGGTGCAGGAATATTATTTATAAATCTTCAGAAGAGATTCCGTTATTTTCCAGCTGGGACATGATCTGATGATCCTCTTTCCACAGGCTGTCTTTTTTGAGATAATTCAGGACTGTTTTTTTATTTCCGGTGTTATTAAAGGAAAGAAGCATGGATACATAAGTCCTTTTATGCCCAGCATCAATAGAATCGTTTTTGATAAGGCTTGCCAACTCCTTCTGCAACAGTTCTGCATATTCCTTTTTGTACCATGAGTGAAGATATAGCAATGCAGGCTGTCTATGATTTTCGAAGGTTTGTTTCGCTATTTGGTTTTTCAATCCGACGGAATAGGTTCTGTTTCTCAACGCTGTTGTAAGGATAAGGTCAGAAGAATTTGACATGAAAAGAACCATGCTATCGAGTTGTTTCAAATTTGGGTCTGAGTTTAGCTCTTCAGGTTTCAGTTTGTAATATTGTTTCCAGTAAACTGGCTCCGCAGGATGATCATTACTAAGAATACATCCATTCTGAATGTGTATAATCCCTTTTCTGTTAAGGATTTTCTGAAAAACAGGAACTGTATACTTATTATTTTTTTCTGATAACCCGACAGAAGCGTAAACTGCTACTACGCTGTTTTTATTGTCAGTGAGCAACAGCAGCTCCTGTTCTGAAGCTGCTTTATATAATTTTTTGAAATTCTTGAAATTAGCAGGTGTATCTATAGCGCCTTTTCCTCCCTGTTCTGTTTCATAGATATTTAAAGACGAAATATCTTTAACTATCTTTCTTAAACGTTGAGGTACATTGGTACTATCGAAGACGGCATCCTTTGTAAAATCAAAACTATCCACCAACAGATCTGTAATTACCGGTTCTTTCTCTTCTTTTTTATTACAACTAAAGAGGAAAACAATAGAAAAAACGGCAAAAAATCCCAGAAGTTTCATTATATCGCCACAGGAGCTTTGATTCCCGGGTGCGGATCATAATTTTCCAGGGTAAAGTCTTCAAAATTAAAACTGAAAATATCTTTTACCTCAGGATTCAGCTTCATAACAGGAAGTGGTCTAGGCTCCCTGGAAAGCTGTTTATTGACCTGTTCAAAATGATTGTTATAAATATGAACATCCCCAAAACTATGGATATAATCTCCTACTTCCAGATCGCAAACCTGAGCCACCATCATCAGCAGCAAGGCATAGCTTGCAATATTAAACGGTACTCCAAGAAATACATCAGCGCTTCTCTGATATAACTGCAGCGACAGCTTTCCATCTGCTACATAAAACTGGAACAAAGCGTGACATGGCGCAAGGGCCATATTGGGTATTTCAGCTGCATTCCAAGCGGAAACGATCAATCTTCTTGAATCGGGATTCTTTTTGATCTGGTCTATTACTTCAGTGATCTGATCTACTACCTTTCCATTGGCTCCCTGCCAGCTTCTCCACTGTGCACCGTAAACAGGTCCCAGATCACCGTTTTCATCAGCCCATTCGTCCCAGATGCTCACTCCGTTGTCGTTGAGATATTTGACATTAGTATCACCATTCAAAAACCAAAGCAATTCATAAATAATAGATTTCAGGTGTACTTTTTTTGTAGTCACCATCGGAAAACCTTTTGACAGATCATATCTCAGCTGGTACCCGAAAACACTTCTGGTTCCGGTTCCGGTTCTATCCGTTTTATCTGTTCCATTGTCTAAAATATGCTGTAAAAGTTCCAGGTAGTTCTGCATTTTAAGAGTGCTTTTTATGGTTCAAATTTAGAAAAAATTAAACGATTTACAGGTATTATAGATCATAAAAAAGCATCCATTTTCATGAATGCTTTGTATATCATGTTCTTTGAGTTTTCAATCAAAAGAACGAAAAATCTCTAAGTTCACATAAAATGATTCTACCAAATCTTCTGAATAGTCTGAGTCATATTATTAACAGCAAAAGTCTCTCCTTCTTTTTTTCCTGACATGGCTTTCACAAGAGGTGATTCTGTAGAAACCGTCATGATCTTCTGGTTTTCTAAAATAATTTCGCCCACGGATACGGTAACGTAAAAGAAACCTTTATCTGTTTTCACCAAAGATCCGTTCTGGACTTTGTCTGAAGATTCAGCTGATATTTTTTGAATAACTGATTGCTGATTCAAAGATTCGTTAAGCTGCCGCTGAAGGTTATTGATTTCCTGCTGGAGCATTTCGCGGCCGGTTTCATATTTGTCACCCATGGAACTTTTGGTATCATTATTTGAGGCACGGGTTTCTGCAATCAGGTTTTCAAAAGACTGTATTTTTTCTGTGAGCTTTGTTTTTATGATGTTTAATAATTCCTGTTTGTTCATAGTATGAAATTTTGAGTAGAATTTTTTTGATCATTCTTTCCAGAGATAATTTCCGATAAATTTTGGCTGAAGCCGGTTGCAAATATGCATAAAATAAGCGGGCTAAAGCCCAATGTCATTAAGTTAGTAAACTATCACAAGCTATTCTTTTGATTTTTAGAGACTATTGGCTTAGCTCTTGCTTTATATTTGCCTATATTTCTTT
>NZ_QNUH01000024.1 GCF_003385495.1 Chryseobacterium elymi | reverse complement strand
AAAGAAATATAGGCAAATATAAAGCAAGAGCTAAGCCAATAGTCTCTAAAAATCAAAAGAATAGCTTGTGATAGTTTACTAACTTAATGACATTGGGCTAAAGCCCGCTTCTATTGAATAATCTATTTTTAAAATTTATAGCTGCCTTCGGCAATTTCACCTCATTATCAGTTTACTTCCTCTTAAGATCCAAATCATCAAAATCAAAGCTGAAATCTGTAATATCTGATATTGGTTTTAGCTTTGCAGACTCTGCCTTTCCATTTTCATCATAGCTGAAAATAATATAAGCATCAGCGTCATAACTTCTGTCGTCCCATTTTACAATAAAGGAATTACCGGAATACGGAAGCAATTCGCCTTTCAGTCTTGGAGAGTTCTGGCAGGAGATCCTGTACGTACTACCCTGTTGAGAAATTTCTACATCTCCAAACCATTGATCATTATACTTTCCAACAAACTGTTCGGCTTTCGGTTGAAGATTTTTTTCGTTTTTAAAGGTTTCGGATTTAGCAAAAGCTTCTTTTTTCTGCTTATCATATTCAGCATTTACTTTTGTCATTCTTTCACCATAGGTCTTCAGCCAGTTTCTGTCTGCTACTCCCAGGTAAGAGTCTTTAACCGTATTGGTAATCGTATTAAAAGCGGCCCCGGATTGTTGGTTAGTTAATACCACTATTCCCAGTTTTAAATCCGGAATTAGTGTAAATTGGGTAACAGTTCCTATTAAACCTCCCGTATGCTGAATCTGTTTGTGTCCTTTCACATCACTCAGGAACCATCCTAATCCATATCCGTAGAAACTCGTGTCATAAGGATTTTTTAAAGCAACCCTATCCGGGATCTGTAAACTCCATAACTGTTGTACGTTTTTATCTGAAACTAATTTTTTACCGTCTTTAGTTGTAAAATTATTTAAGAGACAGTCTGCCCAGATCGTCATATCCTTAATATTACTCATAATTCCTCCTGCTGCATTTCCCGTTTCATTCCAATCGTGGGGAACAGCAATGGCCTTTCCGTCTACAGGAGCATGGGCATCGATTTTATTGGATACGGCCTTAGCTCTGCTGTAGCTTCCAAAACTGGATGTCATTCCGACAGGTTTCATAATTCTCTGTTCAATAAATTCGGCCCAGCTCAGACCGGAAATCCTGTGGATCACTTCTCCCGCTACAATGAACATAATATTGTTATAATCAAGTGTCGTTCTGAATGGGTTTTCAGGTTTCAGATATCTTACATTGTGAATAATATCATTCACCGTGAGATTTCCACCTTCAGGGAAGAACATCAGATCTCCCTGTCCCAAACCTAATCCGGCTCTGTGTGTTACAAGATCTTTAATGGTTACATTTTGGGAAACATAGGGATCATACATTTGAAATTCAGGGATGTATTTTGAAACTTTATCGTCCCAATTCAGTTTTCCTTCATCAGCTAAAATAGCCAGTGCAGTACAGGTAAACCCTTTTGAATTAGATGCAATTCCTACCAATGTATTGTCATCCATCGGTTGTTTGGTAGTTAAAGAACGCTGTCCGAACCCTTTGGAATAAATCACTTTTCCATCTTTTATGATTCCTACTGACATTCCAGGAACGTCGAAGGTTTTTAAAGTATTCCGGATCAGCTCATCCAATTTCTTTTCTTCAACCTGGGCATTGAAAAGCCCTACCGCTACAAGAAAAAGTAAAAGAGAAAATTTCTGCTTCATTTTTTTAATTTTTTCAAATGTAATAAATAATTAGAAGATGATTTTACCTATCAACAAAGTTTAGAAGTTTAAGGTAGGAATATGTTAGGTAAGAATTATGATGGGAAATAAAAATATTTTTTACAAAAGCTTCTTTATATTTGCATTTAAATTATCAAAATGAATGCAAAAAAATTATTACCGTTCTTCTTCCTGATCACAAGTGTCAATTTTTACTTTTCTCAGGAGGTAACAATCAAAGATGATAAAGTTCTTCTTGATGGAAAACAGATCCTGAGAGCAGAAAAAATTAATATGATAGAGTATTCCTTTTTCACTCTTAAAGATGATGAGGAAATTCTGATGTATAAAATGATGGACAGTGGAACCCCAAAATATTCGAATGACGATTATTACGTTTTGAATTTTCTGACCCAAAAAACGAAAGTAGAATCCAGCGACTTCACGAAGATTTTAAATTTTATGAATTCCAAAAAAGGGATGGAAAAGCTTATCAAATGGCTTCTTAAAGAAAAAGTGATTAACAGTGATGGTGAACTAAACCCTGACCGTCTGGAGATCTTCAAAGAAAAATACGACGAAAACATTACTGACAGAACTTTTAGATAATGACAAAAATTCTTCTCCTTTCCGATTCCCATTCCTATATAGACGACAGGATTTTAGAATATGCCCGTCAGGCTGATGAAATATGGCATTGCGGGGATTTCGGAAGTATGGAGGTAATTGAAGAACTGGAAAAAATAAAACCTTTAAAGGGTGTTTACGGCAACATAGACAACGCGAAGATCCGTGCTGAGTTTCCTGAAGTAAACCGTTTTTTCTGCGAAGATCTTGAAGTTCTGATGATCCATATCGGTGGATACCCGGGAAAATATGCACCGCTGACGAACAGAGAAATTTCCGCAAAGGCTCCAAAGCTGTTTATTTCAGGACACTCTCATATTCTGAAGGCCATGTTTGACCAAAAGAACAACCTACTGCATCTGAATCCCGGTGCCTGTGGGAAACAAGGGTGGCATAAGACGAGAACTATGATGCGTTTTGTAGTGGAAGGTAAAGAGATCAAAGATCTGGAAATCATTGAACTTGGGCCTAAGATTTAATTTTGAGAACAACAAAAGAAGGAGTATAATACATGAAAATCGGGGACAAAGTTTCTGTAGTAGATGAGGATTTAAACGGAATAATTACTTCCGTGAACGGCAATATTGTTGTTTTTAAGGATGAATACGGATTTACTTACCAATATCCGAAAGAGAAACTGGTTCCGAAAAACGCAGAGCTTTATGAAAATATCCGGGTAGTAAGAAAAGCAGAACCGAAAAAAGTGACATCCAAAAAACACCAGAAAAATCATATGGTCCTGGATCTGCACTTTCATAATCTGGTTAAAAACCCCAGTGATTATGACAGTTTTGAGAGACTCTTTATCCAAAAAGCGAAATTAACGGAAGTTCTTGATTTCTGCAGAAAGCATCATCTGAAGCGGCTGGAGATCGTTCACGGGATTGGTGACGGAACGCTGCAGAAAATGGTTATGGATGTTTTGGAAAGCCAGAGAGATATCGATTTTTATAATAAGGAAATACTTCACCATCAATCGGGTGCCGTTATGATAGAATTTCACTAAATTTGCAGCAATTGAAATATGAACGTACTTAATTTACTTTTTACCAAAGACGGGTTAATCTACCAGATTGCAAAGAATAAAAGCATTCAGGAAGAAAAGTCTTATTTCGTTACTGAAGAAACCCCGGAAACCCTTATTGAAGATAAACTGGATGAAATTCTTCTTAAGCAGAGGTTTGACGAAATTCATGTGATCTCAGCACTGAACCATTTCACCCTGATGCCTGAAGGATTTTCAGATCATGAGGCAGGATTTGAATTGATTGCATTCAATGCCCCAGCGAATAAGGAAAAGGAAGAGCTCATGCTTTCTGTCAATAAAAAGTTCGGGGTACAGTTTTATTATACGTTTCCTAAAAATTTTTACAGGAAAATAAAAGAGCTGGCAGTTCCGGTTCATTTTAATTTCTCCGGTGAAAAGTTTTTAAATTCAATCAACAATAAGAATAATAAGGAAATCCATATCAATCTATATCATAACCAGTGTGAATTTTTCGCCATAGACAACAAGAAGGTTATTTTATACAACAACCTGGATGTAAATTCTGAGGTCGACTTTCTCTATTTTGTGATGTTTACACTAAGTAAAATAGGTTTCGGAATTAATGAGACCAACTTCTACGCTTACGGTGAAACTACGGAAAACGAAACCTTTATCTCCGAGCTTCAGAAATTCGTTAAAAACATGAGAATTGTTTTTGACAATGTTCCTAATAAGAATTTTATACTTAATTAAAGGGATTAGGAATATGGGAACAGGGCCTAGCCTTACTATGTCTTCCCTAATCCCTAAATCCTATTACCTAAACCCTAAACAAATATGTTCAGAATAATATCCGGCAAGTGGAAAGCCAAAAAAATAGCCGCTCCTAAAAATTTTGATGTAAGACCTACTACAGATTTTGCCAAGGAAGCACTTTTCAGTATCCTGGAAAACAAATATGATATACAGTCGATTTCTGTACTTGATCTTTTTGCAGGTATTGGCTCTATTACTTTCGAATTTGCTTCCAGAGGATGCCAGGATATCACTTCAGTTGAGCTGAATCCGAAGCATACCAGCTTTATCAATGCTACGGCTTCGGAGCTTGATATGTCTCTTCAGATCAATGTTCAGAGAGGTGATGTTTTTGACTGGCTTAAAAAGTTCAGAAACAAGAAAAGCTTCGAGATCATATTTTCCGATGCTCCTTTCGAAATGGAAGAGAAGAAGTATTACGAGCTATTATCTTTGGTTCTCAACAATAAATTTGTTAAACAGAATGGCGTGCTGATTGTAGAACATCAGAGCAGAATGAAATTGGAGCATCCCAACTTAATAGACACACGAAAATACGGAAATGTAAGTTTCAGTTTTTTCGAAGCGAATAAAGAAGATAATCAGGAAATTTAATTCCTGATTATTTTTTTTACGGAAAGATCCGGCGCAGCAATTCCCCAGTTTGTAATAGCTTCTATCACCGGGAGTAGTGTTTTTCCGAAGTCTGTCAGGGTATACTCTACCATTAATGGAGGTTTTTCAGTATATACCTTTCTGTTGACAATATGATCTTCCTCAAGCTGTTTCAGCTGCAGGCTTAGTGTTCTTTCTGTAATGGTAGGAATTAATTTCCTGAGTTCATTATATCTTTTTGCACCGGCTGTAAGATGAAACAAAATGACAGCTTTCCATTTTCCTCCTATAAATTTCATGGTTACGCTGGTGCAGCACGGATATTCCTTATTATCTATTGTGTACATTTTTATACTATCCTTTTTTACCGTTATTGCAAAGGTAATAAACTTAAATTACTTTTGTAACTATAAAATTGATAGTATAATAATTTATGAACTTTTTAGAACAAATGAAAAAGAGGTATACGGTAAAAAAGTATAACCCACAGGAAAAAATAAGTGCGGAACAGATTGCAGAATTGAAGGAAATCCTTAATCTAAGTCCCTCTTCGATCAACAGCCAGCCATGGAACTTTATTTTTGTTAATAAGCCTGAACTTAGAGAACAGCTTGCAGAAGCATCTTATTTTAACAGGGAAAAGGTATTGGACAGCAGCCATATCATTGTATTCCAGGTGATAAAGAACCCTAAAGATTTTGAAAAACAGATCGAAGAAAATCTCCCTGAAGGTTCCGTCAATTACTACAGGAATATGGTAAAGCCACATGGTGAAGCTGCTATCCGGGCATGGATGGGGCATCAGGTTTATCTTTCGCTGGGAGTTCTTCTTTCAGCGTGTGCTGCTATGGGAATAGATTCTACTCCGATGGAAGGTATTGAAACTGAAAAATATGACGAAATCCTTAAAAATGATTCTTATGAAACGCTTTTTGCAGTGGTCATCGGGAAAAGAGATGAAAATGACAGCAATCATCCTGAAACGACTCCTAAAAGAAGGCTGAAGAGTGAAATGGTTATTTTAGAGCCTTAACTTTTCAGAACTTTTCATAAAATAAAAGCTGTTTCGGATGAAACAGCTTTTTGTATTATAGTACTTTCAATTCCAGATCTATCGTCTTTCCAAAGAATTTCTTAGAGATTTTTTCAAAATTCTTCGTCAGGTCCGAAAGATAAAAATGATAATTCGGTTTTGGATTATTGTCATTCAGAAGATGGTATTTATCCAGGATGATCTTAAGGTGATTGGCCACAATATTCGGAGAATCAATTACACGAACCCTGTTTCCGTAATACTGCTTGATCTCATCGATCAGCAAAGGATAATGAGTGCACCCCAGAATAAGGGTTTCAATATTCTTGAGCTTGTTATTGCTTAAATAATTATAAATGATGGCATGCGTAATCGGATGATTCTTGAATCCCTCTTCAATAGCCGGAACCAGCAACGGAGTAGCCAGCTCATCAACTTTGATCCATTTATTATGCTTCCTGATGCTTTTCTTATATAGCCCGGAATTGACAGTTGCTTTTGTAGCAATGACCCCAACATTGTTATGGATTTCATACGCTACTTTTTCAGCAACGGGATTAATAACGTCTATGACAGGAACTTTCCCATTCACAGACTGCATAACCTCGTTTAAAGCATTTGCCGTAGCCGTATTACAGGCAATAACAATAGCTTTACAGTTCTGCTGAAGCAGAAAATTGGTGATCTTGGTCGAATATTCTATAATCGCATCCTTCGACTTTTCACCGTACGGAAGGTGTTTGGTATCTCCGAAATAGATCAGGTCTTCGTGGGGAAGAAGTCTTTTGATCTCTTTGGCTACGGTAAGCCCTCCCACCCCACTATCGAAAATACCGATAGGCTGGCTTGGTGAAAGATGTGAATAATCTTGCTTTTTAGTTTTCAAGTGAACTGAAATTTTATACAAAAATAGTGAATAATCGGATATTTAATTAAGATTCCCGATTGAAAAGTCTTTCGGATATCTTACTTTATAGCTCACCCTGAATTTTTTCGTTTCGGAGGAAGAAATTTTAACGTTCCATAGTAAAAATCCTTTCTCTTTATCCAGTTGTGCATTGTCACTCTGAAGAAGCTCAATCTTTACAGCTTCATCCTTGCTCAAAGGAATCTGGTCTCGTATCTCAATATTGATTGCTTCTTTTTTATTATTGCGGACAACAAGATCGTAAGTAATTGCTTTTTCCTGATAGGAAGAAAATAATTTCTCACTTGCCTTATCATTAACCATCTCTTTGCGTACACTGATTTTCTTGTCATCTCCAAGGGTAATGCTCATTTTATCATTTGTCTGATTGGGATTGATCCTTGTTTCGCCTACATACATATTTTCAAAGATGACACTGGCAGCACCTGAAATAAGGTTGTATTTGTTAAAATCTTTAATATCTGCGACCAAATAGGCGGTAGTACTGTATTTCGGAACTGTATAATATTTATATTCAGCCGGGAGTTTTATCTGTTTCAGGTTGATAAAATGATCTTCATTGTTTGACAAAATATCATAAGGAATATCGGTATCAAAACTGACATTCAACTGATTTTCATTAATTTTAATTCCATAGCCCATTACTACAACTTCCTCAATTGCCATCGTTTTTAAAGTATCTCTTTTCCCAGAATATCCTATGCTTGCTCTTTCTTCATTCTTATAAGAATTCAAAAACCAGGGATGCATAACCGGAGCTTCATTATTTCTCGAAGATCTTGCATTGATCAGCGAAAGCTTCACTCCTTTCCAGTCAAGTCCGGTATCCTGTCTTACTTTTGCTTTGAAAGT
Organism: Chryseobacterium elymi; assembly: GCF_003385495.1. Lineage (GTDB taxonomy): Bacteria > Bacteroidota > Bacteroidia > Flavobacteriales > Weeksellaceae > Chryseobacterium > Chryseobacterium elymi. Next base: position 43,584 of record NZ_QNUH01000024.1, on the reverse strand, counting down.
GACATCCAAAGGTTCAGTAAGCTTATTACCCTTCACTTCATAAAACGGTTCCCAAAAAACATTTTCGGCCAAATATCCCAGATCCATTTTTGCATTTCCTCCGGCACTGCTTGCAATTCTCAGAACAAGAACGCCATCAGAAAAAGTTTCCTCAGCTTCTGTATTAGCTTTCAAACGATTTTTTAAAGCTTCAAGTTTCTGAACAGTTTGTGTATATTTTTTATTAATATCAAGTTGTGCTACACTTATTTCATTTCTTTTCGTCTTATAATATTCTGTCAGCTGCATCAGCTGGGCCACACTGGAAGTATTACTGCCAACTAAAAGTCCCTGATTCTTGTCTAAAAGCTCCAGCGTTTTTTCATTCGTCTGCCGCTCGATATTGATTTTTGTACTGAGATTTTCTAAAATAGCAATGCTGTCCTTAATTCTTTTTCCGTTAGGATTATTATTCTCAAAATAATTCGAGTTGTAGCTGTCTCTGTATTGCGCAGAAAGAATTGAGACATCTTTATTGTTGGTATTAATCTGTATAGATTTCTCCATAATTTCATCTGAAATATTGGTCACAACAACCTCAGAAGTTCCTGCAGGAAGTGAAACACTCACAGAATTATGGAGTTCAGCAGAAGTTCTGTAAACATTCACAGCATTAACTTTTGCTTTTGTAAAGATTGGTTTTTGAGAGAAATGTAAAGCGCTTAAAAAAAGAAAAAATAGGAGTAAGTTTTTTCTCATAGTTCATGGTTTTTATTTAAAGTATAATCTCAAATATACATTAATAAACGTTACACCAAAAATAAATCTGAAGCAATCCCATCCGCCATAAACCAATGCTTTTCCGGGATCTTCAGATGATTGTTCTCCTGGATTAAAACACCTTCTTCTATTTTAGATTTTATCTCGTGTTGGAAATGTTCAAGAATTTGATCACTGAATTTACTTTTCAGGCTTTCAAGATCTACTCCCCAGATTGTCCTCAAGCCAATCATAATCATTTCATTGAATTGATCATATTGTGAGAGAATCTCTTCTTCTTTAGCCAGAATTCCTGCATGAAGCTTTTTAATATATTGCTGATTGTTGGCAACGTTCCAGCTTCTGACATCAAATCCGTTGTATGAATGTGCGGAAGGACCTATCCCAAGATACTCTTTGTACTTCCAATACGCAGAATTATGCCTTGAATAAAAGCCAGGTTTTGCAAAATTGGAGACTTCATAATGCTCAAATCCGTTGTCTTTTAAGAAATCTGACAGATAATAGAACTCTTTATTCTGTTCTTCTTCTCTAGGACTGGCAACTTTTCCTTTTGAAATCCAGTTTTCTAAAGCTGTTTTGGGCTCAACAGTGAGCGCATAAGAAGAGATATGAGGCACTTCAAGGGCAATGGTTTTGTTTAAATTCTCTTTCCATATCTCCAGATTAGAAGTCGGTGAACCATAAATCAAATCGATGCTTAAGTTTTCAAACCCGAAATCCTGTGCTCTTTTGATAGAACTTTCTGCTTCAGAAGCATTATGGGCACGGTTCATCAGTATCAGATCTTCCTCGAAAAAGCTCTGGGTCCCGATAGAAAGCCTGTTGACCGGAGACTGAGCCAGCTGTTTTAAAAAATTTTTGTCCAGATCATCGGGATTGGCTTCCAGCGTTACTTCAATGTCATTATCGAAAGTAAAGTATTTCAGAACCTCATCAATCAGAGAATTGATCTCATCTGCCGAAAGAATAGATGGTGTTCCACCTCCAAAATACAGGGATTTTAAACTTTTATCCTGCAGCTCATCTTTTCTAAGCCTGATTTCGGTCTTCATCGAACGGATCATTTCATCTTTAAAGTTTAAAGAGGTAGAAAAGTGAAAATTGCAGTAGCTGCATTTTTGCTTGCAGAAAGGAATGTGAATATATATCATAAAAAAAGCCCTGAAAATTTCAGAGCTCAAATTTATTTAAATTAATCAGATTAATATCTATATCCTCTATGATTAATAAAGTTATCAAAGTTATAACCTAAGCTCAGCATAAAGCTGTTTCCACCATATGTCTGGATATCAGACATTCCGATGTTATAGGTTGCTCCGATCATTAATTTATTAATTCTCACTTTAACAATTGGTGCAACCTGTAAATCTTGGCTATCAAATCTGTTCTGTACCGTTCTGTAACTTACACCGGCAGAGAATGAGTTGATGTCATTAAAGAAAGTAGCCATTAAGTTGTAGTCGATCATTCTTGTTGAATTGGTATTCAGGTTAATCAACGCTGATGGCGTTACGAAGATATTGTCAGCAAAATGCCAATTATATCCTAAGTTTAAGAAAAATTTTATTGGTGAAGGCTCAATTCCGTTTACTATAGCCTTGTCATTGCTCAGTGCAATATCGTTTACAGATACTCCTGCAAAGATATTTCTATAGGTAGCAGCAGCACCAAAGTTGGCATAAGCCATAAAAATATTCCCTTCTTTTCCTATCAACAATGGATCGTAACCATCTTCAACATTCACTGAAGTATAGTCGAAGTTCATATTATAAAATGAAACACTGGTACCGAAAGAGAACTGATCTTTTCTTTCTCCTTCACTACTTAGTGGAATAAAGTATGAAGCTCCCGCTGTAATACCGCCTGCAGAAATAGGGCCATTGCTGTCTCTGAAAATAGAGAGCCCTGCTCCCACTCTGTCGAAAATGTTCCCGTTGATTCCTATAGACTGCGTATTTGGAGAATCGCTAAACTTGTCAAATTGTTTGTGGTAATTAGCATTAAGCTGTACGTAATCGGTCTTTCCGTACTGAGCTGGGTTGAACAGGAATTCACCATCCAAAAGATATTGCTGATAGTATGGTAGTGATTCTTGTGCTTTGTATGCATTTGACAAAAGAGCTAAACATACGATAGCATATAGTTTTCTCATAACAAATCTTGATTTCAATTCAACAAATATAAAAAAATTCTCAATATATTTTTAGTTTTCTAAATAATTTCTCCATTTTTTTACAGCATCCGCCATATCTTTCGGCATTGGGCTCTCAAAATATAATTCCTTTTTAGTGGTGGGGTGTATAAACCCTAAAGTATGCGCATGAAGTGCATGTCTAGGAAGAATTTCAAAAACATTTTTTATAAACTGTTTATACTTAGGCAGATTCACCCCCCTTAAAGGTGTATGCCCTTCATATCTTTCATCATTAAACAATGTATGACCAATATGTTTAAAATGAGCCCGGATCTGATGCGTTCTTCCAGTTTCAAGTTTACATTCTACCCAGGTCATATACTTAAAGCGTTCTAAAACTTTATAATGCGTAACCGCGTGCTTTCCGTGGCTTCCGTCCTCATAAACCGACATCTGCATCCTGTTTTTGGGATGCCTCCCGATATGCCCTCTAATGGTTCCTTCATCTTCCTGAGGATTTCCCCAGACAAATGCCCAGTATAATCTTTTTGTGGTTCTATTGAAAAACTGTTTCGCTAAAAAGCTCAGCGCATATTCGTTTTTTGCGATCACCAAAAGTCCGGATGTATCTTTATCAATCCTGTGAACAAGCCCCACTCTGTCCAGGTCAGACCTCTCCCCACTTTTTTCAAAATGGAAAGCCAGTGCATTGACCAATGTTTTGTCCCAATTTCCATGACCAGGATGTACAACCATTCCCGGTTCCTTATCTACCACTACCAGATCATCATCTTCATAAATGATATTCACAGGAATATCCTGAGGAATGATCACATTTTCCCTCGGCGGATGGGCAAGAAGCACCGAAATCTGGTCACCGGGCTTCACACGGTAATTTTGTTTTACCGGAGCTCCGTTTACAACCACATTTCCTGCTCTGCAGGTCTGTGAAATTTTATTACGAGAAGAATTCTGCCTGTATATAAATAAGAACTTATCAATTCTTAACGGCTCCTGGTTTTTATCGACTTTGATGTTAAGATGCTCATACAGTCCTTTATTTTCCTCATCAATATCGATATTCTCCAAATTGTCGGAATCCAATAATTCTTCATCTAAAAAGTCTTCGTTATCTTCTGCCATTATTTTATTTTTTTACGCAAAAGGCCTCAACATTTTGCAGTTGAAGCCTATATTTTATATAATAAACCGTGATTATTCTACCACTACTTTTTTAGCCTTTGGCTTTTGTACCGGCTGCTGTGTTGCATTTCCTGTCGTTGTTGCCGGCTTACTTCCCGAACCCTGGCTGCCTGGTGCAGTGGACTTAGGTTTTTCTGCTCCGGTTCCCCCAGGTTTGGCACCAGTTGCTGCACTGTTCGTTTTTGCAGGCTCTGTTTTAGCAGGTTCAGATTTAGGAATCTCTTTTTTTGGTACAGGCACTGCTGCAGGTGGGTCATAACTTGGCTCCGGATAGCTAGGAACTTCGTCATAATATACCGGAGGCAGTGAAGTATCTACTTTCATTCGGTAAATAGAGTTTAGCTGTTCTACTTTAGCTCTAAGTTCGGCAGGCGTTCTCTTACTTGCCCAAAGGTCAATCTGCATTCCCTGATCCCTTATATCTCCTGAAGCCGGGTCCTGATAATAGATAATGTCAGATTCATCCTTGCTTCCATCCTCATACTCTATCAGACCTACTTCAAATAAACTTTTTGCAATAACCGCTCTTGCTTCTTTTACAGAAAGTCCCACTACACTAGGAATTGAGATATTTCTCATAGGACCCGAACCTACGACAACATCAATCACGGAGAATCTTGGAAGACGTGATCCCGGATTGACTGCATTACCTTTATATAATATTCTTAAAAGAGCGTCTTTCTGAATACTCGGTTCATAGATGGTATCGCCGATCTTAAGACCAACCTGATCCAATCTCTGGAAAGCCAGCCCTGAATATTTATTAATCACATCCGGAACCGTAATAGGAGCCCATGATCTGGGATTAACTACAATTCTTACCAGCGATCCCGGTTTTACACGGGAGCTAGACATAGGATACATCTTTAAAACCTGAAAAGGCTTATATTTAGGATTGTACTCAGCACTGTCTACTTCATACTCCAGTCCTGTATCCTCTAATATTTTTACGGCATCATAAACCGATTTATTAATGACATTGGGCACAGGAATTTCCTGACCGTGATTGGTATGGTATTCCAGCCAGCGGAAAGTAAGCCACACTAACCCCACAAAAATACCGATGGCTACTGCTAAATTCAGTAAAACTTTCCAATTGAAAAGTGATTTAAGCATACTTAAAAATACTTTAATTATAACGGCAAATATAGCTAATAATTTTAAATGTGCTTTTATTTAACACAATTCATTTCAATTTTAAAATTTATGAATTTCCCTTATTGCATTGCATAAAATGATTAAATTTGCCTTAATTGATACTATAATGGTTATGAGCAAAAAAAGTGTTGCCGTTGTCATGGGAGGCTATTCGGATGAATTTGTGGTTTCCTTAAAAAGCGGTCAGTTGATCTACGATTCTCTGGACAGAAATCTATATGATGTATATAAAGTGATCATCCTTAAAGATGAATGGTATTTTTTAGGAGAAAACGATCAAAAATATGAAATCAACCGCGGAGATTTTTCCGTAACATTGAATAATAATGAAAAGCTGAAATTCGATGTCTGTTTTAACATTATCCACGGAACTCCAGGTGAAAACGGGATTCTTCAGGCTTATTGGGATGCCATCGGGCAGAAATATACCGGTTGTGATTTCTATCAAAGCGCTTTGACCTTCAATAAAAAAGATACGTTAGCGGTCTTGTCAAAATACGGAATTCCTTCCGCTAAAAGCATTTATCTAAGAAAAGGAGAAGAGATCAATACAGATGAAATCGTTGAAAGTCTTGGCCTTCCGGTTTTCGTTAAACCTAACCAATCCGGTTCATCTCTGGGCATTTCAAAAGTAAAGGAAAAATCAGAATTAATTGCTGCGATTGAAATTGCGCTCAAAGAAGATGATGAAATCCTAATCGAGAGCTTCCTGGACGGAATAGAAGTTTCTGTAGGCGTTATAGATTTCAAAGGTGAAACCATCGTTTTAGGGATTACCGAAATTGTACCAAGCAATGAATTCTTCGATTATGAGGCTAAATATGAAGGAGCTTCAGAAGAAATTACTCCTGCAAGAATTGATGATGCAACCAGAATCAGAGTAGAGGAAATTTCAAAAAGAGCTTACAACTCCCTTGGTATGAGCGGTTTTTCAAGAAGTGAGTTTATTCTTATGGACGGTATTCCTTATATGCTTGAAATGAATACCAATCCGGGATTCTCCCCTGCCAGCATTCTTCCGCAACAGGCAAAAATTTACGGAATATCTATCACAGATCTTTGCGGAAACGAAGTAGAAAAAGCACTGAATAAATAATAATAGAAGTTAGAATCTAGAGGTTAGAAGTTAGTTGTTAATGAATGGAAGTTTGAAGATGGAAGAAAACCCGGTGAATAGTTCACCCCGGCAACCTAAATCTCGCAACCGAAACCCGAAACACAGACCTCGTAACCCATAACTCATCATAACACGTAAAACATGAAAATTGCTGTTTTCCCCGGATCCTTTGATCCTATTACTCTGGGACATTATGATATTATTGAAAGAGCGGCTCCGCTTTTTGACAAACTGATTATTGCGATCGGACAGAACTCCCAAAAAAAATATATGTTTCCCCTGGAAAAAAGAATGGAATTTATTCAAAATTCCGTCGCTGAATTCCCCAACGTGGAAGTTGACTTTTTTGAAGGACTAACTGTAGATTACTGTTTTGAAAAAGATGCACAATACATTCTCAGAGGATTAAGAAATCCTGCCGATTTTGAATTTGAAAAAGCCATTGCTCATACGAACAGAACCTTGGCCCACAAAAAACTAGAAACCGTATTTTTATTAACTTCATCAGGAAAGTCTTTCATCAGCAGCAGCATTGTAAGGGAGATCATCAACCACAACGGAGAATATGAATTACTGGTTCCGGAAGCCGTCAGGGTACAACGATAAGTAATGAGTAACAGATAATAATTAATTAGGAAATATGGATTACAATCAAGTTTTTCGGGAAAGAACTAAAAATTTTTCTATCCTTGTGATCAAATCTCTTTCATTATTACCTTATTCAGATGATGTTTCAGTCATAAGAAAGCAAATCATAAGATCTTCTACTTCAGTGGCAGCAAATTACAGAGCTGTTTCAAGAGCAAAATCTGAAAAGGAAAAATTTGCTAAGCTCTGCATTGTTGTAGAAGAAATTGATGAGATTCAACTTTGGCTTGAGATCATTGAAGAATTGGAATATCTAAGTCCTGAAAAAATGATTCATTTAAAATCAGAATGTTAAGAACTTTGTAAAGGTTATGACTAAGTATAAATTTAGATTATCCCAGCTTTAAATGGCATAATTTTTATTACTCATTGCCCATTACCTATTACTCATAAATTATGCACGAACAGTTCAATTTTGCCATAGAGGTACTCGGAACCATTTCCTTTGCGATGTCGGGGAGTTTTGCAGCAATGCAGAAACGCCTTGATCCGTTCGGGGTACTGATTATTGCTTTCGTCACTTCTGTGGGCGGAGGAACTGTAAGGGATCTCCTGCTGGATATTCCGGTTTTCTGGATGCATGATCTTTTAACGTGCGCACTGATTTTGGGTACAGGTATTTTTGCTATGGTCTTCAAATCTATTGAAAAAAACTTCAAGGTAACTTTATTTATTTTTGACAGTTTCGGGCTTGGGTTATTTACCATTATCGGGGTTCAAAAAGGGCTCAATGCTAATATTCATCCTCTTATATGCATTGCACTGGGAACCATAACCGGCTGTTTCGGAGGGATCATCCGGGATATTCTTCTCAACAGAATTCCGCTGATCTTCAGGAAAGAGATCTATGCTACAGCATGTATTGTCGGAGGCTCTGCATTTCTTCTGATGACTAAGTTTATCCCGCTTTCCTATACATTTATACAGATATTCACTATTATCCTCATTGTCGCCATCCGAACTCTCGCTGTAAAATATCATTGGCAAATACCTAAGTTTTATGGCTATGATCAGAATTCTGAGATGTGATGTTTTTTTAATAAAATACCATTAAAAAAGCACCCGAATACAGGTGCTTTTTTAGTTTCGTATGTTGTTCTTAGAAGAATTTCCCTCTCTGTCTCATATTCGGGTTGTGCATATGCTTCTGCATAGAAGGCATTTTAAGCTGATCTTTCATCATTTTGATCTGATCCGTCATCATTCCTGCTGTGTCTAATCTTTTAGCCTCATCCAGAAGTTTCTGCCCTTCCTGTTTTCTTCCTTTAGAAATGGCTGCTGCTGCAAGATTCAATGTTGCCATTGCTCTGTCGTGCTTCATATTCAGGCCATATTCCAAAGCTTTTTTCATCAGCGGTTCCACTTTCGCGGGATGCTCCTGAGCCTGGGTAAGACCCTGTAAATAGTGAAAATATCCATATTGGGATTTATGAAGCTGCGCCTGGTAATTGGTGATCTTGTTTAACCATTGGGCAGCTTTTTCCATATTCTGTTTTCTCAGCTGCCAGAAAGCAAGGAGAATATATTCGTTCTTGATGAAAAGTATAATAGGCAGTGCTGCAAGAAGGAATACTACGATCCCCCAGCCCAGACTTCTTGTGAAAATCATCATATAAAGTCCTAAAAGGATAAGAACTGCTGCAATTACAATTTTTATGTACTTATTCATTGTTCAGTTTTAGAAAGTGCAAAGATAGAAAATTTACAGGTTAGAAGCTAGAGGTAAGAACTTAGAATTTTCACAACTATTCGCTCTTGATCCGTTCAAAGGTCTGAAAACAAAAATCATATTGATTCTTTTCATCTTTTTCATGACAGATCTCTTCAGTTTTTTTCCAGATTTTTGGATTGATCTTTGGAAAGAATGTATCCGCTTCAAGATCAGCCTTCACCAAGGTAACCTCCAGTCTGTCAACAATTTCAACAGTCTGCTCATAGATATTTCCGCCACCGATAATGAATATCTCTTCATCAATCTTTTTGGCAAATTTTACCGCTTCCTTAATACTCCCTACGATCAGGATTCCTTCTTCAAACCAGTTTTTCTTTCTCGAGATTACAATATTCGTACGGTTAGGCAGCGGCCTTCCTATACTTTCAAAGGTTTTTCTGCCCATAATAACAGGATGTCCGGAAGTTATATCTTTAAAGTGTTTCAGGTCTTTAGGAAGATGCCACAGCAGTTTATTTTCAAAACCGATCTCGTTCTTCTCTCCCATAGCCACCACTATTGTTGTCATTCTAATAATTTTTTACAAAATTAGCACATAATTTGTATATTTGATTAGCACAAAAAATTAAAAAAAAATAAACTATGAAAAATAAAGGCTGCCTTAGCGCAGGAACTATCGGTATTGCACTGCTTATCATTGTAGGTGTAATATTCTTCTGGGGAAAAAACGGGTATAATAATTTTGTTTCGAAAGAACAGAACGTGAACTCCAAGTGGTCAAATATAGAAACTGTCTATCAAAAAAGAGCCAATCTTATTCCCAATCTGGAAAGAACTGTTAAATCGTATTCGAAATTTGAGCAGGAAACATTGACCAAAGTGGTTGAAGCACGTTCCAAAGCAACTTCCATCAATATTGATCCTACAAATATGACGGAAGCTGATATGGCGAAATTCCAGGCTGCACAAGGAGAACTATCCGGAGCGTTAAGCAGATTAATGGCTGTAGTGGAATCTTATCCGAATTTAAAAGCGGACCAGCAGTACATCAATTTCCAGAGAGAATTTACGGCGATAGAAAACAGCATCAGAACCGAAACGGTTTATTATAATGATGCGGCCAAAGATTACAACACAACGATCAAAACATTCCCTAATAATATCCTGGCGAATTTTACAAACTTTAAAGAGAAACCTTTCTTCAAGGCTGAAGCCGGTGCAGAAAAAGCACCAGAAGTATTTAAATAATGAGCCATTTTCTGACAAATCAGCAAATCACTTCCCTTGTGGAAGCAATACAGTCGGCAGAAGAACATTCTACAGGCGAGATCAGGGTACACATTGACTCGAACACAGAAACTGAAAATGCACAGACCGCATTTGAGGTTTTCAAAAAACTCTGTATGAATAAAACTGCCGACAGAAACGCTGTGCTTTTTCATGTCAATTTCGAACAGAAATATCTGACCATCATTGGTGACATCGGAATCCATGCTAAAGTACACCAGTCGTATTGGGATCACCTGCATGACTATATCACTGCTGAATTTGCCAAAGGAAATTATTATAAAGCTTTAAAAAGCGGCATCCTTGAAACTGGTCTTGAATTAAAAAAACATTTTCCTGTAGAAGGAAAAAATCCCAATCAGCTGTCTAATGAAATTACGTTCTCTTAAATTGGTATTTTCATTAATACTCTTCTGCTTTTACAATTTTGTATCAGCACAATACACGATTCCACCCAAACCCGCGGTTCTGTATCCTGTGTTTGATGAAGCAGGCCTGCTCACGCAGCAGCAAAAAGATGAACTGAACAATAAGCTGATCAAATTTGCAGATTCTACTTCCACGGAAATTGAAGTGGTTATTATCCCTTCTACCAAAGGAGAAGATGTGAATTTCCTGGCAACCATGTTCGGAGAAAAATGGGGAATCGGAAAAAAAGGCGTGGATAACGGCGTTGTTTTCCTGATTGCGACAGAAGACAGAACCATGTCTATCCAACAGGGAAGAGCCGTAGAACAGTATCTTACTGCTTCTGTCGCAGGACAGATTCTTGATTATATTGTCACTCCCAATTTCAGGCAGGGGCAATGGTATGATGGTATCAACCGTGGCACCTCAGCGATCATGGAGGCTGTTCAGGGGAAATTCAAACCTATGGAAACCTCAGCACCTTCAGGTAATGGAAGTGCTTTCAAGATCCTTATTATCGCATTTGTTATCTTTATCATTCTCGCCTTTATCTTCGGAGGCAGAGGCGGCGGACGTGGCGGCAATAATGACGACGACGATGTGATCATCACCAGAAGAGGACGCAGAAATTACCCTGGCGGGTTCTTTCCATTCCCTGGCAGTTTTGGAGGTGGAAGTTCCGGAGGCGGAGGTGGATTTGGCGGCTTTGGCGGTGGAGGAAGCTTCGGCGGCGGAGGTGCTTCGGGCGGATGGTAATTAAAAATAATTAGACTAAATTCAATATAATCAGGCTGATTACTCTATTTTTTATTTAATAGTTCAAAATCAAGTCATTTCTTTGTTTTATTACAATGCCAGAATCAAATTTTCGTATTAAAAAAATAACAAAACCACACAAAACTCACTTTTTATTCAATATTTTTTCATTATATTTACTGAAAACAGGTTTATGAAAAAGACGCTGGTAGTTTTTGCACATCCCTATTTAGAGCACTCCAATTCAAATGTGGAGCTTATTAATTTCTATGTCCGCCACCAGCATTTTACCCTTAGAGACCTTTACGAAGAATATCCGGATTTTCATATTGCAGCATTCAGGGAAAGGAAAAGACTAAGAAATTATGACCGCTTTATTTTCCAATTCCCGCTGATATGGTTCGGAATGCCCCCTTTATTAAGATTATGGATCGATGAAGTGTTTGACAGGGACTGGCTCAGAAAAGGCGAAACCAATCCACTGGAAAACAAAGAGATTTATATTTTGGTAACGACAGGAGGAAAGGAAAGATCATTCAGCAAAAACGGAACGTATCAGTACACTGTGGAAGAACTGGTCAGCGGGCTAATTGTATCCTTAAAGGTTTTTAAAGCCGACATCAAACATATCAAGATTGTTTATGAGGCCAATAAACTGAGCAAAAAAGACATTATTTTACATAAAAAAGAGTTTACAGAATTACTTAACCAATAGCACATGGAGACCAGCTTAGCGATGAACACATTACTTTTCTTAGGTGTAGCCATTATTATGGTTCCACTGGCGAGAAAATTCGGGCTGAGTTCTGTAATCGGATATATTTTAGGAGGTATCATCATTGGCCCATATGTTCTAAGGCTTACCGGAAAAGATGTTAACGACATTATGCACGCCAGTGAGTTTGGAGTGATCATGCTTCTTTTTTTAGTGGGACTGGAATTGGAACCCCGGAAATTCTGGGAAATGCGAAAAAAAATCATGGGACTTGGCCTTACACAGATGCTGCTTTCCATCTCCCTTCTTTTTCTGGTTTTCATCAGTGCCGGATGGAGGATAGACAAGGCCATTGCCATTGCAATGTGTTTTGCACTTTCTTCTACAGCAATTGTGCTGCAAACACTTCAGGAAAAAAATAATTTTAAAACTATGGCCGGAGAAGCTTCTTTCTCTACCCTTCTGTTTCAGGATATTGCCGTGATTCCTATTCTGGCCATCCTGCCAATCATCGCCAACTATAAATCAAGTCATCATGATAATGAAATCCAAATTATCATCCAGAAGCTTCCGGAATGGCTGCAGGCCGGAACCGTAATTTTAGGGGTTGCTATTTTGATTTTGTTAGGGAGATATGTATTTGTTCCCTTTTTAAGATATGTTTCAAAGTCAGGAATGACGGAATTACTCACCGCTTCCTCTCTATTCCTCGTGATCGGGGTTTCAGAGCTTATGGCTGCCATAGGATTGTCACCAGCGTTAGGAGCTTTCCTTGCCGGAGTAATGCTTGCCAACAGTGAATTCAGAAATGAGCTGGAAGCACAAATTAATCCTTTTAAAGGGCTGCTTTTGGCCGTATTCTTTGTAAGTGTAGGCTCCACCATCAATTTTAACATCATCCAGCAGGATCCTCTTTTTATTTTTTCTACTGTTTTTGCAGTACTGATCGTCAAATTAGTGGTTCTATATGCTATCGGAAAGTTTTTCAAGATCGATACTCCACAGAGTTTATTTTATGCGTTTGCTCTTTCCCAGGTAGGAGAATTTGCTTTTGTCCTGATCAATTATGCTTCGGATCTTTATCTGTTAAGTCCGGAACTCAATGCACAAATGATGGCGGTTACTGCGATCACAATGTGCATTACTCCTATACTCCTTATCATTAACGACAGGTTCATTACTCCTAAATTCATTAAAGAAATTCCTGATGAAGAGAATGATTTTAACATTCTTGACAATAATATAGCCCAGAAGAAGATCATAATCGTTGGTTTCGGACATTTTGGAAGTACGGTAGGACGCCTTTTGAAAGCGAATAAAATATCAGCAACCATTCTGGACAGAGACTCTGACCGTGTGAAACTGTTGAGAAGCCACGGTTTTAAAGTTTATTACGGAGACGCAACAAGAATTCCCACTTTAAGGGCTGCCGGAATTGAAGATGCTGAAATTTTGGTTTTATGCCTTGATGACAGGAATGACAATAAATTCATTACAGATCTTGTAAGAGAAAATTATCCGAAGGTGAGAATTTTTGTACGGGCTAAAAATAGAATTGATGCCTATGACTACCTCAACAACGGTATTGAAAACATTTACCGTGAAACATTAGGAACGGCTGTAGATATGGCTGTAGATGTTCTCCATGAAACCGGAATGAGAAAATACGCAGCAAGACGTCTCGGACAGAGATTTATGGCCATAGATAAAGCTTCTATCCGAAGGCTGGCCAAAGCAAAGGATGATGATGAGATTTTGCAGTTTACTACAAAAGAATTTCTCCAGCGTGAAGAGGAACTATTGGCTTTTGACAATCTTAATTTTGATGATAGAAACTGGGAAGATTCCTCGTCAGTTGATGATGATAATGACGAGGAAACTCCTAATTGATTTATTGAATATTGACGCTTCCGCCACTACTTTCCTCCTTAGTTACTTTTTTAAGTTCACCTCTTTTAGAAACATTTACACTTCCGCCTGAAGAAGCTTCTGCATGCAGTGATGAAACAGCGCTGATCTCAACACTTGCCCCACTGGATGCTTCAGCTTTCACATGATCGGCAACGACTCCTTTTCCTGAAATGCTGCTGCCGGATGAGGACGTAATATCTGCATTTTTACTTTTTCCTGAAATATCAATGCTTGCTGCTGATGAAGCATCAACATCAAGGTCTACTGCCCATATTTTTCCGCTGAAACTGCTGCTGCTGTCTGCCGAAATATCCAAATCATTAGCTTCCAGGTCTCCGGAAACGCTTGCTGCACTGGATATTTCAACATCCATTTTTTCCTGTGTGAATTTATCTTTTATAGTAACGCTTGCTGCAGAATTGGCAACGAGCTTAGAAAAATCTTTGGTATAGATCTTAGCCTTAACATTGTGGCCGTTCATAACTCTGATACCACGCTTATAATGGATATGAAGTTTTCCGCCACTGTTCTCCACAAGAATTTCATTGAGGATATTTTCCGGTGCAGAAATAACAACTTTTTCGGTTTCGGATTTGATTACCTCAGCATCGATAGCCTGGGAAACTTCTATTTCGTCAAAATCTCCGTTAAATACTTTCTCTTTGACAGGACCACTGTCTTTGTCAATTACTTTGTCTACCCAGCCGTTACCATTATTACGGTCATTATTTTTATTGTTTCTTCTATCATGTTTTTCATTGCATGAGGTTATCAGCGCGAAGGCTGACCATATAAAAAGACTTGTCGATTTCATGTTTACTGCTTTTATAAATTAAGTTTTTAATATCTTTATACTTTAATAACAACTAATTTATGAAAAATATTTCATCGGTATTGTTAATTTCTGCGCTGGCACTTAACCAATCTTGTACTACAATGAAAAAAACCGATATTCAACAGGAGATTCCTGTTACCGATCCATCCTTATCTTCAAATCCTTTTATGAAGAAAAGCAAGCTTCAGTATGAAGCTCCGGAATTCGATAAAATTAACAATGAACATTTCAAACCTGCTTTCGATTTTGGACTAAAACAGCACGATGCTGAAATTCTGAAAATCGCCAATAATCCGGAAGCCCCTACTTTTGAAAACACTATTGTAGCCCTTGAAAAGAGTGGCGAAGTTTTAAAAAGAGCCACTATTGTATTTTCCAATCTTACAAGCGCGAATACGAACCCTACCCTTCAGGCTTTAGATGAAGAATTTGCTCCTATTTTTGCAGCGCATTCCGATAAAATGTACCTGAATGAAAATTTATATAAAAGAATCAAGTCCATTAAAGAAGACGGTTTAGATGCCGAAGGAAAAAGACTTGTCCGGTTTTACAAACAAAATTTTGAGATTGCAGGGGCGAATCTTTCTGCTGCTGATAAAGAAAAATTAAAGCAGATCAATCAGGAACTGGCCTCACTTTCTACACAATACGCCAATAAATTATTGGAAGCCAGAAGACAGGGCGGTGTGTTTTTCTCTGATGCAAAAGAACTTGACGGACTTTCAGCAGACGAAATCGAAGCAGCAGCAACTGATGCTAAAACTGCAGGACAGCCGGGAAAATATCTTCTTACGCTTCAAAACACAACACAACAACCACTTCTTCAGAATCTGAAAAACAGAGCTACAAGAGAAAAATTATTCAAAGCATCATGGTTAAGAGCTGAAAAAGGCGACGGAAACGACACCCGTGAAACCATTGAAAAGCTGGCCAAGTTAAGACTTAAAAAAGCTCAGATCCTTGGAAAGAAAAGCTTCGCTGAATGGAAACTTCAGGACCAGATGGCTAAAACACCTGAGGCAGCTACCAAGTTAATGAACCAGATCGCAACTCCTGCTGTGGAAACGGCAAAACGTGAAGCAAAAGATATTCAGGACCTTATTGATCAGCAGAAAGGCGGTTTCAAAGTAGAACCATGGGACTGGAATTTCTACGCAGAGCAGGTAAGAAAAGCAAAATATGATCTTGATGAAAACCAGATCAAACCGTATTTTGAAGTGACTACTGTTCTGGAGAAAGGTGTTTTCTATGCCGCTGAAAAGTTCTACGGACTTACCTTTAAAAAGAGAACCGATCTTCCGGTTTACCACCCTGATGTAGTAACGTACGAAGTTTTTGACCACGACGGAAAATCTATCGCGATCTATTACCTTGATTTCTATACCAGAGATTCTAAGAATGGCGGTGCATGGATGAGTAATTTCGTTGAACAATCTTATCTTTTAGGAACAAAACCTGTAATTGTCAACTGTTATAATTATCAGAAACCGGCTCCGGGAAAACCTTCTCTGATCAGCTATGATGATGTTTCTACGATGTTCCATGAATTTGGACACTCTATCCACGGAATGTTTGCAAGCCAGAAATATCCATCGCTTTCAGGAACAAGTGTTCCGAGAGATTTTGTGGAGTTCCCATCGCAGATCAATGAGCACTGGGCTTTAGATCCTGTGGTTCTTAAAAATTATGCAATTCATTACGAAACAAAACAGCCGATTCCTCAGACTTTAGTTGAAAAAATTAAAAAGGCGGCTACTTTCAATCAGGGATATATGACGACAGAACTCGTTTCTGCAGCAGTGCTGGATATGGACTGGCATACAGTCACCAATGAAAGCCAGTTAATTCCGGTTCTTGATTTTGAAAAACAGTCGTTAGCCAGTCATGGGTTCTCTTTAGCTACAGTACCACCGAGATATCATACTCCTTATTTTGCTCATATCTGGGGCGGAGGATACTCAGCAGGATATTATGCTTACCTGTGGTCTGAAACCCTTGATAATGATGCATGGGAATGGATTAAAAACAACGGAGGCCTGACAAGAGAAAATGGTGACCGTTTCAGAAAATACATTCTCTCTGTAGGAAACTCTGTAGACCTTAACCAGGCGTTCAGAGATTTTACGGGACATGATCCGGATATCAAACCTTTATTGAGAAACAGAGGTTTTATAAAATAAATTCTTAAAAGCATTCGTTTTCGGATGCTTTTTTTATTTAACCACAAATCACACGAATATTTTCACTAATAACACTATTATTCTCACGCAAATTTTGCAGATCATACAGATGTTTGCGTTATAATTTTTTTTGTTGTTTTAAATCTGTGTGATCTGCAAAATCTGTGTGAAACAAGTAAAAAGTAATAGTTTTAGTGTTTTAATGAAATAAATAATCACGTAAATTTGTGCTTTAAAATGTATAACATGAATTGTCCCTGCTGTTCAGGAAAATCTTATGAAGAATGCTGCAAGCCGTACCACACGGGAGAAAAGCATGCGCCTACTGCGGAAGCCCTGATGCGTTCCCGTTTTTCTGCATTTGCGATTCCGAACGGAAAATACCTGATGGAAACTACCTATCCGGCAAAAAGGAAGTACCACAATACAGAAGATCTGCAGGCATGGGGAGAAATTAATGAATGGACAAAACTGGAAATTATAGATAAACCTTCTGTTGGCAAAGTGGAGTTTAAAGCATTTTATACTGATGAAGAAGGTCACAAGCAAATCCATCATGAATTATCAAAATTCAAAATGATTCAAAACCGGTGGTTTTATGTGAGTGGAGAATTTTTACATTAAAGAAAAAAATGTCCGGAAAAAATCCGGACATTTATTATAGTTTAGTGAGTCTCTGTTCCGTCAGCTCCATGAGCGTGACCATGTGCCAGTTCCTCTTCTGTCGCAGGACGTGTATTTATAATTTCTACCTGGAAATCTAAAACTTTCCCAGCCATTGGATGATTAAGATCTGCCACTACCGCTTCAGGTGTTACCTCTAATACAAAGGCCTGGAAATTATTTCCCTGACCATCTGATAAAGGCAAAATAGCGCCTAAAGGCGGAGTTCCTGATTCCTGAAACATATCGATAGGCAACTGCACGATTGAATTCGGATCTTTTTCTCCGTAAGCTTCTTCTGGCTGAATAACAAAAGCAGCTTTATCACCGGATTTCAGACCCAGGATATTTTGCTCAAACTTTGGAATCATTCTTCCTACACCATATAAAAATGTAAGAGGATTTTCTGCTGTTGTTTCTTCTACAAGAATCTTACTTCCATCTTCTTCGATCGTGTGAAGTATGTAACTTACTGCTACAACATGGTTGTTTTCAATTGTCATATTTTTTCTTTTTTTCGTGATGTTTTTTCACGATTAACAGCACAAATATACTATTTTTGAAATGATTGGTTGTGGAAAAGATGTTAAAACAAAAATCTCAAGATAGGATCGCTTATCACTTCCCGTTCTTTGTTTCGTTTCGTTTCTTCTGTCTCAATACATAGAGATACAGGCTTTCTACCTTGGCTCTGGCCCAATCTGTTTTTCTTAAAAATTTCAGTGAGGAATTAATACTTGGATTATCTGTAAAACATTTGATATTGATCTGCTCTCCAAGCTTCTCGAAACCTTCATAGTATTCTACCAGTTCTTCAAGAATGGCATCGAGTCTTTTTCCGTGCAGAGGATCTTTTGATTTTTCTTCCATAACGCAGTAAAATTAAAATATTTTATCAGACTTAGCGACTAAAATTGTTTAAACTCGCAATCTTTAGTATTTTTGATGAGTATATTTTACCTAAAAACTATTCATTCCGAAAATAAATATGAGCAAAAATAACGAGGCAAACCGGAAAAAACATAAAAAGAAAATTGATCAGAAAAAACGTAAAATACAAAATGCAGAAGTAGAAAGAAAAGCACGTTTAAAACAAATTCGAGAAGATTTTAAAGCAAGAGAGGCCGATAGCAAACTTTAATAATCATTCATATTTTAGAACCTGGTTGATTTTGAAACCCCATTAGGTTAGAAACTGCAATTGTCTTTTGCTACAGACAAGGCTATTTTTCCCAAATGTAATTGGTTGTGAGTTACCAACAAAGCCTGTTTTGGTAGATCAGGTAATCCCTATCTTTAAAATTACATTTCATATTTACTTTAAAACAATAATAAAATTTTCATGAAAATCCTCCACACCGCCGATTGGCATCTGGGAAAACGACTGGACCGGTTTTCCCGTCTGGAAGAACAGATTTCAGCAATGGAAGAGATCATCAGTATTGCTGATGAAGAGAACGTTGATCTGATTCTCGTTGCCGGTGATCTCTTTGACAATTTTACGCCTGGTGTAGAGGCTGCTGAACTGTTTTATAAAACCCTGAAACGCTTATCTCAAAATGGGAAGCGTCCTGTTATCGCTATTTCCGGGAATCATGATTCTCCGAATCTGATCAATGCGCCGGATCCTCTGGCACGGGAATGCGGAATTATTTTAATTGGTCATCCGAAAGCAGAAATTCTTCCTTTCGAAACCGAGCATTTTAAAATTACCAATTCAAAAGAGGGTTTTATAGAGGTTGCCCTTGTAAACATAGATTTTCCGGTTCGGATTTTACATACACCTTATGCCAATGAAGTCCGTCTGAAAGAATATTTCGGTGAGAATAAAGAAGAAGAGATCAATAAAATCCTTTCTAAAACCTGGAAAGAACTTGCAGATCAGTTTTGTGACACTTCCGGAGTCAACCTTCTGACTGCTCATTTGTACATGAACAAAAGAGGAGCTGAAATTTTAGAAGAACCGGAAGGTGAGAAACCCATTAAGATTGGAAATGCAGACCTCATCTTTTCGGATAGTATTCCTAACCAGATTCAGTATACGGCATTGGGACATTTACACGCCTTTCAGAATATCGGAACACAGGAAAAACCTGTTGTTTATTCCTCTTCGCCACTATGCTACAGTTTTAGTGAAGCCGGACAGACCAAATATGTTTCAATCGTTGAAGCGGAACCGGGCCAACCTGTATCATTCATCAAGAAACCTCTTAAAAGTGGGAGGAAATTGGTAAGGAAGACCTTTACTTCCGTTGAGGATAGCGTTCAGTGGCTGACTGAAAATCCTTATACATTCATTGAGCTGACCCTGGAAAGTGAAACCTTTTTAACCTCTGATGAACGGAGGATGATCTACCAATCCCACAATGGCATTGTTCATCTGATTCCTAAAGTTAAAAGCAAGGGACTTACGGAACAGGAAAGCCTGGAAATTAATCTGAATCAGGATATAGAGCCTCTGTTCAGAGATTATTTTAAATCTAAAAATGGCGGCCAGGAAGCCAATGAAGAACTGATGAATTTGTTTAACGAAATTTTAAATGCCTAAGCCATGATACCTGTTCAATTAACGATCGAAGGTTTATATTCCTATCAGGAGCGCCAGACCATAGATTTTAAACACCTTACCGATGCGGGATTATTCGGTATTTTCGGTGCTGTAGGTTCCGGAAAGTCATCAATACTTGAAGCTATTTCGTTTGCCCTGTATGGTGAGACGGAACGTCTGAATATGCGTGATAAAAGGGCTTACAACATGATGAATTTAAAGTCAAGCAGTTCTTATATCGAGTTTGATTTTATCAATTATGAAAATAAACTGTTCCGGGCAACCAGAGATTTCAGACGAAATTCGAAAAAATTTGAAGATGTAAAACCTTATTCGGTTACATTTTATGAGCATATTGGTGGCAAATGGATTCCACTGGATCATTCCAATGCGGAGGCTATTATTGGGCTTAGTTACTCCTATTTCAAACGGACCATCATTATTCCGCAGGGCCAGTTTAAAGAATTTCTGGAATTGGGCGCTGCAGAACGAACAAATATGATGAAGGATATTTTTAATCTTCAGCGCTATGATCTTCAGAATAATGCTTCTGCTCTGTACGGGAAAAACAGATCTGAACTGGATCAGCTTGAAGGTCAACTGAAAGGTTTTGAAGAAATCAATGAAGAAAACATTCAGCTTCAGAAAAATTATCTGGTGGAGGGACAGAAAAAGTTCGAAGAATCCAATCAAAAGTTTGAAAAAATTTCAACCGCTTATCAACAGTTGAAAAATTTAAAAACAGATTTTGAAGGTTTAAAACAAAACAGAGAGAATTTTAATAATCTAGCTGAACATAAACCCCGAATTGATGCTTTGGAGCTACAGACAGAGCTTTATGACAGAGTATTTCGGGTATTCAGTCCTTTAATTGCTGAAAAAAATAAGCTTTCCAAGGAAATGGAAGCCAAACAGATTGAAAAGGAGCACCAGATTAAAACTTTACAGGAAACTGAAAAAGATTTTAGAGCAATTACGGAACAACTCAGTGTGCTTGAACCGCAGTTTAAAGCGTTGGAACAGTCAAGAGCTCAGGAAAGCGACCTCAATCTGATCGTAAAAATCCTGACCTTTTCCAATGAAATCAAAGCACTGAAAGACAGAACACAAAAAGGTTCGGAAAAAGTAAAAGAAGTAGAAGAAAACAGAAACAGTATTCAGAAAAAGATTGATACCCTTTCCAAGGATGCTGATATTCTGAAGAAACAGAAACTGGATTCAGCCTTACTTTCAGCTGTTGGAAACTGGTTTATTCAGCAGAAAAACCTCAAAAAATTACAGCTGGAGCAGATCAATAAGATCGAAAACCAACAGAAACAGATCCGAGTAATTTCCGAGGAGCTGAAACATTTTTCTTTTCATGAAAATTTTAAGGAAGATTTCAGAAGTAAAAAGGAAGCGCTGGAAAAAAAGAAAAAGGAGCTTTCACAAAAACAGGATCATCTAAAAATCCAAAAGGAATTATCGCGTTTTGCCAGTGAACTTCATGACGGTGAAGCCTGCCCGCTTTGTGGCTCTTCGGAACATCCGCATATCGTGGAAATTCAGGATGTACATGCGGAAATCCAGGAAATCCAGGAGAATATTCATTCTACTGAACAGGAGATCTTAAGAAATCAGATACAGGAAACTGAAATTGAAAAAATCTTAGCCCGAAAAAAAATATTCGAAGAGCAGCTGACCAACGAGGAGAAAGCATTGCTTGAGATTCAGAAAGATATTGACCACCACATTCAGCATTTTGTCTGGAAATCATTCAGCCCGGATCATGAAGATGAATTTGAGAAAAAACGCTCGGATTCTTTTGCCATCGAAAAGAAGATCGAGGAAAACAGCCGGCATATTACTTTGGAAAGGGAAAATCTGGAAAGAGAAAGTAAAACCTTAGATAAATACAGAAGCGCCCTGGAAACTTTCAGGCTGGAAGAAGCTGCGAAACAGGAGCAGATCAATATCAGCCGTTCCAATCTGAAGACGCTGGAATGGAGCAGCTATGAGCAAAAAACCGTAGCAGAGGTTGAAGATGCTTACCACAAGCTATTACAGTTCAATACGGAAACGGAACAGAATTACCAAAAAGCCTCACAACAGGAAAAAATACTTGCTCCTAAACTGGCAGAACAAAGAACACTTGTCACTCAATCTGAAAAACAGATTGCGGAGATTGAAAAAGAAACATCGAAAAATAAAGAAGTGATCACTTTAGCGCTCACTGAACAGAATTTTGCAGATTTTAAAGAAGCAGAACATATTTTAAGCCTGGAGATCAATGTACAGGAAGCCAGAGCTGAGATTCAAAAATTTAAAATCGATTATGAAACTTTAAAGAAAGTCATTGAAGGTCTGGAATTAAAGCTGAAAGGCCTTTCATTCGATGATGCACAATTTTCTCTGGCTGAAAAACAGTTCACTGAAGCACAGGCTGATTTGAAACAGATGAATGATGCTGTTGTAAAAATCAGGTCCGAGATTGAAAGACTGGAAAAGGAATTCCGGAAGAAAGAAGATCTGCTGAAGAATCTTGCCGACCTTCAAAAGCGGTCTGAGAATTTAAAACTGATGATGAATCTGTTTAAAGGAGCCGGCTTTGTACAATATGTTTCCTCTATTTATTTAAGACAGTTGTGTGATCATGCGAATGTACGTTTCCACAGAATGACAAGAAATCAGCTGAGTCTTCAATTGAATGAAAGCAATGATTTTGAGATCATCGATTATCTGAATGAAGGCAGAAGCAGAAGTGTAAAGACTCTTTCCGGAGGGCAGGCATTTCAGGTTTCACTGAGTCTGGCCCTTGCTTTGGCTGAAAGTGTTCAGTCCAATGCGAAGGCTGATAAAAATTTCTTTTTTATAGATGAAGGTTTTGGGACGCAGGACACGGAATCAGTCAATATTGTTTTTGAAACTCTGACGAATCTGATGAAAGAAAACAGAATCGTAGGGATTATCTCCCATGTCGAAGAGCTTAAAGAAAAAATTCCGACAGCTCTCAACATTGTGAAAGATGAGGAAAGAGGAAGCCTGATTGAAATTGTATAAATTTAAACGACAATAAAAAAACCTCTGCTATTTTTCAGCAGAGGTTTCATTTTATAGATCCTGAATAGCCGGTTTTACTTCATCCCCGAACAGTTCAATGGATTTCATCATGATGTCGTGAGCAGGATCACCGATATCCATATGTCCGATGAATCTGGTGATGCCAAAAATCTCCTTCATGTAGGTGATTTTATCAGCTACTTCTGCAGGACTTCCGATGAACAGGGCGCCTTCTCTAGCTCTTCCGCCGTCATACTGCATTTTCGTATAAGGAGCCCAGCCCCTGGCTGCCCCAATTCTGTCCATTTGGGATTTATAATTATTGAAATATCCGTCCACTACAGCCTGATCATTACTTACAAACGTGTGTGAATGAATCGCGATCTGCATTTTGGATACGTCATGCCCTGCTTTCTGATATTCCTGCTTGTAAAATTCAACCAGATTTTTAAACTGTACCGGCATCCCCCCAATAATAGCGACCACCAAAGGCATTCCTAATTTTGCTGCGCTTAAAACAGATTGCGGAGTTCCGCCTACCGCTCTCCAGATCGACAGTTTTCCGTTGTTTTTAGCTCTCGGATAAACGGTCTGATTCTGCATTGGTGCACGCAACTTTCCTGACCAGGTAACGTTTTCTTCTGAGTTAATCTTTAGCAGCAATTCCAGTTTTTCGTCAAAAAGCTCTTCGTAATCGTTTAATGAATAACCGTAAAGCGGAAATGATTCAATAAAACTTCCTCTTCCGACAAATATTTCAGCCCTTCCGTCTGATATAAGATCTAAGGTTGAAAAATCTTCGTATACTTTTACCGGTTCTGAAGAACTTAAAACAGTAACACCACTTGCCAGCTTTATATTTTTAGTGATACTTGCCGCTGCGGCAAGCACCATTTCAGGTGACGAAACCGCATAATCCGGACGGTGATGCTCTCCCATCGCAAAAACATCAATTCCCACCTCATCCATTAATTTTACCTGATCCAGTATTTCACGAATCTTCACTCCTGCATCTCTATATTTTCCGGTAACCTTGTCAAAAGCCAGATCACCAAACATTCCTATTCCTAATTCCATATTTTTAGATTTTAGATGAACAAAATTACGGATGAAAAAGCTCAAAAACATTGATGTTTGGTAAGAATGTGTTTGCTATTAAAGAATACTGTTGCCAATAAAAAAACCAGCCTTTCTGCTGGTTTTTGCTATTATTTCTTCAGATACTGATCAAAGTAATCCGTCACTTTCTGCATCAGGTGAACCCTGTCTTTTCCGATCACATTGTGCGGATGTCCAGGATAGGCAAAGTAATCCATCTGAACTCCATTATCTACCGCAGATTTAATGAATTTGATGGAATGCTGCCATACTACCACATCATCCTGTGCACCGTGGATCATCAGTAATTTTCCTTTTAAGTTCTGAACTTTATCCAGAAGATTGGCTGTTGCGTATCCCTGAGGATTTTCCTGCGGTGTATCCATATATCTTTCACCATACATGATTTCATACATTTTCCAGTCGATTACTGGGCCTCCAGCTACTCCAACTTTAAACACATCTGGCTTACGAAGCATAAAGCTTGTTGTCATAAAGCCTCCAAAGCTCCATCCGTGGATTCCCATTCTTTCAGCATCCACATAAGGAAGAGATTTTAAGTAATCTACTCCTTTCATCTGGTCATTCATTTCCGTGGTTCCCAGGTTTCTGAAAACAGCCTGCTCAAACTTCATTCCACGGTTGGCAGAACCTCTTCCGTCCATGGTGAAAATGATGTATCCGTTTTGAGCCATGTATTCGTACCAAAGGTTTCCTGATGCAGGGAAAGTATTGGTCACCAATTGAAGGTGTGGCCCGTTATACAGATAAACGATAACCGGATATTTTTTGTTCGCATCAAAATCTGTAGGAAGAATGATCTTTCCGTAAAGCGGTGTTCCATCATCAGCTTTTAACTCTACATTTTTAATTTCAGGTCTCTGATAATTTTTCAATGTATTTTCTGCAGTAAGGATATTTGTAGACTTTGCCGTGTTGGTATTGATAATATTCACAGATCTTGGTGTGTCTGCATTGCTGTAAGTATCATAAAGATAATTACCATCACTGCTCAAGATTCCTGTGTGTACACCTGAAGCATCATCCATTCGCTGCATTTTAAAGTTTGTCCAGTTGATCTTATATAAATGCTTTTCAAGAGGTGTTTCTTTGGTAGAAGTAAAATAGATCTCCTTTTTCTTTTCATTAAAACCTAAAATATCCGTTACCAGCCAATCTCCTTTGGTGATTTGGGCAATCAATCCTTTTTCAAGACTGTAATGAAACAGGTGGTTGTATCCGGTTCTCTGGCTCTGCCAGATAAAATCTGTATCGGAATTCGGGAAGAAGATGAGCGGATGCTGAGGCTCCACATATTTATCACTGGTTTCTTCAAATAAAGTTTTTACCAGATTTCCTGTAACAGCATCGTACTGATTCATTTTTAAATGATTCTGCCCGCGGTTCAGAACACCTACAAAAATATATTTTGAATCCGGGCTCCAGGTAATGGCTGTTAAATACTGATCTTTTTCACCTTCAATTTTAAGGAAAGTGGTTGACTGGTTTTTAATATTATAAATTCCCAAAGTGACTTCGTGGGATTTCTGCCCGGCCATCGGATATTTGATGTTATGATTTACGGCAGGCGTTACAGACCAGTCAATAACAGGATAATCAGCCACCATAGTCTGGTCCATTCTGTAAAACGCTACAGCTTCTGAATCTGGTGCGGGAAAAATCCCTGTATCAATTCCGAATTCGTTTCTGTGAACTGCTGCTCCGTTGATGATATTTTCATCAGAATCATTGGTTACAGCTATTGCTTTCCCATTTTTACTGACATATAAATTATTCTTTACCGTAAAGGCAAATGTCTGGTTATCGCCGAACATTTTCACATTGGAAGCTTCCTCATTCAATGTTGCAGCCGTCTTTACTTTCCAGTTGTTTCCTGTTTTTTCAATCCAGAACATTTTGTCGTTAACATTGAAATAACCACTTGACCCGTCGATAAATCTTATTTGAGGAACTGCTTTGAGTTTAGCATCCGAAAATGATCTGTTCAGTTGAGTTAAAGACACCAGGGTATCCTGTTTACTGGTCTTAAGGTCAGTGATCAGATAACCGCCTTTTACAGCCTGAATATAGGATTTACCATCTGCAGTCCATGAGAACTGGGATATATTTTTCACGGCAAGATTCGTTCTCAGTCCATTTACAGCCTCCGCCATAGTAAATTTTTGGGTCTGCGCGATTGCAGAAGCTCCCAAAACCAGCATCAATAAAGAAAATCTATGTAATTTCATTGTATAAAATTGAATCCTTCAAAAATAAGAAATAAAAATCATCCGTTAATAAATGTTAAATAAAACATTCATAAAATAGGATTAATGCATTGATAAAAAATAATTCTTAACTTAATGGTAGGAAGAATGAGAGGGAATTAGGTGATGGTGAATGGTCAATCGTGAATTTTATAACTGTAAACAATTGACAATTTACTCGCGAAGCAAAATTGACGGTTCACATTTAAAATTAGGGTGAATGGTGAAGTGTTCAGTTGTGAATTGTATAGCGTAAGCAATTGACAATTCACTTGCGAAGCAAAATTGACTTTTAGAGTTATTTCATTTCTTAACCTAAGTCAATGATTTGTATGTGACCTCCGCCCTACATTTGCAGTATCAATAACAAACAAAAAAATTACAATACAATGGCAACAAAATGGAATCTAGACCCAACACATAGTGAAATTACTTTTAAAGTAAAGCACATGATGATCTCTAATGTGAAAGGAAGCTTCAGAATTTTCAACGCTGAAATTGAAGCGGAAGACGATAGCTTTGCGAATGCTAAAACTACAGCGACCATCCAGACTGATTCTGTATTTACTAATAACACAGACAGAGACAATCATTTAAAATCCGGAGAGTTTTTCAACGCAGAAGAATATCCTTCCATTACATTTGAATCTCAGGCTTTAAATGATAAAGTAACAGGAAATCTTACAGTAAACGGTATTACAAAACCTATTACTTTAGATGTAGACTTTGGAGGAATCAATGTGGATCCGTGGGGAAATACGAAAGCAGGCTTTTCTTTTGAAGGAAAGATCAACAGAAAAGATTTCGGTCTGAACTGGAATGCAGCTCTTGAAGCTGGAGGTGTAATGGTAAGCGATGAGGTAAAAATAGCCGGAGAATTACAGTTTGTAAAGCAGGCATAATACAAAATTGAATTTTGGGATATTCTCCCTAAAATATCTATCCAATCAAAACATGAAAGGTTCAGGGATTTTCTACAAGCCTTGGACCTTTTTTAATACTTCCTATTTATGAATCTTAACGATCTGCAAAATATCAGCAACAATTTTGGAAATACTCAAAGAATGCCCGTTTTATTCCTTGGGCATGGCTCACCGATGAACGCTATTGAAGAAAACCAATTTGTAGAGGGATTCAGAAAAGCGGCACAGGAGATTTCTAAGCCTAATGCCATACTGTGTATTTCCGCACACTGGTATACACAGGGCACTTATGTCACTGCGATGGATATGCCGAGAACGATCCATGATTTCGGAGGTTTTCCGAAAGCCTTGTTTGATGTAGAGTATTCCGCTCCGGGGAATCCGGAACTGGCGAAAGAAACAGCTGAGCTTTTATCACCTGTTTTGGTAAAGGAAGATCATAATTGGGGACTTGATCACGGCGCATGGTCGGTAATCAAACATATGTATCCGGAAGCTGATATTCCCGTGATCCAGCTGAGCATAGACTATACCAAGCCACCACAATACCATTTTGATCTGGGCAAAAGACTGAATAAGCTTCGTGAAAAGGGAATCCTGATCATCGGAAGCGGGAATATTGTGCATAACCTCCGCCTGATCGACTGGAAAAATATTGATACGGTAGGCGCCGGATGGGATTGGGCTGTGGAAGCCAGAGAAAAGACGAATAACTGGCTCCTGAACGGAAATTTCCAGAACATCATAGACTATCATAACCAGGGAACAGCTCTGCAATATGCCATTCCTACGCCAGATCATTATCTTCCATTGATCTACACATTAGGCTTAAAAGATCAGGCTGAAAATCTGTCTTTATTTAATGATGAACTGATTGGTGGATCATTAAGCATGACCAGCGTAAGGATAGGATAAGCTGTATTTCGCGGTTATTTTTATCACTAAGAACTTCCTTCTACTAAGTTTTTCGCGTCTGACCAAAGTATTGAAGGTTTCAGAAGAAGGGAATATCACCAATCTGTACCAGCTGATCAAGAACGATGATCTTCAAAGAATTAAAATATAATTCCGCTTGATGATCAGCCGGGAGACTGAGATATTCCCTGGTATTTTTACTTAAAATAATTTATTGTACAGCTGCCAGAACATTAATATTGCCATAGCCGTAGCTTGAATTTACCGTAGGATAATAGGTAGCAGACTGTCTCATTTTATTGAGTACCTGATCTCTTGTCCATGAAGGATTTTTAGCCCAGACAAGAGCAGCAATTCCAGCTGTAGCAGCCGTTGCCACCGATGAACCACCTACATAATCTGCCTGATTGTTGTAATAACTTAAAACAGGAACTGTATTTCCGTTGGCTCTTTCCATCTGGAAGGTAAAATCGATCTGACTTCCGGAATGGCAGACATCACATTTCTGGTTGGAAGTTCCTTCTTTTACTCCGGTCACAGCCTGGGTTTCGGACATGCTTGCCGGAAAAATAACGCCTACAAAATTGGTAAAACTGGTAGAAGTTCCTCCAGCACAAAAGATCAGCTTTCCTTTGGAATAAGCATATTTCACACCATCTTCAATCTTTCCTACCGAGAAAATATGCCCCATCGACATGGAAATGATCTTTACACTGGCATTATTAGCCAGATCCGTAAATGCTGTTTTTACTCCGTTCTGCTCGCTGGAAGTTTCCAACACTACATTAGAGGCTGCGCGGTAAGTGATGAGATTTGCGTTGTAGGCAACTCCTACAGGAAGTCCTGCATTATTTTTCGGGGCTGCCATCACGGAAGCCATTTTTGTACCGTGTCCGCATTGGTCAGCTGGACCGTCTGTAGTGGATCCGTTGACATATGATCCAAATTTGCTGATTGTTCTTCCGGAAGATGCTCCCGTATTAAAACTGCTTCCCAGCAATGTCTGCTCGGGTGAGACTCCGGTATCAATAAGTCCTATGGTAACTCCTGCTCCGCTGCTGTAGCTCCATGCATTTGGAATATTATGTTTCGTAAATGCCCATGGCACCTTAGCATTGGGTGTAGTGGTGGTATAATCTGCAGCATTTAAAGCTGTAGATCCAAATCCGCATCCTGATGAACCACTGCTGGACTTTTCATTGGGATTAAGACTTTTCTCTATTTCAAAATAATGATAATCCCCCGGCTCCACATACCGGATGTTTTTCATCTTTCTTAACGCTGTAATGGTTTCTTCTTTGTCTATGATGACATCCATCTGATTAAGATACTGATCGGAAGAAACCAGAAATCTCGTCTGTTCAATGCCTTCATATTGCTGGATTAGTCCTAAAATTTCGGTTTCCATTGCTTTGTTGTCAAGAGAAAGACTTCTGTCAAAATCATTCTTTGAAGAACCAAATCCGATGGACACCATTCTGTTTCCTCTGAAAATCGCACTCCAAAGCAGATGATCTGAAGCATTTTTCCAGTTAAAAGATCCGGTGTTCTTGATCGTGTTATTAATTTCTGCATTGATCTGCTTTCCCGTCAAAGGATCTTTCTGAACAGCTTCAATGACAGGGTTTTCGTTCTGCAGTTCATCTCTGGTACATGAATTCAAAACAAAAATCAATGCCAAGAGGTAAAATACTCTTTTTTTCATAGTTTTAATTTGTATGGTTTGAAACCACAATATAACACTTTGGCGTGATTTAAAAGCTTAGAAAAAATGAATTTAGTATTACCTGAATATTAATAGTTATCTTTAATTTTTGAAAAGTTTACAATATTTTCTCATAGCAAACACTATTGTCAATCCCAATATACTGACCATAATTGGGAATTCTTATGTAACCACATTTTTCATACAATGCAATAGCTTCGGGTTGTTTGATTCCTGTTTCCAGAACGCATCTGTTGTATCCTTCTTCTTTGGCCCAGATTTCAAGCTCATTTAATATTTTAGAAGCGAATCCCTTTCCTCTTTTTTCAGGATCGGTATACATTCTTTTTATTTCTACAGTATCTTTAGAAAAAGGCTTGAAAGCACCGCAGCCCACCGCCATATCATCAGAGTAAGCTATCACGCAGTTTTTCAGCATATCAATTGAATTGAACTGGTGATAAAATTCATGATCATCTCCATCCCGTACAGCAAGATCGGCATCCAGGAGTTTGACTAAATTCTGGAAATCTATATTGGAAGAATCGATTCTTTTGGTAATCATCTTTTTGTTTTACGAATTAAATAAATATTTTGAAATTATTGTTTCTGTTATTTTTTTAACTTTTACAGACACAGCAAATTTAATAAACGATTACCTTATTAAAAACTATCTCCACTTTTATTTACTTTGTAGAATAGGATCAAATTCAGCGGTACGATAAAGTTCTTCCGGGACCTGGGCTAATGTAGACTCATGAAGCTTCATACCAAGTCCATAAAATTGTTGAAAGCTCATGATAAGCGGGCGCCATTTGTCCGGATCAACCCGGTTAGGAAAGCCATCCATCAGTATTGCTTCTTCCATATGCACCCTTACTATTTTAAGTTCAGCATAGATAATATTTCCGCGCTGGATCTCATTATCCTCCGCCAATAGATTTATCTTAACAAGACGGGCTTCCATTTGTACCGGACATTCTGATATTCTGGGGGAATTAATCAATGTAGATTCAACAGGCGTCATTCCGGCAATTTCAAATTTTTGGGATTCGTGACGATATCCTTTGCTTTGCTTTCCCTGAGGAACAGGATTTGAACCTGTTGTAAGAGCCAGCTTATTAACCATTCCCACCTGATCTGCTGAAGGAAGATTAATTACACACTCACCGGTTCTTAATAAATTTTCACAGGTTTTAGACACTGCAGAGATACCGATTACACAACGCCAGCCTAACCAAAAGATGGATGAAATAGGAGCAGCATTGAAACTGCTATTCTCATTTAATGTTGAAATAAGTATTACCGGGGTACCAAAGTACAAGATAGAAGGTGTACATATTTATGCATAATCTTATTTTTACAGGCAAAGGTATTTCGTTGACTTAATACAAAAAATCTGTTTCCTGCTGTATTTTAATTGATCTAATCTGCAAAAAAGCGGTTTATGCACTTTATTGAACAAAAAAAAGCTCCCATTTCTGGAAGCCTTATATTTTCTTAATTGAAATTAATCTACTTTAAATTCTCTGTTATTGATCAGCTCTGCAATCGCCAGCATGTCTTTTCCTATCAATCTGTCGTCTTCCAGTTTTTTAACTTTAGAACGGATCACTGCATAGTTTTCTTCAATAATTTTCGAACATTTGGCAGGTCTTCTGAATTCTAATCCTTGCGCAGCAAACATTAATTCCACAGATAAAATATTAACCAGATTTCCCAAAACCTGATTGAATTTTCTACCGGAAATACTTCCCATAGAAACGTGGTCTTCCTGTCCTAAACTTGTCGGGATAGAGTCTGCCGATGCCGGGAAACATAACGTTTTATTTTCCGTAACCAAAGCCGCTGAAGTATATTGAGGAATCATAAATCCTGAATTCAGGCCTGAGCTTTCCGTCAGTAATCGTGGTAATCCGTATTTTCCCTCTAATAATAAATAACTTCTTCTATCTGAAATATTCCCTAATTCGGCCGCTGCCAATGTAGCATAATCGAGAGGAAGCGCCATCAGCTGTCCATGGAAGTTTCCACCGGAAATAGATTCTTCAGCACTTAAGACAATTGGGTTGTCTGTCACAGAATTCAGTTCTGTTTCAGCCATTAGCTTAAGGTGTTCAAAAGCATTTCTGCTGGCACCGTGCACCTGCGGTACACATCTCATAGAATAAGGATCCTGAACTCTTTCACAGTCTTCATGCTCTTTCATATTTTCAGAGCCTTTTAAAAATTTAACCATTCTGGCCGCCACTTTTTTACTGCCTTCAAAAGGTCTGATGTCGTGAAGTTCTTTTTTGAACGGACTTTCAGAACCTCTGTAAGCCTCAATACTCATTGCGGCAGTCATATCAGCTAAGTTTAACAAGTATTCAAATTTTTCTAACCCTTTAATAGCGTGGGCCAAAATAAACTGAGTCCCGTTGATCAGTCCCAAGCCTTCCTTCGGGCCTAAGGCTAATGGTTCAAGGCCATGTCTTTCCAAAACTTCCATAGTTTCGAAAATCTGATCTCCTTCCCAAACCTGTCCCAATCCAAGTAACGGAAGTACAAGATGCGCAAGAGGAGCCAAATCTCCCGAAGCCCCTACAGATCCCTGTTCCGGCACCACAGGAATGATATCTTTTTCAAGCATCAGGATCAGTCTTTCAATCACTTCCATAGAAACCCCTGAAAATCCTTTGGACAATGCATGCACCTTAGCAATGATCATGATTTTGGAAAATTCCTTGTCGATAGGCTTTCCTACCCCTACCGCGTGAGAAATGATAAGGTTATACTGCAACTGAGCAGTTTCGTCAGCTGATATCTTAGTATCGCAAAGCGGTCCAAAACCTGTATTGATCCCATAAACACATCTATCGGATTCTACTATTTTCTGAACGTTTTTCTGGGATTTCAGGATCTGTTCTTTGGCTGCTTTATTAAGTTTAGCTTTATTTGGTTTTTTACAGATTTCCAGAACATCATGGAAAGTAAAAACATCTACACCGTATATCATTTCTAAAAATTTCCTTAAAATTACGCATTTAACCATAATTGGAAAAGCTAAATTTTACCTTCTCATATTTTTCTGATTATAGGTAGATTATTTTGCTATTTTTACTGCCGAAATCAAAAACAATAACTTATCAAACTTAAAACTTTACTGCTTACATTATGTCTTGCAGGCACTGTAACTTTTGCCCAGAAGGTAAAATATTCCAAAGAAGAGATTAAAAAAATGGAAACATACCTCTTCAATGAGGGCTTTAATTCTCCGTCTCCCAAAAAGACATCAACTATTATTTTAAAAGACGGAACAACTCATAAAGGTTTCTGCGGCAAGATTGACACTAAAAAAGGCCAAATCTATGAAGTTGCTTTGAAAGACAGCATCACTAAAAAAAATGAAATATTCAATGCTGAACAGATCAACGAAATGTATGTATACCCTACCAATGCGGAAAAAATTGCAAAAGTTGGAAAATATATGGGCAACATCAGAAACTTCGGTACTAAAAAGCTTACCAAGAATACAGACGGTGGCAGAATCCATTTTGTTAACCAGACTGTTTCCCTGAAAAATAAAAAAGATGATAAGGAATTCCTGATGCAGCTGATCAATCCTGAATTCAGTGATATTATTTCTGTATATCATGATCCGAGAGCTAAAGAAACTAATGGTTTTTCTATGATGGGTTCTCCTCAGCTTGGCGGCGGCGTTATTAAATCTTATTATGTAAAGAAAGGCGATAAGATAATGTGGCTTCACAAGGATGATTTTGAAGATAACTATGAATTCCTGTTTGGCGACAATACAGAATTTATGAAAAAATATCCTAAAAACTCAGTTGAATGGGACTATTTCAGCTTTCTTGTAAGTGAATACACTTCGATGAAGAACGGATAAAATAGTAAATCATTATCATTAAAACTGCAGAAAAACTCTGCAGTTTTGTTCTTTTAAATCCCGGATGGATTCCGTAATTTTGTTATATGAATCCTTCTTTAGAATTACAGCTTAAAACTTTACCATCAGAACCAGGCGTTTATCGTTATTATGATAAAAACGACCAATTACTGTATGTAGGAAAGGCCAAAAATTTAAAGAAAAGGGTTCTCTCCTACTTCAATAAAAATCTTCCCGGCTACCGTATCAAAATAATGGTAGGAAAGATCGTGCGTCTTGAAACAACCATCGTCAACAGTGAATATGATGCCCTTTTACTTGAGAACAATCTGATCAAGGAACACCGTCCTTTTTATAATGTATTATTGAAGGATGATAAAACGTATCCGTGGATCTGTATTAAAAATGAAAGTTTCCCAAGAATATTCCTCACAAGAAATGTAATCAAAGACGGATCTGAATATTATGGGCCTTATGCCAAAGTACGTCCTGCAAAGATTTTACTGGATACCATTAAACATATTTACAAGCTGAGAACCTGTAACCTTAATCTTTCACCTGCTAAAATTGCGGAGGGAAAATACAAGGTGTGCCTGGAATATCATATTAAAAACTGTGAAGGTCCCTGTGAAGATCTGGAAAGCAAGGAGGATTATGATGAAAAGATCGATGCCATCCGAGGAATTATCAAAGGGGATTTCCGGAAAGCAAAAGAGTATCTGGTGAATCAGATGATGAAAATGGCTTCCAATCTTAAGTTTGAAGAAGCACAGATCATTAAGGAAAGACTGGATATCCTGGAAGATTATCAGGCCAAAAATACGGTCGTGAATCCAAATATTGACGATGTAGATGTTTTTGGAATGACCAGTGATGAAGCGGCCGCTTATGTGAATTTCTTCAAGATCAGAAACGGAAATATCATTCAGAGTTTTACCACGGAGATCAAAAAGATCCTTGAGGAAACAGACGAAGATATCTTGGAAGAAGCTTTGATCGAGATCCGCCAGAAGTTTAGTTCTGATTCTAAAGAAGTATTGCTACCCTTCCATCTTTCTGTAGAAATCCCGAATGTAAAGCTAATTGTTCCAAAAGTCGGTGATAAAAAAAGGATTGTGGAGCTTTCCGAGAAAAACGCGAAGGAATACCGTTTAGAAAAGTTAAAGCAGGTACAGATTGTAGATCCGGAAAGACATACAAACAGAATCATGTCCGAAATGCAGAAACTGTTAAGAATGCCTGTGGAACCGAGACATATTGAAGGTTTTGACAATTCGAATATCCAGGGAACAAACCCTGTTTCAGCATGTGTGGTTTTTAAAGACGGAAAACCAAGCAAAGCCGATTACAGAATTTTCCACCCGAAAACAGTAGAAGGTGCCAATGATTTTGCCACGATGGAAGAAGTGATCTACCGCCGTTATAAAAGAATGCTGGATGAAGGGGAAGATCTTCCACAACTGATTCTGATAGATGGAGGAAAAGGTCAGCTTTCTTCTTCAGTAAAAAGTTTAAAATTATTAGGTCTTTATGGCAAGATCACGATTGTAGGGATCGCGAAAAGACTCGAAGAGATTTTCTTTCCTGAAGATTCTATTCCCTTATATCTTGATAAGAAATCTGAAACGTTAAAAATTTTGCAGAGAGTACGTGATGAAGCCCACCGTTTTGGAGTAAAACACCACAGGACGAGAAGAAAAAACTCTACCATTAAGTCTGAACTGGAAGAAATTCCGGGTGTCGGAAAAAAAACAATTGAGCTTTTGCTTTCTAAACTGAAATCTGTTAAAAGGATCAAGGAATCGAGTTTGGAAACTTTGGAAGAGATCCTAGGAAAAAGTAAAGCGAAGGTGATCTGGGAGTTTTTCAACAGCCATTAGGAAATAAAAAATCCTCAATTCTGTTTGAATTAAGGAGATCTTATATTTTTATTTTATAATCTGTAATTATTTTGCTGAAAAAACTTCTTTAGTAAACTCACCATTAGACTGTGGCATATCGATCACAATATTTCCGTTCTCATAATATCCAATAGTATAGCTTCCGTCTGAAAGTTTTACTCTAAAGACATCTTTTTTTGAAGAAGTTTTAAAAATGGCGAATGGTACAGAACTTCCTCCGTCTGCCAGAATAAACTGATTGGTATCTACCTGGATTTTCTGAAGGTTCACCTTACCGTTGGTATATTTCCCGGATGTATTTTCTGTAACAGGTGCAGATGAACTCTCTTCACTTTTTGTAACAACATTTTCTTTTGGGCTTTCCTTTATAACCTGAAGATTTGCCATCGGATTTGAAGCTGGAAGTGAAATAAGAGACTGTTTAAGAGCGTCCTGATAGCCTTCTTTATATTCTTTAATGTTCGAACTTCCTTTTGATGAAAATACTACATTCCCTTTACAGTCTTTAAACTCAAGCTCTACTTTATTTCTTAGAAAACTGCTTTTATTAAGTATGTTGCCTACGGCAAAACTGCAAGAGTTTTTCTCTATTTCTGAAGGCCACTGATCTTTACCTTCCTGGACAACTACGTATCCTTTGGATTTTAAAGCTTTAGCTAAAGAATCATCAAGACCATAGGATTCTTTCTCGAAATCTTTAAAAGTCTGAGGAATAGAAATATATTTATAATCAGAAACTTTTTGCCCGAAAACAGCAGTTACTGCTAACATAAACGTGAATACCGAAATCTTTTTCATTGCTTTTAAATTAATTCAAAGTTAATCATTTCTGAATGCTCCCATATCTAATTTAAGGGAGAAAAAATTAGAATAGAAGTTAGATCCTCCAATCCCTGAATTGGTGATCGCATAATCCAGTGTAAGTCCTCTGTATCTTATTCCAAGTCCAGCACTCGGCTGGAAGGAAACTTTTCTTTTCAGGTCTTCAATATCTGTAATAGACTGAAATCTGTTAATTCCAAGCCTTACAAAGATCATTTTCTGATATCCAAGCTCAGCCCCGGCATAAGGCGTTATGCTTGCAAAATCTGTTGATATCAAAGCTGCTGTTTTAGCAAAATCAACATTGATTCCAGCTTCCGGCAATACATACACGCTGCTGTTGATATTGAATATTTTACTTGCCCCAACGTTCAACTTAGGCATCGTAAGTTCCATTTTATCTTTGGGTGCCGGGTTGAACTCTTCCCCGTTTACTACCGTTGAAAGTTCTCCCTGATTAACACTCCAGAAGTTTACCGTAGTCGTTGCATCACGCAGCATTCCTCCGAATTTCCATCCGTTGTCAGCCTTATAAATAGCCCCGATATCAAAGCCAAAACCATAACCGCTTGCAAATTTACCTACATTCCTGTAAACAATTTTAGCATTTACCCCCACATCCAGTTTAGGATTGCCTGCTGGATTGAAAGCATAAGAAAGAATAGCCGCATAATCAGACTGTGAAAATTTGGTGATTTTATCATAGTCGATATTACCTTCGGCATCGATCATTTGAGTTGTGTTCAGGATATTGTCTACTCCCAATCGTACTATTGATACTCCAAATACTCCTTCTTCCAGGACTTTTGCGTACGCCAGATAGTCATACTTTGCAATAGATTCAAAATATTCTGCGTGCATTGCTGCACCCTGCCAGTCCCGTTCAATAGCCATTAAACCAGCCGGGTTCCACATCGGTGAATATACATCATCCTGGTTGGAAATTACAGCTCCACCCATGGCAAGTCCTCTTGCTCCGGCTCCGATATTCAAAAATTCATTGGAGTACTTTCTTATAATCTGAGACTGGGACAGCCCAAACAGTAGTGAAAATGCAAGTAAAAAGTATTTTTTCATCATATAAAATTTGATGCTTAGTTAAAGTTTTTTTGTTTTCTGGCTTTTATTAATCCATTTACAATGATAGCCAATATCATAACACCTGAAGCTACATAAAAAATAGGACTCATTTCTTCTGATTCTCCAAAGATAAAAAAAGCTAGTATAATTCCGTAGACAGGTTCTAAATTAACTGTTAAAATTAGAGTAAAAGGCGAAATATACTTCATCAGCTTCACCGATTCCAGCATTGGAAAAGCTGTAAAAACACTTGCCAATAAGCATATTAACGCCAGATCTCTGTAGTTTATTTCATTCATCTGAAAAATCTGTCCTGTAAACATATAAAATACAGCCAGAACAAACCATCCACAAAAAATCTCGTAGAATATAATATTTCCTGAACTTGTTTTTCCAAACATTTTACCGTTAAAAACAGAGAAAATGGTACCGAATACTGCA
Organism: Chryseobacterium elymi; assembly: GCF_003385495.1. Lineage (GTDB taxonomy): Bacteria > Bacteroidota > Bacteroidia > Flavobacteriales > Weeksellaceae > Chryseobacterium > Chryseobacterium elymi. The sequence continues at coordinate 5,507 of NZ_QNUH01000024.1, read as the reverse complement.
CAGAGAATCCCATAGATGATGCCTTCTTTAAAATGAAACTCAGTTTTAAAAATTAATAATATACAGGCAACTATTACTACGCCCATTACAACTTCTGATATATCGATCTTTCTTTTAAAAATAACTGGCTCCAATATGGAAGCAAATAAGGTAGAAAGAGACAGGCAACTTAATGCTATAGAAACATTGGATACTTTAATGGAATAAAAAAAACAATACCAGTGAAGTGCCATGGCACAACCTATTCCGGCAAGCTGTAAAAATATTTTCCTGGATACCTTAATACTTTCCTTTTTATAAACCCTGATAAAGACAAATAAAAACACAGCTGCAAACAACATTCTGTAAAATACAAGGATCTGCGCATTAGCATGAATCAGTTTTCCTAAAATTGCGGTGAACCCCCATAAAAAAACAATTAAATGCAGCCTGAAAAGTGCTAATTTTTGCATATTCTAAATTGTGTAAATTTTTAACAGGCAAATTTACAAATAGCTTTTAGAAATACTGATAAAAAGATAAATTAAGTCAAAGAAAATTCAGAAAATGTAAAATTGAATTCATCTGCACATAATATGGCATAAAAAACCCTGAAAATTTGTTCAACGTTCAGGGCCTTCAAATAATAAACTATTAAAAAAATAAACTAGGAACTTAGAGTAATTAACAAGGAATATCATTCCTTTTACTCTGAAGTAAAGTTAAAAAAAATATCAGTAATTTAAAAATATTTTTTTGTTAAAAATTTCACAATTTTCTGAGAACCAATATATTAAACACCTGTTTTACTTCAAACGCCATTCATTATAAAAATAGTATCTTTAGCCGTAAAAAATTAAAATTTTATGGACCTTGAATTTAATAAACGGGAAGATCAAAATAGATTAAAATTATCTGATATCAATCAATTGCTCGCTGAAATAAAAAAAGGAGGCGGTGAAAAGAGGCTTCAAAAGCTTCGGGATGAGGGAAAAATGACAGCAAGAGAAAGAATTGAATATCTTCTCGACAAAGGTTCAGATTCCATAGAAATAGGTGCATTTGCCGGCTACGAAATGTATGAAGAGCATGGAGGATGTCCTGGTGGCGGAGTTGTAGTCGTAATGGGTTATGTCTCCGGCAGACAATGTCTTGTTGTTGCTAACGATGCTTCTGTAAAAGCCGGTGCATGGTTTCCTATCACCGGGAAAAAGAATCTAAGAGCCCAGGAAATTGCGATGGAAAACAAGCTTCCTATCATTTATCTTGTAGATTCAGCAGGTGTGTACCTTCCTATGCAGGATGAGATTTTTCCTGATAAAGAACACTTCGGAAGAATTTTCAGAAATAATGCTAAAATGAGCGCTATGGGAATTATCCAGATATCGGCTGTTATGGGTAGCTGTGTGGCTGGAGGTGCCTATCTTCCTATTATGAGCGATGAAGCGATGATTGTTGATAAAACAGGCTCTATATTCCTTGCCGGAAGTTATCTGGTAAAAGCTGCTATCGGGGAAAGCATTGATAATGAAACCCTTGGTGGAGCTACTACACACTGTTCAATTTCAGGCGTTACAGATTATAAGGCTAAAGATGATAAAGATGCCTTAGACAGGATTAAAACGATCATGAAATCTATTGGAACTTATGAAAAAGCAGGATTTGATAGAATAGAAAGTTTCCCTCCAAAGGAAAATCCTGATAATATTTTTGGAATTGTTCCTGTTTCAAGAACGGAGCAGTATGATACATACGAAATCATTAAATGTTTGGTTGACAATTCAGAATATGATGAATATAAACCTGATTATGGAAAAAGCATCATTTGTGCTACAGCCAGGATTGATGGCTGGTCTGTAGGAATTGTAGCCAACCAGAGAAAGCTTGTAAAAAGCGGTAAAGGTGAAATGCAGTTCGGTGGTGTTATTTATTCGGATTCTGCCGATAAATCAACAAGGTTTATTGCCAACTGCAACCAGAGAAAGATTCCTTTAGTTTTTCTTCAGGATGTAACAGGATTTATGGTGGGTTCAAAGTCTGAACATGGAGGTATTATTAAAGATGGTGCTAAAATGGTCAATGCCGTTTCGAATTCAGTGGTGCCGAAATTTACGATCATTACAGGAAATTCTTATGGTGCAGGAAACTATGCAATGTGTGGTAAAGCCTATGATCCCAGATTAATAGTAGCTTGGCCTTGGGCAGATCTTGCTGTAATGGGTGGGTCTCAGGCCGCAAAAGTTTTAGTGCAAATCCAGGAATCTACTTTAAAGAAGCAAGGTAAAGAGATTACCGAAGAAGAGCATAATGAGATTTTAAATACTATTACAAAAAGATATCAAAAGCAGACAGAAGCTACTTATGCTGCTGCCAGACTTTGGACAGATGCAATCATCAATCCTACAGATACAAGAAAATGGATTTCTATGGGGATTGAAGCTGCCAATCATTCTCCTATTACTGAAAAATTCAATCTGGGAGTTATTCAGGTTTGATCATATTGGTTTTCGTAAAAATAAAAAAAGATGTGGAATTGATTTTCCACATCTTTTGTTTTTATCCTGTTGAAATTTTTGAATTCTAAGAAAAGAACACTCCCGTTCTGAATCTCTCTTTATTCAGTTTTTTATTAACTGCCAGCCCCCAAAGAATAAATTCTTTTAAGAATAAAATATCTTCTGGTAACGTATCCGGTTGATATTTTTCAATGATCTGGTCAAGAGGAGCAATTCTGTTAAGAGATTTTGCATAGACTTCATCCGAAGATTCATCAGTAATTTCCAAAGAGCCGTCGTCTTCCAAAAACCAATCCGTAATCTGACTAAACGGTCCATCAATACTCTTTTTCTCCAGCTTTTCCACTTTCGGAAAATAAAATGCAAATAAAGTTCTGATCGCATTATCAATTAATAACTGGGCAACCACTTCCGCACCTTCCTGTTCGCCTTCATATACCAACTCCACTTTCCCTGTAATCGCAGGAATTATACCTACAAAATCACTTAATCTTACAGACGTTGTTTCATCACCCGTTAATAAAGATCTGCGTTCCGCAGTACTCAATAGATTTTCAAAGGCAGTGATGCTCATACGTGCGCTCACTCCGCTTTTTGAATCTACATATTCGCTGTCACGAGCTTCAAAACCAATCTGCTCCAAAAGATCTTTCGCCAAAGAAGGAACATATACTCCATTTTTCTGACGTCCGTCTAAGCTGGATTCATACCTGGTAATTTCCCTTGCAATATTGATGTTTTCAGGATAATGTGTCAAAATCTGCGATCCGATACGGTCTTTCAGCGGAGTCACAATACTTCCTCTGTTGGTATAATCTTCAGGATTCGCCGTAAAAACAAATTGGATATCCAAAGGCATTCTCACCTTAAATCCACGAATCTGTACGTCCCCTTCCTGCAAAATATTAAACAAGGAAACCTGTATCCTCGCCTGAAGATCCGGTAATTCATTGATGACAAAAATACAACGGTTTGCACGCGGAATCATTCCAAAATGAATCACACGGTCATCTGCATAAGAAAGTTTCAGATTGGCAGCTTTAATAGGATCAACATCACCGATCAGGTCGGCAACAGTCACATCCGGAGTTGCCAGTTTTTCGAAAAATCTTTCATCACGGTGAAGCCATTCTATCGGGGCATTATCGCCTTCTGCTTCAATTAATTCTTTTGCGAAACGAGAAATTGGGTTGAATGGATCATCATTAATTTCGCTTCCTGCAACAAAAGGAATCCATTCGTCCAACAATGAAGTCATCATTCTTGCCAGCCTGGTCTTTGCCTGACCTCTTAATCCTAATAAATTAATATTATGCCGGCTTAGAATAGCATGCTCCAATTGAGGAATAACCGTATTTTCGTATCCGAAAATTCCTTCAAATACAGATTCTTTATTGCGAATTTTATTTTTTAAATTATCTCGTAATTCGTCTTTAATGTTTTTTGATATGTATCCTGATGCTCTTAGTGAGCCTAATGTTTTTATAGTTGGCTTTTCAGTCATTTTATTTAAAATCTGATTTATTAACTTCTTGAAATATATTTTTATGAATAATGAATTTTAGCGGATTCTTTTCTTACGGTTCGTTTCATAATCTTCAAAAATCATGTGACCTAATCCATTAAGTCCTGTATAAAAAGCTTTCCCTTGATTGGCTTCTGTAAATTCACTCACAAATTGCTGTAAATAGGGATCCTGCGCAATCATGAAAGTAGTAATCGGAATATGCAGTCTTCTGGCCTGAGACGCCATATTATAACATTTCTGAACAACATATTCATCTAAACCATAAGAATTCATGTAGTATGTACCATCCGGCTGACGAACGCAACTTGGTTTCCCGTCGGTAATCATGAAAATCTGCTTATTGGTATTTCTTTTTCTGCGTAAAATGTCCATCGCCAGTTGGAGTCCTGCAACCGTATTTGTATGGTAAGGCCCAACCTGCAAATAAGGCAACTCCTGAATTTTAACAGGCCATGCATCGTCTCCAAAAACGATAATATCCAAAGTATCTTTCGGATAACGTGTTGTAATAAGTTCTGCAAGCGCCATGGCTACCTTTTTGGCTGGAGTGATGCGATCTTCCCCATATAAAATCATACTGTGGCTGATATCGATCATCAAAACCGTACTCATCTGAGATTGGTGAATACTGTCTTCAACAATTAAATCATCTTCAGTAAGATGAAAATCTCCGATTCCGTTATTGATCTGGGCATTCTTAAGACTTTCGGTAATAGAAATTTTCTCTACCGGATCTCCAAAGTTATAATTACGAAATTCCCCTGTTGTATCTTCCCCCGTTCCGCTTTTATTGGTTTTATGATTTCCATTGCCACTTTTTCCAAGGTTCCCGAATATTTGATTAAGCGCTTGTTTACGAATATTTTGTTCCATTTTTGCGCTCAGGCGAATTCCATTTCCACCATTAGGATCAACTTCTTCACGGATATATCCTTTCTTTTTAAGATCTTCAATAAAATCGTCAATAGTATATTCCGGAGTAGTAAGTTGGTATTCTTCATCCAACATTCGAAGCCAGTCAATCGCTTCATCAAAATCTCCCGAGGTATGGGTTAACAAATCTGTAAAAATTTCCAGCAGCCGATCAAATACAGATAATTCTGGTGCCTTGTAAGTTTCAAATCTGAACCCTCTCACGATATGCTCTTTCATGAAATAAAGTTACAACATAAATAAAAGGCCTTTAAGAGATTTAATCTATTTTAATCTTTATGAATAAAAATAATCTTGATTAATATTTAGAATAAATGGGGATAAATAAGGTAAACCACAGATTATACAAATTTCTACAGAGGTTGTAGATAGAATTTATTACTTATTTAAAGATAATTGATATTTTTTGGTGGATAGGTATAAAAACAAAAAAAGTCTCATACAAACTGTGTTGTATGAGACTTTTTAATAAAAACTGGCGGCGGCCTACTCTCCCGCTTTCGCAGTACCATCGGCGCTGGTGGGCTTAACTTCTGTGTTCGGAATGGGAA
>NZ_QNUH01000023.1 GCF_003385495.1 Chryseobacterium elymi | reverse complement strand
CTAAAACGGTTTCAATTTTTCTAAGTCCGGATAAAAAGCATGCATCCGACACTAATTTCGCTCCTTTTGCATGATCCGGATGCCTATCATCAATGGCATTGGCTAAGACAATTTCAGGGCGGTATTTACGGATCATTTTTACGATCTCTATCTGATATTCTTCAGAATTCACTAAAAAGCCATCTTTCATCTTTAAATTTTCTCTGGCAGAAACACCAAGTATTCTGGCAGAATCTCCTGCTTCTACTTTTCGGGTTTCATCGGTTCCTCTGGTTCCGAGCTCGCCTCTTGTAAGATCTACAATAACGCATGTTTTACCTTCCGAAATCATTTTGGCAATAGTTCCGCCACATCCCAGCTCTACATCATCAGGATGTGCCCCAAAAGCAAGTATATCTGTTTTCATCTGTTCTTTTTATTTTTTAATTTGTCAGATGGAACGCCCAATAATTTTTCTCGCATTTTCGAATTTTTAACCCCGGACGTTTCATATTTTCAAAGATAAGGTTTAAAATAAAAACTTCCCAAACATTAAGAATGGGAAGTTTTAATATCTATAATTTAAATTTTAAATTACTTATTGATTTCTGCATTTAATTTTACAGCATCCTGATAAGTAGGATCAAGCTGTAAAGATTTAGCTACATAATCTTTAGCCTTTGCAAGATCGGTATCTTTATTCATATACGCTACTGCAAAGTAAGCATAAGCTAAAGTCTGCTTGTTAGCTTCCTGATCTGCAGGTTTTACTGTACTGATGAATTTTTCATACGCTATTTTCGCAGCATCATTATTTCCTGCCTGTTGGTAAGAATATCCCTGACTATAATAAGCTGGCGCCCAATCTGGAAGAAGAACGCTCATTTTCTGCCATGTAAGTACTGCACCGCTCCAGTTTTTAACATCCTGGTAAGCTGTTGCCAATTTAAACAGGGAATCTGAATCCTGTGGGTTAGCTGCAACTTTCTTTTTCAATGCTTCAATTTCGGGCGTAGATGGCCCTTTTTCTGCTTCAGCCTGAGAAGCTCCCCCTCCGGCAATGTTTGCAAGTTCCATATCCCACTTCATTGTTTCATCTTTAGCCGCTTTGGCAATAGCAATTTTTTGCTGTGCTTCTGTTGTTAAAGCCGATTTTTTAGCTGCATCAGTTTCAGTTTTTGCCAGTCCAGCAGCGATCAGCCCCTGAAGCCCCTGGTCAGCCGGCTGTATTCTTGTTTTCTCAGCCTGAGATACGAAAGTATCCATGTTCTGTTTTGCTTCGGCATAGTTTCCGTCTGCATAAGACTGATAAGCTCTCAACTTAAATTTGATTGGATCATCAATTTTATCAAAGATTTTATCTAAAACAGTTTTAGAGTTTGCGTAATCTTCGTTGGTAAAATATAATTTAGAAATTTCTAACTGAGTATATGGATCCTCATCAGCATATTTTGTATAGTTGATAAGGTCTTGTGTTGCTTTTGCATTTTCCTGATATCTGATATCGTAAGAAGCTAAAGCTTTGTAAGCAGGAGCATAAGTAGGATCTACACCAATTGCTTTGTCAATGCTCTGTTTAGCTTGCTGCCATTGCTGTGCTGCCATCCATAACGTAGCCATTCTTGTATAAACAGACGCCTTATTTTTAGCTAAAGGAAGAGCTTTGTCATAAGCAGACATTGCTTCACCCGGAGCTCTTTTTATTCTGTAAGCATCTCCAAGAGTATAGTAATAGTGAGCAGGAACTCCTTTTTTCTGAGCCTTTTCAATAGCCTTGTTCAGGAACTGAATAGCAGGATCCGGCGCATTGTTTTTCTCAAATAAAGTTATAGCTTCTGCTGCTCTGAATAATACTTCAGCATCCTTTTCTCTGGAATCCGCTACAATTTTCTGTATTTCAGCGACTGCGCTTTTATCTCCTTTGCCTAACTTTACAGTAGCCAAACCGATTTGGTTAAGATAGCTCTTTTTATCAGCAGCTAAACCTTTGTTAAAGCTTTCAATCGCTTTAGCATAATCAGGCTCTCCCTGCTTTAAGTAAGTATTTCCTAAATAGAAGTAGTTTTCTGCTGTAGGTGCTTTGGCAACCATTTCTGTAAAATTGGTTTTAGCCTGCGCGTACTTATCACTGTCTATACTGTTAATACCATCCTGCAGTGTCTGTGCAGTGGCTAAACCGGAAAAAAATACTACGGCCGCTCCAAAAGCAATTTTCTTTACATTCATAATCATTATATCTTTCATTTTTATATTTTCTATATTTGACTTATATGCTCCACAATTTTCAGACCAAAATAATATTTTTATAAGGAGCATAATGTTTTTTAATATTTTTTAACGCATCTGCACCTCTCTTTTGTATATATTATAGGGTTGCAAGCCTTCTTTCTCTACAACCATCTGGCCTAGCTGCGTACATGAATATCTGATGAATCCGTTAGCTATATTAAAGTTACCTTCGTTTGTTAAAAAATAGAGAACACGTGTAAAAGGGTATTTCATTTCCCGAAGGCCTGCATTATCAGCAGTATATAGTTTTCCTTTGTCCTCTATTGGAAGAATTTTCACCATACCTCTGAGCTTCTCGGACGCTTTATCGTAAGGGCGGCTGAATGTATTCAGTCCTATAACTCCAATTTTACCAGGGTACTTTCCTAATTCTTCTACAATATTCTGATTTCCCGGAATTATGGAAAATTTAAGATCTTTTGGTTGTTTATTCAGTTTTTGTGCAACGAAGTTCAAGTTGCTTGAATTGGTTCCGTCAAAAATAAAATTTTTAGCATCAGATGCTAATCCATTCTTGATCTCATCCATTGAAATACTCTGTTTTGGAGAATCTTTAGGAACAATAAACACGACTGCATCTGCAGCAAATCTGGCAGGAAGAAATTTCAGGTCTACCTGCTCTTCATAAGCCTTTTTCTCTTCAGGAGTCAGATCTCTGGACATTACAGTTATTCTTGCTTTATCCTTCAACAGGTCAAGAAAAGCCAAATCTTCTTTTTGGGTTACTATTTTTATCTGGGTTTCCGGATAATTGATCATATATCCGTCTGCCAATGCTTCGGTAACACTTTTAAAAGATTCATCTGTAAGTATGGTAAGATCTCCTTTATGATAGGAGGGGGATTTATCTTCTTCTTTGCAGCCTGCCGCAATGATGCTCATCATAGAAAGCAACGCAATTTTTAAACTATTCTTCATTTCCTGAATCTTTAATTCTTGTCACTGCTCTATAGATTCTAAATATTCCATAAAGAATAAGCACTGCACCCATGGCGTAGGCAATGGCAGGCTCTAAAATCGTAAAGAAAAACTTGTAGATAATAACTACAATTCCCAATACGATATAAAATAATCCGGTAACTAAGGATAACCAATTGAACATCATGTAACAAAAATACCAAAAAAAATAAAAAGAGAAGCAATTGCTTCTCTTTTTTATTTATAAGTTGAATAAATAAGTTTTATTCAAAGTTCATAGTAAATGGTACGCTATAGTAAGATCTTACACTCTCCCCGTTTCTTTTCGCAGGAGTCCATTTTTTAAGTTTCTTAACTACACGAACCGCTTCATTGTTAAAGTCGCTATTTGGAGATTTCTCTTCAATAGTAACCGCTGAAACAGTTCCGTCTCTCTCTACAACGAACTTAAGCTTAGCTTTAAGTGTTCCTTCACCTCCTTCCATTAAAGAAGTATCAAAGTTTTCCCCAAGGAACTTTCTTAATGCGCCCATACCTCCAGGATATTCTGCAGACTGGTCTACATCTTTGTAGATCTCATTAGGGTTATTTGTTTTTACTTCCACTGTACTTGCTTTAGTACCAGTAGATGGTGGTGGTGGTGGTGGTGTATAAGCCGGAGCTTTTACCCCTTCCTGATTTTGTAAACCAGTCGTCGTTTCCAACTGCTTAGAAATTGGCGGCGGTGGCGTTTCAATCTTAGGAGCTTTTACAGGCTCAGGAACCACGTTCTGGATCACCTCTATTTTTTCCTCCTCTTTTGGTGGTGGAGGTGGTGGTGGTGGTTCTTCTTCTTTCGGCTGATCAATGATTGGATCCTCTTCAATAATATTTACTAAATCTGCCTTCACTTCTTGCGGTGGAGGAGCGTTTAATTTTTTTATAGTTATATAAATTAGAGGAGACAAAGCAGCCAATAAGAATATTGATGTGCCGATAAGAAAAGACTTGGTCAGCATTCTAGGATACTGATGTCTTATATCGTACGCACCATATTCTTTGTTTCTATTTTCAAATACAATCTCGTCTAAAGTAAGATTCTGACTGTATACATTATCATCTGCCATAGATACACAATTTTATGGTTAAATTACTTTGTAGCCGGTACAGCCGTAGCTCCATTATTTCCAACCTTCTTGTCATAAATAGCTTTCTCCCAAGACTTCACATCGGTTACCCCGTACTGCTCGCTTTGAGTAATGGCCATTTCATCAAGAATATCTACAAAGTTTTTATATACAGCATCGTCAGTGGGCTTGATAATAACAGTAAATTTTGTTTTATCTGCTGCGCCTGCTTTTGCTTTCTCAATTACTTTTCTAATTCCTTCTCTATCATATGTAGTCTCATTAAGAGTTTGATCAGTTAAAGATGTATTATCCTGCTGATGCCAAAAAATCTTATTGTCTTTACCCAATAATAAAGAAATTGAGTTGGAAAGTTTAATCTCTGTTGGAGGTGGTTTCGGCTGATCTTCTTTTGGTTTCGCCGGAAGCCCCAAATCCATTACATTCGGTTTACTGAATGTGGTTGTGAACATAAAGAAGGTAATCAATAGAAAACCCAAGTCCACCATCGGAGTCATATCTACTCTGGTATTCTGCTTCTTGGAACGGACCTTGCCGCCCTTGCCGCCTTTTTCCTGTACTTGTACTTCTGCCATTTCTAAATGATATTATTATGGTTTACCTTCTTGTGATGTAATCAACCAGAATTTAAGAAAATCAATATCTCTTAAACCTTCAAATAGGCTTTTAATTTTAGGATACTCAGTGGTAACGTCTCCTTTGATTGCTAATTTGTAATCAGGATTTACGCTTAAACTCTGTTGTACCCAGTCTACTAGCTGCTTATTTGTACTATCCATAGGAATCCCGTTAGGACTCTTAAAATTCTTCTGCTCCTCATCTGACAAATCGAGATAGCTTTTCAGTTGGCTCATTGGAACCCCAATTGCTTGTACTTTTTGAAAAGCAGCTTTTTGGTTGTTATCAAAAGTTATATTATACTTTTGTCCCATTTTATCTAAAAGCTGCAGTCTCTCTGATGCATTTTCTACCGGCTGGAAATAAAATTTCCCGTCCGGAGTAGCGTTGATAGTCATCAAACTTGCATCAGGAAGTAACTTCTCTGATATTGAAGATGGCGGTTTAATCTGCTCCACGTCAGGTTTTTTAAACTGAGTGGTCAATATAAAGAACGTAAGTAGTAGGAAGGCAACGTCACACATTGCCGTCATATCCGTCACTACTCCATGTCTTTTTGGTTTGACTCTCGCCATTGTTTTGAATTATTTTAAAATTAAACTTCTTTTAATTGGAATGCAAATTCCTTGCTACAAATTCTTAGTTGAATTCAGCGAAAGACTGCTGGATACTCATAGCGATCTCATCGATCTTATAAGTTAATCCGTCAATTTTAGATGTAAAGTAATTGTAAAAAATAATTGCAAATGCTGAAGTACCAATACCTAATGCCGTGTTGATCAAGGCTTCCGAAATACCGATTGATAGAGCCGCTGCATCTGGGGTACCACCACCTGAACCTAATGCAAAGAATGCTTTGATCATCCCGATTACAGTTCCTAAAAGCGCGATCAATGTCGCTACAGTACCTAGAGTAGAAAGAATCATCATATTCTTTTCCAGCATTGGCATTTCAAGAGTAGTAGCCTCTTCGATAGCCTTGTTCAGAGCTACCATTTTTTGCTCTTTATTTAAAGTAGTATCGTGAGAAAGTGCTTTGTAAGTAGTAAGACCTTCTTTCACTACATTACCTACAGATCCTTGTTGTCTGTCACACTCTTCTAAAGCTTCATCAATTTTATTCTGATTTAATAAATTTCTTACCTGAACTACGAAATTGTCCAAATTTCCTTTTCCAGCAGCTTTACCAAGAACGAAAAATCTTTCTAATGAGAAAACAATTACAGTGATCATAAATAAAATAAGGATGTGAACAACAGGTCCTCCCATATAAATAATTCCCATAAAGGATTCAGGATGCAGTTCTTTAGATTCAATATCCGCAAAAGCCACAGATGCTCCTGCAATTCTTGGATCTGCCTTAAAATTACCTGGATTACCAAAAACAAATAAATAAATTGCAAGTGCAATCAAATAAAGAATTGGTAAAATAATTGCAGGGTTTAAACCTCCCGCTTTTCTAGCAACTACTTGCTCATCATTTTTTGAAACATTCATTTCCATATTTAACTAAATTATATTGTTTTAAAATTTTACAGGGTGTAAATTAAAGGCAAAATTAATTAAAATGCAAGAGTCTTAAATAAACATTTTGCATTTTTCTGATAAAGAAAATTTAATACGATTTCGAAATAATAATTATATTAAATTATTTTACTTATTTTTCTCAATTTTAACATTTGAGTTAGAAATTTAAAAAAATAAGACCCTCATTTTTTTTAATTTGCCAATGTTAACTTTTTTTTAAATTACGATATTCACAATACGGTGATGCACTACGATGATTTTTTTAGGTGTTTTACCTTCCAAAATCGGCTTCATTCTTTCATCCGAAATCACCAAATCTTCCACTTCTTTGGCCGATAACTGAGCGGAAAGTGAAATTTTGAACTTCATCTTACCGTTTACACTTACCGGATATTCAATTTCATCTTCTGCCAGATATTCCTCATTCAATATAGGAAATTTCTCAAACTCCACAGATTTCTTATTACCTAATAAACTCCAAATCTCTTCACAGATGTGTGGTGCGTACGGAGAGATGATAACGGCTAATGGTTCTAAAATATTGCGCTTGTTGCATTTTATTTTTTGCAGCTCGTTTACAGCGATCATAAATGAAGATACAGAGGTATTGAATGAGAAGTTCTCAATGTCATAAACCACCTTCTTTATTAAGGTATGTAAAACTTTGTATTCTGCTTTTGTAGGCTCTTCATCAGATACTTCAAAAGTATCTCCGTTGAAATACAAGTTCCAAAATTTCTTAAGGAAACCGTACACTCCACTTAGTCCTTGTGTATTCCATGGCTTGGACTGCTCCAAAGGACCCAGGAACATTTCGTAAAGCCTTAATCCGTCTGCTCCGTATTCTTCACAGATATCGTCAGGATTTACAACGTTGTATTTAGACTTGGACATTTTTTCTACTTCGCGGTCTGTGATATATTTTCCCTCCTCTAAAATAAATTCAGCATTGCCATAGTCAGGTCTCCAGGTTTTAAAGGCTTCAGTATCCAGTTCGTCAGATGCTCCTTTTAATAAGGATACATCAACATGGATCTTTTGAGTATGATAATTACCTGCCAGGTTTTTAGAAACATACTGATTAGTTCCGTCAATTCTGTATACAAATGCACTCATTCCCAAAATCATCCCCTGATTGATCAGTTTTTGGAAAGGTTCATCCTGATTGATATACCCTCTGTCTTTTAGAAACATGTTCCAGAAACGGGAATATAATAAGTGACCGGTTGCATGTTCGCTTCCTCCGATGTATAAATCTACCTGTCCCCAATAATCACTCAGATTTTTATTGGCAAAAACCTCATCATTGGAAGGATCCATATATCTAAGGAAATACCATGAGCTTCCCGCCCAGCCCGGCATGGTAGATAATTCTAACGGGAATATGGTTTTATCATCAATAAGATCTGTAGAAACAACTTTTTGATTGGCTTCATCCCAGGCAAATACTTTGGCATTTCCTAATGGCGGATCTCCGTCTTCAGTTGGTAAATATTTTTCAACATCAGGAAGTTCCAGCGGCAAAGCAGAAACCGGGAGTGTGTAAGGCATTCCTTCCTTATAATAGATAGGAACCGGCTCGCCCCAGTAACGCTGTCTTGAGAAAATAGCATCGCGCTGTCTGTAATTTGTAGTTCCGTGGCCAATTCCTCTGTTTTCGATTTCAGCAATTATTTTTGATTTGGCATCATTATAATTTAATCCGTTTAAGAAATCAGAGTTCACACAGACTGAATCTTTGGAGTCGAAAGATTTTTCCTGAATATCTTCATCGGTATCTACTACCTTTTTAATAGTAAGGTTAAATTTCTTCGCGAATCTGTGATCACGTTCGTCATGTGCAGGAACGGCCATTACAGCACCTGTTCCGTAGCCCATCAATACATAATCTGAAATATAGACAGGCATTTTCTCTCCGCTAAAAGGGTTGATCGCATAACTTCCCGTAAAAGCACCACTCACGTTTTTTACGTCAGCCATTCTGTCTCTTTCCGTTTTTTTGGAAGTTTCTTCAATATAAGAATCTACTTCTGCTTTCTGAGCATCTGTTGTAATAGCATCTACTAAAGGATTTTCAGGCGCCAGCACCATAAATGTTGCTCCGAAAATAGTGTCAGGTCTTGTTGTAAATACCTCAACGATCTCGTCATGACCTTCTACCTGAAACCGAACCTGTGCTCCCTGGGATTTCCCAATCCAGTATTCCTGAGCATCTTTAAGAGGCTGCGGCCAGTCTAATGTATTAAGTCTCTGCAATAATCTTTCGGAGTATGCAGAAATTCTCATGCTCCATTGCATCATTTTCTTTTGAAACACAGGAAAACCTCCTCTTTCCGATTTTCCGTCTTTTACCTCATCATTCGCCAATACGGTTCCTAAAGCCGGACACCAGTTCACGGTAGTCTCTGCTCTGTAAGCCAGACGGTAGTTGAGTAAAATATCTTCTTTATCAAGGTCTGAAGAATCTTTCCATTCTTCTGCTGTGAAATTTAATTCGTCGTTTTGATTGGCATTTAATCCCTCTGTCCCTTTTTCTTCAAATTGTTGAATCAAAGTATTGATGGATTCTGCTTTACCTGTATTTTTATTATACCAAGAATGATACAGCTCGATGAAGATCCACTGCGTCCATTTATAATAGGATGCGTCTGAAGTTCTCACTTCCCTGCTCCAATCGAACGAAAAACCGATCTTTTTCAGCTGCTCTTCATATCTGTTGATATTCTCCTCAGTGGTGATCGCCGGATGCTGACCTGTCTGGATCGCATACTGCTCAGCAGGAAGTCCGAAACTGTCGTATCCTACCGGGTGAAGAACATTAAATCCCTGATGTCTTTTATATCTCGCATAAATATCTGATGCAATATATCCCAGCGGGTGCCCCACATGAAGCCCTGCCCCGGATGGATACGGAAACATATCGAGAACATAAAATTTAGGTTTGTCTGTGTTATTAGAGGTTTTATAGGTCTGATTTTCCTCCCAGTACTTCTGCCACTTTTTTTCTATCTGCTGATGATCGTAAAACACTTTATTATAGATATTAGATGTTAGATATTAGATGTTAGATTTTTTCACTTCCATTCTAATTTTCACAAAAATAATGATTTTAAAAGAAATGGAAATTTTAATTTTAATTAATTCACAAATGCCCTTCAACAAAAAATCTCATCCGGAGATGAGATTTGTATTTAGGTATAAAATGTATATTTATTTATTGAGGAATTCTCTTCATTGTAAACGTTCTGGTTTTATATACAGTAGGATCCTGAGTCTCTTCTCTGAATGCTATATTTAAAGTAACATCATTGAGAGTAATTATCTTACCATTGGATGGCTCCACGATACCCTGATACTTAACTATTACTGTTTTTGCACTTCTATCATAGGTATAGGTGAAATTTCTGTCTGACGTAATAGCACATTGCGGAGTTGTACCAATTTCTCCCCATTCAGTTCTTTTTCCGGATGCTTCAGTATTGAATCTCCATCTGGACTCTTTCTGGCAGTCGGTATATGTAATAAGATCTGAAACAGGCTCCTCCCCCACTTCTACAGTAGTAACCACTTCTTTCAACGGCTGCCAGACACCTACAAGAGGGTATTCCATCTCATTATCGCCATCATCATTACACCCTGTAGCTACAAATAATGATAAACCTGCAAATAGTAATGCTAATTTCTTCATATATAAAATTTTCAAGGCCTAAAATTATAATTTTTTTGATTTATAACCTCATTTTTTGTGAAAAATAATTTTGATAAAGTATATTTCTGAAAACTTCAGAGTATTAATCCTCAAAACAGCCATTATTTAACAAAATATTGAATCCCAGTTTTCTTCTCTATTTATTAAAAAAACTATTTTTGCAGAAAGAAACAAAAATGCAGAGTATAACGAAAAATAATTTTGACTTCATCCGTGTTCTTCTTGCTTTCATTGTCTTTGTAGGACATTTGGGAGCTTTAAGTAGTTCCAGCCAGCTTACTTTTTTAACGCACAGCCCTGTAGAAGTTGCCGTTTTTGCATTTTTCGTTGTCAGCGGATTCCTTATTGCAAGGAGCTACGAGAGATCTTCCAGCCTGAAAAGCTATGCGAAGAAAAGATTCAACAGGATTGTTCCTGCCTATTTACTGGTTGTCTTTCTATGCACCATACTTCTGAGTCTGGTAAGTACTCTTTCTTTTTCCGATTATTTTGGCAACGTACAAGTCTATAAATATTTCTTCTGGAACTCTATTTTCATGAATTTTATGGCTCCCTCTCTTCCCGGAGTATTTGGAAATGGGGCGGTCAACGGTGCACTTTGGACCCTTAAGATTGAGATGTGCTTTTATGCTGCTGTTCCAGTGATCTTTTTATTATTCGGGAAAAATAACAGGTACAGGAATACCAGCCTGATCGTTCTGTATTTCCTCTCTCTGATATTTCTTAATTATTTTGAAATGACCGGAAGAGCTGCCATTTCCAGACAGCTGCCGGGTTCATTATGTTATTTTATCGGTGGAATGCTGATTTATTTTCATTTTGAAAAATTCATCAAGTATAAAAATATTCTGTTTATCATTGCCATCATAACAGTTTGGATAGACCTGATCATAGATATCAGATTATTCTCTCCTATTATGATCAGTATTATTGTGCTGTATATTGCGTATTCACTTAAATTTCTTAACAATTTTGGAAAATACGGAGATTTCACTTACGGTATTTATATATTCCACTTTCCTATTATCAGGGTATTTACTACGCTTGGGCTTTTTGCCAACTACAATCCTTTTTTCATGAGCTTTGTGTGTATGCTGATCGTTATTGGAGTAGGAATTGCATCATGGCATCTTTATGAGAAAAAATTTTTATAATTTTACCCCAGTAAAAATGCAAATGAAAGACTTAGTCTCCATCATCACTCCCTGTTACAATTCTGCCGAATTCATCGAAGAAACGATACAATCTGTTTTAAACCAAACCTATGACAACTGGGAATGGCTGATCACTGATGATCTCTCCAAAGACAATACCGTAGAAATTATAAGAAAATATGATGATCCAAGGATAAAACTACAGGTCCTCGAGAAAAACAGCGGTGCCGGAAATGCTAGGAATAACAGCCTGGAAAGAGCCACTGGACGATATATTGCCTTTCTGGATTCTGATGATTTCTGGTATCCTGAATATCTGGAAACGATGACAGATTATATGCAGGAAAACAATGTGGAACTGGTCTACTGCAATTATTCAAGGTGTAATGAGCAGTTACAGCCTGTTTTAAAAGACTTCATGGCAGACAAGGTGGTAACATTCTCTAATCTCCTGAAAACCTGCAGACTGGCCCCGGTTTCTACTATGTATGACACTAAAAGGGTTGGCAAATTTTTATTCCCTATAAAAAGTAAACGTGAAGATCATGTCATGTGGCTGAATCTGCTAAAAGTAATTCCCGAAGGAATGCCTATCAATAAAACACTCGCAAAATACAGGATGCGTGAAAACAGCGTTTCCCGGAAGAAAAAAAATATCATCAAGGATCAGTATCTGGTCTATAAAGATTTTATGGGATTTTCTACGGTGAAATCCTTTTATTATACTGCCAATTGGGCCATTAACGGATTTCTGAAATATTCTAAAATTTTCAATTAATGGAATATTCAAAAGAGTTCAAGGCAGCCTTAAGTGCTTTTTCCAACATAGAAAAAGACCGGCTTATTTTCAGATTGCTAAAAAAGGATAAGCTTTTGTCTAAAAAACTGTACTTTGAACTGATCGATCAGGAAACTACGGATGATAAGAGAAATGCTATGGAAGAGAATGTTGCAGAACAGATTCTTCTGGCCTCAAAATATGTAGGAAACGCTAAATATTTTCTTACCATTATCCGAAAACTGAGTGCAGAAATAACGGAACACATCAAAATTACAACGGATAAATTCGGGGAAGTTTCGCTGAATCTATTACTGGTGAACAGAATACTGGATTCCAACAATGACTTCAGCAGACAACGATTTGATAATGTGTACAAGCTCTACATTTATATCATTAATAAAGTGTTCAAAGCACTGGTATCAACAAAAAAGCTGGACGAAGATTACTGGATGGAGATCGATGAACTTCTGAGAGAAACACAAAGCAAAATTTTAGAAAATCATTATCTGCAAAAACTTTGTATCAATAATGGCCTAGATTTCAACTGGTTTGAAGCCGAAAAGATTCCGGAAGACATAGAGCAGATCATGAAAGACATCAAAAGTCAGGGATTTTTACGATAATGTGAGAGATAAAGATTCCAGACATCAGATTTGGGACCAGCAACACTCCCAAACACTCCGGTCTCAAACCTAAATTCAGATTAAGATAAAATCTTCTGAATGATAAGGTTAGTGGCATCAGGTTTTTCACCTACAAATTTTCTGGTATTGTCAGACATTTCATTAAGTTCCTCCTCATTATTCAGGAGAAACAGTACAAAATCTGCTGCAGCATATTCTTCTCTAAAAGATCTTCCTCCCTCAGCAGCAATAAGGCCGTCTGCCTCAGGATTTTTTCTGTAATGATTTCCAAAGATCACGGGCACACCAAATGTTGCTGCTTCCAAAATATTATGTAATCCTGCATCATGGAAGCCTCCACCTACAACGGCTACATCTGCATAAGAATAAAGTTTTGACAATAAACCAATACTGTCGATGATCAGTACCTGAGAATTAAGATTTGCAGGCTGAGAGTTTTTAATCTCACTGTATAATAAAGCATCAGGAAAAGACTGCTTGAGATGGGCAACCCTTTTCATATCATGAGGAGCAATAATCAATCTCAAATCGACATTCATTCTGGAAATCGTGATTGCTATTTTTTCCTCTGCCTGCCACGAACTTCCGAATACAACAGCCTGATGATCTCCTATAAATTCTGAAATGAATTCAACATAATTATCCCGCATTCTAAGCTGTTTTACCCGGTCAAATCTTGTATCTCCCGTTACTGAAGAATGATTAAGTCCTATACTTTTGGCTAAAGCAAAAGAAACTTCGGTTTGATGAAAGAACCAGTCTACATTTGTTTTGAGCTGCTTTACGAACCATTTTCCATAAGACGTAAAAAAGGCCTGTCTTTCATAGAACAGGGCTGAGATTACATAGGTCTTAGTGCCTTTCTGTTTAAGTTCAGCCAAAAGGTGATACCAGTAATCGTACTTAACGGTGAAAAACAATTCCGCATCAAACTGGGAAATAAATTCTTTTATGGTGCTTTTTTTATCGAAGGGTAAATAGCAGATTACATCTGCGATATGTTTCTTTTTTACAATATTTTCATAACCGGAAGGGGAAAAGAAGGTTACCAGAATCTTATGAGCTGGAAATTTTTCTTTCAGCTTTTCTAAAACCGGAAGTCCCTGTTCATATTCGCCGAGACTGGCCGCATGCATCCAGATCACCTTATCTGAGGGTAAAAATGCCGTTTTCAGCTTGTTTAAAGACTGCTTTCTTCCTTCAACTCCTTTTTTAGTTTTATCATTAAACCAAGAGAAAATTTTCATTCCGAAAATGAGCAGGCTAACGAATATGTTGTATAGGAAAGACATTTAATTTATTTTTCGATTTCAATTCGGTCATTATTTGTAGATGGGCTGGAGATAACCAGGAACTCCAATTCATCCAGAGATTCATTGGAAATAAAATGTTCTGATTTGGGCTGAATGGAAATACTTTCTCCTGCCTTTACTGAAAACTTTTCATTATTAATATCAAATACAGCTTCTCCCCTTAAAATGTAAAAAAACTGCTCTGCTGCTTCATGAAAATGGAGTTTTTCAGCAGTTCCGGCGGGCATTTTTTCCTGCTTCACGGAAAGATTGCAGGAATCATTCAGAACCCAGCTGTCACAACTATTTCCCCCAATATAGTGCACTGAATTATCTTTAGAATATATCATTTGAATATGGCTACAAAAATAAAAACGATGATTAAACTTCCGATCACTGATAAAATAGCTGTAAATAATGGTACTTTTGGCTTTACATTTTCATCAAAAGAATGTCTGAACATATAATCCTGGCCATTCATAAAAATAAGCATGATTAACACAAACAGCCATCTTATAAAAATTTCCATGATCAGAAACTGGGCATATCTGTTCTTATCTGTAATTTCAACCGGAAAATTAGCGGTTTCCAGATGTCTTAATGCATAGGCGAAAAAACAAAATAAAGCCGTCCCAATAATCGGAATTAAAAAAGAATATTTCTTGTTTCCAAAATTATCGGCCTTTCCGTCAAAATCAAAATGTACGGGAATTCTTTCAGGAAGTGTTTTATAATATTTCAGGGTAAACCACCAGAAAAAAACTACTAATCCGAAATTAAAAATATCAAAAGCTGTAAAAATAATATTCTCCATTCAGACCATATTTTGAGGCTAAAGTACTAAAGTACGTTTTTGATTACTCTCAGCTTATGGGTATGCTTATTCATTTCTTTGTTGAAGATCCCGGTAGAGTCCAGCGTATCTATTCTCACCTTTCCTGAGGCATGAATAATCTTCTGATTCTCAAGCATAATTCCTACATGAATAATTTTACCTTCAGGATTTTCAAAAAATGCTAAATCACCGGGCTGACTCTCTTCCACAAAACTCAAAGGTTCACCTACCTCTGCCTGCTGATAAGTGTCTCTCGGTAATTTAATATCATGAATTTTGTAGACAAGCTGGGTAAAACCGGAACAGTCTACTGCAAAAAAGCTTTTTCCACCCCATAAATAAGGTACATTAAGAAATTCCCTGGCAGCTAAAGCTATACTCTCGCGGAGATCATGACTTCTTCTTGAAGCCACAGCAGGAAATTCCACTTCGGAACCCATTGACAGGAGGGTCTTTCCGTCATTCATTAACACTGAAGAAAAATCTTCAGTCACTACGGTAACTTTTCTTTTTGCCAGTTCCTCGTCTGTTACAGGTTTCAGCTGCTTGGTATCCATCCATCCTTCATAACCGTCATAGTGCATTTTTATTCTGGTCCAGTTTTTACTCACTTCCAGAATATCAGCGCTTTCTCCAAACAGTATTTCCGTAACAATTTCCGCTTTGTCAGAATTCTCTGCACGAACCGGTGCTACCGTAACATTACAAATTCCTTTATTCATTCATTCTAAATTAAAAGATTCAATGATTTAAAGATTAAAGAATTAGATTCCGTGAAATCTTTTAATTTTTAATTTTTAAATCTTTTACCTATTTTCTTCTCAGAAAATTCACTCCGTCACGCAAAGGTAAAATAAGATTTTCAAAATCATCGTCTTTTGCAATCAAATCATTGAGTTCTTTGATGACTTGTGTAGATCTCTGTTTCGGATTTTCTTCCAGTACCTTTCCGTACCATAAAACATTATCAAACATCACTACCGAGCCCGTTTTTGTTCTGGGCTTGATCAATCTGAAGTATTCCGCATAGTTTTCTTTATCAGCGTCTATAAAGACAAGATCAAAAACCTCATCCGTATCTCTTAAAAATTCTTTTGCATCCTGAAGTTTAAAGTCTATCTGTCCGGCATATTCACTTTCTTCAAAATATTTTTTAGGCAGATAAGCAAGGTCTTCATTCACATCCAGTGTGGTAATTTTTCCATCTTTAGCAAGCCCTGCTGTCAGACATAATGTGGCATATCCTGTAAAAGTTCCTATTTCCAGCACATTTTTCGGTTGAATCATTTGGGAAATGATAGTTAAGAGTCTTCCCTGCTGATATCCTGATATCATATGTGGCTGTGTAGTTTTCTGATAGGTCTCTCTTCTCAGTTTTTTCAGAATTTCAGGTTCCGAGGAAGCATGTGTTTCCAGATACCTGTCCATTTCAGGATTTTTCTCTTCAAAAAAGCTCATACTGCAATTCTTTTATGTTATTCAAAAGTACTTAAATAACCTGAGTCCGGGGCAAAAAAAAATTAAGATTAAGTGACTGACAGAAGGAAAAAGAAGCTGCAAGTCATCATTGTCTAGGTTTAAAATCTAGATAAGGATCTAGAATATCCAAAAAAGGAGGAACATGAGTTCCTCCTTTTTTGGATATATCTACTTTTCCATTACAAAGCTATACAGTACTCACCTGGTGTACCACATACCCAACCCGGACAACAGTCTTTCGTCACACGACAAATTATTTGTGGATTACAATTTTGAACTGCACCATGTACATTTTTCATTTGACCTCTTGAAAGTTTTTTTAAATTTTTCATATTTTTTAGTTTAGTATTAATTGACTACTCTTTAAGATTTTCGGATATTCCTGTATTTATTTCTCATTGAAGAGATTTAAATATAAACATTTTTTTTAAAACTAAATAATAGAATTAATAACATTATTTAAATGAGCGTACACATTACTGACTGCCTTTTCCTTGCAAAGAAAGAAATATTAATTATCTGCCAATTCATGATTCCGGGAAAACCACGGTGCAAAATACCGTAAAAATACGGATATGTTTGCCTGAAAGAAAGTTCTACATTTGCATAGAACAAGGGGTAAAAACACTAAGACAAAAACAATGAATGCAGGGGGAAAACTAATTAACACTGAGAATCGGAAGACCGCAAGGCCAAAAGGCAATGCGGATTCTTCGTCTAAAAAAACTAAGACAGAAATATCCAATTCATTTTTTCAACGAATTATTTCATTATTGAAAAAAGAAGAATTAATTTGATTAAAAAAAAATCCCGAATGACTTCGGGATTTTTTATGGGCATGTATGTTCAATTACTTCTTAGGAGCAATATCCATTAATTTCATGAATTCATCCAGCTTAGGCATAATGATGATTTCCGTTCTTCTGTTTTCCGCTCTTCCTGAAACACTCATATTGGTTGCTTTAGGATTGTATTCGGAACGTCCTCCCGCAGTAATTCTTGCTGGATCCACTCCAAACTGCGTCTGAAGAACCTTCGCTATTGCTGTACCTCTCAATGCAGAAAGATCCCAGTTATCTCTTGGCAGATTAGGTGAGTTTAAAGGTGCATTATCTGTATTCCCTTCAATCAATACAGAATACTTATCATAATCATTGATTACCTTAGCTACTTTTCCTAATACTTCCTGAGCAGCAGGCAGTACGTTGTAATCTCCCGTTTTGTATAACATTTTGTCAGAAAGCGAGATCATTACCACTCCTTTCAATACTTTCACCTGTACATCGTCATCCGCTACATTATCAAGAGACCTTTTAAGCTTGTTGGATAACGCCATATTCAGACTGTCATTCTTAGCATTGTTTGAGATCAGCTGTTTGATATATGAATTCGAGGCATTAATTTCCCCCACCAGTTTATCAATATTAGCTGAGCTTTTCCCAGTATTTGAGAGACAAGCATCCAGAGATGATTTCAAAGCATCATGCTGGCTTTTTAAAAGACTATTCTCACCTGACAAGGCAGAATTTTGCGACTTTAAATCCTGGATTTCTCGTTGTCTTTCCCCGATATTTTCAATACACTGCTTATAGTTGGAGCTTAATGCATCATACTGCTTTTTAGTGACACAAGATGTCAATGTCAACGCCATTGCAGATACTCCTAAAATTTTAATAATCTTCATATGTAATCATTTTTAGACGAATCAAAGTTAGGAAAATTGAATTGAATTTTATGGATTATCTTTGCATAAAAGAAATCTTCAACATATATTTTGGAAAAAAAAAGTTTTAAAAATCAACTTGAAACCCTTGTCCGAAATCCGGACACTCAGAGTTATCTTTTGGCTATAAGCGGAGGTGTCGATTCTATGGTTTTGGCCTTTCTTTTTAAGGGTTTAAGGCTTAATTTCCAGATAGCTCATATTAACTATAAACTTCGGGGTGAAGATTCTGATTTGGATCAAAAAACGGTTCAGAGTTTTTGTGAGAAAAATCATATTCGTTTTCATTTGTATGAGGTTTCAGAAAAAGACAATAAACCGGAAAATTCCATTCAGCTTTGGGCAAGGGAAATCCGCTACTGCTTTTTCAGGAAAGTTCAGGAACAGGAAAACCTTGAATTTCTTGTTACCGCGCATCATCTGAATGACCAGCTGGAAACTTTCATCATTAATCTTTCCAAAGCTTCAGGCATTAGCGGACTGAGTGGAATTCCGACACATAAGAACAATACGATCCGACCTCTTCTAAACTTTTCAAAAAAAGAAATTTATGAATATGCTGAGAAAAATAAAATTGATTTCCGGGAAGATCTTTCCAACAAAAAAAGTGATTATTTAAGAAATAAAATCAGAAATGAGATCGTTCCCAAGCTTTTGGAAACCAATGAACATTTTTTAGAAAATTTCAAAAAAAGTTCTTCTTATCTTAATCAAACCAGAAATTTTGTAGAAAAACAGATTGGGGAAATCGAAAATAAACTTACGGTATTTAACCCTGAGCACAAAATCTTATCCAAAGAAAAGCTGGGCCAGGAAAGTGCTTTCGTACAATTTGAAATTTTAAAGAAATACGGATTCGACAAACAAGAAGAAATTTCCAAAATCTTTGCAGCGCAAAGCGGCAGTTCTTTTTTTTCAAAAGATTATCAGCTTATGATCAGCCGCGATGATTTAATTTTCATCAGTAAAAGTCAAAAGCAGGAAGCCGAAGATGAAATTTTTCTGATTGAAAATTTTGATTTTTCTGAAACCCAAATGTACATCAGTCTGGAAAACACGATTGAAAATATTGACGGAATCAACAACAGTTTTGAGTGGAATTTTGATGCCTCAAAACTTCAGTTTCCATTACGTTTGAGAAAACAGCAGGACGGTGACGAGTTCTATCCTACTGGTTTTTCAGGCAAAAAGAAAGTTTCTAAATTTTTTAGGGACGAAAAATTATCTATTTTAGCGAGGCCAAAAATTTGGATCTTAACAGACCGTGAAAATTCCATTTTAGGAATTATTCCTTTCAGGCAGGACCGAAGATTTATGGCAACAAAACACACAGAGAAAGTTCTGACCATTACATGAACAAAAGAACGACAAACGCTTTAGCTATCGAAAATTTCCAAAAAGACAGCAATGTTGCCTTTGCCGTTCTGTATCAAAAATATTTCGGGTACACCAGGAAATTTGTTCTTGGAAACAAAGGGAATTTAGAAGATGCGGAAGATGTTTTTCAGGATGCTTTGATTATTTTATACGAGAAATTGTACGATGACGATTTCAAAGCCTACACTTGTCTTGCCAATTATGTCACCGGAATTTCTAAAAATCTGTGGCTGAAAAAACTAAGAAACCGAAACTTTTTTGTGGAAATTCACGAAACCTATTATTTTGAGAACAAGGAAGAGATTAACCAAGCCATAGAAAACGAAAGAGATTATTGGGACAAACTCAATGATTATATCAATAAAATCTCTTCTCACTGCCAGAATCTCATCCACGATATTTTTATGAAGAATAAAAGTATCGGAGAAATACAGGAAAAATACAAGTATTCCAGCAAACACAATGCTCAGAATCAAAAGCATAAATGTGTAGAACAAATACGGAAAATAAAAAAAGAAGATAATTTTTAAAACTGATTATCAATACATTATAGAAAATCACCTTTTCATTGGGTGATTTTTTTTGTTTTTGGGAACTTCATAGTAAATACTTTATCTTATGTTCACAAAAACAATTTATACACTCTTCTTTTTAATTGCAATTTCGTTCAATGCGCAAAGCAAAACCGGAATTAATTTTCAAACTAAAAATTTAGAAGAAGCCAAAAAACTAGCACAACAGGAAAACAAACTCATCTTCATTGATTTGTACACGACTTGGTGCGGACCCTGTAAACTGATGAAAAAGAATACATTCCCGAATCCTGAACTGGGAGAACTTTTCAATAAAAATTTCATCAGCCTTTATATTGATGCTGAAAAAGAGGGAACAGAACTTGCCAAAAAATTCAAAATCGTTAATTATCCTTCCTTTCTTTTTTTAGACCAAAACGGTGAACTGGTGCAGTATGAATATGGATATTACAACGCTGCACAATTTTTAAATGTCGGACAGTCGGTTTTAGAAAAAAGAAACCCGAACAAAAAAAACAAAACGCTGGAAGAAGTAAAAGGCAAAATGGTGGGCGAAACCATTCCTGATTTTACTGCGAAAGACCAATTTGAAAAAACATTTTCGCTGTC
Source organism: Chryseobacterium elymi (assembly GCF_003385495.1). Lineage (GTDB taxonomy): Bacteria > Bacteroidota > Bacteroidia > Flavobacteriales > Weeksellaceae > Chryseobacterium > Chryseobacterium elymi. The sequence goes on along the minus strand of NZ_QNUH01000023.1, from coordinate 34,342 downwards.
TCAGGAAAAAAAGAAAACGGTGTTGGTTTTTATTCGTGGGCAATGGTGTCCGTACTGTAATAAATACATCGAAAGCCTCCAAAATCTTACTCCGGAATTACAATCGAAAAACACAAGATTGGTCATCATTTCTCCCGAAAAACCTGAGTTTATCGAAAAAACCATCAGCAAAACCAAAACTGCCTATTCTATTTTGTATGATGAAAACTACAGAATTGCAGAACTTTTTGATGTTCTGCACACACCAGAGAAAAAAACGCTTGATTTCTACGAAAAACATTTGGGAGACGATTTCAGAAAAAGCCGTTCCGATGAGTCTGGGAGACTGCCGGTTTCTGCCACCTACATTTTAGACGAAAATCAAAAAATAATCTGGAGACATTTCAATCCCGACTATAAAGAAAGAGCTTCTTTGGAAGATATTTTAAAACAACTTTAATATGAAAAATATAATAATCATCCTGACTTTTTGGGTTTCGTTTTCTGCACCTGCTCAAAAAAACGAACACCGAAATTTAGAAAACAAACTGGCAATTCAGGGCTATGATCCTGTTTCTTACATCGAACAGAAAAAAGCGGTAAAAGGTAAAAAAGAATTGGCAGTCAATGTAAACGGAGCTATTTATTACACTTCTTCGGAAAAAAATAAAGAACTTCTGAAAAAAGATCCCGCCAAATACGAACCTGTTTACGGTGGTTGGTGTGCTTTTGCACTTGGAGATTATGGTGAAAAAGTGGAAATCAATCCTACAACTTTTAAAATAATCGGTGGAAAAACTCATTTGTTCTACAATAAATTTTTCAACAATACCCTCTCTTCCTGGAATAAGAACGAGGAAAAACTGAAAAAAAGCGCAGACCAAAACTGGAAAAAACTGACCAATTAATCCCCATCAAAAAATTAAAATTATGAAACCCTTTAAAATTTCCTTGGGAACAGCATTTTTACTATTTCTGCAAAGCAACTATTTATTTGCACAAGGATGCAGTGATGCTGGTTTTTGTACAGTTAACAGCTTTCAGCCAAATAATAATGACAGCGTAAAAACTTATCGTAATCAAATCAAGACAGGGATTTTCTTTGGCAAAGCATATAATTCGATTTCTGTTTTTGGAAATTACGTAGAATACAACAGACAAATCGGAGATAAATTTGGCATTGATGCAAAATTGACCACTTTGGCACAAAACGGAAATAATATTTCCACTTTCGGACTTTCCGATCTTTTTCTGAATGCCAATTATAAAGCCGGTAACAGTTTGAAGTTTACTTTGGGTGCAAAAATTCCTTTGTCAGACGCAGGAAACTCCAATAACAATTTACCGTTACCAATGGATTATCAGTCCAGTCTGGGAACTTTTGACCTGATTCTAGGAATTGGATATGAAATTAAAAAAATACAGTTGGTTGCCGCTCTTCAACAGCCGTTAACACATAATGACAATCAGTTTCTGGCTTCACAATATCCTGCAAGTTCGGAGTTGAGAGGATTTTTATCCACCAATAAATTCCAAAGAAGCGGTGATGTTTTGCTGAGAGTTTCTTATCCTCTAATGATTAATTCAAAAATAAGACTTACCCCAAGCATTTTGCCGATTTATCACCTGAAAAACGATCGATTTACTAACCAAAACAATGTAGAACAAGAGATTAAAAACTCAGAAGGACTTACGCTGAACGGAAATGTTTATCTGGACTACGAAATCAACCGAAGAAATGGCATTCAGCTTAATATGGGTGTTCCTTTTCTTGTGAGAAAATCCAGACCCGATGGATTGACGAGAAGCTTCATCGCCAATGTAGAATACAGAATAAAGTTTTAATACCCTCAATCAGAAAATTTATCACAAATAAAAACATCAGAAGTTATGAAAACAATGATCATTACCTTCATTACAGCCCTTCTTTTGGTTTCCTGCATCCGAGAAAATACCGCAACAGAAGATTTAATGGAAATGGCTCCGGAAAACGCTACGTTAAAATATTCCGGAAACTTTATGCAGGGACCTTATGGAAATAACGTCAACGGAAAAGCTGAAATTTATCAAAAAGAAGGAACTTATACTTTGGTTCTTAATGATGGTTTCACAATTAGCAATGGTCCGGATTTGTATGTTTATGTCAGCAAAGAACAGCAACCTTCACAATTTGTTTCGTTAGGAAAACTGAAATCTGTAAACGGCGGACAAGCCTATACTTTCACAAGCCCGGTAAACTTTGATGAGTACAAATACGCAGTTGTTCATTGCCAACAGTACAATCATTTATTTTCTTATGCCTTACTTGAAAAATTATAATTATACAAATATGAAAAACTTTATCAATTGGGCATTAAGATTACTTCCCGCTATCATTTTGCTGCAAACTTTATTCTTCAAATTTACGGCTCATCCGGATTCTGTCGCTATTTTTTCTAAGCTTCATGCAGAACCTTTTGGACGGATCTTTTCAGGTATTTTGGAACTCATCACGGCAGTTTTAATTCTGAATCCGAAAACTACTTTTTGGGGAGCCTTTTTAGGATTTTTTACGATGATTGGAGCTATAACTTCACACATTTTCATTCTAGGAATTGAAACCAATAACGATGGTGGAAAATTATTTTATCTTGCTTTTACCGTTCTTGTTTTCTGTGTGATTCTTTTATTTAAATTTAAAAAAAGTAAAGTATGAATAAGGACGAATCGGTTTATGCCATCTTACACGAGATTCTTACCGAACAACAGAATTTACTTAGAAAAGTTTCAGCAAAAATGTACACCCACAATATTCCTTCACTGGACGGTTCTACTATTGGTGGTCATACGAGACATATTATTGAGTTCTTGGAAATTTTACTGAACACTTATGATACTAATCAAATTAATTATGACGAAAGACAAAGAAATCTGGAATTAGAAAAAAATCCTGAAAAAGCGATACAGGCTATTTCCGAAATACTTGCCAACATCAACTTGCCAAACAAAAATTTGATGATGCATCAGACCGTGGGAAATGTTTCTTTGGAAATCCCCACCAATTTCTTTCGGGAACTTTTGTACAACATCGAGCATTGCATTCATCATCAGGCATTGATAAAAGTGGCTTTTAACGAGATTAAAATGAGTCATTTACTCAACAAAAATTTCGGGGTTGCACCTTCAACTATTCAATACAGAGAAACTCAAAACCTAAACTAAATGTGTACTGTAACGTATTTTCCGCTGAAAGACAAAATCATTCTGACTTCCAACAGAGACGAAAAACCCAATCGCTCTGCACAGGAAATTCACAATGAAAATCACATCTTTTATCCGAAAGATGCCACAAAAAAAGGAACTTGGTTTGCGGTTTCAGAAAATGGGAATGCTCTAATTTTATTAAACGGAGCTTTCGAAAATCATCAAAGAGAAGCAGAATATCGAAAAAGCCGAGGAATCATTGTTTTAGATTTAATGGAGAAAGAAAACATCTCCAACGCATTACAACTAATTGATTTGCAAAACATTGAACCTTTCACTTTGGTTGTTTTTCAGGAAAATCAATTGGCAGAATTCCATTGGGATGGTTCGGAAAAACATTTTAAAATATTAGATTTAAATCGTCCATACATTTGGTCTTCCGCTACTTTGTATGATAAAACTGCAACAGAAAAAAGAAAACAAATTTTTAAAGAATTTCTGAAAAACAAGACGATTTCTGAAAAAACGATCTGGGATTTCCACCATCAAAAAACCGATGATCTGGAGAACGGAATTACTATAAAAAGAAAAAACACGATACAAACCATCAGTACAACACAGCTCGTTATTTCTGGTAAAATCACATTGAAACATCACAACCTACTTAATCCATTTTCAAAACCTGAAAAAATTTCCCTTAAAAATGAAACTCAAACATCGCCTTCATAAACTTGCACATTGGGAATACTGGTCAACTTTTTCCATTTATTTACCACTTTTTCCGGTTTGGCTCTACTGTGCCTGGAAAGCAAGAACGCTCTTGTTTTTCCATGGTGCAAATCCTTCCATAAAATATGGCGGAATGGCAATGGAAAGCAAAAAAGAAATCTATGATTTGATTCCCGAAAACTGGATTCCGAAAACCATTTTTGCTTCCTCAGAAACTTCATTTCAGGAAATTTTATCTGAACTAACATCACAAACGATCAACTTCCCTGTTATTGTAAAACCAAACATTGGATTGAAAGGTTTAGGTGTTGTTCAGCTCGAAGATTTAAATGAATTAGAACGGTATCAAAACAATAATGATTGTGATTTTTTAATTCAGGAAAAAATAAATTACCGGAATGAAGTTGGCATTTTTTACCATCGTTTTCCAGACGAGAAAAAAGGAAAAATTACCGGAATGGTGAAAAAGGAATTTCTTTCTGTAAAAGGAAACGGCAAAAAAAACTTGAGAGAACTGGTAATGGAAAATCCTAGAAGCGCTTTTCAAATCAAAGCTATAGAACAAAAAATGGGGAATGAAATGAAAAAAATAGTTCCTGAAAACCAGGAAATTGTTTTAATTCCGTTTGGAAGCCATACCAGAGGAGCTAAATTTATAGACATTTCAACTGATGTTACAGAAAAATTAGAGCAAAAAATAAATGAAATCTGCACCAAAGTAAATGGCTTTTATTTCGGAAGGCTGGATGTGATGTTTGAAAATTTAGAGCTGTTACAAAAGGGCAAAAATTTCAAAATCATAGAGATAAACGGTGCTAAAAGTGAGCCAACTCATATGTATGACCCAAAACATTCCTTATTTTTTGCATGGAAAGAAATCACCAAACACTGGAAAATAATGGCGGAAATCAGCAGGAAAAATCACGAAACAGGTTTTCCTTATTTGGAAATAAAAGAGGGATTTTTAGCTTTAAAAAATAATCTGGCTATAGAAAAAAAGCTGAGGAAGATTTCTTCGGTTGATTAGTGTGTAAAAAACAATTACTTTTGTATAACAGTATTTACTTAAAATAAAAATATGCGATTCTCTTCGATTTATAAAATTTCGTTTCTCCTTTTCTTTTTTCTTACTCTCGGATTTTCGGCACAGATCAAGAACCCTGTAAAGTTTAAGTTCACTGTAAACGATTTAGGGAACAACCAATATGAAGCGGTTTTAAATGCTACGATGGAAAGCGGCTGGCATATTTATTCCAAAGATCTTCCTGAAGACACAGGAATTCCTACTGAATATAAGGTTTCAGGGAAAAATATTGAACTGATCGGAAAGTTTACTGAAGTCGGCAAAAAACACGAGGAATTTTCAGAAGCTTTTGGAGGGACGATTGTTTTTTATTCCAATTCTGCTGGTTTCAAACAGAAGTTTAAATTAAAAGACCCTACAAAACCTGCTGACGTTACTTCTGAAATTACTTATCAGACCTGTGATGACAGGGTTTGTCTGGCCCCGAATACTTTAGAATTCAATCAGAAAATAACCCCAAAAGGAGCTACTGAAGAAACGGTAGAAGAAAAAACTGAAACCATAAAAGATTCGGTAAAAACTATAGAAACGGTTGCTACAGCTCCTGAACAGGGAGAAGTAGTGGTTACAGAAACTTCAAAACTGGATCCGAAACAGTTGAAAATAGCAACAATAGATTTCCAAAAACCTTTGACGGACTGCGGAACAGCCGTGGAAGAAATCGGAGAAAATTACTGGACTTATTTATTCTTAGGATTTGTAGGTGGTCTAATTGCTTTGCTGACACCATGTGTTTTCCCTATGATCCCTCTGACGGTTTCTTTCTTTACAAAAGGAAATAAGAATAAGGCAAAAGGTAAAAGAGATGCTATGATCTATGGATTTTTCATCCTTCTGATCTTTGTCCTTCTGAGTCTTCCTTTCCATCTGATCGATGGAATTGCCGGGAATATTTTCAATGAAATATCTACAAGCGTATGGCTGAATATTGCCTTCTTTATCATATTCATTTTCTTCGCAGGAAGTTTCTTCGGATATTATGATATCACATTACCGAGCTCTATTGCCAATAAATCTTCAAAAGCAGAAGAAGCAGGAGGAATCATCGGGATTTTCTTTATGGCACTCACGCTGGTTATTGTTTCTTTTTCATGTACCGGACCTATCCTGGGAAGTCTACTGGGAAGCGCAGTGACGGGATCTACCAACGTTCCTATGCTGCTTACCTTTGCGCTGGCAGGATTCGGACTTGCATGGGCCATTGTTTTTGGATTGCTGGCTTTATTCCCACAGGCTTTACAAAGTCTTCCAAAATCCGGCGGATGGATGAATACCGTGAAAGTAGTTCTTGGTTTTGTAGAATTGGCTTTAGCTTTAAAATTCTTATCCAAAGCGGATTTAGTTTCAAAGACTTTCTTATTAAAAAGAGAACTTTTCATTGCTATCTGGATAGTCATTGCATTGGGACTGGCCCTTTATTTATTTGGATTGATAAGATTTCCGCACGATGATAAAAAACCGAAGATTTCTATTACAAGAAAGATATTAGGCGCTTTGGGAATAGGTTTTGTGATCTATCTGATCCAGGGATTAATTCCGGCAGAACGTCCAAAACTACAGCTGTTAAGCGGAATTCTGCCTCCTTTGAACGTAAGTTATCTTCATGATGAAAAAGACGGAATTCTGGGAATGCATCCCGAGCATGATTTCTTTAAAGCTATTGAACTGGCTAAAAAGGAAAACAAACCAATTTTGATTGACTTCACAGGTTATGGCTGCGAAAATTGCCGAAAAATGGAGGAATTCGTATGGAGCGAGCCGGATATCCTTCCGATTTTACAGAACGATGTTGTATTAGCATCTCTATACGTAGATGATAAGGAAGAGCTTCCTGAAGATCAGAAAACAAAAATAGATCTTGGAGAAGGACAGGTAAAAAAGGTAAAAACGATTGGTGACCGTTGGAGCTTATTCCAGCAGGTGAATTTCAACAACAATTCCCAACCTCACTACGTTTTGATAACACCGGACGGAAAAGTAATCAATACGCCTGTATCCGGATATATGCCGAAAGAAGATTTCAAAAAATTCTTAGAATGCGGGGTTAATTATTACAAGACAACGAAGTAAGATTTAATCTAAACATAATGAGCCTTATCAATTTATTTTGGTAAGGCTTTTTTGTACACCTATTAGAAACATGATGGCATTTACTAATTTATTGAATAAAAAGAGTAATTTTTCGTAGATTCGACAAAATTTCAAATAAATACAAATGAAAAAATTATTTTACATTCTGGCAGCCTTAGGCTGCTCTCTAACTCTTTATGCCCAGGCCCCTGCTATTCAGTGGCAAAAAACCGTAGGCGGAAGTGAATTTGATTATGCCCGGGAAATACAAAAAACCACAGATGGAGGTTATATCACCATTGGATTTTCAAACTCTGCTGATAATGATGTGACCGGAAGTCATGGCGGAGAAGATTGTTGGGTAGTAAAAATGGACGCCTCAGGTACTGTACAATGGCAAAAATCCCTAGGGGGCAGCAGCGATGACAAAGGCTCAAGTATTAAGCAAACTACAGATGGAGGATATATCATTGTAGGATCCACATCTTCTTTAGATGGTGATGTGACCGAAAATAAAGGGATGAGTGATTACTGGGTAATAAAACTAGATCCCTCAGGAAATATACAATGGCAAAAAACTTATGGGAGCAGCCAGGAAGATCAAGGATTAAGTGTTGCCCAAACTACAGATGGTGGATATGTTGCTGCAGGAACTGCAGGAGCTCCTGATGAAGATGTAATAGGCAATCACAGCAACGACTTTTGGATACTAAAATTAAACTCTTTAGGTAATATACAGTGGCAGAAATCTATAGGTGGAAGCGGTTATGAATATCTGAAAACTATTCAGCAAACTACAGATAACGGATATATTATTACTGGGTGGTTAGGATCCAACGATGGAGATGCAATCGGAGGACATGGCAATGACGACTATTGGGTAATAAAACTAGATTCTTCCGGAAATATTCAATGGAAGAAAGCCTTAGGTGGAAGCGGTAATGATTATTCCATGGATATTAAACAAACTACCGACGGAGGGTACATAGCCGTTGGAACCAGTAATTCTACAGACGGCGATGTAACCGGAAATCATGGAGATAGTGATTATTGGGTTGTTAAAATGGATTCCTCGGGAAATATGCAGTGGCAAAAATCTTTCGGAACAAGTAATGAAGACGTTGCCATGAGTGTTCAGCAGACCACAGACGGAGGATATGCCGTTGCGGGGTATTCTAATCAATATTCAGGATTTAACATTCACGGTACTAATTATTGGATAATAAAATTAAATAGCACAGGTACTCTTCTATGGGAAAAGACATTGGGAGGTAGCGCCAGAGATGAACCAGTAAGTATACAGGAGACAGGAGACGGAGGATTAATCATTGGCGGATATTCAGCCTCATCTGATGGCGATCTTACTAGCAACAATGGAAAGGTAGATTACTGGGTAGTGAAATTGGGAAGTTCTTTAACACTGGGAACATCAGAAGCAAGCAAATCCAATTCGCTTTCATTTTATCCCAACCCTGCAAAAGAACTTGTTTATGTAGATCATCTTCCTACGGAATCCACTATCAGCATTACAGATCTTTCCGGAAGAAAATTATTCTCTGAAAAGTATAATAATATAAAAGTTTCTATAAATATTGCTCAATTCATAAACGGAACCTACATTATTCAAGTAGAAAACCAGGGAAAGATTATTCTATCTGAGAAATTACTCATAAACAAATAATAATCACCCTCTTAAAAACTCATAAAGCCTTGCGAATATAAAACCCCATAAGGCTTTTCTATGTCAAACATTTTATAAATTTAAAATTTTCTTACCATTTATTAATTTTAGGTATAAACTTTGTATAGATTCCTCCAAATAAGTATCAACACTTTATTTTCACCAAAAACCGTTTAACATTTAAAATATTAATTATGGCTGAAGTAATTGCACAAGACAAGCAGGGAGGCAAGCAAAAGAAAAAATTAATCCTGGTAGACATGACTCCAATGGTGGATCTGGGATTTTTACTGATCACATTCTTTATGTTCACTACCAATTTTACAAAACCCAATGTGATGGATCTGGGACTTCCGGCAAAAGGCAATCCCCCTACAGGACCTGTTGTTGACCAAAAAAATCAAGTTACCTTTATTCTCGGAAAAGACAACAGGGTATTTTACCACCAGAGTAACGAGAAAGATCTGAATGCCGGAAATTTGAAAGAAACAGATTTCAGCGGGGTGAAAATTTCTAAGATCATCTCTGAGGCTTATAAAAACGCTCCGGTGCCGGAGAACTTTACAGTCATTGTAAAACCAACCGATGATGCCAATTATAAAAACTTTGTGGATGTACTGGACAATATCGCAATCTCTAAAAAAGAAAGATACGGGATCACAGATATAAAACCATGGGAAGAGAAAATTTATACTGAATTAATCAGATAATACAAAGGAGCATTTTTACAATGCTCTTTTTTATTTAAATTTGAAGAAACAACTAAGATTATGCTGAATTTTGAAAGAAAAGGAAACGGAAAAGAAACTTTAATACTGCTTCACGGCTTTATGGAAAACCTTTCCATCTGGAGCGATATGGAACCTCACCTTTCCGATCAATTTTCACTATTGAAGATCGATCTTCCTGGCCACGGTCAGTCTGATATTTTAGCTGAGGTTCACACCATGGAACTGATGGCTGATGAGGTGAAAAAAGTTTTAGACCAGGAGAAGCTGGATAAAGTACATCTTTTGGGACATTCCATGGGAGGATACACTTCTCTGGCTTTTGCAGAAAAGTATCCTGAAACTCTTAAAAGTCTTACCCTATTCTTTTCCACCTATTTCCCTGACGATGAAGAGAAAAAACAGCAACGGATAAAAAGCTACAGGATCATCAAAGATGCTTTTGCCCATTACGTGCGGGCAGGAATTCCGAATCTTTTCAATTCTAATGAAAGAGATGTTTTGGAAGGTAAAATTGAAACCGCGCTTGAGACCGCACTTTCTACAAATAATATCGGAGCTCTTGCCTGCGTAAAAGGCATGGTGGAAAGAACGGACAAAAAACATATCATGGAAAGCCTGGAAGCGAAAATTTTAGTATTGGCAGGAAAACATGATAATGCCGTAAAAACAGATATAATGATCAAACATCTACCGGACAGAACCAATATAAAATCTTATATCCTGGACTGCGGGCACAACGGGCACTGGGAAAGGCCTAGCATCTGCGCGGAAATTATCAACACAGAACTTCTTCACAACCTTCCCAAGAAATTAGTCCTGTAAATACAGGCAATGACTCCTTAGCCGGTATATATTCAAAATTTCTTGTATCTTAGTAAGGAATAATTATTTCAATGGGTCTATTCTCGTTCAAAAAAAAGAAACCGCCGGTCATCGGCCTTACGCTTTCCGGTGGGGGTATGCGTGGAATTGCCCATATCGCAGTACTGAAAGCGCTGGAAGAATATAATCTGAAACCGCATATCATTTCGGGAACCAGTGCCGGCTCTATTGTGGGAGCATTTTATTCCTTCGGGAAGTCACCGGATGAAATGATGGATATTGTAAAACAAACGACGTTCTTTTCAAGATCCTACCTGAAACTTTCTAAAAACGGTATTTTCAGCTCAAATTTCATAATAAAACTTTTTAATGATCATTTTCCCGAGAATGATTTTAAGATCTTAAAAATTCCTGTTTACGTTACTGCTACAGAAATGACCCACGGAATTGTAGATTTTTTTTCGGAAGGTGAGCTTTTCGGACCGCTCTTGGCCTCATCAAGCGTTCCGTTCATTTTGCCTCCTGTGAAAATAGGTGAAAAAATATATGTTGATGGAGGTGTTTTAGATAATCTTCCCATAGAACCTATTATCGACAAATGCGATTTTTTAATTGCCTCACATGTCAATTCAATAAGCTATGATGGATTAAAGAAAATGAGCCTGATGAAGGAATTCGACCGTATTCTCCATTTAGCGATTGCAAAATCAGTCTACTCCAAAGCAAAGTCCTGCAACATTTTTTTAGATCCGCCTAAAATGACGAAATTCAGCTTATTCAGTAAGAAAAATCTTGATATTATGTTTCAGGAAGTGTACGAGTACACCTGTCAAGAGCTTGAAAGCAAAGGATATACTAAAGATTCAAGTACCGGAGTGTAAGCGTTGAAAGTTTAGTTCATAAGTTTACTGACCGAAAATCAGTCCTGTATTCTCATACAATCCTTTTCCTTATAGCTCCTCCTGCTCCAGTCTTTTCTTGAATGTTTCGATCGTATCCGGGAGAGATTCGTTAGATTTTCCACCTGCTGCATTGATGTGTCCGCCGCCACTGAAATACTTTCTGGAAAACTGGTTCACATCCACATCATCCTTACTTCTGAAAGAGATCTTGATAAAATCATCATACAGGTCTTCCATAAAAAAGGCCGCCATTTTTACTCCTGCAATGCTCAGTCCATAGTTAACAAAACCTTCTGTATCCCCTTTCTGGAAACCAAATTCCTTTAACTCATTTCTTGTGAGGGACAGTACGGCTACTTTGCCATCATTTACCACCTCTATCCTTCCCAGCACGAGAGCAAGAAGATGAAGACGGGAAACCGTGTTGGTATCCCACGTATTTGAGGTTATAACGGAAGGATCAGCTCCTTTCTCTATCAGATTGGCAATAATCCTGTGCGTTGTTGCGCTTGTAGAACGGAAACGGAAACCTCCTGTATCTGTCATGATCCCAGTATAAAGACATTCTGCAATATCATGATTCACCAGCTTTTCATCTTCCATTGCTTCAATAAAATGATAGATCATCTGTGAAGTGGCAGGAATTACCGTATCGGAATACACAAAATCAAAATTCTCCGGCTGCTGATGATGATCGATGAGAATCTTCTTAGCTGTAGATTTGCTCAGCCATTCACCTAATAATCCTATTCTTGAAGCAGAATTAAAATCAAGACAGAAAATCACGTCTGCACCACTAATCAGATCAAATGCATATTTTCTTTTATACTCTCCGATGATCACCTTTTTAGATTCCGGCATCCATTTCAGAAATTTCGGAAAATCATTGGGAACGATTACTTCCGCCGGAATTCCCTTTGCCCCAAGATAATGCTTTAATCCCAGACTGGAGCCTATAGCGTCACCATCCGGATTATAGTGGGTAAGGATAATTATTTTATTTTCGGGTGTAAGTAATGTATTGATATCTAAAAGTTCTGCTGGTGTAAACATCGTGTGTTTATTTTCTTTAAATTTGAGTTTTCAAAGATAGAGCTTTTAAATAAATCAGCTAAATATTATTTCTTTACATGAAATTTCTTTTCTTGGCGCAGTTTGTCAATATTGGAATAAAAAGCATTTCAAATAATTTCTAAAAAAAGATGAGTAAAATTTGTAACTTTTAAAAATTTCTATATCTTTGCAACCTGAAAATTAATAGATTAATTACGATTTAAATATATAGTAATGAGTAAAAGAACATTCCAGCCATCAGAAAGAAAGAAAAGAAACAAACACGGTTTCAGAGAAAGAATGTCTACGCCAAATGGTAGAAGAGTTTTGGCAGCAAGAAGAGCTAAAGGCAGAAAGAGTTTAACTGTTAGTGCAGCCCGCGCTAAGAGATAATATCTCGAATTATCATATACAGATCATGCTTGAAAAGAAGTTTTTCAGGCATTTTTTGTTGTTAAAATTTCCTAAAGTTTAGGGTTTTTAAGCTTCTTTTTTCTATTTTTAAGATCTGAAAAAATATTTTAGAAATAGCTACTATAAAATTGAATTATGCCGCATACACATATCTCCGGAGATAATATTATAAGCTTACAACACGCAAAAATTGCGCAAAAAAACTTTACTGTTCTTTCTGACGTTAATCTTAACATCAAAAAGGGCAGATTCTGTTACCTCATCGGAAAAACAGGTTCCGGAAAAAGCTCGCTTCTGAAAACACTTTACGGACACATTCCTTTAGCATCAGGACATGGAGCTGTGGTAGGCTTTGAACTTGCCAAACTGAGACCATCTGATATTCCTAACCTGAGAAGAAAACTGGGGATTGTATTCCAGGATTTCCAGCTGCTTTCCGACAGAACGGTTGAGAAAAACCTAAAATTCGTCCTTGAAGCAACAGGATGGAACGATAAAATAAAAATGGAAGACCGTATCAATGAAGTTCTGGGTAGTGTAAACATGAAAAGCAAAAAGCACAAGATGCCGCATGAACTTTCAGGTGGAGAGCAGCAACGTATTGCTATTGCAAGAGCTTTACTGAATCATCCGGATCTTATCTTAGCGGATGAGCCTACAGGAAACCTTGACCCGGAAACATCCAACGAAATCATGACGCTTCTGAAGCAGGTAGCCCTTGAAAACGGTGCTGCTGTAGTAATGGCGACACATGATTACCATATGATCCAGAATTTTCCGGGAGAAGCGATCAGATGTGAAGACGGAAAAGTTTCCGTGTTGGATACTGCAGAATTATTTGAATAAGATATAAAATAAAGAATTGAAAATTGGAGGTACAGGCTGAATATGACCTTCTAACTTCTAACCTCTAGTTTCTAACTTCTACTTTTAAAGACATGAAACTCCTTCGTGAGTTCAAGATATTGGTCCGAGTATTGTCTCGGACTTTTTTCTATGACAAAATCAGATTCTTCAATAGCCCTTTCTATGAAAGAAAATTCCAGAACTAATCTTTTCGTTTTTGAATTCTCAATTCCTTTAATATTAACTTTTCGATTTAAAAACAAATGATTTCCAAACGCTATTTCAATAAAGATCCTTCCGGCTTCAACAGGAATAATCACTGACAAAACACCATGATCAGACAGAAGTTTTGCAGAAGCAGAAACAAGCTGCTGAAAATCCAGCTCTACAGTCTGACGTGCTATTTTATCTTTATCAGACTTGGATTCTTCGAAATAAGGAGGATTTGAAATGATCAGATCAAATTTTTTTTCTGTTTCAAATGTTTTAAGATCCTGATGAATATTCTTCAGCCTTGAATGAAAAGGAGATTGTTCAAAATTCGTTTTAGTCAGCAAAGCGGCATCTGCATTGATATCAAGACCCAGAAAAGAAGCGTGATCATTTCTCTGGGCAAGCATTAACGAAATCAGGCCGGTTCCGGTTCCTATCTCCAAAACTTCCGAAGCACTCTTTACATCAGCCAGAATACCCAGCAAAACGCCGTCTGTTCCTACACGAAAGACCTCTTTCGACTGTTGAATTTCAAAATATTTAAATTTAAAAGGCTTCACTATAAATTCGTAGGTAGTGTAATAGTAAATGTTGACCCCTTCCCTACTTCTGATTTTACCGCGATTTCTCCTTTGTAATCTTCTATCATTTTTCTTACCATAGAAAGTCCAAGACCCATACCGCTGTTTTTAGAGGTGAAATTGGGTTCAAATATTCTTTCATACATATTTTCAGGAATTCCAATCCCATTGTCCTGTACGGAAATCATTACCCTTCTCTGATGCTGTTCCACATCTACGTTGATGATCAGTTTCCGTTCTTCACTCTGGGCTTGCTTAGCATTGGTGACAAGATTGGTTATGATCCGGGAAAGATAAATCCTGTCCATATTAATCATAATATTTGATTTATTGGAGTGCATAAAAATACTGTCATCATTGAAAACACGCAGAATATCTTCAACTTCGCTATTAAGATTAATGACCTCGTTATTTTTTTCAGGAAGTTTTGCAAATTCTGAGAAAGCTGAGGCCACCGTAGCAATCAGATCGATTTGATCTACCATAGTTTTGCTCATCAGTTTTACCCTTTCTCGGATGTTTGGGTCTTCAGGATTAAATTTTCTTTCAAAATTCTGGATGGTAAGCTTCATTGGGGTAAGAGGGTTCTTAACCTCATGGGCTACCTGTTTTGCCATTTCCCTCCAGGCTTCTTCAGACGCTTTGAAACGCAGTCTTTCTTTCTGGTCCTGGATCTGAAGAATCATTCTGTTATAAGCTCTTGCCAATGCATTAAGCTCATCGTTTTTATAATATCTGATAGGCCGCATTTCATTTTCAAACAATGTAATACGGGTGATCATATCAGAAAATTTAGTAATATTTTTTGCCAGACTGTTAGAAGTTACCCAGCTTATCCAGATACTGAACAGAATCAGGAAAATATCTACCAATAGGATATATTTAATGTATTGATGAAGAACATCAAGATAGGCAGATTCATTGTGATATAAAGGAATATATACAATCCCTATAGGTTCGAGCTCATTGTTTTTTAGGAGAAGATAAGATGAAGTAAGCCTTGCATCTTTTGTTTTGTCATAGCCCTTAATATCAACTCTGGAATCGGTGGCCAGGATTTTATTGACAATATTGAGCGGGATGGTTTTCTGGTCAATAAGACTTTCATCTTTATTGGAAAGAAGGTAGCTTCCCTTCAGATCATAAATCACAATATCGTGCTGGTTGATATCTGCTATTTCAAAAATTTTATTTCCCAGAACCTGCGGCAGATCTTCCGTTTCAACAAGGGTACGGCTGACTGCATAATCCAGATATCTCATCACCGCGTTAGTCTTCTCCTGCATATCAATATTACTCTGCTGCAGGGAATTATTTCTTAAAACAAAATAGGGAACCAGTGATGTACCAACAACACTTAAAAAACATACGAGTAAGAACCCGAAAAATACCCGGTTCCTTAAGCTGTATCCTCTGTATCTACTTACTGGCATCCTATTTTTTAATTAACCTAGCAATATACTTACCAATAATGTCAAATTCTAAATTAACTTTATCTCCGATTTTCAAATGCTGCATATTGGTAAACTCCCAGGTATAGGGAATAATCGCTACAGAAAATTGTGTATCCTCACTTTTTGCTACCGTAAGGCTTATCCCATTCACCGTAATAGAACCCTGTGGAACAGTTACAAAACTACCATCGTCTTCATATTTAATGGTAATAAAATAACTCCCGTCTTTATTTTCAATTCCTGCTACTTCACCTGTTTTGTCAACATGTCCCTGAACAATATGCCCGTCTAACCTTCCATCCATTTTCATGCATCGCTCAAGATTTACCACGGTTCCTACATCCCATTTACCAAGATTGGTCTTTTCCAGTGTTTCATTGATTGCCGTTACCACATATTGGTTATCCTTAATCTCAACAACTGTAAGACAGCACCCGTTATGAGCAAGGCTTTGGTCTATTTTCAGTTCGCCTGTAAAAGGGCATGTTAATGTGAAATCTATGTTACTTCCTTTTTCTTCAATCTTTTCAATAACGCCAACTGCTTCAATAATTCCTGTGAACATATTATTTTTTGCTAAATTTGTAAATTATAATCTTCAAAGATAATCAAAATGAGCCCAAAAAACCATAAAGTACGAGTAGGAATTTCAATCGGTGATTTTAACGGCATCGGTCCGGAGATCATCATGAAATCCCTGAGTGACAAAACCATTACGGATTTTTTCACTCCGGTGATTTTTGGCTCGGGAAAGTTATTTACCTTCCAGAAAAATATTTTCAAGCTGAATCTGAATTTCAACTACATCAATGAAGCATCGCAGGCTCATGCAGGAAAACTAAATATGGTGAACCTCACCAAGGATAATGTGAATGTAGAATTAGGTGTTCCTACAGAAGAATCAACCAAAATGGCTATTGATTCCCTGGAACTGGCCACCGAAGCCTTAATGAAAGGAGAGATTGATGTGCTTGTCACTGCTCCTATCAACAAGGATGAAATGGTAAAGATGGGCTTTAAACATGCGGGACACACAGGATATTTCGAGGAAAAATTCAGTAAAAAAGGACTGATGTTCCTGGTTACAGAAGGTCTGAAAGTAGCTGTTTCTACCCATCATATCCCGATTGCCAGTGTTGCAGAAAATATTTCCAAAGAGAAAATAAAAAAACAGATCAGAGCTCTGAATCAGACGTTAATTGAAGATTTTTGCATACAGAGACCAAAAATTGCAGTATTGGGACTGAACCCACATGCTGGAGACGGAGGCGTGATCGGAAAAGAAGAGATCGAGATCATAGAACCGGCAATAAAAGAACTTTCTGATAATGGAATACTGGCCTTTGGACCTTATCCTGCTGACAGTTTCTTCCAACCTAATAAATACAAGAGTTTTGATGCTGTTTTAGCCATGTACCATGATCAGGGGCTTGCCCCATTCAAAACATTAGCCTATGAAGAAGGTGTAAATTATACGGCAGGACTTCCGTTTATAAGAACTTCTCCGGACCACGGAGTTGCCTACGATATTGCTGGAAAAAACATTGCTGATGAGCAGAGTTTTACTGAAGCCATCTTTACTGCTATTAAAATTTTCAGGAACAGAAGCGAATATAACGATCTGATGAGCAATCGTATGCAGCCGAGAAAAATGGTTGTTGATAACGGAGTAGATGAAGATCTTCCGGATGAAAACGAAGGATAAATTGTTAAAACAAATTTTAAATTAATTTGTTATGGATTTTATTTGTTATTATAAAAAAATTGCATATTTTTGCACACTCATTTTATGGACAAGTTAAGAAACTATGACGTAAGCTTTTCCGGACTTAAAAACGGAAAGCATGTGTTCAAATTTGAGATAGATAAAACGTTCTTTCAATTATTTGACACTGAACAGGAATTTACAAATCCTAAAATAACAGCAGATGTTTTTCTTGAAAAGCATACTACATTTTTAGAATTTGAGATCAAAGTACATGGAACAGTAGAGCTTATTTGTGATATCACAAATGATGTATTCGGCTATCCTATTGAAAACGAGATCAGAATTTTGGTGAATTTTGGTGAAGAATACGACGACAGCAATGAAGACGTCATTACCATTCCAGCCTCAGATCACGCATTCAATGTGGCACAGCTGATCTACGAAAACGTACAGCTTTCTATACCAATGAAAAAGATTTCACCGAATGTAAGCGATGAAGATCTGGAAATTCTAAACAGGTTCAGTCCAAAAGATATTGAGGAGCCCGAGGAGGAAAATCATGAGAGTGATCCCAGATGGGACGCGCTGAGAAAGTTAAAAGACAATAATTAAATAAAATAATTTAAATATGATGAGATGATGAATCTCATCGCTCATCAATTAAAAAAGTTATTCAAAATGGCACATCCTAAGAGAAGACAGTCGTCCACAAGAAGAGATAAGAGAAGAACTCATTATAAAGCAGTAGTTCCTCAATTAGCTAAAGATGCAACAACTGGTGAACTTCACCTTTACCACAGAGCTCACTGGCATGAAGGAAAACTTTACTACAGAGGTAAAGTAGTATTGGAGAAAGAAGTAGCAACTACAGAAGAAAACTAAAGAGTCGCTTTTCACTGAAAAAGCCTCATTTTAATACAAAAACCGCTCAATTTTGATAAAATTAGGCGGTTTTTTGTTGTTTTTTGTGTTTTTTTGGTATCTTTGGGACAAAATCAAATATCAAATTTATGGACATTAAAGACATACAAAATCTTATTAAGTTTGTATCTAAAGCTGAAGTTTCAGAGGTAAAATACAAAACTAAAGATTTCGAAATCACTATTAAAACTCCATTAGCCGGTAACGATGCGGTTTATGCACAGCCAGCAGTTTACCATACGGCCCCTCAGGCTGCAGCAGCGCCTGCCCCTGTAGCAGCTCAGGTAGCGGCTCCTGCTGAAAAAGCAGAAGTGGCATCTGATGACAGCAAATATGTGGCTATAAAATCTCCTATGATTGGTACTTTCTACAGAAAGCCTTCACCGGATAAAGATGTATTTGTAAATGTTGGTGACGAAGTTTCTGCAGGAAAAGTAGTTTGTGTCATTGAAGCAATGAAGTTATTCAACCAGATCGATTCTGAGATCAGCGGAAAAATCGTGAAGATCTTGGTAGACGATGCTACTCCGGTAGAATATGATCAGCCATTATTCTTAGTAGATCCATCTTAATTTAGAAGTTAGATGTTAGACATTAGATGTTAGACTTAATTCTGCATTCAAAATAACATTACCTAATTTTCAAATTATCTAATTTTCAAATTGAAGAAGATGTTCAAAAAAATATTAATAGCCAATCGTGGCGAAATTGCAATGCGTATTTTACGTACCTGCAAAGAAATGGGGATAAAAACCGTTGCGGTATATTCTACTGCAGACAAAGACAGTCTTCACGTAAGATTTGCTGATGAAGCAGTTTGTATAGGTCCTGCTATGAGTAAGGACTCTTACCTTAAAATCCCTAATATCATTGCTGCAGCAGAAATTACAAATGCTGACGCTATTCATCCAGGTTACGGATTTCTTTCTGAAAATGCCAATTTCTCCAGAATCTGTCAGAAAAATAACATCAAGTTTATTGGTGCTTCTCCTGAACAGATTGAAAAGATGGGTGATAAAGCAAACGCCAAAGCAACGATGAAAGCGGCAGGAGTACCATGTGTACCTGGTTCCGACGGATTAATCGAATCTTACGAGCATGCTGTAAAAGTGGCTGAAGAAACAGGATATCCTGTCATGATTAAAGCTACTGCTGGTGGTGGTGGAAAAGGAATGAGAGCTGTATGGAAAGCTGAAGACCTTAAAGATCACTGGGAATCTGCAATTCAGGAAGCTGTGGCGGCCTTCGGAAACGGAGGAATGTACATGGAGAAACTGATTGAAGAACCAAGACATATTGAGATCCAGGTTGCCGGTGACCAGTTTGGTAAAGCGTGCCACCTTTCTGAAAGAGATTGTTCTGTACAAAGAAGAAACCAGAAACTGACCGAAGAAACTCCTTCTCCGTTCATGACTGATGAACTTCGTGAAAAAATGGGTGAAGCTGCTGTAAAAGCTGCTGAATTTATTGGATACGAAGGGGTGGGAACTATTGAATTCCTTGTAGACAAACATAGAAATTTCTATTTCATGGAGATGAATACAAGAATCCAGGTAGAGCACCCTATCACTGAACAGGTAATAGATTATGACCTGATCAGAGAACAAATTCTTCTTGCTGCAGGAACTCCTATTTCAGGAATTAATTACTACCCTAAACTACACTCAATTGAGTGCAGAATCAATGCTGAAGATCCATATGCAGACTTCAGACCGTCTCCTGGGAAAATTACGGGATTAAACATTCCTGGCGGACACGGAATCAGAGTAGATACTCACGTATATTCTGGATACACAATTCCTTCCAACTATGACTCAATGATCGCTAAGCTTATCACTACAGCCCAAACCCGTGAGGAGGCTATCGCTAAAATGAAACGTGCATTGGAAGAATTCTATATTGAAGGGGTAAAAACAACTATTCCTTTCCACAGACAGCTGATGGATAATGAAGATTATCTTGCAGGAAACTATACGACAAAATTCATGGAAGATTTTGTAATGGATAGAAAATATGATAATCACTAAGATTATTGATATATAAATTTTAACTGCCTCAGAAATGAGGCAGTTTTTTTGTCCAATTTTACAAACCTCATTTTTTTTGAAAAACATTGATATGTGTTTCAAAATCCCTCCATTTGTTCTATTCATCGGGTGTTGACGAATGCTCAGTGTGACAATTTATAAACCACTGATTACCAAACAACAACCCACCTAACAATTGTTAGTCGAAGAATTACGACACTTTTAAAGATTTTCTCAATTTTTTTTTCCTGATAATATAATTACTTCTAAATTTGGTGACATAAGATAATCCAATCACACACTATTAACATTTAAAATTTACTAATCATGGCAGAAAGAAATTCAAGAGGAATTCTAAAATTCAACGGCGGTGAAGGACAGAAGTTATTAAAACTTAACTACAGTGTATCCCGTTCTACAGATGTATCAGGAAGAGTGGCATCAGATCCTTCTAATGCATTGATCAAAATTACAGTTGAAGCTACGGAAAAATCAGATATCCTGGAAAGTCTTCTTAACGGAAAATACAAACCTACAACCGGAGAGGTTACATTCAACAAATCTCACGAAGAAGGAACACTGACTACTTTGAAATGGGAAAACGGATATGTAATCCAGCACGAAGTAGATTTTGACGCGGTAGATGAGAACAGTATGTACATCAGCTTCGTAGTAAGTGCAGAACTTATTGATTTGGGTAATTCTTCTTACAGAGCGGAATGGCCTACATCTTAAGAATGTAATTTCTACATCAAAAAAACAGCAGACAGAATGGTAAACCCGAAGTGAGGGATGCTGTTCTGTCTTTTTTGGCTGTACAGACTGTCTTTATTCATTTTTCTGCAAAAAATAAGCAGATGATATAGAGTTATATTATTCGGTTTATACTTTTTTACACCCAAACACCAATAATCATGGAAAAAAACAACAATTTTCCGTTCCCTCCCAATCACTATAAAGCTTCTGCCAATGCGGATAAGATTTCTGTAAATCATATTCCCGGGATTAACCGTGTGGTAAAACTGGATATTGTAATTGAAGGGAAATCTGTCAATCATTTTAAACATTTCCGATTACAGCAGAGTGCGAGGCGCCATCATCATTTTGAGCTTATTCTCGCTCATGACTCTTTGGGATCCACACAGAACCACAATCTGGAGGAAGCCCGTCAGTTCTTAGGAAAACGGATAACTGTCGTTTTTAAATACAAGGATTACGAAAATGAAAGCCCTGAAAGAACTTTTGTAGGCGTAATCACAAGAGCGGCATTCAGCCAGGAAAAAATGAGCCTGGGTAATATTGTTCTGAAAGGCCACAGCCCGACAATCCTGATGGATTCGGCTCCCCATACACAGAGTTTCGGCGGAACTCAAGCTGTTAATACTGGAATTATTGCAGACAAAATCATTAAAGAAGCATTGGGCTCTTCAAAATTTGATTTTAGAGTTGACACACAAAATAAAAGCTATATCAATTACACCTCACAGTACAACGAAACTCATTACAATTTTCTTGCGAGAACTGCCGAGGCTTATGGCGAACAGTTTTATTACGATGGCGAGATCCTCCACTTCGGAAAGCTTCCGCCATCTGAGAAACCTGTCCGACTTATTTATGGCAGCAATGTAAGCGATGTGCATGTAGAACTGAAAGCAGTGCACACAAAACCTGAATTTTTTGGATATAACAGCAGCAGTCATACTAAAATGGAAGGCTCCGAAAATAATATCAGACACCTGGGAGAGATTCCTGCTAAAGCCTATGAATTGAATAACAATATTTTCAAAACACGTTCGCTCTCTCCTGCTCCGGTTAATGCCAATATGTTCATGGATGTTGATGACTCGCAGAAAAGTGCAGCAGGAAGTGCAGCAGTAGAGGTTTTTACAGTCTCGGGAAACACTACGGTTCCGTTTCTCTATCCGGGATGTTCCGCAGATATTGAAATGCGTAAGCCCGATACAAGTGAAACCTCATATTTTACAAAGGTTACCATTACAGAAGTGCTTCATGAAGTAAATGCAAGAGGATATTATACCGGAAGCTTTGAAGCAGTAGCAGAAGGCACCGGATTCATGCCTAAACCTGATTTTATGATTCCTAATGCACAACCACAAATAGCCACCGTAATTTCCAATACGGATCCTATGAACCAGGGACGCATACAGGTGCAGTTTGACTGGCAGCGAAATCCTGATATGACTCATTATATCAGAATGATGAGTCCTGATGCCGGAGGAACAGATGCCATTACTCAGAACAGAGGGTTCGTGGCGGTTCCGGAAGTTGGAGACCAGGTAATGGTAGGATTTGAATATCATCATCCGGATTTTCCTTTTGCCATGGGTGGAATGTTTCATGGACAGGTAGCACTGGGAGGCGGTCTTAATAATCACATTAAATCCATCCAGACCAGAAGCGGAAACAAGATTATCTTTAATGACCTGGAAGGAAGCATCTTTATAGAAGATCCTAGTGGTAATACGTATTTAATGGATGGAAAGGGAAATATTACCGTCAATGCACCCAAAAACATCACGTTCACCGCAGGGGAAAATGTACAGATCAATGCCGGGCGTAATATTATTGCTTCGGCACAGAGAAATATTAACATTATGGCGGGAGAAGATATTACGGAAACCGCCAATGATGATTATAACCTGACGGCCAGCAACATCATTGAAACCGCGGAAGCCGGAAGAAGCTCGAGAGCAAAAAATATCACGGAGAATATGGAAGCCGGTTCCTACATCAGTACGAAAGACGCAATTAATGTGGAAAGTGCGAAGGAAGTCAATATCAATAGTGGCAAGCAGGTAAAAATGCAGTAATCTTTATGAATCTGCCAAAAAAAATTTTCAGGTCTGTTTTTATCTTAGGCATCATATGGTTTGTCATTCATTCTATTTATATCATTGCCGATGGGCTGCAGGATACAAAACAGAATGCTGATCTGGCAGTCGTATTTGGCAATACCGTAAATAAAGACGGAACCTTATCACATAGGCTAAAAGCCCGCCTGGATGAGAGCATTGAATTACACAGAGATCAGAAGGTAAAAGCAATTCTGGTAAGTGGAGGCTTTGGTAAAGAGGGATATTGGGAAGGAAACGAAATGAGAAAATATCTGATTGAGAACAAAATTCCTTCTGATAGGATCATCACAGACAATTATGGGGATAATACTGAGAAAACAGTTATTAATTCAATAAAAATTGCTGACAGCCTACATTATAAAAGTATGATTTCGGTATCTCAGTATTATCATCAGACCCGGATCAAAAAGTTATTTAAAAAGAATCACTTTGATTATATAAGCAGTTCAAGTCCTGAGTATTTTGAGATCAGAGATATCTATTCAATTTTTAGAGAATTTTTTGCATTCTATTTATAAAAAAGAGATTAAAATCTCAGCAAATAAAATAAAAATATAGCAGAACATCCATTGTAAAACTTTAGAAAACAACCATGGAAGGAGGAAATATCATACGGAATGTCTTTGGCAAATCTTATAAGGAAGCAGAACATATTATGAAAGATGCTTCCAGGGGCACGTTGGATTTTAAATCTCCGCAGGAAAATACCTTTTACGGGAAAAACGGTGGGAAAAAGCTGGATGAATATGAGGCTAAGAAAGACAATACTTTACTGGTCACTAAAGTTGAAGGCCCATTTGATGATAATGGCGGAAAAATAAGCAAGCCCAAAGAAGGCGAAAAGCATTGGTTCAAGGCCACATTTAACAGATCTGCGGAAAAAAGAGAGTATAAAAAACTTCGGTGGCAGCTGAAAATCGGGACTACATTTGTTCCTTTCTTTTTTGATTATTCTTCGATTGAAGGAAGTACCCAAACCATACAGGTGAAACTGTCATGCTATGATATGCGGGTGTATGCATACTTTAAAATCCCAATTGATCAGGTGAGTGTGGAGGTAAGTATCAAGAAACTTACATTTCCTATGTTGATCCTACAGGGAACAAGAAGAAAAGGAAAAAAAATTATTGTTAAGGACGGAAAAAAAGTCAGCAGTAACGACACAGCAATAGATATGCTTTATGGTGACTATCCGGAAAATCAGGTAGGATTTGATAAACTTAAAGCCGAATTATATTCCGAAAATTATGATGTAGAAAAACAGGATAGTTGGTACAATATCACTTCCCGGGAAGATAATGCCACCAATAATGCTGATTCTACTGTAAAAAAAGTAGAAAACTTCTGTAAAAAATCCAGTGACGATCTTTTTAAAATTTTCAAAAGCGAAATTGAATGGTATTCACAAGGTGAAATAGAAACTGTTGCAAAAAAAATGGTTGACAGAATGCAGGCCAGTTCAGGAGGCGAATTTTCAGATAAAACCCTTACAGAAGCTGTTATTCAGCATGAGAAATCACAAGCTTTCATTTCATCAATAAAATCAGTAATAAAGGCTTACCTAACTAAAAATAATGGAGAAATTCAAAATCTGGAAATCACAGACTCTTCAAATGGAATTCTTTATAAAGATCTTGTTGACAGAGGAGTAGACAATCCAAAATTCAGTGATAAATTCAGTGGTTTAGGTATTACAATCAATGACGTCTGGGCTTATCAGGTCTATATAACCCGGTACAAAAAAAACGGACGTAGTTTTGAAATGGGACTGGAATATATTTATTATGATCATTTTGGTTTAGATTATCCTGATATCCAAAAATATGACAAGGATATATTTTACAGTTGGTTTATTTTGCAACATTTCAGAGGGTATAAACCATTTATTACCAAAATAGATATTGTAGGAGAATTTAAAGGTACATTCTAAAAAATGATTAAATCGATGGGCAAAAAAATTTTTACAATCATTATTCTCGCGCTGGCTGTACTTGCTGGTATTATAATTTATAACAATACAAAAATGAGTGACATCAATATACAACCAATAGATAAAGAATTTAATTCACAGTTGGAATTTGGAATTCAATATTATACAATTTCCGGTTACAGTAATCATGAGCCTGAAGAACTGGCTTTATATATTCACAGTTATCTGGATCAAAACAAAAAAAATATTAAGACCGCAAAAATGATTTTATTTTATGAAGACTCATTTTTCAGCAATTATAAAAAAAACATGCGGGAATCTGCAAGAGATAATGAGTTCGGAGGGATTGAAGGCCATCAGGATAATTTAGTCTGTAAAGTATGGTATGATACATCCGGAAATCACTCTGAAGAACATCTTGTGATTTACAAGGATGGTAAGATGATATTGGATAAAGTAAAATAAGAATCTACATTTCATGCCGGAGAAAATAATTATAGACAATTGCAAATAATAAAATGTATGGAAGAAAACCGCGTAAAACCTTTTCAGAAATTTTCAGGAACACATATCTATCATGTGGACAGCTCACTTGAAGTACAGTTTGGTGAAAAAAAAGGCTTTCATTCTTCCTGTAAAATCAATATAGAAGAAACTGAAAATGAAGACCACACAAAAAACTGGCTGATAGAAAAGCTGGAAGACGCACCTCTGCCTTCTGAAAACAGCTTTATGGAAATTCTTCATGAGCTGGAACAAAGCTCTTATCCTATTGAAATACAAGTAGACGAAAAAGGAGTTTTTCTTAATGCTTCAAACCATCACAAAAATGTAGAAAACTGGAAACATAAAACTAGCGGTATTCAGGAAAAATATCAGAATGCAGACCTGTTCAGAAACCAGTATCTAACAGTTCTTGAAGATGAGAATATCTTTTACAGAAATAAGCTGAAAGAACCCTTCTGGAACCTTCTTCTCTTTGCTCCTTCCTATGTGGATAACGGTGGAAAAACCCATGAATCCTTAACATGGAATATAAAAGGAATCGGAGATATAGAATGCACAGGAACTATTATAGCAGAACAAAGGGATTACGGATTTGATGCTTTTTTCACTTCAGAAACCATACTTCCTGATCCTATAAAAGAGGAAATAGAGAAAAAATATCTGCACCATGCAGGGCAATACAAAGCAGAACTCCATATACAGATGGAATATAACTCCCCGAAAAAACAGTATTCAAAAAAGAAGGCAGATTTTGTCCTTTCTGACGGAGACAGGATATTATACAGAGAGACAAGCAGTATTATATAACTTGATGAAAACATGACATGGCGAATAAAGGATTAATCATTGTAGAAGGAGCTACCGCGTTCTGCAGCAGTTCTGCAGCCAACAATTCCAAAGGGACTGCCGTTCCCATGGAAGTAAAAAGCCAGAAGAAAAAACTTGGAAAAAATAAATATTTTGCCCAAAACAAACCTGTAGCTACTTATCTGGACGACAAAGCTGAAAGTTTTGGCGGTGGAAACGGATTTGGCAAATGTAAAGCTCCGGATGGCAAAACTTATGATTGTAAAGACAGATGCAAACTCATATACAAAGACTATTACGAAAATGTAGAGTTTAACAAAAGCATGAAGGTACTGCTTGATGTCTCCACAGCCAAATGTCCCGGATATGGGCTTGAGGGAACTGTTGAATTTGCCACCACAGGACAATCCAACAATGTTTCCCAAATTGATGTAAAGGAAGCAGACGAGTTCTCCGTAGCCAATGCCTCACCGCAATGGGCAACCTCATCAGGAACCTCCTCTTCCACTTCCGTATCATCCATTTCAATGAATCTTCCGATACCTGTAGCTAAACCCACCGGAATCTATTATTATATTTCAATGCCTTCTTCGCCCTGGAATTCATTTTTACCTTCTTTTACTGCCGATAACCTCTACCTTCAGGCACAGTTCAAAGGAGATGTTACAAAAATTATCTGGGTCCTTTTCAAAGGAGAAGACACCAAGGACAAGGTTAAAACATTTATAGGTCTGGGAAGTATTTTCAATCAGCCCATGGCAAAAATCTTTGAAAACCTGCCGGAAGGAAAGTACAGAATAGAAGCTTACGGAAAAAAAGCAGGGGATAAAAACTGTGCCATCATCATTGAAGTGGTAAAAGATTTTGTAAAAAAAATAAGTATTCCGGGAAATTCTACACTGGTCAAAATTCCCATTCCCGTATCCATAGAATATAAACTCAATACCGCTGCGGACCAGATGAAAATACTGAATCGGAGTATTTTCAACCCGCTTGGTACTGCGACACATTGGAGGATAAAGCAAGGGACAACAGTATTGTACAACAGTCTTATCGGAACTTCCGCACCTCATATCGTTGCTGTAAATAAAGTTGGAAATACAGCAATGCTTACATTTAACAATGCGGGAACATATACGGTGGAAGCTTTCACAGATGCCAACGACCCAAAACCTGAATCTGTTCAGATAAAAATTGAAAATACGCTGGGTATTATGGGTGTAACCGGTGAACCGGGAATACTCCGCTCAAGCGATATGCTGAAAGTTCAGGCATCCAGATTCAATGTTGCCTATCTTCCCGCAGCAGGAAAAACAGCACACTGGTATCTGAAAAAGGAAGGATCTGGAAGAATTGCAGCCTTTGAAAACTCTTCTTCCTTCAAGACCCCCATAATTAATAAAAGAGCAGATGCACTTCTAAGCCAGGATGCCCATTTGTCCACCGGGCAGTATTTAGGAAAATACACATTGGAAGCTTACGCTAATCCTATTGGTGCAGGAAAACAACCTGCATTTTCAGGATCGGACACTTTTAATTTTGAGATTATAAAAAATGTCATTGATAAATTTACACTGCCAGCAGGAAATATTCCCAAGGGAACCAAAGTGAAGTACACTGCCGCCGCAAGAATTGCAACACTGACAGGAAATGAAGCTATAAAAATAGAAGTCCCGCAGAACGTTACCGATAATAGTGATGGTACCCTTACGTTCAACGAACTGGGTGAATTTACAATCTCCGCCCATTTAACAGGTGATAACACGGACAGTAAAAAAATTGACACCAAAATAAAAGTTTCTGAACCCGCTGTTAAAAGAGCACTCTGGGCCTATGGAACCGGCGTAAAGCGTACGGAAACAGGTTTTGGAGAAGACACTTACGGCTTTATTGAAATTGACGGACTACAAAATCAGGCTTTGAAAGTGAAAATCTGGGTAAAAGGCGAAGGCGATGATTTTTACAAGGAAAAGGAAAAATATATGCTGGAGGAAAAGGCTGTAACCCTCAATAGCGAAGGAAAAGCCTCTTTCATGATCAACACCACTGAAGACTACAGGAAAAAACTGGATACCGCTATTCCCAAAACAACTGAAAATCCTACTCCAAAGTATCGTCTTGTATTCACCATAGAATTACAGGCATCTACATCCACAGAGGTTGTACTGCCCGCCGGCATTTCAATAGCAGGAACAAAACCCGTAGTGATAGATGCGGCCACGACTTATCTTGAAGTTCTGGACTCCAATGAAGAACTTGTCATCACTTCAGAGCAAAAGATTGTTTCCATCATGTTTTCTACTGAGAATGGAAAAGATATCCAGCGTATGCAGACCTTCTATGGAAAGACCCACAAAATATGGGTCCATACAGTGAATATGACAGAAGAGACTCTGAAAATAGATGTTTTCAAAGAAGTCCCGAAAGAAGGTCTCAACGAACAGGACCACATCATCTACACCCACGAAAGCAAAGAAAACTTCAAAGATGAAAAAGTAGGAAAAGACGGTCTGTTAGAAGTTTCATTTACAGCCAAAGAAGAATGGAAAACCCCGCCTAAAAATTTCGACTACTATATCGCCCAGGTCTCCCGACAGCTGAAAGATCCCGCAGATCCTGCAAAAAAAATATGGAAAGCCGAAAAGATTCAAGTCACCATCAATAATACCCTTCCCGCCGATCTGGTACGCACTGAAGACATGGAAAAACTGGGAATTAAGGCTTACAAACAAGACGGAACTCCTTTCACCCAGCAAGAAATGCTTGAATTACGAAAACAGTTTATCTTTTATGAAAGCGGATGCCTTAAGGTTTCACAAAAGGAAACACCGGAAGTAATTGATAATGATGTAGTGCCTGTGATGGTGGAAATGGCGGAGGTGAGGAAGCAGAAGACTTGTTATTGTGATAGAGATTTTACAGAACAGGAAGTAAGTGATATGGTAAAAAAAATAAAAGGGACTGAATTAATATTTAACCATAAAGATTGTACAATAAAAGATAAAAGCATAAAAAAATTTACGGCTGCACTCAACACTGCTTTCCGAACTCATAATATTAATAAATGTATCCAAAAAATAACCTTCTTAGCCCAAGCATTCCATGAATCAGATGAGTTTAATACTGCCGAAGAATATCCAAGTGAAGAGGCATCCAGTAAAAGTGTTTACAAAGGGAGAGGCTTGATACAAATGACCGGAACAAAGAAAGAAGAAGAAACCTTTTATAACACTCCAGGTCCATATAAAGAATATGGAAAATATATTGGTGATGAAAATAAATTTATAAAAAATCCAAGTTTGATTGCATCTGATTTATTCTATGCAGTTGATTCTGCTGGGTGGCTATGGTCTGTTAATAAAAAAAGTGTAAAGTATTCTAAAAATTCAGATATAGAAGCTCTTAGATGGAAAGCTGAATATTTTAAAGATGCATTAGGTATGTCACTTAATGAAATAGCTATCGTTATGGAAAATGTTGATGAAAGTAAGTATTATTATTTTCAATCAAAAGTACTTAACGGTTATTCTCCAAAACATAAGCTTGAAAAAGACCCAAATGGCTGGGCAAAAAGAAAAAAATATTTTGAATCATTAAAAACTTGGTTTAAATATGACAAAAACATCTGTAAAGAAGGCGGAGTAATAGATCTGGCAGAAGGTTGGCATGAACCAGTAGACAGTCCACAAATAACGATGTATATGCAAAGTGGAGGGTACTGGCCTAAATATGCATCTTTCGGACTAACACGGACACAAACAAGAGCCTCCGGTGTACATCAGGGCTTAGACCTATTTGCTATGGATGATGGTACAACACAAGCATATGCTTGTTTGTCTGGAAAAGTTGTTTTCGCTGACACTGCAGGAGCTTACGGGAAAATGGTAATTTTAGAAATTAGTAAACCCGATCAACTGGAAATTTTTAAGAAAAGAAAAAGGGATTACATTCTTAGGTATTCAGGAGAAGGTGAAAAAAATCAAGGAGATGGTTTTGTTGACACAGGCAAAATATATATAAAATATGCACACTTAAAAGAAATTAAAGTTGAACTGGAAAAAGAGATTGATGCAGGTAAAGTTGTTGGTATTGCAGGAACAACTGGTGTTCCTAATGGAACCTGTGGTCCCCATATTCATTTTGAAATTGCATCTTCTAAATCAAGTTCTGGTCTTGAAAATAGAATCAATCCAGGATAT
Organism: Chryseobacterium elymi; assembly: GCF_003385495.1. Classification (GTDB taxonomy): domain Bacteria; phylum Bacteroidota; class Bacteroidia; order Flavobacteriales; family Weeksellaceae; genus Chryseobacterium; species Chryseobacterium elymi. Next base: position 3,625 of record NZ_QNUH01000023.1, on the reverse strand, counting down.
TATGTATATTACAAAAATGAAGATGAAATGACTACAGAAGAAAAAAAGGTACAAGAAGATAGAAAAAAAATAGGAAAAAGATAAAAATTATGAAAAATTACTTATTACTGATAATTCTTATTGGCTTTACCAATTTACATAGTTGTCAAAAAAATAGATCTAACAACACTTTAAGCAGTAATAATAAACAAAGTGATACAATAAAAAAAATAAACATGACAATAGATGAAGATGCCATAAAAGAACTTTATAAACGACATCAGTCTCCAGCAAATAAAGGAGAACATGAAGAAGAAGAAGATTTTTATATTACTGAAAAAGATGTTGATTTGATGATCCCTGTCTTGGCACAGGGGTTAAGAGAGAATGGTTTCAAAGCTTTAAACAATGAAGAATATAGGGCTAAACTAAAAGAAATATTTAATATTAGTGATAATCAAAATTGCCCCATTTTGTTTCAACATCAAAATTTTTCAACTTATGTAATACAAGATTGTAAACATATGACAACATCTGATTGTAATGAAAATGCAAAATTGATGGAGTTCTTGTATGATAACAATGTCTTTTTTATAAATAAAATCAATGCAATAACATCTCTTCCAAAAGTTGAATTATTTACAAAGCTTAAAAATGATAAAATTATTGTAGACATCCCAAACAACATTATTTACCGAAATTTATTTCTTTTCAACAATGATAACAGTAAGTTTTTGTGGCTCGTAAAAAACGACACAAAATTTATGGAAAATCTCGTAAAAGAATTTGGCTATACTAATAATACTGCGCTTTTAAAATGGGTTATAGAGAAAACAAAGTTTGATAAAAACAACGCTTCAGATTATGGAAAATTATTTTGGACAAAAAACTGTAGCGAGAATATGAGACTACATGCTAATACTTTTAAACTCCTACAAAAGCTATATATCCCAAATGATCCTTCTGAAAACAGATTTATCCCTGATAATATAAAAAATTATTTAGAGTATTTGAACAGCAATGAAAATTCAGAAGTCAAAACTTTATCTAAAGTGGAAAAACTAAAAATCATGGCGAATCTAGCTTATTTCGCAGAACAGTATAATTATGATACAAAATTTAATGATGATAATAAAATGATGGCAAGATTGCGTTATTTTCTAAATGATGATGATTTTGAGATCATAAAGAAGAATAATTACTTCAGTCTTCCAAAATTTAAAGAATGGTGGGACAACGCAGACTATGATGAATACTTTGTTACCGAATGTGAATATGAAGGCTCTTGTGGTTCAGGATATCAACCGATGGACTATACAGAATGGCGAAAGCAGCATCCTAAAAAATAACCCAAAAGCATAGCCCCAAACGGTTATGCTTTTTTAAACACAACTAAATGATGACAACTATTTCAATTAAAAAATCCCTCCAATTAGTTTTCACTCTGCTGATTCTTTTACTCCTCCCGGTGTCCGTTTCTGCACAGGAACTGGATCAGGTAATTTTAAAGCAGGATCTCCACAAAATATTACGAAACTATTTTCTTTTCTAAAGAGGGAGTAATAACAAAGAGAGAACTGTATCGGGAGGGAGAAAAAGAAGAAATGGAAACTTCATATTATCATTACAGCAATAGCAAGCTTGACAGCATAACAAACAATACCCATACAGCGAAACAGGTTTTTACCTATGATGATCAGAATAAGCTTGTTAAAAGGGTCAGTTATGGAAGATATGAAGAAAATAAGGATGAAATAGATAAGAGCAAACCTATTTACGGCGCAGCAGCAGTTATTGATTGGGGAGACAATGAGGCAGCAACTGCAAATGGAAGTAGTGTAGGAGGAGACGGACATATCACATTTGTGATTGGAAAAAGTGAAGACGGAAAACATTACTATTGTTTGGGCGGAAATCAGGGCGGAGTAAAAGGTGCCAGAACAGTGAAAATTTCAAAATATTCAGAATCTGATATCGACTGGTTTGTAATTCCTCCTAATTATACCCCTACAGAGGATGAGTATAATCTGAAAGTGATGACCAGCGAAGCTGATGTTGATTCTCAGTCAAACACAAGAAGTAATTAAATATTATATATTATGAAAAGTATTTTGTTATTAGGAATTTTTTTAATGATGAATAAATGTGACTCTCAAACTCCAACTAATACACAAACTATGGATTATACTCAGCAAGATTCTTATATTCCTGTCCTGAAATCTCAGCTATCAGCCGGAGCAAGCGGGGAAAAGAATGAAACGGATTACCCAACCTATCAATTTACATTAAAAGATATAGAAGCCACCGAGTCCATTATATTACAGGAATTAAAAGATAATGGCTTCAAAAAACCTTCAGCGGAAGAATTTAATAACAAAATTAAAGAAGTATTTCATAGGATTATTGATCCGAAATCAGAAACAAAATATCTCCAGATCAAATTTGAAGATAAATGTTCAAAAAACTTCAAACTTTTTAAGAACTCAAATAGTATAGATGCCAATCCTCACAGTACTTACGTTTTTAAGAATGGATTATTTATTTCAGATTTTTATAGCATCCCGGAGATATTGGATTATACTAAAAATTCTGATCTCACAAAATACGAAAGCGAAGCAGAGGCAACTAACCGGTCTACAGATGTAAAAATATATTACTGGAAAGATCTATCTGATTTAAAAAATATCAGGAAACAGAATTTAAAAACTATTGTCGCCAGAAATATGTACTTTTTTAATAACAGTACATCTTCAATCACCTGGCTTGTACAACATGATCAACTTTTTATCAGAAACCTTATTAAATACTTTGGTTACGATAAGGAAGCTAAATTTAATGAATATGTAATTAACTATTTAAATTCTAACCCTCTGGATAATTCAAAAGATCTGTCTGATTATATTGCATCTAAAAACTGTGAGGGAAAACTGGAAATCAGATCTACATTTATCAATTCTTACGAAACCTTATTCAATACTTCGAAGAATGTTAAGGATTTAATTATTTTAAAATATTTAAGCTCAAAAATAATTAATAATGAAATCCAAAACACATTTAATGATCAGGATAAAATGAAGATACTGGCTTTCATGGCTAACACTTATGATCCTCTATTCAAACAATATCATAATCAAAATAATGATTGGGGACAAATGACCATATTAGCGGACTACAGAGATTTTGTTGGTGATGAAGAGTGGATTAAAGCGAAGAATGAATATAAGTCAAATAATTATTACGGATTACCCAACCTGAAATCTATGATTGAATATGCAGATATGTTTGATCGTGTGGGAGCCCCAGATTAAAAACATATTTACTTAAGCAATAAAGCATATCCACGCAGATATGCTTTAAATATCCAATAAAACACAAATAATAATGACCACTATCTCAATTAAAAAATCCCTCCAATCAGTTTTCACGCTGCTGATTCTTTTACTCCTCCCGGTGTCCGTTTCTGCACAGGAACTGGATCAGGTAATTTTAAAGCAGGATCTCCACAAAATATTACGAAACTATTTTCTTTTCCAAGGCGGGAATAATAACAAAGAGAGAACTGTATCGGGAGGGAGAAAAAGAAGAAATGGAAACTTCATATTATCATTACAGCAATAGCAAGCTTGACAGCATAACAAACAATACC
>NZ_QNUH01000022.1 GCF_003385495.1 Chryseobacterium elymi | reverse complement strand
AACCTCAATCTGTACTCACTCCTGCGCCCCGTTTAACCGGACTGCAAAGATACAAAAAAAATTAAATCCCGCAACTTTTATTTCTAAAAAATTTTAAGGTTTTTTCTTTTATATTATGTAAGCTTTTTCTAAATAGTTATGCTTATCTAAAAGCTCTCCTGCGCTACTGTCATACTCTCGTTTTTCAGTGCGGCAAAGATAACAACTTATTAACACGCAAAACAAATCTATTTAACATAAAATTCATCACAGTGTAATCTAAAAACTATAAATCATTGGTAAACAGTCAGAAAAATTTTAAACTTATGTTTAATTTTTTTATTTACTTTGATTATCAGGATTATTTTATTACTTATTCTGAATGTATATAAGGCTTAAAAACTCTGCATAAGATTTTTCTAACCCGATAATATCGCCAGATTTTAAATTTAAGCCACCTGTTCCGGAAGTATCTGATTTTACTTTTAGTGAGGAAACCTGGAAGTAGAGGTTTTCATCACTTGTTTTAGGCTGAACCTTAATAGTAGAGCCTAAAAGTTTTTTTGTTGAAATGGTATATACTTCTCCCGGAATAATATCAAGAGTAATATAAGACCTAGGAGGCAGTAGGTAGTCTTTCTTATTAACACTAATCTTCTGATCTTTATCTGAGGAAGCAAAAATGTAAAGCTTCCCGTTTTGATCAATTAATTTTTCTTTGGAGGTATAGTATAGTACGATTCTGTAGTTAGACGGATTGAGATCCTGAGGAGTACCATCTATATTTTCAAAGGGCTTCAATGAAAAGGTGTTTGCTCCTATTTCTTTTGCTTTTTTATATATTAAGGAAAAAACAGCTGCGTCATCTCTTGAAAATCCCTGGACTTCAATTTCTCCCAGATATTCGGCATCAATAGCAGTCTCTGTTTTTTTATACAGGAATTTATCTGTATTGTCATTGGTTTTCTCAACTTTTGTAAGGTATATATTCTGCGCATGGCACAGATGGATACAGAAGATAGAAATGGCAACCACCAGGTTCTTGATCATATTATTGTTGTGTTAATATTTTGACAGATTCTTCAAGGCTGTTTTCCCAATGCTTCAGTTCTATTTTATATACTTCTTCTATCTTATCTAATGACATTGTACTTCTGGCCGGTCTTTTGGCAGGAGTAGGATACTGTTCTGTCGTAAGAGGATTCAGTTGTACCGAAGAGTTTGAAAATTCAGCAATTTTTTTGGCGAACTCAAACCAGGTTGTTTCCGGATAGTTTGAAAAATGAAAAATACCGAAGGTTTTGCTTTGGGTTTCGATAATATCCATGATTGCTTCTGCCAGATCATTTGCGTTGGTAGGCTGTCCAAACTGATCGGCTACAATTCCAAGCTCTTGTTTTTGAGAGAAGAGATTCAGCATTGTTTTAACAAAATTCTTATTGAACTCTGAATACAGCCAAGAGGTTCTCAGAATAATAGTTTTTGGATTGATTTCCAGAGCCAGCTCTTCGCCTTTTCTTTTTGACTCACCATAGATTCCGGTTGGATTGGTAAAATCATCTTCTGAGTATGAAAGGTTTGTATCACCATCAAATACATAATCGGTGGAAACATGGATCAGGATGCATTTGTGATCTGCACAGGCCTGGGCAAGATAAGCTACTCCATCGGCATTTACAGCAAATGCCTTATCTTTTTCCTTTTCGGCTAAGTCAACTGCGGTATATGCCGAAGCATTGATACAGTAGTCTGGTTTATTGTCATAGAAGAAATCATTGACTTTATCTTCATCTGTAATATCGAGGATCTGGGAATCTGTAAATATGAATTCATAGGTATTTTCAAAATCCGGGGCAATTTTTCTGATACAGTTACCCAACTGTCCATTGCTTCCTATTACTGCTATTTTTTTCATCTGTAATTTATTATTTTTAGGTCTACTGTAAAATATCCTGACTTACAGGTTATTTTCCGGCATTGCCAGATTATGAATTTTTTGCGTTCTGGGATCTTAAGAACTTCACTCTAGGCTGGAAATCTTTCTGATCAAGATCTACATAGAATTTCCCAAAGGTTTCTTTTATGTCTTGGGGATGAATTTCTGATTTTCTTGTTTTAAGATTGAAATAGATCACTGTAACCCACAGTACGGCATGAACTATTTTTTCATCCAGACTTTTCATGAGTATTTCCACTTTAGCCGTCCTGTCCTGTACTTCTATGGTTTTGCTGCTGATCACGACCTGGGTATTATATCTAACTTCTTTTAAATAGGCAATCTCATTTTGAATGGCAATCCAAGTGCATCCGGTTTTTTTGGTATATTCCTCGTATGTAAATCCATAAAATGTTTCTACATGATCTTCTCTGGAATTGAACATATAGTCTAAATATTTTACATTATTCAAATGTCCAATCGGATCACAATCGCTGAACCTTACTTTTACGGTCGTTGATACTTCTTTTTCCATAGCGCAAAAATAAAAAAACCGCCTTTAAAAGAGGCGGTTAATTTATAAAACTTTGTTAATTTATTAGTTGATTCCTAATTCTTTCTTAACAGCAGCAGTAGCATCTGCACCAGCTTTGTATACTAATGCTCCAGCGTTCGCGTCCATAATGAACTCGTATCCGTTAGCTTTTGCTACTTTCTCGATTGCATCGTTCAGCTTTTTCTCGATTGGTCCGAAAGCAACATCCTGCTTAGCCTGAAGATCTTTTTGAGCCTTCTCTTGCATTTGTTGGATTTCGTCTCCTAATTTTTTCATTTCTGCTTCTCTAGCAGTGTTTTCATCAGCAGTTTTTTTAGGAGCCTCAGCTTGATATTGCTGAAATTTAGCTTGAGCAGCATCTGTTTTTTTCTTGATCTCCGCTTGTTTCACATCTAAGAAAGCTTTTATGTCAGTATCTGCCTTTTTCTTTTCAGGCATTGCATTAAGAACTCCCATTAAATCTACAGTAGCTAATTTCTGAGCTTTTGCCATACTTACCGATACAACCATTATTACCGCGGCAAATAATACACTTAATTTTTTCATAATTGGTAAAATAAATAATTTAATTTGTTTTTAGATTTCAATTTTAAGTAAAAGTTAATTTAAAAATTTACTTTTTACTTTTGCTGCTATTTTTCTCTTTCTTATCAGATGCAGCGGATCCTTTTAATAAGATGGTTAATACTTTTTCTGTGTAATCATATCTTGGAAGAAGGAAAAGCACATTGTTATCGGATTTATCAAGAACCATGCCCAATCCATTTTTCTCAGCCATTGTTTTGACAGCTGTCCAGATCTGATCCTGAAACGGCACAACCAAATTTGTTCTCAGTTTTGTAATTTCACCGTTGGCTCCAAAACGTAAGCTGGTAGTCGTTTTGATATTTTTCTCAAGATCCATTACTTCTTTTTCTCTAAGCTTCAACTGATCTCCTATCAACAATACTTTTTCACTTTCAAATGCTGATTTTTTTCTTTCGTACTCTGACTGCAGATTTTGAAGTTCTGACTGCCATGTATCGATCTGTGCATTCAATCTTGCTTCTGCTTCTTTGTATTGAGGTAGTTTATCTAAAATATAGCCTGTATCTACTATTCCAACTTTCTGGGCGTTTGAAAGTCCGAAAAGCAGGAACAATACAGATGTGAAAATGATTTTAAAGTTTTTCATATGTATGAATTATAATGATTGGTTCATCAGGAAGTGTGTTTTCCATCCAGATGGCTCTGTTCCGGAAACAGTTTTGTCAAATCCGTAAGCAAAGTCAAATCCGATCAAACCAAAAGCTCCCATATAAACTCTTACACCAACTCCCACAGATCTTTTCAGCTGGAACGGGTTGTATGTACTCCAGGAGTTCCATACGTTACCGCCTTCTGCAAAGGTAAGTGCATAGATTTTAGCCGTCTGGTTCATTGAGATCGGGTATCTTAATTCTAATGTAAACCTGTTATAGATTGTACCTCCTCCTCTTTGGGTAATATCATCTATTTCCCCTCCGTATGTTGAAGCATTTTCATAACCTCTCAATGGAATCAATTCACGTCCGTCATATCTACCTCCAAATAAACCTGTACCTCCTACATAGAATCTTTCGAATGGCGGAGCACCAAGTTTTTTGTTATAACCATCCATGAATCCCATTTCAGCGGAAGATCTCAATACAAGTTTACCTGCAACCTCATTATATACATCAGCCTTGAACTTGATCTTGTAGAATTCCATCCACTTGTATTTGTCAACCGGTGACATGGTAGAGTAATCTTTATTGCTGAACAATGAGTAAGGTGCGGTCAGTTTCGCGGAAACTTCAATATTTGAACCCATTGTCGGGAAGATAGGATCAATACCTGCAGAGTTTCTGCTTAAACCTAAGTTAAGGCTTAAGTTATTGGCATCACCGTAGTATTCTGTAGTATCTCCAAACTGGAACGGATAGTTACTGAATTTATATTTCTGGAACTGGATTCCCGTGTATAACGAGAAGTAGTCATCCGGCCAGTTCAGCAATCTGTTTAAACCTACTGAAGCGGAGAAGATGTTAAGCTTTTGATCAAGCCCGTTACTGTCATTATACTTTACTCTGGAAGTGTTCAAACTTACTGAAAGGGCAGTTGGTCTTGTTCCGAATAACCATGGCTCTGTAAATGAAATACCATAGTTTTGGAAATACTGTCCTGCCTGAGCCTGAATAGACAAAGTCTGTCCGTCACCCTGAGGCACCGGCTTAAAGTCTTTGAATTTAAGGAAGTTCTTTAAAGAGAAGTTATTGAACGTAAGTCCTAATGTTCCAATAAAGCTATTACCACCATAACCAGCCTGTAACTGCACCTGAGAAGAACCTTTCTCTACCAGTTTCCAGTTGATATCTACGGTATTATCCTGCTGATTTGGCTGAATATCCTGTCCCACCTGCTGTGGATCAAAGAAGGACATTCCGGCTAAATCGAAGTAGGTTCTTTTAATTTCTGTCTTTTTGAAAAGCTCTCCCGGTTTTGTCCTTAGGGCTCTAAGCACAACATGATCATGGGTAGTTGTATTCCCCTGCCATGTTACTTTATTCCATGTCGCCTGCTCTCCTTCATTAATTCTGATCTCCAGGTTTACAGTGTCTCCTGATACAGATTTTTCTACCGGAGTTACGTTAGAGAAAAGGTAACCGTTATTCATGTACACAGATTTGATATCAGAGTCGTCTTCTTTTCCTCCATCCTCTCCTACTTTCTTGTTGAAACCTACGGCATCATAGATATCTCCTTTTTTGTATCCTAATAATCTCTGTAAATATTCTGTAGAGTATACGGTATTTCCGGTGAATGTAACATCACCTATATAATACTTTTTACCTTCGTTAAGCTTTACATTGATTTCGTAATTATTTCTCTTGTTTCTCCATATGGAATCAGAAACAATCTTGGCATCTCTATAACCTAAAGAGTTATAGTAGCTGATAAGACTCTGTTTGTCTTCCTGGTATTTTCCTTCAATGAATTTTGAAGATTTCAGGATCCCTCCGATACCAAATCTTCTCTGTTTGGTTTCTTTGAAGGCTTTTTTTCTAAGTTTTGCATCTGTAACGCTTGGGTTGCCTTCAAATTCGATATGGTCAATTTTTATTCTTTTGCCTTTCTCTACATTGATGGTCCAGTCTACCATAGATGGATCGTTTGCATTCACTTTATCCTGAATGCTAATTTTAGCGTCAGCAAATCCTTTTTTCACATAATCCTGAGGGACCTTAGTCTTAAGGCTAGAGATCAGGTTTTGTGTGATTTTTGTTCCAGGCTTTAGATTGTTGTCTTTTGTTAGTTTTTCGTTTTTTGATTTACCGATCCCTTTACCTGTGAATTTTACTTCTCCAAGTTCTTTAAGATCTTCAAGGTAGAATCTCAAAATTACGGTCTGCCCTTCAATACTCTGAACATAAACTTCAACTTCTGAAAAAGACTGGGTATCCCAAAGCTTTTTAACAGCATTGCTGATTTTTTGTCCCGGAATATCTACAGCTTCTCCTTTAGTTAAGCCAGTAAATCTTAAGATTTGTGCCGGCGTATACTTTTTTACCCCATCTACAACAATGTCTTTAAGAGTGTAAGTTCCTGCTTCATTTTCTGCGTGTACAGCATTATTAACTTTAGTGCTGTCCTGAGGAGTTACTTGTCCATAAAAATGTGCCGAAGCAGCAAACATTATGATGGGTAATAGTCTAAACTTCATTTTATCGAGTCTTTCTTTTCTTTAATTATTGGGCATTTATCTGATCGCCGGTTAAGCCGTATCTTCTTTCTTTATTCTGGTAATCAACAATACACTGGAAGAAGATATCTTTTGTAAAATCCGGCCATAGGACATCTAAAAACTGTAGTTCCGCATAGGCAATCTGCCAAAGAAGGAAGTTGCTTATTCTTATTTCCCCGCTGGTTCTGATCAGCAGGTCTACAGGAGGAAAGCCTTTTGTATAAAGGTAATTTTCGAATAGTTTTTCATCAATATTCTCAATATCAACTTTTCCTTCTTTCACATCGGAACTGATGTTTTTTACGGCATCCAATATTTCGTTCTGTGAGCCGTAGCTTATTGCCAGTACTAAATTGCCTTTTGTGTTTTCTTTTGTAAGCTCTACCACACGTTCAAGCTGTTCTCTCACGAGAGAAGGAAGCTTTTGCAGGTTTCCTATAACATGCATTCTGAGTCCTTTGCTAAAGATCTCTTCGGCCTCCAGCAATAAGGTTTCCACCAGCAGATTCATCAGTGTACTTACTTCATCTGCAGGACGGCTCCAGTTTTCAGAAGAAAATGTATACAGTGTTAAATAAGGTATATTAATCTCATTACAGGCATTAATGGCATTTCTTACTGCATTAATGGCATTCTTGTGGCCGAAAGTTCTTTCTTCTCCACGCGTTTTTGCCCATCTTCCATTGCCATCCATAATGATGGCGACGTGTTTCGGTAAATTCTGAGAATTTATTTTATCTTTAATCAACGACATATTAATTAATCACAATAGCATGGAGGTCTTCCGAATGAATAGGTAAGTCCTAAACTAAAAGTATTCATCCAGTCCTTAGACCTTTCATCCCCTATATTTCTTTTGTTAAGCAGTTCTTGTTCTCTTTCCTTAGAGACCGCATAATAGCTTCCTGACTGTAGCAGCGAGCCGCCGGTAGCAGGATCTAAAATATCTGCGTTAAAGCTGGACGTTAGATCTTTTGAAAGCAATCGGCTATGATCAAGCTGATCCGTCAATGTATATCTAAATGTGGCTTCTGCAAATATAGCCCAATTATGGTTAAACTTATATTTTAAGCCTACCCCAAAAGGGATATGCATTGTTACTTTTTTTCCTAGTGTATATTCCGGAGTACTTTTAAAATCCTGTTCATTAAGAGGAGCCTGCGCCACTCCGTCTGCATCTCTTCTAAAATCATTTATAAGATTGGCTTTAGGGGCATCAAACATCAAAGCACCGATACCACCGAAAATGTAGGGGCTCACCATACTCACCTGTTCATTATTGACAGGGAAAAGGTTGTATTCGAACATTAAGCTTGCTTCGTATACGTCATTTTTTCCGTATGAGTTTCTATTCACTCTATATTCTTCTTTCGCAGCTTTATCACTAAACTGGATCTGGTTGTACCCTAAATCCAATCTAACGGTCTGATGCGGGTTAAAATTAAATCTGTATAATAAACCACCATAGAAAGGGAAACCCCAATCTGACACTCTGTCTAAATCCAACGGCTTTTGCAAAATATAATTGGTCCTTCCTATGTCCCCAACTAGGTTACTCATACCCAGACGAACTCCCAATTCGTTTCTTTGTGCTTTAACACTTACCACTCCAAGGAAGGCAAGAAAGCTAAACAATAATTTTTTATTCATAAAAGAATATGGATTTATGGTTATTTTAAAATTTAATTTTTGCAAATATAAAACATTTTTATATTAATGATATTCTTAATGTATAGTTAAAAATAAACAAAAAAACATAATTTGTTATAAAGTAAACGGCAAAGTGCCAAAAATATTCTTTTTTCCTTAGATTACCAATACTGAATGTATAAAAAAACCCCCATTTGCTGAGGGTTTAAAACGCTATTTTTTATTAAATATTGTTTGGACCTTGTTTCGTATTTTTATTAATAATGGTTCTTTATAGTTTTTATCTTCATCAAAATAACCGTAGCCATATCCGTAACCATATCCGTAACCATATCCGTAGCCCTGTTTCTTATTATAGTCATTATATATAAGTCCTAAATGACTAATTTCTCCGTTATGGTATTTCTCAGTAATCATCTTCAGCATATATTTCTCGGTATATTCGTGACGGACCACATAAATATTAGCATCAGAATATTTCATCAGTTCATAAGAGTCAGCTACTAAACCTACTGGCGGCGAATCGATGATGATAAAATCATACTTCTCTTTTAATTCTTCCAAAAACCTGATATTCCGGTCGCTCATTAAAAGCTCTGACGGATTTGGAGGAATTGGTCCGGAAGTCGCCACATCCAGATTCGGGATCTTGGTTTTATTGATGATCTGTTCTATTTCTACTTCTCCTGTCAGGTAATTGGAAATACCATATTTATTATCAATTTTAAAATCTCCAAAAATCTTAGGCTTTCTAAGGTCCATCCCAAGCAGAATTGTTTTTTTATCACTTAGCCCTATTACTGAGGCTAGGTTAATGGAAACATATGTTTTTCCTTCGCCACCAATGGAAGAAGTAACCAAAATGGTTTTTCCTTTACCATCTTCATTGTTATTTTCCATCAAGAATCTCATGTTCGCTCTAATTCCTCTGAACGCCTCAGATACTGATGATTTAGGTTGCTCCAGAACGGTAAGCATATTTTCGTTGCTGTTGTTGCCGATAACACCAAGGAGCGGAATCTTTGTTGCACTCAACAGTTCTTTGATGTTTCGAATCTTGTTATCCAGCACTGCCCCGACCAGGATGAATAGTAATGGGAGCAGCAGCAAGCCAAACATAATTGCAGATTTTATTGCTTTTACATTGGGGCCAATTGGAGACTGTCCCAAATTCTTCGCAGGATCTATTACTGTAATATCAGACTGGTTGGTCGCCACTTTCATCTTTGCATCATTCTGTCTATTCAAAAGGCTGTTATAAGTTGCCTCAATCATATTGTACCCTCTTTCCGCATCCAGATATTTTCTTTCTTTTTCAGGATATGACATAAGGTCTGAATTGGCTTCTGCAACCTGACGGTCTATTTTATTGATTTCATCATAATATTTCGTATAATAATTTCTCAAAGTGCCGGATGAGCCCATTCTTGCTTCATTAATAAGCCGGTCTATTTCCTTCATAGGCTCAGAGTTTGGCTTATAGATGGTCGCCATTTCTCTTCTTTTCATATATAGAGCTTTGAGCTCTGTTACGGAAGCCGAAAAGAAGCCATCTTCAAAACCTGCAGCATTGGTACTAATCATTTTATCAAAATCCCGGGACTGCAGTGTATTTTTAATATTATTCAGTGAACTGATTTTGCTTATAACATCTGCTTTTCTTGCTTCAAGATCTTTTATCTTTTCTAAAGATTTTTCGTCTCTGTCTTTTATATTATAAAGTTTTTCAGAAGTTTTCAGATAATTCAGCACTGCCGCACTTGAATCCAGCTTTTTACGGATATCATCTATATTGTTCTGAAGATAAATATCTGTATTTTTATTAACTATATTTTTGTCTGCCAGCCTTTTCTTCTGGAGTTCGGCTACAGATTTGTTTAAGAAATTTACAGTACTGTTAAGATTAAAACCTTTTTTGGTGATAATCATGATGGTCCCAATTTCCTTATCAAACTCCACTCCTATTGTAGACACAATACCATTAACACTCTGATTCACAGAGGTAAGGTTCACAATAATATTTTCTACTTTTATTTTAGGAGTCTCTGTATTCTTAAGCAGTCGGAATCTAAGATTGGGGGAATTATACCATTCATTGATTTTCACAATCTTGTTAGCTGGTCTGTTATATCTATCTACAGACTGAAATCCTTCTGATTCGTAATTATATAAATTGGTAGAGTGCCCTTCTTCCGGAAGAACCACTTCATAAGCGTCTCCACCTTTTGGAATAAGAGTAATAGGATAATCAATCTGCTGAAGATGTTTTTTATCAATCTGCAGAAAAACCGGTGAATCAGTTTTATCAATATAGGTTGATTTGATCAATCCTTTGGTAGAGTAATTAACAAAAAGATCCAGTTCTTTTACCAAAAACTCATTATGAGATCTGGATAACAACATTTTCTTAAGATAAACTCCATCCTGATTCCCATTCTGTCCCCAGATAAAGTTAATAGACTGGTTTGGGGTAAAATAACTGGAAGTATTGTTGGATATACTCAGAGAAAGGTTTGATGCATAAATGTTCTGCGCATAATATTTACTGTATACCCATGAAATAATGTAGCCGATAGACAGCATAAATACAAACCAGTACCAGTTTTTGACTATTCTTCTCAGAAAATGTTCGATATCAAATAATGCAAACGATCCGTACTTATCTTTTGGGGATTCGTTCTTCCCTATCTTGGTGTCTTTGTCTGGAATCATGATTAAAGGTTTTTAAGAAGCAGATAAATTGATAATGCTGTAGTAATTACCGATACCCCAGTTGTTAAAGTCTGTACAGGATCTTTTCCAAATCCGTTCAAGCTTTTTCCTCTGGTATTCAGATAGATCTCGTCACCGTTCTGTACATAATAGTACGGGGAATTCATGATATCTTCGCGGGTAAGGTCTATTTTTGCCTTTTTTATTCCTTCGGGCAATTTTCTGTGGATAACGATATTTGTACGGTCAATAGTTCTGTTCAAACCTCCGTTAATAGCCAATGCTTCTGTAATAGTTAATGTATTTTTGTGCGCTACTTTCTCTCCGGAAAGACCTGTACTTTCTACATCTCCCAGAATATAATAAGTAATTCCGTCTGTATTCAGTCTTACTTCGGCTTTTCCTTCCTGAAAATTTTCATTTACTTTTTCCTGAAGTTCCTGAGTAATATCTTCTAAAGTTCTTCCTTCGGCTTTAACAAATCCTATTCCGAATACATTAATATCTCCTTTGGAATCTACCTTCAGTCCATTAAAATAAAAATTTATATTTCCTCCTGCAGTCGATCCGCCTGATCCGGCTCCGCCACGTATTCCTGACATTGCAGAATTATTGGAGCCTCCTGCCCCTCCGGAAGAATTCAATGATGAATAAAATTGCGCAGCATCTCCCTTGGGAGTGGTTACAATATTGAGATTAAGAATATCATTCTTGGTAATCCTGTAGATAGGTATATTGTAGGGAACAAGTCCTTCTTCATTGATCACAAGGCTTTCGCTTGGCTGCATATACCTTACATCTTTTTTGGTGATGCAGGATGTAATAAAAAAGGGCATTAATAAAAATAAATATTTCAAATTCTTCATCATATTTTGAATGTTGTTTGCAAAAGTAAAAATTAAATTCTTATTTTCTTATTATTTCGTAAATGATAGATAAGATCCGGAAGATAAGCTCCAAAAAAGCCTAATAAAATAATTATAAGTAAAAGGAAATTTATATTGATATGTCTTAAATAATAAGCCACGGCTACAATTATCAGATAATAAATAATAATATAAAATGTGGAGCGCCTATGGGTAAGGTCTAGCTTCAGCAGCTTGTGGTGAATATGGTTTTTATCTGCATCAAAAGGAGACTTTTTATTGCACAGTCTTACAATAATTACATTTAAAGTATCTACAATCGGCAGAATAAGAATAGCAACTGCGACCGCCGGTGCAGACTGCAGGTGATACCGTGGAACATTGGGAAGCTCCCTATCTATGAAAATATCAATAAAGCAGATCGATGTAAATGCCAAAAGGAAACCAAGAAGCATAGATCCTGTATCTCCCATAAAAATCTTGTTGGTCCTGTAATTAGATAAATTATAGTATAGAAATGCCAGTACTGTACCTATAATTACAACCGATAAGACAACCAAAGGAAAATTATATTCTCCCAACCTGTAGTAGCTTATTCCGAAAAGAGCACTGCAAATCACAGAATACCCTCCGGCAAGCCCATCTATTCCGTCAATAAGATTGAAAGCATTAATGAGAATAATAAAAGTAATGATGCTGAACAACACACTTATGAAATAGCTCATTTCATAGATTCCAAATACTCCGAACAAGCTTCTGATTCTAATATCGGACCCTATTACAGCCAGTGCAGACACCATAATCTGAGCTACAAGCTTCTTATAGGCTCTCATTACAACAATATCGTCCATTACCCCTATGTACAAAAGGATAATTAAGGAAGCAAATAAAAATTTGTAAAGTTCAAAAAGTTCATACGCAAAAATGGATGCGCAGATTCCAATTGAATAAAATATGGCAATCCCTCCAAGATTGGGGATTTTCCTGAGATGGGAACTTCTTACGCCCGGCTCATCCATAAGATTCTTTCTTCTGGAGATCTTAATGATGGTAGGAATAGAGAAAAAGGTAATTAAAAAAGAGAATACAAAACCTAACCCTATTTTCACGTAAAAAATAGAAATTCCTGATTCGCTTAAGAACAATTCAAAATTCTTCATTTTTTTTTATCAAGTACATCCATCAATACTTTTAATAAAACTCACCCAAACATCTTCTAAAGATGCTATATTTCAATGTTTTATATAATGACTGAAATAATTGTACTTATCATTTGTGTTATAACAATTTTCTTATCAGTTTCTTTTGCCCTGCAAAAAATAACAAATAAAATATCTTTTTTTTCAATGGCAAAGATAAAAGATAATTCTTACCAAAACGATTATAGTTTAATATATCTCGAATTTTTATTTTCCTTTCTTTCATAAAAACCGCCAATTCAGCGTCCATTTTATAGAATGCTTTGTTGTCTTTTACAAAAGCGAGATAGGCTAAAAAAGAATATATTCCTTCAAAAATCTGAAAATTTTTAAGCTCTTTTCTTTTATAGGAATATCCGGATTTTTCAAATACCTGTTCTACATCTTTTACGGCTTTCAGGATATCCAGTCCTTTTTCTGTGTGGGTTTTTGTAATAGAATCTGTGCGCTCCAGATACTGATAATGAAAACTCTGCGTCTGAGCCAAAGTCTTGCATTCCAGAAGAAGCTGTGGTATCAGCTGAATATCTTCGAAATGAACTCCTTTTTTAAATCTTTTTTGACCAAAGAGCTCTTTTTTAAACAGTTTATTGCAGGCAAAATAACTAAGGTCTGAAAAAACCGAAAAATGATCTTCAAGCTCAATTTTCTCGGGCATATTTGGAATCTGGGTTAATTTCTGAGTTATTTTTCCGTCCTGATCTACTTTCTGGATGTTGCAAATAATCATTTTAGCCTGATGTTTTTCTGCCAGTTGAAGCATTTCTTCAAACATCGTTTTCATGACATAATCATCGCTGTCTACAAAACCTATATATTCTCCACAGGCTCTTTCAATACCAAAGTTTCTGGCATCACTTAAACCTCCGTTCTCTTTGGTGAAAGCTTTTATTTTTTCCGGAAATCTCCTTGCATAATCTTCAATGACAAGTTCTGAGCGGTCTTTACTGCCATCATTGATGACTAAAATCTCAATATCCTGAAGAGTCTGACTAATGAGGGAATCCAGGCATTTTGCCAGATAATTCTCTACATTATATACGGGAACTATAATTGAAACCTTCATTTTGTGTTTTCTAAATTAATCAATTTCTTTTTCTACATCTTAAAAAGGTTTTCGCAGATCTTCTTGGTCGATCTACAGCCGTTTCCGGTTTTGGAAGGAAAATAATTCTCCTCACCTGCATCAGGCTTATTTATTCCAGAAATAAATGAAGCTGATCGGCCCATTTACAAAAAATATTTAAGACTATTTTTTTTCATCTTTATGTATCATTAAAAAGTCAGCCTGGGATTAAGCATTCCTCTTTTTGCTTCTTCAAAGTCTTTCTTAGAACATGGGATACAGTTTTCTATATTTTCATCTTCACCGAAATACCATAGATTGCTGAAAGTATCTCGTTTGAAAGCATACTGGCTATCACCAATCAAAACATAGAACAGTTCGTAATGTCGTTCCTTGGGATGAGACCGCTGGATATTGATTCCTTCAATCAGATACCAGATCATCTGCGCAAGGAGCTGGTGGTTCAGTTGATTTTCAGAATAAATATTATAATTGAAAATTCCTACAGATTTTAAATTTTCACTCAAACCTATTTCTTTCATGTAAGCACAGATTTCTCTCCGGTTCAGTCCGTTTACCTGGGGATTCATGGAAAACGGTTCACTAAAGCTTTCTACAGCATCACAGTTTACAGTTACCAAATCTGTTTTCCTGAAGAAAGGCTCTGTTTTTTCGGTGGAATTCATCATTTCGGCAAGACGGATGATATCAAACTCAACATCTTTGATCAGCCTTACTGAATCTGCTTCGTTCAGATGTTTCTGATAACCCAAATGATGATAGTTTTTGATGGAGAAATTCTTGGAACCTAAAATTTTCCCCAAAAATGTGTGTTCATTAATTACCTCGCCCTGATGCAGGGAGATAATATTGCTGATCTGGGTATAGTTTATGTTTTTCTTGTGAAAATTTAATGTTGAAAAGAGTGAAAAAGCAAAATCATTGGACCCGCCGATAATTACCGGAATGGCTCTTTTGTAATGACACGCCGACAAAACCTCCTGAAGAATATAATGGGAATCCTGAACGGATTTTCCGGAAACCAGATCTCCAAGATCCACAACAGGGATTTCAAAATCCAGCTGCGAAAGTTTATAAAATTCTTTTCTTACCGCTGTAAAATCCTGTACTTCCGCATCTCCACCTGCACCTCTGTAATCTGAAACAAAAAGAAGCACAATGCTGTCTTCTTTTATATCTTTTGTAATCCTGCTGCCAATCTGCCAGCTTTCTGCTTTGAAATTTCTTGGTGAAATGATAAAATCTTCAAAATCCATATTTTTATCTGAAAAATTGGGAATAGGTTAATTGACTAATTGCTTTACCTAACAAACATACAAAAAAACCACAGCAAGTTCACATACCGCAGCATTTTTTGTTGATAAAAAAAAGCCGTCAACACATATTGTTAACGGCTTTGTATAATTATTAATATTACTTTTTTTTAGCGGCTGGCTTTTTTGCTGCTGTCGTTTTCTTAGCTGCAGGTTTTTTCTTAGCTGCCGGCTTCTTTTTCTCCGCAAAAGCATTTTTATCCTGGTCTGTGATCCATTTCTTCACCTCATCCAGAGATACGTCTTTCAGCTCTTCAGCCTCATATTTTGTATCATCTTTTTTCTTAGGGATCTTAAACATGGCTTTTCCGAATTTAACGAATGGGCCCCATCTTCCATTTTCAATAGAAATTTTCTCTTTTTCCCATTGTTGGATGTATCGGTTGGCTTCTTTTTCCAGCTTGGCATCAATTAATTCGTTGATGTCACTTTGTGAAAGATTGTCGAAGTTATACTTCTTAGGAACATTTACAAAAATATCTTTGTATTTGATGAACGGACCAAATCTTCCTGTTCCTTTGGTCACCGGATCTCCTTTATAAGTAGCGATCGGCGCATCAGCTTTTTTCTTTTCGTTGATGATCTCTTCTGCACGGGCCTGGCTTACAGAAAGAGGATCTTCACCTTTTGGAATACTGATAAACGTTTCACCCCACTTCACATAAGGTCCAAATCTTCCAACTCCCACAGAAACCGCCTGACCTTCAAATTCATTAAGCTCAAATGGCAATTTAAAAAGCTCCAATGCATCAGCCAAAGAAATGGTTGCAATATTCTGTCCGGTCATTAATGAAGCAAAAATTGGCTTTTCTTCATCTTCCGTTTCTCCGATCTGAATCATCGCACCGAATCTCCCGATTCTTGCATGAACATTTTTACCGGTCTTAGGATCTACTCCCAGAAGCCTGTCACCATTAGCTCTGTCTGCATTTTCTTCTACATCTTCAATTCTTGGGTGAAATTTTGAATAGAAATTGGTCATCATTTCTTTCCACTTCTGATCTCCATTAGCAATTTCGTCAAAACTTTCTTCTACTCTTGCTGTAAATCCATAATCCAGAATTTCTTTAAAGTTATCCGTCAGAAAGTCATTAACAACCTCGCCAATATCCGTAGGTACAAATTTATTTTTATCGCCCCCGAATTTTTCTTCAAGAACTTCTTTTTTGATCTTATCTTTTGTAAGAGACATCTTTACCACTTCACGGGTTTGAGGATCTATCTCTCTTTTGTCTACATATTCTCTGTTCTGAATGGTCTGGATCGTCGGCGCATAAGTAGACGGACGCCCAATTCCTAATTCTTCCAGTTTTTTCACCAATCCAGCTTCCGTATATCTTGCACTCGGTCTTGTGAACTTTTCTGAGGCAGTGATCTTTTTATAGCTTAAGATTTCGCCTACACTTACTTTAGGCAGAAGCTTTTCGTTGTTTTCTTCATCATCATCTTCTGTCTTTACAATACCGTAAGCCTTTAAGAAACCATCGAAAATGATTACTTCACCCTGTGCTTCAAAATGTTGTGGCAGTGATGCATCCCCTATCTCAATCACAGTCTTCTCAATTTTAGCGTTAGCCATCTGGGAAGCCAGTGTTCTTCTGTATATTAACTGATATAATCTGTTTAATTGAGCATCACCAATACTTTTCACTGCAAAATCAGTCGGGCGGATCGCTTCGTGAGCTTCCTGTGCAGAGGCAGATTTTGTAGTATAGTTTCTTGGTGAAGAATATTCAGCTCCATATTCTGAAGTGATCTGTTTTTTTGCGCCTTCTATTGCTTCCTGGGAAAGGTTCACAGAGTCTGTTCTCATATAGGTAATGTATCCTTCTTCATACAGTCTCTGTGCAAGACGCATGGTATTGGTTACGTTATATCCTAATCTTGAAGAAGCTTCCTGCTGAAGAGTAGAAGTAGTAAATGGTGCAGATGCAGAACGTGTTCCCGGCTTTGTTTCAACATTAAGAACTTTAAATTCTGTAGTTTTTGCTTTTTCAAGGAATTTTTCTGCGTCTTCTTCTTTTTCGAAGTCTTTTTTTAGCTTGGCAGAAATTTCCTGCTCAGCTTTATTTAGAAAGATCCCATCCAGCTTGAAGCTTGCTTTCGGAACAAACTCGCGGATCTCTTTTTCTCTTTCTACAATTAATCTTACAGCCACAGACTGCACTCTTCCTGCAGAAAGACCCGGTTTTACTTTTTTCCAAAGAACCGGTGACATTTCAAAACCTACAATTCTGTCCAAAACTCTTCTTGCCTGCTGGGCATTCACAAGATTCTGGTCAATATCTCTTGGGTTTTCAATGGCTTTTAGAATGGCATTTTTAGTAATCTCGTGGAAAACAATTCTTTTTCTGTTCTCAGGCTTCAGCTTCAATTCGTCCGCCAGGTGCCATGCAATAGCTTCTCCCTCGCGGTCCTCATCAGAAGCCAGCCATACCATTTCGGCTTTCTTTACGGCAGCCTTTAATTCTGTTACCAGCTTCTTTTTGTCAGCCGAAACTTCATAATCAGGACTGAATGTGGCAAGATCAATTCCCATTCCTTTTTTCGGAAGGTCACGGATGTGTCCGAAACTTGATTTTACTTCAAAATCCTTCCCCAAATATTTCTGAATAGTTTTTGCTTTTGCCGGTGACTCTACGATTACTAAATTTTTCGACATTCTAAAAAAATTTTTTGCAAAAGTAAAGCTTTTTTATTATATACATTTTGTTAAAACAGTTTAATTTAATATTTAGATGTGTTTAACATACGTTCCTGAGGGCATTTTTAAAGACATCAAGTCCTTTAAGGTGTAGGATTTAGTCCCGAATTCACCTTTAATAAAATAGATGATATAGAATTTTTCATCAATAGTGATAGATGCAAACATATTACACCATAAAAAGCAGAACAGGAAATCCTATTCTGCTCGGTTACTGCTTTTTTAAGTTTTACTGTTTAATAAGCTTCAGAATTTCTTCAGAATTATTAATTCTTATCAAATATACTCCTGAGCTGAGCGTTGACAGATCTGTTTTTCCGTTCTCAAACTTTCCGGATTTCACCAGCTGTCCAGAAACACTGTAAATCTGATAGTAATAGCCTGTTTGACCGGAAGTATTGATATACAGAATATCCTTTACCGGATTTGGAAATAAGGATATTTCGTTTTCATTTACCTTTTCTGCAACTTCAATACGGCTTAAGACAGCCGCTTCTTTTCCTAAAGCCATAGCGGTAACCTGTAATCTCGGAATGGGGCCAGCTTCATTTCCCTGAGGGTCGTACTTCACTCTCACACATCGGCAGCTTGCTCCTAAATAGGGATCGTTATTATCATTAAATGCAATAAACCGGTTGGCCGTAGATGCTGCATCAAATAAAACATTAACTGATCTTCCCAGATAGTTTGCCGCCAAAGCTCCTGTCCAAGCACCTGGATACTGAAAATTAACTGTATTGAAAGTTCCCTGTGGAGACTGATTAGCTATAACATTTCTGAATCCGCGTGAACCTGAATCCGGGAAATTACCGAGTATATAAGATGGACCTATAAACATATACCCTATAGTAGAGGTTGTGGAAGGATTTCTAACTCTATATCCTGCGTAATCTGTACTGACACTATAAAAGGTCGCTATATTTTTATCTTTTTTATACCAGGGCGACTGTCCGAAATCCTGATTAGAAATCAAACTCACATTGGTGACATCCGGAATCCTCCAGCCCTCCGGACAAGGATCAAAAGGAGATTTTCCCCCTCCTCTACCCCATCTGTCTGCAGCAAGATTCGGCTCATTGGCAAGCCAGTCTGTTCCATTGGTGTAATTAGGTGCAGCACTGTTATAAGGTGCAAAAGAACTTGGAATCATATATACCAAAGGATTCTTCACAGAATAAGACAGTACTTTTGCAATTTTATCTGCCGGTTTATCGGTACTCTGCACAATTGGGGCTGCATAAGTATTGTAAGGAACAATATAACTTCCTGACATATTATTATATGCAGCAGGAGTTAATGTAGTATAAGCTACAGTCCCACTGCTTGATGCTGTACCTAAAAACACATTAAAGAAGGCTTTATTATCTGCATACTGAAAGGTAGGAATAGGATCTTTTCTTCCCCACTGATAATGCAATCCTGTAGAAGCTCTTATTTTTGCAAGCTCTGCAGAAGTTGGCGTCAACACATTAGCAACTATCGGAAACGCATCTATCGCTCCCAGATTCCTGTCCATAAATTCTGTCTGTAGCACAACATCCGCTTTACTCACATAGTTCACATAATTAACAGCTTCAGCCATCGGAAGTTCTGTCCTGTAGTTATAAGATCCTAAAGAGGAATCGGTTATCCAGATATGCCAGCTCCAATATACCGGGGAAGAAATACTTCCGTTATGCAGCGTCACTACAGCATTCCCACTCTGGTTCGGATTAATTTCCACCGAAATTTTTGAGTCGCTGAGACTCTGAAGTGAAGCTGGGGAAGGATTAACAATCAACAATTTATTAATCAAAGCTGTATTAGTCGTCCAAAGCACATTTACTTTTAAATTATTGAAGTTGGGGGCATCTAAGATCTCCTGGTTATTCAAAAGCTGGCTTTGTACTGAAAAGGCTTTGCTTACTGGAATTTCTACAGTAAAAGACTTTGAATTTTTAACAGCCTGATAGCTATTAGGATTGTTAATTCCTTCTCTGTATTCTGTTTTCGGAGCAAGATATTCAGAAGGAAAATTATAATCATTTACGATATAAAGAGGGTCTTTGATGCATCGGCAACCGTTGGCATCAGAAGTATACATTCCTGACATAGGCATATAAAAATATCTTCCTTTAATATTGGGATAATTAGGATCCGGAATATCCGGCTGTCCTTTATCAGGGACCATAAAAAGCCCTCTGGTAATGACCGCCGGGGAAGTATCAAAATGTCTGGCCATTGTTGCCGTCCATAAGGCAACGTGATGCTGGTCGGTATATTGCCCTTGGTGAGTATTCCTGATCAACTGTCCTGTTCCCGGAAAAACTCCCATATTATTCCCACCGGCATTGGAAAGATCAAAACCAAAGTTAGGATAGACCTTAAACCCTGTCATGAATGACGGAATTCCTGCATCTGTAGGCTTAATGATGTGGTATTTATTTGTTTCGAAAACATTTTTAGTCATATTGGTCCTGACTCCGAAAGGAGAAAAATCCAGTCTGATATCATCTACATAAGACTGAGATCCTAAATTCGCCACCAACATTGACGGAATTCTCCATCCGTTCGGGCACGGATCGTAAGGAGACTTATCCCAGTAAGGTTTCGCACTGTCATCGCTGTTATATCCTGTACCTATCAGCCCTCTGGAATTATCGGACCAAAGGTTAAGCTCTGAAAGCCTGCTATCTGGAATTCCGGCAGCATTTCCAAACCAGTTAACCGGAAGATTGGGGTTGTTGTTGTAATAAGCCTGGCCGCTGTTATCGTCTTTGTTCACATAGATCAGACTTAATGGATTTTTCACAGAAAGCCTGATGTTATTAGTCACCTCTGCACTTGCAAGCGGAACGTATTTCGTGAGGTTATCAATATTTAAAGCACCGGTAAAGTTTTTAGCACCTCTGTGCCTTACCCTTCCTATGGATCCTGAAACCTCGTAGAAATCGTTTCCTCTTGTTATCAGAGGTGGGATAGGATCTTTTCTCCCCCATTGGTAAAGCAGTCCTATACTTCTGTTCCAGTCTGAAGAAGCAATAGAACTGCTTAAAGCTCCAAGATTACGGTCCATCCATCCCCAATCGGAATCAGGAATTCGTTCAACCGTTCCATCTTCCCTAACTCTTGTGATATTATCAAAGCTTTTGTAAGTGGATCCGTTAGTTGGATCATCGGTCACCCAAATATGCCAGCTCCAGTAGATTTCGCTGTTTACTCTTAAGGCAATGACAGCATTTCCTTTTTTTGCCTTATTGATCGGAACTTTTATTTTGGCACTTTCATCGGAACCTAAAATTTCCAGCGAGTATCTCTCCCCTGATTTTATCAGACCATGAGAATCTTCCCACAGTACCTCAGCTGTCTGGTTGCCGGAAGGGATTGCGTCCCCTTTAATGTATCCGCCCCCCTGCCACATAGCATAAGCTTTTCTTACCGGAATCAGCAAACCTTCGCTGTTTTGGCTGGGATCAAAAATATAACTGTTGGGAGCTTTTGTCCAGTCCGGAACGACTGCCCTTCTGTCAGCAGGCTTTGTTAAAGTATCTTTTGCAGATACTGATTTTTCTGTATATCCATACGGAAGATTTTCTTTCAATCCTCTACTATTCCTAGAATAGGTACAAATCGACACTAAGCAAAAAATTGCCGCAAAATTTTTAATTAAATTTTTCATATCCTTAGACTTGTGTGCTATTACAGAAAATACAACTTTTAAGCCTTTATTAATAATAAGCAATTAATAATACAAATAAAAAAAGTATATAATAATTATATTATCAATAAAACATCATTAAAAGATTATAAATGAGAAAACAGCACTTTTACAAATATAAGCTACAAAAGTAATTTTTCAAATGATATATTTTTATGAGGCTAATCAACGTTTTAAGAAGAGAGAAGAAGCAAAAACTAACAAAGGCAGCTTCAGAGCTGCCTTTGTCAAGATATGATTGATATAGATTTTTACGGAAGAACGTGATTCTTATAAAGATCAATGGTAAATCTGCCTGCTTTAATATTTAAGAAGGAAGAGAAAACAACAAAGTTAAAAACAACAAGTGCAATAATAAAAGCATAAATCATTTTTCTCGCGCCACTTGACACCACATACATTGTATTGGGTATCAACACGTAAGAAAATCCGACAAATGCGCCTACTAATCTGGATGAGAATACCGGATTGTTTCGGAAAATAAAATAAAAGCATATTCCTATAACGGCATAGCTTCTATGGTATTCATAATATGGATACAGCTCTTTCATCTTGTTGTCAAATGCAAAAAGAAAGAACGTTAAAATCATCATCATTGCTTCGGGAATCCCAAAACCTCCATTCAACCGTTCTGAATATTCATCTATATATCCATTTAATCCATTCACCAGAATATTATCCGAGGCCATACTGTCTAAAAAGCTTCCAAAGACACGGTATATCTCGAATGGCGAAAGGAATACAGAAATAATGATCAGGATCAGCATTATGGTTTTACTTAGTGGGATACGGGCCAGCCAGTACATCGGGAGAAACAGGTAGCAAACGGTATGTATACCTGATGCCAGAAATATAAAAAAAAGGTAATGCCATAATTTCCGTTCTTTAATATACCGTACGGCAAAATAAACAATGAATGTCCCCAGGTTTTGCCTGATCTGCCCGCTTTCCCCAACAAAGAAGTAAGGAATAAACATGAACAGAGTAAATGTAAAGGGGTAAAATGTATTATCCTCTGTATATTCTATCTTGAAGAAAATAGCGCAAATAGCAATAACCAAGGTGAGAACGTAAAAGGGAGCATTGAAGACATTCAGTAATATCTTATTAATGAGAGTATACAGCCATTCCACCTCAAGGTAATCAGGACCCTCCATGTGGAGCATCTTCATAAAAATACTGTAATAGCTCTTTGCATCAGAATAAATGTAAATTGCTTTATAACTTCCGTAATCCGGACCTACATTATTCCTGAAACCAGCCAGTAAAATAAGATAGATCCCCAGAAACCAAAGCCATTTTTTTTCTACTTTTTTACCAAAGACTTCCTGTACACTAAAGAAAAGCATGTATGCAATCGCAACGAGGAAATATGGATGTAATAAACTCATGCTAATCTAATGTTTTTTAACCGGTGCAGTAAACACAAAGAGAATGCAAACCTGTAATAAGATAATGCAGACGGGAGAAAAGGGAATGCTACTGTTAATAGCAATCCGTTTATTTTTTCATCATTTTTTTTCAACATATCTAAAACAGATTCTTATTTCTTTAGTAATAATATTGGTTTAAAATATATTTTAAGAGGGAACTTTTGCAAAAGTAGAATATTTTTTTATTCTGGCTAGAATATTTTGTTGATTTTCAGACAAACTTATAGCCGAAATGTTTTGAACTAATATTGAAAAAATTAAATTTGCAGACTTGATTTCATAAAGTAATGCATCATTTCTTTATATTTTTATATTATCTGATTTCTAAAAACAGGCTTCTTTCAGCAATTTTTGCTTTAGGAATAGCCGTATTATGTGGATTTTTTGCTTCAAAAATTAACTTTGAAGAGGATATCAACCAGATAATTCCTAAGAATGAAAAATCTGATCTTACCGCAAAAGTTCTTAAACAGCTGAACTTTTCAGACAAGATCATTGTGATCATAGAAAACAAATCCAATGAAGACAACTTTCAGCTTTCTGAAACAGCAGATAATTTTCTGCAAAAAATTGAGCCTCTTAAAAAATATATAGGTTCTGTTCAGGGAAAGGTGAACGACAATGAAATCTCAGAAACATTTGATTTTGTCAACCAGAACCTGCCTCTTTTCCTTGATGAAAATGATTACAGGGAAATTGAAAGAAAACTTCAGAAAGACAGCATATTAAAGCAGGTAGAGAGCAATTATGTTTCTTTGGTTTCACCGACAAGTCTTGTGACAAAGGAATTCATAAAAAAAGATCCGCTGGGAATTACTTATTTAGGAATCAAGAAACTGAATGCTTTAAACATTAGTAAAGATTTTAAGCTCGAAGACAATTATGTTGTTACAAAAGACGGAAAAAACCTTTTGCTTTTCATAGATCCTGAAAATGAAAGCAATGACACCAAAAGTAACGAAGATTTTATCAATCAGCTCAACCAGATAAAAGACCGTGTTAATAAACAGTTTAAAGGAAAAACAGAGCTTAGCTATTTCGGTTCTCCGGTAATTGCTGTAGCAAATGCCCAACAAATCAAAAAAGACATTCAAAATACGGTCATGATCTCGATGGCAGTGCTCCTGGTTCTGCTGATTTACTATTTCAGAAATTTTTTCACCCCTGTAATTGTATTTCTACCGACTGTATTTTCGGTATTGCTTGCCCTGCTGATTCTTTATTTTATAAAAGACAGGATCTCAGCTATTTCTTTGAGTGTAGGTGCCATCCTCATCGGAATCACCATAGATTATGCGCTCCATATCCTTACCCACTACAAGCACAACAATAATATAGAAGAGCTTTACAAAGAGATCACACAACCGATCATACTGAGCAGCGTCACGACTGCTGTTTCTTTTTTATGCCTGGTATTTGTACGTTCTGAAGCCCTGAAAGATCTCGGTCTCTTTGCAGCGATTACGGTTATTTTCTCTTCCGTTACCGCACTGATCATTGTCCCTCAGCTTTATAAGCCTAAACAGGAAAAAGATAGACACAACAATAATTTTATTGACAGGATAGGTTCTTACCCCTACGAAAAGAACAAGCCTCTGATCATAGGCAGCTCTATCATTATTATTGCCTGCCTGTTCGGTTTCCGACATGTAGGATTCAATGAGGATATTGGTGACCTGAATTATATCCCGAAAGAATTAAAAATAAGCGAAGCTAAGCTTCAGACGTTTTCTGATATCACTTCAAAATCCATTTACACCATTTCTTATGGAGATTCTGAGGAAGAAGTGCTGACTAGAAACTCCCGACTGAGCAACTTTCTTGAGAAAGAAAAACAGCAAGGAAAAATCCTGAGCTATAATTCACTTGGAAATGTTGTCCTTTCTGAAAAAGATCAGAAACAAAGGATCGAAACCTGGAATAAATTCTGGGACGGAAATAAAAAGAACCGTACTGTTTCTGAATTGGTGAACAGTGGAAATCAATTCGGATTCAACAGCAATGCTTTTGACAATTTCAATAATATTTTAAATAAGAGCTACACAACATTAAGCCTCCGGGATTATGAGAAAGTAAAGGCATTGCAGATCTCGGAATTCCTGAGCAATGAAAACGGATTTTATACAGTTTCCAATGTGGTAAAAGTAGATGAGAAGAAAAGAGACGCCTTCATAAAGGATGTTGAAAATAACCATGATGCTCTCGCTATTGACCGCCAGCAAATGAACGAAAACTTTTTGGGACTGCTGAAAAGAGATTTCAGTACGCTGATCAATTATTCTCTTCTGGCCATTATCCTGACGATCATTCTTTTCTTCAGAAATTTTGAGCTTACTGTTCTTACTATGTTTCCTATTGTATTAACAGGAATAGTAACGGCGGGAATCCTGTATTTCCTAGGATTGGAGCTAAATATTTTCAGCACTGTAGTCTGTACATTGGTTTTTGGAGTGGGAAACGATTTCAGTATCTTTCTGACAAAAGCTATGCAGAAAGAACATACAACAGGGAAAAATGAGCTTCCTACTTACAGAACTTCTATCCTGCTTGCAGTTTTCACGACCATTTTATCAATAGGTTCTTTGATCTTTGCAAAGCATCCTGCTTTACACTCATTGGCCCTGGTTGCACTTATCGGGATGTTCTCCGTAATTATCATTACCTCGACGCTGTACCCGTTTTGGTTCAGGCTAATGATCACAAACAGAGCAAAAAAAGGACTTTCTCCTATCACCTTCAGGCTGTTCTTAAGATGCATCATATCATTTTTTTATTATGGTCTAGGAGGATTCGTTTTCTCACTGATCGGAAGTGTATTTATCAAAAGATCAAAAGGAAAAACTTTAGATATCATTAAATTAATTTTAGCTAAATTTTTAACATCTGTTTTGTATATTACTCCATTTGTAAAGAAAAGAGTTATTGGAAACCCTGCGGAAGATTTCAGCAGACCGGCAGTGATCATTGCCAATCATACTTCTTTCCTGGACACACTTGCTATCGCCATGGCTACCCACAGAATTATTTATCTGGTCAACGACTGGGTATATGACTCTCCTGTTTTCGGAAAATTAGTAAGGGCTCTCGGCTTTTATCCGGTTTCTCAGGGAATAGAGAACGGAATGGAAAAACTGAAAGAAAAAATTGACCAGGGTTATTCACTCGTTGTTTTCCCCGAAGCAGAACGTTCTTACACAAACGATGTGAAAAGGTTCCACAAAGGAGCGTTTTATCTTGCAGAACAGTTCGGGCTGGATATTCTTCCATTATATATTCATGGGAATTCCGAGGTACTACCGAAAGGAGACTTCATTATCTACGACGGAAGCATTACCGTAAAAGTAGGGGAAAGAATCAGCAAAGATGATCTGAGCTTTGGGAAAAACTATTCTGAAAGAACGAAAAAAATCAATGCGTACTTCAGAGAAAAATTTGCAGAACTGCGAAATGAGCTGGAGGACGAAAATTATTTCAGGAAAAAATTATTCTTAAGCTATCTTTACAAAGACAGTGGAGTAGTAAAAGAGGTAAAAGATGATTTTAATGCCAACAAATCTGTTTATTTCGAACTGAATAAACAGATTCCGAAGGATGCATCTATCCTGCATATAGCAGATGATTTCGGACAGAAGGATATCCTGCTTACCCTTTATCAGGCAGAAAGAAGAATTTTCTCATTCATTGAAAATGAGGAAAGAAGACAAACAGCAGCACAGACGTATTTGGTTAAAAGAAGAAAACTGAATTATATTAATGATCTTTCGGAAATCAATAAAAATATTGAAGTACTTGTAGTTTCTGATAACAATTTTGACATCAGTACACTGAAGGAGCTTCCTGAAACTATTATATTCCTGAACACAACATTTAAAGAGCTAAGCAATCCAGATTATTATCTGGAGCTTAATTCAGAAGCAATAAAAATATTCAAAAAACAGTAAATAAATATGAAAAGCATATTTTTGTAACCGCTAAAGAATATTAATGAAAAAAAATATACTCATCATTTATTATTCGCAAACCGGCCAGCTGGAGGATATTGTGAAGAATATGGCCCAACCTTTTGAAGACAAAAAGGAGGAATACAACGTTACCTATTATAATATTCAGCTAAAGGAAGATTTCCCTTTCCCTTGGCCGGGTGACGTTTTCTTCAATACATTTCCCGAATCTTATCTTCAGATTCCCAAAGAGATCTTTCCGCCTTCTGAAGACATCCTGAATAAGAAGTACGACCTCATTTTATTCGGATATCAGGTTTGGTATCTTACACCATCTATCCCTATCATTTCATTCCTAAAGAGTGGTTTTGCGGAAAAGATACTGAAAGATACGGATGTGGTTACAATTTCAGGAACCAGAAATATGTGGATGCTTTCTCAGGAAAAACTGAAAGTATATTTAAAAAATCTTGGTGCAAAACTGGTAGGAAATATCGCTTTAGTAGACAGACATGACAATTATACCAGTGTACTGACAATCTTACGCTGGCTGACTACAGGACAGAAAGAAAAATCAGGATTTCTTCCCGTTGCCGGGGTTTCGGATGAAGAAATTTCGGGCTCTGTAAAGTACGGAAGCATCATAGAAAAGCATTTCAGCAACGGAAACTTATCAGGTCTTCAGCCTGATCTGGTAAAGAATGGCGCTGTAGAGATCCGTCCTTTTTTAGTAAGAGTAGAAAAAGTAGGCAACAAGATCTTCACCGTATGGTCTAATCTCATTATTAAGAAAAAGGAGAAACGTCCATTGTTGATAAAATTCTTTAAGGTATATTTGATGGCTGCGATATGGATTATTTCACCTGTCGTCTTAGTTTTACACTTACTGGCAACCCCTATATTTTGGTCTAAAAGACAAAAACAAAAAACATATTTACAAGGAATTAATTTAAAATAGAATGTACGACGTATTTATAACAAAAGCATCAACATACTTACCTAATAACCCGGTATCAAATGATGAAATGGAGACTTATCTTGGTCTGATAAATGGCGCTCCCTCTAAAGCAAAATCATTGATTTTAAGAAATAACAAGATCACAACAAGATACTATGCTTTGGATAAAGAAGGAAATCCTACTCACACCAATGCACAGATTACAGCAAAAGCTGTTGAAGGGCTGTTCGATGAAAATTTTAAAAAGGAAGATATGAAACTGCTGTCCGTGGGAACCACATCCCCGGATCAGATGCAGCCTTCACATGCATCTATGGTTCATGGTGAGCTGAATATTGGAAAATCTATTGAAATTAATACCGCTACAGGTCTCTGCAACTCAGGAATGAATGCCTTGAACTACGGATTTCTTTCCGTAAAGGCAGGCGTACAGGATAACGCTATTTGTGCTGGCTCAGAAAGAATGTCTGCATGGATGACCGCAGATAAATTCAATCATGAAGCGGAAAACTTAAAATTACTGGAAGAAAGACCTATTGTTGCCTTCAAAAGAGAATTCCTGAGATGGATGCTTTCTGACGGCGCCGGTGCATTCCTTCTCGAAAATAAGCCCCGAGAAAACGGAATTAATTTAAAAATAGAATTCATTGATTTTTATTCTTACGCTCACGAAATTGAAGCCTGTATGTATGCAGGATGCGATAAGCAGGAAGACGGAAGCCTTAAATCATGGGCAGATTACCCTTCTGATGAATGGCTGAAAGAATCAATCTTTGCCATTAAGCAGGACACCAAAATCCTGGACAAATATATTCTTGTAAAAGGAGCAGAAAGCTTAAGGTCTTCTTTTGATAAGCATAATCTGGATCCTGAAAAAATAGACCATGTTCTGGCACATATCTCTTCAGGTTATTTTAAAGATGGCCTAAAAGACGAATTCGCTAAAAAAGGCATGGACTTCCCTGCAGAAAAATGGTTCTATAACCTTTCTGAAGTAGGAAACATCGGGGCTGGCTCTATCTTCATCGCACTGGAAGAATTAATGAATTCCGGAACGCTGAAAAAAGGTGAGAAAGTATTATTATGTGTTCCTGAAAGCGGAAGATTTGCCTACTCTTGTGCCTTATTAACAGTTTGCTAATGAAACACCCACTGCCGACATCTGATCAGAAATTTGTAGAAAGCCTTATCCCACAGCGCTTTCCGTTCGTCATGGTTCATGAGCTTACGGAATACTCTGATGATCGTCTTGTTTCAGGATTTGAAATAAAAGAAGATAATCTTTTTATTCAGGATGGAACGTTTCAGGCTTCCGGCCTTATCGAGCATCAGGCACAGAGTGTTGCTTTACACACAGGTTACAAATATTATCTTTTAGGAAAAGAGGCTCCTACAGGATATATTGGAGCCATTAAATCTTTTGAAGCGGAAGCCCTGCCAAAAATCGGTGACCGCCTGATATCGGAAGTAACGATTCTTAATGAAGTGATGGGGGTAACACTGGTGGATATTGTCACGAAGCTGAATAGCTCAATCATCGCAAAATCCCAAATGAAAACTGCTGTAAAATAAATGTAATGGAAATCAAGGAAGAGGACCTCATCAATATGCATAACTTTCTGCCACACCGCGAACCGATGCTGATGGCAGATTATATTCTGGAATTGACCAAAGAAAAGGTTGTGACTTCCTTTGAAATAAAAGAAGATAATATCTTTGTCCACAACAATGAATTGGCAGAAGCCGGCCTGATTGAAAATCTTGCCCAGACCTGCTCCTCCATTCTGGGGCAGAGCTTCTTCGAAAATATAGACGCAGACACCAAAGTAATCGGCTTTATCACCAACATCAAAAAAATTGAAGTATTTGCTCTTCCAAAAACAGGAGATAAGATTATTTCCAAAGCCTCACTGATCTCCCAGTATGAAAATATCTGTAATATCTTCTGTGAGACTTTTAATAATGATGAATTATTGATCAGGGCGGAGATCAATCTGTTTATTCAGGAAGTGAAATCTTAAGAATACATTTCAGTGAAAATATATAACCGTACGATTATCGTGCGGTTTTTCTTTTTTAGCTCTGACTCGTGAAAAGGTTGGTCTTGTTGTGTTTTTTAACCACGGATTGCACAGATGATTATGAAGGAAGGAAGCTGGAGGGCTGGGAGAGGGAAGTTATTGAAGTCTCAGAATAACTCTAAGCCTGTTTTATTGTTCTTTTAACCTATCTCATCAATTTATATAATAAGCTATCAGATATTGAAACCCCGCCAGTAACTTCAAGCTTCCATCCTCCTTCTTCCCGCCTAAATATTTAATAACCCTTATTTTTCGATATATTTGACGAAAATAATATATCATGAGCGTAAAGGTAAGGTTCTATTCGTATGACATTGAATTCGATTTTGAAAATTCTGTTGAATTTCCGGTTGCGCCACAGCTTGGTGATGAAGTGAATCTCATTTCATTTTTTAAGTACCGGACTTCCGAAAGACTGGAATATGTCAATAATATGGAAGATCTTTATCTCTACGAAAATGCTATAGTATCAGAGCGGACATGGTGTAATGATCTTGAGAAAGCAGAAATATATTTACTTATAAAGCTAAATTACACCAAGAGAAAATAAGGCTGCTTTCAGGTGAATTTAAACAAAAAAGCGGAGCATCACTGCCCCGCTTAAAAAAATTGGTATCATAAAGGTTAGTACCCGAAGATCTCTTCAAGAGATACTTCCTGGAATGTCCCCATTTTATTGATAGATTCCATATTCAGGTTTTCTTTTTTACCGATAATTGCTGTATTATACTTTACAGGCTTTATCTCAGTATCGTAGAAACCGGTAAGCTGTGGCAGTGTCAGCCTCTGAATTTCAGAATAAATATCCTTTCTGATATCATAATCAACACCAAGCTTTTTCAGCGCCATCTGATTAAAGAAAATATTCGTTCTGTTAATTCTGTTGGAAGCGATCTGCTTCAGTGCAGAACCTTTTGAATTTTCAAACTGTGCCGGAATCTGTGGCAGGGATGCCATAAGATCATTCATTGCATTTACAGCCAGAGGCAGCTTATTCGCCTGAGTTCCTATATAATTCGTAATATAGTTCGCATGTCCTTTCTCAGTTGCGTTCGCATAAGAAACATATGCCGAATAAGCCAGTGACTTACTTTCTCTGATCTCCTGGAATACGATAGAAGACAAACCTCTTCCGAAATACTCGTTGAAAACATTCGCTTTTCCGAAGTTATTCAAGTTCACATTACCTCCTTTGGCTACTTTAGACATTTCCATCTGCACCATGTCATAGTTTGTGAAATATACTTTTCCTTCTGCAGCAGGCTCCGGATATTCTTTAGCTTTTGCCGGCTGAACACTGGTTTCTGCGATATATGGTTTAACCGCCTTTTCTAAGCCTGACTGATCCTGTCCGTAAAGGAATATCTCATATGGAGACTGATTCAGTACTTTAATTTTCTTAGTCAGCTCAGTTGCATCAATGCTCTCAAGACGTTCTTTGGAAACAATATCCGCCATTCTGGAATTCTTACCGTATTTAGCATAGTTCGTAAGAGCAGCCATGATTCTTGTTTTATCCTTTTTACCAGCTTCTCTTGCCTCAAGTATGGTTTTTACAGTCTTTGCATAGGTCTCTTTGTCTGCTTTTACATTCGTAACCCAGTGATTCATCAGCTCAGCACCTTTCTTCATATTAGCTTCAAGGCCACTCAGTGTAATGATCACCTGATCGTTGGACGTTCTGAAGCTGTAAGAGATTCCCAGTTTATAGAATTCACCTTTCAGCTGCTCAGGAGTATATTTATCCGTTCCAAGATATTCGAAAAGAGTTACCGCGATGGGAAGCTCTTTATCATTGTCCGTTCCGAAAGGAAAAATATAGCTGATCTGTGCTACATCATTATACTTATTCTTTACAAAGCTTACTTTCTTATCTTTAATCTGAGAAGTCTGGATCGCTGCTTTATAATCGATAAATTCCGGTTTAATCTCAGATACTTTACTGCTTAAAATATCTTTAAGAAAAGGTGACTGCGCTTCTCTGTTCAGCTTAATTGGGGTAATACCCGGATTCTGTACGCGAACCAGCTTGTCATTCACTCCTTTTTCTTTGTAAACAACCACATAATTATCTTTGAAAAACTCGTTGGCAAACTTGACAACATCTGCCTTTGAGATTTTTTCATACTGATTAATATCATCTAATTCCTCCTGCCATGTTTTCTCATTGATGTAGGTATCATACAGGGTCGTTGCCAGACCGTCAGCAGTTTCCCACGCCTTCATGCGCTGTACTTTCTTTTCATTAACGATTGCTTTCAGCATCCAGTCCGGAAACTGACCTTTTTTCACTAAATCCAACTGATCTAACAATAGTTTTTTAGCATCATCAAAGCTTTGTCCCTCTTTCGGAGTTACTGACATCGTAAAAGCACCATAAGTTTTAAAAGCAGACTCATAAGCTCCTGCACTTAATACCTTTTGCGTTTGATTCATATTAAGATCTATCAGACCTGCATCCCCTCTGTTGCTTAAAATTTTCGCAACCACATCTGCCAATCTCGCATTCTGGGTTCCATTGGAATCTGATCTCCATGCCAGAGTCATTCTAGGTGTGCTCGGGCTTTTTACCGTTCTCATCACAATGCTTTCCATTGGCTGTTCCGAGACCATTTTTTTCATCGGCAGCTCCTTGTACTTGAAAGCTCCAAAATACTGATCTACCATTTTAATGGTCTTGTCAAAATCCAGATCTCCTACCAGGACAACAGCCATATTATTAGGCACGTAATACGTGTCAAAATACTTATGAATAGCAACCATTGAAGGGCTTTTCAGATGTTCTGAAGTTCCAATCGTTGTTTGCTGCCCGTTCGGATGCTTTGGAAAAAGCGCTTCCATCATTGCATAGTTCACAAGACGGCCGTCATTATCCTGGGCTCTGTTATATTCTTCATACACAGCTTCCAGTTCTGTATGGAAAAGACGCAATACCAATTCAGAAAAACGTTCTTTTTCTACTTTCAGCCATTTTTCAAGCTCGTTGGAAGGAATGTTATTTTTATAAACCGTTTCATCAAGCCATGTGTGAGCATTAGTTCCCGTTGCTCCCAATGAAGAGATCGCTTTGTCATATTCATTGGCAATTGCATACTTGGAAGCTTCCTGAGAAACCTCATCTATTTTCTTGTAGAGCAATTTTTTCTTTTCAGGATCCTTTTCAGCTTTATGCTGCTCATAAAGGTCAGAGATCTGTTGCAGCAATACCTTCTCCTTTGCCCAGTCCTGAGTTCCCAGATGAGAAGTTCCTTTGAAAACCATGTGTTCAAGATAATGTGCCAAACCTGTATTGTCACTAGGGTCATTATTAGATCCCGTTCTTACCGGAATATAAGTTTGAATTCTCGGGGCATCATCATTCTTTGCCAGATAAACCTTCAGTCCGTTTTTCAAGGTATATACTCTGACACCGGACTGATCATTCTTAACGGTTTCGTAAGTATATCCCTGGCTGTCCGTCACCTTTTGAGTGTCAAATTTCTGTGCCATTGCATGCAGCATGCAGAAAAGTGAAACAGAAATAAAAAATTTCTTCATAAGTTTTATTTATTTAAATCAAATTTCATAGAATTCAATAAGTCTACATTCATCATGCACTTGTTACAGTAAGCTACAGATTATGATTTTTTATATTAAAATTTGAATTTATCTTTAAATAAAGCCTGTTCCGGCATTATAATTTAATATGATTTACATATAATGTATTTTCACTATTTTAGCCAACTGATTAAAAAGAATAATACGGTTTACATGAAAAAACAAGACCTGCCTCAGGATGAAAGCAATCTGAAGTCAGCAAACAT
Source organism: Chryseobacterium elymi (assembly GCF_003385495.1). Classification (GTDB taxonomy): domain Bacteria; phylum Bacteroidota; class Bacteroidia; order Flavobacteriales; family Weeksellaceae; genus Chryseobacterium; species Chryseobacterium elymi. Next base: position 27,514 of record NZ_QNUH01000022.1, on the reverse strand, counting down.
GACCGAAGTCTTGTATGTGACGGATGAAAATGACAATTATACAACGGCAAACAGCATTGGATGGGAAGCTAAAAAAGCTGCCCTTGATGAATCCATGGAGCTTATTCATGAAAGAATTGAAGAAGCCAGGCAAAATGTTGCCAATAATTTAGTAAGCCCTATTATTTATTTCATGGAACTGAATAAAATGGACTTAAGTGTTCTTGCTTCCTATGTCGGAATGTGGCAGTGGAGAGTAAAAAGACATGCAAAACCAAAAGTATTTAAAACACTAAACCAGTCCGTGCTGAAAAAATATGCAGATGCATTCGGGATTTCAGTGGATGAATTAAAGAACTTTGACGGAAAACAATAAAGAAATGAAGCATAAAAAATATGCAGAATTTTATTTCGCCAATGAAAAAGAATAAAGCAGCAAATGAAACTTAACTTCGAACACCATCAGACCGCACATTGCGAAAATGGTGTTGCCTCCAATCTGTTACTTAATAAAGGCTTAAAGCTGAGTGAACCAATGATCTTCGGGATAGGTTCCGGACTGTTTTTTGTCTATCTGCCGTTTTTGAAAGTGAATTTCGCTCCAGGCTTCAGCTATAGACCGATGCCGGGTGCTATTTTCAGCAAAGCTGCAAAACGATTGGGAATTAAAATCAAAAGAGAAAAATTTTCCAATCCTAAAGAAGCACAGTCCGCTTTAGAAAGAAACTTAAATCAGAATATCCCTACGGGACTTCAGGTAGGTGTCTTTAACCTCACCTATTTCCCTGAAGAATATAAATTTCACTTCAATGCCCACAATCTTGTGGTATATGGGAAAGAGGACGGAAAATTCCTGATCAGCGATCCGGTAATGGATTATACCACTACCCTTTCAGAAGCTGAGCTGGAAAAGGTAAGATATGCCAAAGGCGCACTGCCCCCAAAAGGACATATGTACTACCCTACCTACATTCCGGAAAATGTGAATATTGAAGAAGCCATCAGAAAAGGGATAAGAGACACCTGCAAAAATATGCTGGCTCCGGTTCCCCTTATCGGGGTAAAAGCCATGAGATGGGTAGCCAGAAGCATCCCAAAATGGGCTGAAAAGAAAGGAACTAAGGTCACCAACCACTATCTGGGCCAGCTGATCAGGATGCAGGAAGAGATTGGCACCGGCGGAGGCGGATTCCGGTTTATTTATGGTGCATTTCTTCAGGAAGCTTCAGTCATTCTTAAAAATGATGAATTAAAGGAGCTTTCAAAAGAAATTACCGCCATTGGTGATTTATGGAGAGACTTTGCCGTGGATATTGCCCGTGTATACAAAAACAGAAACTCGAAAAGCGACATCTACAATAACCTTTCAAAATCTATGCTTCATATTGCTGATCTGGAAGAAGCTTTTTATAAAAAACTGAGAAAAGCGATCTGATATGGAGAACATGATTGAGATTAAAAATCTCTATAAAAAATATAAAAACGCCGAAGAGTTTTCTGTCAACGACATCTCTCTGAATATAGAAAAAAATGAGATCTATGGAATTCTTGGCCCAAACGGAGCCGGAAAAACCACTTTGATTTCTATGCTTTCCGGATTGATCAAACCGACTTCAGGACAGTTTACAATCAACGGATTATCTCCTCATAAGGACAGCTTTAAAATCAAACAGATCATTGGCATTGTCCCTCAAGAATATGCACTCTATCCTACTCTTACTGCTAAAGAAAACCTGATGTTTTACGGAAGCCTGTACGGCCTAAAGCATAAAGAACTTAAGAAAGTGATCGATGAATCCCTAGAGATCATGGGACTTTCTAAATTCGCAGATAAACAGGTAGAACAGTTTTCTGGAGGAATGAAACGCCGCTGCAACCTTATCGCGGGAACACTTCACAATCCGAAAGTATTGTTTCTGGATGAACCGACCGTTGGGGTTGATGTTCAGTCGAAAAAAGTGATTATCGACTTCCTGCAGGAACTGAATAAAAACGGAACGTGTATCATTTACACCTCTCACCACCTTTCCGAAGCGGAAGAATTCTGTACTAAGATCGCCATTATCGACCGGGGAAGAATCCATGCCATAGGAACACCGGAAGAACTTGTTGCACAGATCGCAAACGCTGAAAACCTGGAAGACGTTTTCATATCATTAACAGGAAAAGAACTAAGAGATGTTGTTGTATAAACTTTGGAGAAGCTTCGTGAAGGAAATCCTTCTTCTGAAGAGAGATATCGGTGGAATTGTCATTATTTTCGTCATGCCGTTGCTGTTAATTGTAACGATCACTTTAATTCAGGATTCTACTTTCAAAAATCTGGAAGGCTCGAAAATCCCGATTATTTTTATTGACAATGACAAATCTGAGGTCTCAAAAAGTATAAAACAGGAACTGGAAACCAGTAAAACATTCCAGCTGCTGACCAACTATAATGAAAATTCAGCGCAGGAAGCCGTTTTTTCCGGAGATTATCAGATGGCCATCGTTATTCCTGAAAATTTAACGAAAGATTTAAATTCAAATATTGATTCCAAAGTTCAGACGATCGTAAGCTCGTTTGGATTGGAAGGAGATTCTGCAGCTGTGAAAAAAACAGCTGTGAGAGCAAAAGAAATTCATCTGTACTTTGACCCGGCTACCAACGCCGGATTCAAAAATTCAGTCATGAATTCTGTGAATAAAATGGTCTTTGAGATCGAAAACAAAAAGATCTACAAAGCATTTCAGGATCAGCTGGGTACTGAGGAAAACCTTGAAGAAAACAAAAACCTCATCAGCTTCAAAGAGATCACCCCGAAAAAGGGCACTATGGACGTAATGCCGAACTCAGTTCAGCACAATGTCCCGGCATGGACACTTTTTGCCATCTTCTTCATCGTAGTTCCTCTTTCTATTAATTTAGTTAAAGAAAAAAGCCAGGGTACAAGCGTAAGAGCAAGAATCAGCCCGACCCCTTATTTTGTTCATATTCTAGGAAAAACATTCACTTACCTGATCATCTGTATCATCCAGTTTTTACTGATGGTAGCCGTAGGTATCTATCTTTTCCCGTATATGGATCTTCCGGCATTTGATGTTTCAGGAAAAATGTTCCAGCTTATTGTGGTAACTTTATTTTCAGGGCTGGCAGCGATCGGTTTTGGTGTTTTATTGGGAACGATTGCAGATACACAGGAACAGTCGGCACCTTTCGGAGCAACTTCAGTGGTGGTTCTGGCTGCTATCGGGGGAATATGGGTTCCCGTATTCTTAATGCCTGAATTTATGCAAACCGTGGCAAAATTTTCCCCCATGAACTGGGGACTGAATGCTTATTATGATGTTATTTTAAGAAACAGCGGAATCACAGGAATTGCCAAAGAACTTGCATTCCTTTTTGCATTCTATATTGCCATGGTAGCTATTTCTATTTTTTACGAACGAAAACAAAATGCAGTCTAAAGAAAACATATTAACCTGTACGGAAGAAGTAAGGGTAAGGTTCAATGAAACAGATCCGCTGGGCATTGTCTGGCATGGTCATTACATTGTATATTTTGAAGACGGGAGAGAAGCTTTCGGAAGAGAACACGGCCTGACTTATCTTGATATTCAGAGAGAAGGCTATGTGACGCCTATCGTAAAAAGTACATGTGAGCATTTTCTGCCATTAAAGTATGGTGAAACATTTAAGATTGTCACCACTTTTGTCAATTCAGCATCCGCAAAATTGATCTATACTTATGAGCTCTTCAACCAGGAAGATCAATTGGTATGCAGCGGAGAGACCATCCAGGTATTCTTAGACGGCAACGGAAGTTTATGTCTGTATAATCCTGATTTTTTTCAGGCATGGAAAGATAAAATGGGATTATAATGAAGAAGGAAACTTATATTACAGATTATAACTGCGTTACTCCTTTAGGATTTGATGTTTCTTCCAACTGGAACCATCTTATTGAAGAGAAATCAGGCATAGCATTACATCAAGTTATCGAAAATCAGCAGGCCTTTTATGCCTCCATTATAAATACTGAAAAGCTGGAGGAAGAATTTAAAAACAATTTCGACAGGCTGGATTTTACAAGGCTGGAAAAAATGTTTCTTCTAAGCTTAAAACCTCTTGTTGAAAAACATGAAATTTCGGAAGAAACTGCTTTCATACTATCTACCACCAAAGGAAACATCAGTTTATTAAAAAACCAGACGGAATTGCCTGAAGGTGTTTATCTTTCAAAATTAGCACAAAAAATTGCTGATTATTTTGGATTTAAAACAAAACCTATCGTAATCTCCAATGCCTGCGTTTCAGGAGTGATGGCCATTGCTGTTGCCAAAAATATGATCCAAGCAGGAAAATATAAAGATGCTTTTGTGATCGCTGGTGATGAAGTTTCGGAATTTGTGATCTCAGGGTTCAACTCTTTTCAGGCCATCGGAACAGAACCATGCAAACCTTATGACAAAAACAGGAATGGAATCAATATCGGAGAAGCTACCGCTGCTGCATATGTAACCTCTGTTCTGAATAAAAACGAAAAGTTTAGGTTTAAAATATTGGGAGACTCAGCCGTTAATGATGCCAATCATATTTCCGGACCTTCCAGAACGGGAGACGGACTGTATGCCAGCATCAAAAATGCAATGACTGAAGCCAATGTAGAACCTCAACAGATTGATTTTATTTCAGCACACGGAACAGCCACCATCTACAATGACGAAATGGAAGCGATTGCTTTCAACAGAATGGAACTTCAAAATGTTCCATTAAATAGCATGAAAGGCTATTATGGACATTGTCTTGGTGCTTCGGGACTTTTGGAAAGTATCATTTCCATGGAAAGTGCCCGTCACGGAATGTTGATTCCCTCAAAGAATTTTGAAGAATCGGGAATTTCCCAGCTTTTACATATTATCATGGAAAACAAACCTGCAAAAATTCAATATATTTTAAAAACAGCTTCAGGCTTTGGCGGATGCAATGCGGCGGTTGTTCTGGAAAAATGTTAAAATGAAAGTGATGAAGAAAACTGAAAGCTGTATCATAGAACATTCAAAAATAACCGTTAACGGAAATCCTGTTTTTGAAAGCCAGAGCGAAACATTTCATGACTTTGCCAAAGATGCCTATAAAAGTTTAGAGCTCAATTATCCCAAATTTCACAAAATGGATAACCTGAGTAAGCTTGCTTTTCTCGCTGCTGAAATGATTTTAAAAGAGGAAGATCACAGCAGAACAGCATTGGTTCTTGCCAACAGGTCATCAAGTCTTGATACCGATTTTAAATACCAGGAAAGCATCAACTCGCAGGAAAATTATTTCCCAAGCCCTGCTGTATTTGTCTATACTCTTCCCAACATCTGTGTAGGAGAAATCAGTATCAAACATAAAATGCAGACAGAGAATGCCTTTTTTATCCTTGATGAATTTGATGAACAGTTTTTAAACGATTATGCTGAGCAGATCCTACTGTCCGGAAAAGCGGAAAAAGTTCTTTGTGGCTGGACAGAACTTTATCAGGAAAATTATAAAGCTTTTGTATATTTGCTAACCCTGTAAAAAATGTAACAATATAACAGTGTAGCAATGTAACAATCCTAAAATTGGTAAACTAGTATATTGATACATTGGTAAATTAAATAATTATGGAAAACTTAAAAACAGAATTGAAGCACAAAATTATTGAAGTTCTTAACCTAGAAGACGTTTCTGTAGAGGAAATCAAAGATACAGATCCGTTATTCGGAGGCGGATTGGGTCTTGATTCTATTGATGCTCTTGAGCTTATTGTTCTTTTAGATAAAGACTACGGAATAAAACTAGCCGACCCTAAAAAAGGAAAGGAAATCTTCCAGTCTATCGATACAATGGCAGCATTCATTGAAGAGAACAGAACCAAATAATGTATTCAATCTAGCAATGTATCAATCTACCAGTGTAATAATATTGGTAAACCGGTAGATTGATACATTGTTACATTATAAAATAAAATGAGTCGAAAAATTGCCATAACAGGAATGGGCATCATTTCCTCCATCGGAAACAATGTGGAGGAAAATTTTATTTCGTTGAAATCCGGAAAACACGGAATTTCAGACATTGAGATGTTTGAAACCCGCCACGCCGGGTCTATAAAAACAGGCGAAATAAAATGGTCTAATGAAGAGCTTGTACAACAGCTTCAGCTGCCTGAAGATAATAATGTAACGAGAACATCTTTATTGGGCATGATTGCCGCAAGAGAAGCTGTAGAATCTGCCGGAATTTCAGACATTAATGAATACAGAACCGGGCTCATCTCTTCCACCAGTGTGGCCGGAATGGATATCACTGAAAGGTATTTCTACTCTTACGAGGATTTTCCTGAAAAGCAAAAATACATTGATGCTCATGACGCAGGTAATTCTTCATTGGCAATTGCTGATTATCTAGGCTTAAAAGGCATGGTTTCTACGATCAGTACGGCATGCTCTTCGGCTGCCAATGCTATTATGATGGGAGCCAAACTGATTAAAAACGGAGCTTTGGACCGCGTGATCGTAGGAGGAACAGATTCCCTTTCGAAATTTACCTTGAACGGATTCAATACGCTGATGATCCTTACAGAATCCTATAATACACCTTTTGATAACGACAGAAAAGGTCTGAATCTCGGTGAAGCAGCAGCTTTTATCGTTCTTGAATCTGATGAAGTTGTAAAAAAAGAAAATAAAAAAGTATTGGCTTATCTTTCCGGTTACGGAAATGCGAATGATGCCCATCATCAGACCGCATCGTCTGAAAACGGACAAGGTGCTTTTCTGGCTATGCAGCAGGCATTTAAAGTATCCGGGCTGGCAAAAGAAGACATCGATTATATCAATGTTCACGGAACGGCTACTCCTAATAATGATCTTTCAGAAGGAATTGCCATGATCAGGATATTTGGTGAAGGACAGGTGCCGGAATTCAGTTCTACCAAAGCTTTTACAGGGCACACTCTGGCAGCGGCGGCGGGAATTGAAGCGGTATTCTCCATTTTAGCGATGCAGCACAGTGTCATTTTCCCCAATCTGAATTTCAAAACAAAAATGGCAGAATTTGATTTAACCCCGGTTACAGAATTGAAGGAAAAAGACATTAACCATGTTCTTTCCAATTCATTCGGATTCGGAGGCAACTGTTCTACTTTAATTTTCTCAAAATCATGAACGCAGTATACATCAACAGTGCATCCTGCATCTCTGTTCAGGACACTTTAAAAGATAATTTTTTCCAAGACCTTACTCCTTATCAGTCTGTTCAGATCTTAAAAGTGGTAGATCCCAACTATAAAGAATTCATTCCGCCTGCGATGATCAGGAGAATGTCTAAAACTGTAAAGATGAGCTCTGTAGCTTCAAATTACGCTTTACAGGAAGCTGGAATTGAACAACCGGACGCCATTATTGTAGGAACAGGCATGGGATGTTCGCAGGATTCTGAAAAGTTTCTGAAAAATGTGATTGATAACAATGAAGAGTTTCTAACTCCAACGTTCTTTATTCAGTCTACACATAATACCGTTGCAGGACAAATTGCGCTGGGACTTCAATGCCATGCGTACAATTTTACGTATGTCAATACTTCTTCATCTCTGGAATTTTCATTCCTGGATGCCAAACTTCAGATCAATGACGGAGAATCTGACAATGTTCTTGTAGGCGCTGCAGATGAGCAAACTAACAGAACTATGGAACTTTACTGTCTTACCAATACCATTAAAAAAGAAAAGGATCTTCCTGCTGATTATTTACATTCAAAAACGGATGGCGTGATCTGGGGCGAAGGGGCCGCCTTTTTTGTCTTAGGAAAGCATAAAACTGAAAATTCTTACGCTAAACTCAGAGATATTCAGATGATCAACAGATTGGATCTGGAAGAAGCTCCATCTTTTATAACAGGTTTTTTAGCCAAAAATGATTTGAAACATGAAGATATCGATGCTGTGATCTTAGGTTTCAGTGGCGATGCAACATCTGATGTTTACTATACAAAAGCAATGGACGCATTTCAAAATTCAGCTTTGCTGTATTACAAACATTTAAGCGGAGAATTCAATACGGCAAGCGGCTTTTCAACATTTATGGCCTGTCATATCCTTAAGAATCAACAGATTCCGGAAGTCATGATGATCAATTTGGAAAAGAAAACAAAAGTTAAGAATATTCTTCTCTATAATCATCTCGCAGGAAGCGATCACAGTCTTATGCTGCTGGAGAGAGCTTAAAAATGAAAAGGCAAATAATGAATTTGTAAATTTGTTATTGCCAAAATTCAAAATAACAGAAGATGAAGCATTACCTATTCATTCTATTTTATCTTTTCTGCAATGCATTTGTTTATGCGTTTCATGGAAGCTTTTGGGTTTATATAGCTTGTTTTCTGGTATTTTCTGCTGTTGTTGTCTGGGGATCTTTTGATATAGAGCTCGGATATTTTGTCAACAGCATTACTCATAAAAGAACGAAAACCAATGAAGTTGCTCTGACTTTTGATGACGGGCCAACCGAATTTACCCCTCAATTCTTAGATCTGCTTAAAGAATATCAGATAAAAGCAACCTTTTTCTGCATCGGAAAACAGATCGAAAAATATCCTGAAACATTTCAAAGAATTATTGCTGAAGGTCATACCGTCGGAAATCACACCCTTTCCCATTCCAACAATACAGGATTTTTATCTGTTTCAAAAATGATTGAGGAGATTGAGAAATGTGATGAGATCATGGCAAAAACCAGCACTATAAAAACTGATTTATACCGGCCTCCTTTCGGCGTTACCAATCCGAGCATTGCCAAAGCCATTAAAAGAACCCGTAAAAAAAGCATCGGCTGGAATGTCCGTTCGCTGGATACCATTATAGACGATGAAAAGAAAATTTATAAAAGAATAACCAAAGGCCTTAAAAAAGGAAGTATTATTCTGCTTCATGACACTTCCGAAAAGACTTATCGTGTGTTGGCCGATTTATTGTTATTTTTGAAAGATAAAAAATATTCGACGTTTACGGTCGATTCAATTACAAATTAAAGAAAAATGATTAAAAATATTGCTTTTGGAGCATTTTTATTAGTTTCCGGCTTCATTTCTGCACAAATGACCGCGATGTCAGGAGCAGAAGCAAAAGCATTTGTCAACAAAGTTTCGTCTGAAACCAAGGAAATCAAAACCATGCAAAGTGATTTCACCCAGACTAAAAAAATGGACTTTCTGGATAAAAACATTGTCACTTATGGCAAAATGTCTTTGAAAACCCCGAATATGCTAAGCTGGAAATACACAAAACCGTACCAGTACAGCATTATTTTTAAAGATAATAAAATTTTCATCAACGATCAGGGAAAGAAATCGTCTGTAGATGCTAAGAGTAAGACATTTGAAAAGATCAATAAACTGATCGTAGGAAGTTCAAACGGGAAAATGTTCAGCGATCCTGAATTTACTGTTTCTTACTACAAAAACGGAAACTCCAGTGTGGCGAAATTCATTCCGAAATCTTCCCAGCTGTTGAAATACATCAAACAGATCGAACTGCATTTTCCTAAAAACCAATCTACGGTTTCACAAGTCAATATGACGGAAGCTTCGGGAGACACCACCAATATTGTTTTTAAAAATACCAAGATCAATGCAGCGATTGCAGCTTCAGAATTTAGTTTATAGTCTCATTGTTTTGCTGTTTATTTCTTGTAATAGCTATAAGCTTACAGGGGCAAAACCAATTCAGAGTTCTGAAAAAACCGTTGAAAATTTATATTTTTCATCTGGTGAAGACTACGTTTATAAATGCCAGATGGATATTTATAAAAATCATGTAAGCGGAATTCTGATCATTAAAAAGCTTAATGAAACGACCCATCGTGTGGCTATGACCTCAGATTTTGGAAATAAATTAATTGATTTTGAGATCTCTGAGAATGATTTTAAACTGAATTACGTTCTTCCGGATCTGGACAAAAATATGGTTATCAGTTTTTTAAGAAACGACTTCCGGGAGTTACTGAAAAGAAAATACCCAGTGAATGAATCTTTTGAAAATGACAATTCTAAAATTTACCTGTCAAAGACTGATCATAAAGCCTATTATCTGTTCTTCAATAAAGAAAACGGACTGTTAAAAGAAATTGTGTACACAAAAAACAATAAGGAAAAAATCGATTTTACTTTTGAGGCAAAAAAACATATCTTCGCGGATAGCTTAAACCTGCAACATAAGGATTTTAAGATCAATATAAAACTATTTCAAATAACCGAAACTGAACAGAATTAGCATGAAAAAAATTCTATTTTTAATCACAGCCTTTATTTCAGCCCTGTCTTTCTCACAAGTAACTTTTACTCCGGGGATTAGAGCGGGAGCCAATTTTTCTCATTTCTCGAACAGTGAAGAGTTTAATTACTATTATCTGGAAGAATTTCCTAACGCTGCTGAGCCCTATCTGGACTATAAAACTAAAACAGATTTTTATATCGGCTTTATAGGGAATATCCGCCTCGCCAAATTTTATGCTTTGCAGCCGGAGATCAATTATTCCAGGCAGGGAGCTAAAATAAGCACGAATGTGAACAACTGGGACGGGAAAACGCTTTCTGTATCTTATCTGGGACTGCAGCTTATCAATAAATTTTATTTCAACCAGTTCAATGTACATGTTGGGCCTACTTTAGAATTTGTAGTAGATAAAAAGAATTTTGATCCTGAAAATGAGATCGATTTGGGAATTACAGCCGGCTTAGGATATGACATTACTAAAAACTTTGGTATCGAAGCCAGGGTAAAAAAAGGCTTTATACCTGTAGACAGCTATAATAGAAATCATTCTAATGTTGTTTTCCAGACAGGGCTTTATTATACATTTAATCTGAAAAAATAAGATCATGCAGACCATTCTTACAGACTTTTACACTTTAGAATCTTATGAAAAGGCAGAAAACGGAAGTTTTACTGCTTATATTCATCTGAATAAAGATCATGATATTTTTAAAGGCCATTTTCCGGGCAATCCGGTAACACCAGGGGTTTGTATGATGCAGATTGTAAAAGAGCTGGCGGAAGAATTCACCGACTCTAAGCTATTTCTGAAAACAGCTTCAAATGTAAAGTTCATGGCCATTATCAATCCTTTTGAAACCCCGGATCTAAAACTCCAGCTGGATATTACTGACAATGAAGAAGGTGTTAAAGTAAAAAATGCAACCTCTTTTGGCGAGACTATTGCATTAAAAATGTCTGTAAGCTATAAAAAAATACTTTCATGAAACTTTTCTTATCCCTCATAACCGCTTTTATTTTTTTCTTTCAAAGTGATTTAGAAGCCCTAAGAAACAGCTATGCAAAAGCTAACCAGTCTAATGCCAATACAGAAGCATTCATCAATCTTGCAGAAAAACAATCCGGTTCAGATGCTGTAATTAACGGTTATAAAGCTGCTGCACAGATCATGGAAGCCAAGATTGCCAAAAAGAACAGAAAAGCCCTCGTAAAGACCGGCGCGACAAGTCTTGAAAACATTATCAAAAATAACCCGAATAATATAGAACTTCGGGTGATCAGGTTGAGCGTTCAGGAAAATATCCCTAAAATAGTGGGGTACAGAGGCAGCATGAAAGATGACAAAGCATTTCTTATCAATAACTATAGTAAGCAGAACGCAACAATGAAAAGTTATGTGAAAAAGTTTGCGATGCAGTCCAAGTCCTTTACAGATACTGAAAGAGCTACATTAAAATAAAACAATGACCCTTCCTGAAGTACAAAATGCAATTTCTGAAAGGAAGATCTGCATTTTAATACCAACCTATAATAATGAAAAAACTCTGAAAAGGGTGATAGACGGTATCCTGCACTATACCGATAACATTATTGCAGTCAATGACGGTTCTACAGATTCTACTTCACAAATACTCGCACAATATTCCCAGATAACAGTTATCTCCCTCCCTGAAAACAAAGGAAAGGGAAACGGGCTTAAAACAGGCTTCAGGAAAGCAAAAGAACTGGGTTATCATCATGCCATCACGATTGATTCTGACGGGCAGCATTATCCTGATGATATTCCTGTATTTGTAGAAGCACTGCTTAAAGAAGATAAAGATGTACTTCTGATTGGTAACCGGAATATGGAGCAGGATGGAATTCCTAAAAAAAGCAGTTTCGGGAACAGGTTTTCTAATTTCTGGTTCTGGTTTGAGACCGGAATCAAACTTGAGGATACCCAATCCGGCTATAGATTATATCCATTGCTGAAAATTCCAAAGAAATATTTCACCCCAAAATTTGAATTTGAGATCGAAATCATTGTACGGACAGCCTGGAGGCATGTTCCTGTAAAAAATGTCCCGATCAAGGTATTGTATGACCCGGCAGAACGGGTTTCTCATTTCAGACCGTTCAAAGATTTTACACGGATCAGCATCCTGAATACTATTTTGGTAACCATAACACTGCTTTACATTATTCCGAGAAATTTCGTGAATAATTTCAAAAAAAAAAGCTTTAAAAGGTTCCTAAAGGAAGATGTTCTGGAAAGTGACGGCAGCAACCGTACAAAAGCATTTTCCATTGCTCTCGGCGTGTTTATAGGACTTTCTCCTTTCTGGGGATTTCACACACTGCTTGTCATTTCGCTGTCTGTTCTTTTCAAACTGAACAAAGTTTTAGCTTTTATAGCATCCAATGTAAGCATTCCCCCTTTCATTCCCTTTGTTATTGCTGCTTCTTTATTTTTAGGATCCCCTTTTGTACATAATGAAAGTAATATTTTAAGCAGTGAACTCAATTTTGAACTGATCAAAAATAATCTTCTCCAGTATGTAATAGGGAGTGCTATTCTGGCTACTTCTATGTCTGCTCTTTGCGGGATCGTAACATTTATTTTCCTGAATAAGCTGAATCCGGAAAATAATTAATCAGCCGGTAGTCTTTTCGTGTATAATTATTTAAAGACAACATCCGAAAATGATAACGGACACATAATCAAGGTGACAAATATGGCCAGTATGATAAGAACCAACTGGTACTGATTATAGGTTTTAGTCTTATCTTCTTCTTTCACTTCAAAAGTAAATCTGATCTTGTCCGGTTTTCTGATAGTCATCCAGATAAAGATCAAAATAACGAGGTTCAATACAATGGGTGCAAAAAGAAACAGTTTACTTCCGGACCCGTCATTCTTGCCTCCATATCCATGAATAGGGATAACATCAGGAATAGAGCTGTACTTTGTAAACAGGTAGATGGTGTAAACAATAATAATGATAAAGGGAATGCAGAACAGCAGTTTTATATGTTTGGGAATCATTTTAGCTTCTTTAGAGTTTTCTTCAGGTACTTTTCTACATTTTGTCTGTCCGGAACGGTGGTAATTTCTTTAGTCAGGGCTTTTTCAAATTCAGTTTTCGCTTTTGAAAATTCGTTAATACCCAAATAATATCTTCCAGCCTGATAATAGACCAACCAATAATCCGGGTTCATAGATTGATAATAAGGAATAAAATCATCACTTAATGCCATCTTTTTGTTGTCTATAGCATAGCTCACTTCTGACCCTAACATCTTAGATATTTCATAATTGTTGAATTCTTCTGAATCTGCAAAAGGATCTCTGGCGATATTCAGTGCTGTTTTTGCCTTTAAACTTTCTTCCAAATTTTTTCCGGAAAAGATCTCATTCAGATCATAACAGACAAATTCTCCCAGCTGATAAGGGTTTGAAGAAACCCACACCAGTCTTTTTTCAGGTGAAAAAATGACCGCATGGTGAGCCAGAAGCTGATTGATCGCTTTTTCATTCCCGTAGCCAATCTTTTGGTCCTTTAAACCAGATTTATCCCTTAAAATGGCGGCCATTTTTTCAGGATTAAGCTTTTTCTTTTCCTGGAGAAGCTCCTGAAGCTTTTCATACCGGTACTCGGAGTGGCTTTCTATAATATGCTTCTGATTTCTTTTGTCATCTTTATAGGCTTCGGACTGGAAGTGGTTGGTACAAAGCACTCTGCTTGTATTTTCCACCTTGTAAACCCCGAAATTATCAGGAGAAACCTCAATGATCACAGCATTTTTATCATGAGCACTTCCAACCAGAATGGATTCGGAAACAAAAACCTTTCTTTTTTTGGCAATAGCAATGGCCTCATCAATATTTTTCGCATACTGCAGAATTTCCCGTGTCACAAGAGAGATTGGGGTCTTAGCGGTGAGTGGGATTTTAGATTTTCCTGCGTTAATTGTCACTGTTATCCCTTCTTTATTCATCCCGGAAACTACACCTATCATTCCCGGCCAACTTACGGACATGTATGGAATTCCGGCTTCCGGTTCTACAAATTCAATCAGCTTATTTTTAGCAAACTCATCTCCTACATAAAAATCGAAGTTTCTTCCGATGAGCAGCTGCCCATCTTCTGTATTTTCATTCCAGACGGCCAGGGAAGTACATCCTACCATAGCCAGATCCTGCATGGCATGCCCGATATCGTGAGCGCCATGAAGATAGAGGTTCCGAAGATATTTTGGAGCAATAAAATTGTATTTATCTGAAGAATACTGTGATAAACCGTACAATTCTGCCTGATAGTCTTCCCTTACATTCAGATACATTTTCCTGTTGTACCATTTTAGAAATCCCCTAAGGAGTTTTTGTTTAAATTTTGATGGAACAAAACCTTCCACTTTAGAGAAGAAAATTTCTTCCTGCTGCTGCATCAGGCTTTGGGTTAAAGCTCCGTTATTATATCCGAGCTGCAATGGATTTCCTTTAATATAAAGCTCCCAAAGCTGCTGTTTATTTTTGGTTAAATAATTCCGGTTGAAGCTGAACGTAGAATCATTGACCTTATTGATCTTTGGTGTTTCCAGTGTATAGCTGCTGACCTCCGGGATATGATGAACCGATTTTGAGATTCCACAGGAAATAAGCGAAAGGATAAGGATCAATTGAATTCCCCGGAATGCCATAGTGAATCTGTTATTTTTTTTCATGGGTATTCATCATTTGTTTCAGGCGTTCATCTACAATTTCTTTTCCGAGAATTTCTGCACAGGTGTTGAATGCCCCGATCGTTACTCCCAGAATTCCATGCATGTTGACAGACTGTCCTGTCAGGAATAGATTATCGGTCTTGGTACGGGGCGAGACCATCGTTTTAAGCGGATTATCCGAACTTTTCATGTATCCGTACATATTTCCTTCAAAGCTGCCGATATAGTCCCTGTAAGACAATGGGGATGAAGTATAGATGCTTTTGATAGAATGCCTTAGGTTCGGAATTTTCTTTTCTAATGCAGAAATCATTTTTTCTGCTTTTTCCAGCTTGAAATGCTCGTACTTTAATCCTCTATCGTGTTCTTCGGCAACTGTATTTACTGTTTTTTCCCAATCTTTAATCTCCTCAAAATCCATATAGGAGATCGCAGTAAGACTTTCTGCATAATCGGGACGATGTTTTGAGGGTGTGGAGGAAAGCATATAGGTTTCTGGCCAGCTGTCTTTGCTGTAACGGAATGCATTCCAGACCATTTCTTCGGATGAATAATGGTAAATATTATAATTAAAATTTGGCAGTGACTGTGGTTTTAAAACCAGATAAACACTGAAACATGATGAAACAGGCTCCCAGCTCATTACCCGGTTCAGGAAAGATTTCCTCAGTTTTTCTTCTCCAATCAGCTTGATGAAGGAACGGATTTCTATGTTTGAAATAAATTTCTTCGCTGCATATTCTTTTCCAGATTTTGTTGTAACGGAAGACAGCACTCCGGCTTCATCGAAAATAAATCCGGAAACCTCGGAATGTTTGTGCACTTCTGCACCGTATTGGCGCAGTTTTTTGATCAGGAGTTTGGTGATCTGGCTTCCTCCTTTAACACATTTGTAAGCACTCTGGATATAGGAGTTTACAGTCAGTGCATGAACATAGAATGGTATATTTTCCGAGTCTCCGCCATATAAAAAATTGGAACCTAGCAATACAGCCTGCAGTTTTTTATCCTGGGTCACAGATTCTATGAATCTTTTGGTGTTGAGGTGAAGGATCTCTTCGTTATAGCTGTCCTTCCCTATTACCTGATACCTCGGAAACTGTGCACAGACATATTGGATCTCTTCACAATAACTTTCTAAATTTTGCTTTTCGTTGGGAAAATAGGTTGTAAGCTGTTCAATAAAATTCTCATAACCCTGTGCATGAGGATATTCGATATTTTCATCACCAAAAGAGATCTTATCGTAGCCGTCTTCATTCATTTGATGAAGTTCCAGATCATCAATAATCTCAAGATAGGAAAAGAATTGATGGAGGTTCTGCCCTTTTGAAAGGCCTCCCAGATAATGAACTCCAGTATCGAAGATGAGCTTTTCCCTTGAAAAAGTCTGCAGATTTCCTCCATACTGTTTATTTTTTTCCAGAACACAGACCTTCAGACCTTCTTTCGCCAAAATTAAAGCCGAAACAAGACCTCCCAATCCGCTGCCGATCACAAGTATGTCGTATTCTTTATTCAAAAGGAGAAAAGCTGTGTTTTTATTTCAAAAATTAAGAAATCCAGAGATTACAAAGCAATACCTGAACCTGAATAAAAGGTTCACCTATCCAATTTCTGAATTTATTTAACGATTTGAGTTTATTAATTAGTTTTCAGGGATAAAATTAGAAAAATTAATCAATATCATCCCAAAAATCGAAATAATTGAACCATTGAAGGGGATATTTTCTGATCATGGTTTCAAGATTCTGAACATAAGAATTGAGAAGCCCCTGAGAATCACGGTTTTTGATGTTTTTTGCCACCCTTGCGTATAGGTGGTAATGAAGATTTTTTTCTTTCATCACATATACATAAACCACGGGAACACCGAGACGTGAAGCAATAAGGAACGGACCGGCCGGAAATTTTGCACTTTTCCCCAGCAGATCGGCTTCGAGGTATTTCGAACCTTCGAAATAACGGTCTCCTGTAAAACAGATCAGCTCATTATTTGACAAAGCCTGATTGATCTCAAAAATATGCGACATATCGTCTTTGACATAGATAAACTTGATATTACTCTGTTTTACGGCAACGCTTTCCAGGTATTCTTTAATAACCGTTACTTCCTGGTCTGTAGTTACGAGATTGATCTGACAATCGAAATCAATGTCCGCAAAGAAGTGTTCTGCTATTTCAAAGTTCCCGATGTGGGCACTGATCAAAACCCCACCTCTTTTTTCTTCCAGGAGGCTTCTAAGGTGTTCTATTCCATCGAATTCATAAGTGTATTTCTCCCTTAAACCGGCCGAAATTGCCGTTTTATCAATCAGTACTTTTCCGAAGGTAAAATAGCTTTTAAATACGGAAGCTTTTGATTTCCAATATCCGTAATCCAGTCTCTTCTGAAAATAGTAAAAAATGTAACGGTTGCTCTTTTTCAGAAATAAAAAGTAATAGGAAGCTACCAAATAGAGCACAGCATATGAACTCCGGATTCCGATATTTCTAATACACCATACGAATATTTTATATCCTAATAGGGTTCCTTTAGATTTACCTTTCCACTTGTTCATAAGTCTAATTTATCAATATAACAGTGTACCAATGTAACAATACTGATTACTGCATTTATTCACCATTGGTACACTGTTACATTATTACATTGGTATATTGTTAAAGAATAAATTTCAATCGATAGTTATGCGTTTTTTTCAGCGATTTTTTGTTCAATAGTAGTATAGAAATCATCAAACGTAACCATTTTTTTGAAATCTGCCTCTCCTAATTTTACGCCAAAATTAGATTCGATAACGACGACCATATCGATATAGTCCAGACTGTCAAGTCCAAGCGTCTTTTTCAGGTTAGCATCATTGCTGATCTCATCACCATCCACTTCGAATTCGTTCACTAAGAAATCATTAACGATGTCAACAATTTTTTCCCTTTCCATGTTTTTAATCAAATTTTTTAACTATTAATGCGGAGTTGGTTCCCCCAAATCCGAAAGAATTTGACAAAAATACGTCAATTTTTTGATTTTTCGTTTTTGAGACCAGATTTATCTTTTTTGCCTCATCATCAGGGTTTTCCAGATTAATGTTCGGTGCAACGAAATCGTTCTGCATCATCAGGATTGAGTAAACGACTTCACTTGCTCCTGCCATCCAGCATTCATGACCGGTCATAGATTTGGTAGAACTTACAGGAACTTCACTTCCGAAGATCTCGTGGATCGCTTTGGCTTCATTGGCATCACCAATGGGTGTGGAAGTCGCATGAGCATTAATGTAGTCAATATCTTCTGCTTTTAGTCCAGACTGCTTCAAAGCTCTGTCCATCGCTAAGGCAGGGCCGTCTACATTAGGCGTTGAGATATGTCCTCCGTTTGACGAGAAACCATAGCCCACAATCTCAGCAAGGATGGTTGCCCCTCTTCTCTGTGCAGATTCTAAACTTTCCACAATAAGGCTAGCCGCTCCCCCGCTTGGGATAAGCCCGTCTCTTCCGGTATCAAAAGGTCTTGATGCTTTTGTAGGTTCGTCTTCCCTCACAGAGAAAACACCGAGTCCGTCAAAGCTCGCCATTGAATATTTGTTGGTTTCCTGGGCTCCTCCACAGATGATCATATCCTGAAAACCGTTCCTGATCATCATATAAGCAAGTCCTAATGAATGTGAACCGCTAGCACACGCTGCACTGATGGTAAGATTAATTCCTTTCAGCTTAAAGATGGTTGAAAGGTTCATCGTTACGGTAGAATTCATTGATTTGAAGATCGCTCCCGATCCCATCAATGTGGTATCTTTCTTTTCTCTGGCAATGTCGATAGATTCTACTACTGCCTGAGAAACACTGTCGTTTCCGTATAGAATACCTACTTCATGGCTGTCCAGGAAGTCCTGGTCTATACCTGCCTGCCTCAATGCATCACTGGTTGCAAGGTATGCATATTCGCTTTCTTCGCCCATGCTTACACGCTGGCGTCTGTTGAGTAGATTTTTAAGATCTGGCTTTGGTACTACACCTGTAAGACCTGACCTGAATCCGAATTCTTTTCTTTCCTGCACTAAAGCAATACCGGATTTTCCTTGATATAGGGATTCTCTGACTTCTTCCAAAGAGGTCCCGATGCAAGAATAAATTCCCATTCCGGTAATTACAACCCTATTTTCCATGTCTTTATATTTAAATGTAACAACGTATCAGTATAGCAATGTAACAATCTAATTGAGATCACATCAATATTGTTACACTGGTACATTGCTATATTGTTACATTATTTTTTATTGTTAAGAGTAAATTCCTCCGTTGATATTCACAATTTCTCCAGTAATGTATGACGCTTTCCTTGATGCTAAAAACGCGACTAAGTCTGCTACTTCTTCCGCTTCTCCAAACCTGTTGGCCGGGATCATCGCTTTAAGCTCGTCTTCGTTAAAGTCCTGGGTCATATCTGTTCTTATGAATCCCGGAGCTACTGCATTTACCGTAATATTTCGTTTCGCTACTTCCTGAGCTAAAGCTTTTGTAGCACCAACCAGGGCTCCTTTTGCCGCAGAATAATTGGTTTGTCCAGCAGTTCCTTTTACTCCGGAAACAGAAACCATATTGATGATTCTTCCGTATTTATTACGAAGAAGTTTCTGAATAAAGAAATTAGTTACATTAAAAAAGCCGTTCAGACTTGTGTTTATGACACTGTTCCAGTCTTCACTCTGCATCCACATGAACAAACCGTCTCTTGTAATACCGGCGTTGTTTACGATCACCTCAACAATGGCATCAGGGTTTCTGTCCTGCCATTCGGTCAAAACATTCAGGCTTTCTTCGGCATTGGCTACATCAAATTTAAGGATCTCTCCTGTAGCGCCCAGTTCCTGTACTTTAGCCAAAGTTTCTTTAGCCGCTGCCTCGTTTGAAGCGTAGTTGATGAGTATATGATAGTTTTTTTCTTCTGCCAGTTTTATACAGACCGCTCTTCCAATTCCCCTGGAGCCGCCTGTGACAATTGCACATTTCATGTGTTAGTGTTTATTTAGTTTTAGTTTTTTTCCGTTAATTTAATCCTCAGGTGTATAACAATTCATTATCACTGATAATTACACTGCCTTTAAATATTTTTTCACTTCCTCCAGGTAAGGATACATCACCATA
Source organism: Chryseobacterium elymi (assembly GCF_003385495.1). Lineage (GTDB taxonomy): Bacteria > Bacteroidota > Bacteroidia > Flavobacteriales > Weeksellaceae > Chryseobacterium > Chryseobacterium elymi. Next base: position 7,403 of record NZ_QNUH01000022.1, on the reverse strand, counting down.
TCATCAAAGAATGCAGGAATAATCTTTCTTATCTCGTCATACAGTTCTTTGGTAGAAGACGAAACTTTATCCTGAAATCCAAGATATTCAACAGCCTGGATGATTGTAATTGCTTCAATAGCCAGCACTTCAAATGCATTCTCGATTACTTTTCTGCAGATCACTGCTGCATTGGTCCCCATGCTTACAATATCCTGATTATCATTATTATTAGGTATACTGTGTACATACATGGAATTTGAAAGCATCTGACTTTCTGCCGTCGTAGATGTTGCCGTAAACTGAACGCCCTGCATCCCGAAATTGAAGCCTAATTTACCTAAATTTACAAAAGGAGGCAATATTTCGTTGATCTTTGAATTTAAAAGGTAGTTCAACTGTCTTTCTGCAAGCATCGTAAGTTTGGTAACAACAATTTTCAGTTTATCCATTTCCAATGAAATATAGTCTCCGTGGAAATTTCCGCCGTGGTATACGTGCCTGTCTTTTACATTGATGATCGGGTTGTCATTCGCTGAATTGATTTCATTTTCAAGAACGTTCTCAGTATATTCCAAGGTATCCAAAACCGGACCTAAGATTTGTGGAACACATCTTAATGAATAATATTCCTGAACTTTTTCTTTAAATACTTTTTCCTGCTCTTCAAAGTGAGTATAAAGATGGTCCTCCCTCTTTCTGATCAGTTTGCTGTCTGCCAGATGGGCACGCATTTTCTCTGCTACTTTCTGCTGACCGTGATGTTTTTTTGTCCCGTTCAAAGCTTCTGATAAATGATCATCATAAGCCTGAACAATCTCATTAATCGCACAGGAAAGTCTGATTGAAATATCCGTTAACTGACTGGCTTTATAGGCATTAACTATTCCTATTCCGGACATCACAGAAGTTCCGTTCATCAAGGCAAGTCCTTCACGGATCTCTACTTTGATAGGCTCTAAGCCTTCTGCTTCAAAAACTTCTTTTGTTGCTTTTCTTTCTCCTTTGTAAAAAACTTCACCTTCCCCGATCAGGACCAAAGCAAGGTGGGCAAGCTGAACCAAATCACCACTTGCACCTACTCCTCCGTGTTCAAAAATAAGCGGTGTAATATCTCTGTTGATCAGCTCTTTAAGCAAATGAATAACAGACTGGTGTACCCCTGAATTTCCAAGAGAAAGTGTATTAAGTCTTGCCAGCATACAGGCTTTTACTTCCTGGGCGGGTAGTGGATTTCCGATTCCTGAAGAGTGGCTTCGGATCAAATTATACTGAAGCTGATGCGTATCTTCATCACTGATTTTGAACTGAGCCATCGGCCCGAAACCGGTATTGACACCATATATTACTTTATTTTTCGAAAATTCCTTTAAAAACTGAAAACTTTCTTCCACTCTGTCCAAAAGTGATTCATTCAGTTCGATTTTTTCGTTTTCAATGATAATTTTTTGAAAATCCTTCAGTTCTAAAAAGTTATTTATTTTCATCAATTAAAAGTAATAGTTGCTAATTTTGTAAAATATTAATTAATTGTCACTAATTTTGCGGCAAAGATAGAAGTTATTATTAAAATAAAAAATCAAGATGAGCAAAGAATTTGTTGATGTTCTTGTAATCGGCGCTGGGCCTTCCGGATGTGTATCTTCTTCATATCTAAAGAAGAACAATGTCAACGTAAAGGTTGTGGAGAAAACAAAATTCCCCAGGCTGGTTGTTGGTGAAAGCTTAATTCCCAGGGTAATGGATCATTTTGATGAGGCAGGACTTTTTCCGGCTTTGGATAAAATGGGCTTTGAAAAAAAGCTGGGAGCGCGTTTTTTACGGGGCGATGAAGTCTGCATTTTTGATTTTAGTGATAAGTTCGGAGAAGGCTGGGACTGGACCTGGCAGGTTCCGAGAGCTGATTTTGACAATACTCTTGCCCAGGAAGTGATTAATAAAGGTATTGATCTGGAATTTGAAACAGAAGTTATTGATATTCAGTTCAACGGCACAGATTCTATAACCACCGTAAGAAACAAAGACGGTAAAACTAAAGAAATCCATTCTAAATTTGTGATCGATTCAAGCGGCTACGGAAGAGTACTGCCTAGGCTCCTTGATCTTGAAAAGCCCTCAAAGCTTTCTCCGCATTCTGCTATTTTCTCTCATGTAGAAGATATTAACAGAGAAGAAGGTGAGGAAGGTACTTTAATTTCTTTTGACATCATTGAAACTGAAGTCTGGCTTTGGGTAATTCCTTTTTCCAACGGAAACACGAGTGTGGGCATTGTAGGACCTACAGAATATATTGAAAAACTATCTGAAAATGGGGATGCAACGGAAGCATTAAGGAAAGCGATTTCCCTTTCTGATTATTATGTAAAACGTTTTGGCAATGTAGATTTTATTTTTGAGCCAAGACACCTGAAAGATTATTCCTGCTCGGTAAAGCAGCTGTTTGGTGACGGCTATGCCCTGACAGGAAATGCTTCTGAGTTCCTTGATCCTGTTTTTTCATCGGGAATGGCGTTTGCCACAGAATCGGGAATGCTAGCCGCAAAATTGGCTCTACGACAGCTTAACGGTGAGAAAATCGACTGGCAAAAAGAATACAGTGATTATATTCTTTATGGCGTAGACGTTTTTACAACATATGTAAAGGAATGGTATACCGGAAATCTGCAGGAGTTATTTTTCCACAGGCCTGAAAATGAAGATGTGAAAAGGAAAATATGTGCAGTCTTAGCAGGCTATGTCTGGAATAAAGACAATCCTTTTGTAAAAAAGCATGATACGGTTATTAAAAATCTTGCCAACCTCATCAAAACAGAGAAACAGCAGGAACAACCATAAAAAATCGGTCTGAAAATTTTCAGACCGATTTTTATTTCAAATCTCTTTCGATTCTCTGGGCAAGAGTTTTACCTGTTTTAGCAAAACCTTCTCCAACTCTGGTTTCGTTATTGAAATTACTTCCCCACTGATCTCCCGGAGCGTCTGTACTTTCTATATCACACAATACCTTTTTAGAATCTGTTTCAACAAAAGTAAGCTGCATAGTTACTTTTGCAGGCTGCTTCATGATCCCGGCATCCCAACCCGGATAAACCCATTTTACTTTAATGATCAATGTATATGGACTTTGAGCATTTTCTTTAAGCTTTGTATTGATATTTTCTTTTGATAAAATCTTATTGAATGTCGTGATGAATTTCGGATTCCATAACTCTTCTTTACTACGTTCCCACTGCTTTTTCCATATATCACCGCTTCCTTCAGTTTTTTTGTTCAGTTCTTCAATTCTTCTTGGAACATATTCTGCTTCTGTATACTTTTCTTTCAGCAATTTCATATCGGAATAATCAAAAACAACATTTACAATTTCAGTTCCTTTTAAGAATTTTGCATCTCCACTTTGGATTTTAAATTTCTGAGCTATTGCAACTGTAGAAATTGCAAAAAACAATAGAAATAATAGTTTTTTCATAGTTATAATTTTTCTAAAAAATTGAAGTTTCAAATATATTATAAAAAAGCAATCAATTATTACTTTTTTTCTTTGTAGTGGTTTGCTTTCAGAGCCAACATTTTAGAAGTTTTTGCATAGCATTCTGCGATCCGGTCATTATGATTTGGAATTCCTATCACATTATCACCTGTTGCTCCAACTCCTTCAACAACCAGTAAAACATGATCGGGATTATTTGTTTCTATAAAGGTCATTCTGGAATCCAATTTTGCAGGCTCGTTGACAACCCCGGCAAACCATCCCTGGGAAATCCATGTAGGCTCTACAATAAGGGTATATTTCGTCTCCTCAATGTTTGTGGCAGCCTTAATGTCGATATTTTTATTCCATGAAGCCAAAAATTTATCCGGAAAACTTTTTTCTTTTGAATATTCCCAGTCTTTTCTCCATTTTTCAGATTCTTCTTTACCGCTGGTCTGCTCAATATCCTCCATCCTATCTTTGATATATTGATCCTCACTGATCTTCTTTTTCGCAAAAGTAACGCCATCAAATTTGAAAATTACTTTGATGAATTTCTGATCTTTCAGGAACTTGTAATCTCCGGAAACAACTCTTACCCTTTGAGCCATAACACCGGCAGAAAGAGCAATTAACAAAAGAAATAATATTTTTTTCATCCTCTGGTCTTATTATCTTAAATCTATAAATGTAATTGGTTTTCTGCTGTTCGGATTAAAAACAGTTTTGGACAGAATATCAAAATCTACGATTTCAATTTTAGGACTTACCCTCAGTTTTGCCCTGAAATGATCACGAACTTCATTAACGAAGGTTTCATGGTCCTGATCTGTACTTAGCTTGATGATAATTTCATCCAACCCGATTTCATTAGACTGAATAACAATCTGATAGCATAATATAGTATTAAAATCATTTAAAATATCATTCATTGCAGGTGGATACAGTGTTGTTCCTTTATACTTGATCATCTGCTGTTTTCTTCCCACAACGGGACCGAGCCTCATGGTATTTCTTCCGCAGCCACAGGGCTCGTAATGCGCTTTTACGATATCTCCTGTTTTAAAACGCAGCAAAGGAACAGCCTCAACACCTAAAGTGGTGATCGTTAGCTCACCGTTCTCTCCTTCCTGCACTGGATTTCCGTTATCATCAAGAATTTCCGTGATAATCAATTCCGGGTGATGATGACCTCCGATCTGGAACTCGCATTCCGTGAAGGCTGTACTCATTTCTGTGGAAGCGTAGGTTGAGAATAACTTAATATCCCATTTTTCTTTAATCTTATGTGAAAGAATATTGTCTGTAAAATCCTGATTTTTGATGCTCTCACCGATACAAACTGCTCCGTAGATACTGGAATTTTTATAGTCCAGTCCATGTTTTTCTGCATAATCAATCATCTTTAAAAGGAAAGACGGAACTGTGATGAGGTATTTAGGCTTATATCTGAAAATAGAATCCCACTGCAACTCCGGAATACCGGGACCCATTCTTACCACGCTGGCACCCATTTTTCTTAACCCTAAAAAATAAGCCAGCCCCGCCATAAATCTCTTGTCGATTGTGGTGATCATCTGCACTACATCTCCTTTCTGAATTCCGGCACAGGCAAAAGAAATGGCTTCGTTATAAGCAAGCCTCTCCAGATCGCTGTCTGACAGTCCGAAAGTTACCGGGTCGCCTAGGGTTCCTGAAGTTGTACTGTAATCAACAATTTTATCCGGTGGAATACAGAAAAAATCATGATTATGTTCCTGCAGATCATTCTTTGTGGTGGTAGGTATTTTTTGCAGGTCATCCAATGTTTGGATATCCGAGATATTGATACTGTTCTCTTTAAACAGTTTCTGATAGAAAGGTGAATGGGCTTGAAGATATGTTAAAAGTTCCTGAAGCTTATACTCCTGAAACTTTTTGATGTCGTGAAGATTTGATCTTTCGATGTCCGGATAGAATTCCAATGATTTAATTTTAAGGAACAAATTTATTTAATTAAATTAAAAGATTGAATGATTAAAAATTAAAAAAATGGGGCCGCAATAATTTACCTTTGAAAAGTAAAAATTTGTGTATTGATGTTTCCGGCTGTATTGGTTGTGGTTACTTTTAGAGTGTGTGAACCTGAGCCCTTAGGACATTTTTCATCAAAAACATAGATAAAGTCATCTTTTACCCGGGCAAAGCGGAGCCAGTTCCCATCCAGTTCCGCACGGAATGATATAATGTCACCAATTTTAGTTCTTCCATTCAATCGTAAAGTACTGTTTTTTATAAGCGCTCCGTCCTGCCAACCTGGAGAGACAGATGGTAAACTTTGATCTAACAAGAGTATTGCCTTGCCCAGTCTATTAAACCTGGCTTCTACTTTATCACCTCTCCACTTTCCTTTGACAACGTCCGTATCACTTCCATAATCGAACAAAACAACTGTTCTTTCTTTTTCTTTATCCAATAATTTTCTGTTGGGCTTTATTTTCAAAGTATAACCATCATGAACCGGAATGTATGAATTATGTAGAATAACAGTGTTGGAAATAGCATCTGTATTGGAGCTTGGCTTTTCATCCATGTTAAAATTCACAGCATCATACAATGCATTTTTACTGAGATTGATTTCGGCATTTTCCGTACTTACTGTTTTTGCTTCATCCGGTTTCACCAATTTATCCGAAGGAGTAACCTGTTGCGAATTTCTCGCATAACGAACTTTTGTGATCAGCTTACTTGTATTTCCGCTGACGTCCTTTAAAACAATTTCAATATTGTGAACACTGTCGTCCTCAAAGTGAATAATTCCTGTTTTACCGGATGAATTGTAATTTTTCAGTTTCATTCCCCGTAATTCAGATAAATGCTGAATGCTCATTTTATCTTTTGTAAACTTGGGATAATCTATACAGCCATTTAGATATCGGGTATCGTCGTAGCTCACCTGATCAATGGAAAAACTATAAATCAGACGATCATCCATTAATAATTCTGCATGATAAATCCCAAGATTAAATCCCTGATTGGCTTTATCCACCGCTTTAACAGCAAAGCTTATTTCCGGTGAGCTTACCTGAATGACATCGGTTGTATAATTATTTCCATTCTTTTTCACCGTAATTCCGTTCGCGCCGGGCTCATAAGTACTGAACCTCCTGTCATACCAATAAAGTCCACTAATAATAGGTGAAATACCATCCGGAATCTTAAAGCCAAAAAGCAAAGGATTGATGCATTCTTCCGTTTTTGTATCTCTTATCTCAAAATGTAAATGTGGCCCGGCTGAGCCTCCGGTATTTCCACTCAAAGCAATGAGCTGCCCTTTGGATACAGGAAACTGTTCGGGAGAAAAAGTGATATCCTGTTCCCATTTTTCGTCTTTATATTGTCTTTCTTTTACATATTCGTCCAGTTTATCGAAGTATTTATTTAAATGGGCATATACTGTGGTATAACCATTCGGATGGGTGATATAAACAGCATTTCCGAAGCCGTACCGTTCCACTTTTATCCTGCTTATATAACCATCTGCAGCTGCAACAACGGATAGATTTTCTTGGCTATTGGTTCGCAAATCCAAACCCATATGAAAATGATTGGAGCGCACCACTCCAAAGTTGGCAGCCAGCTGCATGGGAATATTCAGAGGGTTCCTGAAATAATTTTGCGGATAATTAGTCTGAGCACCTATTGTTATTATATTGATGAAACAGATGACGAATAGAATTTTACATAAGTTTTTCATACAGCATTGGGTTTGAGGTTATTTAAAATTAAGAAATTTTACATAATGATGAGTAAGATTTTTAATTAGTTTTGGCTTTAGCCAAAAGATGAGCTATACTTTTTAAGCGGGCTAAAGCCCAATGTCATTAAGTTAATGATTTAACATTTTGACTTACAGTTATTTACTCTTGTTTTTAAGACTTATTTTTCGTATATTTAACAGTGAATCAATCAG
>NZ_QNUH01000021.1 GCF_003385495.1 Chryseobacterium elymi | reverse complement strand
CAAAATCTTTAATCTTTAATCTTTAATCTTTAATCTTTAATCTTTAATCTTTAATCTTTAATCTTTAATCTTTAATCTTTAATCTTTAATCTTTAATCTTTAATCTAAAAATCACTCACTAATTTTATACACACATCGCTGTCCACCGGAAAGAATATGGCTTACTCTTTCCACCTGATACTCTTTGCCGATCAGGTTTCGGAAGTTGGAAAGCTCTGCCCGGCAGAATCCCTGACATTCGGTGGCGGCGGCACATATCGGGCAGTGGTTTTCTATGAGGAAATACTCATTGCCTTCTTTCGTCCATTCTGCCATATAACCTTCTTCACTTCGGGCCTGTACCAGCACTTCTAACCGTTGTTCTAAGGATTCTGCTTTTACCAAAGCTTTTTCATAGCGTTCGTATGTATTTTTTTCTCTGTCATTGATCAGCAGATCCAATGCGTTTTCTCCCAACAAATTTTTTACAGACCTCAGGATCTGTACAGTTACGTCGGCATGGGAATCCGGAAACTGCGACAATCCTTTTTCCGTAAGGGTATAGTAGGTTGAAGGCCGTCCGACTCCTTCACTTTTTGAGACAGGCCGGATGAGTCCTTCCACAGCAAGGTTCAGTAAATGCTTTCTTGCGCCTTCTTTTGTTATGGAAAGCTCTTTAGAGATCAGAAGCGATGTCGCCTCCCCTCTCATTTTTAAGAACATCAGGATTCGGTCTGCTGCCGGCTTCTTCATTTTACAATATTTAAGTTGTTTTATTTTCGTACAACAAATATAGTCATTTTCTATAATCTTTAGTTTTATATATTAAATTACAGCTATTCAATTGTTTAAAGTAAAATACGCCCATCCAATAAAACAACAATAAAGTTGTTTTATTAAAATATATGATTACCTTTGGAATACATTAATTAAAAAAATAAAAGCAATGAGCACATTTACACTACCTCAGCTTCCTTATGCTTACGATGCACTGGAACCATTTATAGATAAAGAAACAATGACCATTCATCATCAGCGTCACCATCAGGCTTATGTGGATAATCTGAATGCAGCTTTGAAGGCGTCGGATGAAACTTCAGACGATCTGGGTTCCATCCTTCAAAGAATCAGTGAATACAGCCCTGCCGTAAGAAATAACGGTGGCGGACATTTCAACCACTCATTATTTTGGGAAATTCTCTCTCCACAGCCTCAGTTAAATCCTGAAGGAAAGCTGGCAGAAGCTATCAACTCTATTTTTGGAAACCTTGAAAATCTTAAGGCTGAAATGAAAAAAGCAGGTCTTGGGCAGTTCGGATCCGGATGGGTATGGCTGTTTGTAAAATTTAACGGTTCGCTGGCTGTGGCTTCTACTCCCAATCAGGATAACCCGATGATGGATATCCAACCGGTCAACAGAGGTTTTCCGATTCTAGGGATTGACGTATGGGAACATGCCTATTATTTAGCTTACCAGAATAAAAGAGCGGATTATCTTGATTCATTCTGGTCTGTTTTAAATTGGTCAGCCGTAGAGAAAAAATACGAAGAAGCTCTTTCAAAAATTAAATAACTAACTTTAATATTGATTACAAAATCAATTATGGATCAGAAAATATTCATCAATAAAGCGGAAGCCTCCGGAATCATTGCCCTTGATCTTTCAGACTACAGGCCAACTACAGAAATAGTGGAACTGGATATCAAAGATCATCTTTTCATGGGAATGATTGTGAAGGAAAAGGAATTTAAGGAATCCATTGCTGCCGTAGACTTTTCTGTATACAATGAAAAAGCTGTAGGAATCATCTGCTCTACAGATGCTATTATTCCGCCCTGGGCATTTATGATGCTGATGGAAAAGTTATCTCCGTATGCCATTTATGCAGATTTAAATAATGCAGAAACAGTTCTGCTGGATCTTTGGAAACGCCGCCTTATGTATGCAGATCTGAGATCATATAAAAATCAGAAAGTCGTGGTCCGGGCAAAAGCTGATCATGATCCTTCTCTGTACTTATTGGCAGCCGGACTTTTGAAACCTTTGGTCAAAACTTTGATGTATGGAGAAATAGGTCTTCCGAAAGTAATTTTTAAAAGCTAAAAGCAATGAAAGCACTTATATTTAACGGCTCTTTAGAAAGAAGACCTGAATCGACTTCCGGACGGATTTCCCGATATTTTGCAGAAAGACTGGAGCCATCAGGTTTCCAGACGGAGATTTTTACACTGGCGGATTCAGGAATTCCACTTTTTGACACTAGCCTTACTAAGGCTCCTTTGGCTGTAGAACGCATGTCCAAACTGTTTTTGGAGGCAGATATTCATTTTTGGATGGCTCCGCTTTATCATGGCAGTATTCCAGGAGTAATGAAAAACTGTCTGGACTGGCTTGAAGTTACAGCCAATCATTATCAGCCTTATCTCACGGATAAAACAGTTGGCCTAGTTTGCTGGGCAGATGGCCTGCAGGCTATGCAGGGCATTAATACAATGGATGCGGTTGCTAAATCCCTGCGGGCATGGCCACTTCCTTTTAGCATACCTATTATCAGATCAGCATTATTTGATCCGGAAGATCCGGCAAAAATATCTGCTTTATATTCTGCTAAGTTTGATAAGATGATCGGCATTGCAACTACCAAGAAAATAGGAAAGATATAATAGAATTACAACCAAGTGTTTTTTCATTTAAGTTATGTTTAGACGGAGATTTCTCGGACCATAACAAGTCAGGAGAAATTTCTTTTAAATCTTTTTCAAAAAAATATAATATGGCTATTACAATAACTGATGACTGCATTAACTGCGGAGCCTGTGAACCCGAATGTCCTAATGCAGCAATCTATGAAGGTGCTATGGACTGGAGATGGCAGGATAAAACAAAACTTTCCGGAAAAGTGGTCTTTCCGGACGGTACTGAAGCGGATGCAGGAGCTTATCAACAAGCCTACGCTGACGATGTTTATTATATTGTCCCCGGAAAATGTACGGAATGTAAGGGATTTCATGAAGAACCGCAGTGTAAAACGGTCTGCCCGGTAGATTGCTGTATAGATGATCCTGAGCACCGTGAAACTGATGATATATTATTCAGCCGGCAAAAATTCCTTCATTCTTAAGATGGGTGAACTTATCAATTAGAAACCAATATAAAAGCGGGAAATAAACCCGCTTTCATTTTATAACTTGTTTTTAGAAACTAAAATATCTCAGCTTATAAGGCTTTTATTTCATTATAAATTTCCTGTGTGATAGGCGTCTCAATACTCAATTCTTTTCCGAAATTCAAAACGGCACCACCTAATAATTCAAGTTCATTATTTTCTTTTCCGGAGTTGACGTCAAGTTGTAGAGATGTCGGAGTTTCGAAAGGAAATGTAGCTGCTTTTTCAAATGTTTTCTGAATAATATCTTTATCCAGGGCAATTCTTTTTCTGTCAGCGATCATTTTTATTTCTTTCATGATTTCAGAAGCTTCGGCTCTCTGATTTTCATCTGTGTACACTGTTCCAATGGAAGAATTATGTTTAGCTGTCACCAGTCCGAAACTGGCAATAAAAATATATTTCGTCCAAATATCCGTTAATGAATTATCTTTAAAATCAAAATCAATTTTACTTTCCTTCAACACATCCACGATCCAATCCACATCGGCAGAAACATGTTCAGGATCTCTTCCTACAATCATTTTCCCTGCTTTTCCTTTATGCTCTACAATTCCTTTTTCTTTGATATGGGAAGCAACATACAGACAGGTCGGCAGAATAACGTTATCAGGAATTATTTTTCTAATTCTTTCATAAATATCCGCACCATTCATCATGGGAAGCAGTACTGTTTCGCTACTGATTACCTCTTTAAGCTGCTGGCAAATATTTTCGAGATCATATTCTTTTACACAGATCAATATTAAGTCTGCATTTTTCACGTCACTGATATTCTGCTCTACAGCATCGGGGTGGGTATGATCTACAGGATGCTCAGGCGAGAGAAGAACCAGTCCGTTTTCTTTTACCTTCTGATAGGTTTCTCCTCTGGCTACAAAACTGACTTTATATTTTTTGGAGGATTCATTTTCCTGATTGATTTTAAAACCAAAATATCCGCCTACCCCACCCAATCCAAGCACTGCAATATGTTTCTTGCTCATAAATTTATTTTTAACAAAGATGAGATCCAAATTCTAATATATCACTTGACAAATGAAAAGAAATTAGATTTCAGATGCCAGATTTCAGATTTCAGACCTGAGACCTGAGACTTGAGACTTGAGACTTGAGACTTTTATTAATATTAGAAAATGTCAATCGTTAATTTTGCTTTGCAAGTGAACAGTAAATGATAAAGTCAAGATGCAAGACATCAGATACCAACCGGCAATTCAATACACTCATATACTCTAAAACCCGAAAACCCTCCAACTCTAAAACCTGTACGGTTACATTTTATGAATGTCTCTTCTGATGCGGCTTAATGAACTGTCTTTAATTCCCAGGTAAGAAGCAATAATCTTCAGAGGCACAAACTGGAAAATATCTGGATGTTTTTTCATCAGGTTAAAATATCGTGTAGAGGCTTTCTGGCTGGCCATTTCTATCAGCCTGTCATGAATGCTGTAATAATTGAGAACGAAAAGAAGCCTGCTGAATTCTCTGAATTCCGGGATGTTATGAAAGTTGTGCTGTACATTTTCCAAACCTGTTTCCCAAAAAGAACATGCCGTAATGGTTTGGTAGGTTTCTTTAGCGGGCTGCTGTCTGAAAAACGACAGAAAGTCGTTGACAAAACAGGGCGCTGCATAAATATTAGTGGTAATCTCTTCATTGTCCTCATTAAGGATAAAAGAACGGACATATCCTTTTTCCAGGAAAAATGTTTTGGTACTGATCTCATCTTTATTCAGCAAAACTTCATTCGCTTTGAGTTCAAAGTGACTGAATGTCTCTGTGATTTTTCCAACCACTTCTTCTTTGATGTCAAATAAGGAATGGAAATAGTTATTAATTGAGGACTTATTCATAATAATAAAGTGCTTCAGCAAGAATCAAAATTAAGCAAAATCCGGAACAGTTCCTTTATGAATCAGTTTTATCAATAAACCGTATCGATACAATGTGTGTGACAACTGAAAAAAATTAAAGAGATTTGTATCTTCGAATATTCAACATTCAAAAATCATCTATATTGAAAACTCAACCCATTATTGCCGTTCTGTTCCCTGGAGATATGGGAACCCAAATAGCAAAAGCACTTATAAACCACAACTTTAAAGTTATCACTGCAGGAGAAGGAAGGTCGGAAAGAACATTACAGAATATAAAAGAATTAGGAATTATTGATACTCATTCTATTCAGGATACTGTTGAGCAGGCTGATGTTATCCTTTCGCTTACCAGCCCGCAAGGAAGCCTTAAAATGGCAGAACGTATTATTTCCTGTCTGAAAGCAACCTCAAACCGTCCTCTCTATGTCGATTTAAATTCCAATACTCCCGCTATTGCTCTATCTATTGAAGAACTGTTTTCGTCTGTAAATGTTCCTTTTGTGAATGGAGCAGTAATGGGAGCTTCCAAAGACATTCCTGACCATGCTGTGTTGGTGGTGAGCGGTATGTACAGAAATTTGTTTATCAATCTGTTTGCTCCTGTTTTTAAAATAAAAGATGCCGGTGAAAAAACAGAGGCAGCATCAGCATACAAACTTCTATTTTCTATGGTGAATAAAGGAATGAACGCCCTGTTTTTTGAAACCATGACTGCAGCAGCCCATTTCGGAATCCTGGATGAGCTGAACGAAAGTCTTCAGGAATTCCTTCCGGGAACCTATCAGGACCTCATGAAAACAACGCCTACCTATCCACAGCATATTGTGAGGAGAATCGATGAAATGAAAGGTCTTGCCGAAATGTTGAAAAGTGAAAATCTCCCTAACATCATTGCTTCAGGAACTGCGAAAACCTTTGAAAGAGTTTTAGAGTCAGGTATTTTTGAAAATGAAAAACCTGAAGGAGTCACAGAAACGCTGCAGAATTTTAGAAAATTATAGTTGAAATTTAGAATTCTTCCCAGCCCTCATTCTGCGGGTCATATTTTGCAAATTCACCCGTATCTGTAAATTCAGATGCAGTCATTCCTACTTCAAAAATGGAACTTTCACTCAAATTTGCATCGAAATAAAGGCCTTTATCGGTAAGTAAGGCGTTTCCAAAATCTTCATCAGGATGGCTGAAATGAATTCCCTTTTCATCTTCTCTTACCAATGCATATTTATACTTTAAAAGGCGTTCTTTCAATCCCGCTATCTGCTCTCCCGTGAATGGAACAAGATTTTCTTCACGGTCAAAAAAGCTGTCGTCATCGGCGGCCTTCTCTTTTTCTTTTGTTTTTATGCTGAATAACTGGATATTATAGCTCATGAGGGATATGTGATTATACGTTTGCCAATATAATGCTTTTATAGGTATCTATACGGTCTGTTTCTTTAAACATATTACAGAGAATGATTAATTCATCTGTACTATACTCGTCCGCTTTTTCCCGGAGCCTCGCTGAAATATTTCCCGGTGTATCTGTAATGATATGATCCAGGATTTTAAAAAATTCTTCTTCATCTTCACTTCCCAATATTCTCTGTTCAACTTTTTCCGAGGGAAGAAGTGCTTCCGGTGCCTGTATATGCCTTGCCTGCAGAAACTGATAAGCCATTCCGTAAGCATTATGTTGAGCTGATTTCAGATCTTCTGCTACAGATACCGCAACAGCCACCTGAAGCGAAGGAGCCGGACTGTACTGGTTTCTATCGAATTCGCTTAAATAAGTTTCAGTACTTTTCGTCCCCTGATCATTTCTCATAAAATCAGCATATGAGTACCCCACGCCATGTTGAGCCGCTTCCCTGGCAGATTGAATTCCGGAGCCAAGCCATAGGATTTCAGGCAGATGAAAAAGGCCTTTTGGCTGGGCAATAAGCTCTCCATAGACTCCCTTTTCTTCTTTAATATATTGTATGATCTCTTCAAGTTTAGTTTCCTGACTGGATAAAACAACGGGACGGTGGTTATTCAATGCGGATACGGCATCTTTTAATCCTCCTGGGGCTTTCCCCAAACCCAGGACAAACCGTTCCGGATAAAGACTTTCCAGCATTTTGGCCCATTCTGCGATCTTGTAGGCTGAATAATTTTTCATCATGATCCCTCCGGTTCCTACTTTGATGCGCTGGGTTTTGCTTAATATGATGGCAGACAGAATTTCAGGACTTGAACTTCCGTATGCTTTCACCCCGTGATGTTCGGAATAGATGACACTATGAAATCCTGCTTTATCAGCAAAAAGCGCCAGATCGATGCTGTTCTTCAATGCCTGTAATGAATTTCCTCCTTCAATGGTTGGGGATTGATCCAGAATGCTTAATTTCAATTTCATACCTGCTGTTTATGTTTGCTTTTAATTTAAACTAAATATTTACTGATTGAACATTTATACTTTTGAAAATGAGCATGAGTCCCTGAAAACTTTTTATAAAAATACCAAAAATTTAATGATCCGTTAAAACCATCCTTCCTGTTTATTGATAATTTTGGGCAGATTTAAACTGGCTATGTTGTACATTTTAATGGTTGTTATCCTGCAGGCTGTAATTACGCTGGCTGTCTTACTCTGTCTTGCCAAGAACAGAAAGTCTTTTCACAATATGCTATTGCTCTACATTGTGACCGTACTCGTGGATATGGGCTATGAATATTTCATCATCCAAAGATTCGGCTATGAATCTGTTCTTTATGAAATACCGGGCAGCCTGAGAGTTTTTAAGGGTTTGATATTTCTGTACATTACTTTTTATCTGATTAATTTCAAACACCGGGATAAACTGAAATACCTGCTCTACCCTTTCTCGCTGATCGTTCTCATCCATACCTTTGGATTGTCAGCAAAGTTATTCGGTTACAAAGAAGGAGATCTCATTATAGGTTTATACTCAAAGTATTTTGCCAATTATTATATTCATTATTGGACAGGAAGTCTTTTCATCTGTATTGTTTTGTTGTCGCTGCATCAAAAAAAGATCGAAAATCCTTTTATAAAAAAATTCCGGCTGTTTTTAACTTTTGTGTTAGGGAGTGTTTTGGCTTTCTGGTCAAGCTACAAATTAGGGCTGGATATTCTTCTGTTTCAAAAAATGTATAACCTTTCATTTTTAATCCAGTTTGCCTGGATATTGTACGTTTATATTTTAACGTACCACGAACAGCAGAAAAAAGACACCTTTATAGTCCCTGAAGAGCCTCTTTTTAAGGAAAAATACCAGTACAAAGATCTTTCTAAAATAGATTTTGAGAAAGTAAAATCTTCCATAGAGGAATTTTATGACAAAAGCATTATCTATCTGGATGAAGACTTTACCCTGGAGCAGCTTTCACAGTATTTATCTATTTCCAGAACCGATCTTACCATTACGTTCAGCCAATATCTTTCTTCCAACTTTCATGAATATACCAACCGTAACCGTGTTTTACAGTTCAAACGTATGCAGGAAGAAGAGCCTGATTCCAATGTTACAGACCTAGCCTACCAATGCGGATTTAAGTCCAAATCTACCTTTTACAAATATTTCAAAAAAGAGTTCAACTGCCTGCCAACAGATCATGTTTTATAACAGTCTAATGCTATATTACAATTATTTAACAAATACAAATAACTAAAAATCAACACATTAAATAATATTCAAATCTAAACAAGTCTGTTAAAATTTAAATGAACTGAATTCTTTCTCAGGGAAAACATCTTTGTGCAAAATTTATAAAATGTTACGAAGAAGATTTTTTTTAACCACTGCAGCTGGCTTTTTTCTCGGGGGCCTTGCGATGGCCCAAACCACAGTCCATGGCATTGTGACTGATCAGCAGGGAAACCTGCCTAATGCTTTAATCTATATAGAAAATAAAGCAGAAAAAATAACGTCGAATACGGACGGGTCTTTTGTATTAAGCAATATTCCTGACGGAAATTACAGACTGGTTATTGAATATACAGGCTACGAAAGTATATATTTACCTTTTATAGTCGCTGATAAGAAGGCGGTTGATCTTGGCTTGATCAGCCTGGGCGAAAAAAAAGGGAAAGAGAATGCCATTCAGGAAGTAGTGGTCACCAGCGCTTATAAAGCGTCACAGGCCCGGGCTATTACCATGAAGAAAAACTCTAACACCATTACGGAAGTTCTGAGTGCAGATGCTATCGGGAAATTGCCGGACCGTAATGCTGCAGATGCGGTACAGCGTATGCAGGGAGTCTCCATCGAAAGGGATATGGGAGAAGGACGTTTTGTTGCCGTGAGAGGTACTCCGGTTCAATGGACTTCTTCCACATTGAATGGCAGCAGAATGCCGAGCGCAAGTGGTGACAATGCCAACAGAGGAGTCCAGATGGATATCTTCCCTTCTGAGCTTATACAAAGTGTACGTTTATCCAAAGCACTGACTCCTGATCTTGATGGCGACGCTATCGGCGGAAATGTGGATTTCATTACAAAAACATCCCCCAACAAAGAAACACTGGCCATAAGTACTGCTACCGGATATGTAAATATGTCCAAATCTCCAACGTTTAACTCTTCCATCGTTTATGGAAATAAAATTACGGAAAAGCTGAAATTCATTTCCTCTGCTGTGATATGGCAACGGTCAAGTGCCATAGACCAAATGCGGAATATTTTCAATTATGGTTTAGCAGATCAGACAGCATCCTATTCCATCAATCAGTTACAGCTTCGTGATTATCTGGCAGACAGAAGAACTTTAGGGTTCAATTACGCAATGGACTATGACATCAACAGTAAAAATAAATTGTACTTCAAAGGACTCTACAGTCAATACAAAGATGGACAGTCTGTCCGGGAAACCTATTTTAATTTTGACTCTAAGAATGTAACTCTTCAGGCAAGACATGCCGATTATCTTACCGATTTATATTCCATGCAGGTGGGTGGGAACCATCAGGTTGGCCAGCGTTTAGAAATAGACTGGTCTTTGTCTAAAGCCAGATCAAGTTTTAAATTTAATTCTCCGGAAAATTTAGACGACCATGACAGAGGCTACCCGATCATCAATTTTGTGCAGCCTATGACCTATGGAAACCTGGCTTCTGATGGCAGAAAATACTTTGCCATGGATGCTCCAGGCGGAACGGGTGATCCGGCAGACTTTACCTTACCTCATAATCAGAGCCCGGTTTCTGCCAACCAGCTAAAACTGAATCAGGTGATCCTCAGCCAGAACCGCAACAGCGAAACCGATCTTCGGGGTCAGGTGGATCTGAAATATACCGTTTCGGAGCATTTTAAACTTCAATTCGGAACAAAATTCAATAATAAAGAAAAAGTAGTTGATGCTGCGGTATTGGTTTGGATGCCGAAATCAGCACTGGGTATTCCGGGATCTCCGTTAAGCTATATGAGCCAGTTTGAACAGACACCTTTTCCATTTAAAGGAGGTTTTATGAATCCTATCGGCAATCCTTATCAGTCAGTCATGATCAACCAGATCACTAACGGACAGATCGACCAATTTTATAATGCCGACACCCAAAATATTCTGGGATTGCAGCAGGTAAGCGGAAAGAACAGCAATTCCAACATGACCAGCTCCTACAGAGGAACAGAAAATGTGTGGGCCACCTATGTAATGGGCACATGGCGGGTCAATGAGAACTTTCAGCTGGTGGGCGGTGTAAGAAATGAATATAATGATATTTCCTTCTACGGCAAGAAAGTAGTTTCCGATAAGTCCGGAACTGTAGCAGAAGATATTAAAGATGGGAAAAAGTACAACCTATTTCTGCCTATGATCAATATGAAATGGAAATTGACCAAAGACAGAATACTGAGAGCTGCATACACCAGATCTTTTGCCAGACCTGATTTTAATGACCTCAACCCGGGAACTATTGTCAATGATCTGTCCAATACTGTTGTCCAGGGAAATACCCAGCTGAACCCCACTTTTTCCAATAATTTCGATCTGATGTTTGAAAACTATTTCGGAAAACTGGACCTTGTCACCGCCGGAGCTTTTTATAAGGACATTACCGATCTTATCTACAAAGACCAGTCTATCGTTAATATCAATGAACTTCCATACACCTTTACCACTCCTAAAAATTTAGAAGGGGCTAAACTCTACGGCTTCGAAATCGGAATCTCCAAACGATTTGAAAGGCTTCCCGGATTTCTGAAACATCTTGGTTTTGAAGGAAATTACACCTATATCAATTCCGAAATGAAAATGCCAGTTTATGAAAACGGAAAACAGACCGGAACCATGAAAACGACCATTCCCAATCAGGCCAAGCATATTTTTAATACCATATTATTTTTCGAAACCAGTAAGCTCATGCTCCGTTTGGCCGGAAATTATAAGGGAGATTACGTCAGCGAAATAAGAACAGCTGCCGGTCCCGATCATTATCAGCATTTTGATAAAAACTTTACGGTAGATGCTTCTACGTCGTACAGCATTAATAAAAATATCAGACTGTTTGCAGAACTGAATAATATTTTCAACGAGCCCAACCGGTATTATATGGGAGAAAAATCCAGAGTTGAGAACCTCTCCTATTCCGGAATAAGAGGTCAGCTTGGTGTTAATTTCAATTTTTAATAGTACAAAATAATTATCCACTTTATGAAAAAGTATATGTACACTGCTGCAGTAGCTGCAGCCTCGCTATTCCATGCCCAGGAAAAATGTAAAGACATCAGAATTAACCAGATACAGGTGCTGGGAACTCATAATTCCTATGCAGAACCGGTAGATCCCAAAGTATTGGATCTGGCAGCGCCTATTATCAAAAATCTGATGGCAAAATACAGTTCAGGAATGTCCTCTGAGCAGAAAGCTAAATTCCAGGAATACCATCCTAACGGAATGGATTTTACAGAGGCCCTCAATTATAATCATCCCGGTTTTACAGAGCAGCTTAATGCCAATCTCCGTGGGCTTGAGCTGGACGTTTACTATGATCCTGACGGCAACCGCTTTAATCATCCGGCATCCTACCGCGTCTTAAAGGAGAAAGGCGTAAAAGATCTGGCACCGCACAATACCAAAGACCTGGACCAACCCGGATTTAAGCTTCTGCATATGGCAGATATTGATTTCAGATCACATTATCCGACGTTAAAAGATGCTCTTAAGGAACTTCGGAAATGGTCGGATCAGCATCCTCAGCACACGACCCTATTTATTATGGTGGAAGCTAAGGACTCCGGATTTCCTATTTTCCCCAATTCTACCCAGGTTTTACCCTTTACCCAAAAAGCTTACGATGATCTGGATCAGGAAATTTTACAGTATCTGGGGAAAGATAAGATCATTACTCCTAAAGAAGTACAGGGGAAGTTTCCTACACTGCGGGAGGCTGTCGTTCACAATAACTGGCCGAAAGCGGAAGACAGCAGAGGAAAATTCATATTTATGCTGCTACCGGGAAGTGCAGGAACTCAGTCTACTAAAAACAGCCCTTATCTTATTGACGGTTCTCTGGAAAAAAGACTAATGTTCATGGAAAGTGAGCCGGAGGACAGTTTTGCAGCCTTTATTTTAAAAGATAATGCAATCGTACGGCAGCAGGACATTCAGGCTCTGGTGAAGCAAGGGTTTATGGTACGAACAAGAGCTGATATTGAAACCTATGAAGCCAAGATTAATGATCTTACCCGATCAAAAGCAGCCTTCAGTAGCGGTGCACAGGTTGTTTCTACAGATTTTTTCAGGCCCGGAAATATTTATGGAACGTCTTATTTTGTAAAACCTCCCCAGCACAAAGATTATATCCTGAATCCTATCAATGCGGATTGTCACTAAACCTGATGAAGCATCTTCAAAATTATATTTGAGGATGCTTTTTATTTATAAACCAAGATAGGTTCTACTTTATTGCCACTTCTTTTGGATGTGTTAACGATACGATCCTTGCCTTCGCGTAACTGATCTGTTCTTTTTCTTTGTCAGGGTCCGGTTTATTTTTCAGATATAGATTATAGTAAGTTACTGCATTTTTAGCCTGTTTCAGGTTGAGGTCATACAAAAGGCCCAGACGATAGTAGATAGTGTTACTGTTTTTAAACATCAGGCCTCTTTTGTAGGCTTCCAGAGCATCTGAAAAACGATTTTTGGATTTATAAATTCCTCCCAGAGCGGTATAATAAAGTGCTGTATGATCGGAAATACCCTCATCAATGGTCTTTTCAGCATATATGGCAGCCTGATCATATTCCTTAAGCTCACGGTAACTTAAAGCCATGAAATACAGAGTCCCTTCATTCTGAACCCCAAGATCTTCCAAGGTTTTAAAAAGTGCTATACACCTTTGATAATCTTTTAAATAAAAATAAGCCTGTCCCATTTCATTGATCACGTTGACATCTGTATTTTTTTTCAGAAGATTTTCTCCGGTTTCAACAACCTCTTCGTATTTGCCCAACAGGTTAGCTATCGGAAGTTGGGCCTGCTGCAACGTAAAATTATCCTTATCTGCACCAATAGCTGTTTCAAGGACATCATAAGCCTGCTGATATTGTTTGATTTCCCGGTAAGCCACAGCAAGATCGTAAGCAATATCCGGCTCTGTACGGTTTAAGGCATTTGCTTTTTTGAGGTATTGTAATTTGGACTCAGGGGTATCTCCAAAACCAGCTAACTGTTTGTACGCACTGAAATTAAGGCTGTCCAGCTGGATAATTTCCAAAAGATACGCTTTAGCATTCGCTGCATTCCCTCTCTTGGAATTGATATTGGCCAAGCTGAATAAAACCGGAAGATTTCCCGGTTCTACAGTATTGACCTTTAGATAATTTTTCTCTGCTTCCGGAAATTTTCCGGACATCATATTGCAATATGCCATCTGCGTCAGAGCTTTTACATCTTTTGTATCTTCAGGATATACACTCTGCAGATATTGGGCAGCTTCAGCATAACGCTGTGATTCATAATATTCAAGAAGTTTTTCCTTATCAATCATCTGAGCATTGACCCCTGAAATGAAAATAAAGAAGCATATAAAGATTGGGAATTTCATTATTGTGATTTATAACTAAATTATCAGTTATTTGGATATTTTCCAAATTTTAAACTAAAATTATTCACAAAATAAAGATTTATACAGGATTGGGTTAAAATTGATCACTTAAGTCCAATTTCTTGTAATTTAGTTTTTTGAAAAAATTATAACAGAAGTATACTTCTATGGACAACGAATTCTACTGTAAATTTATTCAACCGGAGCCATCACTGGACAGCTTTGTAGAAAATATAGGGATGTTTCATAATCCTGCAGTTGAAGCAAAAGAAGTGGTTATACTCCCTGACGGAAGGGTGGATCTATTTTTTATGAGATCCGGATCTGGTTCCTTCAGTGTTTTACTTATCGGATTGGAGACCGAACCGGAACAAAGAAGCATTCCTCCTGACACCATCGCTTTTGCAGTCAGTTTCCGTCCTCTTGCCGTGGAATATATCCTCCACACTTCCATTGCAGACCTGATCAACAGTGGCAAGAATCTTCCTGATGATTTCTGGAATCTGAATGATGATGATCTTAAAAATCTTGAAACATTTACTCTAAAAATAACAGAAAAAATAACAGAACTACTTCCGCAAACCGTTGATGAAAGAAAGCACAGGCTTTTTGACCTTATCTATACATCAAACGGCGAAATGAGTGTGAAAGAACTTTCAGAGAAAACAGGCTGGAGCAGCAGACAGATCAACCGTTATTTCAATCAGCAGTTCGGACTTTCTTTAAAAGCCTACTGCAATATTCTGCGTTTCAGAGCTTCTTTAAGCCATATTGCGGAAGGCAAGCTGTTTCCGGAACTTAATTTTACAGATCAGACTCATTTCATCAAAGAAATCAAGAAATTCTCAGGGGTAGTCCCAAAGGAATTATCCAAAAACAAAAATGACCGATTTATACTATTATCCGTATTGAAACAAAAATAATTTTGCATCAGTAAAATTTAAAATTACAATACAATGTTAGTAGAAAATAAATCGATAGCCATAGTAGGCGCTGGTCCGGGAGGATTGACGCTGGCAAGACTTTTACAGCTTAAAAACGCCAATGTAAAGGTATATGAAAGGGATCTTAATAAAAATGCCCGGGTTCAGGGTTCTCCGCTGGACATGCATGAAGGATCGGGAATGGCTGCCATTCGAAGTGCTGGTCTCCTGGATGAATTTAAAAAGAATTACCGTCCCGGAGCAGACAGAATGCTGATCGTAAATGAACACGCAGAAATCATATTTACCGACCACGAAACAAAACCTGACGAAGATTTCGGAAATAAAAATTTCCGTCCGGAAATAGACCGCGGTCCGCTAAGAAATATGCTTCTGGAATCTCTGAAACCTGAAACAGTAATCTGGGACAGCCATTTTATTGCGATGGAACCTAAAAATGGAGGCTGGCAGCTGCACTTCAAGAACGGTTTTTCTGCCTATGCAGATATCGTGATTGCAGCGGATGGAGCCAATTCAAAGATCCGTCCTTATCTTACAGACCTGAAACCCATCTATTCAGGAATTTTAATGCTTGAAGGCAATGTATATAATGCAGAAAAAACGGCTCCGCATATCAAAGAACTGATAAGGGACGGAAAAATAATGGCTTTTGGAACTCATAAAAACCTGCTTATGGGCCAGAAAGGAAGTGGTGATCTTGGATTTTATGCGAGTTTCAGAACCAATGAAAACTGGGCTAAGGAAAGCGGTCTGGATTTCTCTGATCAAATGCAAATACTGGAATGGTTTAAAAAAGAATATGCTGAATGGAGCAGCATATGGTACGAGCTTTTCGAAAATGCCTCTGCCCCTTTTATTCCCCGTCCTATCTATTTTATACCTTTGAATCAGTCATGGGAAACAAAACCCAATCTCACCCTGCTTGGGGATGCAGCTCATGTGATGCCTCCATTTGCAGGAGAAGGAGCCAATATGGCAATGCTGGATGCATTGGAACTGAGTGAATGCCTGACATCGGATCGCTTCACTACTCTGGAGGAAGCCATCAGTTATTATGAAATTCAGATGCGCCAAAGAGCTGCTGAAGCCACAAAAGAATCCCTGGAAAACGGAGACAGGATGCATTCCGAAAAAGCATTGGATAACATGCTGGAATTTTTCAGCAGCCATTAAAATCAAATAAAAAATAAGTCCTTTTCCGGACTTTTCTAAAGATTAGAGACTTCCAGCTCATCGAAGTCTTTAATCTCTGAAAGAGTTATCAGTTTTGTTGTTTTTAATTTTCTCCAGGTATCTTCAAATACTTCATCTCCACTTTCAGCACCTTCATTCACATTTATTCTGTCAAGCTGCTTTCCGGTTAGAAAATTAATGCTGGTTGTACTGTTTACCCTCGGACCGGTATTGGAACTTTCATCATAGCCAATTAGTTTAAAATCTGACTGTCCATATCTGAAGGTGTAGGTCCAGTAGCCATATCTGCCGTGAGCATAATGAATATATAACTTATCCTTTTCAGCATAAACATTCAGTTCAGGGGCATAGTAAACGCCTCCGTCCTCATTTTCTGAAGAGAAACAGGTTTCATTTTTGGCAGCCAATTCGTACCCTTCATTTTTCTTAAAGAGAATGATCAGGCCGCGGCGGTTACGGTCCAGTTTTCCACGGAATTCATCGGAAATGATCTTGCTTGGATCTGTTTTTTTGATGATAAGAATACAGTCCTCTGCTCCATCTTTATTTAAATCACCGAAGGACTTTTTGAAAACTTTATAGCCTTCCGGAATAAAACCAGAAGGGTCTTTTTTTGTTTCAGCTTCTGTTCCGGTCTTTTCAGGCTCAGCGACTGCAGGAGTGCTGGCGGAATTTTTTTGAATGGGCTCAGACTTTTTCTCTTCTTTTGAACATCCGACAATCATTAGAAGTGGAAGGAGAAGCAACCATTTAAAATTCATTACACAGCTTATATTTCTCATGGGAATGATGTGTTAAAACTCAAATGTAAGAAACTCTTCTATTATTTTTTCTAAGATGTTATTTTTAAACACCTCAATGAATAAGTATCTATTTATCAATTGATTATTTATTTTTTTTATTCAAAACATCTATTGGGTAATTTTGATCATTTCCCTCGTAATCTGATCTTCTTTTTCTTTTGAATACGTAGAATCGAAAGGTTGCATCACATCGAACAAATATTGATAAAAAGGAGTGATCTTTTGTACATTTTCAGATTCCTTTATCGCCTTTTCTTTACCCATCTGCTGAAGTTCTTTGAGGAAAGTATTGAATTTCTTATCAATTGGCTCTATAGATTTTACCAGGTAAGCATATGCCTTTTCATTCTGTCCCAATTTCTTATAAGCATCTGTAACCGCTGATACCACCATCGAGTATTCCATTGGCTTCACTCTCATCTGCTTGGCTGACTGTCTCTGAAATGTTGGTGAAAGACTCAGATAGTAATCGTATTCTTCAAGGATCTCTTTTTTAAGGATTTCTGCCAGCTGAAGTCCTTTTTTCTCCTGCCCTGCAATGATATATCCGGTGACCATAGAGCTCAATGAGCGGGGATCATTATATTTCTCTGCAGGAATCTCTTTTGAAGCAAGATCTAATAATTCTATAGCTTTAGCTTTCTGTCCTTTTAATGCCAATGTCGAAGCGGCCCTTCCGGTCGTCATTCTGTAGCCCATAATGTTTGAGGTGGCTGCCTCATCATAATGAATACCCAGGTCTTTAAAATTCCCCCATCTGAAGTTCTTCACAACATTATAAAGTGAATTGACATCTACTCTGCCTATATCACCATCCAGATTTGGAGCTGTATGAATAGGCACTAATTTGTAGCTGAAACCTTCAAACTGAAGATATTCGTTCAGGTAGAAAACATTTTCACTGTCGTAGATTCCTCCCGATGAGAAGTTGATGGGACGTTTCCAGTCGAAATTGGCCAGCATATCCAGCATCATAAGGTTATTTTTATAAAGCGTGTTTCCTTTATAAGTGATCATGATCTGGTTTACAACGTCCGGAAGGTCTGCCTGAGTGATGATTCCTGCTTTTAATGCATTTTCTTTGTTGACAGGAAGAATGAACTTGTTTACCGGAAGAATATTATATTCCGCATATTTTTCTTCCCCGAAGTACATTTTCAGAAGCTCATCTTTTTCAGGAGATTTAAACTTTAGAAAGTTGATTGCTTCCTTCAATGTCAGTGAATCCTGTGTAAGGTATTTTCTGAAGGCTCCAAATTGTGTATCAGGGACACTTTGTTCTTTCAGCATAGAAAAAATTCCTTCCCAGTCTTCTTTCTTCATCATGTAGATCTGGTCATTCACTCCGTCTCTGTAATCCTCGTGAGTCAGTTCACTTGGAATTGCCGCTGCATTGTATGTTTTTCTTTTTACCTGATCAATATACCATGGGGTCGCCAACAGAGTGAAATTTACAGTTTTTACGTCATCACGGAACCTTTCTGTTTCCTGAATCGCCCATACAGGAAAGGTATCGTTATCTCCGTAGATAAAAATGATATCATCTTTAGACAGTGATTTCAAAAATGAATAGGCATAGTCACGCGCTGCCGATTTTTTGCTGCGGTCATGCGGCGTATAGTTCTGGAAGCCCATCATAAAAGGGATACCTAATAAAACTACTCCCAAAACAATATTGGCTCCGTTTGATTTTATCTTAGACTGGATAAACCATAAGATAGCTCCGGCTCCAAGGCCAATCCAGATCGCAAATGCATAGAAGGAACCGACCATCGCATAATCTCTTTCCCTTACTTCAAAAGGTTTCACACCCGTGTAGAAAACAATTCCGACACTTGTTAAAATAAATAATGAAAGCAGTGCATAGAATCTCCCAAAGTCCCTGTTCAGCTGGAAAAAGAAACCGATTAGTCCTAAGATTAAGGGTAAAAAGAAGAATTTAACCGTGCTTTCATTCTTGAATTTAGCAGGCATTTTATCCTGGTTCCCAAGTAAAGCATTATCAATGAAAGGAATTCCGGAGATCCAGTTTCCTTTTGTGTTTTCCATATTTCCTTCAAGGTCGTTCTGTCTTCCCACGAAGTTCCACATCAGGTATCTTACAAAGTAATACCCGTTCTGGAACGTAATGAAATAATCCATATTCTGAGCCAGTGAAGGCTTCTGAACATTGATCAGGTTGTACGGCTTCACCTTCAGGTAATCTGCTGCCGTAATGGTTTTATCTTCATATTTTGCTCTCAGCTCATCAAAGATCTGTTTTGCCTCAGGATTGTCTGCCACATCTTCATTGGCATAATTGAAGGTAAAGTCAGGAGCTCCGTACATAGAAATGTAGTTTGCCATCACATCTTTGTCTTCATTAAACATTCTTGGCATCAGGCTAATCTGAGATTTACTGAATAGGTAATTGAACCGGTCACCGGTTTTTCTGTAAGTTCCGGTTTTTTCATCTTTTTCATAGATCTCACCGGTTTTCTTCGTTTTGAAGCTTCCGTCTTCATTTTTCTCCATTCCGTTGGCATCAAGGAAAGCAGTATAGTTTTGTCCGTAAATAGTTGGCCAGTCACCGTACTGCTCCCTGTTATAATAGTCCAGCATACCAATGGCAGTATCAGGATCATTAAGGTTCATCGGTGGATTTGCATTCGCTCTGATAGGAATAACCATCCAGCATGAGAATCCAATGATCATATAAACCACTGATAGGGCTACCGTTTGAAAAACGTTTCTTTTGACTTTCCTCGCATATTTAACCATAAAATAAGACATTGCAGCCATCAGAATAAATGCTACTATCGTTCCTGAATGGAACGGAAGTCCAAGCCCGTTCACAAAGAATATTTCCAGTCTTCCGAACATCGTCATGATCAATGGGAAGATAATTTTGAAAACAATGATCAGAATTCCCAGTGTGATCACGTTGGCCCAGATAAAGTTTTTCCAGGTAAACTTGTAGTTTCTGGCATAATATACCAGACAAACGGCTGGCACTGCAAGCATCCCCATCATGTGTACTCCTACAGAAAGTCCCAATACAAAGAAAATAAGGATGATCCATCTTTCACTGTCTTTCGCCAGGTATTCATTTTCCCATTTGGTAATTAACCAAACGAGTAAAGCAATAAACATGGAAGCCATGGAATAGACCTCTCCTTCTACAGCAGAAAACCAGAAAGTATCTGAAAAAGTAAAGCATAATGCTCCTACAGCTCCTGC
Organism: Chryseobacterium elymi; assembly: GCF_003385495.1. GTDB lineage: Bacteria > Bacteroidota > Bacteroidia > Flavobacteriales > Weeksellaceae > Chryseobacterium > Chryseobacterium elymi. The sequence continues at coordinate 42,290 of NZ_QNUH01000021.1, read as the reverse complement.
AAAAAGAATGGAGATTTCCTGGTGTTTTGTAATTTCATCAAAATCCTTGTTCAGCAGCCGTCTTACAAAATGGGTAATCGTCCAGAATAAGAATAAAATCGTCAGCGCACTGAACAATGCAGACATCGCATTGATCACAACAGCATAATTCTGCTCATTTCCCAATGCAAATATACTGGCCACAGCTCCCACAATCTGGAATAAAGCGGCTCCGGGAGCATGCGTTACTTCAAGTTTTACAGCTGAGGAAATATACTCACCGCAGTCCCAGAAGCTAAGATAATGTTCCATGGTGGAGAAATAGGTAATCAGTGCGATCACAAAAATCACCCATCCTAAAACAGTGTTCCATTTTTTAAAAGACCAGTTCTTCATAAACCATGTAGTTTCAATACATAGTAAGACAACCCAGATTGGGGAATTATTACATGATCATTAAGAAACGTAATACAATTATAAGTTTTATCTGAATATCTCCTTCAGAATTAATAGGTATTATTCAGTCCTCCATCTAAAGGAATACTGGCTCCGGTAAGATAAGATGAATATTCCGATGCCAGAAAAGCAGCCAGATGGCCATATTCTTCGGTTTTACCCAGTCTTTTCATGGGAATTTTATTTTCTCTGGCTTTTTTTATTTCTTCCTGAGATTTGCCTGTCTGCTGCGACTCGTGACTGATCAGATTCTGAATACGCTCCGTATCAAAATATCCTGTCAAAATATTGTTGATCGTAATCTGATGCTGTGCCACTTCATTGGATAATGTTTTTGCCCAGGCAATCACGGCTGAACGGATGGAGTTGGAAAGGGATAAATTATTGATCGGCTCTTTGACAGATAATGAAGAAACATTGATGATACGCCCATTTTTCTGTTTGATCATATGTGGCAAAGCCAGTAAAGTTGTCTCACAAACCGTTTTAAAAAGCAGGTCAAATGCTTTTTGATAGTCATCTACATTTTTATCCTGTGCCAGCCCCGGTTCCGGACCATTGGTATTGTTAACCAGGATATCTATAGAGTTATTGCTGAAATATTCGGAAATAATCCTTCTGTACTCTTCAAAATTAGAAAAATCGGCCACCAGATACTGATGCTTCTGACCGGAATTGATTACAGGCAATGAAGATGCCATCTTTTTAAGTTTTGCTTCATTGCGGGCCATTACAGTTACGTTAGCACCGCATTTGGCCAGCTCCAATGCTATTCCTGCACCTATTCCCTGGGTAGCAGCTCCTACTAAAGCATTTTTTGAAAAAAGTTCAATATTCATAAGTGGATCATTATTGAGGATTATTGCTCTATAAATGTAGCAAAAAGCTTGACATCCTGAGCCAATAGAACGCTAATTACTGATTATGCGAGAAGTATTTTACCTGGGTAATGCAGGAAGCAGCACTCTTTCCGGCTTTGTAGATAAAGTCCTTAGAAATGCTTCCAGTTGAGTAATTTCTTCATCCGTAAGATCCAGCAGCCTTACAAAACCTGATTTTTCAGAAGTAAGCGCTATTCCCTGATGAACTGTTGACCGTTTTTGGGAATGTTCAGGGTTTCCTCTGCTGTAAAAACTGATCACTTCCGTAAGTGTTGTCATGGAACCGTTATGCATCCAGGGGCCTGTTCTTGCGACTTCACGTAATCCGGGTACGCGGAATTTTCCGGCATCCTCCGGATTTTTAGTGACCGAATACCTACCCAGATCTTCTTCTTTTGATCCTAATAAAGAAGTTCCTACATTTTCAAACTGATTATTGGAAAAATAACCGGAGCTGTGACAGTTCATGCACTGGGCTTTGGTCCGGAAAAGATGCAGTCCCATCAGTTCATCATCAGAATAGACATCTGCTTTCCCATCAATGAACTGATCAAATTTAGAAGTTCCGTTCTTTATGGTTCTTTCAAAAGCCGCTATTGCCTTGGAAATCCTGTCTTTTGAGACCATTTTATCTCCAAATGCTTTTTCAAATAATATTTCATAGCCTTTAATCTTTGCAATTTTTCCGGCTGCGAGATCAATATGCCCGTTCATTTCCTTTTCATCACGAATCGGCATTTCCGACTGTTCTTCAAGAGATGCAACGCGGCCGTCCCAAAATAAAGACCGGGCATACCCTACATTCAGAATACTCATCGCGTTTCTGGTGCCGAGCTGCCTGTCGTGTCCGAAAGAGAAGGTCCGGTTATCACACCATCCGAGTTCGGGATCATGGCAGGAAGCGCATGCGATCTGATTGGATTGGGAAAGCCGCGGGTCGTAGAAAAGTGTTTTTCCCAACAAAGCTTTATCTTCAGAATAGGGATTATCCTCAGGAAACTGAATTTCAGGCAGATGTCCTATTTCAGAAAAATAAGGTACAGCTTGCGGATCCAGAATTGGTTTCGGCCATTTTGAAGGGTCTCCGGAAGAATATAATTTCCTCAGTTCAGCAAGGAATGAGGATTTTTTCCTGATTTCCTTTTGAATACTATTGCTGAAACAGTTATTCAAAAGAGACACCGTAAGAAATGTAATTAATATCCAGCTCAGGACATTCTTCATGAATATTGGATTTTGGCAAAAATAGGGAATCTCTTAAATACATTCAAAAATTGATAGGAAGATTCTGTTTTTCATGTTACATACAGCAAATTTTACAAAAAGCTCTTATGAATCTCTTTGTACAACTCTCCATATGCCTGGACAAGATTCTCTAAACTAAATCCGCGGTTCAGGCCACTTGTTTCGGTAAGACCCCAACCCGGCATTCACAAAAATCTTCGGGCTGTCCTCCCATGGGCAAGATCATATTTATTTTAAAACTACCAATAACCATCTTCGTTGTGACTGACTATCAATGAAAAAACGCTAAAAAGCAATTGTGGCATAAATATTATTGTATATTATATAAAATGCACCAGATGGAAAACATGTTACAAAATATAGATCTGATACACCGGTATTTGTCAATTAGTATAACAGACCAGTTTTATTCAACCGTTGATTTGGAAGGCGAGTATACTTTTACACAGAATATTGTCTCTAAAAAGACCATCATTGTTTCTACATTTACAAGCAAAATATTACTGCATCCTCAACTGAAATTATTTTTAACCGCACTGATTACTGAAATTAATAACGGAAAATGCACTGTTGAACTTATCCGTGAAAGAATCAGACATTTTGAGGAAATAAGGTATCTGCCTGTCAGAAAGATTATTTAAATCAATAATCCTTACACAGCTGATGTAAGGATTACTCTGTTTACTCTAAAATTGCATTTTATATAAATGCCTATCAGTTTAATTTATCTATTCCTGTAAATATTTAGCCACTTTTTCTTCCAGATCATCAAGATTGAATGGCTTTGCCACATAATCATCAGCCTGAGCCTCTTGTGCCAATCTCACGATGTCATTGTTAGCTGTTACATAAATAACAGGGATTGATCTGAACTCTTCATGACCTTTCAGAAGCTGGGTGGCCTGAACTCCTCCAATTTTTGGAATCCAGTTATCCATGAGAATAACATCTGGCTGAAACTGCGACACTTTTTCCAAAATATCATGAGATGTTTCTGAAATTTCGACCTGATACCCATTCTCCTCAAAAATGATGGTAATGATCTCTAAAATAGTGGTATCATCATCAAAAATCAAAATTTTCTTTGTACTCATATTCGTTCTATTTAAATCTTTTAGGGTTGTTTTAATTTATTATTTACAACTGGTTGATATGTCCTGCCAGATTATCCGGCTTAATGATTAAATCACAGGCAACTTCCTGCAGAGCATGTCTGGGCATATACTCTACCTCGGCCGTCTCCGGTTCCTGAATCCAGACTTTTCCTTCATTTTTTTTGATAAATCCCAAACCTTCCACTCCATCAGCATTGGCTCCTGACAGGAGAATACCCACCAGGTTTTTTCCATACACTTCCGCAGCAGATTTGAAGGTTACATCGATGGATGGCCGCGAATAGTTCATTTTCTCTGAAAAATCCAGTGACATCATATTTTTGTTCTCGAACAGAAGGTGATAATCTGCAGGAACTACATATACTTTATTATTCTGAATTTCTGTTTTATCATCCACTTCCACCACTTCAATGGAAATGAACTGCTGCAGCAGCGTCTGCAAGATATTGGTTGAATAAGCCTTACGGTGCAGTATCAGAACAATAGGGAAACTTAGCTTATCTTTCAATTTTTTAAGCATTTCAAGAATGACCTGCAGACTTCCTGCGGACCCTCCTATGACCACTAATTCTGTTTTTGTGTTTTCTGTTGCCATGATCCTGTTTTACATATGTTCTGCTTTTTTCCAGATGCGCTGGTCATCTATCTGATGATAATTCCTGTCCAATTTGGAAAATCTGAGGGTTTCTTTTGCTCCCAGTGCGAGATAGCCCAAATTCTCAAGACTGTTATCAAAAAGCTTAAAAACACGTTCCTGCAGTTCCCTGTCAAAATAGATCAGCACATTTCTGCAGATGATCAGCTGAAAGCTGTTAAAAGAACTGTCCGAAACCAGGTTATGGGTAGATAAAATCAATTTTTCCTGTAAGCTTTTATCAAATCTTACACTATCATAATTCGCAGTATAATAATCTGAAAAATCTTTTTTTCCTCCAGATAACATGTAATTTTCTGAATAAGTTTTCATCTGCTGCAATGGAAAAACGCCTGAACGTGCAGTTTCCAAAACGGATGGATTGAGATCTGTACCGTAGATGAGTGATTTGTGGTAGAGATTGGCTTCTTTAAGCAGTATAGCTATGGAATAGGCTTCTTCCCCGGTAGAACATCCGGCCACCCAGATCCTGATCAGCGGATAGGTCCCGAGCTGCGGCAAGATCTTTTCCCTGAGTGATTTAAAGAAATGCGGATCGCGAAACATTTCTGTAACATTCACCGTTATTTCTTCTACAAAGCGCTTCAGGTATTCCGGATCATTAAGAATGGTATACCTGAGCTCTGCAAAGCTGGTAAATCTGTCGATCAGACAGATTCGGTTTACCCTACGTTTAAAAGAGGCCCGGCTATATTCTGAAAAATCATAGCCATACATCTCATAAACATCTTTTATAAGGTATTCCACTTCTTCATCTTTTACAATGCTCGGCTCCAACATTTATGAAAGTTTTTCTATGGCGGTAATCAACTGATCTACATCAATTGGTTTAGATACATAGTCCTGAGCTCCTGCATCGAGGCACTTCTGACGGTCTTCCGGCATTGCCTGTGCTGTAACGGCAATTACAGAAATGTGGCTGATAGCCGGAGTATTTCTGATCATCTTCACAGCTTCATATCCATCCATTTCAGGCATCATCATATCCATAAGGACAATATCTATTTCTTTTTCTTTTAAAATCTGAATAGCTACCTGAGCGCTGATACAGCTTTCACTCTGATATCCACGGGATTTCAGAGTGAGTTTGAGTGCAAATATATTACGTGGATCATCGTCCACAATTAAAATTTTCTTATTCATCATTTAACTTTCATATAACCAGACACGCAGTAAGGACAATAACTGATCAATATCCACAGGTTTCGAGATATAATCTGAGGCTCCGGCCTCGATACATTTTTCACGGTCTCCAATCATAGACTTTGCCGTAATGGCAATAATAGGAAGCCTTTTAAGAGCAGGCATTTTCCTGATCTCTTTTATGGTTTCATAGCCATCCATTTCAGGCATCATCATATCCATTAAAATAACGTCTATATCTCTGTGTTCTTTAATCTGCTGCAGGGCATGTTTTCCATCCATGGCAACAACGACCTCAACTTTATATTTTTCTAAAGCCTTGGTCAATGAGAATATATTACGGACATCATCATCAGTAATCAGAATTTTTTTGCCGCTTAACACTTCAGTCAATGATCCTAAAACTTTGTTTCTTGCCGTTTCAACAGAGTTATTTTTTTCTTCCACCAGATGCAGGAACAAACCTACTTCATCTAAAATCCGTTCGTAAGAATGAGCGGTTTTTACGACAATGGAATCTGCATACTGCTTGATCTTAAGTTCTTCGGATTTGGACAGACTGTGTTCTGTAAAAATAATGATGGGCAGGTTCTCCAGTCCTTCGTAACTTTTGATAGATTCAATGATCTGGTATTCATTCCCTTTTGAAGCTTCCAGAATGACGCAATCCACATGAGACGACGTCAGCGCTTCCACGCTGTCTTCAACATTATTTTCTACGGATAAGGAAATATTGAAATTACTCAGGAAGTAAGCCAGTGCACTGGCATGTTTAGCATTGTTTTCAACAATTAGGACCTTTTGCGGAGATTTCAGAAGAGCTTCTTCAATTTTCCTGAAAACATCGGTCATTTTATCGAGTGCCATCGGTTTATTAATGAAATCAATGGCTCCTTTCATCAGACTTTCTTTCTCAAGCTGCAATACAGACATCATATGCACTGGGATATGCCTGGTTACAGCATTGGATTTAAGCTCATCCATCACCTGCCAGCCGTCTTTCACCGGTAGCTGAACATCAAGCAAAATAGCCTGTGGGTGGTACTGAACGGCTGCGGATAATGCATAATCTCCTCTTACCACCACTACTCCTTTGTATTGGTTCATGCGGGCGTATTTGAGAAGTGCCTTAGCAAAATGAATATCATCTTCAACAATTAAAATCACCTTATCCTGTGCGGTTATTGAATCCCGGTCATCTTCTATGGCTTCCGGAATCGGTAATAGCTCTACTGGTAAGGACGGCTGGGGTTCCGAGTCGTCTAAAATGTTCTGAATTACTTCGACATCTTCACGAATGATATCCACCAAATGCTGGTCGGTTTCAGACTGAACTGTCTCAGATACAGCTTTTACAGGAATAATCAGACTGAATTCGCTGCCTTCATTTACTTTACTTTTCAGGGTTAACTCTCCTCCAAGCAGTCTGGCAATTTCACGGCTTATGGATAATCCCAATCCGGTTCCGCCAAATCTTCGGCGCGTAGAGCCGTCCGCCTGCTGAAATGCTTCAAAAATAATAGCCTGCTTTTCTTCCGGGATTCCTATTCCGGTATCTTTTACAGTGAAAACAATAAAGTTTTTATTTTTAGGGTCTTTCCCTATGTTCAGATCAATGCTTCCTTCTGATGTAAATTTCAAAGCATTTGACAAAAGGTTACGCAGCACCTGATCTACTCTAAGCCTGTCGGTCTCGATGTTTTTTTCAACATCACGCTCTATCTGAATATCAAATCTGAGTTTCTTTTCCTGAACAACCGGATTGAATAGGTTTTTCAGATCTTTCACTACATCATCAATTGCAACATCCTGATATTCCAGTGACATTTTACCTGATTCTATTTTAGCCAGGTCAAGAATCTCATCAATAAGAGTCAGAAGGCTGCTTCCGGAGCTCTGAATAACTTTTGCAGATTCTATTTGATCTTCATTCAGGTTTTCATCAGGATTTTCGGCCATTAATCTTGAAAGGAGAAGAATTGAATTCAGCGGAGTCCTCAGTTCGTGGGACATATTAGCTAAAAATTCAGATTTGTATTTTGTACTTAGTGCAAGTTCTTCTACTTTTTTCTGAATTTCACTGTTTCTTTCTGCGATCAGGTGATTCTTTTCTTCAAGCATTCTTGAACGTTCTTCCAGTTCGGCATTGGCCTGCATCAGTTCTTCCTGCTGTACTTTCAGCTCTTCTTCAGATGCCTGAAGTTTCTGTGTCTGGGCTTCCAGTTCGGTGTTCAGATTTTCCAGTTCGGCATGTTGCACCTGCAATTCTTCTGATTGAGCCTGGGTTTCTTCCAGGAGCTGCTGTTCTTTTTCGCGGCCTTTGGCTGCATTTAAGGCTATTCCGATATTGCGGCTGCTTTCGGCAAAATAATTAATTTTGTCTTCATCAAAATCTGAAGTTGATCCTAATTCCAGTATTCCGATACAGTGACCGTCTGCATGAACCGGAAATAATAATATGCTGTTAATTTTTATCCTGCTGCTGGCAAAGCTTACGGCAAAATCTTCTTCACGAAGGTTGTTATAGACCTGCATTTTTTCATTGGCAAAAGCCTGTCCTACCATTCCTTCTCCCGGCTCGAAAGTTTTTTTCATTGTACTTTCCAGACCAAAAGCTGTACTAAGCTTAAGGATTCCTTCATCAAACAGATACAGAGCACCATTGATGCATTTACTATATTCCACAAGCTGGTTTAAGGATGCATCAGAGACTTCTTTCACAGATTTATTGCCTACTAAAGATTCATTGAGTAAAGCAAGACCTTTTTGGCGCCAGTCACTTTTATTAATTTTTTCGAAAGACCTTTTAAGGGAATCAGTCATATGGTTCAGGGAATCTACCAGATCTCCGAGGTCATCCTGTGAATGATCTACTGCTTTCTGGCTGTAATCTCCATTGGCCACCCTGTTCGCTATCTGCTGAACAGCACTTACACGTCTGCTTATTTCCAGATCTTTTGATCTTAATTCTTTTTCTAATTTGTCTCTTCGGATTAAATCTGCTCTGAGCTTAAAATAAAAGAATATGGTGACAATTACTGCCGCTATTGCCGAAACAACAATAAACATAACAGTTGTACCGGATGAGCGGTTAAGGTCTTTATTTTTAATTTCAAGCTGGTTTTCTTCGTACTGTACAAAATCACAGACGATCTGGCGACATTTGTCCATATAGCTTTTGCTCAGCAGGATCTGCTGCTGGGTCATTATAATACCATTCCGCCTGTTCTGGACAAAGTGCTTTAAATTATCAATATTGCTGTTAACATTTTTTTCCAGATCATGTAAACGCTGCAGCTGTTTTGGATCTGAGATATCTAAAGATTTTGCCCGTTCTATCGCTTTAGAAAATTCGCTTAAACTGCGGTTGTAAGGCTCAAGAAAACTTTCTTTTCCGGTAAGCTGGTAACCTCTGTTTCCTGTTTCTGCATCCAGTAAAGCAACAAGAACGTCTTTTACGGCCGTTATTGATCTTCTGCTTTGAGAAAGGCTTTCGCGATGATCCATCTGTCTCTGAATACTCAGATAAGATGCAACTGAACTTGCAATCAGGATCAGCAAAGATAACCCGACCCCAAACTGAAGATTTCTGATTATTTTTTTCGGCATGAGAAATTTAGTTTAAAGGTAAAGTGAAATAGAAAGTAGAACCTTCTTCTACTTTACTGGATACTCCTATGGTTCCGTGATGCTGTTTGATGATTTCTGAACAGATAAACAACCCTATTCCCATTCCCTGAAACTGCAGCGAGGATTCTTCTACACGGTAAAATTTGTGGAATACGGCGTGCTGCTTAAAGTCCGGAATTCCTATTCCGAAATCTGTGACACTTACTTTTACTTCCTGCTTTTCTTCGTCTACAAACGTAGTGACTATAATCTGGTTATTCTGAGGAGAATATTTTATGGCATTGGTAAGGAAATTAATGAGAACCTGCTCTATACGTACTTCATCTAAAGGAATCAGAATATCCGGATTTATACCATGCCATTTTATATTGACTTTATTTTCGTCATGAGTCTGGATAATGGTTTCCACCGCATTGCTTATGATCTTTTCAAGGCTGGTTGGTTTTTTGTTAATTTTCAGTTTTCCGTTTTCTATTTTCGAAACATCCAAGAGGTCAGTAATCAGGTTATTCAGTTTTTCGATCTGATCCTGGGCCTTGCTCATAAAGCCTGCTTCAGCACTTTGCTTATCCAATTTTAATTTACGATCCAGAAGCTGAACATAAGCTTTTATACTGGTCAAAGGCGTTTTCAGCTCATGACTGGCGATACTCAGGAATTCATCTTTTTCTTTTTCTACTTTTTTCTGGTCATCAATATCGGTAAAGGTTCCTACCCACTTTTTGATTACATTTCCTTCCTTCACCGGGGTTATACGAAGGAGATGATATCTGTATTCTCCGGAATCTACTTTTTTTATTCGGGCCTCTAACTCGAGTGCCTGACTCTTTTTGTGACAGCGGTTAAATTCTTCTCTGATATTAAGATCATCGGGATGCACCTCGGGAAAATCCACATCTGTATCCGAGTATTGGTGCCACTTGCAGTTGACAAATTCTATATTTCCATCTTCATTAAGTGTAAATGCAATCTGCGGCAGAGATTCCAGCATAAGCTGAAAGTGATCAATCTGGGATTTCATGGTCACCTGCGATTCGCGTCTGCCTTTAACCTCCAGCTCCAGACTCTGCTGAGTCTTTCTCATGGCCATGTTCTGCTCCTGTAGATTGTAGAAGGTTTTAACTTTAAGCAACAGAATTTCAGGATCTACAGGTTTTGTCACGTAGTCCTTTCCTCCTGAAGCATATCCCCGGGTTATAAATTTCTTTTCGGTATTGACTGCGGATAAAAATATGATAGGAACCTCTTTTGTTTTGCTGTAGTCTGCCAATGTTTCAGCCACTTCAAAACCATCCATTCCAGGCATCTGCACATCCAGAATAATGAGTGCATAATTATTTTTTATTGTTTTTCCTAATGCTTCTTCTCCTGAACTGGCCGTATCTACCTGAAAGTTTTTAGATTCCAGCAGTTTTTTCAATGAATAGAGATTGCTTTGGTTATCATCAACAATTAAGATCATAAGATGAATCAGTACTTGGGTTTATTTACTTTTAAATACTGCCAAAAATACTTACAAAATTTCGAAAAACATTGATTTTTTAATCATTTTATGCCTACATACCACACATATACACTTATAAATTAATTTTCAAAAAAGATATTAGCAAAGATTTCCTTATAACCACAAAAAGTATCAATATTTTAGATAAAAAAACTGAACAATAAGCATATACAAAAAGTTATCATTACAAAAATTCTAACCATTCCTGTAATAGGTCTCTGATATCTGCCAACGGAAAAATATCAGCCTGCATCATATAAAATACGGATAATTAAGAACTGCCTTCAAAATATGAAAGCAGTTTGTTTTTATAATGTTTTCAAAACTTTTGCAGCGTTTTCATTTGCAGGATTTACCTGCAGTAATTTTTGATAGGTTTCTTTTGCTTTTTCTTTTTGCCCGGCCTTCATATAGGCTTCTCCCAGACTGTCATAAGCGTTTGCACTTTCCGTATATAACAAGGTATTTAAACGGAAAACATCAATGGCTTTTGTGAAATCTTTTTTATTGAGTAACGAATAGCCTACGTCGTTCAGATAATTTTCGGAAAGAAGATGATGATTCAACTCTTTGGCTTTTGCCTTCCTGTAAGCGTCCAACCCTTCATCAAAATTTCCTTCCAGAATCATTTCCAAAGGAATCTTTTCATTGTCACTCAACTTCAAACCCTTTCTGATTTTACCATTGCGGAGAACCTGATCCAGTTCTGTCTTTCCTGTCTGCCCATTTTTCACCAGCTTAAGCTTAAAGTCCCATTCCCGGACTGCATAAGTATCTTTTCCCGTTTTTAGAAGTTCCATAGGAGTTTCCGTATTGTTCACCGCTATCAGCTTTCCTTTTTCACTATAGATCTTGAAAAAGCCATAGGTATCATTGCTGTAACGACCAGTATAACTGAAATCTTCATTATTTAAGGGTAAAACTTTATTAACCGGAGAATTAAACTCAGGCCAGTGATAGACTTCTGCTACCGAGCGCACCAGTTCTTCTACAAACTCAGGTTTGTTGGTATTGGTTAAAACTACAATCCCGTCACCACTTGTTTTACTGGCAATAAATCTGCTTGAAAAGCCTTCATTCCAACCCCCATGATTGAAATAGACATGTCCTTCCCTATTCTCCAGAAAGACTCCCAATCCCATAAACGGATCAATAAAAGGGGTTGTAAATTCTTCAGCCGTTTTTTGTGAAATAATGGTACTGCTTTTGCCACTAAGGGTATTTTGGACATCAATTATAAATTTAGACATATCTTCAGCAGTGGTCCATAAACCGGCAGGCGCCTGTTCAGGATAGGTATGGTATTTTCCGGGAACCTTTATACCCTCCTGATTATATGCTGTAGCAGCTAATTGGACCTGAGCTTCAGGCAAAGGTTGGGAAAAGGTACTGTTCTTCATATTCAGAGGTATCAGTACTTTCTCGTTCATAATAGTGGTAAAATCCTTTCCTTCTATGTCCATCATCATTTGCTGCATGACACAATATCCGCCCCCTGCATACCTGAAAGGTGTTCCGGGAGCTTTATCTACGAAAACAGCCGGAGTATTGGAAGGGCTTTGCCCATTCAGAAGCTGAACAAGTGTAGGAACAGGCTTACCGGGTTCATATCCTGGAAAACCACTTACGGTAAATCCTGCCGTGTGACTGGCTATATTTTTGAAACTTACTTTTTTTTCTTTTGTAAATTCATTTTCGGGAATTTTCCAGGATTTCAGGTAGGTATTTACATCAGCGTCCGGATTTATTTTCCCAGCTTCAACTTCAGACAGTGCTGCATACACACTCACCGGCTTACTCATAGATGCTGCCTGAAACAACGTTTGGTTATTTACCGGAATTTTGGATTCTATATCTGCAAAACCATAGGCCTTGCTCCAGATTACTTTAGAATTTTTAATAACTGCAATGCTGACTCCGGGAATATTGTAATGTTTCATCCTGGATTCTAAGGTCCAGAGAGGGTCGCCCTGAAAACGGACCGCAGGCATCAGTCCTGCTTCTACTTTGGAAATCTCATTGTTTAATTGGGACTTTGTCTGCGCAGATAATGGAAGACAGGCTATTCCGATGATAAGTGCAGTATAAAAAGGAGCATTGGCTTTCATTTTTATTTTGAAATTTAGTTGTTCAAAAATAGACAAGTTTTAGCAGGAATTGAATAAATTATTTTACTATTAAAAAAAATTTGCTTATATGACACTATTGTCCCTCTTTATTACATCTCTATCGTTTAGGGTTCAGTTTGGTCCGATAAAGGACTAATAAATGGAAGACTTACTCATTAATTATTTGAATTTGTACATTCGTGTCTGCAAAAAATGGCGTAAAACGATCAATCAAATATCCCAATGAAAACAATTACCCTTCCTGACGAACTTCAATTACAACAGCAATCTGTGCAGATTTTTGATTATCACAGCTCACAGGAAGTAGCTAAGCAACAAATCATTCTGAATCAAAACACGTTTAGTTTTTTAATGGAAGGAACCAAGGAAGTTATTTTTGATAATTCTTCTGTTTCAATAGACCATTCTGCTTTTTTAATGATGAAGTCGGGACATTGCCTGATGACTGAAAAACTTTCAGAAAAAAATCATTACAAAAGTGTTCTTTTATTTTTCACCAATGATATTTTATTAAAATTCTTAAGAAAAATAGAGCTCAGCACGACCCAATCTGTAGAATATCATCCTGTTTATTCATTTAGTTATGATGAATTTATACGTCGTTTTGTAGATAGCTTACTGGATATCACCCACCTTTCAAAAAACACACAGCATCAGATTCTGGAAGTAAAACTGGAAGAAATCCTCCTCTATCTGGCAGAAATATATGGAACAGATTTTCTGTATTCACTAACTTTAAAACACAATGACAGCCCTCAAAAGTTCATTCGTACAGTAGAAAGGAATCAGCTGAGTAAACTGTCGCTTAGTGAACTGGCCTTTTTGTGCAACATGAGTATATCTACTTTCAAAAGAACGTTTGAAAAACATTATGCTGAATCACCTATGAAGTGGTTTCAAAACAAGAGGTTGGAACATGCTCATTATTTGCTTAATCAGGGACAGAAGAATTCCTCTGAAATTTATGAGGAAGCAGGGTATGAAAATTTGTCCAGTTTCATTCAGACCTATAAATCAAAATATGGAATGACACCGAAACAGCACCATAAAAATTGACCATTTAGCAACAGTTTTTGGACATTTCGCTAAGATTATTAAACCTGATCTCCTCTAATTTTGCTTAAAGTTTTTAAATACAATGAAAAAAGCAAATTTAATTTTAGTGCTGTCCTTACTGTTTTCGACAGTAACCTTCGGACAAAAAACATTTACATTAACAAGCAATGATCTTGGCGGAGAAGCAACAAAAGTACAAGAATTCAATGGATTCGGTTGTTCGGGAGATAATCGGTCACCACAATTATCCTGGAAAAATGCACCGGAAGGAACGAAAAGCTTTGCACTAACCCTGTATGATCCTGATGCACCTACAGGCAGCGGATTTTGGCATTGGGTAGTATTTGATATTCCTTCTAACATCAATGAGCTGGTTACCAACGCAGGAAATGTACAACTTCATTTAGCTCCAAAAGGATCTGTTCAAAGTATCACGGATTATGGAATCAAGGGGTTTGGAGGCCCCTGCCCGCCTGAAGGACACGGATCTCACCGCTATATCATGACGGTCTATGCTTTAAAAACAGCTAAACTTGGGCTTTCCGAAAATACTAACCCGGCAATAGTAGGTTTTAATCTTTGGGGACAAACCTTAGCAAAAGCCAGTATTATTGTGTATTATGAAAGGTAAAAATTCCGGGCGCTAAGTCTCTGACTTAGCGCCCGGAATTTTTACCTTTCTTATTTGATTCTCCGGTTTAGAATAAGTATTTCTTTATTTTTACTTTCCTCATCAGCCATTGGATAAAAAATAACAGCATAGCTACTTTCAGCGGTTTTGTTGATTCCCGAAATAATTAAATTTCCTTTCTCCATTGATAGAATATCTTGGGTTATGAGGTTTTTATATCCTTTTTCATCTTTGCTGTAAAATAATTCCAAAAGAATATCATTTTTTATCGTAAACCAACCGTTTCCAAATTCACCGTTAAAATGCATTACAAAAGTATTTTCGGCAATTTTTACCGGTTGCCAGGTATTGAAAAATTCATTTTCCAGATCTGCCAGTTCTGTAGTAATGCATTGAAGATCCGGAGAAATGACCTCAACAGATATTTTCCCATCTTCTTCGCAAAGCAGGTATGAATTTTCATCAAAAGACAGATTGAGTATTTCCCAAAACCATTCCTTTCCGGAGTAGATCATTCTTTCGCGTTTTACATTTCCCGATTCATCAATCTGTCTGTGGAGCCAACCATTTTTATCATTAGCCAATAAATGAATTTCACCGTTATTCATGAATATTTTATTGTTTCTTGGAAAGTCTATTTTTATGTTGTGCTTCTTTTTTATAGTATCATTACTAAATTCGATAGAAAGCATTTTATCCGGTTTTGTTTCTGACCAGCTATCAACATCATAAAAAATTGAAAACCGATGGGTTGTCCCAACAAATTTTCCCGTAAAAGGCCTGTTTCCTTTTGGCTGTTCTATGGCTGCCCGGTTAAAAACAGGAATACTTATTTCAACTTCCTTATCGGGATGATAGGGAACCAGTGAGACAAAATTTCTCTGATCCGGACTTAAAAATAATGTCGGTAAAATGCCATCCTCTTCTTCAAAACTCTCATCATTTCCTTCTGGATCAATAAGGGTGTAAACTAGTTTATACGTCCCGTTTTTATGATAAACATAATTGGCTAAAAGTGTTTTGTCACCGCATGAAATGTTTCCGTGGCATGAGACTCCATTTGCTACAGACAGTGTTGTCAACGTTCCAAATTCAGTTTTCTTAATGACCGGTTGATAGGGATTTGCTTTATCCGGATTTTTCATATTTCTGTTATATATTGTATCTGTTAATAATTCCTGATCATATTGATACCCTTCATTTGTCCTGTTAATTTAAGAATAATTAAGTTAGGTAAAACTTCTTCAGGTTCCATTAGAGACAAACACACAATAACAGAAATTCTTTTTTACAGACTTTTACTCATTATCTTCGGTACATTCTGATGGTAATGTGACAATTTATCCAAATGTTTTTTCAAACCCAAAACATTCGGATTTTGCATCAATATTTATGATCAGCTTTTCATCCAGCTTAAGCATTCTGTGATCTGTCTTTTGCTGATAAATACATCTGAATTGATTTCAGGAGCCGGAGAAAGCTTTAATTCCACTTTCTGGCTGGAATGCTTAATGATCTCAACAATTGCATTTTTATTAATAATAAACTTACGGTTGATTTTAAAAAAAAGTTCCGGATTCAGTTTGTGGATGATATCTTTAATGGTATCATCATAAATATAGGTCTGGTTGTCCATCGTCGTGATAAAAAGGTATTTTCCCGAAGCAAAAAAGTAAGCGGTATTATGCTCATCTATTGTCTTCAGCTTATTTCCTTCGCGCACCATAAAATGATTCATCTTTCCTGGATTTCCGGCCTGACGTAAGGTGGAAATAGACCGTAAAACAGGCTCAGGATCAAAATTGGATCTTATGGAGATGAATTTCTGTAACGCCTGATGCAAATCATTCTCTTCAAAAGGTTTCAGAAGATAATCTATGGTAAAATGTCTGAAAACCCGTATCGCATATTCATCAAATGCAGTGATAAAAATAATGGGTATAAAGAGTTCCACCTGTTCGAAAATCTCCAGGCTCATCCCATCTCCCAGATGAATATCCATAAAGATAAGATCCGCCGAATGGTTTTCGAAGAAGTCTATGGCCTGTTTTTTTGAACGGAGAATCACAGTTTCTGTAACAGGAACTACGCTTTGTTTATCCAATAAATCTTTAAGATAATTAACAGCCAGCAATTCATCTTCTATAATGGCGATTTTCATAACATTACAAAAGTACAAAAAAACCGCTAAAACTATTACGTTCAAGCGGTTTAAGGGTTTGCTGTATGAATGTTTTACAAAAATGGATTGTTCTTTTTTGCACTCATCGGAAACTCTATCGTGTATCTCACATCATTCTGCTGCAGAATATATTCCGCACCGTTGACAATATGAATGATTTTTTTCTGGTCTGCACGTCTTAAATCGTACCAGCGATGCCCTTCCAATGCAAATTCTCTGAATCTCTCATCCAGAATATAATTCATGAAATCTGAGCTGTTCATTGGGTTGATGGTGCTCTGAACTGCTGCATATCCTTCCGGATTATATCTGTTCTTTAAAACTTTAAGCAGAGTTTCTTTGGCCTCACTCAGCCTGTTCAGCTTCAATAATGCTTCGGATTTGATAAAATACATTTCCGCCGTTCTGAAAGACACTCTGAAATCTGAGCTTCCTCCTTTGATGACTTTGTATTTGCTTCCGCTTTTTTCAAAGTAAAGTCCAAATCTTTTGTCTGTAGCACTATTATATTTTGAAATCAGTTCCGGAGTGGCAAAAGATAAATTCTGTACGGAACTGTTCATTGCATTATCCAAAGCCAGGATAGATTCTATGGAAGCATAATGATTGGGTGCTGTAGTGGCTGTATTCAAATTGCTCAAATCTCCTTTTACGGCAAGCACCTGGTCTGCATAACTTAAAGCCTTGTTCCAGTCGCCCTGATAAAGAGCTGTTCTGGCCTGAAGTGCCTTCAAGGCAACTTTTGAAAATCTATAATGGACTCCGGACGGATGTTTTTCCTCGACCATCAACCCTTCTGCTTTTTCCATATCTGTGTGAATCTGGTTATAGACTTCCTGTACGGATGAAGGCTTCAATACCTGCTCAAGATCGATTTCGAGACTGATCGGCACTCCTCTGTCTGCAGATGCCGTAGCACTGTTGTATGGTTTTCCGTATAAGTTCACCATATCAAAATAGACATAGGCACGAAGAGCATAAGCCTCTGCCAAAATCTGGCTCTTTTCAGGAGAATCGGCCATTGTTTTGCTTCCTTCATTGATGATCTGATTCAGGTAAAAATTGACGGAATAAAAGCTTACCCATGGAAATTCTGTAGTTGCCTGATCTGTATTTGCATCTTTCCACATGGCTATTTCACGATAAGCAATGAAATCAGTACTATTTTCATCTATACTCACCTCATCGGTACGAAGGGCCGTTAGGGACTTGTGAGCAGGATATTTTGAATAGGCAGACGTAAGCACTTTACGGTAGTCTTCAACGGTTACGGGAATGATTTTCCCTTCAGGCTGTATATCTAAAAAACGATCGCACCCGATACTGGAAAAGCTTAATACGGCAAGTGCAATGAATGTTGTTATTTTTCTCATTTTTTCAAGTTTTAAAAAGAAACATTAAATCCTACGGTAACAGACTTGGTAATAGGCTGCGCGTAAATATTACCATAGGTTTCAGGATCAAAATACCCTTTATATCCATTACTGAAAACAAACAGGTTACGGCCTTCAACACTTAGTCTGAGGCTGGAGATTCCCATGGGATTCGTAAATTCTTTCGGGAGCGTATATCCTAAACGGATACTGCTGATCCTTACATAGCTGATCTCTTTTGCCCATACATCCAGAAGGCTGTAGGCATTGGACCGGTTATCGGCAAACCATTTATTGGCCATCCATCCCGGATTGGATTCCATATCGGGACTGGTAATTCCCGGAAGTGTAGTCCCTGCCTGGTAAATATCTTTGGTATAGTTTCTTCCTCTGTCCAGATCCATTCCACGGTAAGAAGGGGTCTGCATCACAGTCTGCTTCAGATTGAAAGCTGCAGAAATCGTCAGGTCAAAGTTCCGTACTTTGAAGGTATTGATAATTCCTCCGGTAAACTTCGGGTCTCTGTCTCCCACATAGGTGAAAAGGCCTCTCAGTTCAGCATTGGAAAGTTTGGTATCTACCAGCTGGCCCGGCAGGAAGTCTGCATAGACATCATATAATTTAAAGAAATCTTCAGCGCTTACTTTTTCATTTCCTTTCCAGAACATAGGGTTTCCGTTTTCATCCAGTCCTGCTGTTTTCAAAGCAAATACGGCGTTTACAGGAAGTCCTTCTCTGGAAGGAAGCAAAGCATTGTCACGTGGCTGCTCACTAAGTACTCTGCTTTTATTATGTGCGAAATTGATGGTAGTTGTCCATTTGAAATTTTCCTTATCTATATTTCTGGTAGATAACGCCAATTCGAAACCTTTGTTGGTCAAGCTTCCCCAGTTCATCATCGTATATTCAAACCCGGTTTCGAGCGGCGTCTCTTTCATACTGATCATATCCGTCCCCTTTCTGCTGTAGACATCTGCGGTAAGACTGATTCTGTTTTTCAGCATTCCCAAATCAAGACCAAGGTTTGTGTTGGTTGTTTTTTCCCAGCGAAGCTTATCATTGGGCGGACTGATCACGTTAATAATATTCTCTTTATTTCCCGGAAGAATAGTAGCATCAAAATATTCCCCGATAAAGAATGGCGATGTGTTACGGTCTATATTTCCCTGCAGACCATAGGAAGCTCTCAGTCTAAGGTTGGAAACAGCCGTAAAATCTTTCATGAAGTTTTCTTTAGTCACTAACCATGAACCTGAAACGGCCCATATCGGCAGGTATTTATATTTTTTATTAACTCCGAATAAGTTCGTTCCGTCATACCTCATACTTCCGAAGAAAGTATATTTCTGGTCGTATGTATAAGAAGCCGTTGCAAACATGGATGCATATGCATTTTCGATTGGCGGCATTTCGCGGTAAGTTTCATATCTTCTTTCAGCTGCAAAACTTGAAGTCGGGAAAACGATCGCCGTCGCTCTTCTGGTAATGCTGTCATAGCCGAAAGCTCTGGTTACGGTAGTATTATCATCGGTTTTACGGATCTCCGTTCCGGCCATCAAATCAATTTCATGTACGGAATTGATCTTTGTGCTGTAGGCTGCCTGCAATTTCCAGTTGTATTGAAAAAAATCGTTATCCCAGTTTTGTTTCACTCCTCCGTCGGGCAGAAAGTAACGGTACGCGCCATCTTTGTAATAGCGTGTCCCTTCTTTCATCTTTCTTGTAAAGTAGGTGTTTCCGGCAGCAAATTTCTCAGTTTTATTGCTGTCGTACTGCATTCCCAACTGCGAGGTAATTTTCAGGTCTTTTGTTATTTTATATTCTAAATCGAAGATGGCTTTTAATGATAGGTTTTTCAGCGTATAGCTTGTATTATTCCTTTCTTCCAGGAAGTTGAAAGGGATATACCTGTTCTCGAAACCATCAATATCCTGATCATACCTGTAGCTTCCGTCTGCATTGTAAGGCGTAAGGTAAGGATTAGCGTTTCTTGAATAATTTATCGGGCTGATGGAAGCATCGGCATCCGTTACAAACGATTTACGTTCGCTGTGTGTTCCAAAAACAGAGATTCCTGCATTCAGCTTATCACTTATTTTATAATTGTTCTTTAAAGTCAGGTTATAGCGTTTAAAGCCGGTTCCTATCGTTGTTCCTTCTTCATCATAATACCCCAGGGAGAAGTAATAATCCGAACGGTCGCTGCCTCCTGAAAGGCTTAATCCGTATTGCTTGTTGATGGCATTTCTATACAACAGTTTCCCCCAATCTGTATTGTTATTTCTTAAACCATCGATCTGCTGACGGGTAAAGGTATTCAGTGCACCCAAACCTCCGTTTCTGAAGGTATCAAGCTGACTGTTTTTCATTAAAATTCTCATGACCTCTCCTTTATCGGCACGATAAGTCAGGTCAGCACGGCTGGCAAGCATTAATTCAAGATCAACTTTTTCTGAGGCATTCAACAAATTCAGTCTGCCGAAATCTGGACGTGCCGTTACGAAAGTATCTGCTGAAAAGTTCAGCTTCATCGCTCCTTTCTTTCCTTTTTTCGTCGTAATGGAAATCACACCGTTTGCAGCTCTGGCTCCATAAATGGCTGTAGCTGCTGCATCTTTCAGGATGGTAATATCTTCAATATCATTAGGATTAAGTCCGGCAATAGAAAAATTCTGAAGCTGGTCAATATTATCTTTATCACTGAAATTAGGAACGTCATTTCCTTCTAACGGAAGACCGTCAACTACCCATAACGGATCCTGTGGACCGGAAAGGGAAGCTGTTCCCCGGATTCTGATTTTTGCAGGGCTTCCCGGAGCTCCTGTTTCCGGTGTTACCACAACTCCGGCAATCTGTCCTGCCATCATCTGATCCACACTGGCAACACCGGCCTGGCTGATATTATCCATCTTTACCGTTGAAACGGCAGAAGTCTGCTTGCGTTTTTCAATTTTCTGGTATCCGGTAATGATGACTTCCTGAATTTTATTTTTGTCTGAAACTTCAGGAATCAGTCTTACTGTATAGTTAGTCTTATCTTCACTGATCTGAATAATCCTGGATTCATAGCCGGGATAGCTGATCAGTACAGACTTGGTATCTGCAGGAATTTCAAGGATGAATATTCCGTTTTTATCGGTTACCGTACCTACTGATACGCTTTCAATAATTCCTTCAAGGTCAGTTTTGGTGGAAACGGACTGTGTTTCTATTTTTACAGATGCTCCCACAATAACACCAGAGGTATTTTCGTCTTCAATTTTTCCTGTAATAGTTTTCTTTTCCTGGGCCAACGCAATCTGAGCTGCCAAAAGAGGTAAAAGTATTAGAGTTTTTTTCATAGCTGATTATTTGTTTAAAGCCTCTTTTATCCGGATGATCAAGTCTGCGTAATGAGCCCTGGAAGCTTCATCTCCTTTATTGTTAGTTTTATATAGTAAGTTCAGTACTTTCTGGAGTTCTGCTCTTTTATAAGTGGTTACTTCAGATACTCTTTTCATGGATGAATAGTTGATATTTCTAAGACCGTAATCTTCTCCATGGAAGTTGCAGATCATCGGAACGTTCAGCGTATTTTCAACCTTTAAAGCTTTGACTGCTGTTTTTTCAAATAATTTATTGACAGAAACGATTAGGGCATCTACATAATTTTTCTGGGTCATTTTTTCAAGGATGGTTAAACTTCCTTTTTTGCTGAAAATGGCCGCGCGAACCTGATTGAATAAATTTTCTACGGTGTAGATTTCTTCTTTTGAACCGGAAACTTCATGTTTTAATTCATTTTCGATCATTCTGAGCAGTCGGTCATCCATAAACAGGGAGTAAATATTCCCATACTGCATTCCTCTTGCTAAAGTGTACGGAGTCTGCTCGAACGGTCCCATCGGTGAGTTTTTAACCGGGTAGGTTTTCTCTGAAATCGGATTGAAGAACAGCCACTCCGGAAGTTGTATTGCATTTTTAATAAGATAATCTACTGCTCTTTTCTGGGTTTCAGCAGGTACTGCCTCATAGGCTTTTTTATTGCTGCCAAAAACCGTCTGATTCAGGTAAATACCTCCTACATTGGCCATAACATGACCTGTGTAGAGATCCCACTGTCCTATTGCTCCCAGGTACAGCTTTCCAGCATCTGTATAGCTTTTCCCGTCTTCATAAGTCCATGTCAAAATATTTTTTACAACGATCTTTAAATTTCTGATCCCGTATTCACCGGCTTTCATGGCATCATCACCCAGATCTTCAGACTGTGAGCGGGGATCTATGGTTTCCAGGTAACTCTGCTGTTCTCCATAGAAATACATGGGATCATCCTGATGTTTTTCGATTAAATTCTTAAGTCCCTTTTTCTCGGATATTTCGTCCGGATACCAACGGTAGCCCCATTCAATAGCGTATTTATCATAGACTCCGATTTTTGGAGTGATCGCTGTAACTCCATCTTCCGGCTGAGCGACATAATTGTAACGCGCATAATCCATGATAGAAGGTGCAGTTCCTCCCATTTTATCAGTGAATTCTTTTGAACGAAGCGACTCTACAGGGAATGCGAAAGACGCTCCCATATTGTGCTTCAATCCAAAGGTATGCCCTACTTCATGGGAGGATACAAAGCGGATCGCTTCTCCCATATGTTCATCACTGAATGTATTTCCCCTGGCTTTTGGGTCTATTGGTCCTGTCTGAATTCTCATCCATTCCTGAAGGGATGTCATCACATTATGCCACCATATGATATCCGATTCAATGATTTCACCACTTCTCGGATCCACTACCGACGGCCCCATCGCATTGGCCTTAGGTGAGGCAGCATATGTGATCACAGAATATCTTACATCGTCAATATCAAAATCTTCATCTTTTTCATCAGGCATTTTGGCAATAACGGCATTTTTAAAGCCTGCTTTTTCAAAAGCGGCCTGCCAGTCATAGACGCCTGCTATGATCTTTTCACGCCATTGTTTTGGTGTTGATGGGTCTATGTAATAAATAATCGGTTTTTTAGGCTCTACCAGCTCCCCTCTTAAGTATCGTTCTTTATCTTCATCTTTGGGTTCAAGCCTCCATCTGGTAATAAGCTGCTTTTCATCCATTTTCTGCTGACGGTCGTTGAATGTCCAGTGCTTTTCACTGAAAAAGCCGACTCTTGAATCAGCTGTTCTCGGCTGCATCGGTATTTTGGAAAGCAACACGAGATTGGTAGTAACTCCAAGGGTTACCGGCAGATCCACGCCTCCTTCGTTTACGGATGTCGTCAGTTGAGACTTCACTACAAGGTTCTGAGGAAAGGTTTTTACTTTTTCTATGTAGGAAAGGCTTGATTTTACGGATCCTCCAAGACCTACATTGGCCAGAACATCATTGAAACTTTTTTGATTTCCGTCAAAGATTTTATTGACTTTAATGGCTACAGAGGTAGAATCGCTGTTTTGGGCTTCAATATCAAAAACCTCAATCACAGATTCTGAAAAGTTATCTTTAACAGATCTTGTAATGGCGTCATTTTTAGGTGATGATACCTGTGGAACCACAGTTTTCACCCAAACTTTTTTAGCTACGGTGTCCCGGTGAAAGGAAATGACTTTGTTTTCATAGTTCATTCCTTTATTCAGGCCGGCTTCGTTTACCTGCATCGGGACCTGTGACAGTTTATTGACTACCAGAAACTGACGTCCCATCAGGCTATCGGGAATTTCAAAATATACATCTGTTTTTACCTGAATGGTATTAAGAAGGCCTTTTTTGTAAATCCCTTTTTTGATCAGATCATCAATTTTCTTTGTCTTCTTTGATGAAGAATCTGTTTTCTCTGATTTTTCTTTATCTGTTTTTAAAGTGTCTTTTTTCTGTGCAAGTGCTGCCGGTGAGGCTAAAGCCAGTCCTAAGTACAGTGCCAGCCTGTAGTTCTTCATTAAAATAGTCCTATTCATTCCAAATTATTAGATATCCCATGTTTCTGCCCGCAAAACTATAGGTAAAGAAATAATATCAACATTAATAGGGAGTGAGAGGTGTATTTTTGGGAGTGAGTGGATTTCATTTTTTATTCCAATAAGGGTAAAAAACATATGAAATATTCACCATCTACTGAAATATTAACAGAATTATTTTTAAAATAATTATAAACCTGATTCAAATAATCAATTCCGAATTTCTCCCCTTGAACATTTTCTTCAGTCTTTGGCTGCCATGTATTTTTGATACTGACACCATCATGTTCAACAGTGATAATAATATTCAACGGATGATCTATGGTAGCGATATTGTGCTTGATGGCATTTTCCACGATCATCTGAAGGGAAAGATACGGAATCCGTTTTTCCAGGCTTTGGGGGTTATGGATGATGAGATCAAAAGTAAGTTCCTCATTAAACCTGCTTTTCAAAAGATCCATATACTGCCGAATAAAACTGATTTCCTGCGCAACAGAAACTATGTTTTCTCCGGGAGGCACAATAAGATACCGGTAAATCCTGGAAAGGTTCATGGTAAATTTCTGCGCGTTTTCTTTGTTGATCCCTATGAGCATGTAAAGAGAATTCAGCGAATTGAAAAGAAAATGGGGATTGATGTTATTTTTAAGCTGCTGGAGTTGGTTCAGGGCTTCTGCTTTGTGCATTTTTTCATTTTCAACCAACAGGAGATTTTTTTCAGACTGAATCTTTTCTTTTTCCCGGTACGCCAGAGCTGTAGATCTTTGAAACAGTATAAAAACAGTTACAATAAGAAAGAGAGCGGCCAGAAAGATATAAACAGTGTAGGTCTTTGTTTTATTGACGCTTTCATCAATCAGAAAATTGACGTGGTTTACAACTGCATATCCTTCAAAATTATCGGTCTTTAAAGGTTTTATGAAGCGGGTCACGTCTACATCCAGATATTCGGAGACCGTACTTTCTTCTGTATATCCTGTTTTTGTTTGGCGGGCTAAGGTATCTTTGGGTGTAATATTGGTAAACTCAAAAATATTTCTGCCTAAATATTTCTTTTCAGGATGGGTAATACAGACCCCTTCTTTGGTGAAAATGTAGGCATAATTATTGGGCGTTTTATCTATATTAATGAAATATTCGTGAAGATCATCCAGGCTTACTGCAGAACCGTAATATAGCAGATCTTTGTTGGGAAGCGCAAGAGAATCATAGCTTACCCAATACACACTGTCTTTTCGGGTGGTGAGAAAATCACTGAAATGTCCGGAGCCCTTATTTTCTATTTTTATATACTTCCCTTCCTTTTCTTTCTTTCTGAAGAGATAAGATAATGGGCTGCTGCTCACAAATTCCCCCGAAGTATGGCTATAATAGGAATACCAGCTGTAAGGCAGCAGATTACGTTTTTTATTCAGATCGTTTAAAACGGAAGAATATTCTTTATAGTTTTTCAGACCGTCTTTCTGGATTAAAGCCTTAAGCAGGTACTGATAGTCTTCTATGTTCCTGAATTCTTTTTCTATGGTTTCGTATTTCCGGAAAAATGTCTTCCGTGCAAATTCTTCATTGTTTTTCCGGCTGTCATGAGTAATGAGAACGCTCAGAACGGCAAATGCGGCTGCAGCAATTAAACAGGTAGACAGAACTGCTATATAAATAGATTTCTGAGATACTATATGCTTAAAATTAATATTCAATTCTTCTTATGATTATTTTTTTCTGTTGATTTTTAATAATCATATTAATATTTTGTCGGTGTCTGTTTTAAGCGAGGCCTACTATATTTTGCATACACTAAGCGTACAATCTTAGGTTAATTCGGCTAAGCGAATGTTTTAATCGGTGTTTTTGAAGCTCTCAATTCACAGCAGTTCAATTTTAGAATATATAACGAGCAACAATATAATTTGATTTGTAAGTGGAGATTAATTAATTCAAAGCGAGCACTTTAAATATGAAAATCAAACAAGTAAAACCAAGAATTCTAATTTGGGATTACAAATATAAAAAGAAATTAAGCATTTAGGTACTATGCCAATAGATTAGTCACAAAAAACATGTTGGTTTTTATTAATGAAAAAAGCGTCATTCAATAGATCATCTATCTGTTCCTCAATATCCATACGCTCATTCCTTTGATGTAATGTAAGATAATATCCCAAATAATAATTTTGTTTTACAGGAATTAATGCTGTTCCAAACTGCCTTAGCTATCACTGAATTTAAAAAAAAAAAACATTTTAACTTTTCAGGCCGAACAAATATTTTGTATTACCAGAAATTAGCCTGAACAAATTGTCCTGCTATAATATACAAATTTTTTGTTAAAATGTGATAATAATTTTACTTTAACCGGTCTTTTTAATTTTTATTTAAATTTACATTAATAATCAAAAAAAGTTAAAAATTAATAGTAATTATCAATAATAATTACTATTTTTATTCTGAAAAATGTAAATTATGATAAAAACCTTATTTTCTAAACCCAGCAATGGCAGGAGAACTATTAAGGGCAACCTTTTTTTATTAATAGTGCTACTATACACTGTTTGTTTAAAAGCCCAGTCCCCTTCCTTAGAGATGGCCGCAGGCGATAGCAACCCTACTACCAATGTAACAAATGTTGTAGGCAGTACTGTAATCAGACTGCGAAACAATACAGACAATCCTACTGGTAGCACGTATGCTACTTATGCCAATCCAAGTGCTTTGAATGTTACTTATACTATGAGTAATCAACAGTATACACAAGCCAATTTTACCGGCTATAATGGAGCTGTTTTCATGGGATATCCTGGAGAGCCTATTCTTACATTAATGAATGCTTTCGGAAGTACCACTGTTAATACTCCTTTTACAAGCAGTAGTGCACCGGTAGGGACTGGCATTGACATAACAACAAACAGGGCTATCAATTTTTCCACCAATGTTCAACCGCTGACAGCTGCAGGAAGAGCAACAAATCAACGCTGGCAAATGGCAGACTTAACCCTTACTTTTAGCAGACCGGTTAATAATCCATATTTACAGGTTAATGCACTAGGAGGAACATCAAACGCCCAATCTTATACAGCCGAATTTGATTATGTGTCCTCTAATGTGCCGGTATCTTTTTCAAAGATATCGGGTACAGCACTTTTGAATGTTACACCTACTCAAATATTAAATTCTGCCACAACTCCTGATGGTGCAGCTGCAAATTCTTCCAGGGGAACCGTATTGATATCAGGCACAGGCATAACAACAATAACCTTAAGAATATTTACACGGGGAGCAGCTGCCAATACAGGGACTAATTGGCATGGAACAGCAAATACAGCAGGAGATGGATATATGCTGGGAGTAACTGCTTCAGAGTCGAACTTAGGAGTTACAAAAACAGTAAATAACCCAAGCCCTCCTGCAGGGAGTACTATTAATTTCACTGTAACAGCAAATAATACAGGGGCTTCCAATAATACCAACGTAGTCGTAAATGATTTACTTCCGTCCGGATATACATATATTAGCTCTACAGCTTCCACAGGTACTTATAACAGTGGGACTGGTGTTTGGACTATAGGAAATCTCAATGCCGGCGCAAGTGCTACTTTACAAGTTAATGCTACTGTAAAAAGCACAGGTAGCTATATGAACACAGCTACTATTTCCGGAGATCTTCCAGATCCTGATACCACGAATAATACTGCCAGCGTAACACCTACACCGGTTATTACAGATACAGACGGGGATGGAATTGATGATACACTGGATCTGGATGATGATAATGACGGAATTTTGGATACAGCTGAAGGCTATTGTACCTCTCAAAGTGTTTATACCCTGAATATAGCCAGCACCCTGGCAGGAGCTACGATAGGGATTAACGGCGGAAACTTTAATCTGGTATATACTTTAACTTCCGGTCCTGCCGTAGCATCATTAGGAAACAGTTTTAGTGTTCCTTTTGCCTATTCAGACCTTAACAATACGGTGAATGCGCAAAACCATACCTGGAGCGTATTCAATACTTCAGCAACTGAATTCAGAATACTTCCCAACACAACTTCTTTGTATACTGGTTTGCCCACTAATAATACAACCACTGAAGATCAGAGTGGCGCCTCACCAAATACTCCAGATTCCTGGTTTAGGTATCTGCTAAGTACCAATCGGATTACTCAGTTAGGTAATTATACTACAACCATAGGAAATTTACCGACAGTAACGGGAACTTCTTCTTATAGCAGCAATACTGGACTCGATTTATTTTCGAGCTTTAATGCCGCCAATGCCGGAGCGGTCCTGGGAAGCGGTTACTATTCAAGGATGCAGTTACAGAATACCATCAATACAGGGGCCGGAGCTGCAACATTGCCTTTTGGGGTAGATTACGGCAATACGTATACATGGAACTATACAGCATTTACAAGTACAGCAGGTTCGGGAGCAACGAATGCAGGAAATAGAGGATTGATAACTATTTCACAGAATACAGTTACTTTCTGTAATCACAGAGATACCGACGGAGATGGAACGCCAGATTACCTGGATCTGGATTCTGACGGGGATGGCTGTTATGATTCTCTTGAAGGAGATGAAAATGTACTTGTTGCACAGCTAAATCCAAATGGAAGTATTGCAGGAGCTGTTGATGCTCAAGGAGTACCTGTGATCGTAAACTCTGGTGGAGCTGCAGATTCAGGTGCGGATCAGGGACAAGGGATCGGGACTTCAGCTAATTCGGCGATTCAGGATACTCAGTGTTTAACGGGATTCGGATGTACTACCAATATGTATCTTTCTCAATTAAATATATTATATAATGTAGATACTGCTACTAATCCGTTTACTTATACACAAATCGGGGGCGCCGCCGCTACAAATTATAATGCAATAGGTATTAATCCGCTCGATGGTTTCATGTACGGTATGCTTGCCAACTCTAACACAATTATCCGTATCAATGCCAATGGTACCTATAATACACTCGGAACGGTAACAGGTTTACCTGGTGCAGTTATCTATAATTCCGGAGAGATAGATAATCTGGGGAATTACTATGTAAAAATAAATACCAATAACAATCAGATTTACAGAATAAACCTGACAACGTTAACCGCTACAGTGGTTACGCTTACAGCAAGTGTTAATTTACCTGATATGGCATACAGCATCACTACAGGGCTTTTATACGGTGTCAACTCAGCAAATGGGCAGCTTGTATCCGTTAATCCGACTACAGGAACTGTAGTACCAATAGGAATTACGCCCGGTGCAACTAATTTTGGAGCTATGTTCGCTTCCAGCACAGGTGAAATGTATGGTGTAAATAATACAGGAGGATTCTATCAGTTTAATCTTACCACAGGACAGAGAGTTCTGATCTCAAATGCGCCTCCAAGTTCCGGAAATGATGGAGCACATTGCGTTACTACTCCTATAGTTTTCAGTGCTGATCTTGCTGTGACTAAGACAAACGGTGTTACAACCTATGCTCCCGGCACTACCACTACGTATACAATAACGGTGAGCAACAATGGTCCGTTTGGCGTTTTGGGAGCCAGTGTTTCAGATCCCGTTCCTGCAGGAATTCCATCCGCAAATGTTAGTTACACTGCAGTTGCGGCAGGTGGTGCCACTACATCCGTATCCGGAACGCAATCAGGAGCAATTAATGACCTGGTGAGTCTTCCTGTTGGAGGTACTGTAACCTATACAGTGGTGGTAGATATACCTTTTACTTATTCCGGAAACCTTGTTAATACAGTAACCATTACTCCTCCATCTAATATAACTGAAGTCAATAATACCAATAATACGGCAACAGACACGGATACTCAGGCAGTATGTTACAAGCCAGCGGTGACAACAGGAACTGCTTTAGATTCTCCTATGGGAATTACTTCCCTGGCACGAGCAGGCGCCTCTACAGGAGGCAGTAATTGGCCGATGGTAAGAAAAGGCGCATGGACTGTTCTTGAAGCAAAAACAAAAGGCTTTGTACTCAACAGGCTGACCTCTGCACAGATCACTGCTATTCCAGCTGCCAATCTGGTAGAAGGAATGATGGTGTATAATATCACCCTGGACTGTTTACAGGTTAACACCGATGGAACTGCTGCCGGATGGGCGTGCTTTAATACCCAAACTTGTCCTACTAATTAATTAACTTAATTTTAATCTATTTAAGATGAAAAATATATTCGTAATTATATTGACTTTATTTTCTGGGATTGTTTTTTCCCAGATTGCCATAGGTAAGACATCCGTTTCGTCTCCATCCGCTTCACTGGATTTTGAAACTGCCAACCGGGGAATGGTTTTGCCTTGGGTAACTTCAACGGGAGCTGTAACAGGTGTTGTGAACGGAACACTGGTATATGACCTTACCGATAAAAAAGTGAAGGTAAAATATGTTTCCGGCTGGAAAGATCTCTCGGTAAATACTTCAGGAACTACCGTTGATCCGGTGACTAGTGTGGATGGTGTGACTATCCAAAATACAGCTACAGAAAATGCAGCTGCCAAAACATCCATAGGTACTCCAACCTCCACGCCAGGGATTTTGGTTTTGGAAGATAGCAATAAAGCAATGATATTGCCGAAAGTTGCCAGCCCACACCTTAATATAATCAACCCTGCTCCGGGAATGATAGTGTATGATACTTTTAATAAGCAGTTAGCTGTTTTTAACGGCAGTGTCTGGACTTTCTGGAAACAGTAAATATATTGACAAAATCAAAACAAATAAGCAGCCTCAAAATGAGGCTGCTTATTTGTTCCTTTCTAATTTTCAATTTGCAGACACGTTAATTTAAAATTAAGTCAAGATCAAAGGAACTTTATTATATCTTTTCCTGATAAATCTTTTTCCATTTTGCCACAGTATTTCTGCTGAGCTTATACTCATTAGCCAGTTGTGTATTGTTAAGATTATATTCTTTTTGATAACGAAGCAGTACAATGATGGATTCTTCGTCATAAGATTTGGACTGTTGGGTGATATAAGATTTTTTCTCTCCTACTCTTTTCGATATCAAATCATTAAATTTAATAATGTCAATGCTTTTATCCAATTGTGGAATTGTAATCTCTTTTTCTAAGCCTTTAAATTTTAGAAGATCAGAATAAATTTTTTGATAGTTAGGTGTTCTCATAGATTTTAATGTTTTCTTAGCCACTTATACAGGGTAGTTTTTGGAATATTATACTCTTCCGTGATCTGCGATACTGTTTTTTGGTTAGAAGCAACCAGACCAACCAGAAATTCTTTGATTTCCTTGGTATAAATATTTTTTCTGAAAATAATCTTTTCTCCGCTATCTCTTATTCTCTTATTGTTTTTAGTATGGGAGATCCCGTCATACAATAAAAGATGAGTCACATACATTCTAAAAAAATCATATTCCAGCAACTTGCACCATTTTAGAAGAGAATCTGTATCTATACTTTTATTCCCATACATCCTTATCACCTCTTCCTCCCCGGTTTTGAAGAAATTGCATGCTCTTTCAATAGGAATTCCTTTCTGTTCCATCTGTTCTTTAATATAATTTCCTATATGTATTTCTTTAAAATCGATATCCATATTATTGAAGATTAGTTTTTTTTACATGCTTTTCTATCCACCTATAAACCATCCATTTATAAATATTTTTCTTAGAAATATTATTTTCCCTGGAAATTTGTGAAATGCTTTTTTGCTTGGTGTCAATCAGCTCTAAAATAAATTCTCTCATTTCCTTTTCATTGTGATGCATTGTATTCATTGTATTAAGGGACAGATAGTTGTTGCATTGAGAAATTCCGGCTTTCTATTAGAGAATTAGGTGCTGTAATTTGTGCATTTGTTGTCGGCTTGTTTCCGGCTCCCCAATTCATCGTAAGATAAACCCTGTCTCCCGCATTAAGATGCACTATACAGTTTACATTAATGGGTGTATTGGCTGACTGAGCAATAATATCCATAAAATTCCCCCGATTGCCCCCGATAATATTCGCAATAGCTGTCCCATTTTTAGTAATATTCAGGTTAATCCCCGTCCATTGAAAAGTGCCTGAAGGTGCCCCACCGCTCCCAAAATAGGAATATCCTTCTATTTTATACACTCCTGATTCCAAAATCTGCCAGTAGTCTCCTGCATCATTCCAAGTTACAGATCCTCCCTGATTGACAATAACATCTCCTACCGAAAATGGAATAATTTGCGGGATACTGTTATTAAAAGCCGTAAATGCAGCTCCTGTATAAGTTACCGTATCAGTAGCTCCCAGCGCGGCAATAGTTGCAGTTGTTTTGTCAATGAATGTAGCCAGCTCCCATGTGGTACCGGAGGTTGTTCCTTTGCTGATAATCATAGCATAACCACCAGGATTCAACTTAAAGCTTGTAACTCCTGCCCCCGACTGGTTATCTATCAATTCCGTTCCACTTGCTGCGATGGTGAGTTGGCCTGTTCCGGTATTTTTAATATAATATATCCTCCCCAGGATATTTCCAGCAGCAGGACTGGCTGCTACAGCTACCGGCAGAGTAAATGTAGCAGGAGCACTGCCGTTAAATGCCATATAAAAATCATTTACCCCAAGCGTTGTGGAGGCTGATACATTTTTATATTGTCCAGCCATAGAACCATTTATGGTAAGGGTACTTCCCGGTAAAGAGGTATTAATTCCCACATTTCCCGTTTGAGAATAAACAGCGAATGGTAATATGAGTAAAATTGCAAATACTATATTTTTCATAATACTATTTTTTATAAGTTAATAGAGAACAGTTTCATTAAGGTTTCCAAAACGACCATACTGTTCCGTTGAAAACAGCCAGCTGATGCTTTACATTATCATAAACAATCATTCCCGCAGAAGGATTGATGATATTTACATGTGGGCTGTCTACTTTGGGCAATATCATTGCTTTGTTAATATCTGTCAATACTAAAACACCCGGAGTGGTATCAGTAGCAGCATTGGTTCCTATTGCTGTTTTAGCAGAAGATTTTTCAGCCAGCGGATCTTGTAATGCAGTATTCACAGTCCCTGTAGCATCTACACTCAGGTCAAACCAGGTTCCGTTTTTGTGGTATTTGATCTTTTTATCCGTGATATCATAGATCATTGTGCCATCTACAGCTCCTGTTACTCCTGCTGCAGAAGTTACCCAGGGTAACAACAGTCCCCTGTTTTCTGTTCCAAACTCCAATGAAACAGAAGAGTTGGTCACTGAACTCTTGCCTATTGCCACCTGTGAAGAAACACAGATGGAAATAACAGCAAATATTGGTATGAATATTTTTTTCATTTTGAGAATATTATGAGTTGAGAGAGTTACTAATAGTCTGGACAGGTTTGCGTATTGAAACACTGCCAGCTGAATGAAGTTCCATTATTTGTGGTGGTATAGATCTTTAAGCAGTCAGCTTCTTCATCATACACCATCATTCCTTCAACAGGGGTAGCAATAGCATCTACCTGAGCCGTCAGAGGAATCCTGTTCACTACAAATCCTTTGGTTTTGGCTTCCAGTGCTGTCCAGGCTCCTTTACGAACCATTGGCCAATTGCTGTTGTCTGTTCCCGCTCTTCCCAGTGCTGTTATACCAGACTTAGTATCCAATACGGTTCCGGCCAGTACTGCAGGCTTATAGCAGAAACATCCTGAACTTATGGAGGCATTCTGAGAGTCACCTATTCCTTGCCCTGCTGCTCCAACAATAGTAGGAATACCATTAACATCTATACAAGACGAACCAGTACATAAGTTCTGATTAGAAGCTGTAGATCCGGGTCCTACCGTTACACTTCCACCTGCATTAACCAACTGAGAGTTCGTTATAGCAGCCGCTCCTTCCAAAGCATCCAAACATCCGTCATTATCAGAATCCAGATCTAGATGATTAGGAATCCCATCATTATCGGTATCTATAGTTGTACATTGCTCAAATCCATCCAAAAACACATCAAAACCATACGCCCAAACATCTGCTGCTATTCTTAATTCAGCGTTTGTAATTGTTGAAGTTGTTTCATAGGTACTAAAAACTGTTGCATCCGGAAGTACAACTACTTTTCGGCCTGCATCACGGATAAAAACAGCCTTACCATTGGCATCCACCATAGCAGTTTCGTATGTCCTGGTTAAGGAAGCAACTGTCATCTGTATCGCTCCTGATTGATTAAATGTACTTTCCGGCCAATATCCGTTGGCAAAAACAGCATCTCCGATAGGCCCGTAAGGTACATCTGTATTGACATTATTATTAGTGATCTGGTATCCATAATCAGTCGCATTATTTTGAGATACAATCACTCCTTTGCTATTATTATCCGCCCAGGACAATATTCTTGCATTCACTGCTGCTGAAAGCTTATCTGCCGAAGTCTGGGCATCAGCTGCAGATGATCCTACATAGAATATATCTATATTATCTGTCAATAACTGAGCTTCTGTAATGGAAGCTTCCGTAGCATAAGGTATAAAAGTGACTCCGGGAATTTTATTATAAGTGCCTGTATAACTGAAATTAGCTGTATTGCTCAACATATTGATCATTAATCCGTTTCTTCCAAGAGCTGTATTTAGATACCCTATTCTCAGATTTCTCGTCAATCCACTACAAACGTTGCCTTCATTGATATCCAATATACCATCATTATCATCATCCAAATCTGCAGCATCTGGCAGAATATCTCCGTCACTATCCTGACATTTCCTGATCGTAGCATCCAATGCCTGAGGATCATATGTACTCAAATAATCAGGAATTCCATTGGTATTGGTATCTACAATATCTGCTAAACCGTCACTGTCGGTATCTGTTGCCGTACCTGCCAATGAAGTAAAGGCAAAATTAGGAGTTAAAGAAGTTGTTGCTCCCGATTCTAAAGCATCACTACAAGTATCTCCATCGGAATCGAGATCCAAATGATTAGGAATACCATCTCCATCGGTATCTAATGTTGTACATTGAGGAGCTACAAACCTATCAAAGAAGTAGGTCCAGGTGTCTGCAATGGCCTTTTGGTCATTGGTCGTCGGAGTGATCATACCGGATTCAGCATTATATATGGTAGCATCCGGGAAGATCAGCAAATTATATCCTCTATCTGTAATCACTACAGGTCTGAGATTGGCATCTGTCATCAGAATATCAAACTGTCTTGTATTGGACTGAATCGTCATCTGGACTGTCCCTGATTGATTTAAAGCAGTTGTCGGCCAGTATCCGTTAGTATAGGTATTGGTTCCTATTGTTCCCGAAGGGGTGTTGGGATTCACATTATTATTGGTAATGGTATACCCATAATCAACAGCATTATTTTGAAGGACAAATATAGATTTACTGTTATTCTGAGCCCAGGTAATTAATCTGGTATTGAGAGCTGTAGATACCTTATCTGCACTGGTGGTAGCATCATTAGCGGAAGATCCTACAAAAAAAACGTCTATAGTGTTGGCCAATAAACTGGCTTCAGTGATACTGGCTTCAGTGGCAAAAGGGACCAAAGTGATTCCCGTGGTTTTATTATATGTACCGTAGGGACCAAAGTTATTCAGGTTTAATAGCATATTGGAAGCCAGACCGGCGTCTCCAACACCACTTGCTAAATACCCTACTCTGATATTCCTGTTTATTCTTCCGCAGAAGTCTCCTTCGGTGGTATCTAGCACTCCATCGTTATCATCATCTATATCAATAGGATTGGGAACTCCGTCATTATCTGTATCGGTACACAGGTTTTGATTAGAATTGCTGGCATATTTTGCATACGTGGAAACATAGGAAACCTGTCCGCTATCTGCACTCGTTTCTACCGCATTCGCCAAACCATTGGCTCCATAAGGTCCGGGTACCACGCTTACCGTATTGCTAATAGTAGCTCCTCCTTCATAAGCATCGGAACAGCCATCTCCGTCACTGTCGGAATCCAAATGATTGGGCGTTCCATCGCTATCCAAATCTTCGAGACAGGGCCCCGGTTTTGGATGTGCCGAAGGAATATAGGCTGGCACTGATGCAACAATGGATGAAATCTCATGTATTGCGGCGGTATCTGCGGCTCCCGTAGTTAAATTACCTGCGGTAGATGAGCCTATATATCTTATCTGATAAGACGTATATAACGCAGTAGAATTATTGGTAAATGTAATGGTTGCGTTCGCAATATTACTTGCGGCGGAGATTTCCGTATAAAGTACTCCATCGGTAGAACCATATAACTTGGCATACCGAGTAAGTGTTGTAAGCCCTCCTGAGGTACTTACCGTGACTGATTTTAAAGCTATAGCGGTAGGATACGTAAAGGTAAAAATGGGCATTCCTGCCACCATTATTTGAGCCGCTGCAAAATTATATGCAGTAGCAATACCCCCGTCATTGTAATTGTCATTATACAGTACAGGAATATCTTGTCCC
The DNA here is from genome assembly GCF_003385495.1 of Chryseobacterium elymi. GTDB lineage: Bacteria > Bacteroidota > Bacteroidia > Flavobacteriales > Weeksellaceae > Chryseobacterium > Chryseobacterium elymi. The sequence continues at coordinate 5,981 of NZ_QNUH01000021.1, read as the reverse complement.
ACTATAGGATCTCCTGTATCTCCATTTAAAGCAGATACTACGGAACTTATCCGGTTGGCTTCATAAACATTATAAAAACAACTCGGTGATTCTTCCGCATCCGGAATACCATCGTTATCGTCATCCAGATCAATGACATCTGTAATGCCATCACTATCTGAATCCTGGGCTTTTACCATATTTGTCCCTATCGAAAGAAATAAAAATATGGCGAAAAAATTAAATAAAAAGTTAAAATATCTCATTATTTTTATTTTATTGTTAATAATTAAACAATTAAAGTTACTAATTTTCGATAATAATTTTTTCCAAATGTATATTTTTTTCTTTTAAAGCTTTTATTTCCTTCTTTAATTCAAAAACATACAGATACAGCTCTTCTATTTTTTCAAGGTTTATTTCTGCAGCTCTGTTGAGTACAATTCCTCCCTGAGCTTCTATTTCAGAGGCAGAAGGAACTCCCGGTAAATGCTTATTAAGACGTGTATACTCTTCCACCTGCTCCAGGTCCATCATTGTATAAGATGGCTTTAGCTTTGATATTCCATCAAAATGCTTTTCAAACACATAATCAGGGGTTATTGTTCCCGAGGCTAAAATGTTCCCAATAACATGCAGCTTTTGCGAAGGGCTCGTTGTTCCTATCCCGAAATTTCCGCTGCCCGTGAGTATAGCTCTAGTATTACCAGCACCAAATATTAAAGGGGCTGAATTGGTTGTAGTACCTATGAACAATTCTGTGTTTCCTGCAGACATAATTCTAGAGGTGCCATTACTAAGAACATCCATATCAAGCATTCTTGAAGAACCTACTCCTGCTCTTATTACGGAGGCAACAGATCCTACTGAATACAGACGGATATTACCTGCAAAAGTAGATCCGATATCAAACAATATGTTATTAGCCGAATTTTCTGAAAAGAAAAGTTCCTTTCTGTTCATAGAAACCACTCTATGATTAGTAAGCACCCCATCAGAATTATAAATATTAACTCCCTGTGGAAGGGTAACGGAGCCTGAAGAAATCCCGTTTACCGTAGTAGTGAGTGTATTTCCTGAAACCGTGTTGGTCACACTGTTGATGATAGGTGCCGTACGTGCAATCCCGTTGACCGTTGAGGTCATCGTGTTACCCGAGCTGCTTAATAAGTTCGTAGTAGCTGCTGTAATAGCAGGAGCCAGATTAACCGCATTACTTGCAATTCCATTCACTGTACTTGTCAGACTACTCCCGGATAATGACAATGCATTACTGTTAATTATAGGAACAGCAGCACCTGCCACTCCATTGACCGTTGTAGATAAGACGTTGCCTGAAGAAGTGTTGCTCACTGTTTTCACAGCAGTTGTACTTGAAGCAACTCCATTCACTGTAGAAGTAATCGTATTGCCTGTTGAACTCAACACATTGGTAGTGATTCCTGAGCTTTTTGCCAATACCCATTTGGTACCGTCATTATAATATAATGCCGGAATTAAATCATTTACTGTTGCTGTGTTATAGACTACCATTCCCGCCACGTGAACTGATAGAGGTGCCGGGGAAACTGTGGAAACTAATGCCAGTCTTGGAGGCAGAAGACCTTTATTAACTGATACTATATCCAATGCGGCATCGGGATTGGGAGTAGAAGTATTTATACCAACCTGAGCAAACGAGAAAGTTGAAATTAGGAAAATTCCTAATGAAATTACATTTTTTTTCATTGTGTTTTTTTGTTTTTAGAATGTGTGTTTAATCAAAAAGCGAGAAGAAGGAAAGGGTAGAATAAATCGTCCCAATACCAACTTATTAAGAATTTAGATTATTATACCTGTATAGAAGAGGTATGGGTAGGTGTTAGAGTATTTTTCATCTGTTGTGTTGTGTTTTTATAAGACTATCGAATTTTATAGAAATAAGTCTAAAAATTTTAATCCCATATTTCTAATAAGGTTCCGAAGATTTACCATTTGTTTTCAATTACAAATCAATAAAAATATTCTATCGGAAGCAAAAACAAGAGGTACCAACGGAGTACCACAAACACATAAATAACTAATAATCAAAACATTAATTAATTATCGAGGTTATTTCGAAACCATACCACCATATCATCTTTTGCAGGAACGGAAAGTCTTTTTCTTAAATTGTATTTGTTATTTTTCACAGTCTGAACAGCTTTAAAAGTATATTCTGCAATATCTTTTGTATTAAACCCCAAATAAATATAGGCGCATAAAATAAGCTCAGAAACTTTAAGGCTGGAATTGATCTCCAATAATTTTTTCTGAAAATCCGGATATTTTTCCTGAAAGTGCCCCCAAAATTCAGAACTGTTGTTCTTAGCCAGATACATTATTCCATCGAAAGCTTCACTGGTTTTCTGTTTCGATAATAGAGCTTGTGTTTTTTCTTTCTTTTTATTTGAAGCCGATAGCATCCTGCATACTAATGGAATAATTGTGACCGCACTTCCGATTAATAAATAATATATATTAAGATTTTTCTTTTTCTTTTTTTTACGTTGTTTTGTTAACATGCTGAATTAAGTATCATTGATTAATAATTCTTAAAGACATGATTAATAATGGCGTTTTTTAGACCGCAATTATTAAATATGAATTGTACTCGATTGTTTTGGACCCTTTACCTAAATGCTCGTTGTACAGTATCATTTTAAAGCAGAAATATTCATCCTTTTTCATCGTGTTTTTAATTTTTAGTGTTAATATAGAACCTGAATTTAAACCACAAAGCAAAAGAAGTCAGAGTTGAAATCAAAAAAAATAAGGTACCAACGAGGTACCTTTTATATTTAAATATAATAATAACAGACACTTAATATTTCAATAAATTTTTATTTAGTTGTAATTTCTTTTCCTCATTTTCCCAAAATAAAAATTGTTCCTTTTCATTAGGAAAATTATTTAAATTATCCTCATCCATAATATGAAATCTTCTTGTTGGGGAACATTCAGCCTTTTTCTAAGATTGTATTTATTATTTTTTATAGTCTGTACAGCTTTAAAAGTATATTGAGCAATATCTTTTGTATTAAATCCCAGATAAATATAGGCACATAGTATAAGCTCCGAGGTTTTCAAATTAGGATTAATTGTTAATATTCTTCCGCGGAAATCTGGGTATACCTCCTGAAAGCGACCCCAGAATTCAGGGCTGTTTTCTTTTGCCAGCTGTATGACTTCTTCGAAACTTTCATTTACTTTTTTCTTCAGCTCTCTTACCTGTTGATCTTGCTGTAAAATAGCTGCCATATTTTTCGTAAGCAAAAAGTCTTTTTTCTTATTTTTCATATAATGTGAAAAACTCAGCACACTGATTATTATAACTCCTAAAAACAATCCTCCTAAAATATAATACAACTTCATGTTTGAATTTTGGCTCTGTTTCTTTTCATCATTAATAATTTTTTTTTCGGTAGCTTGTATAGCCAACACATTATTCTCAGCTAAACTATCTCTGAGTTTTGTGTATTTCAGTAAATACTCATTAGCTTTATAGACGTTGTTTTGAGAACTATATATTTCAGCTATGTCTTTATAATTCTTCATTACATTTTTAGGTCTCTTCATTCTGATGGATGCTTCAAGTGAATTTTCATAAAACACCAAGGCTTTACTGTACTCACCTTTATTCTTATAATACCGACCCGACATATAATTAAACACCAAATAATCAAATGTTTCCGTAGATATTTTTAAAAGATTTTCAGCTTTATCCAGGTAAAATTTCGCGGAATCTTCGTTCTTTTTTTGGGTGATAAAATAATCGGTAAGGTTAGTTGCTTCCACTACCCGGGGAGAAATTTTATATGCTTTATGCACATAATAATACATTGAATCATTATCCTTGAGTAATCCAAAATTGACAGCTTTACTTCCGTAAATAAAATGCAGTCGTTTTTGTTTCTGCTTTTTGTCCTTTAATTTAAAAGCCTCTTTTAATGCCTTATTATAGTTTTCATTTGATTTTTCAGTGAAACCCAATACATAGTAATTTTTTCCATACAATGTAAACAATGATGATAGTAAAACAGGGTCATCTTCATATTCAGAAACCAAATCTTCTGCTTTTTGAAGATACTGCAGCACTTCATTATAATTTCCTAGGGAATGCAGAAAACCTGCAATATAAGTGTATCCCCGTGCTTTCCCCTTAGCATAATTAATTTTTTCTGACAGCTTAATTGTTTGTTTACTGAACTCTATACCTTCATAGAATTTTTCTTCCTGAAAATATTGATAATACTTATCTTTCTGCAGTTCATCTATTTCTGAAGGAGATAGCTGCTGAGCATAAAATACACAGGAAAGTAACAAAAAAAAGGGTAAAATAAAACGGTACATATATTTTTAGATAAGCATCCAATAAGTAATTTATTCTGAGCCGAGCATTAAACACAATCAGCACACCTAAATTTAATGAAATTAAACATTACTTTAATATAATAACACTAAATAAAAATATGATTGTCATATTAATTTTATTCTACGAATTATATTCGAAAATTCAGAATCAAGATAAATAAAAATTATGCAGAGATATGTAGAATTTTTCTAAAAAAACTACATTTTTCAATGCATTAAGAAGAGCAAGTTTGAATTTTAAGCCATGATACGTATAGCAGTGCCTATCTCTCAATTTATCTAAACTGAAACAGATCAGACAAGATAAGCACCTGATCAATAGGTGCTTATCTTATTTCAAAAATTAAGAACTGGTATTTAATACCTTGACTTTTAATTTATATTTTACCTGCTTATTTTAATCGTCTTACAGAAACTTGTGTCACAGGACCTGAACCAGTTGAACCGGAGCTTGAATACTTGAGCGTATAATCTTGCGTATTTATAGCTCTAAACGAATAGGTGTTTGCTGCCTGCATCGGAATCGAAGTAATTAAAGTATATGTTTGTAAGCCGCCGGTTGGTGCTGCATACGTGTCATTTACCCTGGCTACCCACATTCCAGTGTTATTATTCCATATACCAATAACCGGTGAGGTTCCATTGGCTGTGGAAATCTGTACGTTCATATTAACCTGATAAACCCCGTCAGCAGAAACTTTAAAAGAATTGGTTGCAGCTGTTCCTGTATACAGATTTTCGTTATCAATAATTTCATTATTCAGATTGCCAATGGGATTGGCTACCGTAGCACCCGGAGAACCAGCGCCCGTCATATCAGCAGTCATTTGAACGGTAATTTCCTGTGCAACTAAAAACTGTCCGTTAACAGCTATTACTGTTCCTGTAGATGTGGGAACACCTGCTAAAGTTTGCCATGAAGGTGCAGCACCTGGTCCATTCGATTTCAGTACCTGGCCAATCATACCTGCTGAGCCTGCAGTATTACTATTGCCTCCAACATTAAGTTCGTTCGTAATTTGTAACGAACCATTCACATGAAGACTTTTTTGAGGAGTTGAGGTGCCTACACCAACCTGAGCAAATGCTGGCGCACATATTGAAAAGGTCAATAAAAAAAGTGTTTTTTTCATCCTTAGTATATTAAAAAAAGTTAAAAAGCAGCCTCTTCCTGTGATTCCAGGGATCAATGAGAATGGAGAGGAGGCTGAATACAGTGTTCATTTATGTTCTTAGAATCCAAAAAATCCCTTGGGCTACATTCTAATATTGTACTTGGCTCCAATTATTGAAATGGATTACCTTTTTACTCATATTTAAAGCAAATAAATATTTTATAAATTAAAAGCTCTTTAAATAATTATCTTATTACAAAATTACCGACATTCAATGAAAATTATAAAGAATTTGCATCGACATATATCGATAAACGCATAGATATTTATTGCTAATGATCTATTAACATTAATTAAGTTGGAAGCTTATTCTTGGGTTAATTACCATGTATAGCCAGCACCCTGCAATGTACTTTTAGGAATTAGAATAGCTAAAAAAAATCTGATATCATTAGAGCTAAGAATATCTTTGATACGAATATTGCGGCTGGTTGG
>NZ_QNUH01000020.1 GCF_003385495.1 Chryseobacterium elymi | reverse complement strand
GTTTACATCATTATATTGAGTATACTCTTTTTGATATTCAGTATAATATTTTTCCCTGTTTTTCTCATCACCTAAAGCTTCGTAAATACGGTACATATTCTCTTTTATTGACATTGTACATTCAATATCAACCATTTTAAACTTGTTCATATCTTCCAAGGATTTTCTATAGTTATCCAAAGCCTTTAAATATTTTCCTGATAGATAGTAATAGTCTCCTAAAGCCCATAGAAGACTGTATTGACTAGACTGATCTTTCCTGCTTTTATGTTCATCAAAAGCTTTCTGTAGATAAATGAATGAAGAATCCCATTGTTGGGTTTTCATTAATATATCAGCTTTCAGGATATAGATATCTATGGGCTTTGGATTAGAAATTTCCCTATTTAGCTTAATTGCTTTATTTATAAATTGATTAGCTTTTTTGTAATTCTCTTTGTATTCATAATAGCTTGCTAAATATGCAAATGTTTGGGCCTGTAATTCTTTTGACTCGAGAGAGTTTTCAGTTGAAAGGCTATTTAAAATTTCATTAATGGTCTGCCTTTCAAGATCTTCCAAACCTATCGCGGCGAAGTTTATTACCTTGATTTCGTTTAGCTTGGCTTGTTGAATTTTACTTTTATGAGTTAAAATTTTATCAGCTTTTGAAACATACTCTAAGCTTTTATCATTTAAATTTAAATTGCTAAGATCACGAGCTATCTCAAGATAGCAATTATACATCAGCTCATTGTTGTTCATTTTTTCAGCAATACTAACAGCCTGTTTAGTGTACAAAAGAGCTTTGAGCATATCTTTAAACTTATACTCAGAAGACAATTGAAGTAAGGAGTCTATTTTTTTTACTTCTTTATCCTGAGAGTACCCCATAATCGAAAAAAAACAAAAAAACACAAGTATAAGTTGCTTCATAAATTGGAGAATGATTAATCAGGTTGGTATTTGTAAAAGACAAAGGTAGAATTTTTTTTAGTAGTGGCTATGTAACACTGGTATGAATTATTAAGTGTAACTTATTGCTTGTTAATTGTTTATGAAATGTAATAGCTTTGTAACATGCCTGTTTTTTGTAACTGAGTATCATAATTGGACATTTGTGAACGATTCTTTAAAACATAATGATGAGATAAAAAAGCGCAAAATTTAGAATATCTTTCCTACGCAGATATAGTAAGCAATTACTGCTTATTACTCTTGTTACGGATAGTTAAATAAATATACAGCGATCAGTAATTTAAACAAAAAACACAATGAAAAAAACATTATTACCTATTATTATTATAGGTGCAATTTCTTTTAGTACTATAATGTATGGTCAGGTAGGAGTCAATACTGCCATTCCTAAGAGTACTCTAGATATCACAGCAAAAAATGCTACAGGCTCTTCAAAGAATACAGACGGACTTCTTATTCCCCGTTTAGACAGGCAAAGGGCACTGAGTATGACTTCTATAGAGCCTTCAACATTGATTTACATCAATAATATTTCCACAGGAACTGCTACCGGACAGGCTTCAAACATTGATAGTACTGGATTTTATTATTTTGACGGTTCCACAAGTAAATGGACTAAATTAAGCACTTCTGATGTTACGTCCAATACTACAGCGAACAACGGTCTTACTAAAACACAGGACAATCTTCAACTGGGGGGAACTTTAATTAAAAATACTGATATAGCAACGGCAGGCTTTGATGCTACTTTTAGTGGGAGTGGAAAATTGGGTATAGGTACCAGTAGTCCTGTTCCAGATTCAAAAGTAAATATTCAAGGAGGTCCTTTGAATATTGGAAATATACTCCAATATGCTGGAGGTTTACAAGTTAAGAATCAAGACGCCACCAAGCCTATATTGATTACTTATGATGCTGGTAATAAAGAAACACTTAGAATCCAAGAGAATGGTAATATGGGGATAGGAACCACTGCTCCTACGGAAAAACTGGATGTAAATGGCAATGTAAAATTTAGAGCTGTACCCAATTCAGCTAGTGTAGTTAATACAGATAGAGTTATGATATTAGGAAATGATGGTGTAGCCAAAAAAGTTCCTGTAGAAGCTATTTATCCACCTAGTCAAATGGATACTAATATTTATAATACGAATGGAACTTTAACCTCTAGTAGGGTGGTGAGTATGGCAAATAATCCTTTAATATTTAGAAATGGGATTGAAGCCAATCTATTTTTTGAAAGATCAGGTACGGGTAATTTGCAAAGGAGTCAAAATGTAGCAAACCTATACACAAGTGGATATGTAGGAAATAGTAATAAACTGTTATCCGGAATCAGTACCTATTATCAGGGAGATGGAACCAATACTAAGAGTTCCATGAAGTTTTCGGTAAATGGTGGTAGTAGTAACAATTTAGTGCTAGATACTAATGATAACGTTGGAATCGGAACAGATAACCCTACTCAAAAACTGGAAGTTAATGGTAACGTAAAGTTCAATGCTGTACCCAATTCAGCTAGTGTAGTTAATACAGATAGAGTTATGATATTAAGAAATGATGGTGTAGCCAAAAAAGTTCCTGTAGAAGCTATTTATCCACCTAGTCAAATGGATACTAATATTTACAATGCGAATGGAACTTTAACCTCTAGTAGGGTGGTGAGTATGGCAAATAATCCTTTAATATTTAGAAATGGGAGTGAAGCTAATCTATATTTTGAAAGATCAGGTACGGGTAATTTGCAAAGGAGTCAAAATGTAGCAAACCTATACACAAGTGGGTATGTAGGAAATAGTAATAAACTGTTATCCGGAATCAGTACCTATTATCAGGGAGATGGAACCAATACTAAGAGTTCCATGAAGTTTTCGGTAAATGGTGGTAGTAGTAACAATTTAGTGTTATCTACTAATGATAACGTTGGAATCGGAACAGGTAGTCCTACTCAAAAACTGGATGTAGATGGCAATGCAAGATTACGCAATGTTCCTAATGGTAACCTGAATGCCCCAGACCGCTACGTTGCCATAGATGGTAACGGGAATTTAAAGAAAGTAGATATAGATTTGCCTGCATTTGGTCTTTATTCACAATCTAACTCAACTGTAACACGATATGCTGACAATGTGGCTAGGCCCTTGGTAATAAATGATTATACCCGAATCAATGCTAACTATGTAACAAGAATAGATGGAAATACTTTTAGAGCAGAAAAAGATGGTATTTATACCATTGAAGTATGGGCGTATTACAGCAATATTCCTCCCGTTGATGGTCCTGGTGGGGACGTAACCAGAGGATGCTCAATGCAATTAGAGCTTCCAAGTGGAGGGACTGTACAAAAAGTTGGTGACAAATGGGCTGATAATACAGGAACTAATGGATTTACAAGAACAAAACGTTTACAAAATGGGGCGATATTTTCTGTAAGCACCAGATGTGTAAGAAGTGGTAGCCAAACATATCAAACAGCACCTGGTTCCAGTATTATGGTAACCTATTTACCCTCTAATTAAATTTAACATATAGTGTATTATGAATTTCAAGCATATCCATATTGGCACTTTAATCAACAAAGCTGTTACAGAAAGCGGGATAGAAATATCCCGCATCTGTAATTTTTTTAAATGCACAGAGAAGGAAATTAAAGAAATGTATCAGCAAAATAGCATGGATACAGAACTCCTGCTGAAATGGAGTAAACTATTGGAATATGATTTCTTTAGACTTTTTTGTCAACATCTTATTTTGTATGCTCCACCATCTGCAATCCAGAAGGCCGAACATTCTTTTAACAATAAAAAGTCTACACTTCCGCAATTTAGAAAGAACATTTATACTAAAGAGTTGATTGATTTCATACTAGAATTAATTAATACCGGAGTAAAAACAAAACTTCAGATTATGGAAGATTACAGAATACCAAAAACTACCTTGTATAAATGGATAAATAAGTACAAAAAATAAGTCAATAGGTACAGGTATGATAGGAGTGGTAAATACGGATTATAACAAAGAAATAGGGAAATATAACATTAAAAATATCTGAATTACAAATACCAGCTTGATTTTGATTTTTTGAAAATGAAAAAGTAGCTGCTATCTTACCTTAGGATTCCTTAGTAATATCTAATTAAATGAAAATTTACAATATAATATATTAAAAAACAGTAGATTTTTAAAAATACAAATTATGGATAAACCAGACTATCATAAAATATATTCAGATATTATCACTTATAAATATCCTCACAAATTAGATGAGTGTAAGAAAATATTGAGTAAAAATAAATTTTCTGAGTTGGATGTATTAGATATTAATCAACGAATTTTTGGTAAAAAAAGTAAAAGTGCTTTACTTTCAAATGCAAGACATCGCTCTTTTAATAAATCTACAATTGTCTATATTTTAAATTACCAAAAAAAATGCAACTTGAATAATAGCCAGTTAGCTGCTCATTTTAAACTTAGTAGAAATACTGTTGCCAAATGGAAGAAGACATTCCTGGTTTAACTGTAAGCCACCAAGAAAAAGAGATTGTTCTCATAATTTTGTATGGTCTGAAGAAAGACTTGAGGTAGTTCTTGAATTGGTTTAAATTTCCGAGTTGCGGTTAACTCAAAATCTCTTTTACCATTTTCTGTATCATTTACAGTAGCTTTTACAAGTATTTAAATTTTGTCTCAAAAATAGTTGCAAGTTCACACTCATTAAATAATGTCTTGTGTAATATTTGAAATTTAATAAAAAATCAATTAATAACATCAATTAAAAACAAATGAAAAAAAGAAATTTATTATTATTTATTCTTTCTATTCTTTCTTCTTGTAGAAATGAAGAGCAGACAGATATGTCTCAAATTGAAATCAGCTCTTTTAATTTAGAAAGGAAATGCTCAAGTTCTGAAGCACTAGAACAGAGATTGAGGTCGTCTCCTGAATTGAAGAATATGTATACCAAAGATCTCCATGAAGAAGAATTAATAGAGAAAAATTTAGAAAGTGGTAAATTAATAAATAATGAAACGGTAGTAATTCCTGTAATAGTAAATGTTGTATATAGTAATCCTGTCAATAATGTTAGTATTGATAGAATATTGTCTCAAGAGGAAGTACTAAATAATACATTTGCCTCAACAAATTTTGATATTGGAAAGATTCCTAATCTATTCAAGCCTGTAAAAGCTGGAAATATTAAAATTAGATTTACTGTAGTAGATTTTAAGAGAAGAAAAGTGCCAGCGCAAATCTGGCAAGCAGATAAGAATTTAATGAAAACAGAACAATATGGAATAGCAGCTACAAACCCCAACAAATATTTGAATATTTGGGTTGTTGATAATTTAGATCAAAGTTCTACAGGGTATTCATCTTTTCCTTTTGAGCATGGAAGATGGTATGATGGTGTTGTGATTCGTGCTGTAAATTTTGGTGTAACTAACAAAAATGCTATGTATGGACTTGGTAGAACAGCCGTTCATGAGGTTGGACACTATCTAGGTTTGAAACATATTTGGGGAGATACTGCATGTGGAACAGATAACATCAATGACACACCTCAACAAAAGAATGCTATTTATGGAAACCCTAATTTTCCTTTTTATACATCATGTGGGGGAACTAGAAGAGTAGCAATGACAATGAACTTTATGAATTATGTAGATGACCGTTCTATGTATATGTTTACAAGGAACCAAGGAAATAGGATGGAATATGAAGTGTCGGCTAGAGGACATAGAAGTAGTCTTAGAAAGAACTAGCTATTTTGTTTACAAAATATTTATTTTGGGAAATTAAATGATGTTTAGTAGGACACATTAAAGAAGAGTATACTTTTAGAAACATAAATTATGATAAACCAGACTGTCACAAGATATATTCAGATATCCTCACAAATTATATAATGCAAGAAAATATACAAGACATCGTTCTTTTAATTAAAAAAAAGTTAAACCCTTTCTAATGTGAGCCAGTTTCAGCAAATAATAAATAGATTTGCACTTCTTCCGGATACAAATTGATTCCAATTATCCACCCCAATCTATATTTTGATTAATAATTAAATACTATAAAAAATTATGAAGAAAAGTGTTAAGGCTTTTACGATGTTGTTGTTATTCCTGATTAATTTTCATAAGGCACAGGTGCGCGATTTTGTTATTGAACCGCCTCTAAGCTCAAAACTCTACCTCTATAAAACATTCGGGGTTTTTGGAGGCAAAGAATATTCAACCAACGCACTTTATCTGATCACCAAAAAAGGAGTCGTTCTGTTTGATGTGCCTTGGCAGAAAACCCAATATCAGAGCCTTATGGATACTATAAAGAAGAGGCATGATTTACCGGTGATTGCCGTATTTGCCACACATTCACATGCTGACAGGGCCGGAGATCTGAGCTTTTACAACAATAAAGGAATCAAAACTTATGCTACCGCTAAGACCAATGAATTATTGAAAAAAGAAGGCAAAGCAACTTCAAATAATTTAATAAAAGTTGGGAAGAAATATAAAATAGGAGGAGAAGAATTTATTGTAGATTTCCTGGGAGAAGGTCACACGGCAGATAATGTGGTGGTTTGGTTTCCCAAATATAATGTTCTGGATGGCGGCTGTCTGGTGAAAAGCAGTTCTGCTGTTGATCTTGGCTACACCGGAGAAGCCAATGTACAGCAATGGCCATTGACCATGAAAAACCTACAGGCTAAATATCCTTCCAGTGCCAAGGTTATTCCCGGCCATGATGAATGGAAAGGCAACGACCATGTGAAGCATACGCTGGAACTGTTAGAAAAGCAAGACGGTAAATAAGAAATACTAAAAAAGCGGAGAAATTTTCTCCGCTTTTTTTATCACCATTAATTCTTTACGATATTATTTCTTTCCGGTCAGCCACTGATTCTGCAGCTTCTGTTCTGCCGGAGTTGGATTGGCTTTATACTGCAATGTTTCTATTGTCATTTTATCCAAAATAGCTTTACCTTTAAGATCCATCTTATCGGTTTTATCACCATTTTTTCTGAGAATAGTAACAGTAACATCCTGTCCTTCCTTAATTGTTTTGGTATACCCTATAAACTCCTGCACCTTCTGAATATCAATTGTTTTTCCATCCAGAGCAAAGATTTCGTCAGTGATCTTAAATCCTACACTCTTTGCAAAAGGAGATAATGCAGAACTTTCATCAAATACAAAAGTGTTGTTTTTATCATTATAACCTGTTTGGTTTGGATCTTTGATGAACCAGAAAAGGGGAGGTGTATCCTGCTTTTTGGCTTCTACACCTACCATATTCAGATATTCGGCATAAGGTGTCGGCTGGTTTCCTGCGATATATTTATTGTAGAAATCCTTTACCTCCGGATAACCGGTTACTGTTACCAATTCATCGATCAGCTTGTCATCTTTGAAAGGTTTATTCTCTCCGAATCTTTGGGACAGCTTTCTGATCATATCACGATAGCCCATTTCCCCGTTAGACAGTTTTCTCAGTTCAATATCAAGACACATTGCCAGCAATGTTCCTTTTTCATAAACGTTTCTGTACTGATCTTTATATTCATCTTTCAGAATGTTTTTACTCATGACCGTAAACGGCATCGTATCATCATAGTTCTTTGAATTGGTGATTTTTTCATTGATTCTATGAAGAAATTCGTCTTTGTTGATCAGGCCTTCCTGAATCTGGAAAAGGTTGGCAAAATATTCTGTTCCACCTTCATACATCCATAAATGCTGGGACATTTTAGGATCTGCATAATCGAAATAATGGATCTCTTCAGAATGCGTTTTCAAAGGATTCACGGTATGGAAAAACTCGTGGGAAACCACATCCGTAATTGTTTTATCAATTGCTTCTTTAGGCATCATTTCAGGAAGCACAACACTGGTGGATTCGTGATGTTCCAAAGCCCCAAAACCTTTAATCTGCGGCCCGTCACCTCCTGAAAGGTAAAGCATGATCGCATATTTTTTATTGGTATTCATATCACCCAGGAATTTCTTCTGGGCCAGTACCATTTTTTCAAGATTATCTTTAAAGTCCGCAGCCTTGTACTTTCCGGTAGGAGAATAAACGCCCAACACCACATCCATTCCTCCTGCATTGAAGGTAATATAATCCGGCTTCGAGTACATCAGCGGAGAGTCTGTCACTTTAGCATAATTGGCCAGGGTAAAGGTATCTGTAGCATCAGATTTATCCTGATCTACCAATGCTGTTGTTCCATAGAAACCTGCAGGTTTCTGAACAATCAGCTGATACGGAACATCCTGCATATTGTCGATATAGCCAATGAAGCCATGGGTGTTGATCATATATATTTTTCCTTCCTCGATATTGGTTCCTGACGGAGAAAACACAGCTTTATGCTTTGAATTGTCCATTTCATCATCGAAACTGTCATTAACCAGATAGGTTATTTTGCTTAATGCCTTCGCGTTTTTTAATGAATATGTATTGTCATTAACTTTGGTATACGTTAATTCCCGTCCTTTATTATCATAAAATTTGATCCCTTCCACAAATCTGCCATAATCATCTACAGAGTAAGTACCGGGAACGGTTTTCGGAAAATGAAACTTTACATCTCCGGATTTCATTTTCGGAAATTCCATGGTAACGGCTACCTTGTCATCTTTTACATTTACAAGATCAATCGTTGTTTTTATAGATTGGGCATTGACCAAAAAAACGGCGAAAAGACCCAGACTGATTGCTGTTTTTCTCATTAGGTTTAAATTATAGTTAAATAGTAGTTTATTTGGTCATTTTGTTACGGTGTGCCGTATTAAACTTTTCTTAAAATTTTAAAGAACTTTACTTATTTTGAAAATCTGCAAAAGTTCCATAGCTGAAATAAAAAAGGCAAACCCGTACTGTAACGATTTTGCCTTTTGATCTTTATCTTATTTACTGAACCTGATTATAATGGATATAATAGTTCTTATTAAACTCTACTGGTTTAGCTTTTTTAAGTTTTACTGTCTGCCAGCTTTCAGTAGGATTGATGGTCTGGTCGCCGTTAATGATTATAGGAAGTTTAAGACCCTTAACCACATCTGTATACCGGAATTTTAAAGAATCGCCGTTTTGAGAATACTCAAGATTAGGAATTTTTACTATTCTTAAATATTGATTAAAGATACTTGAAAGATCAATTCCTGATTTAGAAGACATATAATCTTCAATCTGTTTTGTGGTTACTGTCTGATGATAAAAGTCTTTACCCAGACCTCTCAGGATCTGTCTGAATTTCTCATCATTATTAATCACCTGCCGTATGGTATGAAGCATACTGGCCCCTTTCGGATACATATCGCCGCTTCCTTCATTCCTCACGCCATACTTCCCAATAATCGGAACATCATTATCGATATTGTTACGGATTCCTACAGCGTATAGATCAGCTGATTTTTTATCCATATATTTTTCCACGAAAAGAACCTCAGAATATGTGGTGAAACTCTCATGAATCCACATATCTGCCTGATCCTTTGCGGTAATATTATTGGCAAACCATTCGTGGCCGCTTTCATGAATGATGATATAATCCCATGTAAGACCTACACCTGTTCCGGAAAGGTCTTTACCTCTGTAACCGTTTTGATAGTCATTTCCATAAGCTACATTGCTTTGATGCTCCATACCCAGATAAGGAGAATCAACCAGTTTATAAGAATCTTCGTAGAAAGGATACGGTCCAAACCAGTATTCAAATGCAGAAAGCATTGGCTTTACCTGCTGGAACTGTTTTTTTGCTTTTTCCAGATTGTAGTCCAATACCCAGTAATCCAGGTCAAGCTTTCCCTTCTCACCATCAAATGTATCTTTAAAATTGACGTACTTACCAATATTCGGAATGATAGAATAAGCATTGATCGGATTCTTTACTTCCCAGGTATAAGCTGTTTTGCTGCCTTCCGTTTTTTTACTGGTCAGTCTTCCGTTTCCTACACCTACAAGATCATTGGGAGTAATGATCTTCATAACAATACCATTTTCCGGTTCATCACTCCAGATATCTTTTGTCGGAAGCCATATGGAAGCTCCGATTCCTTCATCGGCAACGCTCATCCAAGGATTTCCTTTTTCATCTTTAGTGAAGACCCAGCCTCCGTCCCAGGGTGCATTTTTTGCAATCGTTGGTTTCCCGGAATAGATTACATCAATAGTGTATTTTTCACCCTTTTTGAATTTCTTTTTGGCTTTGACAAAAATAAAATCACCATCCTGCTTATAGCTGGCAATCTTGAAATTAGCTTCCACTTTATCTGCTTTCATCGGCTTCTGCAAATCAATCTGGAAAACAGGATCGGTAATATCTTTGGTAATCTCAAAGCTGATCTTATTATATCCTTTAATGCTTTTCTGTGCAAAATCCGGTTCTACGGAAAGGTCATACTTTTTGACATCCCAGAAATTCCTGAACTGAGTATCAGAACCCTTCAATGTATCCTGCTTTGTGAAGACTTTATCTTTTTCAAATAACTGCCCGAAAACAAGTCCCGAAGCAAATAAAAGTGTATAGGTCAGCTTTTTCATTAAATCAAATTAAATACAATCAAAAATAGAAAAATTAACGGCATAATGGAATGCATAAGAGAAAAAATATAAAATAAGCTGTATGAAGAGCAGGGTAGCGGTATACAAAAAGCCCGGTTTCAACCGGGCCCTGGTATAATAAACAATAAAGTTTTATCACTGAGTTTGTAATACGCAATTTGTCCTGTATTATTTCTATACTACCGGAAGATTTCCGGCATTCTTCTGAACCTTTTTGTAAGTAAAGGAACACATAATAATACTGAATTCATACAGAATAAGCAGTGGAAAAGCAGCCATCAACATACTTAAAACATCAGCCGGTGTAATAATCGCAGCAACAACCATGATTAGAACAATAGCATGGCGCCGATAGGTTTTCATAAACATAGGAGTCAGAATTCCTATACTTGTAAGGAAATAGATAAGAATAGGAAACAGGAAAATAATT
Organism: Chryseobacterium elymi; assembly: GCF_003385495.1. GTDB lineage: Bacteria > Bacteroidota > Bacteroidia > Flavobacteriales > Weeksellaceae > Chryseobacterium > Chryseobacterium elymi. The sequence goes on along the minus strand of NZ_QNUH01000020.1, from coordinate 65,942 downwards.
CCCATACCTAAAATCACCTGTAAAAACAGGGTGGTATAATCACTTAAATCATACAATGGAATGATAATATCGGAGATTTTAAAAATAACCCCGAAATTCACGGCGAACGGAAGAATCAGAAAATAACCGCATAGAACTCCTGTCATAAACAGGATCCATACCGCATTGATAATAAAAATAGAATTCTTTCTCTCTTTAGGATGAAGGGCAGGACCGATAAATCTCCATAATTCCCATACAATATAAGGAAAAGCACCTATCAGACCTCCGAAAACAGAAACAGCCATCATGACATTGAACTGTTGGTAAAGCCTCTGTACACGAACCGGAAAATCTTTGGGAAGATGAATACTGTCTTCCCCTAAAAGCATTCTTGAAAAATGGTTAACTACCCTGAAAGTTGGAAAATCATTCCGGGTCGGACCAAAAAAGATATGGTCCATAATCCAGTTGATATTGAATCCTACAGCTACAGCAACAATTATAATAGCGATAATTGAGCGGACAAGGTGGCCTCTTAATTCTCCAATATGTCCCAAAAAGGACATTTCTTTTTTTTCGTCCATATACTTAAGTCTCTCTAAAATAACAAACCCATGAAAGGATAAGCCGTTTAAGTCTGCGAAATTATGAAATAATAATCAGTATTTAGAATTATTGAATGTGATTTTGACTAAAGTTTATAATAGAATACCTTCACATTTAGTCCGTAGAAAAAAAACGGACGGTATTTTGTAAATACCGTCTGTTGATTTATTGCGGTTAATGAAATAATTTTAATAGAATCAATTGATTCCTTCATCAAGCAATGTGTGAAGATCAATGATCCCGAAATATTTTCCATTTTCTGTAACGATAAGCTGGCCGATATTATTTCCTTTCAGGATTTTCATAGCTTCCTTGGCCAGAGTATCTCTTTCAATGGTTTTAGGATTGGCAGACATGATGTTTTTTGCCTGAACTTTAGTGATATCATCGCCTTTCATCAGCATTCTTCTCAAATCCCCGTCGGTAATCACACCAATAATTTCTTCATTATTGGTTACCACTGTAATCCCGTGGCTTGATGCGCTGATTGAAATAATAACATCTCTTACAGGTGCATTTTCCTCAACCTGAGGCTTTTGAGGAGATAAAAACTGATCTACTTTTGAAACCAGATTCTTTCCTAGGCTTCCTCCCGGATGGAATTTAGCAAAATCATTCTCTCTGAAATCATTAAGTTCCATCAAGGCAACAGCCAAAGCATCTCCAAGTGCCATCTGGATTGTTGTGGAACTTGTCGGGGCCAGCTTATTAGGGCAGGCTTCCACATCTACGTGAGTATCCAGAACAATTTCAGAGAATTCGGCAAGTTTACTGTTTTTATTGCCTGTCATTCCGATCAGGGCAGAAGAATAATCTCTTAAATAAGGAACAAGATTAGTTATTTCAGGTGAATTTCCGGAATTTGAGATGCATAAAACCACGTCCTGCTTCTGGATTACACCGAGATCTCCATGGATCGCTTCAGAAGCATGAAGGAACTGCGATGGAGTGCCTGTAGAATTTAAAGTAGCAACAATTTTATTACCTACATGGGCAGATTTCCCGATTCCCACAACAATTAATTTCCCCTTTGCCGAATGAATAATTTCCACTGTTCTGGCAAAATCTTCACCTATCCTGTTCTTTAATTTTTCAAGTTCTGAAATTTCTATCTCTAAAGTGCTCTTTGCAATTGAAATAAGATCGGCTCTTTCCATTTTATAATTTTAAGGTATACAAAAAATCCATTAAAAAACGTTATATTTAAAAAAGAATATTTAATATAAGTTTTATTTTTTATAAATTCGTTCGCTTTTATTTTAAGCAGAATTTTTATAACTTTGGGTTGGATGCAAATTTAGCAATAGAAAATTAGATGAACGCAAAAAAAGCCAATTTATCAGGCGAATTGAAAAAGTATTTCGGGTTTTCTACATTTAAAGGCCAGCAGGAACAAATTATAGAAAACCTACTTAGTGGGAAGGATATATTTGTTTTAATGCCGACAGGAGGAGGTAAATCATTATGTTACCAGCTTCCGGCACTTATTTCAGAAGGTACGGCAATAGTAGTTTCGCCCTTAATAGCGTTAATGAAGAATCAGGTAGATGCGGTAAACGGCCTTTCGTCTGATGACGGGGTAGCGCACGTTTTAAATTCATCATTAAATAAGACACAAACAAAACAGGTTTTTGATGACATCAGGAGTGGCAAAACAAAGCTGTTGTATGTAGCTCCGGAATCGTTGATCAAAGACGATTATCTGGATTTCCTTAAAGAAGTTAAGATTTCTTTCGTGGCTATTGATGAAGCACACTGTATTTCAGAATGGGGACATGATTTCCGGCCGGAATACAGGAACCTGAAATCAATTATTGACAGGATTGCGGAGGTTCCGGTGATTGCTTTAACAGCTACGGCAACACCGAAAGTTCAGGATGACATCCAGAAAACTTTAGGAATGAGCGATGCGTTGGTTTTTAAAGAAAGTTTCAACCGTCCGAACCTCTATTACGAAGTGCGTCCGAAAGTCAATGTAGACAAAGAAATCGTACGATTTATCAATCAGCATAAAGGAAAATCGGGAATTGTTTACTGCTTGAGCAGAAGAAAGGTCGAAGAATTTGCCCAGTTGCTGCAGGTAAATGGTATTAATGCGCTTCCCTACCACGCTGGCCTTGACCAGAAAGTAAGGGTAGCCAATCAGGATAAATTCCTCATGGAGGAGGTAGATGTTATTGTAGCTACTATAGCCTTCGGAATGGGAATTGACAAGCCGGATGTGCGTTTTGTGATTCACTATGATTTTCCAAAATCCCTGGAAAGCTATTATCAGGAAACAGGAAGGGCGGGACGAGACGGTGGCGAAGGGCACTGTCTGGCATTTTATGACCCTAAGGATATTGAAAAGCTGGAAAAATTCCTCGCGCAAAAGCCTGTTTCCGAAAGAGAAATTGGGTTACAGCTTTTAAATGAAGTGGTAGGTTATGCCGAAACTTCAATGAGCAGGAGACAGTATATTCTTTATTATTTCGGGGAAAATTTTGATCCGGTGAAAGGAGATGGAGCCAATATGTGTGACAATTCCTCTAACCCTCCAAAATTAAAAGAAGCAACATCGGACCTTAAAAAAGTTCTGACACTTATTAAAGATACAGGAGAAAAATTCAAGTCTAAAGATCTGATCTCAGTGATCGTTGGGAAAGAAAATGCGGTTACGAAATCCTATAAATTAGAGCAGACTTCACATTTCGGTTTTGGAAAAGACGAAAAAGATAATTACTGGAAGACCATTTTGAGACAGGCAACGGTTCAGGGATTTCTGCAGAAAGATATTGAAACCTACGGCGTTTTGAAAATGTCTGAAAAGGCAAGACATTTCTTAGAAAAAAAATCTAAAGAACCATTCTTAATTGCTGAAGACAGGGAATTTGATCTTTCCCAGACCAAAGCAGAGAGCGAGCAGGTACAAATGCAGGCCAGCACAGGTCTTGATCAGAATCTTTTCGGCCAGTTAAAAGATCTGAGGAAAAAAGTAGCCAAGAAACATGGGATTCCGCCTTATACGGTTTTTATGGATCCAAGTCTGGAAGATATGACCGTTCAGTATCCTATTTCATTGGAAGAAATTGCCAAGATCTATGGCGTAGGAGAGGGAAAAGCCAAAAAATACGGTAAGGAATTCGCAGACTTCATTAAAGCTTACGTTGAAGAGAACAATATCGAGCGTACCCAGGATATGGTTTTAAAGCAGGTGGCCAACAAATCCAGCCATAAAGTTTTCATTATCCAGAGTACCGATAAAAAGATCGACCTTGAAGATATTGCAAGAGCTAAAAACCTTTCCATGAACGAGCTTTTAAAAGAAATGGAAAGTATTGTTTACCAAGGGACAAAGCTGAATATCGACTATTATATTGAAGATAATTTCGATGAAGATATTGTAGACGGCTTCATGGAATTCATGACCGAATCTGAAAGCGACAGTATGAAAGTACTTCTCGATGAATTCGGAGATGAACTTTCTGATGAGGAAGTAAGAATGCTGAGGATAAAATTCATCAGCGATGTAGCGAATTAAGAATGGATTTATATAATAACGAAATAATTTTAAAAGAAATTCTTCCCAGGAAGAGTTTCTTTTTTAATATGACAGAAAAAATAAGAATTGTTTTCTCATTTTTTTATCTGGGAATATCCATATTACTTCTTATAAATATGACTTCCTTCTTTTTCTTTTTTGCAATACTATTTTTTGGAGTAGGATTATATTTTGCTTTTTTTAGATGGGTTTTACGATATTTTGATTTGAGAGATAATTACTATCTCATTACTAACGAAAGAATTATTGTTGCTGAAAAGTTGACCAAAGAAATTGTAAAGCAAAAAAAGCTTTCAGAAATAGATCAGGTCAATATTGAAATGAATAACAATTTTTTTGGGAATATTATTTTTGGCGAACCCGAAACAATTTTTGGGAAAAATGATGAACTTTTTTCTTTTAAAAGAAATGGGATGAGTTTTGATGAAGATGAATATGCTTTTCTGAGTGTTGAAAACATCAGCGAAATTATCCCAGTTTTTGAAAATTTAAAATTAAAAGTTAATAAAACTTTTTACTAACTTTAACTGATGAAAAAAATATCTGTCATATTTATTCTGCCGGATCTGGAAACCGGTGGTGCAGAAAGAATTGTTACCACTATCGCCAATCATCTTTCCAGAGACCGGTTTGAACCCAAAATCCTATTGCTTCGCAAACAGGGCGGATATCTTAATTTTCTTAAAAAAGATGTTGAAATCATCGACATCAACACCGAAAGGATCAGACATTCTTTAAAACCAATCTTAGGCGAGATTTACCGCAGAAAACCGGATATTGTGTTTTCAGGTTTTGGTGAAGTGAATGCTTATCTTGCCCTGTTCATTAAGCTTTTCCCGAGGACGAAATTCATCGCGAGGGAAACGAATGTGGTCACACAGCATGTAACGCGGAAAGAAATTAAATTTTTCTATAATTTTTACAATAACTATCAGAGAATCATTGCGCAGAGTGACGATATGATGCATGATCTTGTCGATAATTTTAATATTAAGAAAAAGAAAATTGTAAAAATAAACAATCCTGTTGATTTTGATTTTATCAATGAAAAATTGGGAATTTCTGCCAAACCTGAATGTTTTAAATACAATTATAAAAACGTTGTGGCCATAGGAAACCTCTCGGCCAGAAAAGGTTTTGATAACCTGCTGAAAGTATTTTCAAGACTTAAAAATGAAAATATTATGCTTCATATCCTGGGTGACGGTAAAGATAAAGATGTACTGCTCCAGATGAAAGATTTTCTGGGACTGAAAAATGTTATTTTCCATGGCAGGCAGGATAATCCTTACCAGTATTTAAAATATGCAGATCTCTTCATTCTCTCTTCCAGGTATGAAGGTTTCCCTAATGTTCTTTTAGAGGCAGGTGCCTGCGGAACTTATTCTTTGGCCAATAACTGTCCGGGAGGCATCAATGAGATTATTCAGCATCAGGTGAACGGAGAAGTTTCAAGTATTGAAAATTATGAAGATTTTTCCCAAAAAATCATGAAAATTTTACAAGGGAATTATAACCGTGACGGAATAAAAAATTCTATCAGGTCAAGATTTTCAAAAGATATTATTCTGAATAAATATGAGAAGGTTTTATTGGACCTGATGAAAAAATAATTGCTGGATTTGCGCTATGGATTCATATTTTTTTACATTTGACCTTTATTAATTTTAAATAAAATCAGTAATTATCAATGAACAAAATTCCTAAAATTGGATGTGCTTGTGAAAAACCAACTTCGGACTATACTGAATACAGAAGTTCTGAATTAGGCATAGACCATACCAACGGAAGATATGCAGAAGTAACGATTCAGCAGTGCAAGCTTTGTCAAAGAATATGGATTCATTATTTTGTTGAATTTGAACATTATTCTAAATCGGGAAGATGGTACAAAGGAATCGTTTCGAAAAAAGATCGCACACAAATAACCCCTGAAAATACAGTTGACTATTTAGAAAACCTTGAATGGTACGTTTATGGAGGTTCGTTTTTTGAAAGTTCGGGAACATTTGGGCAGGGAAAAATGAAAGTAGATGCATGAGTTGTGTAAAGTAATATAAAATTGGAATTTCTCTTATGGATAAATGTAAATAGTAACCACTGTTTTTTTTAAATGCCAAATCCATCCGTAAACTTGACAAAACTCACTTGGGGGTGTGGCAATTAATCAGTAAATTTGTGAGAATTAAGAAAGATAATAATAAACAAATTCATATAATAACATGAGTCAATTCGATGTTACCGTAATCGGTTCTGGTCCTGGAGGTTATGTCGCTGCTATCCGTGCGGCACAGTTAGGTTTCAAAACAGCAATTATTGAAAAATATTCAACTTTAGGCGGAACCTGTCTTAACGTTGGATGTATTCCGTCAAAAGCGCTTTTAGACAGCTCTGAACATTTCGAAAACGCGAAGCACAACTTTGCAGGCCACGGAATCATTATCAATGAGCCACAGGCTGATATTGCAAGAATGATCGAGCGTAAGAACGAAGTGGTAAAACAGAATACAGATGGAATCAACTATCTGATGAGCAAAAACAAAATCACTGTTTTTGAAGGATTGGGAAGCTTCGAATCTGCTACTCAGATCAAAGTAACAAAAAACGACGGTTCTTCTGAAACTATCGAATCTAAATACACCATTATCGCAACCGGTTCCAAGCCGTCTTCTTTACCTTTCATCTCTATCGATAAAGAAAGAGTGATCACTTCTACAGAAGCTTTAAACCTTAAAGAAATTCCTAAACACCTGGTAGTAATCGGTGGCGGAGTAATCGGTCTTGAACTAGGTTCTGTATACTTAAGATTAGGTGCTCAGGTAACAGTTGTTGAATTCATGGATAAGATTATTCCTGGAATGGATGGAGCTTTAAGCAAGGAACTGACTAAGGTTCTTAAGAAGCAGGGAATGAAATTTATGCTTTCTACGGCTGTTTCTGCTGTTGAAAGAAACGGAGATACTGTGAAGATCACCGCTAAAGACAAAAAAGGAGAAGAAGTAACCGTAGAAGGGGATTATTGTTTGGTATCTGTAGGTAGAAGACCTTACACAGACGGTCTTGCTCTTGAAAAAGCTGGGGTAGAACTTGACGAAAGAGGAAGAGTGAAAACAGACGACCACTTACAGACTAACGTTGCCAACATCTATGCGATCGGTGACGTGATCAAAGGAGCAATGCTTGCTCACAAAGCGGAAGAAGAAGGAGTTTTGGTTGCCGAAATCCTGGCAGGTCAGAAACCTCATATCAATTACAACCTGATCCCTGGTGTTGTGTACACTTGGCCTGAAGTTGCCGGAGTTGGTAAAACTGAAGAGCAGCTGAAAGAAGAAGGAGTAGCTTACAAAGTAGGTTCTTTCCCAATGAGAGCGTTAGGCAGAAGCCGTGCAAGTGGTGATATTGATGGTCTTGTAAAGATCATTGCAGACGAAAAAACAGACGAGGTTTTAGGAATGCACATCATTGGAGCCAGAGCTGCCGACCTTATCGCAGAAGGAGTGATTGCTATGGAATTCCGTGCAAGTGCGGAAGACATCGCAAGAAGTTCTCACGCCCACCCAACCTATGCTGAAGCTATTAAAGAAGCGGCATTGGATGCTACGGCAAAAAGACCAATACATATGTAATATTTAATTTTTTTAATAAAAAGAAAGGCATTTTTGCTTAGTCATGGTCGGAAGATTTTTCTTCCGACTTTTTGTTGCCAAAAGTGTAGGAGAAGTTTATTTAATGTGTTTATTTTCAGTTGTTTAATTTGTGTCTTATGTATTTGTAGCTGATGATCAAATGGTTATGTTTGTTTTCAAAGATCACAAAATTTCACTTAGAGAGGTATTAGGATTTCTTCTAAGGGCTTTAATGAGCCAGCTTTCTGTCACTGCAAAAGTCGATTATTACAAGTAAATTTTTAAGCCAGAAAACTTTGGAAGATACCTTTGACGGTAGAGATTCCAAAACACTATTTGGGATTGGGCGAAGGAAAGAAAATATGGCGGAGATCCATCTCTGAAAGGCTTTCCAAAATTAATCCTGATTATTTCAAAGACAGGTCAAAAAAGATGAACATCACAGCAATTGAATTTGACACTCTCGTCAGAAGAAATTGCTGATTATTACTGTAAAAGATTGGATATTGAGATGTTTTTAAGCAAGAACTTAATCTAAGTCATTTGGCATCTCTCAATAAAAATGTGCTATGGAACTTCGGGACATGATAGCTGCTATTCTCATAGTATTTGCAAGAGGAGATCCCACTAAAGTTTTTAAAACATAAAAAATGGCCGGAATTTATTCCGACCACGACTACTTTAGGACTTGTTTTTTATAAAATTATTTTTCTATTTTCTGAGTTACGTTTTTATTGGAAATAACACAGGCTTTGCTACAGTTGTTGGAACTTGAAACATTAATCTGTATCAGTCCGGGCATTGATCTGTAATCTTCCATATTGTAAGGGCTTTCAGTACCATTTCTGCCTCCTCCTTTGATATCATATCTTATTTGGGCTACTCCGGAAAATCCATTTGCAGGCCTGAAAGAAAGCCTTCCTGTAGAAGAGTAATATGTCCATGTACCCTGACTGTTGGTATAGACACCGCCTACTATATTCGGAATTACAGCACCATTGATATCTAAAAACCGGAATGAATTAAAGTCAATGTTGTCATAAGAAGGTGTCGGCGGATTTTGACCACCTAGTGAAGAGTAAGCAGCATCATTGAGTAAAGGGGAATACGTAGATTTTATCCCCGGACATCCTGCAAACAGATCATCTGTTACCTCTGCAGCATAAGGTTTGGTGACTCCTAAATTTTTTAATAGATGTATATTTCTGGCTTCCCCTGTTGAAGCAGCAAAACCTATTCTGAAAGTAGAAGGAGGGGAAGTATCCAGAGTTCTTATCGAATTGGTTGATATTGTATTTTCTGTATATTTCAGAGAAGTAGGATAATAATAATTATCAATTACTTTTTCTGTAGTATTTCCATGCTGTATTTCTAATGTTATATTGTAACCTCCAGAGGGATTGGGTATCAGTGTGACATATGCCTTACGGAATCTGGTATCACTGCTGTTTTGAGGAATTGTAGTTCCTCCGCCATCAACAGTGAATTGCTGAAGGTTTGGCTGTGTAATCCCAATATATTTTCCTGTTTGGGGATTCAGATAAACTGATCGGTTATTCGCGGAAGGGGCTGCATTGGTAGCTGTAGTATAAAGTAATGGATAGCCATTGTATCCTGCCGGTTCAGATGATGACAGATATTGATTTCCACGTTTACCTCTTAAAGTAATATTGCTTCGGTTATTGGCTAGTGTTACACCAAAAATCCCATTTCTAACCCTTTCTGTTTGGTTAAATGTTGATTTAAAATTTCCGAATTCATCCAGCCCTATTCCCAGGTATGCTCCTCTCAATCCTTCCATACTCTGACCTCCCCGTACAAAACTATAGCCTAGTCCCCCACCAAAGTATCCTAAATTGAGTTGTTCCTTAGGAATAGATCCGTCTACTAAAAATATAGAAATGCCGTCTCCTCCGTTAGTGCCTCCACCATAAATAGCATATTCAAATTCAAATTTAATTCCCTGATCACTTTTGAATATTTTATCAGCCAGTATAACCCCTCCTGAAATATTATTCACACTCCGGGTTAGCCGCAGACCATCTGTGGTAAAAGTAGCGTCATTTTGAACACCACTCGTTGTTACCTTATGCGCTTCCTGAGGCTGAAGTCCCTGTGTAAAGTTGACAAAATAAGGATAACCGGTTCCCTGCTCATTCTGTGCCTTAACATTTTGAGAGAAAATAAGCAACGAGGAAATAAACAAAAATCTTTTATGTTGTGTAATTGCGATATTTTTTATCATAACTCAATTATTTGACAACAAAAACAATATTAATAAAAGAGCAATCTGTTGCTGCAGCTTTCACATCATATGTCATTACACCAGTATCAGAAATAGAAATATTACTGAATACATTAGGGTCAGCATCAGTTACATAATAGTAAAGATCTGTACTTGAAGGAAAAAACGGAATTGATACAGGAGCGCTGACGCTTTTTGCTACCGGAGACCCGAATTGGGTTTTATATAATGTATATAAATCTTTAGTCTGACCGGTTGCGTTGGCGGAAGTATTAAAAGAAACACTTGGCATATAAAACATTTTTACAGCATTATTACTGATACATAACCAGTCGGGGCTGGTAGGTGTTCCAATATTCAGGCTTAAACATTTTTTGTCGGTATCATAGATAGCAAGTGAGGTGGCTGGATTGGAAATAGCATCTCTGCTCGCTGTGGTAAGTCTTGGTATTAACATTCCTTTATCCTGACTGTAAACATCCAGAATGGCGCTTCTATCAGGGGTAGAAGTGTTTATACCTATTTGGGCAAAAGAGAATGAACTTATTAAAACAATTGGCAAGAAAAAAAATTTAATCATTGTGTATTTTATTGTTGTTAGTAATCTAATTTTTTAGTTCTAAATGTACTGCATAGTAAAACCCTGAAGCATTACGGCAGGTATTTGTAGTTATCCCAGAGAAGTTGTATCTTCCTTAAGAATATTCCTCAGTTTATTAGCCATTGAAAGACCATTACTGTTCTAGAAGGAACAATAATTTTTACCAAAGCGTTGCATCAAAATAATAATGTCTTATCTCATTAATACTAGTCCTTTCGATACAATTGCATATCCACCGGACATATCTGTAATATAAATTATTGCATTTTTTGATCCGAATTATATACAGCTGTATTATTGTAGTTCTGCTCTTATTATACGTTGTGATATTAGCCATATAGCTTAGTATTGTCTACAGCTTCCAGTGTATTTTAGAATCAGATTTATGCTATATAATTGACAGAAATTGCATTTAACGAGGGAAACTTGCATTATTACTAAACATGACGTTTTTTTAATGACACAAATTTACAAAGAAATAGAATGCTTTTTTCTAGATATTCTTCTAGAGCTGAATAGATATATTTCGATATGTGACTAGGAAATTTTGCTTGGAATTATAATCTTTAAGACTACTTTTGAATTAATCGACGCACAGCAGTTTAATCAATCTGTAGATATTAAGAAAGTTTATGCTTTCTTTTTTATCAATTAAAAAGACCATCTCACTTTTGAGACAGCCTCATCATAGATATTAGTATTTTTATCTTATTAATCTGTAACGATTATTTAGGATCAGTCAAGATATTAGCCTCCGGAAGAAATTTATCCTTATGGTTGATAGAAGTGTAAAGCATTGATGTTCCTGCAATCAGAGACTGTTCCCTGGCTGTATTCGTTTTGAATTCTGAACCATCCTGTATGATATTTCTTCCTGTATATTGGTAGGCAATGTTAAGGCCTGTTTTATCCGGTATTTGGGCATGGGTTGTGATGGCAAACAGACAGAGGACCAGGAAAGAATAGAATTTCATGTCAGAGATTTTGCTTGGGTCAAATGTACAGGTTTTATCATCAGTTTGAAAAGAGATAAACTGTGTGATTTGGAGTAAAACGGCATATAATAGTTTAAAATCTTCAATTTTCCGTACCTTTGTGGCTAATTATATATTCAATGCAACTCGGAAAAACCCAGACTTTAAAAATTTCAGAAAAAAATTATTCAGGATGGATCCTGGCGGACGAATCAGGTGAGAAAGCTTTCTTGCCTAAGGTTTTCACCAGCGATGAAAAAGAAATTGGTGATGATGTTGAAGTTTTTGTTTATCAGGATGACGGAAAATTAAAGGCAACCACTGAAATTCCACTGGCTGAAGTAGGAGAGTATGCCGTAATGAGTTGTGTGCATAGTCTTCCGAGTGGAGCGTTTATGGACTGGGGAATCATAAAAGATCTTTTTATTCCTTACAAACAGCAGAAATCTAAAATTATTGAAGGAAAAAGATACCTGGTTTATTTATATGTGGATGAAGACCTTGATCTGATTACCGGAACCACAAAATTCAAAAGAAATCCACAGTACCAGGACCTTCCCTTCGAAAAAGGTGAAAAGGTAGACCTTCTTATGATGAATGAAAGTGAGCTTGGCTGGAATGTGGTGATCAATAAAAAGTATATCGGTCTTGTTTACACATCAGACGTATTCAAAAAGCTGTATCCTTTATCGGAAGAAAGTGGCTATATCAAAGCAATCCGTGAAGACGGTAAAATTGATGTTTCCCTTCAGCCGGAAGGTTTTGAAAATATAGATGAGTTCAAACAAAAGATTCTTGACAGGCTGGAAGAAAACTACGGACTTCTCTATTTGTCAGATAAATCTTCTCCTGAAGAGATCAAAGATGAGCTTCAGATGAGCAAAAAGAACTTTAAAAAAGCGCTCGGCGGACTGTATAAAGATAAGATCGTCGATATTTCAGAAGATAAAATAAAATTATTATAAAATACATAACGGGCAGAATTTTCTGCCCGTTTCTGTTTTAATCTCTAAGCCTTTACCGGAAATCACCAAATATACGTTCTTCCGTCTGGACTTTAATTGTTCCCCACAGACAAAGTATATTGTATTACTGTGCCGAATAAAATTACTTCTTCAAAAATTTAATTTGTTTTATCATAAACAATAATTGTTTAGGGGATTCTATTCGAATTCAATTTTAATTAATTTACCTGTATTTTTCAAAAGCATGATGCAAATCATGACAAATTTGTTTAATTATTTTGTTTAACAATTTTGTCAAAAGCAGAATTTGATTTACATTTGCACAAAATTGTTTAACAATAATGTCAAATCAAGCAAAAAAAGACCAAACACAGGAATTAATAAAAGAGACAGCGAAGAATTTATTCTTTGTGAAAGGGAAGTTTGACGCTACTACCCAGGAAATTGCAGATGAAGCCGGAGTGAACAGAACACTGATTAATTATTATTTCCGCTCAAGGGATAATCTGATTCAGATCATTTTTGATGAAGCTCAACGGGTGGAACAGGAAAAATCTAAGATCATCCAGAATGCAGATCTGCCTTTTAAAGTCAAGATCAGTAAGTTTATAGAAAGCAGTCTTTCCACGAGCCTCCAGTACCCCTATCTGGAAACCTATATTGTTTCACAAATTAATAAAGGGAACTGCAACCAGAGAGACATCGAAGAAGATGTGCTGGAAACCCTTTATAAAGACATCGAAAAAGAAATGGAACTGGGAAATATTGAAAAAATGGCTCCCGTGCAGTTTATTCTGAATATGGTCTCTTTACTTGTATTTCCAAGTGCCATAAGACCCTTATTTATGGAGAATCTGATGATTAATGACGAAGAATATGATCAAATTATTTCTGAAAGAAAAGAGATTATTATCAACATGCTTTTCAAAAATTAAAAAAATGTTAAAGTATTTTAAGAAATGATTCGTCCTTTAGGAGTAAAAACGTTACGAGAAAAATTACATTAAAAAAATAAACGAAGTATAAAATTATGAAAAGAAAACGTATAACTGCTAATAAGCTAAAAATTGGGATAGCTGCAGCATTTATGATTTTCGGCTTTTCATCAGTATCTGCCCAGCAGCAGGTTTCTCTACAGGAAGCTATCAAGCAGGCATTGCAAAATAAGGCAGAAGCCAAAAAAGCAGCATTACAGATCAAAAAAGCTGAATATAAAATTGATGAGGCCAGAGCCGGAGCTTTACCTCAGATAAGTGCTACTGCAGGGTTAACTTACAATCCGATTATTCAGGAATCTTTGCTTGAATTTGGCGGGGAGAGAATCAGGGCGCAACTGGGACAGCCATGGAGCTCAACAGCTTCTGTACAGCTTCAGCAGGCAATCTTTGATCAGCGAGTTTTTACTGGTCTTAAAGCGGCAAAATCGACAAGAGAATTCTATGTTTTAAATGCTCAGTTAACGAACGAACAAATCATTGAAAATGTAGCAACAGCCTATTATCAGGTTTTTGTTCAGGAAGAGAATCTTAAAACGGTTGAAGCCAGCTACGCCAATACGGAAAAAACAAGAAATGTAATCAAAAGTCTGGTTGATAACGGTTTGGCAAAAGCCATCGATTTAGATCGTACCAACGTTCAGTTGACAAATATTGGTTCAAACAGACAGACATTAATCAACTCGGTAGAACTTTCAAAAAATGCTTTGAAATTTTACATGGGAATTCCTATCGGTACAGATATCGAGCTTGAAGAGAAAACAATCGAGCCAAGACCTGAATTGGTAGCAAGCAATGTAAACCTGGATGACCGCACAGAAATCAAAGTTTTAAACAAAAACAGAGAACTTCTGCAGTTTAACAAGAAAGCTACGGAAGCTTATTTATACCCGACAGTGAATCTGGTTGCCAATTACGGCTGGGGAGGCCAAGGTAGAAAATTCCCTCTTACCAATGGGATTAATAACGGAGTTCTTTGGAGCGATTATTCAGCGATAGGTTTGAATGTGAATATTCCTATTTTCACCGGGGGAGCTACCAAAGCTAAAATCAATCAGGCAGAAATTGATATCCAGGATTTAGATTTAGATATCCAAAATACTCAGCTGAGCTTAAGTTTAGATTATAAAAATGCAATTGCCAATATGGAAAATGCACTAATCAATATTGAGAGTATGAAAGACAATGTAGGATTGGCAGAAAGAGTTCAGAAAAATACTCAGGCCAACTATCAGTATGGCTTGGCAACGCTTACAGAGGTTTTAGATGCTGAGAATGCTCTTACCCAGGCGAAACAGAACTATGCAAATGCTTTATTAGATTACAAACAGGCGGAAATAAAATTAATCAAGGCTAAAGGAGAATTAAACACACTACAAAACCAGTAATAAACTATGAAAAAAACCTTAATATATATCATCGTCGCAGCAGTACTTATAGGTTTAGCCGCATATAAAATCGCTGATAATAAGAAGAAACAGGAAACAGAAGTAAGAGAAGTTGCTAAACAGGTGGATAAAATCAACGTAAATGTTGTCACTGTAGCAAGAGAAAATATCGACACAGATTATACTGCCAACGGAACTTTTATTCCAAAGCAGGAAATGAATCAGTCTTCCGAAATCGCCGGACGTATCGTAAGCGTTCTGGTAAAAGAAGGATCAAGAGTTTCTGCAGGACAGACTTTGGCCGTGATCAAAAAAGACGCAATCGAAGTGGATGTTTCTCAGGCTCAGAATAATTTGCAAAATGCAATTATTGATAACCAACGTTACGAAAATGCCTTCAAAACCGGAGGGGTTACCAAGCAGCAGGTTGATAACTCAAGACTGCAGCTGAAAAATGCACAGGCAGCCGTAAGAGCACAGGGAGTAAGAGTAAATGATACCAGCATCCGTGCAGGGATCAGCGGAACGATCAATAAAAAGATGGTAGAGCCCGGAACAGTGGTTTCCGTGGGTACTTCCATGTTTGAAATCGTTAATATCAACAGCTTAAAACTTTCTGTATTGGTAGATGAAAGCCAGGTTGGAAGAATTCAGTTAGGCCAGGAAGTTCCAATTAATGTAAATGTTTTACCTGGAGAATCTTTCAGCGGAAGAATTACCTTCATTGCTCCTAAAAGTGATGCTTCTTTAAATTTCCCTGTTGAAATTGAAGTTCAGAACAGAGGAAACCTGAAAGCGGGTATGTACGCAACAGCTTTGTTCAGGACCAATCACGGTGCAGAAACCCAGAATATGCTGACCGTTCCTGCAGAAGCTTTCGTAAACGGAGTAAGTTCAGGACAATTATTTATCGTAGACAAAGGAACTGCTAAACTGATTAAAGTACAAACCGGAAAAGTATACGGTGACAAAGTTCAGATCTTAAGCGGATTGAATGGTGGTGAACAGGTAATTACCAGCGGACAGATCAACCTTGATAACGGTTCAAAAATCAATATCGTAAAGTAACAGAAGATGAAGTTAGCAGAAATATCCATTAAAAGGCCGTCCCTTGTTATCGTATTGTTTACGATACTTACACTGGGTGGTTTATTAAGTTACTCCATGATGGGGTACGAGTTGATTCCAAAGTTTGAAACCAATATGGTAACCATTTCTACGGTATATCCGGGAGCTTCGCCTGCAGAGGTGGAAACTTCGGTAACCCGGAAAATTGAAGATGCCGTGGGTTCCCTGGAAAACGTAAAAAAAGTAGAATCTTCATCTTACGAAAGCTTATCGGTTATTATGGTTCAGCTGAATACCGGTGCCGATGTAAACTATGCTTTGAATGATGCACAGAGAAAGGTAAATGCTATTCTGGCAGACCTTCCGGAGGATGCAGACCCTCCTTCTTTGCAAAAATTCTCACTGGATGATCTTCCGATCATGACTTTGAGTATTTCCAGCGACAAGCTGAATAATAAAGATCTTTATGACCTTTTAGATAAAAAAATAGAGCCTATTTTCTCCCGTGTAAACGGCGTGGCTCAGGTTGACCTTGTAGGTGGGCAGGAGAGAGAGATCCAGGTTAACTTAGATGAAAAGAAAATGCAGGGGTATGGTATTGCGATCGCAGATGTGCAGCAGGCCATTCTTTCCTCCAACCTGGATTTCCCGACTGGAGCTTTGAAGACCAGAACTTCAAGATCTACGATCAGGCTTTCCGGAAAGTATAAAAGTGTAGATGAGATGAGTAGCCTTGTGGTTTCCAATAAAAATGGAGCTCAGGTTCGTTTGTCTGATATTGCAACCGTTTTCGATACCCAAAAGGATGTTGAGAAAGTGGCAAGATACAATCAGAATTCAACGATTTTACTTCAGGTAAAAAAACAGTCTGATGCCAATGCGGTTTCCGTTTCAGAAGCTATTCAGAAAACAATTGCTGATGTTCAGAACAACTATAAAACTCAGGCAATTAAAATAAATATTGTAGATGATACCACAGACTTTACGCTTGAAGCTGCAGACCACGTAATCTTCGATTTATTCCTGGCGATTATCCTGGTAGCAGTAGTGATGTTATTGTTCCTTCATAACATCAGAAACGCATTCATTGTAATGGTTTCTATCCCGATGTCATTGATTGCAACGGTAATCGGGATGTATCTGATGGGGTATACCTTAAACCTGATGAGTTTATTAGGACTTTCACTGGTGGTTGGTATCCTTGTGGATGATGCAATTGTGGTTTTGGAGAACGTTTACCGTCACATGGAGATGGGAAAAAGCAGAATTCGTGCAGCGTACGATGGAGCTTCAGAGATTGGATTTACGGTAACGGCTATTACCCTGGTAATCGTGGTGGTATTCTTACCGATTGCGATGAGTTCAGGATTAGTTTCTGATATCCTGACGCAGTTCTGCGTAACGGTGGTTATTGCAACATTATTCTCATTATTGGCTTCATTTACCATCATTCCTTGGTTATCTTCAAGATATGGTAAACTGGTACATTTGACAGGTAAAAATCCTTTTGAAAAATTTATCCTTTGGTTTGAAAAGCAATTGGAGAAATTCACTCACTGGATCACAGGAATTCTGGAATGGGCATTAAAAACAACATTAAGAAGAATTATGACAGTGATTGTGACCTTCATTATCCTGATTTCTTCATTCATGCTGGTGGCTTTCGGATTTATCGGTGGTGAATTCTTCCCTAAAATGGACAGAGGCCAGTTCCTTGTTCAGATGGAGCTGCCAAAAGATGCTTCCGTAGAAAAAACCAACCAGCTGACATTAGAGGTTGAAAGATACCTTAGAAATGATAAAGATGTTGTAGATATGATCACCACAGTTGGTCAGCAGTCATCAGGATTTGGTGGAGCGCAGGCTACCTTGTATCAGTCAGAGATCCAGGTGATTCTGGTAGATAAATCTGAGCGTAATGAGAGCACAGACATTAAGTCTGCAAAAATCAAGAGAGCGCTGGAAGAAAAATTCACAGGAGTTGAATTTAAAACAGCACCAATTGGATTAATGGGAGCGGATAATGCACCTATTGAAATGGTAGTAACAGCCCAGGATAACGAAACGGCCAATAAAGAAGCCAACAGAATTCTTGAATTGCTTAAAAAGGTTCCTGGCTCTGTAGATGCAGAATTATCAACTGACTCTGGAAATCCGGAGGTTCAGGTGAATATCGACAGAGATAAAATGGCATCTTTAGGCTTAAATCTTTCCAGTGTAGGACAAACGATGCAGACTGCATTCAATGGAAATACAGACGGAAAATTCAGAGCCGGAGAATATGAATATGATATCAACATCCGTTTTGGTGATGCCAACAGACAGTCGATTGATGATGTAAGAAACCTGATGTTTACGAATCCTCAGGGTGAGCAGATCAGGCTGAGTCAGTTTGCAGATGTAAAAATGGGTTCCGGACCGAGTTTATTGGAACGTAGAGATAAATCGCCTTCTGTAAAGGTGAAATCTAAGGTGGTAGGTCGTCCTGTAGGAGATGTTGCCAACGAATGGGCGGCTCAGTTTATGGAGAATGAAAAGACCAAACCGGCAGGAGTAAGCTATATCTGGAGTGGTGATATGGAAAACCAGACCGAAGGTTTCGGTACCTTAGGAATTGCATTGATGGCTGCTATCGTATTGGTTTACCTGGTAATGGTTTCATTATATGACTCATTTGTATATCCGTTCGTGGTATTATTCTCCATTCCTCTGGCATTGATCGGGGTAATGATTATTCTTGCCATCACCGCCAATTCATTAAACATCTTTACGATGCTGGGGATGATCATGTTGATTGGTCTGGTAGCGAAGAATGCGATCATGATTGTCGACTTTGCGAATATGAGAAAAGCAGCAGGAGCAAGTACGCATGACGCCTTGATTCAGGCTAACCACGCACGTCTTCGTCCGATCCTGATGACAACAATTGCGATGATCTTCGGTATGATCCCGATTGCGATTGCAAAAGGAGCAGGAGCAGAGATGAACAACGGATTAGCCTGGGTAATTATCGGTGGTTTGACATCATCATTATTCCTGACGCTGATCATTGTACCGGTAGTGTATTCATTATTTGATTCCATTCTAAGAAGAATGGGCCAACATGAAAAAGTAGACTACGAAGCTGAAATGAAAGCTGATTATGTACACAAAGAACTAAGTGAAGACGGATTTACTCCTAAACACATAGACTAAAATATTAGCCTTAATTAACCTAAAAGCGCATCAGATTTCTGATGCGCTTTTTTTCGTCATTGCGATGAGCAAAGCGAAGAAGCAATCTCAAAGATAAGCAGGATCCTTGTCATCCCGTAAGGATCTATGCAAAGTTATTAGAGGTTAATTTGTAAAGATTCAGTGTCTAGATCCATACGGGATGAGGAAGTGAATGTTACTTTACTGAGTGAAACACCTTTGCGAACAAAAATATACTCAATTAATTTAAAAAAAGCTTTTGCGCTCTTTGTTAAAATTAAATGTTAGAATTTCAATAAACAAAGGCTTCCAGAATGAACTGAAAGCCTTTGCTTATTTTATTTGCAGAAAATTAATCTGCCATTACCTCACCAGACTTTCTGTAAATAAAGTTTCCATAAATGTGTCTTCTTGCAAAACGGCTTGGCGAATCGGAATTAACCATTTTTATGTATGTATTTCTCGGAACTCCAATATATTCGTACATCATTCCGTTCAGATGCTGAATTTTTAAAACCGCTTTCTCCAGATAAAAATCCTGGATATTAGATTTTGTAATGGTTTCAGTATATTCCTCTTTATATTTCTCCTGTGTTTCTTCGTTAATGCTTACCAAAAAATGGTAGGCTTCAATCACAGACTTGCTTCTTTCCTCTGCTTCCAGCTTTCCAGCTTCATCATTGGCAAATTTATCAGGATGCGTATCTTTCATTGTATTCCTGTAAATGGTCTTTAATTCCTTTAAAGTAACGGTTTTATCAACTTCAAGAAGCTTTCTGTATTCGCCTAATTTTTTCATAACTGTAGAATCCTTATTTCGGGGTGCAAAATTAAGCTTTTTAATTGATAAAGTGTAAGTTTTTGATTATTAATTTATTCGAAGAGAATACCTGGGGTTAAAAGAGGAAAAGTCTGAAAACGGATGGCTTTTCACAAAACTAAAAATAGAATCTCTTCCATTGAATACCTCGGAGCTCTGCCCCGGGGATCATTTTATTCTTTTTCATAAATAACTGCAATGAATTTTGCAGGAATCCATTTTCCCTTTTTACCCTTTTTATCTTTTAATTTTTTGAAGAGATTGTATGGACCATTTATCGTCATTGTATATTGATCAGGGTTTCTCATATTAAATTCATTTGCTTTGTAAGAAATGCTAAATTCTCTACCATTAACAATTTTTTCAATTTGTGGTCTTAAGTATTCGTCGATAGCTTTAGGGTGAAGAAATATTTCATTTTTTGGAAATTGTAATTCAAAAGAACCTTCATAAATAAAAGTAGGTTTACTTACATATAAAGTTTTCTCTTGTTTTAATATTTCGGTATTAAACTTATTAAATTCTTGTTCATTTTTAAATTCCTTTTCATACCAGTTATAAGTTAAGGGATATTTTTTTGAAAGTTTTTCTAAAACGGAAACATTAAATTTATAGCTTTTACCTTTAATATGTGCATTATTTAGTGCTGGACTAACGGAAACTCTATCAAATTCTTTATTTGCTTTTGTTAAAATGATATAGAAATTATTTTGTTCCCATTCATTTTTTGTATTATCACCATATTCAACTGATTCTATTAGAGAATCAATTACTTTTTTATCTGAAATTAGAAAGTTATACTTTTCATATGTTTTATTCTTATCCCATTTAGAAGACATTCCAATTATTTTAACAGAATCTGTAGTCTTTAATTTATCAGATTTTAAAAGCTTATTTTGACTGTATATATTTTGGCTTATTGCTAAAACAATAAATACAATAGTTTTCTTCATTTTATTTTAATTAAGACTCTGCAAAATTATTTATTCTCGTGAAAATATTCGTAAGAATGACCTGCCAGCTCTCCACACTCAGAAATGAGATTATTACCTTCATCGTAAATTTTAAAAGCCTCTTGCGAATTTCCTATACTTGCAGAACCATCCAAACCAAGTAAGATAGTGTAAAATGTATCTGTCAAAAGACTGGAAATTACTTCTTTTAATTTTTCAATTTCAATATGATCTAGATGTAATTCTTCAATTTTTGTTGAAACAAGAGTTCTATATTCTGATTGAGTATCAAAACTTAAGTTGAGAATATTTTGTTTTTCTGTGTAGAAGTTTTTTACGAATTCTTCGGCTGTCATTAACAAATATATTACAATTTTAGAATAATAATTTTGCAAAGTAATTTTAGAATATTGAGTGTTACTTTGTTTATTGCATTTCACGGTATTTCTTTACTCAGCTCTTTAATATGCTTATTTATAAAAGCTTCTTTATCCTTTTTTACTTCTTTTAGCATGAGTTTCTGGTCTTCCGGAATGTCAGAATATTTTTCGGCCCAGAGATTAATTTCAATTAGGATAGGGAGTAGATCAATACCTTTTTGGGTGAGTTTGTATAATACTTTAGCTTTACTTTCCGGATGGTCAAGTTTACTGATGAGCTTGTTTTCTTCCAGCATAAGAAGTCGGGAAGCCAAAATGTTGGTGGCTATTTTTTCTTCAGATTTTAAAAAATCCCCATAAGTGCACTCTTTGGCATACATAAGGTCTCTGATAATAAGTAATGACCATTTGTCTCCCCATATATCCAGTGAGCAGCTGATAGGACAATCTGATCTCTTTTTTGAAGTTGGCATAAAATAAATGTAATAATTTTCTTTAAAAAGCACTTGCATTTCAAAAGTTATTTTATAAATTTACACTTGTGAAATGCAAGCGAATTTAACAAATTAATTTTACAATACAATGAAAAATACTCTTTTTAACTCTTATAGTAATATCCATTTAGATCGAAACAATCGGACTTTGAGGGTTCTGATAATAAGAAGAGCAGATCGTCTGACAAAAAGAGGGGTTTCATTTTAAATAGAGTATCATGGAATTAAAAGGAAAAACAATTCTGATAACAGGAGGAGCTTCAGGAATAGGGCTGGAAGCAGCGAAGCAGTTTTTAAAAATAGGTGCGAAGGTTATTATTACAGGCAGAAGTAAGGATAAACTTGATGCTGCAAAAAAACAGTCTCCAAATCTCACTACCATCCAAAGTGATGTATCTGTTGCTGAAGATGCTAAACTACTTTTTGATAAAGTCTCAGAAATGGGTGGGATTGATATTTTGTACAACAATGCCGGCGTTGGTGCGGCGCCCATCAATTTGGGAATTCCCACCGAAAAACATATCGAAAATGCTGTATACGAAATGGAAGTTAATTATTTAGGGGTAATACGTTTAAATAATCTTTTTCTGGAGATGCTGAAATCAAGAAAAGAAAGTGCTATTATCAATACCACTTCCATCCTGAGTTATGTACCGTCACTTCTTGAAGCTACCTATTCGGCTTCTAAAACGGCGCTGGCATTTTACACCCAATCACTCAGAGAACATTTACGGATTATCGATAGCAAAATCAGGATATTTGAATTACTTCCTCCGGTTGTGGATACGGAAATGACTGCCGCAAGGAAAGATAAGAAAATGACACCGGAAGAACTCGTAAAAGGTTTGATTTTAGGATTACAGAAAGATCAATATACAATTCGGATAGGTGACACAAAACTGGTTTATTTTCTGCACAGATTTTTTCCTAAATTCACATTTGGTTTAGTAAACCCCAAGAGATCAGAACAATACCTTAAACCATAAATAAGCTCAAATTATGAAATCATACGGTATCAATCGTTATAAAAAAGACAGTGCGCTTCAACTTATCGATCTGCCTGAACCCGTTGTCAAAGAAAATGAGGCTTTAGTTCAGATTTATGCAGCAAGTGTCAATCTCCTGGATTCTAAAATAAAAAGCGGTGAATTTAAACTCATTTTACCTTATAAAATGCCGTTGATTTTAGGTCATGACGTAGCAGGAGTCATCACAAAAGTAGGTTCAAAAGTAAAAAGCTTTAAAGTAGGGGATGAGATTTATGCAAGGGTAGCAGATTTTCATATAGGGACTTTTGCAGAATTTATTTCTATTAATGAAAAGGATGTGGCTTTAAAACCTAAAAACCTGACAATGGAAGAGGCGGCCTCAATTCCTTTGGTGGGTTTAACGGCTTGGCAGGCTTTGATTGAGAAATCTAATGTTCAGGCCGGTCAGAAAGTTTTTATTCAGGCCGGATCCGGTGGTGTAGGGACTTTTGCTATACAGCTGGCAAAATATCTAGGGGCAACGGTTGCTACTACTGCCAGTGAAAAAAGTTTTGAACTCCTAAAGAGCCTTGGTGCAGAAGTACTGATCGATTACAAAACACAAAATTTTGAAGATATTCTGATGGATTATGATGTAGTATTGAACAGTCAGGATAGCAAAACCCTGGAAAAATCATTCAATATTCTGAAATCAAAAGGAAAAATTATTTCAATTTCCGGTCCGCCAACACCTACATTTGCAGATGAATTTAATCTGCCTTGGTATGTAAAATTGGTGACAAAATTGTTGAGCTGTAAAATCAGAAAGAAAGCGGATAAGCAAAATATTAATTATTCTTTTCTTTTCATGAAAGCTGATGGAAAGCAATTAGCAGAAATTACAAAATTGATAGAAGCAGGAGAAATAAAACCTGTCATTGACAAAGTTTTTTCGTTCGAAAATACGAATGAAGCAGTAAAATATGTAGAAAGTGGCCGCGCAAAAGGAAAAGTAGTCATAAAGATGCTATAATATTTTTGACCAAAACAAAAAAGCAGGAGCTTAAAAACTCCTGCCTAAATATTAATTAACTAAATTTCCTTCTTTGTCAAAAGTTTCTGCAGCTTCTTTTGCAGCTTCCACCATCGCAATCAACGCCTTTTCCGTCTCATCCCAATGACGGGTTTTCAAACCACAGTCAGGGTTTACCCAAAGCTGCTGTGCAGGAATAACGGCTTGTGCTTTTTTCAGCAATTCTACCATTTCCTCTTTTGACGGAACTCTTGGTGAATGGATATCGTAAACTCCCGGTCCAATTTCATTCGGATATTTGAAATCTGCGAAAGCATTCAACAGCTCCATCTGGCTTCTGGAGCATTCTATCGTGATCACATCGGCATCCATATCGGCAATATTTTGGATGATGTCATTGAATTCAGAATAACACATATGCGTATGGACTTGCGTAGCATCTTCCACACCGCTTGCCGAAATTCGGAAGGCTTCAACCGCCCATTTCAGATAATTTTGCCAGTCAGATTTCCTCAACGGAAGTCCTTCTCTGATGGCAGGTTCATCAATTTGGATGATTCTGATTCCTGCCTTTTCCAAATCATTCACCTCATCACGGATTGCCAATGCAATCTGTTTACAGGTAAGAGAACGAGGCTGGTCGTCGCGTACAAAAGACCATTGCAAAATCGTTACAGGTCCCGTCAACATTCCTTTTACCCATTTTTGAGTTAAAGACTGAGCATATTCCGACCAATAAACCGTCATCGGGTTCGGTCTGTGAACGTCTCCGAAAATAACAGGAGGTTTCACGCAACGGCTTCCGTAGCTTTGAACCCACCCGTTTTGAGTAAAGGCAAATCCTTCCAACTGTTCCCCGAAATATTCTACCATATCATTTCGCTCAAATTCTCCGTGAACCAATACATCGATCCCGATTTCTTCCTGCCAGCGTATGGTTCTTTCGGTTTCCTGTTTCAGAAAAGTATCGTATTGCTCGACATTCAATTCCCCCTTTTTGAATTTTGCCCGCCAGCTTCTGACTTCTTTCGTCTGTGGAAACGAACCGATGGTTGTCGTTGGAAACAAAGGAAGCTGCAGAACTTGTTGCTGGGTTTCTTTTCTTACATTGAATGGAGAATTTCTCTTCGCATCATCTTCAGTCGTCACTTCAGCACGGTTTTTTACATCCTGATTGTGAATTAAGGTCGACGTTTTACGGTTTTCAACCGCTTTTTTATTGTCGGCTAATTGTTGTAAAGTATTATAATCCGGCTTTTCTGAAGCTAATTTTTTTAAATTAACAATTTCATAGACTTTTTGTTTAGCGAAAGCCATCCATTGCTTAATTTCAGGAGATAAAATGTCTTCATTTTTCTCTGAATCAAGATCAAAAGGAGAGTGCAGTAGTGAACAGGAGGGTGCAATGAAAACCCTTTCAGAACCTATTTTTTCAACAGCTTTATGAATAAAGGCCAGAGATTGGCTGAAATCATTTTTCCAGATATTTCTTCCGTCAACGATTCCCAAAGAAAGGCTTAAAGTGTTTGGAATTGCATCTAAAACTTCATCTAATTGTTCAGGACAACGAACCAGATCAATATGTAAAATATCGACAGGAAGTAAAGTTGCCCATGAAAGGTTGTCTTTTAATCCATCAAAATAGGTGGCAATAATGAATTTTAAATCCGGGAATTGTTTCCTGATTTCATTATAAACAAGTTGATAAGTTTCTTTTGCTTTTTCATTTAAATCCAATGCTAAAAACGGCTCGTCAAACTGAATATATTCCGCACCGTTATTTTCCAGCTCTTTTAAAATTTGAATATAAACCGGAAGTAAATTCTGTACTAAATCTAATTTATCAAATCCTTCTTCTTTTTCTTTGCCTGATAGCAAATAAGTCAGTGGACCTATAATTACAGGTTTTGCATTGATTCCTGTTTTTTTTGCACTGATGAATTCCTGAATGATCTTATTTGAGAATAATTTGAATTCCTGATTCTTCTGAAATTCAGGGACAATGTAATGATAATTGGTGTCAAACCATTTGGTCATTTCCATTGCGGTGATATCTAAACCATCTTTCTGAAAGCCTCTTGCCATCGCAAAATAAAGATCGAGTTCAGATTTTTTGAAGGCAATTTCCTGATAACGTTCCGGAATGGCGCCAACCGTTAAGGTCATATCTAAAACCTGATCGTAATAAGAAAAATCGTTACAAGGAATAAGATCGATTCCTGCTTCCTGCTGTAATTTCCAATTCTGTTGAGTGATCGTTTTTCCAACTTCCAGCAATTCT
The DNA here is from genome assembly GCF_003385495.1 of Chryseobacterium elymi. Lineage (GTDB taxonomy): Bacteria > Bacteroidota > Bacteroidia > Flavobacteriales > Weeksellaceae > Chryseobacterium > Chryseobacterium elymi. Next base: position 39,827 of record NZ_QNUH01000020.1, on the reverse strand, counting down.
TCTAAAAGGATCTTGCCCGACCAATAATTTTCACAGGCTTTTTTGAGTTCTCTGCTGCTACCAATACGCGGATAGCCAAGGATGTGTGTTTGCATTTCTTTTAAACTTTTTAAATTAGACAATGATTTTAAAAGTTCTTTTAGAATGCTTCGTAATGCCGCAGAAGAAAGAGTTAAGTGATGTGATAAATACAATGAGGACGTATTTTTTGTGAATAATAAAATACATTCAAAAAGTATCATCTGTATGACCTAAAGCTTCAGACCGCGAAAGCATTGTCAATTCAGAACAGGCAGGTCTCCTGGCTTGCAGCGGTTTTTATCATCCTTCCCGCTGTTGGCAGTGGATATTTCCGGATAAAAACTTTTGGTATACTACTTACAGTTGCGCGACAGCTCGTGATTCTCACACGATTCCCTATTAATCTACGTTATGTAAAACCTCTTCTGTTTGATGAAGTATGTTAAAGAACAAAATCTACGTCAAAGGTATTGATTAAAGTGAATTGATTGGTTTAACTGTAAAAATTAAGAATTTGATTTTGTTTTATTATTGTTTTACAGTTAAATATTCTGTAAATTTGAAAAAAATAACCTCAAAAAGAATATTATTCTGTGGAAAGACTTGACGATAGGGATCTTCAATTGCTTAGAATCCTGCAAAAGAATGCTAAATTGACCGTAAAAGAGATTGCAAAAGAAGTCAATCTTTCACCTTCACCTGTTTTCGAACGGATGAAAAGACTGGAGCAAGAAGGATATATCAAGCATTATGCAGCCGTTCTGGAAGCAGAAAAACTGAATCGCGGGTTTACCGTTTTTTGCCAGATCAAGCTTAAGATCCATGACCGTTCCGTAGGAAACCAGTTTGTAGAAGATATCTTACAGATTGACGAAATTGCTGAATGCTATAATATTTCAGGAGACTTCGACTTTCTCCTTAAAGTTCAGGTAAGGGATATGAAACATTACCAGGATTTTGTGTTCAATAAGCTGGGGTCATTAGACTCCATCGGAAGTGCACACAGCACTTTTGTGATGGCCGAGGTTAAAAATATTCACGGAGTAAGTATTTAAAAATAAAAGCAGCACCCATTAGGATACTGCCATTATAATTTTTCAAATCATTAAATTTTTCAATCTTTAAATAAGATTAACTGCTCCATTCTCACCAATGCATTTTGTTGATATTCTTCAGTCAGATTAAATATCTTCCCTAGTTTTTGGGAAGCACTGATAAAACTGATAAAGGTGCAGAGCTCCGAAATTTCTTTTTCGGAAAAGAATTCTCTCAACATGCTGAAATGGCTCTTGAGTATGGAACGGTGATCTTTAGAGAATAGCTCTGCGAAGCTTACGGCTACGGAAATTTTAAGATCTGACTGACTGAAATCGGGTCTTCCGCCTTTTACCATGCAGTATTCACAGCCATTGCCAAATGCAAGTGTTCTTCGGATCTGCTCCAATAAATCAGAATCTAAACTTGTATTTTTAAAGAAAGTCTCTTCAAGTCTGTTCCAGTGGTATAGTACTTCAGGGTTATGGCCAATAAGTTTTTCAAATGGTGTATTTCCATTGTCTGAAAATTCAATTGTTGTCATATTTTTTTATGTCAAATTTCTGTCTAATTCATGTAGTTTTAAAATGGATTTAATGGTTAAATTTTATAATTTTGATTGTTTCTACTGATTTAATTTAAAAATACAATGAAAATCGTTTTAGACGAATTTGACCATAAAATTTTACGGTTACTGACTGAAAATTCCAGACTAAGCTATGCTGAAATAGGGCGCAAAATTTCTCTTTCTCAATCGGCTACAAAAGAAAGAGTACAGAACCTTACCGATACCGGTGTCATTAAAAGTTTTACAGCAGATATTGATTATGGCCTTCTCGGATACAGCCTGAAAGTCATTATTCATCTGAAGTTTAAAAATGATGAGTTTAAAATATTTATTGACCACCTGAAACACTTCCCAGAGATCATCAGCTGTAAAAGAATCACAGGAGAATACTGCCTCATTGCTGAATGTGTGTTAAAAGACAGTGCCCACCTTGAACATATTATTGACAGGCTGTTAAAATTTGGAATTCCTTCCACATCAGTACAGCTGTCTGAAATAAAAGCCAATCATTTTTTTCGAGCTCAATAACAGAAATTTCTTATACGGAAACGTAAAACAGCACCCGAAAACGAATGCTGCCTAATTTTTTAAATCATTAAATTTTTAAATCATTAAATTTTTAAATCATTAAATAAAATTACGGCTCATCACAGTCCTGTTTCAGCTTGGTAAAGATCTTATCAAATTTTTCATAAAGCGCTCCCTCATCATTAGGATCAGGTCTGAAACTTCCGTTGGCACAGTTGTAGAATCCGAAACCAATCAATTGGATCAGTGCATAATCATCTTTCTTCGGATCGTTGAATTGGGCATTGAACTTATCAATTACTGATTGTGGATCGGCATTATCCTTGCTTTTGGCTTCGACAAAGTTTTTCCAAACGGCGTACATTTTCTGTTTGTCGGAAGAAGAAACTGCATCAATATATTCTTTGCACGTAGTGTAAAACTTACTGTTTTTTAGAGATGCCGGATCAGAGTAAGCCTTAAGTTCTTCTTTTTTGAGTTGATATTCACCTTCAAAAGACCGGATTGTTTCCTGGTGAAGTTTTTTCCATTCCGGAAGATTAATTACTTTAAGGTTATACAGCTGGTTTTTCTTTTCCTGATACTGTTTGTCAAGCTGCTGCAGATAAGTATTTTTGTTTTTTCGAATATCTTCAAGATCGGAAAGCTTAAAAACAGTATGATTGTCAAAAGAAACCCCACTGAATGTATATAGGAGCTTGAAGACTCCATCTATTTCTTCCTTTTTATATTTTCGGGGATCGAAATATCCTTTATTATCGCAATTAAAGGTTTGGTAAGAATAAAGTACCAGATTGGATGTCTTACCAGCTGTTTTCTGTCCTAAAACCATTGCAGAAGAAGCAAATGAAAGTGTAAGTAGTAATTTTTTCATTATTTCTATACAATACTTTTGATGCGTAAATACTGCAGCAGCATGATGGTTTTGGCATCCATGACTTCTCCGCTTTCTATCATAGCAAGAGCATCATTAAAAGAAAGTTCCAAAACTTCAATATTTTCACCTTCCTCCTGAAGTCCGCCACCGTTTGCGATCTTCATTTCAGAAGAATATTCAGCGATGAAAAAATGCAGGATTTCTGTTACGGAACCGGGAGACATATAGGCCTCGAACACTTTCTCCACCTTTGAAATTTTATAGCCTGTTTCCTCTTCTGTCTCTCTTTTTATACAGTCTTCGGGGTTGTCATTGTCCAAAAGGCCAGCGCACGCTTCAATAAGCATCCCTGTAGGATTTCCATTGATGAAAGTAGGAAGCCTGAACTGCCTGGTTAAAATCACAGTGCCTGAAACCTTATTATATAGCAGGATAACCGCTCCGTTTCCTCTGTCGTAAGCTTCTCTGCTTTGGGTTTCTGTGGTTCCGTCCTTTTTTGTAATGCTGTAAGTGACTTTATTGAGTGTATACCAGTTGTCTGATAAAATTTCTGTTTTAAGAATACTAATGTTTGGGTTCTGCATTGGGCTTGCTTCTATATTAAGTGATAATGCCTGACTAGGCTTGTGATATGAAATGCTAAATTAATATTTCTTTTCCAACAGACATTTAAAATACCTTTAAAATCTACACGATTTATAAAAAATAAATTATGCTATAACTCCTATGCTTCCAAATGTTTTCTTAAATAAACAGAAGTTTGGGAATGCTGTGCTAATAAGAGTTCTTTTACGATTCCTTCGAATACAATAGTCCCACCCAGTTTTCCCGCTCCGGGGCCAATATCAATGATCCAGTCTGCCTGAGCTATAATGTCCAGGTTATGTTCAATAACGATGAGGGTATTTCCACCATTCACCAGTTCATCAAAGAAAGAAAGCAGCTTTTCATTATCAATAGGGTGGAGGCCTGTACTGGGCTCATCCAGAACAATAATTTTATCCGTACGGTTCAGCTCTTTGGTAAGTTTTAAGCGCTGTCTTTCACCTCCGGAGAAGCTGTCCAGCCGCTGTCCCAGAGTCAGATAATCCAGTCCTAATTGAATCAGCAGGCTGAGTTCATGTTCAAATCCGGGTCCGGGAAAAAACTGCAGAGCTTCCAGAACGGTCATATTCATGATATCAGCGATATTTTTGCCTTGGTATAAATATTGTAAAACTTCAGGCTTATATCCTGATCCGTGACAGACTTCACAAAGCTGTTCAATATCATCCATAAAAGCAAGATCTATTTTTTCCACGCCCAGCCCCCTGCAATTGGAACAGGCGCCTTCACCGTTGCGGCTGAAAAGTTTTTCAGAAACATTATTGACATTGGAGAAAAGTTTTCTGACAGTATTTGACAGATTGAGATACGTTAACAGATTTGAACGGATACTGGCTGTAAAAACAGATTGATCTACTACGGTTACCGGATAAGATAAGGGTAAAACTTTATTGATCAAAGTACTTTTCCCAGATCCCGCCACACCGGTTACGACATTCATTATGCCTGTAGGTATTTTTACACTGACATTTTTTAGGTTATGAAGATGGGCATTTTTAATTTCCAGATAACCTTTTGCTGATCTTGGAACTTTATTGTAAGTACGGGCTTTTTTGAAATAGCCGGCCGTTTTACCATTCGCATTTTTTAAATGATTAAAAGTTCCCTGATACATAATTTCACCGCCGTTTTTTCCTGAATCAGGTCCCATATCAACAATAAGATCAGCTATTTTGATAAGGTCCGGGTCATGTTCAACAATTAAGACGGTATTGCCTTTATCTCTTATTTTTTTAATGATCTCTACAATATGGTCAATATCTTTAGGATGGAGGCCTATACTGGGTTCATCAAAAATATACAGCAGATCCACAAGGCTGTTTCCCAGCTGTTTTACCATTTTTATCCGCTGGGATTCTCCTCCGGAGAGCGTGTCAGTTTGCCTGTCCAGTGTAAGATACTGCAAACCTATATCAATAAGATTCTGAAGCTTTTTTATCAACTCATTGATTACAGAAGAATACATTTCAGATGATAAGTTCTGAATAAAAACGAAAAGTTCATCAATGGATAATGATGCACAGTCTGCAATGCTTTTACCTTCAATCTTGCAGGACAAAACCTTTGAATTAAGCCGTTTACCCTGGCAAAGCGGACAAGGTTTAGTAATGATCACCTTTTTTAAAGTATCTTTTCGGGTAATATTTTCCTTAGAATCCTTTTTCAGAAATGAACTTTCAATTCTCGGAATTACACCTTTATACCGGACTGTTTTTCCCCATTCTTTAGCCGGATTTTTGGGAATATGTTCTTTGGCATTCAACAACATTTCCCATTCTTTTTCTGTAAAGTCTTTAAGCTTTTTGTCATTGTCAAAATACCCTGAATAAATATAGCGTGTCAGCCTCCATCCTCCAGGCTGAAATGTGGGAAACTGTATGGCACCTTCATTCAGTGATTTATTTTTGTCAAAAAGAGTTTCTGTATTCACGGTCTGCACATAGCCTAAGCCTTCACATTGGGGACACATTCCCTGAGGATTGTTGAAAGAAAATACATTGGAATATCCCACAAAAGGTTTTCCTACTCTGGAAAATAGAAGCCGGAGAGATGCATAGATATCTGTTGCCGTTCCTACTGTAGAACGTGCATTTCCTCCCAGCCTCTTTTGATTGATAATAAAAGGAACATTAAGGTTTTCTATTTTTTCTACATTGGGAACTCCATAATGCTGTAAGCGGTTTCTTATAAAACTGTTTTGTGTCTCATTAATCTGGCGTTGAGCTTCGGCACCTATCGTTTCAAATACCAACGATGATTTTCCGGATCCTGAAACTCCTGTGAAGACCGTTATTTTATTTTTTGGAATGCGTAATGAAATATTCTTCAGATTATTCTGCCTTGCGTGGGTGATGATGATTTCTTTCATAATAATTTCATTAACTTTGTTAATAGTTAACTAAGTTAAGTATTTTTATGGAAATAGAAAAAAAACAATTTTTTAATACTTTTACTGACCTTCAGTGTTTTATATTGGCTAATATGAACAAGGGAAATATCAGTGGTGTCACTGCAACACATTACAATATTATAGAATATATATACCGGAAGCATCAGGTTACAGGAAAACAGATTGCAGAAGCATTTAAGGTCAGTCAGCCAGCGATTTCAAAACAGATCAAGTTTCTGATCAATAATCATCTTGTTGAGCAGAAGCAAAGTATTTCAGACAGAAGAATATTTAATCTTTCAGCGACAGAAAAAGGTAAGTTTCTGATCAATAATTCTGAAGATTTCCGAAAAACAGTGGCAGATCAGGCTTGTGCTATTTTAGACAAAACAGAATTAGTGATATTAACAGCTTTGCTTAATAAAATTCTGAACAATATAAAGGTCTGAATGTAGTTTAACTAAGGTAAATAAGCTTTTTTATTTCTCTTTTTTCAGAAGATTTTCCAGAGCTCCCTCCAGATCAGGAAATTTAAACTGGAATCCTGTATCCTGTATCTTTTGTGAAGAAGCTCTTGAACCTTCCAGCAAAGCATCTGCCAGCTCTCCAAATATCAGTTTTAAAACAAATGCAGGAACATTAGGCATAAATAGAGGTTTTTTCAGTACTTCAGCTATTTTCTTAGTTAAATTCTCATTGGTAGTATGCTGAGGAGAAACTGCGTTGTAAGCTCCACCCATATCAGAGTTTTTCAGAGCTGCCAGATAAACAGAACAGATATCATCAATATGAATCCATGGCATATATTGTTTTCCGCTTCCTAAAGCAGAGCCGATGCCGTATTTTATGGTAGGAACCATTTTCTTCAGTGCTCCGTTTTCTTTAGAAAGAACAACGGCTGTCCGTACTTTCACAACCCTTTCTGCCAGATTTTGTTCTTTGAAATCATCTGCCGATCTTTCCCATAAAACAACAACCTCGCTCAGAAAATCGTTTCCGGGAGGATCTTTTTCAGTATAAACTTTGTCTGTTGTTACCGTTCCGTAATAATTGATCCCTGAAGCAGAGATAAAAGATTTAAGCTTTATTTTTTTCTTTTTTAAGGTCTTTAAAAGAAGTGCTGCAGAATCTACACGGCTGGATATCAGCTCACGTTTTCTTTCCTTGGTCCATCGTTTTTCTGAAATGTTGGCTCCGGCCAGATGAATAATATGGGAAACATTTTCAAGAGCAGATTCATCCATTGTTCCGTCTTTAATATTCCATTCAAATTCATTGTCACGTCTTTTCTTTCGGGTCAGAAATCTTATAGTGTATTCATTTTCTAACTTCTTTGAGAGGTTCTGTGCGATCATTCCACCGGCACCGGTGATAAGAACAATTTCTTTCATAATTTAATATTTAAGGTGGGAAAATTATTTCTGACTCTTGACGATCAGGACAAAATCATCTTCCAGAAGTTTATAGCCGTAATCATAAATAAACCTGTATTCAGATCCGTTCTTATACACTTTCAGATTGGTAAAATAATCGAAATCAAAACCCAAGCCATCCATCCTTGATTTTGCAATTTTCGCTTTGCCATCCGTATTCAGTTCCATAAGGATACGGTAATTTTTGCGGAGCCTGTTATTCACATTACGCATCAGGTTGGTAGAATCTTTATTCTGCTTATTATTGTAGGCATTCCGGCAGGCATCATTGCAGAATTTTTTATCAGACCTCCCGATAATTTTTTCGCCACATTCGAGACAGTTCATACTTTTATTTTTTCATTTTGTGTGGATGTTCATGTTTTTTTCTTAATAACCGTTTAAACCTCGTATGAGAAGGATAGCTTCTGTTGGAAGTTATGTTATTGAATAAAAGGGCTACCAGTAAAAGAATGATGCAGCCTGATAAAACAGGAGAAAGCACATACCAATATCCCAGTTCAGGAATTTTTCCTGTAGAACTCACTGCAATCAGCGCGGTTGCTCCTCCAGGAGGATGAAGGGTTTTCGTATACTGCATCAGTACAATGGAAAAAGCCACAGCCAAGGGTGCGGAAAGCCAGATGATATCCGGAACGAGCTTATAAATGGTAACTCCAACAAGGGCTGAAATAACATGTCCGCCCACCAAATTTCTGGGCTGTGCAAGAGGGCTCTGGATAGCTCCATAGATCAAAACACTTGATGCACCAAAAGAACCGATAAGGAATATGTTTTCAGTGGCCGCTAAGGTATGAGACTGAATAAATGCAATAATTCCAATCCCGACAAATGCGCCCAAAAAAGACCAGAAGTGCTCTTTATAGTCAACGAGCGTTTCTCGGTATATCACATATTTTGAAACCCTGAATGTTCTTTTTATGGTCTTCTTCATTAATCTTCTTTATTTTTTATTATTCGAATTAAATTTTTCACAAAAGGCTTTGTATAGGTTCCGTTTTCATCATAATCCGGATCAAGGATTGTCAGCTCTATTCCAAAGCATAGGGGAGAATGGACCAAAGGTTTCAGGATCTCTTGGAGATTTTCATAATCGATTCCTTCTTCCATTCTGCTGTCTACGGCAGGCATAAGCTGATCGTTCAGAACATCCACATCCAGATGAATGAAAAATCCGTCCAATGCTTTGCTGTTGACCATTTTTAGAAAATCATCAGCCGTTTTTCCGAAACCGTTTTTTCTAAGCCGGTACAGATCAAAATAATGGATATCAGAATTAACGATCTGTTCCACATATTCTTTATCATCAGTTTCTGCATTTCCTGCGCAGAAGATATTTTCTTCTAAAAAATAAGGTTTAAGCCCCTGAATATCGGTTAATTTTTCATGTCCCATCCCGGTAATAATAGCGAGATCCATTCCTGCAGCAGCAGTTGTTTCGGAAAGATGAGCCGGAATAAAATCAGTATGCCCGTCAAGATAAAATAATCCGAAATTTCCAAGCTTCCTTAAAGCCAGAGCTGTCCCTATCAGAATACTGCAGTCACCTCCAAGCATGATGCTGAAGGTATTTTCCTGATGATTTTTTGAAATGAAATCTGCCTGTTTCCGGGCATAATCAATAATGGCCTCCGCATTTAAAACACCTGATTCCTGATCAGGTTTCATCGAATAGTCTGGAGCTTCCAGTCTGAAAATATTTTTAGGATTGATTTTCTTATGAAAATCAAATTTTCTGAGCCAGTCCGGGAGTTTTCTGACGCCGGGTTCAGTTTCATGCTCCTTTTTCTTCAGTCCCAGATTGAGAGGAAACTCAAAAATATTGATATCCCTTTTCATACATGATATTTCCTCAAAGGTACGGAAATTATCCATTTGCAAACGGGTAAGGAATTCATTGTTTTATAATAGTTGAATAATAGAGTAAAAGCAGCTATGTTTATTTATTTTATTCTTAATTTCTATGTTTATATTAAAACGTTTCTAGTTAAAAAACATTTAGAAGGCAATGCATAGTTTTATTATTGAATTTTAGTCATTGTTTTGTTAAGCGTTGAAAAATTATTAAAAGTAATTGAATATGAGAACGTTGAAACTAATTTAGAATTGTTATAAATTAGTATATTATTCACTTAGATAAGAAATATTTTAAGAATATTTATATATTTACAATGTTTATATCAATTAACCATGAAATATATTATGTTGGTTGGTTTAGTGACAGTCAGCCATTCATTATCCTCACAAAACGTCAGAATTACAGGAGTAATTTTCAATAAAGGAAATTCTCCTGTGGAGTTTGCTGAGGTATTGCTTCTTAAACAGGATTCTACTAAAGTAAGAAGTGAAATTACGGATGCCAAAGGTGCATTTACAATTAACACTCCTAAAGATACTTATATATTACAGGTTAAAAGATTCAAGGACGTACTGTATTCAAAAAATATAAAGCTTGACGGCGATCTTCGTTTGAATGAAATACGAATAGAAGAACTGCAGCAGATCAAGGAAATTACCCTTGAAAAGAAAAAGAAGTTAATTGAAAAAAAGATTGACCGTACGGTTTTCAATGTAGAAAATTCCATCTTTTCAAGCGGAGCAGATCTGGCGCAGGTTTTATCCGGAACCCCGATGCTGTCTGTAAGTGACAACTCTATTTCTATCGTCGGAAAAAGTGGTGTTGCGGTTATGGTAAATGATAAAATGCTGAACATCAGCGGTACGGATCTGATCAATTATCTGCGTTCTCTTCGTTCTGATGATGTGGCTAAGGTTGAAATCATCACCACGCCTCCTTCAAAGTATGAAGCCCAGGGAAATAGCGGTATTCTGAACATTGTTCTTAAGAAAAATGCCAAATTGGGATGGAACGGAATTTTGAGTTCGTCCTATATTCAGACCACATACGTAGGAAATGCGAATAATGTGACGTTGAATTACAATTCCAACAAAATCACCAGTTCATTAAGGCTGAGACAATACGACAGACCTTCAAAGGCGGTGGAGCTGATTGATATTATCGGTCCAAATTCCATTCTGAGTGCTGATACAAGGAAAGATAAGTTTAAAGGTGTTGGGGCGAATTTCAGTCTTGATTATAAGCTGAGTCCAAAGTCCAATATCGGGGTGATCTATGATATTTCAAAGTCCCATTCGGATATGGATATTTTCAACAGATCGATCTATAAAACAAACAGTATTCAGGATTCCCTGCTGACGACCACTTCAGATCACCGGAAGCCTATACTGACGCATTCACTGAATGCTTATTACGATTATAAAATAGATTCTCTTGGAAAAAAATTAAGCATTGCCGGAAATTATTTCTCGAACAGCCCTGATGCAGATGTGCATTTTCAGACACTGACCGATATCAATTCGAATATCCAGAGAATAAGAAACGTAAGTAACCTTGATTATCAGATTATATCGGGACAGGGAGATCTTTATCTTCCTTTTAAATGGGGTACTCTTGAGACCGGATTGAAGTTTACGCATTTCATGAACGATTCAAATGTGAAATATTTCTCCTCCGGTAATGGCTATGACTATATTTTGGATCAAAGCAGAAGCAACGTTTTTGAATACCGGGAAAATAATGCTGCAGCGTATGTGAGTATGTCAAAAGACCTGAGTGAAAAATGGTCTGCAAAAGCAGGAATACGTTATGAATATTCCACTATTGACGGCTATTCTAAAACAGCAGATGAAAGAAACAAAAATGAATATGGCCGGTTTTTTCCCTCTGCGTATTTAGAGTACAAGCCGAATGACAATAATACGATTTCTGCCAACTATTCAAAAAGGATCAATCGTCCCGGTTTTACTGCTCTGAATCCGTTCAGATGGTATTCCAATCCTTATTCTTTCTATACCGGAAATCCTTTTCTTTCGCCCTCATATAACCATAATATCGAGTTTTCGTACCTGTACAAGAACAAGTATTCTGTAACGGTATACGGGCAGAAAACGATCAACGGATACGGGCGGATCACTTCAGTGGCGGATGGAATCAAGGAAGTTAATTACAGAAACTACCTGACACAGTATGACGCAGGATTGAGTGCCAACCTTTATACCAATATAACGAAATGGTGGGAAAATAACACAAATGTGGTGTCTTTCTACTCAGAATCCGAATCATCAATTCCTGAAGTGGTTCCTCAGAAAGGACTGTCTATGTATTACACCATCAACAATACCTTTACCCTTAATAAAGAAAAAGCGGTATTGTTTTTATTGAATTTCTACCACTATCTGCCTAATAAACAAGGGAATACATATATAGGGAATATTTCAAGCCTTTCTGCCGGGTTAAGGTTTTCACTGATGGAAAAAAAGCTGAAAATCAATATGATGGTAGAAGATATTTTTAAAGGAACCCAAAGTAAAGGGAAAATCTTCTATGACGAGTTTACCCAATACTATAATAATTATTACGATGCCAGACGTTTCACGCTGAATATGACATATACTTTTGGAAATAAGAACGTAAAAAGCAACACCAAACAAATACAGCTGGACGAAAAGAACAGAGCCAATTAACACAAGGAAAAACAATACCAAAAACTAAAAAACAAATATTACATCATGAAAAAATCAAATCTAATCCTTACTTCTTCCTCCTGACATCCAGGTCTGTATTTTATCGGAAGAAAAATCAGTACTAATTCATTACTCACTGCGGACAAAAACTGTGGGTGATCAGTAATTTCGGAAAATTAAGAATGGTGAAAATTATTTCTCCATGCCTTTGCTGACTACTACAAATATTTATGTTTTGATCTTTTTTGATTGATTTAAAATATTGAAAATCAGTATTGTAAAGCTTTTAATCATCATTAAAAGAAGTATTGATGAAAGCATAAACCGTCTTCCAAGTTGATGCCGGTAATACTTAAAAATTACCAATCTATTAAACCAGAATAATCATATAGGAGGATGCCGAAAAACCTTTAAAGAGTAGGCAAAACATTAAATCTTTTTATTATGAAAAAATTAGAACTAGACCCATTGTCTTTGGACAAAGAAACAATTGCTTTACTGGATGAGAAGCAGCTACAGGAAATTGTAGGTGGACAGGCTGCAGCTCCTGGAACATCTACAGGATGTGGTTCTGGAGGTAGCGGATGTGGAACAGGAGGCGGATCTACAGGATGTGGATCAGGAGGAAGTACTTGTGCTTCTGAAGTTGAAATCTTGAGTTAAGTTTAAAAAAGGGGTAAGCCGAAAACCCTTTAAAACAGAGTAGGCAAAAACATTAAATCTTTTTATTATGAAAAAATTCGAATTAGATCCATTGTCATTAGACAAGGAAACAATTGCTTTACTTGATGAGAAGCAATTGCAGGAAATTATTGGTGGACAGGCTGCTGCTCCGGGAACATCTACAGGATGTGGCTCAGGAGGAAGTACTTGCGGTGCTACCCAGACTACAACTACTACTTCAGGCGGATCTACAGGATGCGGTTCAGGAGGAAGTACTTGCTCTGCGCAGGCAACAATTTCTCAATAATACCAGGAGAGGCTGTATTAGGATGCAGCCTCTCTTTTTTAAACGCTTTAATATTGGATACTACTGATGGATCACACTGAATATTTTTTACATGATTATGCCTGCTTAAGAATTCCTTCTCTTCCTGTGGAATCCTTTCTGGAATTCAATGAGACGATTAAAAATCTCAATATGGAAGATCATGAGGAACTGGTAAAAGTTTTACATGACGTTTTTTCCAATACCTATTACAGAGAAGCCATTTATATTGCTTCCAGAGATTTGTATGAAACTTTTTTAAGCCTGAAGGAAAACAATTTTGCCAACAGGGACGCTAACCAGCGTTTTTTTATGACGTTCTATAAATATCTTTCAAGAATGTCTAACAGGTCAACGCCATACGGCCTTTTTTCCGGGACCTCTTCGGTTTCCATAAAAGATCAGCCAAGTGCTGTACAATTTGATGCCGGTAAATATAAACTGGTTGGGCAGCTCAATATCCACAGCCTTACAAAACTGATCCGCACTATTGATCCTCTTCATCACGAGCTGATCAATACTATAAAATACTATAAAAACAATACGCTGTATACCTTAAAAGACAAAGCTTTTTTTGTAGAACAGTTTGATAACGGCCGCTATATCGCCTCCAATCTTACTTCCATAAGGTTAAGTGAGTATGTAAAAGTGATATTGGAATCCGCAGAAAGCGGGGCTACCGTACAGGAAATGGCACATGCCATCGCTAATCCGAACATCACCTCAGAACAGAAACAAAACTTCATTAAAAATATTATCCGGTCTCAGATGCTTGTAAGTGAACTTCTTCCAAGTGTGTCTACAGAGGATTTTATTGAAGATTTAATATATACCATAGACCAGAAAAAGATCAACCTTGAAGAAATCAATGAGTTAAAAGAGATTTACAGCATCATCAGAAATATATCGACAGTAGATGATATTGATGGTTTCAGGAATTATATTGAGAATAACCCTCAAAACCGCATTATATCCAATGATTTCTATAAGCTGGATCTTTTTTATAATATGCAGCAAAATAATGTCAACAAAAAAGTTTTAGAGGAAATAAGCAGAACTTCGTATGAGGTGATGCAGCTTTTTTCCGTGAAAACATCTTTGGCACTGCATCATTTTACAATTGCATTCGCCGGCAGGTATGAGGAAAAAGAGCTTCCTCTGACCCAGGTTTTAGATACGAATTACGGCATCGGATACGAAAAAGTAGTCACCGGAAATGCAGAATATATGCCCCTTTTGGATGGAATTCCTGTAATGGCTGACCCGGACAGTGAACCGAGAATTATTTACGGAGGTTTTGAAGTACTCAGAGAAAAGCTCTTTAAGCAATACTGTAAAACCGGGGAAATGACCATCAATGCTGATGAAGATGTTAAAAATTATCTGTCACAAAAACAAAAATCGGCTTCAAAGGGAGAACTGCCGCCAAGTGCCTATATTTTCGGAAGAATCCTGTCCGGATCTGCAGAAGCGCTGGATAACGGGGATTATCAGTTTTTCCCTATTCAGTGTCATGCTCCGTTTGCAGCCAGATTACTGACCAGATTTACCCATGGCAATGCCGATCTTAAAAGTCAGGCCGGCAAAATTGCAGAACACGAACAGAAGATGAATCCTGATGTGATTCTGGCGGAAGTGCTTACCATACCGGATGACAACTACGCCAATATTACGTTGTATCCAACGATTCGTGATTACGAAATCCCTTTTCTGTCCAATTCAAAACTCAGTAAAGAACATCAGATTGATGCCAATGATCTTATGGTGTCTGTCCGAAACGGAAAAGTGATTTTAAGATCAAAAAAGCTGAATAAACAGGTTATTCCTTGCCTTTCCAACACCTATAATACAACGCTTGCACAGCCGTTATACAAATTTCTGGCAGATGTGGGCAACCAGAGCATGAGACTTGGCTTTTTCTGGGATTGGGGAATCTACCAAAAAGAACAGTTCCTGCCGAGAATTGAATATAAAAAAATGATTATAAGCCGCGCCCGGTGGTTCCTGAAAAAAGAAAAAGTAAATTATAAGGAGAAATCTGCAACCGAAAAAGCTGTGGCAGATATCAGAAAAAAATACAGCCTTCCTCAATATTTGGTTTTATCTTCCGGAGATAATGAACTTCTTTTGAATCTGGATAATAAAGTCAGCCAGGCTATTTTCCTGAAAGAAATCAGTATGAAGAATGTCATTCTGTACGAAAACATTCATACCCGTGAAAACTGTTTTATCAAAGAAGGTGGAAAGAGCTATGCGAATGAAATCGTCATTCCCATGGGCAACAAAAAACAGGTGTATTCTTCACAGATAAGAAATATTACAACAGCAGCAGTAAAAAGGGTGTTTCCTCCCGGCAGTGAATGGCTGTATCTGAAAATATATTCCGGAAGTAAAAATATTGAAGACCTTCTGACAGAAGTTATTGCAGATTTTGCCACCGGACTGGTGAAAGAAAAGATCATTGATCAATGGTTCTTCATCAAGTATAATGACCCTGAGCATCATATCAGGGTAAGGTTTCACTGTTTTGATCCCGATCATAAAACAGAAGAATGGTACCGGATACTGGATAATCTGCAGCAGGCTGTTCATCATTTTATAGAAGAAGAGCAGGCTGTAAGGATTGTAGCGGATACTTATGTGAGAGAAATAGAAAGATACGGAGCTCAAACGATGGAATTAAGCGAGCGTATTTTTTTCTATGACAGTGTTGCGGTTTCAGAATTCTTAAATCTCATCCATGGAAATGAAGGCGAAAGGCTGAGATGGAAATTTGCCCTTGTTGATGTAGACAGGCTGCTGGATGATTTCAAATATTCCGTAAAGGATAAAATGAGGGTTATTGCCACTTTATCTGAAAATTTCACCAATGAATTCAGCTTCAATAACGCTGAAAATTATGTTGCGATTTCAAGGACGCTGAGCAGCAGGCACCGGAACCTTAAAAAAGAAATATCGGATATTATTCATGAAAATGAAGCTTCCCAGTATGCCGAAGCCTACGAATGCTTTAATAAAAGAAGTGAAAGCATTTCCGCCGAACTGTCCGCTTACCCGGATCTGTCTCAGGAGATGAAAGACCATTTGCTGATGAGCTATATTCATATGACTTTAAACCGTTTGTTCATGGTCAATCAGAGAAGACATGAGCTGGTCATTTATTATTTTTTAAAGAAATTTTATGAGTCGGAAATAGCCAAAGCCAAAAAGAATATTCCCATATGATACAGAATAAAATTAAACATAGACAACTGATTGATACCATTACACAGTCCATTGAGAAATATTCCGGTGAGCAGATATTAAATAATGCTTCCTATGAAACGGGGCTGCTTGGGTATTCTCTCTATTATTTATATTTATCAAAGTATACCAATGACAGTTCCTGCATAGCAACTGCGGAGGAATATCTCAATAAAGGGCTGGCGGCATTTAATCCTAAAACATTTCACAGGATACATGGCACAGACTCGCTGGATGCGCACCTGTCCCATATCGGAAGATACCTGATATTCTGCGAAAAAAACGGTTTGCTTTCCGTTTCCAGTGAAGACTACCTGTTGAATCTGGATCAAATCCTCTTTGGCCTGATGAAAAGCAAGATTAATAACAAGGATTTTGACTCGGGAACAGGAGCTTTGGCAGCAGGATATTATTATTTGGCCCGTTTGAAAAGCGGGGCAAAAGTTCAGGAATATCTGTTGTTTCTGATTCATAGTATTGATGAAGCAGCGTTTAAAGATGAAGCAGGAGATTTCTACTGGGAATGTCCTTCTCTGCACAACAGGGTGTACCTGGGAATTTCACACGGTTCGGCCCTTATCATTTCATTTCTGGCTTCCCTATACGAAGCAGGATTGGAAACCGTATTATGTGAGGAAATCATGAGAAAAGCCATTACATTTCTTACCAAGCAATACAGAGAATCAGAATATAAAGGATTATTCCCGAATATGATCGGAGATAAGATTGAGCCGATGCAGTTTGCGCTTTGCTACGGAGATCTGGGTATAGGATATACTTTGCTGAGAGCTTCGCAGGTTTTGGAGGATCAGGCGATTGGAGATTTTGCCAATATGATCCTTGATGACTGCCTCCTCAGGACCAAAGAAGACAATCTTACCCTGGATGGAAGCGTATTTTACGGAGCTTCGGGGCTTGCCGTTACATTTGATAAACTCGCTAAAATATCTGGTGATAACAGGTTTGCCAAAAGAGCAGATTACTGGAATGATCAGATTTTGACCTATGCCTTACACACCAATGATTTTGCCGGATTTAAAAGCCGCATTCTGGAAGATAACGTCCTGTGGCAGATCTCTTTTGGTTGGGGACTCATAGGAATTGGCGTTACCTTAATGTATTTTGAGGAGGATAATCTTCCTTCACCGGCGGATTTAACTTTTATTGCTTAAAAAGATGGAAAAAGAAATAACAACATATCATAAAGAGCTTAAAGATTTTATAACTGCTATACCTGATTTTCCGGATTCACTGGTAAATTCTACATTTGAATATGATACCGGGAAACTCATCAAGATCCTGCAGAAGAAAGAAGTTTTTGAAATATGTAAAATCAGTGAAAGCGAGTTTGAAGCTGTAGATCGTATCGACCGCGAGCTGGGAAAAGTAGTTACCGATCTGCTCAGGGAAACTGATCTTGAACAGTCTCTGAAAGATTATTTCAGGCTTGAAAAAGAAATTGAGGATACGTTTTCCGGAAATATGTATATGTATGCAAAGCAGGGAGCTTTGTCTGTAAAATCACTGTATTATTACAAAATAAAAGACTTTCCCAAAGCCATCACATTTACGCTGGAATGTCTTGTTCTGAATGATTATCTTGTGCAGCAAGGCATTTATACTTTAAATTTAAGGTGTTTTGAACAGAATAAAAATATTTCAAGGATTTATTTCAGAGATCAGCAGGCAGAACCGGGATATGAGCTTATATTCAATCTGATCAATTATCTGTTGAATGGAACGAATAAAAACCTTTTCGGGAATATTTTCAACCATAATCAGTATTGGGAGAAAGTTCCGGTAATACGGGAAACCTATGCTTATGAGCTTTTCACAATGATTACCGAAGATATGATCAGATTCAATATCAACAGCCGGGAATTTCTTCCGGACGACTGGTATTCAGATCTTGATTTTGAGGTTAATACTCCTGACAGACAGATTATCTATAACTGGATTTATATCAATAAGCAACTTCGTAATTCAAATTATAAAGATTATTTTGATGGCTTGTTGTATTACTTCCAGCAGCCCTACAATCAGTTTTATGATATTCTGAAAATCTCGTTGCTTCTCGATCTTTATAAATTCGCGGGCGATAATCCTAACCTTACCCGGGAAATAGTTAATTTTATTGAAAATAAACTGCATTTTAATCAGCCCGTGCGTACACTTCTTATTAAAAATGTTTTCAAAGTATAGCGTATATGAAAATTATTATTCAGCATGATCAGATGGATTGCGGGCCGGCATGTCTTGCAATGATAGCCAGTAATTACGGAAAAAATTATAGTTTGCAGTACCTACGTGATCATTCTTTCATTACCAAAGAAGGTGTATCTATGTTTGGTATTGTAGAGGCTTCAAAAAAAATAGGCTTTGAAACACTTCCGGTAAAACTAACGGTGGAAAAGCTGATCAGTTCTCCGAATTCACTGCCCTGTATACTGCATTGGGGGAAGAATCACTTTGTTGTTCTTAAAAAAATAACAAAGAAATTCATGTCCTCAGAATATACTTTTCAGATTGCAGATCCTGCTCATGGCCTGATTTCCATAAAAGAACAGGAATTCAAAAAATACTGGATCTCCAGCGAGAATATGGGAATTGCCTTAATTTTAAAACCTTCAGAGGATTTTTTTGCCATGGAAGTTCCTCAGGAAAAAAAGATTACCCTGAGCTATATTCTGAAATACCTTACCCCGTACAAAGGCCAGCTGGTACTCATGTTTCTGCTTTTACTGGCAGGAAGTGCCATTACACTGGTTTTTCCTTTTTTAACGCAGGCCCTTATTGATAAAGGCGTAAGTGCTAAAAATTTAAACCTCATTGCACTGATTCTTCTTTCCCAGTTGGGACTCTTTCTGGGTTCCATTACCATAGAAGTCTTCAGAAACTGGCTTATGCTTTTTATAGGGACAAAGCTGAGTATCACCATTATTTCAGAATTTTTAAAGAAAATGCTTCAGCTTCCTATCAGGTTTTTTGATACCAAAAAAATGGGAGATTTTAACCAGAGAATTCAGGATAACGAAAGAATAGAGGAGTTCCTTACCTCTCACAGTCTTCTTACCTTTTTTTCAATTATCAATTTCTCTGTTTTCTTCGGAGTCCTGCTGTATTATGACTATACGATTTTGATGGTTTATCTTATCCTGACCGTTCTCTCCATCGGCTGGTCTTTCTACTGGCTTAGAAAAAGGAAAATTCTGGATTATCTCCGTTTTCAGCAGCGGGCAGAAAATCAGGAATCTGTATTTGAGATCATAAAAGGCGTTACCGAAATGAAGCTCAATCAGTTTGAGGATTTCAAACGCAGCCAATGGGAAGAAGTACAGCAAAAATTATTTAAAGTCAATATCAAAATATTAAAGTTGAATCAGATTCAGCTTTCCGGCTTTGAATTTATGAACCAGCTGAAAAACATTCTGGTGACCTTTTTAGCAGCTACGCTTGTTGTTAATGATAAAATGACATTGGGAGGACTGTTGAGTGTCTCTTATATCATCGGGCAAATGAACTCTCCTGTCAATCAGCTGATCAGTTTTTTCCGCTCCCTGCAAGACGCAAAACTAAGTCTGGAGAGATTAAATGAAGTACAGAGCTATCCCGCTGAAGAAAGTCCGGATCAGATCGATTTGTTTCCTGAAAAAATAGAAAATCAAAAGCACACGAAAGGAATCCGGTTTGAGAATGTAAGCTTCCAATACGGAGGCAGTAAATCCCCTTATGTATTGAAAAATATCAATCTGCTGATCCCTGAAGGAAAAATAACCGCTATCGTAGGAACCAGTGGAAGCGGAAAAACCACGCTGATGAAGCTGTTACTAAAATTTTACGAACCTACTGTCGGAACCATTTCTTATGATGGCATAGACATCGGAGCCATTTCGCCCAAAAATTTGAGAAGCGGATGTGGCGTGGTCATGCAGGACGGCTATATTTTTTCAGATACTATCGAAAGAAATATCATTACAGGAAATAAAGAAGGCGATCAGGACAGGCTGATGCAGGCTGCCAGAACAGCTAATATAGATGAATTTGTAGCGTCTCTGCCTTTGAAATTCAATACCAAGATCGGAGCCTCAGGCAACGGGATATCCGGCGGCCAGAAACAGCGGATTCTTATTGCCAGGGCTGTATACAAAGATCCTCATTACATCTTTTTCGATGAAGCCACATCCGCTTTGGATGCTGAAAACGAAAAAATAATCCATAACAATTTACAGGAGTTTTTTAAAGGAAAGACCGTGATCATTATTGCACACCGCTTGTCTACAGTGAAAAATGCCGATCAGATTTTAGTCTTAAAAAATGGAGAAATCATAGAAAAGGGGAATCACCAGCAACTGGTAAACCATAGAACGGAGTATTTCAATCTGGTTAAGAATCAACTGGAATTGGGAGTGTAGCAATTATTATAATTTCAAAAAGCTAAAGTTCTAGATCTACACGGCTTTTATAATTCTATTCCACGAAAAAGCGCCCAAATAGGAACGCTTCTATATTTTTAAGAGGCACGAATCTATTTCATGCCTTGTTTCTGTATGTAGATTTCTACTTTCAGCAGGCCAATATGTTCCTGCAATTTTTTATTTTTTTATTCGACAACAAACGAATACAAATGAATTTAAATAGTTTATAACCGACTAAGATGCTTTGGTGTAACAATCTTTGCAACAGAGATTTGAGAAAGACAGTGAACGTCTCTTATCTGAATATTAATTTAAAAAAATTTAAAGCTATGTCACTAAGAAACAAAGTAACATTAATTGGTTACACAGGTAAAGAAGTTGAAACAGTAAACTTCGAAAGTGGAAACGTAAAAGCAAGTGTGTCTTTAGCTACCAGCGATCATTACACAAATGCAAAAGGTGAAAAAGTAGAAGAAACGCAATGGCACAATTTGATTGCTTTTGGAAAAACAGCGGAAATCCTTCAGAAATATGTACCCAAAGGAAAAGAAATTGCAATTGAAGGAAAACTTACATACAGATCGTATGATGACAAAGACGGCGTTAAGCGTTATATAACCGAGATCAGAATCGATGAGATCCTGCTTTTAGGAGGCAAATAATTCTAAAAACACGAATGATGAATGTAAAAGTTTTTAAAATCAGACTTTCCAAGGAATTTCTCCATAGAGATCAAAAAATGCTTGATGATTTTCTTGAAGTGAATGAAATTATAAAAGTGGAAACCGCTTTTGTAAATGATGAATGTTACTGGTCCGTAATCCTCTATTTTGAGGAGCTGAGAACAGCAAAAAACACAGTGAAGGAACCAAAGATAGTAAAATACTCTGCAGATAATGATGTTTTAAACTCCGATGAAGAGAAAATTTTAGATGCCCTGAAATACTGGAGATCAGAGAAGGCGAAAGAACAGAATCTCCCCACTTATTTTATCGCGAGCAATAAAGAACTGATGTCTGTGGCTAAGTATAAACCTGTCAAAAAAGAAGAGCTGCTCGAGATCAAAGGTTTCGGAAAACATAAGATTGAAAACTATGGTGAAGAGATTCTGGAGATTCTTGAAAGCGTTTGATTTTTGAATGTAGTAATGATAATGCATCGAAAGTTGGGAGAGTAATCTTTCCCAACTTTTTTATCTTCGGAAAAGTCCTTTCAATTGCTTATTTTTGCATTCATCAAAATGACATACAGCAAATGAAGCCAAGTTTAGCAAAAGGAACGAGAGATTTTACAGCACAGGAAGTTTCAAGAAGAAAATATATTATCAATATTTTACAGAATAATTTTGAATTGTTTGGTTTTCAGCCATTAGAAACCCCAAGCTTTGAAAATCTTTCTACTTTGACAGGAAAGTACGGAGAAGAGGGTGACCGACTGATCTTTAAGATTTTAAATTCAGGAGAATACGCTTCAAAAGTGAATCAGGAAGACTGGGACAATAAAAACCATCAGAAGCTTATTTCACAAATTTCAGATAAAGCACTCCGTTATGACCTTACCGTACCTTTTGCAAGATTCGTGGCGATGAATCATGGTAAGCTGACATTCCCTTACAAACGTTACCAGATTCAGCCGGTATGGAGAGCGGACCGTCCACAGAAGGGAAGGTTCAGAGAGTTTTATCAGTGTGATGCCGATGTGGTAGGAAGTGAAAGCCTATTACAGGAAATAGATTTGGTTCAGCTATATCTGAAATCATTTTCTGATCTGAGAATTCCAGTTACTATTCATATGAATAATAGAAAGATCCTTTCCGGTCTGGCAGAATATGCAGGTATTACTGATAAACTGATTGAATTTACTGTAGCTTTGGATAAACTTGACAAAATAGGAAGAGAAGGAGTTGTTAAAGAATTACTGGAAAGAGAAATTTCCCAGAAATCTATTGATAAATTGGAATTCTTATTTAATCAGTCAGATGATGCGCTGGAAAATCTTCTTCAGTTAAAAGTAAAGTTTGCTGACAGTGAAATAGGACTGAAAGGAGTGGAAGAGCTTGAATTTGTACTTACTCAATCTCTGAATCTTGGGGTAGATATGAAGAATCTTGTATTCAATATTACGCTGGCCAGAGGTTTAGATTACTATACCGGAGCTATTTTTGAGGTGAAAGCGGATGAGGTGGCAATGGGATCCATCGGCGGCGGTGGAAGATATGATAACCTTACAGAAGTTTTTGGAGTGAAGAACATTCCAGGAATCGGAATCTCATTTGGTTTAGACAGGGTTTATCTGGTAATGGAGGAGCTTAATCTTTTTCCTGAAGAAGCTTCAATGAAAGTAGAATATCTGTTTGCTAATTTTGGAGGAGAAGAAACTGTAGAAGCTTTAAAACTGATCATGAAGCTGAGAAAAAAAGGAATTTCCGCGGAACTATACCCGGAAAATGCAAAGCTGAACAAACAGTTTACATACGCTGAAAAAAAGGGAATTAAAAATCTTGTTTTCTTAGGAGAAGAAGAAATTAAAAACGGAACAGTTACATTTAAAGATCTGGGAGCTGGAGAACAGAAAACAGTTTCCCTGGAAGAATTTTTAGGGTAATATTCTGAAAATATAAAATTAAAAAGCATTATCAATCGATAATGCTTTTTGCGTTCATTAATATTTACTCTAATCCCAGTTATCATTTATCCAAATTTTTATATTCAATTGACTATGAAGTAAATCAGAACCTAGAGTTTTAGATCAATTGAAACAGTGAGTTAGCTTGTATGGGCCGAATTGTTCTTGTAGATAATATGGCAGTTTATGACAGAATTGTAACAGCAGAAAACCATCAAAGAAAGGGAATCGCTACTTGTCTGATGCACGAACTTGAAAAATTGCATTATCAAATGGTATTCACAACAACTTTTTAGTGGCAACAGAGCAGGGAAAATCACTTTATGGAACAATGGGATGGGAGCTTTACAGTTCTTATACATCCATTGTTATTCCCGGAATTTGATTGTTTCTAAAGAAATATAAAGTAAATCTCAAAACGTTTACTAAATTAGCTTAAACAAATACCATGGAAAATTACCTGGAAATCAATAAAAATTCCTGGAACGCTAAAGTAGATACTCACCTGAAATCGGATTTCTATTTTGTAGAGGAGTTCCTAAAAGGAAGAAACTCACTCAACTCAATAGAGCTGGAACTTTTGGGAGATATAAAAGGCAAAAGTATTCTGCATTTGCAATGTCATTTTGGCCAGGATTCTATTTCCCTGTCAAGAATGGGAGCCCATGTCACGGGTGTAGATTTGTCTGATAAAGCAATTGAAACCGGAAAAGATCTTGCTCTGAAATGCGGTACAGATACAAAATTTATCTGTTCAGATGTCTACAGGCTTCCGGATATTCTTGATCAGAAATTTGATATCGTCTATACAAGCTACGGCGTAGTAGGATGGCTTCCTGACCTTGATAAATGGGCGGGTGTCATCAGTCATTTTATAAAACCTGGCGGAAAATTTATAATGGCAGAATTTCATCCTGCAGTCTGGATGTTTGATGATGATTTCACAAAAATCGCCTACAATTATTTTAATGAAAAGCCTATTATAGAAACCCACGAAGGAACCTATGCTGATAAATCCGCAGATATTGTTCAGGAGTATGTGATGTGGAACCATTCTTTAGCTGAGGTACTTCAGAATCTGATAAATCACGCTATACAACTGGAAAATTTCCAGGAATTCGACTGGTCACCTTATCCGTGTTTCAATCATGTGGAGGAATTTGAAAAAGGAAAATGGAGAATTTCGAAGTTTGATAATAAACTGCCTTTGGTTTATGCTTTAAAGGGCATGAAAAATTAGCTTTTACAATATCAGTTAAAAATAAAAAAGTCATCATAATCCTGAGATTATGATGACTTTCTATATATGAATGTTAAAAAAACTAATCTGTTTAGCTTAAAGAATCTTCAGCTTTTGTTTTAGCTTCGTCTACTTTGTTCTGAACCTGGGATGCAACATCATTGGCTTTGTTCTTAACATCATTTCCCCATTTATTCAGGTTGTCCTTTGCAGTATTGATTTTATCTTTTACAGCCTGCTTCTCTTCAGGAGTAGAATTCTTATATTTCCAATATGCTAAAGCACCTACCCCTAGTAAGGCCAATAGCCCTTTTGTTTTATTTCCCATGATTTTTATTTTTAATGATTTATATTAAAACTTGTTACTAATAAACATGTAAAATACGTGCCAAAAAATTAAATGGAATAATAAAAAAATGTTAAAATTATTGAAAGACCTGAAAATCCTCTCCATCAAAACTTGCGAAGACCATAGTAGGATAAGAATCCTGATGATAGATATTTCCGTCTTTATCAATCGCAATAGCCCCTGCGAAGCCATCTATGGTCTTAAGCTCCTCAAATGTCTTATGAAAAGCCTGTTCAAGACTCATCCCGTCAGTGGTTCTCGTTACGATCTTTGCAGCAGTGGCATTGCTTACAATATCTTCTCCTACGCCTGTACAGCTCACTGCACAAACTGAATTGGCATAATTTCCTGCTACTGTTGCCGAATCTGAAATTCTTCCCGGAATCTCAAAACCTTTTCCTCCGGTAGAAGTTGCTACGGCCAGCTTTCCATCCTTATCAAGAGCTACACAGCCTACAGTTCCCTTGCCGCCATTATTAAGTTTGGCTTCATATTCACTTCTTCTCTGAGGAATTTCCGTTGAGAAATTCTCGAAACCATGTTCAGATGCATAAATTTTAGCACCTTTTCCACCCAAAACCCTGTCATCCTCATTGATCAGCTCTTTCGCTACAAAAATAGGATTCTTTACATCCTGAAGATTGATTACACCACTTAACTTCTGCGTTTCTCCATCCATAATCGCTGCGCTCATACGGATCACACCGTCACTTTGTATCTGAGAACCGGTACCTGCGTTGTACAACGGATCGTCTTCCAGAAGAGAAACAGCATAAGCTGCCGTATCAAAAGCAGAATGCGTCTGAAGATATTCAAACGCCTTTTGGGCAATCTGTTTTAAAGAATTTTGTTTTGCTGTCTTTACTTCATGACTTTGATCGCTTTCAGAGAAAAAACCGCCGTGGATAATAATTTTCATAAGATTATATTTTGTCAATTGTGAAAAGCCAATTCTCAATTTTAAAGTTACTAAAATTGTAATTGGTGAAATTCTTATTTAACTTATTTATCCTGCGGGATAGGGTTGAACTGTGAATTTTCGATTGTAAGTTTCTTTGTAGTAAGGTCGTAGTGGTCATTCATAGACATTACATGTACCGTAAGATTATCAATGGAAATAGGTTCACCCAGGTTAATATTCGTAAGGTTGGTATCTTTAATGAATCTTCCGTCCACGAGGATTACAAGACCAGAACCTACAGCCGTCATGATATCATTATGGATAAAAAGTCCGGTATCTTCACCCAGCCCTATTCCCAATGTTCTCGGATTGTTGACTACAGCCTGGAAAAGACGTCCGATTCTTCCGCGCTGTACGAAGTGTGTATCAATGATTACGTTATCAATCAGGCCCAGTCCCTGTGTTGTTTTAATTTCTCCCTTTAAAAGAGATTCAGAGCTGCTTCCCTGGTATATCATATTTTCAGAAGCTGCCGCCGCTCCGGCAGAAGTCCCTGAATAGATGAAATCCTGTTCCTGGTATTTCAGTAAAATAGTATCGTGAAATCTTGTTCCGCCAAGAATAGAAGTCAACCTGAGCTGATCTCCGCCTGTGAACATCACTACATCTGCTGCATTAGCCCTTGCAGCCATAGCATCGGAATTAGCCTCTTCACGGTTATAGATGTCAAGGATATTTACATTTTTGGCGCCAAGAAATTCAAAAGCTTTTTTATATTCTGTGCCTACAATTTGAGGGATTTGGGAGGCTGTGGTTACAATTTCGATGACAGAATTTTCCTTAAGCTTAGATTCATTAATGATCTTTCTTAAGATTCCTCTTTCAAAAAAGTTAAGGTTTTTTTCAATGTTCTGGTCGAAATCAGTTTCTGCAAAGCTTCCTTTGTTTACAGCTCCTCCGATAATAATTAATTTTCCAACGGGTCTCATCATAGTGTACAAATTTAAAAAATAATTAACATTTGACGAAATTCATGACACATTTTAATGATTTTTAATGTTTTAGAATTGTTAATTTCTTTTCATTTTTTTTTGAGAAATCTTTAAATGTGGTATAGTTTGGTTTAGGGTTTTACATTATCTTTGATTTTTGAAGGAGTTATTGTTAACTGATAAAAATGCAAATAGATTATGAAAATTGAGAAGATACAGGCCCTGCGAGGCCCGAACATCTGGAGCATCAGAAGAAAAAAGCTGATACAGATGAGATTGGATCTTGAAGAAATGGAGAATTATCCTACAAATAAAATTGATGGTTTCAGAGAAAGAATTGAAAAACTGATCCCTTCTCTGTTCACTCACAGATGTTCAGAAGGTGTGGAAGGCGGTTTCTTTCACAGGATAGAAACAGGAACTTGGATGGGCCATGTCATTGAACATATAGCGTTGGAAATACAAACATTGGCAGGTATGGACGTAGGTTTCGGAAGAACTCGTGAGACAAAATCGCCGGGAGTATACAATGTTGTTTTTAATTATATTGAAGAAAATGCAGGCACTTATGCTGCTGAAGAGGCAGTGAATATAGCCAGGGCCTTAATCGATAATACAGAATATGACATTAATGCCTGTATACAGAAACTGAAGGAAATCAGAGAACGTGTTCGCCTTGGGCCTTCTACGGGAAGTATAGTGGAAGAAGCTGTTTCCAGAAAAATTCCCTGGATAAGATTGGGAACAAATTCTTTGGTACAGCTTGGCTATGGTGTAAACCAACAACGTTTTCAGGCTACTATTACAGGAAAAACAAGCTCCATTGCGGTAGATATTGCATGCAATAAAGAACTGACAAAAAAAATGCTTCATGACGCCGCTATTCCGGTTCCTATCGGAGATTTGGTGGTTGATGAAGAAGAGCTGAGCAGTGTTATAAAAAAAATAGGCTATCCCATCGTACTAAAACCATTGGATGGAAATCACGGAAAAGGTTCTTCCATTAATGTAAACGATTGGGAAGCTGCAAAAATAGGCTTGGAACATGCTCAGAAATATTCCAGAAAAGTCATTGTAGAAAAATACATTACAGGATATGATTTCAGGGTTTTAGTGATTAACAATAAAATGGTTGCCGCAGCAAGGAGAGTGCCCGCACATGTTGTTGGAGATGGCGAACTGAATCTTCAGGAGCTGATTGATAAGGAAAATAAAGATCCGAGAAGAGGCTATGGCCATGAAAATGTCCTTACTGAAATAGAAATAGATAAGGATACACTGGAACTTCTTGAAAAGCTTCAATATACCCTTGAAACCGTTCCTCAAAGAGGAGAGGTTGTTTATTTGAAATCTACCGCTAATCTTTCTACAGGAGGTACATCTATAGATGTTACCGATATGGTACACCCTGAGAATATCACTATGGCAGAAAGAGTTTCCAAGATTATTGGTCTGGATGTCTGTGGTATTGATATCATGGCAGAAAATCTGACACAGCCACTTAAGGAAAGCGGTGCTGCCATTATTGAAGTAAACGCTGCACCGGGATTCAGAATGCACCTGGCACCAAGCGAGGGCCTTCCGAGAAACGTAGCTGCTCCGGTGGTCGATATGTTGTATCCTCCGGGAAAACCATTCACAATTCCAATTATCGCTGTGACAGGAACGAATGGAAAGACAACGACAACAAGATTGATTTCCCATATCGTAAAAAGCAATGGTTACAGAGTAGGCTTTACCACTTCTGACGGTATCTATATACAGAATACAATGCTTTCGAAAGGAGATACTACAGGACCACTTTCTGCTGAATTTGTTCTGAAAGATCCTACAGTAGAATTTGCTGTTCTGGAAACGGCAAGAGGTGGGATCCTGCGTTCCGGCTTAGGATATGCCCAATGTGATATCGGTGTTTTGACGAATATTGAAGAGGATCATTTAGGAATGAATGATATTCACAATTTGAAAGACCTGACGAAAGTAAAAAGGGTTGTTTTGGACAGCGTAAAGAAAAACGGCTGGAGTGTCCTGAATGCAGATAATGAATATTCTATGAAGATCATCAATGATCTTGACAGTAATGTTGCGATATTCAGTATGGATGAAAATAATCCTCATATTGTAAAATTTGCCAAAGAAGGGAAAATCACCTGCATTTATGAAGAAGGTTTTGTAACGATTAAAAAAGGCGACTGGAAGATCAGGATAGGTAAGGCTAAAGATTTCCCGATCACCATGGAAGGGAAGGCCAGATTTATGATCGAAAACGTTTTAGCTGCGAGTTTGGCAAGTTATCTTTACGGTTTCGGAATAGAAGATATTTCCAATTCCTTAAGAACTTTTATTCCAAGTGCACAGCTTACTCCGGGAAGACTGAATATATTTAAATTCAAGAATTTTAAGGTTCTTATTGATTTTGCTCATAATCCTTCAGGTTATGAAGCAATTGAAGATTATCTGAAAAATGTAGAATCTACCAAAAAAATAGGTATTATTTCCGGGGTTGGAGACCGCCGTGACGGTGATATCAGAGAATGCGGGAAAATTGCAGGAAGAATGTTTGACCATATTATTATCAGAAATGAAAAGCATCTTCGCGGCAGAACAGAAGAGGAAATTAACGGATTAATCATTGAAGGGATGCAGTCTTCCGGAAGAAATGTCAGTTATGAAATTATTCCAAAAGAAATTGAAGCATTAAAGCATGCTATGGGGATGGCTGAAGAAGGAACCTTTATTACTGCTTTAAGTGATGTTATTTCCAATGCAATCGATCTTGTACAGGATTATCAGGCACGTGAGTCTATGGAGGACGATAAAAATTCATAAATAAATGATTTATACAAAAAAACGGCTGAATTTTCAGCCGTTTTTATTTTAAACAAAATATGATTTTACTTTTTTCATCATATTTGACAAATTAGATATCTGCAAATCTGTTTAATTTACGAGAGACTTCTTTAACACAAAGTTTTATGAAAAGCAGGTTTTACTTTAAGAAATGTAAACAAGGAGGCGAACCCGCTGATGAAGTTTTATGGATAAAACGATCGCTTAGTTGAATCAATGTATTTGATTCCGTCTCTTTGCAATCCTAAAATGTAAATAGTTATTGCAAAAGTTTGCATTAGAAAAATATACAGATTAGCTATTTTTTAAATCAAATAGTAGTTTCGCTTTTTTAAGATACGCTTCCGTTTCCTGTGAAAGATCAAGAAAGTAATCCACCTGCCATTTTTGAGTAGCTTTAGCCTGCTTACTTTCCGTGAGGTCCCAGCTTGGATAAACTCTGATTCCTCTTTTACCAATTCTTTTATCATGGGACAAAACTCCTTTTTCTATCAGAACTTCTTTAGGAAATATGAAAATTCCTTTATCATTGTCCGTTGAAGCTGAAATTAAATAAAAATCAAACAGATCATTGGAATCAAACGGAGCAGTTTGCCCTTCTTCATTGCGTTTCCAGATGGTTACAAACTGACCGGTTTTAGTTGGTGTTATCTTTGCTGTACGGAATTTAATATTCAAATGTTTTAAAACAAAACTGCATCCTGAATACTCTTTAGATTCTATATCTTCTTCTACATTTAAAAGTTTCAGTCCAAGTGGCTTGAAGATCAGTTCATCAACATTTTTAAGATTCATGAGTGGCGTTTTTTATTATTCCAATAAACTCTTGTCAGGTATAGAAATATTGATACAAACAGAGTATCGCAAAAATAACAAATCCTCCTGAATTTAGAAGGATTTGTTGTATTAATCAGGGTTTTGTTTACCCTGTTTTTGATTTTGTCAAATTATTCCTCTCCAAAAAATGCATTAGAACTCCCGATCCATATGGCATCTTTCTTATTAAAATCCACATTTACCATCGCAGCTTTTGTCATTCTTCCCAGATTTTCCAGTAGAATAGGGCGTTCATCATTTTCGTGCCAGATATAAAGTAGTCGGATTTCTGCTTTTGAAAACTCTCCGTTAATGTCTTCAAAAATAGGCTCGTAAGTTACTTTTCTCTGCAGGATGTAGTTTTCCTTATCCTCAATAGCTTCTGTAATTTCTTTCGTAGGATTTAAATTCACTCCACTTCCTGCGAACGAAAACAGTGGTTTCAGTACAAAATTTTCAAGATTCTCATGCTCAGGGAATTCGTTTAAGAAATAGCTCTTCGGAACGAATTGATGCTTCAGCATGGGAAGAAGAAACTTTGAGATTTTAAAGAACCAGTTAGGATGTGTAATCCATTTTACATCAATATCATCACGGAAATCAAACCCGGATTTCAGATCCGGGATTCTATCCAGTTCATCAAAAATAACACGGTTATAGATCCTTTTGATCTCAATATATTTTCCGTTGTTTTCATAAAACAGATTTCTGCCTTCTTTTTTTACCTTGGTCAGACAGACTGTTTTTATCCCTAATAATTGTTCTGTTAAAGCAAAATCAATAGCTGTTTTCTGTTGTTCAGGGAATATTTCAAGTAGAATGACATTTTCGGGATTCTCATTTCCGATAATCAGTTCTTTTAAATGGTTTTTAAACTCAGAATGGGGCATTGTATTCCTAATCTCAGAAAGAAAAGGGTAAACCTCACAGAATGTGTCTTCAAAAGTCTTTTGAAAAGCATACAATGAAGGAAAAGCCTGTAGCTCGATCAGTTGAGGCTCAATTTCCCCGTTTTCACTTCGGCAGATCCCGAAATCAATAGTAAAAAAGTGAGGTTGAAGAGTGTCATTAGGTACTCGGCAGTTATCCGGAACAGCCTTGTAAAGCACTTCAGCAGGAATCATTTTTATCTGGTCAATAATACTTTCGCTGGCGTCTATAAGCTTGTTTCTAAATTCATTACTAAGAAAGAGCGGGCTTTCTGAAATTCTGAATGTTGGCGCAATATTTCCTTTTTTGGCAAGACTTTCTTTAAGCTGATTATATTTTTCCTGCGAAAATTCCTGATTGAACTGTTTTCTGTATTTTGGGATCATATTTTCTCTTTGTGGTTTTGATTTTAAAAAATCGAACATTTCTGCCCGATTTTAATACTCTTTAAATTTTTAACGTGATTCCAAAATAAAGCTTAATATAAAATCTTAGTTAGATTTTGACCACAAAAGTCACAAAAGTTTTAGACACTTTAGATCACTTAAGAAAGCTTGAATATGATGTATAAAAAGTTTACATAAGATAAAAATCAGAGATTTTCAAAAAACTTTAAGAGTTTTTCTCAACGGCTGGAATAATTATTTTCTTTACTTATGTATCTAAAACTTCTGTGACTTTGAGGTTTTATATTAAATCAATTTTAAATCCGCGTTTTTAATTAAACTAAAACTTCATTTCTCTTCAGAATGTTTTTTTTTGCGGACTGAAGGAATCTAGGGAGAATTTGGCTTCTGGTAAGAATAATTTTGTCCTCGTCATCTATTCTGTCTACCGTTTCAAGATATTTTTCCATGCCGAAGTTCTCGATCATCGCTGTTTTATTTTTTTCGTCTTTCAGATTTTCGATCATACCTTTTGGATCAGCTTCCGGATGGAATTGTGTCCCGAATATTTCATCTGAAAAACGAACAGCCATTACGGCTCTCTCCAGATTGATATGTGGTCTGAATTTCTCAATAGCCATGATTTTCATGCCCAACTCATCAAAACGGTTCATATCCGGCTCAATGAACTGATAGGCTCTGGAATCTACAGCGTAGAAAGGATCCTGAAGATTTTTAAATAAAAATTCCTGCTCGCCTTCCTCAGTTTTGTGGATGGGCATCACTCCAAAAGAATAAGATCTTCTTTTACAGATATTACCCAGCTTCCAATGGATGCTTGCCAGTTGGAATGAATGGCAAATCAGGAACAGATACTTTTTATCTTCATTATATTTGTTGTGCTCTAAAACGGCATCAAGAAAAGTGGCATACCTGTCTTCCCATTCCAGACCTTCTCTGTGCGGGTTTCCAGGTCCGCCTGAAGAAATAAAGATATCAAAATCTTCTATGTTCGGCATTTCATTCTTAAATCTTACATCAAAAGTTTGGATGGTCACATTTTCTTCAGAGCTTTGTTGGAATGCTTCCGAAATTTCTTTAATATTTCTAAAGCCTTGATTGACATGGTTGTTGTTCATATCAACCAGAGCGATTCGAATATCTTTCATACTACTTCATATTTTTTGTAAAGTTACCAAAAAAATTATGAAGCTGTTTCGCCGTGTGTTATGCCATACTCCGTTTCAGAGATCATATAATCTACCACTTTGGTAAGGTCACCGGTTTCATTAAATACTTTAAGCTGCCTGTCGGCCCCAGTCCCGTTTTCCAGAATGGTCCATGCATATTCAACCTCTTTTCTGCAGTCTAGGTCATCTACAACATCATCAATAAATTCCAGAAGTTCCTTCAGCAGATGAGGGTAAGGAACAGACTCCTCTTTCCCAAAATCAATGAGATGGGCTTCAATACCACTCTTGGATGCTCTCCATTTGTTTTCGTTCAACAATAATCTTCTGTAGCTTCTGAAACTTAAATTTTGTTGGTGAAGCTTGTAGATTTTCGCTACTAAACTTTGCATAATGGCAGCCATACAAACTGTTTCTTCTATCCTTAAAGGCATGTCACAAATTCTGAACTCAATGGTGGGGTAGAAGGGGTGAACACGCAGATCCCACCAGATTTTCTTGGCATTATCTATAGTTCCGGTTTTTACCAGAAGTTCTACATAGCTGTCGAATTCAGCGAGTGAATTGAAATAGCTGGGAATACCGGTTCTTGGGAATTTCACAAAAATTTCCTGCCTGTAAGACTTAAAACCTGTATTTCTTCCGATCCAGAAAGGAGAGTTGGTAGAAAGTGCATAGACGTGCGGAAGAAAATAACGCATCACATTCTGAATTCTGACCCCTTCTTCACGGTTTGGGATTCCGATATGCACATGAAGTCCGAAAATTAAATTTCCCCGGGCAACGTCGCCCATATCATCTACGATCTTGTTGTAACGCTCACCATTGGTAATGGTATTGTGTTCCCAGTTTGAAAAAGGATGGGTTCCGCCGCCGGCTACCCGAAGGCCTTGTTCATGGGCTGTGTTGATTAAATGTCTTCTCAGGTTAGTCAGTTCTGCCCTGGCCTCTTTGATATTCTGGCAGATGCCGGTTTCCATCTCGATCATTGATTCATGCATTTCGTGTTTTAAGTTTTCACTTAAAACGGCTTTTCCGCCTTCAATAATTTTCGAAACATGAGATATTAAGTCTCTGCTCTCAACATCAATGATCTGATATTCTTCCTCGATTCCGATTGTAAATTGATGCATTTTTTTTCGTGTTTTTTATTTTTTTAGTGTTTATTTTACAGAGTCTTTTACAAAAGTTCCCCAAGAGATATTAGGTTTTCCAGGAACATATTCTTTTGCTTTTTCAATAGCCAGTTTAGCAGAATGTTCTACAATCCATGCAAAATTGTCTTCGCCCACAGAATTCTTATCCGCATCAGGGGCTGGATTGCAGAAGTCTATTGCATATGGAATTCCGTCTCTGATGGCAAACTCTACCGTATTGAAGTCGTAGCCTAGAGCTTCATTCATGGTAATAGTGTAATCATGAATTGTTTTTAATAATTTTTCAAGTTCCTCTCCTTTGGTCTGGTGTGCCGTGGCATACCTTAAGTGATGTGGATTACGTGGTTCGTAAGGCATAATGTGAACATACTTTTTGCCCAGACAGTAAACCCTGTAATAATCATCGAAAACAATTTCTTCCTGTACCATCATCACAAGCTGTTCTGTTTCGCTTAATTTTTCCCATAGATCTTCAGGATTTTCCACTCTGTATACACTTTTCCATCCACCACCGTCATGAGGTTTCATATAGGCAGGAAATCCTACGTAATTGAAAATATATTCCCAGTCGTGAGGAAACTTCAGGTTTCTGAATGATGTTTCCGAAGTGTCTGTAGGTCTTTCGTGCGAAGGAAGCAGTACTGTTTTAGGAAGCGGAATTCCAAGTTTTGTCATCAGCGCATTATTGAAGAACTTTTCGTCGGCACTCCACCAGAATGGATTATTGATTACATAAGTTCCGTTAAGCGCTGCATTTTTCAAATAAGCCCTGTAAAAAGGAACATCCTGTGAAATTCTGTCGATAATGACTGCATAGCCGTAATCAGCTCCCTGCTCAAGTTTATCGATATTTACTGCTTCAGCAATGATTTCTCCACCGCCCAGCTCATTCACTTTGTCGATAAACGCCCAAGGAAATGTGTCTTCCATACCGAATAGAATTCCCACTTTTTTTGCCATAATTTCTGTTTTTAAATTGGTATATGTTTTATTATTTTATCTTATTAAATGTACGGTTTCATGAGAAAAAAGTCCCTATAAAAGTAGGAAACACCATCCTCCATAGCGGCCAGTCATGATTGATCCATTTTCTTTCATCGTACCAGAAATCAATCCCTTTCGAGCTTAAGATTTCGGCCATTTCGATGTTTTTATCCCTGCAGATATCCTGGTCAGAAGTACTCAGCACAATGTGCATATGTTTGTATTTCCAGGCTTCATCATTCTTTACAAATTCCCTCGGGCAGTTAAAATATACGAGTTCATCCGAATATCCGTCCATGAAATTCCTGATGCTGAACGCTCCGGAAAGGCAGAACAGATGGGAAACCACGTCCGGGAATCTGAAAGCAAAGTTAGCGGCATGATAACCTCCGAAACTTGCACCAGCCACTGCAACACGGTGTGTTTGATGGATCTTCTGGATATACGGGATAAATTCCTGAATAAGAAACTGTACATACAGTTCATAGTTTTTGATCCTTTTCTGAGGGGAAATTTTTTCATCATAAAAGCTCCAGCTATCAATCGTCTGGATATTATAAAGCTTTACTTTTCCCTGTTCTATAAACCAGTTAATACTTCCGTTGAGATGAAAGTCGTGATTTTGGGTGTATTGTCCCTGGGAGGTAGGAAACATAACGATGGGATATCCGTAATGTCCTGTAACCTCCACTTTAAGACTTGTTCCTAATATGTTTGAATAGTAATCTGTATGTTCTATATGCGGCATTGATCAGTTTCTTTTATTTTATATTGTGTTTAGCTTGTCAGTTTACTTTTGGGCGGCAGAATATTCAGCATTTCCGCCTGGATCTTTTCGGCGGCACTGTCTAGTCTTTGCTGTATAACATCCGGATCGCTGGATTTGTAAACAATTCCTACATGATGATCGATTGGAAGAAACTTTATGGCTTCTTCACTTTCGAAAGCTGTATAATCAGGTTGTTTATCTTTAATAAGGGCAACGATTAGCCCAGAATAATAACCTGTAGGCTTTGAGGCCTGATAGCTTTTTCCACGCAGAAGAGCATCTTCAATCTTGGCCCATTCCCGCCAGATATTAATATTACTGGAGGCTTCAACAAGATCAGGAATGTGTGCGCCCCCAACTCTGGAGGATGTTTCAAGGAAATACCATTTTCCATCGGCTTTTCCACGGATAAATTCAGTATGGGTAGCTCCGTTCATTAATCCGAAACTGGAAAGAACTTTGGCATTGACTTCTTCAAGGGCTTTAAATTCATCGGAATATCTTCCCAGGGTTTTGGATCTGAATACACCACCTTCATGAGAAACCTGCATAGGTGGAGCCAGATACTTGGAAGCAGATGTAAATACAATTTCTTTATTAAAAGTCAGACTGTCCACATGATAGACATCTCCGGGTTTAAAACTTTCCAGCAAAAAAAGATGTCGTTCTTCACCAAGGGCATTCAGTTCGTTCCAGAGCTCATCTTTGGATAAAAATTTCTTAATTCCTGATGCTGACGCTTCTGAGCGGGGTTTTAATACCCAGGGAGCCGGAACCTTCTCTACAAAGCTGTTCACTTCATCATTATTAAAAACTGCTGTAAACTCCGGAACACTGATTCCCGAATCTTTCGCTTTCTGGCGCATAGCCAGCTTATCCCTGAAATAACGATGTGTAGTCTGTCCCATTCCCGGAATACGGAATGTTTCTCTGATCAATGCAGCCTTCTCCACATCATAATCGTCGAGGGCCACTACGGCATCTACTTTCCTGGTTTTCATCAGATGTGAAAATCCCTGGACCAGATGCTCCATATTCCAGACAGATGGTTTTAATTCAGACATATAAAATACCTCATCAATAGCATTCCATGGCCAGTTTTTTTCTTTAAGGCCTTCTGATGTTATCAAGATAATTTTATTACCGAGCTTCTTCATTTCGTCCATGAAGTCATAGCCCTTGTAATAGCACGAAATACATACTATTGTTTTCTCCTCCATATAATGTTTTTTAGTTTTTAGTAAATTATCAAAAATAAAAGCAATTTTTTATTGATTAATTAATGTTAAAAATCATAATAAGCTGCATTTTTGAAAATATACACTCAAGTATACAGAGAAATTTTGAAAAAAACTAATTTTTAGTGATAATTTTCAATTAAATCGGCCAGCAGCTGTACTCCAAAGCCGGTTGCTGCTTTTTCCTTTGAGTATCCCGTACTTCCGAAAGCAACTCCTGCGATATCCAGATGCGCCCATTTAGGATGGTTTTCAATAAACTGCTCAAGAAATTTAGCGGCTATGATACAGTCACCGATAGGTTTCATAGAAATGTTTTTCAGGTCTGCGACATCAGACTGTATGTCATCTTTCCATACATCCCACAAAGGAAGATTCCACACCCTTTGGTTGGTACTGTCTCCGGTTTTTATCAGAATATTTTTCAGTTCATCATTATTGGAGAACATGGCTCCGCAGGTGTCACCGAACATTCTGACAGAGCTTCCCGTTAAGGTAGCAAGGTCAATCAGAAAATCCGTTTTATAGTTTTTAGTAAGGTAAGAAAGTCCGTCGGCAAGAACCATTCTGCCTTCTGCATCCGTATTAAGGACTTCAATGGTTTTTCCGTTATAAGCCGTAATAACATCGCTTGGAAGGAAAGCGTTTTCAGAAATGGCATTGTCCGTGATAGGAAGTATGGCAACAATATTCACCGGAAGCTTCATTTCTGCGGCATAGATCAGGGTTCCGATAACTGCGGTAGCACCGCCCATATCAGATTTCATGTAATGCATATTGTCCGGATTTTTCAGGGAAATACCTCCTGTATCAAAAAGGACACATTTCCCGACCAAACCAAATGTTTTGGCATTTTTAACGGTAGTTTTATATTCTATAATGGTAAAAGCGGCATCATAAGCACTTCCCTGGTTAACCGACAGATAAGCGCCCAGGCCTAATTCTTCGCATTTTTTTCTGTTAAATGCGGTATATTTTAAATCATATTTTCTGGCCATATTTTTCAAAAACAGACTTAACATATCAGGTTTCTTAAGATTGGCCGGCTTATTCAACCATTCCTGACAAGCTGTTTGTCCGTTGGCTAACGCTTCGGCTTTTGAGCTGATTGTATCCAGCTTTTTCTGGCTTAGATTTTCAAAATGGATCTCAAATTTTGTATTCCAGAAAGCATGCTTTTTATCAAAAGGATAGCTGTATGTTCCAAAAAGTAAACCTTTTACGAACTCTTCGAACTGTTTCTCATTCAGGAAACCTGCTAAAACTAACGTTGGAGCAGCCTGAAGCTTGTCTTTTTGTGTTTGGGAGAATTTAACGGCTACCTGCTGAACCTCAAAATTCTGTACTGTGGATGTTCCCAAACCAATCAGATATACGATGTTTTCCTCATCAGTATGAATGAAAACCTCATATTTCTTTCCGGAGAAAAAAGAAGAGATATTTTTATTGTAATTTTTGTTGGATTTTGTCCATTCTTCCTCTGTGAAAAGGTGAAAAATCTGTGTGTATTTTTTATTTTTTTTATTAATCAGTTTCATAAGCTTAATTTTTAATGCTTTGCTGTTGTGGTTTTACTTCTACAGGATTTTCTGTGTTGTCATAGAACAACCATTCGATGGCTCTGGGAAACTCCTGAGACCAGTAAAATTCACTGTGGGTTCCTTCCGGATTAATGCTGGTCCTGAATTCAAAGTCAAAAAGGTTCTTCTTTTCCCAACGCTTTAAATATTCTTCAAAAACATGAATTCTTTTTACCATTTTGGAACCTTCCTGACCTCCTCCATACAGATATATTTTTGTTTTAAAAGGAATTCTGAAGTTCATCATCGGAAAATTATTGTTGGGTTCCACCCAGAGTGAAGGGGAAAAGATCAGCAGTTTAGAATAAACCTCAGGATAAAGGAATCCGCTGTAAATACTGATCAGAGCGCCCAATGAGCTGCCCCCGATTCCTGTATTGTCACGGTCTTTTTTTGTGCGGTAGTGTGCATCCACAAAAGGTTTTAAAGTATCCGTAATGAAACGGATGTATTTTTTTCCTTCCGAGCCATTCGCAATATTGTCATTGTCAAAGATATATTCCTTAATACGCTCCTCACTGCCATGTTCTATGGCGATAATGATGACATCGCCCCGGCCGTATTCTGCTAAAATAGACAGCTTTTTGTCGATTTCCCAGTTTCCGTACCCGCTTCCTTCGTTGAAAAGATTTTGGGCATCCTGAAGATAAAGTACAGGATAGCTTTTATCGGATACATAGTAATCATAAGGCAATACTGCCCAGACCTTCCGGTAACGTTCAAGCTGCGGAATATAGAATTCTTCGGAAATAACCTCTGCAATCGGGAAAAATTCCTTTTTAAAAGGTCCCCAGTTGAGCCTCCATTTTTCTATGGCATCAGAGGTTTTTTCTTTTGCTTTTTCAGCTTTCCGGTTGGGAGTGATATTGCCGTATTTATCGAGTTCCACATTTTCCCAGCCTCCCTTTGTAAACTTGTATTCTACGGTATCAGGAAGTATTTCGCTCTCAATCTCTATAAAATAATTGTGCGGATCCAGCTGTTTAAGCTGATAATTGTAGTCTCTTGGGTTCCAGTTGTTGAAATTTCCGGTGATGTATACCGTTCTGTCGTCGCTTTCTTCAGTGTAAAGTTCAAACCTCATCCTATGTGTTTAATATAATTTTGAAGCTAAATTTATAAAAAAGATTGTTTAAAAATCATAAAAAGATAAATATAAAAAATAATATATT
>NZ_QNUH01000019.1 GCF_003385495.1 Chryseobacterium elymi | reverse complement strand
TTTTTTTAAGATAAACAAGGGCGTTTCACTTCAGTGCAATGCAATTTTTATAAATACAATTGCCTTATACCTTATAAATAGTTTCGGGCGGCCAAAGGCCGCCCGAAACTATTTAACCTGAGTTCGGGATAAGAGAATTAAGATTAATGTGCTGGAAGTTACTATTGGGCTGATAGTTTCTTAAAATTGAATTAACTAGTCTTAAAAAAATTGATAAAAACCGAGGTATCATTATTTTTCACGACCTTAATAACTTCCCTCTTCCAACTTCAGGCTTCCTTACCTTATTAAAAACAGAAATGTCTTATCCCGAACTCAGGTTATTTACATTATTCTGATCGGTTTTTTAAACTCATCAATCGCCACAAAAGTAAAATCACCCACAATAGCTCTTTCTCTTTCATAAGAGTACATCTGCTCGGTATAGATTTCTACATTCACTTTCATACTTGTTTTTCCGACATAGGACACCTTTCCGATCAGTTCCACAATAGTTCCGGCAGGAATAGGCTTTTTAAAATCAATCTTATCGCTGCTCACGGTTACCACTCTTTTTCTTGCGAAACGGGTTGCCGTGATAAAAGCTACTTCATCCATCAGCTGCATAGCAGTACCTCCGAAAAGAGTGTCATAGTGATTGGTTGTGTTGGGGAAAACTGCTTTAAAAATTCTGGTTTCGGATGTTGCAATTCTTTCTTCTGTAGTCATATTTCATTTTTAATTAATACGAAATGAAATAGATCAAAATAACAGAACAGTGACAGGAATCATAGGAATTCCTGAAGCAGTCCATCAGATCAATAAACTTCAAATCGCGAAAGTTTCTTGTTTAAAGAAATAGGCAGGTCTCCTGACTTGTAACATCTTTTATCTCCTTCCCGTGCCCTGCACAGTGGATCTTTGATAAAGACTTCAGTTACTTACAGTTGCGCGACAGTCCGTGATTTTCACACGGTTCCCTTTTAATCTGCGTTAAGCAGAACCAGTTTCTGTGATGAATTAGCGTTAAACTTTTTCAGGGCAAAAATAAGAATATTAGTGTGAAAAACGGCAATTATTCCGGACTATTGTAAATAATCTGGCTCATCACCCTTCCTTCCTTGATGGTCCAAAGTGTGACATATCTGTTTTCTCCCGAGCCGTTGATCATATAAAGATAGATATGATCTTTGTCAAGAGCTGTTACTCCGACATTATTAAAATCCATAGTAGGCTGGAACATATTTTTAATGGCTTCCCTTACAAATACAGAACCTCTTCCAGGTTGCTGAACTCTGATGGATTTAATTTCCGTCATTCCCTCAGGAAGCCCATCTTTGATTCCCCAGGGTTTTACTTTATCTATTGTAAGAATTTTTCCATCGCCATCTTTTTCCTGTTTTCTGTAGCCGGCATTGGACGGATACACATCAATAACCACCTTGGTCCTTTGTGAAGTAGGTATTTTCGGATTACTGTTATCTGTGAAAATAAGTGATTTTCCGTTCTTAGATTTTGAAGGAGTAAACTGAGGAAGTTGATCTATAAAGGCAATACGTTCTTTATTGACCATTCCTTCCTTCTCAAGATTCTCGTATCTCACAAAAGGTTTTTCCTCATCCTGTTTTTCAGGATATTTGATCCATATCCATTCCGTTTCTCCAGGTGCAGGTTTTACATAAACAAATACATCACCTTTACGCATCCGGATTTTGTCTACGATTTTTCTGTAGTTATCTTTGTGGACACGCACATTGGCATAGCCCTCTTCAGCTTTTACAACGCCAAAAGGAACTTTATTCTGACCTTTGACAAATGCTAAGGAAAAAATGCTGAAAGCGGAAAAGTACAATGCTTTGTTTATGGAAATCATTTTATGAATTTTTTTGATCCCTCAAATATATAAATTAAATGTTTTTTTGATCAGTAAAATATAACGGTATTTTGATTAAAATGATCAATATTTTCGTGAAAAGGTGAAAACTCTTGATATTAGAGTTATTTATTACTCAAAAAAAACAAAGAAACCTTATTTTAGAAATTCATCAGAAAATTAAAAAATAGCACTGAAAAATTCAGCGCTATCATACCTTAATACTTACATCGACAATTGTCGAAATGTTATTTCATTAAATTCTCTCAAGTTCATCCGCATTAATCGTTGTCTTAAAAGTCCCGTAGTTCACGATCACTTTATTCTTGGAAATTTTTTCAATGGTTCCTACACTGGTACTTCCCGGAATACGGACACGCTGGCCTTCTTTCATCCAGACTGCACGGTCGGTTTTGCGTTTTTCTTCCAGTTTTTCATTGGTTTCAGCAATCTTTTCGATTACATCTTCCTTTTTAAGCTGTTGCGTGATCTTTCTTTTAACCACCTGAAGACGTTTAGATTCATCTTTATCAGCGCCTATTTTTCTGAATTTTTCCTGTTCCAGCAGTTTCACAAAATCTTTTACAACATCTTTTCTCGATTTCCCCTTCACGTAGCTGTCGATAAATGTTTCAATTTTATTTCCAAACTGAAGCTTTCGGTGTTCCTCTTCATATAGTTTTTGGAAGTTGAAAAGCTTTTGTTGCAGTTGCTCGTTCAGCTTCTGAAGATTGTCGCGTTTGTCTTCTACAGATTCCTTCCTTTCGGCAAGATCGGTTTTCAGTTTTTCAACTTCAAATTTCTCCTGCTGAAGTTTTACGATCGTTTTATCAAGATTGACAATGTCATGTTCTACTTTCTTTTTGGCAGCATGAATAATAAATCTGGGGATCCTGTTCTTTTCAGCTACTTCAAAGGTAAATGAGCTTCCTGCCTGTCCCACTTCCAGCTTATACATAGGTTCCAGTGTTTCTTCATCGAAAAGCATCGCGGCGTTTTCAGCATTCGGGAGCTGTTCTATTACCAGTTTGATATTCGTATAGTGCGTGGTAATGATGGCAAAGCTCTTTTTATCATAGAAATATTCCATGAAACTTTCCGCAAGGGCACCACCAAGTTCAGGATCAGACCCTGTTCCAAATTCATCAATAAGCAAAAGCGTATTGGCATCTGCTTCACGG
Source organism: Chryseobacterium elymi (assembly GCF_003385495.1). Classification (GTDB taxonomy): domain Bacteria; phylum Bacteroidota; class Bacteroidia; order Flavobacteriales; family Weeksellaceae; genus Chryseobacterium; species Chryseobacterium elymi. The sequence continues at coordinate 75,783 of NZ_QNUH01000019.1, read as the reverse complement.
ATGATCCCTGCCATTTTTTTTAGCCTTGAAGAATAGGTAGACAGATGATTTTCGATCGACTGATTGTCACCAATATCCGTCATAATCTTTTCGAAGAAGAACATTTCGGATCTCGGATGTACCGGAACCAGAATTCCGCTCTGGATCATCAATTGAAGCAAACCAACGGTTTTCAGTGTGATAGATTTTCCTCCTGCATTCGGTCCGGAGATACAGATAATTCTGTTATGATCCGTCAATGACAGGCTTTGTGGGAAAATGGTTTTATTCTCTACTTTATTTCTCAGCCATAACAACGGATGATACGCGTCTTTAAGCTTTAATGTCCTGTGACGGTTAATCTTCGGAAGAATTCCGTTGACAAGTTCAGCAAATTTTGCTTTCGCTCTTGTAAGGTCAAGGTCAAAAATATAAATCTGGTATCTCCAAAGCTGAGGCTGAAACTCCGCCAGTTCTGCAGTAAGCTTTCTAAGGATTTTATCTATTTCTTTTTTCTCTTCCTCTTCACTTTCCTTCAGCTTGAAGTAATGTTTTACCACACTATCCGGCTGCATATAGGTAATAGAGCCTGTTTTTGAAATTCCCAAAACCCTTCCTGCCACCCTTTTCTTGAACCCGGATTTTACAGCTAAAACCCTTTGATCTTCAATAATGGTTTCGCGGATATCATCCAGAAAGTCACTTTGTCCGTAATTGAACAGAGCACGGTTGAAATTCTCCTGAATTGCCTTTTTAGCATGTTGAATTTCAGCTCTCAGCTCTTTTAACACAGGAGAAGCGTCACTTTTTACTTCCCCAAAACGGTTAAAGACCTTATCAATCTTATCAATGATTTCTTTTTTGAATTCCAGAACAGAAACATCACCAATCAAAGTAGGGAAAGTCTCAGGCATGGTTGGGAAAAATTTCTGAAGTTTTCCTATCTGTTCGGTTAAGGTTTTTATTTTAATGAAAGCACTGTTTTCCAGGCGGTAATTCTCGATCAGCATTAATTTCAGCTCACTTTCGATATCTTCATATTCATCGAATGGAATTGCATTTGAACTTTCAAAACTCGAAAGATATTCCGACGTTTTTTTCAGTGAAAGTTCCGCCTCGTCAATTTCCATGGGACGAAGGTGAAGAATTTTTTCTCTCGTTTTCGGAGAATACGCAAATGGAGAGATTTCCGCGAGCAATTGCGGAAACTCTAATTCGTTTAAATCTTCTTTATTTATATACACACTGCAAATTTAGTGAGAAAATGTGAATGTTATTTGAAAATGAGCTAATTTGAGAACTTGAGAATGTTGAATCATGTGGTTTTATTAAATTTGAAGTATGAAACTGGAAACCGAACGCTTAATTTTAAAAGACATCAACGAAACCCATGTTGAAGACATTCTGAGAATTCGCAGCAACGAAGTCACTAATCAGTTTGTGAAAAGAAATTCCCCGAAAAACAACTATGATGCTCTGCAGTTTATTTTAACCATAAAAGAAAGAACGCAGAATAACCAGACTGTTTATTTTGGAATTGCCTTTAAAGACCAGCTCAATCTTATCGGAACTATCTGCCTGTGGAATTTTTCTGAAGACCGAAAAACGGCTGAGGTTGGCTATGAATTACTACCGGGCTATCACAGAAAAGGAATTATGTCCGAGGCATTGGAAACTGTTTTAGATTATGGATTTAATGAATTACATTTACAGGAAATTTTAGCTTTTACCCATAAGCTTAATGAAAATTCAAAAGGTCTTCTTTTAAAGCATAATTTTGTTTTGGAAGAGGAAAGAACGGATGATGGTTTTCCTGACAATATTGTCTTTAGTTTAAAAAAGTATATTTAGCTTTAAATTTAATTATCAATTTAACTCATTTTCAAATTATTAATTCAAACCCATGACCTGGACAGAAGTTTTAGCCCCAATAAAAAACACAGAATACTTTACCAACCTTTGGGAAAAAGTAAAGCAGGAATATGCAGCAACCCAAGTATTTCCACCTAAAAACCAAATATTCAGAGCACTGGAAATCACACCTTTTGAAGAAATAAAGGTAGTGATCATCGGGCAGGATCCTTATCATAATGATTATCAGGCTAATGGTTTGTGTTTTTCCGTTTCGGAGCAGGTAGCGGCACCGCCATCCCTTAAAAATATTTTCACGGAATTAAAGGATGACCTGGGAATCATAAGAACATCAAAAGAACTGGATGACTGGGGAAAACAGGGCGTTTTACTACTGAATGCCACTTTAACCGTCCGCGCCCATTCACCGAACTCCCATAAAGATTTAGGCTGGGAAAAGTTTACAGACTTTATCATTAAGGAAATTTCAGATAAAAAAGAGAATGTCGTATTTGTACTTTGGGGAGCTTTTGCACAGAAAAAAGCCGAACTCATAGATCCGGCTAAACATTTTATTTTAAAATCGGCGCATCCGTCACCATTTTCGGTACATAGAGGCTTTTATGGAAGCAAACCCTTCTCAAAGATCAATGAATATCTTGGTTCAAAAGGGAAAGAGCCTATTTCGTGGTAGAATTGGATGCTGTGTCAGCGTTTGTAATTTTGATTCCGATCCTGTATTTTCCATTCAGATCTTTTCCTCCGGCTTCAGCTTTCCGGGAAGGCGTTACTTCTTCCAGTGAAATGGTATATCCGTTGAACTCTGCAGACTTGTGGTAATTTCGTCCTGTATGGTCAGAAGTAGCAAGACTTAAGACGACAGGCCGGGTGTAGGTTCCCATTACTTCTACCTGTGCTACGGCAACTCCTGCCCAAATACATGCTACTCCTTCAGGACAGCGGCTGTCTTCAGAAATACTTTTGAAGGTTACATTCATTTCATACTCTTTAAGGAATTTATTTTCCCCCTGATTAAAATAAATGATACCTTCTTTTTGTACTTCAGCTTTGGTTCCTGAAGAATTGGAGGCTGTTCCGGCAGTTGATTCCGGAGTCTTTGTTTTCTTTTGGGCATTGCATCCTGCTAAAGTGAGCAGTCCCAGACTGAATATGATGGCTTTATGGAACATATTTTCTCTTTTTTAAATAATATCAAGCATATCTAAAACTACTACCAAAAACATTGCCACACCTACTACAAGACTAAAACCTGTTCCGTAAATGAAGCCGATAAATGCACCTTTAGTAGACCGTAAGGCTTTATTCATATCCTTACTGTCGTGAAGAAGTTCTCCGATAAACACCCCCGCAAACATTCCTATAAGGAATCCTAAAGGAATGGGAATGAAAATTCCCACGATAGTTCCGATGATTGATCCGATACTTCCCCAACGCGTTCCGCCGTATTTCCTGTTGGTCTTTGCTGGGATTACATAGCTTAAAACTACAGAAACTGCGGTGAGCAGCGCAAATGCCCAGATATAGATCATCGGCAGATCCGCATCTGTCCCGAATTTATAAATTAAAAGCCCGCAGATGCTCAGTAAAAGCCCTGGAAGTACAGGCAGGAAAGTTCCCAGCATTCCGAGAACCAATAAAATAAGACAGAGAATATTAATTAAGGTGGTATCCATTCTTTTAAATTATCAATGCAAGATAGGAAAAAAGAAAATTTGCAGAAGCCTTTTTAATATTTGGGATGAAAATTGATTGTCAATAGCAGGATCATCATACTTAATTTATAAATTTGCTGTAATGAAAGACGAAATACAAGACACTAAGAATTTTTTACAGGAAATTAGTGATCAGCTCTACATCTATATCAGCCAGATAACGCCTGGCGGGATGGATTGGGTTGTTCATATTATTATCAAGCTGGCGCTTTTGTGTGCCGTATTCTTAGTGGTAGATTTTATTTTTAAATTTGCGATCAATTTTATTTTCAGATTTTTCCGGAATGATGAAAAGTATCCGGTCATCCGGTCAATTTATCAGTCTAAGATCTCCAATTCCGTGGCCCATTTCGCGGCGCTTCTGGTTGTGGGAGGGATGCATCCTTCCATATTTCCCGCAACGGCGCTTCCTAAAACAACTGTTTTTATCAACAGATCTATCAATTTGGGGCTTGTACTTATCCTTGCCGGAATGCTTTACAGATCATTAACAGGTTTCAGGAATTATTTTACCATAAAGCAGGACTTTTATAAAATCATGGCACTGAATGCCATTTCAGAAACGGTAAAAATCCTGGGAATTTTCATATTTTCTGTTGTAGGAATATGCGTCATATTTGGGATTAAAGGAACCACTATTGTCGGGAGCTTAGGAGCTATTACTGCTGTATTGGTGCTGGTTTTCAGAGATACGATTTTAGGTTTTGTAACCGGGATACACGTTGCTACCTCCAAAAACCTGAAGGTAGGGGATTGGGTGAGCATTCCGAAGTACAGTATGGAGGGGAATATTATGGATATCAGTCTTCTGACAACGAAAGTCATGAATTTTGATAAAACCGTTTCTACAATTCCCACCTATGATCTTTTGACTACGGAGATCAGGAATCTTCAAGTCATGTCCGAATCCAATACAAGAAGGATCAAAAAATCTATTTACTTTAACATCAATTCTTTTAAATTTTTGAATGAAGAAGATATTGAAGGTTTAAAGGAAATCAATCTAATCTCAGATTATCTGAAAGAAAAAACATTGGAGATAGAAAAAGAAAAGCAGGACCTTAAGCATAAGGATAAGAACATTAACGGAAGACAGCTTACCAATATCGGTGTTTTCAGATATTATGCTCAAAAATATATAGAGAATGACCCTGACGTAGATCAAAAAGGAGCTAAAATGGTCCGCCAGTTGGATATTACACCACAGGGACTTCCTCTTGAGGTGTATTGTTTTGCAAATGATTCCAAATGGGAACACTTTGAGCAGATCCAGGCTGATATTTTCGATCATCTTCTGGTGGCTTCTAAAGAATTTGATCTTCAGGTGATGCAGATAAGTGTAAAGGTATAAAATAGAGAAGTAGAAGCTAAAGATTAAAAGTCAGTGGAATTCGACTGTTTGCTTTTATCCAGAAAAGAGAAATCAGAAGCTAGAGATTAGACGGTAGTGTGGTTCAATCGCTTATTTTTTGGGTTTAGAGATATAGAAGTAGACCCCAAAAACTAACATCTAACCTCTAATATCTAGCTTCTCCAAAAATAATAATAATGTGATATAGAAGTAAGTTTAAAAACCTAATCCCTAACTTCTACATCTAACATCTAAATAAAGAAATGACAAAACTAAGCGTAAACATTAATAAAATTGCGACATTAAGAAATGCCAGAGGCGGTGATACACCAAGCGTAACAGAAGCAGCCATAAAAATCCAGGAATTTGGAGGACAGGGAATTACCATCCACCCAAGGCCTGATGAAAGACACATTACAAGAAAAGACGTATATGATCTGAAGCCGCTGGTTACCACTGAATTCAATATTGAAGGAAATCCGCACCGCTCTTTTATTGATATGGTTCTGGAAGTAAAACCCGAGCAGGTAACGCTGGTTCCTGATGCAGATGACGCTATTACATCCAACGCCGGTTGGGATACTAAGAAGCATCTGGACTTTCTCACCGAAATTATTGCCGAATTTAAAAATGCAGGAATCCGTACCTCTGTTTTTCTTGATCCTCTTCCTGAGCTGGTAGAGCATGCTGCAAAAACAGGGGCTGACAGAATTGAACTGTATACTGAAGCCTACGCAAAAAACTATCTTGTCAATAAAGAACAGGCTATAAAACCTTATTACGATACAGCGGTTGCTGCTACAGAATTCGGTTTGGGGATCAATGCGGGACATGATCTGAGCCTGGAAAATTTAAAATACTTTGCAGACCATATTCCAAATCTTCTTGAAGTTTCCATCGGGCATGCTTTGGTTTCTGAAGCCCTTTATATGGGACTTGAGAATACAGTTCAGGCTTATTTGAAACGCTTGGCAAAATGGTAAAAAAGAAGTTAGAAATTAGAGGTTAATGTTAAAGACGTGCTTTAAATATTAACTCTCAACCCCTAATTTCTAACCTCTAATTTCTAACCTTTAACCTCTAAAAAATGGAAATCTTAAATTCAAAAATATTCGGCGAAAATCTTACGGTTACGCCTCTTCTTGTATTTCACGGACTGTTTGGAATGCTTGACAACTGGGGAAGCTTTGGAAAAGATCTGGGTGAATATCTTCCCGTACATCTTATTGATCTTAGAAATCACGGAAGAAGCTTTCATTCCGAAAATATGTCGCATGATGATCTCGCAGATGATATTGCCCGGTATATGGATCATTACGGTATTCAGAAAGCTCATGTTTTGGGACATTCCTTAGGCGGAAAAGCAGTGATGCAGTTTGCATTAAAATGTCCTGAAAAAGTAGAAAAACTGATTGTAGTGGATATTTCACCGAAAGCATACCCTCCACATCATCAGGGGATCATTAAAGCCCTTGAAACTGTAGATTTCAATACAGTAAGCTCACGTGGAGATGTCGAAACAGTATTAAGCCAATACATTCCTGAAAAGTCTACAATCCAATTTCTGGCAAAGAATCTATATTGGGATGACAATAAAAAGCTGAACTGGAGATTCAATCTTAAAACTTTATCTGAAAAATATAACGAATTCGTTTCCAATGCTGTGAAATTTGGGGTTTTCGAAGGGGATTCTTTATTTATTGCAGGCGAAAAATCAAATTATATTCTTCCGCAGGATGAATACGGAATCAAACAGCAGTTTCCAAAAGCGAAAATAGTTACAGTGAAAAATGCCGGACATTGGGTTCAGGCTGAAAATCCGGTTGATTTCGCGAAAGTTGTTAAAGAGTTCTTGAGTTTGGATTAATTTAATTCTTTCTTTTTATTAATTTAGTTAAAATTTTCTTAAAGTAAAACAATATATCCCTGTGTATTGAAATTTTTTGTACTTTAGTTTGCATAAAACTAAATATAATAACTTATGGAAAAGAAAAACTCAAAAAAGCCATTCTTTGCTTCATTTTTAGAGAAACAGATCAATGATCCTGAAAAAATTCAGGGAGGTGGGATTACTACCCCTACTACTGATGTACTTACTGTACCAACGAGAGATACTGTCACGACTTCGCCGTTTCTTGATAATGCCACATCGCAGTTAAAAGATCAGGTGGTGACAATGAAGTATCCTTCCGACAGTGATGAGAGTGGAGAACTGGAAAGCTTGTAATCTGTATTACAAAGAATAATATATCTAACTCAATTATCATGAAAGACGAGAATTCAAAAAAGAAACCTTTTTTTGCTTCATTCCTGGAGAAACAGATCAAAGATCCGGAAACCATTCAGGGAGGAGGAACCATCACTACACCGGAAATTGATATTATCACAGCACCCTCTGTAGATAATATCACAAGGCCTGTATTTGACAATGTAACTACGCCAAGCAAGGATCTTTTGGTTACTATGAAATATCCTTCCGATGGCGATGATGATGTTGTTTAAACTTCTCTAGAAATAAATTAAAAGCATATTTTAACCAAAACTAAATTATTATGAAAGACAAAAATTCACAAAAGAAGCCGTTTTTTGCGTCATTCTTAGAAAAGCAGCTCAAAGATCCTGAAACAATAAAAGGAGGCGGTGATATTACGATTCCTGAAAGAGATGTGATCACAAAACCGGCAATTGATACAGTAACCTCACCTAAAGATGATCTGATGCATACAATGAAATATCCATCTGACGGAGATGATGATGCTCCAACAGTACCATTAGATTAGTACTTTAAAAAATAATCGTATTAATACAATCTATCAAAGGAAACTTACCACTAAGTTTCCTTTTTTAATAAAAACCGGCAAATGATTCTCTGCATCACCCACTCGAAAGATTTTTACAATATTGATATTTTTTTTGAATATCTTGCTTCTAAGGATATTCCCTATTTCAGATTGAACTCTGACCGGATGAACCATCTCCAGAAGATCAGCGTAAATGAAAATTCATTTGAACTCACCGATGAGTCTGGAAATACCGTTCATTCCAAAGATATCAAGGCGGTGTGGCACAGAAAGGCTTGGGGAATAACCGTTCCCGAAGAGCTGGATGAAGATTACAAAAAAATATTCCTGAGCGCGTACGCCAATCTCCGTTATAATCTGATCACTCTTTTGGAAGATATTCCCTGGATCAACCCATTTGAAAATGAAAGAAAGGTTGATGGAAGCAAAATGCTTCAGCTGAAAATGGCCGAAGAGAGTAATTTGATCATCCCTAAAACCATTTTTTCCAACGACGAACAAAAGATCATTGCTTTTTTTCAGGAATTCTGTAATGGCAAAGCGGTTGCAAAACTTCATAGCCTGACAGGTAAAACCATGGATGGTGAGAACCTTATTTCAACCATGATCATTCAAGAAAATACCCTGGAGCATATTGCAGACATTACTTACTGTCCGATGATTTTTCAACCTTATATTGACAAAGAATATGAATTAAGAATTGTTTACATAGCCGGAGAATTTTTTACCGGAAAGATTAACAATAGCCAAAATGTAGACTGGAGGGTAGCTCACGGAAATTATACATGGTCCGCCTATGAACTGCCGGAAAATGTCAGGGCAGGTCTTGCTTCCATGATGGAAAAAATGGGACTTTATATCGGAGCCATAGACATGATCAGGGGAAAAGACGGAGAATATTATTTCCTTGAAGTAAATCCTCAGGGAGAGTGGGGAATGCTCCAGAAAGAACTTGGATTTCCCATCGCAGAAAGAATTGCCGATAACCTTATAAAAAGAATCAATATCCATGAATAAAATACTAATTATTACACATACACAAGATAATTTTTCAATCGAAAAAGTAACAGAATACATAGAAAAAAACGGCTGCGAGGTCATTCGCTTCGATGTAGATCTATATCCTATTCAAAATAAACTGTCCACTGTATTTCAGGATGGAGAATGGGTGAGCATCCTTGAAACCCAGGAGGCAAAATACCGTCTTGACGATATTGCTGCGATATGGTACAGAAGAGCTTATAACATCGGAAACGGAGTAAAAGAAGAAATGGATAAAAAATTCTACGGTGCCGCCATGGGTGAAATCCGCAACACGCTTTTTGGATTTATAGAATCTGTAGATGCTTATGCATTGGGTAAACCGGGAGTTTACAGAAGGCTGGACAGTAAAGAAGAGCAGTTGAAAATTGCCGTTAAGCTAGGCCTTAAGATTCCAGAAACCTGCCTTACAAATAATCCTGAACAAGCCAGACAATTCATCCTTAAGCATCAGAATGTGATCGCTAAAATGCAGACCGGTTTTGCCATTTATGAAGACGGTGTAGAAAGTGTGGTTTTTACCAATGTAGTTAGCGAAGACAAACTTGAAGAACTGGATTCATTGGTATATTGCCCGATGCAGTTCCAGAAAAAAATAGAAAAGAAAAAAGAATTACGGGTTACCATTGTTGGGCAGGACGTATATGCTTTCGAAATAGATTCTCAACAGTCCGAAGATGCAAAGATTGACTGGAGAAAAGACGGAGTGAATCTGCTTACCAAATGGGTGAGAACAGAACTTCCTGCAGATATTGAAGCAAAACTTCTGGAGCTTTTAGATGTTTACAACGTGGATTACGGTGCTATAGATATCATTGTTTCTCCCGAAGACGAATACTATTTCATCGAGATCAATGCCGCAGGTGAATTTTTCTGGCTAGATAATTTAACAGAAGAAAACCTGATTTCCAAGAGTATTGCAGATGTTCTCTGCGACAAAGCGCCAAGAAGAAATAATATGATTTTGGTATAATAAGTCTAATTTTCAATAATTCCTAAAAAGTTATAAAATTTAAGCAACAGCCCTATAAAAATACTTTTATCATTAGCTAAAATACTACCTTTGTGAAATAAGCACATAAAGGAATGAGAAAAGATATTAGTAGGAACATTCTGGTTATAATTATAGCTTTAATGTATGCTCCTGTAATGGTATCGGCACAAGAAAATATAGATTCAGCTGTTTACAAAATAGTTAAAGTAAAACCGAGCAAGCTAGATCAATCTATACGGATGGCGGACGATCCTCATATTGTTTTTTATGATCCGAAAGTAAAAAATAATAAAATTTTGCTTTGGCTTACAGGAACAGGGGGAACAACAAAGCATGTTCCCGAATCATTTATCAATACAGTTTTAGAAAGCGGGTATAGAGTAATTGCACTTTCGTTTATATCTGAACCTGGGATTTCTCAGGTTTGTATAGGTGATACTTTAAATTCCAACACAGATTGTGCTGCTGAATTTAGAAGGATGAGAATTTACGGAACACCCGCTTTTTCTTTAATTCCGGATAAGCCTCAGGATGCAATAGTATCCAGGCTCATAAAACTATTGCAAGACCTTTCAAAATCTGATTTTCAGGGAGGCTGGTCAGCCTATCTGAAAAACGATAACCCTGACTGGAGTAAAATTGCCATTGCCGGACAATCACAGGGCGGAGGTATGGCTGAATTTATTGCTCAGAATAATTCTGTAGACAGGGTCATTAGTTTTTCGGGTGGTTGGGACTATTCAAATTCTAAAAAGAAAAAAATTGCGGGCTGGTATTTTAATAAAAGTAATACACCGGTAGAAAAATGGTATGCTACCTATCATATTGATGAAGTAGCAGCTAAATCTTTAAGAGAAATATGTACAGCATTAAAAATCCCAAAAGATCATATCTTTGCCTTAGATAAAAAAATAGACTTTTCATCAGAAAATCCCAATAAAGGAAATAAAAGGAATCCATATCATACACAAGGTATTAAAAACAAAGTTTATAAACCTGTATGGCAGACAATGCTTGGGAGTGGAAAAATAAATTGAATCAGTAAATGGTATTTGTAACAGGAGCAACGGGGATTTTGGGCAGAGTAATTGTTTTGGACCTTCTGAAAAAAGGAAAAAATGTACGCGCCTCCAAAAGACCGGGCAGCAATTTAAACGATGTAAAACATTCTTACGGCTTCTATACAGAGAATCCAGAAGAACTTTTTAATAAGATCGAGTGGGTAGACGTAGATTTTGATGATCTTAATTCTCTTCAGAATGCATTAAAAGGGGTAGATGAGGTTTATCACTGTGCTGCAAAAGTAAGTTTTCATCCTCATGATGCTAAAGAAATGTACCATACCAATGTAAAAGGTACAGAAAATTTGTTGTTTGCATGCGAAGGTTCGGAGGTGAAAAAATTTCTGCATGTAAGCAGTATTGCTGTTTTGGATATTTTTAATGAAAAAGGAGAACTGGACGAAACTTCAGAATTTAATCCCAAAGAAGAACATTCTGCTTATGCCGTTTCCAAACATCTTGCTGAAATGGAAGTCTGGAGAGCCTCTGCTGAAGGGCTGAACACCATAATTATAAATCCGGGAATGATCATCGGAAGTGGAAATTGGGGACAAAGCAGTGGAGATATCTTTCCTACGTTTGAGAAAAATGGGTTTACATTTTCAGGAGGAACCAGCTATATAGACGTAAGGGATGCTGCTCAGATTTCAATTGAGCTGATGGAAAAGAATGCTTTCGGAGAACGTTTTATTCTTATTTCCGAAAATAAAAGATATGCAGAGCTTGGAAAACAGATAAGATCACAGCTTGGTCTGAAAGAAGCGAAAATCCTTACAAAATCTCAATTAAGCTTAGGACGGTTTGCCAATATTCTTTTTGGCTGGCTGATTCCGAAGCTGAGAATCATTACAAAATCCAATATTGAATCTATCTCATCACTCAATATCATTTCCAACCAGAAAATTAAAGAAAAGATTGATTATCAGTTTGTTTCCGTAAAGGAAAGTATAGATTTTCATCTTAAAAATTATATTAACGACAAAAAGCTGAATTCATGAACCTTGCAGCAGCAATTATCCTTAAAAATGTAGAAAAGCATCCCGTAAAATCAGCGATAGGCTTTAAAAAGAAAGATGAAGCCTGGAAAGAGCTGAGCTGGAAAAAATTCGGTGAAATTGTTTTTAAAACAGCTAATGCACTGAAAAATGCTGGAATTCAGGAAAATGATAAAGTAGCCATTTATTCAGATAACTCTTCTGAATGGATGATCTTTGATCTGGCCTCAATGGCCATTGGTGCGGTTACCGTACCTGTTTACTCTACCAATAATGCAGAACAGGCAGAATATATCATTAATGATTCGTCTGCAAAAGCTGTTCTTGTTGGCAGCCAGGAGCAGTATGATGCATGTCTGGAGCTTTTGCAGAAAGAAGAAAATCCGCTGGAAACTATTATTGTTTCCAAAAAATCTGTCTGGATCAAGAAAGAACTTAATAGTTTTTACCTCGAAGATTTCATCGCAAAATCCTCTCCTAAGCTGGAGATCTGCAAAAAAGAATATGACGATACAGCAACGCTGATCTATACTTCAGGAACTACGGGAACCCCGAAAGGTGTAATGCTTACCCATGGGAATTTCATCAAAGCTTTCGATTCCCACTTTGAGTTTTTTAAATTTAAAAACTTTGAAGAAGAACTGTCATTGGCGTTTCTCCCACTGAGCCACGTTTTCGAAAGAAGCTGGAGTCTGCTTTGCTTGTATGGCGGTGCAAGAGTATATTTTCTCGAAGATCCAAAGAATATTGCCAAAGCTCTGGAAGAAGTAAAACCTACCATGATGTGTGCAGTGCCGAGGTTTTTCCAGAAAGTATATGCCGGTGTTCTGGAAAAAGCAGAAGAAGGTTCATCACTGAAGAAAAAAATCTTCGACTGGGCATTGGCAACAGGATGGCAGTCTGCAGAACTGAGAAGAAACGAGAAAACAGTTCCTTTTGGGTTAAAACTAAAAGAATCCGTGGCAGATATGCTTGTTTTCAGCAAAATTAAAGAAAAAATGGGCGGAAGGCTGTGGTTCTTACCTTGTGGAGGAGCATCCCTGTCACCCGAAGTTACAAAATTCTTCGACTCTGTGGGAATTCATGTAACAGTAGGTTATGGCTTGACGGAAACTACAGCTACACTTACACTTTTCCCGTTAACCCATTTCGAGCACGGAACAAGCGGAAAACCTTTGCCGGGTGTAGAAATCCGTATTGGAGAAAATGATGAGATCCAGGCCAAAGGAAATGGAATTATGAAAGGCTATTATAATAAACCCGAAGAAACACAGAAAGTTTTCACGGAAGACGGCTGGTTCAAAACCGGGGATGCAGGGAAATTTGATGATAAAGAAAACCTGATTATCACAGACAGGATCAAAGACCTGATGAAAACATCCAATGGAAAATACATAGCCCCACAGCAGATCGAGAATCTTCTTACCAATAATAATTTTATCCAGCAGATCATGCTTGTAGCGGAAGGCAAACAGTTTGTTTCGGCTCTTATCGTTCCCAACTTCGAGTTCCTGCAGGATTTTATGAAGAAAAATAATATTCCTTTTACCAATTGGGGAGAAGCAGTGGAAAATGAGAAGATCATTGCTTTATACAAAGAAAAAATTCAAGAACCGCAGGTTCACCTGGCGGACTATGAGAAAGTGAAAAAGTTCACATTAATGCCTGCTGAATTTGATATTAATACCGGAGAAATAACACCTACATTGAAGGTTAAAAGAAATGTAGTTCTTAAAAAATATGCAGATATTATAGAGAAAATGTATTAAAATAAAGCTTGATCGACCACAAAAAAGCAAAAGCTTTTAATAAAGGTTTAGGATTAAAATCAAAAATTTTTCAGAAACTTAAGTGGTCTTCAATAGGCAGTTTTATTTTAAATCTAAATAACTAAATGTTAATATTCTTTTGTGCCTTTTGTGGTTAATTAAAAGAGTTTTATTATTTTAAATCAGACTATGACAACACAAGAATTCCTAGGAAAACAAAATTTTACCGTCCATACTCAGACAGTTTCAGAAAGCTGCCCATCCAATATTGCCCTGATCAAATACTGGGGCAAATATGATAGCCAAATTCCTGCAAATCCAAGTATTAGCTATACTTTAAATCATTGTAAAACCAATACTTCTATGGAGTTTCTGGCAGATGAACCTTTCTCTGTACAAACTTTTCTGGCAGGAAATGAAGAAGTGAAATTTGCTGAAAAAATAGAAAAATATTTCAAAAATGTTGAGCGATATCTTCCCTGGATCCTGAAAGGGAAATATATCATCAGAACAGAAAATACCTTTCCCCACAGTTCGGGGATTGCAAGTTCTGCTTCTGGGTTCGGAGCCATTGCCAAATGTCTGATGAAGCTGGATGTGGAATTTTCAGGAAATCAATCTGAAGAAGAATCATTAAGAAAAGCATCATTTTTGGCGAGGTTGGGAAGCGGAAGCGCATGCAGAAGCTTATACAATGGGCTGGTAGTCTGGGGAACATCAGATGAGATAGAAGGAAGTTCGGACCTGTTTGCGGTAAAATATCCTGATGCAGAAATTCATGATATATTTAAAAAATTCAACGACTGGGTGCTGTTGATTCATGAAGGTCAGAAAAGTGTTTCCTCAACCGTCGGGCATGGTTTGATGAATACCAATCCTTATGCTGAAAGAAGATTCCAGGAAGCGAGAGAGAATTTTGTTCCTATGAAAGAGATTTTAAAGAGTGGTGATATGGAACGTTTTATCAAATTGGTAGAACATGAAGCGCTTACACTACATGCCATGATGATGATGAGTGATCCTGCCTTCATTCTGATGAAAACCGGAACCATGGAAGTGATCAATAAGGTCTGGGATTTTAGAAGAGAAACAGGACTTCCGTTATTCTTTACACTGGATGCAGGAGCCAATGTTCATCTTCTATTCCCGAACAACGGAGCGGAAGATAAGATCAAAACATTCATCGAAACAGAATTACTGCAGCATACCCAAAAAAATGGACTAGTAAAGGACGTAATGAGATTTTAAGAATAAAGAAAAATATAAAATAAACATTTGCCTGGTCTGCTAAATCTGCGAGCGTAAAAGTCTCGCGCGGATTTAGCAGATCAGGCAGATTCTTTAATACAAATTAAAAAAACACAACAGGTATATTGATAAGGCTATAATGCTTTAGCTTCATCAAATCAATGCAAGTGATTCCTTCTTTGCAACCTTAAAGTTGCAAATTTAAAAACTAACCTTTGCAATCAAAAGTATGTAATTTTATTGAAAAGGTGCATTCAGAAAATCATTAAAAGGCTTCATAAGCTTAAAAATCTTAGTTATGTTTTTTATGGCATTTTTATCCAGGATTTCTTCGTCTTTCAGATAATAAACCACAATAAAATTCTTTAGTTTCAAATATTCACCCATTGGATCTTCTTTCTCAAATCCCTGAGGAACTTTTTTCAGCTTATCATCCTGATCCAGTTCCGGGAAATACTTTTTGAAGTCTTTTTGGTTGATGATCTTAAGGAAATCGTCTCCATACAGCGAAATTTCTTTCCTTACTTCTTTCAGAACAGAAGATTCAGGCATATAAATGCCACCCGCCAGAAAAGATTTCCCCGGTTCCATATGAAGGTAATAACCTCCTTTCTGGCTGCCTTTACCCATGCCGAGAGACGCTCCGAAATTGGTTTTGTAAGGTGACTTGTCTTTTGAAAACCGGGTGTCCCTATAAATTCTGAATAGTGATTTTTTGCTATCAATTTTCCCCAATTCTTCATCAAAACCGGACATTTCTTTGATCAATCCGTCAAGGAACGCAATAACATTTTCCTGTGATGTTGTATAAACGGCTTTGTTTTCATTAAACCATTCACGGTTATTGTTTACAGTAAGATCTTTTAGAAAGGTCAGAGTTTCCGGCTTTATGATATTCATGTTTTAATGTTTAGTATGATACACTGTTGATTTATTTTAAACCAAGTTAAAAAATAAACTTATGCTGACCAAAATTATATAGTGTAGTTTATACTTTAACATAAAAGCAGACAATTGCACAGATAAAAAATAAATATAATTTTAAAATAACAGAATCTAAAAAAAACTTAATCCATTGACTAATAGATATTTAAAAACTGTGGAGGTAAAGGAAATATTCGGATTGAGAAGTAAGGTATTTTTAAAGAAAAATTTACCAAGAATAATGTTATTTTTGAAAATTCATAAATAATACCGAAAAAATTAATCCAATTTAATAAAAAAAAATAATATTTGATATGTTTTTAACGCAGACCATGTTTTTTTAGATTTAATTTTTTAAAAATTAAGAAAATATTAAAGGATTCTGAATTAAAGTTTACATATTTAAAACTTTATTCAAAAACAAATCAAATATTTATTGTATCTTTGCAAAAATTTTAAAATATTTAATGAATTTATTTACGGAGTCCAATTTAAGTCCTGATATCCTTAAGGCAGTTGGCGAACTGGGTTACGAAAGCCCGACAGAAATCCAAAAACAGACTATCCCTTTCATTCTTTCAGATATTCGCGATTTGATCGCACTTGCGCAGACAGGGACAGGCAAAACAGCAGCGTTTTCGCTTCCGATTTTGGATATGATTGACGAAACGAGTCGCAAAATCCAATTTTTGGTCCTTTGTCCGACACGGGAATTATGTCTTCAGATTTCTAAAGACATAAAAAATTATTCCAAGTACATGAAAGACATCAAAACCACAGCGGTTTACGGTGGAAGCAGTATTATGGATCAGATTCGCTCTTTAAAGGATAAACCACAAATTATTGTAGGTACTCCAGGAAGGGTAATCGACCTTATCAACAGAAAAGCACTTGATTTTTCTGCTATTCATTGGTTAGTTTTAGACGAAGCTGATGAAATGCTTTCTATGGGTTTCAAAGATGAATTGGAAACAATTTTAAGTGAAACACCGGACACAAAGCAAACTTTTTTATTCTCGGCAACGATGAATAAGGAAGTGGAGAGAATTTCTAAAAATTATCTTACCAGCCCGCACCGTATTTCTGTAGGTTCTATTAACGAGGTTAAAAAGAACATTAAGCATGAATATTATGTGGTAGGCTACCGTCAGAAAAAAGAAGCTCTTAAGAGATTAATTGATGCAAACCCTAACCAATATTCTATTCTTTTCTGCAGAACAAGAATGGAAACTCAGGAAGTTGCAGATTTCCTGATGCAGAATGGTTACGCAGCGG
This sequence comes from Chryseobacterium elymi, assembly GCF_003385495.1. Classification (GTDB taxonomy): domain Bacteria; phylum Bacteroidota; class Bacteroidia; order Flavobacteriales; family Weeksellaceae; genus Chryseobacterium; species Chryseobacterium elymi. Next base: position 58,761 of record NZ_QNUH01000019.1, on the reverse strand, counting down.
ATGCGCTTCACGGAGATCTTTCCCAGGCGCAGAGAGACACGGTAATGAAGAAATTCAGACTGAAAAACATTGATATCCTTGTGGCGACTGACGTTGCAGCAAGAGGATTAGATGTAAACTCTTTAACACACGTTATCCATTATTCTTTACCTGATGATCCGGAAGTATTTGTTCACAGAAGTGGAAGAACCGGTAGAGCTGGAAAAGACGGTATTTCAATGGCTTTAATCAAGCCTGAAGAAAGCAGAAAGCTGAAGCAGATCAAATCTGCAACAAAGATCGATATTGTAGAAAAATTTATTCCAACAGGTGATGATATTATCAAAGCTCAGGTTGGAGGTGTTTTTGAAAAATTGTTTACAGAACATGAAGAAGATATCTTTGAATTTAACGATAGCTTAATTCCTGATCTAAGTGCTTTCACTAAAGAGGAACTTGTTCATAAATTGTTACAGTTCCAGTTGAAAGATCTTGCGCTGTACTACAAAGATAAGCATGACCTTGTTGAGCAGAAGTTCAGCAGCAGAGACGATGATTACTCAAGAAGAGACAGAGGACGCGACAGGGACAGAGACAGAGGAAGAGATCGTGGAGATCGTGACACCAGAGGAAGCCGAGATAGTAGAGACCGTGGTGGAAAGCCTAGAAGAAAGGACGAAAACATGGTAAGATTCTTCTTCAACCTTGGGAAAAAAGATCAGTTGAAAAAGCTTGATGTATTGGATATCATTAATAAAGCAACAGCCGGAAAAAGCAAAAAAAGAGCGGAAATCGGAGATATTGAAATCCTGGAAAAATTCTCATTCTTTGAAGTGGAAAAATCATTCCAGGAAAATGTAATGAGTAATATTCCTTCAATGAAATTTAAAGGAAAAGAAATGAGAGCTGAAGTAGCAAACTAAGGCACCTTAAGAGATAAAGAAACCGGCTTTTGGCCGGTTTTTTTATTTGATAATCAGGTGTTAACCTAATGTTAACAAAACTTAATGTTATATTGTTTCAAGGCAAATCCTTTTTTAAGAAATTTGCACTCAAATTATAAATATATAAAAATGGGGATTGGTAATATTTTCCACGCTTTTCAACCAAAAGATAAAATTTTCTTTGTGCTTTTTGAAAAAGTAACGGAGAACCTAGTTGCAATGTCTGAAGACTTTAATCACGGTATCAAAGATTTCGATCTTAACGATGATACCATGTTGAAAAGAATGAGTGACTACGAGCATAAAAACGATGAGCTTACCCATGAGATCTTTGTTGAATTAGGAAAAAACTTCATTACGCCGTTCGACCGTGAAGATATTCACACACTGGCAACCGGCCTTGATGATATCGCTGATTACATCTACGCTTCCACAAAATATATCTTCCTTTACAAGTCGCCTGAAATGAAGGCTTATTCGGATTTTTCATTACTGATTCACAAAGCTTGTCTTGAGATCCAGAATGCAATGAAAAACCTTAAAGGATTCAAAAATATGGACCAGGTAAAAGAAGCGTGTATCAAAGTAAACTCTATTGAAAACATTGCAGATGATCTGCTTTCCAACTCAATGGTAGATCTTTTTGAAACTAATGATGCCATTAACATTATCAAAGTTTCATCTGTACTTAATTATCTTGAAATAGTAACTGACAAAGCAGAAGATGTTGCCAACACGATTGAGAACATCATGATTAAATACGCTTAAACAATTTTAACTTACAGAAATGGAATTTCCGATTTTACTTACGGTTATTATTGCTTTGGCTTTAATTTTCGACTATATTAATGGTTTTCATGATGCAGCCAACTCAATTGCAACCATTGTTTCTACAAAGGTTTTAACTCCTTTTCAGGCTGTACTTTGGGCAGCACTCTGGAACTTCGCAGCATTTTTTATTGCAGCCTATATTATTGGCGAATTTAAAATTGGTAATACCATTGCCAAAACCGTTAATGAGAATTTTATCAACCTTGAAGTTATATTTTCAGGTCTTATAGCAGCTATTGCATGGAACCTTTTAACGTGGTGGTTTGGAATCCCTTCCTCATCATCACATACCTTAATTGGTGGTTTTTTGGGAGCAGCACTGATGAATGCCTTCATGCTGGACTATCATGATGTAGTAGCAGCACAACCAAATTTAGGCTTTTTTGAGACATGCAAGCATGCTCTTTATCAAGTAACTACACAGAATGTTGTGAAATTTGAGAAAGTAATTCCTATCTTCCTGTTCATTTTTATGGCACCGGTAATAGGGATGATTATTTCAATTATTATTACATTAATTATTGTTCATCTATACAAAAAGTCAAATCCGCATAAAGCAGATCAGTCTTTCAAAAGATTACAGCTGGCTTCTTCAGCTTTATTCAGCTTAGGACACGGATTGAATGATGCCCAGAAAGTAATGGGAATCATCGGGGCGGCCCTGATCTACTATCATGTTGAGATGCTACAGGATCCGGTATACCTGAGCATTCCTTCAGCAGGACGTTTCGATTACTTTGCAGAACATTACCTTTGGGTTCCTTTAGTTTCTTTCCTTGCAATTGGTTTAGGAACCATGAGCGGAGGATGGAAAATCATTAAGACAATGGGAACTAAAATTACAAAAGTAACTTCTCTTGAAGGGGTAAGTGCTGAAACTGCAGGAGCAATCACATTATTCATCACAGATCACTTTGGTATTCCTGTATCTACCACACACACTATTACAGGTTCAATCATTGGTGTTGGATTGACAAAAAGAGTTTCTGCTGTAAGGTGGGGAATTACGGTAAGCCTTCTTTGGGCTTGGGTACTTACAATCCCGATTTCAGCAATTGTTGCAGGAATTACTTACCTTATAGTAACATTTCTGACTTAATTTAAAAGTTCAACAAATAATATAAACTTTGTCCCTTCGGGCAAAGTTTTTTGTTTTATTAAGCCTCGAAAAATTGTATTTTTGTTTAAACTAAAAAAAATTTTATGGAATTTTTAGACAGATACCAGCAGATTGTTGCTGAAGCCATCACCAAGTACACTTTTAAAGACAAACCCGCAGAACTTTATGATCCGATGAACTACATCATTTCCCATGGCGGAAAGCGTCTTCGTCCTATTATGGTACTGATGGCCTGCGACCTCTTTGGTGGAGATCTTAAACAGGCAATAAAACCTGCACTGGCCATTGAATTTTTCCATAACTTCACCCTTATCCATGACGATATTATGGATGAGGCTCCTTTAAGAAGAAATAAACCCACTATCCATACCCTTCATGGAATCAATGTCGGAATCCTTTCCGGTGACGGACTGATGCTGAAAGCTTATAAGTTTTTTGAAGACCTTGAGCCTGAAATTTTCAAAGCATGCATCAGGATCTTTACCCATACCGGACTTCTTCTGTGTGAAGGCCAGCAATATGATATTAATTTTGAAACTCAGGAAAATGTAACCTATGATGATTACATTCGAATGATTACTTATAAAACGGGAGTGCTGAGTGCTTCTTCTTTTGAAATAGGAGCGCTTATTGCAAGAGCCAACTTCAAAGATGCCAAAGCGATTTTCAATTTCGGAAAACACATAGGTATTGCTTTCCAGATTATGGATGATTATCTTGATGTATTTGGAGACCAGGCTCAGTTTGGAAAGAAGCATGCCGGGGATATTTATGAAAATAAAAAAACGGTGCTGTATCTTTTAGCCAGAGAACATGCTACAGAGGAAGAAAGAAGAGAGCTGGACCATTGGTATGGTAAGAAAACTGATAACATTGATAAAGTATACGGTGTTGAAAAGATTTTCAGAAGAACCAAAGTGGATGAGAAAGCATTACGCCTGATTGAAAAGCACAATGAAATAGGACAGAGCTACCTGGAGAAGATTAACATTCCGGAAGAAAAGAAAAAACCTTTTATAGAACTCGCTAATTATCTGTTGAGAAGAGAGAGCTAAATAAAGGTAATAGGAATTAGGGCTTAGGTATTAGTTTGTTCATAGCAGATTCCTAAGCCCTGATTTCTAAACCCTAATCCCTTATTAATGAAATTCAGAACTGAAGTTGACATTCCGGAGTCAGAAAAAAAGATTGATGTTGAAGATAAAATATTTTCAATAGGATCCTGTTTTGCTTCAGAAATGGCAGATTTGTTGGGCCGGGGACAGCTTCAGACGGTCAATAATCCGTTCGGAACTATTTTTAATCCTTTTTCAATCAGTAATGCCATTAAAAGGCTCCATGATTCAGAGTTTTATACAGAAGATGAGCTGATCACTTTTAACGACGAATTTATCTCCCTGGACCATCACAGCAGCTTCGACAGAAGATATGTTCATCAAACGCTGGACAGGATCAATATGGGAATAGAATTAGGAAACAGTTTCTTGCAGGATGCAGGTTGGGTGATCATTACGTATGGAACTTCATTTATTTATGAATTTATCCCAAAGAAAAAACTGGCCGCCAACTGTCACAAGATTCCACAGAAGTTTTTTGAAAAACGATTGCTTTCCCATCAGGAACTTACAGATTCCATTTATAATACCGTTTTAAACCTTAAAGATATCTGTAGGGATGATGTACAGATCCTGTTTACCGTGTCACCTGTACGTCATACCAAGGATGGAATGATTGAGAATCAGCTCAGCAAATCCAAACTGATCACCGCTGTTCATGAAGCACTTTTGCAGCTGGAAAACTGCCATTACCTGCCCATTTATGAAATACTGATGGATGATCTGCGTGATTACCGTTTTTATAAGGAAGATATGATTCATCCGACATTGCAGGCTGTCAGTTACATTTTTGATAAATTTGGAGAAGCCTATTTTTCAGATGAGACAAAAAGTTTTATCAAAGAAAATTTTAAAATCAGTAAAGCATTGGAGCATAGAACTGATGATGAAAAGGATCCGAAGTATATTGAATTTAGAGAAAAATTAAATCAGAGAATTGAAGCTCAGAGGGAAAAAGTAAGGCATAAAATTTTTATAAATGATTGATTTCACGAACCTCAGTTATTTGAAATCCGGAAACGAAAGGCAAAAAAGGGCTTATGAAGTTCTTAAAAAATATCAGATCTTTGAGAAATTAAAGCCCTATTCTCCAATTCTTGCCGGAACAATCCCAATTGAAATTGATATTGAAAACAGCGATCTGGATATCATTTGCGAAGTAGACCTTAAATTTGAAGAAGACTTTTTAGATGATATCGCCATGAGCAGATTAATGCCGGGAGATACTGATGTAAAAATTGAAAATATCATTATTAACGGAGAAAAAAGTATCGTTCTGAACTTTATGCTGGAAGAATTTTCAATAGAGATTTTCGCACAGAACAAACCCTCAATCGAACAGAATGCCTATCGGCATATGCTTGCTGAATACAATATATTAAAAGAAAAAGGAGAAGATTTTAAATATAAAATAATAGAACTTAAGAAACAGGGAGTCAAGACTGAACCAGCTTTCGGTTTATTAATGGGGTTGAAAAACCCCTATGAAGATCTGTTAAAATTTTAAGACAATGATTGATACACATACCCATTTATACGCTGAAGAATTTGATGAAGACAGAAAAGAGGCTATACAGAGAGCTCTAGATAAAGGAATCACAAAATTTTATCTTCCTGCCATTGACTCGGAATCTCATGAAAAGATGCTTCGGCTGGAAACTGAATATCCCGGACAGGTTATTGCCATGATGGGGCTTCATCCGTGCTATGTAAAGCCTGAATCCTGGGAAAAAGAGCTTGATGTCGTTAAAAATTATCTGGAAGAGAAAGATTTTCCGGCAATAGGAGAGATCGGGATCGACCTTTACTGGGATAAAACTACGCTGGATATCCAGATTAAAGCTTTTGAACAGCAAATCGACTGGGCTATAGAAAAGGATCTTCCTATTGTGATCCATACAAGAGAAAGTTTCGATGAAACATTCGAGGTCCTGGAAAGAAAAAAGCATCCGAAGCTTCGTGGGATTTTCCACTGCTTTTCGGGAGATCTCGAACAGGCGAAACATGCCATTGATCTGAATTTTATATTGGGAATAGGCGGAGTTGTGACCTTTAAAAATGGAAAGATCGACCAGTTTCTGAATGAAATTCCTCTGAACAAGATCGTTCTGGAAACAGATTCACCTTATCTTGCTCCGGTTCCGCACAGAGGGAAGAGAAATGAAAGTTCTTACCTGGACCTCGTAGCCGGAAAGCTGGTGAATATCTATGGGAAGGATTTTTCTGAGATTGATGAAATGACTACTGAAAATGCTAAGAGAATTTTTAGGATTTAATTTATTCAGATGAATAAAATTTTAACTTATACACAAAACAGTAAGCTAAACAGTTTAATATTGTTTGCAGTTTATTTTGTGATTAATTTTTTATTCCTGACCAAGTACGGTATCCGACTGTCATTTGTACCTATTAGTATCCCGATTGTCATCTTTACTGCCGTACATATTTTCTTATTTTATCTGAGAAAGAATGAATTGTTGACAAAAAAGATTAATGTAAAGCTCGTCTATCTTTTGACGGTGATTTTAGGAGTAGGGTATATTGGTTTATGCCACATCTTAAAAGATCCTTACCAAATGAATATAGACCGTTAGCAGACACTGGATTTTTCTTTAGATTATTGGATTCACGGAAAATATATTTATAGTACACGGAATTTTATGGGGAATTTATCCTCATACCTTCCCGGGCAGCTTTTGCTGGCTTTACCTGCTTATCTTCTGGGAAATGTGGGCTATCTTCAGGTAGCTGCTTTTTTGCTGTTTTCCTATGCTGTTCTTCTGGAATTTAAAAACAATCTGATCAGGTTCACAGCTATACTGATGCTTGGAATATCCCTGTCTTACATTTACGAAGCGGTCTGCAAGAGTGATTTTATTTCCTCTTTTATTTTCGTAGCCGCATTTATCCTTTTCTGGCACAGTAAGTTTAAAGGAAATTATTTTCAAAAACCGGTGCTGTTGGGTGTGTGCCTTGGTGTTTTGTTTCTGACAAGAAGTGTGGCAGTCATTCCACTGATTATTTTTTTCCTGAAGCCTTTTTTGGTAACAGGTATAAACCATAAAATAAAAACAGCTGCAGCATTTGTGCTGACTGTAGCTATACTATTATTGAGTGTTTTTTTTTCTGCTAAAAATCTTGATTACATTATACAGCATAATCCACTGACTCTTCAGGGACAGAGCAATACATTTGTCATGCTGTGTTTTCTTGGAGCAGCTCTGTTTATGTCGTTTTATGTAAGAACAATAAATGATGTATTCTATTTTTCGGCATATATTGTTTTTCTGGTGATGCTCAGCTTTGTACTGGAAAAATATTTGCTTTTCGGACTGGATTTCCAGCATAACCTTTTCTCAACCACTTATCTTGCGGCCTGCCTGCCTTTCAGTATTATTGCTTACTGCTTTTCAGTTCAGAAAGAAATAAAAATAGACGAGAAAGTATAAGTATTCGGATCATTGAGTTTAAAGATGAATAGCTCTGCTTATTTTGCCGAAGATAAATTCTTATATCACCCTTACCCAAACAGTCTCGGTTACCCTTGTCAAGGTTTTTAAACCTTGACAAGGGTAAAGAATCAGATTAGTAATTCCAGTCCTATAATCTAAATTTCTTTAATACCCAAGCTCCTTTATATTTGAAAATATTAGAATCGAGAGTAGAACAACCGTTTTTAAATCTGAAAATTCTAAATAAAAAAGCCCTTTCGTTGGAAAGGGCTTTCGTATTATTTTTTTCTGGTGAAATTTTTATTCTTAGGCTTCTTGAAACTCGTTGGAGTGTTACCCGCAGGCTTATTGTTGTTATTCTGCGGTTTTGGAGACCTCGGGGATCTTCTGTCACCACCGGCTGCCATAGGCTTATTATTAGAATCCCTTTTCTGTGCTACCAGATTATCAGTATGGAAAGGATGATCCTTTACTACAGGAATTTTCTTCCCGATCAGTTTCTCCGTATTTCTTAAATTTAAAAGATCGAGACTGTCTACAAAAGAAATTGAAGATCCTTCAGCTCCCGCTCTTCCCGTTCTTCCGATTCTGTGAACATACGTTTCAGAAACATCTGAAAGCTCGAAGTTGATCACATATTTAAGCTCATCGATATCAATACCTCTTGCGGCGATGTCTGTAGCGACCAGAATCCTTGTTTTTCCGGACTTAAAATTATTCAGGGCATTCTGCCTTGCATTTTGAGATTTATTCCCATGAATAGCTTCTGCTGAAATATTGTCTTTCTGCAGTTTTCTTGCAATTTTGTCGGCACCATGTTTTGTTCTCGAAAATACCAGTACAGAATCTGCAATATCATTCTCTAAAATATGGGAAAGAAGGTTCAGTTTATTGTCTTTTTCAACAAAATAAACCGACTGTTTGATCGTTTCTGCAGTGGAAGAAACCGGAGTAACTTCAACTTTCACAGGATTATTCAGGATAGAGTCTGCCAGTTTCTGAATTTCTGAAGGCATTGTCGCTGAAAAGAATAAAGTCTGTCTTCTTTGTGGAAGAAGCTTGATCACTCTTTTTACATCATGTACAAAACCCATATCAAGCATTCTGTCTGCCTCATCCAGAACAAAGATTTCGATGTTCTTTAGGCTGATGATACCCTGTGCGATAAAATCCAGAAGCCTGCCGGGGGTTGCTACCAGAATGTCGATACCCTTTCTTAAGGCGGCCTCCTGATTCCCCTGCTTTACACCTCCGAAAATTACGAGCTGTTTTAGCGGAAGGTACTTTCCGTATGCATTAATATTTTCCTCGATCTGTATAGCAAGTTCTCTTGTCGGCGTTAAGATCAGGGCTTTGATATGATTATTTTTGGTCTTACTTTTTGATAAATTCTGAAGAATAGGAATGGCGAACGCCGCTGTCTTTCCTGTTCCTGTCTGTGCACATCCTAAAAAGTCGCTGCCTTTTAAGATTTCAGGGATAGATCTCTCCTGAATGGGCGTGGGATTAGTATATCCCTGTTCCTGAATTGCTTTTGCAATAGGTTCTATTAAGTTTAGGTCTGTAAAATTCAAATGAACTGTTTTTTTAATTTAAAATAAAATTCCCTCAATGTGAAGGAATGATACGATGCAAAGGTAGTCTAAATATTTTTAAACGGATTATTTTACTTTTGTCCATTGCTGATTGTGTCTCAGCTCTTCAATAAACATATAAACTTCTCTTAGTTTTTCACTTCCTCTTTTGCCGTAGTCTTCTACGTTTTTGGAAGTTCCGTCCGTAAAATTAATTCTCAGATATGATGTTGAAAGATCCGTAATATTTTTTGTTCCGTATTTGTCTTTCAGGTTTTTTACATCAAGATCATTCAGTAGACTAATCAATTTATTATAATCTGCTTCTTTGATCACTCCTTGAAAAGTTCCTTCGCGTGGTTTTGAAAATTCACCTTTAGAAAAATCTTTGGAAAAATTAAAATGCTCAGCTTCCAGCATGGCCGTCCTGTCCGGATTGATGGTCATCGTGAAGATAGGGCAGGATCCGAAACATGCTCCTGCTTCATATTCAATTTTAGCATATTTTGAATTGGCTTTCTGGGTCGTGCAGGAAAATAAAAATATAAATGCACAAAAACTTAGTATATATTTCATAGCGGATGGTTTCCCTGGTTTGTTTCAATAATTATTCCAAATGCAGAACGGTCTCAGTATAGAAGCTATTCCAGAGATGAAACACAACATCCTTTGGTGAATGATAATCTTAGCAGTACAGAATCATTATTCATTGATTCATAGTATTTTGTTCTCTTCTTAGCAGTGTTATAATAAGAGTAGCTTTTTATTTCCCCTTTGTCAAAAATGATCTTATTTTTGAAGAATAAAGGTTCCATGTCATAAAGAATATTGTTGTTGAAATTCTGATCACTGGTGGTCACATCCAGCTCAATGATTCCCAGATTCGTTTTTGTTTTATTATTACGGATAAGATTATACTTATAATGAGTCAGGTTATTTTCTGCTTTCTTTTCAACCAATTCTAATATCCGGTCGGTTTTAGCTTTTCTTCTTTTCTTGATCTCAGCAATTTCCGACTCCAAAGGAATGTCACCAGTAAAATAATCAAAATTTCCGGGTTTGATCTCTTTACTCTCATCCTTGATCGAAACAGGAAGGACCGGATTGGTATCTTTACTTAAATTATAAATAATCCCATTTCTGCTGTTGTTAAAATACAGGACAGAAAGATCCGTTTCATTTGTGTAATATTCAATAATATCACTCACCTCATTATTTCTACCATTACCTGCTACTTTATTATGAGTAAGTTTATATTTTAACCTTTTGTTGAATTCATACTTAAAAAACGCCTTATGATTTAATGGTGCCGGCTCATCCTGTTTGGATGTTTGCATGAATGAAAAGCTGTCCTGGGCATAAGCCAGGGCAGGCAGCAGAAATGAAACAAAAATAACAGCGGGTGCTGTTATTTTTTTCAATGAGTGTATCATCTTTTATCCGTGAAGTTTTTTCCAGACAGCGTCTTTCAGTTCTAAAAGGCCTTCTCCCGTAACACCGGAGAAAAATAACGGCTTCCTGTTTTCAGGGAATTCAGCAGAAATTTCTTTTTTAAGCTCATCATCCAGAAGGTCGGATTTTGAAATAGAAATGATAAAATCTTTATCCAAAAGCTCAGGATTGTATTCCTTTAATTCGTTTTCCAGAATTTTAAACTCCTGGAAATGGCTTTCAGAATCTGCCGGAATTAAGAATAACAAGATGGAGTTTCTTTCAATATGTCTTAAGAATCTGTGTCCCAAACCTTTTCCTTCAGCAGCACCTTCAATAATACCTGGAATATCAGCCATTACAAATGATTTGTAATTTCTGTAGTCCACAATACCAAGATTGGGTGTTAAAGTTGTAAATGCATAATTTGCGATCTTAGGTTTTGCAGCAGATACGGATGCAAGAAGGGTAGACTTTCCGGCATTTGGAAAACCGACTAAACCTACATCTGCCAAAATTTTAAGCTCGAAAACTACAAAGCCTTCCTCACCATCCATTCCTGGCTGTGCATATCTTGGAGTCTGGTTGGTGGAAGATTTGAAATGTTCGTTTCCTTTTCCCCCTTTTCCTCCCTGCATCAAGATAATTTCCTGCTTATCTTCAAGAATTTCGCCGATAATTTCTCCCTCTTCATTTTTAGCGATAGTCCCAATCGGAACATCAATATAAATATCATCACCGTCAGCACCGGTCAGCTGATTTTTCGCTCCGTTTTCACCACGGTCAGCTTTTATGTGACGGGTGTATCGAAGTGGAAGTAAAGTCCATTCCTGAGCATTTCCTCTCATGATGACGTGTCCGCCACGGCCTCCGTCGCCTCCATCCGGACCACCTTTAGGAATATATTTTTCACGGCGAAGGTGGGCAGAACCAGCACCTCCGTGTCCGCTTTTACAATGGATCTTTACGTAATCTACAAAGTTAGACATATAGTTTGTGTTGCGGGTTGTGGCTTACGGGATCCGAATTTTTCCAATCCCGTACACCCTATCCCGATTATTTAATTTTTTCGACTTCAGCGAAAAGCTTTTGGGAAATCTCGTCAATTTCTCCTACGCCGTTTACTTCAACATATTTTCCCTGTTGCTTGTAAAGTTCGGCAACTTCTGCTGTTTTAGTATAATATTCTTTAATCCTGTTTTCAATGATTTCCACATTGCTGTCGTCAGATCTTCCGCTGGTTTCCCCTCTTTTCAGAAGTCTTTCCACTAAAATTTTGTCCTCTACCACTAACGAAAGACAGATATCAATTTTATCGTTCAGTTCCTGTGCTACAATTTTTTCCAAAGCTTCCGTCTGGGCAGTTGTTCTTGGATAGCCGTCAAAGATAAATCCGTTGGTATCAGTAGGTTTTCTGAGCTCATCGATCAGCATATCCGTTGTTACCTGATCCGGAACCAGTTCTCCCTTATCAATATAAGACTTAGCCAGTTTTCCAAGCTCAGTATCATTTTTCATGTTATATCTGAAAAGGTCGCCTGTTGAAATCTGTTTTAAATTGAATTTTTCGATCAGGTTTTGAGCTTGTGTTCCTTTTCCACTTCCTGGAGGGCCGAACAGAACAATGTTTATCATAATGTTGATTCGCTTGCAGCTTCCGGCACTAAGCTTTCAGCCTTTAGCTTTTTTAGTTAATATTTACTTTATTTCGATTTTAATATTTAAAGCTAATGGCTAATAGCCAAAAGCTAGTAGCAATAATTAATGGTTGATCTGTCCCTCTTCCAGTTGATACAGATTCGAAAGGTTTCTTCCTAACTCATCATAATCAAGACCATAACCAAGGACGAATTTATTTGGAATCTCTTTTCCGATATAATCCAGCTTGAAATCTTTTTTGTAAACATCAGGCTTTAATAAGAATGAAGCCAGCTTTACAGATTTCGGACGCTGTGTTTCCGTAAAATATTTGAACAGACTTTCAACTGTGTTTCCAGTATCTACAATATCTTCTACAAGAATAATGTGACGGTCCTTCACGTCTTTAGTAAGCTCCATCTTCTGGTAAACAATCCCCGTAGATTCCGTTCCTGAATACGAACTCATTTGGATGAAAGCAATTTCGCATTCGCCCGGATAGTATTTTAAAAGATCTGAGAAGAACATGATCACCCCATTCAGAACCCCGATGAAAACAGGAACCTCGTCTTTGTAATCTTCATAAATCCTTAACGCTGTTTCTTTTACAATTTCCTGAATTTCGGCGTCCTCCAGATAAGGAACGAAAGTTTTGTCGTGAACTTTAATGCTTTCCATAAAAAATTTTAGTAGTCGGCAAAGTTACGGATTTTTGATTAAAATCTTTTCTACTTTTATTCCGGATTTAATAAACATATCATTTAAAACGAATATCTTGAAATAATTCACCTTTTACAACTTCAATTATCATAATCTATCCGGAAAAATCTTCGTTTTTACAAGTCCATTACGTAAAAGAAATTCCGATCCAATGAATTTAATCATTATAAAAATATTGCTTTTTTTGTGCTTTTACCTTTGTTTTTTATATGAAGATTTTGTGTTTTTTAACTAAAAAAAATGAATAATTAATAATTTGCTATCTTTGTATTTCCAAAACCCAATCATAGCATGTAGGATTCAATTTCTTTCCGATTTTACCAAACAGTAGCCAAAGTGCTGCTGATGTTTAACTATTATTAAGAAAGGAATAATGATTTTACTGCAAAATATATCTTACGGGTTTCCGGGAGGAGATCTCCTTTTTAATTCAATCAATTTAACCATACAACCTAACACCATATCGGCATTGGCTGGAAGCAACGGTATTGGAAAGTCTATGCTTCTGAAGATCATTGCCCGGGAAATTCAGCCTTTAGAAGGAAGTGTAACGGTGAAGGGCGATGTATACTGTGTTCCACAGATGTTTGGTAATTTTGATCATCTGTCTGTTGCAGAATGTCTTAAAATTGACAAAAAACTGAATGCTCTTCAAAAGATCACAAGTGGCGAAGTAGATGAAGAATATTTTGAAATTTTAAATGAAGACTGGGATATTGAGGAACGCTGCCGGAATGCACTGAGTTACTGGAAACTTGAAGAACTGGAATTAAGTCAAAAGCTGAAAAGCTTAAGCGGAGGACAAAAAACAAAAGTTTTTCTGGCTGGTATTCAGATCAGTCAGCCGGACATTATTATCCTGGATGAACCTACGAATCATCTCGATCTGGAAGGACGAAATCTGTTGTATGATTTTATTGAAAAAACAAATTCGACTGTTATGATTGTGAGTCATGACCGTACTTTGCTGAATTTGGTCGATACCATTTTTGAATTAAGTAATCAGGGAATTTCTACCTATGGTGGAAATTATGACTTTTATGCTGAACAGAAGGAAATAGAGCAGGAAGCACTCCAGAATGATATTCATGCTAAGGAAAGGGCCTTGAAAAAAGCAAAAGAAAAGGAACGGGAAACTATAGATCGCAAACAGAAACTGGATGCAAGAGGAAAACAGAAGCAGGAAAAATCCGGCGTAGCGAGAATTATGATGAATACCTTACGGAATAGTGCTGAAAAAAATACTTCCAAGTTAAAAGGTGTTCATGCTGAGAAAATCAGCGGTATTTCCGGTGATCTTCGCGATCTTCGTTCTTCACTGAAAAATTCTGATCAGATGAAAGTGAATTTCAATGATTCCAATCTGCATTCCGGAAAAATTCTGATCGGTGTGGAAGACATTAATTTCAAATATGGACATGAAAATCTCTGGAAGGAAAATCTCAGTCTTGAGATCAGGAGTGGTGACAGAATTTCTATCAAAGGCTCAAACGGGTCGGGGAAAACAACTTTGATAAAACTGTTGTTGGGAGGTTTGCAACCAACTGTTGGAGATATTTCGAGATCAGAATTTAATATGATTTACATTGATCAGGAATATTCCCTGATCGGGCACGAAATAAGTGTGTATGATTTTGTGAAGCAGTTTAATGACGGAGCAATGCAGGAATCTGAAGTGAAAACTCTGTTGGCCAGATTTTTATTTGGAAAAGAAACCTGGGATAAGAAATGTGGAGTACTGAGTGGAGGAGAGCGCTTAAGACTGCTTCTCTGTGGGCTTTCTATAAGCAGTAAAGCTCCTGATATGATTATCCTTGATGAACCGACGAATAATTTGGATCTCCGGAACGTAGAAATCTTAACAGCATCTATTAAAGATTATAAGGGAACATTGTTGGTAATTTCACATGATGAGCTGTTTCTGGAAGAGATTGGGGTGGAGAGGGAGATTGTTTTGGCTTAAATAGAAGCATTATGACCTGATGTTTTATGCTCTCGCAGATTTTGCTGATTGAGCAGATGCTTTTATTGTATTTGTCATTGCGAGGAGTGCAGCGACGAAGCAATCTCTTCTAATTTTATGGAATAGGATTAGATTGCTTCACCTACGGTTCGCAATGACGGTTAAAATCCACTGGTATATATCGTTGAAGACGTCTTTCCCGATTTCCTCATTTAATATTTCATGGCGCATTTCGGGATAGATTTTCGTATTTACATCATTAAATCCATCCTGCTTCAAAAGATTAACAGTTTGTATGACGCCTTTACTGAAATCTCCGATAGGATCATTCTGTCCACTGATGAAAAGGAAAGGGAAGGATTTTGGAATAGAAGCAGCCCAGCTTCTTGCCGTTGCTTTTTTGTAAATACTGAACAATGCATAAAAAGCATTATTGGTAAACGGAATACCACAAAGCTCATCTTCAGTAAATGCTTTCCTGTTAGCCGGATTTATACTGAGCCAACTTGTATCACTGAAATCTTTGTCTTTTTTGAAACGCTTATTATTGACAATATTAAAAAGCGTATTGAGATAAGTAGGATGATAAGGCGCTATTTTGTTGGCTAACGAAAGATACCCTTTTATCAAACTAATACCTGCTAACGGACCTCCGGTTCCAACAATCACCGCTCCGGTAAATTTTCCACCGGATTTTTGAAGAAGGCAGCGGGTAACAAACGACCCCATGGAATGTCCAAGAACAAAATGAGGCACATCCGGATAGTGTTGGTGAAGATATTCACCCATCGCTTCAGCATCCGAAATCAGTTTTTCATCGGGTTGATCCAGCTGGAAAAATCCGATGTCTTTTTTATCTTTTACGGATTTGCCATGTCCTAAGTGATCGTAGATGAGTACGGCAAGTCCCCGGTCTGCAAAATATTCTGCAATTTCAGTATATCTTCCGCTGTGTTCCTGCATGCCGTGGATGATCAGTAAGGTGGCTTTTACGGGAACTTCAACAGGAGAGAAGAGGGTGTGGAAAAGTTTTGTTTCGTTGGGTCTGGGAGAGAAATAGGATGATTTTTGTGATGCCATATGGATTGTCTTATTATTTCAGTAGACAATCAAATATACGGAATTAATTAAAGTTTATTTAAGATTATCAAACGCTTTTCTGATGATTTTTAATTTCTAATCTATTCATCTAATCTCGTTGAAATATCCATTTGCTGATGGAGAATTCTGATAATTTCAATTTCTCCATGTTTCAGGTTGATTCTGTAAAATATAAAATGAGATTTTACTCTTGAACGGAAATATCCTTTTCTTATTTTGTTGTAATCTCTTCCTGAATTTGGATTTGCAGATAAATATTCAATTTCATTCATTAGCAGATCAAAATAATAATCTGCCTGTTTTAATGACCAGGTTTCGAAAGTGTATAGCCAGATTTTTTCTAAGTCATTTAATGCTTCTTTGCTTATTCTATAATTCATGAATCAGCAGAATGTTTTTGATGAAGACTCTTTAGAAATTCTTTGCGATCAAAATCCTCTGCAAAACCAGATTTTTCCCCTTTTTTTAATTCATTGATTAGTTCTGTCTTCTTAGATTCTTCATACTCAAATAACCTTAGAGCATTTCTTATCACTTCGCTTGCAGAAGAGTATTTTCCTGATTTTATTTGTTCACTGATGAAATTATCAAAATAATCTCCTAATAATATGGATGTGTTTTTTGCCATTTCATTTTAATTTATTTCAAATATACCAATTTTTGGTATTTATTCAAAATAATAATAAATTGCATTTAGATGTAAATTATAATTTGAATCTTCAGTATAATTTACATTATTTAATATAGTCAGATACCAAAGGAATATTGTAATATAATTCCATGATTTCCACCTCACCCATAAAATAAATTTCTCTCATAATTTGCCCACCCTATTTTTAAAAAGTAATTTTGCATGAATCTAAAATAAAAGTAAAATATGTCAACTTACGTAGTTGTAGGTCTTCAGTATGGAGATGAAGGTAAAGGAAAAATCACAGATGTTTTATCGGCTAAATCGGATTATGTTGTTCGTTTCCAAGGGGGGGACAACGCTGGTCACACGGTTTATGTAGGTGAAGAAAAATTTGTACTTCACCTTCTTCCTTCTGGTGTGCTGCAGTGCAAAGGGAAGTGTATCATTGCTAATGGAGTAGTGGTAAACCCAAAATCTTTCATTAAAGAGGTTGGCCAGATCGAGAGCAAAGGCTTGAGAACTGACCACATTTTTATCAGCAGAAGAGCGCATGTAATCATGCCTTACCACATTCTTTTGGATACATACCGTGAAGAGGAACATGGAGGGACTCAGATCGGGACTACTAAAAAAGGAATCGGGCCATGCTATGAAGATAAGATCGCAAGAATCGGGATCAGAATGGTAGACCTTTTAAATCCTGAAATCTTAAGAGATAAAATTGAGAAGAACTTAAAAGTTAAAAATTCTCTTTTTGAAAAATATTACGGAAAGCCAACACTGGACGTAGAAGAAATTTATAACGAATTTTTAGCCATCGGAAAACAGCTTCAGGATAGAATCGTAGATACTGAAGTTGAATTGAATGAAGCGATCAGAGACGGTAAAAATGTTTTATTCGAAGGAGCCCAGGCATTGATGCTGGATATCGACTTCGGGACGTATCCATACGTAACTTCATCTTCACCTTCTACAGGGGGAGTTTGTACGGGAGCCGGTGTACCGCCGACTTCACTTCAAAATCTTATCGGGGTTGCCAAAGCCTATTGCACAAGAGTAGGAAACGGGCCTTTTCCTTCCGAACTGGATAACGAACTAGGAGAAAAAATCAGACAGATTGGTGGTGAATTTGGAGCTACAACAGGTAGACCGAGAAGAACAGGCTGGTTAGACCTTGTTTCTTTAAAGCACGCTTGTATGATCAACGGAATCAATAATCTTGTTATTACAAAACTGGACGTACTTACAGGAATTGAAAACCTGAAAATCGTTACCCATTATAAGACTGAAGACGATAAAATCATTGATTATTTCACTTCTTCAACAGAGAAACTATACAACTACGAACCAATCTATCACGATTTACCGGGGTGGAATGAAGATCTTACCAAAGTAAGAAGCTACGACGAACTTCCTGATAACGCTCAGAAATATATCGAGTTTATTGAGGAGTACCTGGGAATCAACGTATACTTGGTTTCTGTAGGTCCTGAAAGAAGCCAGAACATTATCAGGAAAGAATTATTCTAACATTATTAGGATACAAGATAAATAAGAAAGAGACTGTCATGTGGCAGTCTCTTTTTTTAGGTAAATTATCAGTTTTTGTCAGAAGTATTTATCCTTCAGTTACCACTTCATCGCGGTTGCCATCCTCTTCTTTTCCTTCCTGTATCATTTCTTCTACTTCTGCTTTCTCTTCCTGAGTGGCTTCCTGAACCCGTTCTTCCTGTTCATCATTATGATGGTCTATAAAAAACTCACAGTAGACGGGAAGATGGTCTGAACCGAAATTTTCAAGGGTTTTAAGCTCATTAATAAAAATGTCTTCACTGTGGAACATCAGATCGATAGGGAATCTCAGCAGACGGTATTTAGCGTGAAATGTAGACACAAAGGAAAGTCCTATTCTGGGATCAATCAAATGGCTTGTTTTTCTAAATAGTATGGATGATTTTGACCATGCCACATTGTTAAAGTCTCCCACAACAATAACTGGTTCATGGATCTCTTTTACCCGTTTTGCTGCGCTTAAAAGATCTCCGTCTCTTTCTTTGGAGGTTTCCTCTTCAGTAGGGCTTGGCGGAGGCGGATGCACTCCGAAAAATACAAATGAAAAGCCATCTTCAGTCTTTAGGTGTATTTCAATGCTCGGAATATCATCAGCCACGAAATAGTGAGTTTGTGCACTCTCAATCTCAAGTTTAGAGTAGAAATGCATTCCGTAGGTATTTTCGAGAGTTACTTTATGCTGGAACGGATAATCTTTTTCGAGAACTTTTAAGGCCTGTTCCCAGTCTCCATTACTTTCCATAGTCATAAAGACTTCAGGTTTGTATTTTTTAATAAGTTGAATAAATCTTTCGTATTCCTTATTAAACTGATAAACATTGGCAGAAATGAAATGCAGTTTTTGTGAAGATTCATGCTGCCGCTTATGTCTTTTGACAGGATAAAGCGGTGTATATTTCACAAGGGTTACCCCGTGATGAATAAACAATAACAGCAGAAGACTCTGTGAATACCAGATATGCTGAGGCTGATCAAGTAAAAACCCCAAAATAAAAGTGATCAAAACAACATAAGTAATCTGAATCTTACCAAACTCCGAAACCCTGAATATCCAATGGGAATTCTGAATTTTAGGCAGCAGTGTCAAGAGCACAAGCAATCCGGTTAACGACAAATAAATACCCCACATAAAATTTAATCAACGGATAAAAATAGTTTATTTTTTATACAATTCAAATCAATTCGCTTTTTAAGCTTTGTTAATTTAATAGTTTACCATAATTTTCCTACTTTTATTCTGTCAGATAATTAATCCCCATATGAATAAACTTATTGCAGCTGCTCTGTTTTTCGGTACTTTTTGTTTCGGACAGCAGAACCAGGAAATAGAAAAACCAATCCGTAATCTGTTTTTAGGAATTAAGAATGCAGATCCTGAGATGATGAAATCCGTTTTTGCAGAAGGAGCCATTCTTCAGAGCATCACTAAAGATGGAACAGTAAAAAACGAAAACGTACAGGAATTTATCGCTTCCGTTTCAAAATTTTCAAAAGATGATCTGGATGAAAGAATTATCATTGATGCAATCCATACAGATGGTGGGCTTGCAAGTGTGTTCACACCGTATTCTTTCTTCTTCAAAGGTAAATTTTCACATTGCGGGGCGAACAGCTTTCAATTGATCAGGCAGCAGAATGACTGGAAAATTCAGTACATCATCGATACCAGAAGAAAAGAAAACTGCAAAGAAATAAAATAATGAAGAGCTGAAACCTGATTGCGTTTCAAATCTATAGAATCTGGCATAAGAATTAAAAATTTAAAATGAAGATCCATCACATTGCCATTATATGCTCAGATTATAGAGTTTCAAAGAAATTCTACACTGAAGTTTTAGGCCTTACTATGATCCGCGAAGTTTACCGTGAAAAAAGACAGTCATATAAGCTTGACCTAGCTATAGGTGATCATTACGTTATTGAACTGTTTTCATTTCCTGATCCGCCGCCAAGGCCTTCCCGCCCGGAGTCATGCGGCTTAAGGCATCTGGCTTTTTCCGTGGAGAATGTAGAACGCAAAAGAGAAGAGCTCATAACCAAAGGGCTAACCTGTGAAGACATTCGTATAGATGAATACACCGGAAAAGAATTTTTCTTTACCCAGGATCCGGATCAGCTTCCGCTGGAATTTTATGAAATGTAAAAAATTAGTGAGCGTAACCTGTAAAGAAACTAATGGCCATAATAGCCAGTACTATTGAAGAAATGACTACATAAACATAGTCTTTTTCTTTTAAATAACCTATCAGTGCAAAAATAATCCTCACCAGAGGAGTGAAAATCAAAAGCAGGATTCCCAGCTGGATAATAGCCATACCTTCTCCTTTGCATAAAGAATTCCAAAACATACCCCATACTTTTTCAGAAGAGGAGCCCATGTCCAGGGAAGTATATTTTTTAGGCATTTTAAAGCCTTCCATAAAAAGTTTGATAAAGCCGACCAATGATGTTGCCACAGACAAAATAACGCCCAGTCTCAGCAGATTCCCTACCGAACGGTTCAGATCCACATCTGTAAAATTCTTTCTCATTATCTGAAACTTTTATTGATACCGTTATACATCATATATATTGATAAAATGGTGATCACAATCGCAAAGAATACTTTTAATTTCTTTGTTTTGGATACCATCAGGGTTTTTGAGCCTATGAAACTTCCTACCACCACACCAATCAGCACCGGTGCTACAATTACAGGAATGATCTCGCCTCTCTGGAAGTAGATCAGAGCACTGGCCACAGCTGTTACACCAATCATAAAGTTACTTGTAGTAGTAGAAACCTTAAATGGCAGCTTCATCATATTATCCATTGCCAGAACCTTCAGTGCGCCAGACCCGATTCCCAAAAGACCGGACATGGCACCGGCAAACAGCATCATCAGAAATCCCGGAACTGTATTTCTTGCAGAATAGCTTTTCAAAACCCCTTTATCGGGGAAAGTTCCGTACAATTTCAGTTTTTCTTCAAGGCTTCCTTTTATCAAAGGTTTTTGGTGATCAGGTTTTCCCTTAAGATTGATAATAACTGTTAATAAAAGAATACTTGCAAAGATAATTCCGATGGTATTGGGATTAAGCATTCCGGAAACTAATGCCCCGATAATAGCTCCGGCAGTAGTACCGATTTCCAGAAACATGCCTATACGCATATTGGTGAAACCTTCCTTCACAAAAGCTACGGCAGCACCCGAAGAAGTACCGATCACAGAAATTAAAGAAGCACCAATGGCATAATGCATCGGAACGCCAAAACCCAGCGTCAATAAAGGAATAATAATAACTCCTCCTCCCAAACCCGTAAGTGAACCCAAAAGACCGGCGGAAACTGCGCCGAGAAACAGAATGATGATTTCTGACATGCTACAAATATAAAACTATTGTAGTACTCTGCCAAACGTTTAAAAAAGATAAATTTAACGTATTTTTGCAGCTATGAAAACTGAAATGAAATTGTTTTATATCATTCTCGGTGCAACGCCCAAAGGCAGGAATATCGAGCAGCATGACGTTTTTTTCGGGATCGCAGAAAACCTTAAAGATCTCGTTCCGGATATGAAAGACTTCTGGAAAGAAGCGGAAGGAAAGATTCATGTGGATTGTTATCAGGAAGTGAGATTTGCAGACGGATATGAGGTGAAGATTGTTGAAAAAACAGATCTGCCATCCGAAGACCAGCTGTATTTCCTTAATTTAGGAGGGTACAAAAAAGGCTTTTTTGAAGAATTTCACGAACAACACCTGATGGTGGGGAAATCAATGGGAGAAATCATTAAAAGGGCAAAGGCAACAGAATTTTATGCGACAATGGGCTTTGAAGGAGCTGTAAGTCATATTGATGATAAGCACGGTGTTGATATTGATGATATCTTCAATGTCAATGATATTCTGCCGGAAAAAATGAAAGAAAAATACTCAATCATCCTGACAAAATCTGAGGCGGAGAGTCAGGAAAATCCAATAGGGCTTGGATATTTAAAGATTGATAAAATTCAATAAAAGCTTTCCATTAAAATCTAATAGAAAAATAAAAGTAAGAATGAAAATAGGAATTTTAGGAGGCGGACAGCTCGGAAGAATGCTGATACAAAGCGCACTGAAATACGACGACCAATTTTATACACTGGACCCTGCCTCCGATGCACCGTGCAGCAGCATCTCCCATTTTACCCAAGGGAATTTCAATGATTATGATACGGTACTGAACTTCGGGAAAGATAAAGATGTAATCACCATCGAAATAGAGCATGTTAATGCCGATGCTTTGGCAGAACTTGAAAAGCAGGGTGTAAAAGTAGTTCCTAATGCTGCCATTATTAAAACTATTCAGCAGAAAATTCTCCAGAAAGAATTCTACAAAATATATGATATTCCAAGTCCTGAATTTCAGGTCGTTTGGGACAGCGAAGAAAAAATCATGATGCCGTTGCCGTTTGTACAGAAAATGAACACCGGAGGGTATGACGGGAAAGGAGTTCAGGTGATCAAAACAAAAGATGATTACCAGCATTTATGGAAAGAGGCTTCCGTGATCGAAAGTCTGGTAGATATTGACAAGGAACTTTCTGTCATTGTTGCCAGAAATGAAAACGGTGAAACCAAAACTTTTCCTGTAACGGAAATGGTAGCTGATCCAAAGCTGAACCTGTTGGATTTCAATATCTGTCCTGTGTTTTTGAGCGATGATATCCAGAAACAGATCAATTCCATTACTGAGAAATTTCTGGGTGCTGTAAACTCGCCCGGTCTTTTTGCCATCGAATTATTCCTTGACAAAAGTGGAAAAGTATGGGTGAACGAAACCGCTCCAAGACTGCATAATTCAGGTCATCAAAGCCAGGAAGGAAATGCTAATTCCCAGTTTGAGCAGATGTACCGTGTTGTGAAAAATCTACCGCTGGCAGACACAGATGCTTTTACCTATAGCGGAATGCTGAACCTTGTTGGAGCAGAAGGATATGCCGGAAAGGTGATCTACGAAGGAATGGATGATGTTCTCAAATTACCGAAAACCTACATTCATCTCTACGGAAAAACTGAAACCAAACCCGGACGAAAAATGGGGCACATTAATGTACTGGCTGATTCCAGAGAAGAGCTGATGGAAAAACTGGTGAAGGTGAAAGCAATGATAAGAGTGATCGCTGAATAAGGAGTAGGCTTAAAATAAAGATAAAGAGCTGTAATATATGGATTGCAGCTCTTTTTTATGTGATTTTGTCAATGCTATCTATCCATCCGCTTCATCGAATCAACTTGTTGATTCTGTTCTTAGCTTTCCTTAAATCTATAGTATGATCTTAAATCTTTGCATGAAAAATTATCCCGCAGATTAGATGGATTGAGCATATTTTTGTGAATGTTGTGAAGCTTGAATTCACTCTATTCTATCCACGTTCTACTTTTGAATTTTAGGAAAATCAATGCTCCATTTCTTTTCATTGGAATTCCAGATCAAAAAAGGGCCATCAAATTCATCAAAATAAACTAACTCATAAGAGCCATTGCCGTTTTGCCTATAGTCAGGTTGTGCTCCAAGATCTTCTTTTTTGAAACCTAATTTTTCGAGTGTTTCCCAATCATTATTTTCCGGAAGATGATGATAAGTATTTTTATAAATCTCAATATTTTGTATGAGACTGTTTCCGTATTTTATATCGGCACTCCTTGTTATGTCTATCGGAAGATTCCAGTAGATTGTAAAGGATACAATGATCGTAAGAAGGATGGAAATTATTACTATCGCAGCTTTTCTCATAACATTAAACTTTATTACTTAATATCTTTCTCCTCCACCTTTTCAAAAACCTTCTTTTCTTCATTCCAGACAAAGGCATGGTAATAAACATTTTCGTCTTCAGGAGATTCTTTACAGATACTGGCAATAAACAGTTTGCTGCCCAGGCCGAATATTGCCCGGTCTTCAGCAAACATGCAGGACGTTTCTTCTCCCAGCGGAAGCCCGTAGATTTTACCGTCCCGGACATCCATCATTAATCCCATAATACAGCTTGCACCACATCCAAAAATAACCGTGATATAATAGCTGGCAAAATCAGGAGTACCAGATGCATAAGCTTCCTTAATTCTTGTCCGGAAGTTATAAGCTCCTTCATCGCTGGAGAAATTAAGCTTTGCTTTTTTGACGAATTTATAATCGGCTGACGGAAATTTATTGAAAGCAAAAACCGAAGAAACAGCATCCGGTTCTGTTTTTTCGGGGTTTATAGGTTCTGGTTCATGGAAGATAGTTGTATCGGTTTTTATTTCTCTGGGAGTTTCTGCTATAACGGTTTCAATTGCAGTAGGCTGCGAAATTTTATTTTCGACTTTGTCTTTTTTTTCTTTGCATGAAAATATGGCAGAAGCTATCAGCAGAATTAATATTGTTTTCATTCTCATTTATTGTTTTTTAATGACAATTAGCGTCTTACCTTCATATTTGCTTTTTTCAATTTTGAAAAGGAGGACACATCCGTAGGCTCCCATCGGAATTGGCCATATTGATGTACAAAGTTTTATTTTTCGGATCAAAATGATATGTGACAGATTTATTATTAAGACTAAAACAGGTTTTCAATCTCAATGATTTCTTTATAAATTTAAATTAATTCTTATTTAAAAATTTTCTGAATCACATTTCCGATTTCCACAAAATCCCCATGGTTGCCTACAGATCGTATTTCAGGACTGTTTTTGTCAAATTCTGAGAACGGGAATATCAACAGATAATTATTATCATTTAAATATCTGTTCAGTAATTCCGGGATAAGCCTCATTCGTGGAATATAGGATTTCATACCGCGTTTGGCCATCAGGATAATCAATGCTTCATCTTCTTTCAATTTTGCTGCCGTTTTTTCACCGTCCTGCCACGTACTCATAATGATAAATTCAGCTTCTATATTGGCTTTCTTAACGATCTTCTGAAGAATATCCAATATGTTTTCAGGAGCATAAAAAACTACATTGGCACCGGAGTTTCTGGCGATATTCCATACCCTAAGAAGCGCATGAAAGAATCCGGCTTCCTTATGGGCATTTTCCGGGATCATCACGGCATATTTCTTAATAGTAGAGAGTGGCTGTGCTGCATGGTACACCAGTACATTCACATCAACGTTCTGAAGGTATCCACTGTAAAGGTTATAAACAAAAGAAGGAGAGAAGCCTTTCTCATCTTCCAAACCAATGATAAGATCTGTAATGTTCTGTTCTTTAATGACATTTTTAACCCCATTGATCACATCATTGTCATACCTTTTAAGTGTCTGCATTTTAACGTCAACTGCGGCTGCGGCATCGGCGGCCTGATGGAGAAGTTTTTCAGCATTTTTCACTGAAGATTCATTTTTATCTTCATTAATGACATTCAGAGCGAACAGGTTTTCTGTATTAGAATGGGCTTTGATCAAAATCCCCAGATTCACCATCCTTTCCACAGTTTCCTCATGGTTAATGGCCAGAAGGATATTTTCCTCTTCGTGGCTGTTGCCGGAAACCGTATCTTCATTGTCGCTTTGTGCAATCTTTTGTGCACTGGCCATGGAAATAAATGAAGAGATTGTACAGGAAATAAGAATCAGAAGAATACTTCCGTTCAGTACATGCTCATTCAGCAATCTTACCGGTTCACCGGTCTCCGTTTCAGAAAGAATAATATTGTAACCTACCATTACTGAGGCTAAAGTTGCCGCTGCAGAAGCAGAACTCAGTCCGAAAATAAGCTTCCCTTCTTCCTTGGACAGCCTGAACGACTTTTGGGTCATTACCGCTGAGATATACTTTCCTCCGATGGATGCAACGAGCATGATTCCTGCTACTTGCAGTGTTTCCCAGCTTTTAAAGAAAGCTTTAAAGTCGATCAGCATTCCTACACTGATCAGGAAAAACGGAATAAAGATGGCATTTCCTACAAATTCTACTCTGTTCATTAGAGATGAGGTATGCGGAATCAGCCTGTTTAGAGCAAGCCCTGCAAAGAAAGCGCCGATAATAGCTTCTACTCCGGCAAGCTCAGCAAGCATTGCCGCAAGATAAATCATCACCAGCACAAAAATATACTGTGAAATCTTATCATCTACCCTTTTGAAAAACCAACGACCTATGATAGGAAATACAATAAGGACAATCAGGGCAAAAACGATAAAAGAAGCAGAGAGTTTAACCCAAAATTCCGTACCCACTTCGCCCTGCGACATTCCTACAATCACAGCAAGCACCAAAAGCGCCAGAATATCAGTAATCATGGTTCCTCCGACAGTAATATTTACCGCTTTATTTTTGGTAATTCCCAGTTTACTGACTAACGGATAGGCAATCAGTGTGTGCGATGAAAAAAGACTGGCAAATAGGATAGAAGTCAATATGGAGAAATGCAGCAGATAATAGCTGCCCAGATAACCTAAAACGAAAGGGACAATAAATGTGTAGAGCCCAAACGTAAGGCTTTTCCATTTATTCTTTTTAAAATCTCCCATGTCTATCTCTAATCCTGCAAGAAACATGATATAAAGAAGGCCAGTGGTTCCCGTCACAACAATGCTGCTGTCTCTTGCCAGCACATTAAAGCCATTAGGACCTATTACTGCCCCGGCAATGATAAGGCCTAGCAGATGCGGAACTTTAATTTTATTCAGAAGCAGGGGAGCGACAAGGATAATGACCAGTACCAACAGGAATTTTAGGACCGGATCTTCTATAGGAAAACTCAGATTGTGTATACTCAGTAAAATCATAGGTGTTTTTATTTTGTGGAACGTACTAACTCAACAGAAAATTTGGCTGTACAGCCGTTGTCGGCAGTAATAGTTCTTGTTCCTTTCAGTTTGGTATCCGAAATATCGTTAATAAGAACATTCATCTCTACTTTCTTTTGTGAAGTAGAATCTGTTCTGAAATTCAGTTTGATTTCATTGTTCTCAAATTTCCCGGAATAAGTTCTTATCAGGTTATTGTTATTGATGATTTTTGCTGACAGGTGGATAGAATCACTGTCGAATTCCCAAGTATCAGTACGCTGGTCACCCACTACATAATCATTACAGTTAGATTCCGTACAGATAACTTTTCCGTTCCATGTACCGGAAATTTCTTCCGGCCATAAAGCGATCTTAAAGGAGTCTTTTTTTGCAAAAATACTATCTCTCATTTTTAAAAGAGATTGATATTCATATTCTTTTTGGGCGAATATTTTTTCTTTTTCGAGAAGCTGTTTTTCTCTTTCTGTAATTTTTTTTTCTTTTTCCTTATAATCACAGCTGATCAGAAGGAATGAGCCGGCTAGAAGAATAAAAAATGTGTTTTTAAGCATATTGTCAGTGTTGGTCTAAACAATATAGGAAAAAATAAGGAAAATATAAAATCTTCCGATTCATATCAGCTTAAATGCGGGAAAAAATTACACAGTATAACCAATTTTTTATGGCAGCAATTTGTTTCAATTTTTATTTTTGATAATGCTAGAGTTTTTAATTCCAATTAATCGGGATGTCTGCATTTTAAATCGGAAGGCGTAGTTCTTTATTATTCTATCTTCTGCCTTTTAAACATTTGCGGATTATAATTAATGATAAATACGCCCAGAATGATCAGTACGGCAGCAACGATGAATTTAACGCTGATTTTCTCATTAAGAATCAGCCAACTTAAAAATATTGAGATGAGGGTATTGATATAGGCAAGTATAGATATCTGCACCGGCGACACTTTGGTTAATGCATAATGAAAGGCAAAAAATGCTGCTACAGAGCCAAATACAGCCAAATACAGCATTGCAGATATGCTTTTGAAACTCCAGTTCCCAAAATTATAATTTTCTGAAAGCAGAAATGCAAAAATTATCTGTACGATACCGGCAAACAGAAACTGGTAAAACAGGTTAAGAAAAATATTGCCACTCTGGATATTCATTTTTTTTGTAAAGATTGTTCCTGAAGCCCATCCTGCAATGGCAATAAACAGAAACAGAATACCTAAGGCATAATCCGGATTTTTAAGATCATGAATACCATCCCAAAATATGAAAATAATCCCACTGAAAGACATGATGACCCCGATAAAAGCTCTTGGATGGAACTTCTGGAGCCCTAATGCCAGACTTCCCACAAAAACAAGAATAGGTGAGCAGGCACTGATTAGGGATGTCAGGCTGCTGGTAACTTCTTCTTCCGCTACCGTTGTCATTCCATTTGCAATAATGAGCATTAATGACGAAAAAATAAGCTGGTATTTCAGGTTTTTCCAGCCGATCCATTTAAATTCTTTCCTGTACAGGAGAATAAGAAGCATAATAATAGCGGCCAGAAACTGACGGATCCCGGCTACAAACCATGCAGGAATGGTCTCCACTGCTACCCTGATCGATAAAAATGTAGTTCCCCAGACAATGGCAACAGTCAGTACTGCAAAAGTAAGCTTATAGTCTTTCAAATTTATAGGTAAAAAGGCAAATATATCCTAAATAAGTCCTACCTGATGGATACAGATGCTATGATTTATAGTGATACAGATGGAAAATTTGGGCCAAAATTAGTACGTTCCTCATTTTTTATGAGATAAGATATTGTAAAGGCAGGTTTTAATTTTTTATCTTTGACAATCTAATAAAAATTGAAGATGGTAGGAATTATAATGGGCAGCCAGAGCGATCTGCCAATCATGGAACAGGCTGCAAATTTTTTGAAAAGCCTAGATATTCCATACGAACTGACGGTAGTTTCGGCACACAGAACACCAGAAAGAATGTTTGACTATGCGAAAACCGCTAAAGAAAGAGGGCTTAAAGTGATCATTGCAGGAGCAGGAGGAGCTGCACACCTTCCGGGAATGGTAGCCAGCTGTACCACATTGCCTGTGATTGGGGTTCCTATCTTATCCAGCAACTCTATTGATGGCTGGGATTCTGTACTGTCTATTCTTCAGATGCCGGGCGGAATTCCTGTAGCGACGGTAGCTTTAAACGGGGCTCTGAATGCAGGGATTTTAGCTGTAAAGATCCTGGGAAGCGCAGATGAAGCAATCGCTGGAAATCTTCAGAAATATCAGGATTCTTTGAAAGATAAAGTGTTGGGAACAGTCGATGATATTAAAGCTCAGCATCCGAATCAATATGACAAGTAGCATAATTGTGAATAGTCAATTGTAAATAGTGAGTTGTGATTTGCTGTATTTAGTGAATTACTTTCTTTTCATAAACTAAAAATATTTATAAACAAAAACGCTCCTGTATTGGGAGCGTTTTTTGTTTATTCCTGAGCCATATTGTCACGTGTATTTTTCTGAACGGAAATGGCGCCAAAAAGAGCGAGGAGAAATGCAAATGCATAAAACCCTTTTTCACTCGGAAGTATAGTGGCATTCCAAAGTCCTATCGCCAATAAGACAATGGAAGAAAGCGTTGCAAACCAGCAGATCCCATAATAGATGTCGGTTACCGGGATATTTTCCAATCGGTCACGGACGGCTTTTTGCAGTGACACTACGGCAAACAGCCCATAAAGAAGAATGGTAAAATAATATCCTTTTTCATTCAGCAGCATTTCTGCTCTGGCAAGACCTACGATGAAGCCTGTCATTCCTGCTCCCAATGCTACCCAAGATGCGGCTACGAACGCATTTGATACTCTTTGTTTTTTCATTAATTAAATGTTTTTGTTTAAGAGGCTAAATATATTCATTTTTTCTAAACTTAGTGATAATGCTGTAAAAATATGGGTAAAATACGGATATGGAGTGATTGGGCTTCATTAGCCCCGATAGTAGCGTTTACCCCACAGCGTGCTATGCCCTTGGCTTGGATGCGAGGAGTACGAGCGGATAGCGGGAATAGCTTCAAAAAAGAAAAACTCTCCTAAATGGAAAGTTTTCTGTAACCGTTACTGTGTAATATATTCGTAATTGTATTGCACGTAATTGTTTCCATTAGCTTGTTTTCCGACCACCTGAATGGGTAGCTGAGCACTATTGTACTGTATGGTATAAGTATTACTTTGATTTTGGGTCCAGCTTCCGTCACTGTTTCTGTAGCTTATTTTTTCTGCTGTATAATTGTTTTTGCTTAAAGAATAGGCTCCTTCTATCATAATTCTCATATACTTGTTTGTATTGGTAAACGGACTTAGTTTATCATCATACGAAAATTCTCTTTTATAAGTAGAGCTTATTGTTCCTCCGAGGGTGGAAGTTTCCACGGAAATGTTGTCTCCGCCATAAGTGTAGGTGGAAGTACCTGGATTCGAGCAGTCTTCTGACTGACAATGGGTGGAAGATACGAGTTTACCGTTTGAATTATATGTATAAGTGCTTTTCCTGTTGAAACCCGGGTTCGTGTAGATAGCTTTGATATCAACTAATTGATTGCCATTATAATTAAATACAGCATAATATTCTAAAGTCTGAGTGGGTGTGTAGTAATTTACCTTTGTCGGTTTTCCGTTGCTATACTCGAAAACGGAAGATCTTCCTCCGGATAGCATTTTTATGAGTTCTCCCTGGCTGTTGTATTCGAATGTGGATACGGTGGTTTCAGGATTGGAAGGATTGTCATAGTAAATGGTAGTGACTTTACTTAATAATAACTTTTTTTCTGAAGATTCATTTATAATTTCGTTGTCATCACTGCTGCAGCTTGTAAAAATTGTCGCTGAGCCCATTAGCCCCAGAAATAAATATTTTTTCATTCTCTTTTTTATTTTTCAAAAATAAGGAATACTTGTTAGGTTTGAAAATATAGCAATAAAAAAATCCCACTATATTGAATAATGGGATTGTATATAGATTAAAATAAAATCTTAGTATCTGTAGTACTCAGGCTTGAATGGACCTTTTACATCTACACCGATATATTCAGCTTGTTCCGGAGAAAGAGTTTCCAGCTCAACGCTTAATTTTTTAAGGTGTAAAGCCGCTACTTTTTCATCCAAATGCTTCGGAAGCATATAGACTTCATTTTTATAAGCAGCAGAATTATTCCACAGTTCAATCTGAGCTAGAGTCTGGTTAGAGAAAGAATTAGACATTACAAAACTTGGATGACCTGTTGCGCAACCAAGGTTTACCAATCTACCTTCAGCAAGGATGATAACTTCTTTACCACCTTCTAATGTGTAGATGTCTACCTGAGGTTTAACTTCAGATTTTGTCTGACCATAGTTTTTGTTTAACCAGGCCATATCGATTTCATTATCGAAGTGACCGATGTTACAAACGATCGCTTTATCTTTCATTTTAAGGAAATGCTCTCCTCTTACAATGTTGAAGTTACCTGTAGTAGTGATGATGATATCAGCGTTGTCTACAACTGTGTCCAGTCTTTTTACTTCATAACCGTCCATAGCAGCCTGAAGCGCACAAATTGGGTCAATTTCAGTAACCGTAACGATAGAACCAGCTCCTCTGAAAGATGCAGCAGTACCTTTACCTACGTCTCCGTAACCGCAAACTACAACTCTTTTACCAGCAAGCATAACGTCTGTAGCTCTTCTTACGGCATCTACTGCAGATTCCTTACATCCGTATTTGTTGTCGAACTTCGACTTAGTTACCGAATCGTTTACGTTGATAGCAGGCATTACTAAAGTTCCGTTCTTCATTCTTTCATAAAGCCTGTGTACACCTGTAGTAGTTTCTTCAGAAAGTCCCTTAATATCTTTTGTAAATTCAGGATATTTATCGAAAACCATGTTCGTTAAATCTCCACCATCATCCAAAATCATGTTCAATGGTTTTCTGTCTTCACCGAAGAATAAAGTCTGCTCAATACACCAATCAAATTCCTCTTCGTTCAGACCTTTCCAGGCATAAACGGGAATTCCTGCAGCAGCAATAGCAGCAGCAGCATGATCCTGGGTAGAGAAAATATTACAAGAAGACCAGGTAACTTCAGCTCCTAAAGCCACCAATGTCTCGATAAGCACAGCTGTTTGGATGGTCATGTGAAGACATCCGGCAATTCTTGCACCTTTTAAAGGTTGAGATGGTCCGTATTCTTCACGGATAGACATTAAGCCTGGCATTTCTGCTTCGGCAAGGGTAATTTCTTTTCTTCCCCATTCTGCTAGGGATATGTCCTTCACTTTGTAAGGAACGTATTGTGTTGTAGTACTCATATGTAATGAATAAGTTTAAATTCAGTTGATAATGAAATGCAAAATTACAATTAATAATTAAGATAAAAAAACGACAGACTGAGTTAGATTTTATGAGATTATACATGATTTAATATTATTTAGTCTTAATATAAATAACTACTTTTGTTCAGATAAATTTTATACTATGAATCATACAAATGCTCAGGAAGAGGCCAATAGAAAGGCAAAGCCGGTTGCTCCAAAAGTAAAGGAACTGATAGAACGTACTAAAAGTGTAATTTTAGCTACAGTAGATGCAGAAGGAACTCCTAATTCCAGCTATGCTCCTTATGTCCAGATAGGCAATACGTTATATGTTCTGGTATCTTTTATGGCAAGACACACGAAAAATCTTGCGGACGGCAGAAAAACCTCAGTGATGTTTATTGAAGACGAATCTGCAACCAAACAGATTTATGCCCGTGAACGCCTCACCATCGAGGCGTCAACTTCCCAGATAGAAAGAGATTCTGCAACCTGGGACACCGTTGTCACTAAGCTTAAAGAAACTCACGGAAAAGTGGTTGATGTTATTTCTGAAATGGGAGACTTTATTCTTATTGCTCTGCAGCCTGTAAAAGGTTCTTATGTAAACGGATTTGGAAGTGCTTATTTTGTAGATGAGAATCTTGAAATTCTCGAGCATAGAAATGATGTAAATCATCAGTCGAAATAAATAAGAAAAAGATGGAAGAGGGGAGAAGGAAGTTTATAAAGTTTGAGTAAAGAAAATGTTTTTTTATTGAATAAGATTTTTTTTTGAATTACACTTTTAAAAATTATTTTACAAACGAATAATCACTTCCATCTTCCGGCTCCCTTCTTCCATCCCTTTCAACTTCCACATCTTTTCACTACTTTTATCGAATAAAAAAACGATGCCCCTTTACCGAGATTTTTCAGACGACAATGCAACGATTCTTGTATGGAAATATGATGAAAGCGAAGAGCTTGATATCAATGAACTTCTGGAACCTGAAAATGCGGAAAAAGTAAAGGACTACCATCCGAAAAAACTCCAGGAGGTACTGATGGTCCGTAAACTTCTGAAAGGCTTAAAACCTCACGCTAAAATATTATATAAAGAAAGGGAACCTTTCCTGTCACCTAAAGATGCGGAAATTTCCATCACCCATTCATTTCCTTTTGCAGCTATAGCGATTTCTAAAAACAAGATAGGCATTGATATTGAAAAATTCAATCCAAAGATTCTAAGGGTTATCGATAAATTCACCTATGAAAATGAAAGAGGGTTCATCCCTGAAAATAATGCCCCAGCTTTCTATACTATTATATGGAGTGTAAAGGAAAGCATGTATAAGATTCATCATTCCAAATACTGGTCTCTGAAGAAGAACTACGAAGTAAAGCCGTTTGAGCTCAAGCATCTTCATAAAATAAGCTGCAGGGTTTATGACGAACAGTTTTCAGACGAGTTCAAGGCGAGAGTGGAATTTTTTGATGACTACTGCTTTACGATTGTGGAGGAGTAGAATCTGCTTCGCTTCTGTATTTTTCAATCACTTTTCTCTGCTCCTTTGCTACATCGTAGATCAGCTCCAGGATATCATGAATGTTTTTAAGCTCCGTTAAATGTGAAATTTTATCAGGATCCCTTCTGTCAACCAGATCATTTTCCTCAATTTCTGTTTTTCTTTTTACTAGCATATTTTCAATGGAAGAATCTTCCGGCTCCAGGCGGCTTTCCATTTTTAAAGCTTCATTGATCTCGTTTCCATGTAGTAAAACTGAGGTCTGCTGCATCTCGGCTTCAATCTTTCTGCTCCAGCTTTCAGCATCTATTTCAGGATACTTTTCATTGTTTTTAGAGTATTGGGAAAGGGAAGCGGTATAAGCTGTGATCAGGTGTGATGTTGCTACAAACTGGTGGACAACTTCAAGTTTTTTCTGTTGATTCTTCGGTTCAGAGATCATTCTCTGGAAGTTGTCGGAAAGGTTGGCCAGCGAAATAATGGCATTTTTCCGCTTTACTTTATAATCTTCAATATCAAAATCTCCCTGTAAGAATTTGGAAATGACACTTTCAAAATAGATCAGATTATCTGCAGCAGATTTTTTCATCAGATCAAGGTTTTGAGTATGTTCCCATACAGGAAGAACAATATATGACACGGCAAAAGCAATGACTCCGGCAATAATGGTATCCAGAATTCTGTCTTTAAAGATCACATTTACATTTCCTGGATTTAAAAAGTTAAAGCTCAGAAATACATAGATCGTCATAAACAGGACAGCCCAGAAATAGCGGCCTTTCAGAAAGCTGAAACACATGATCATGCTCAAGAGCAGAATGGTAAATAAAAGACCATTGAAGTGTACAAAATGCAGAATCGTATAGGCAATAACTGCACCTGCAATGGTTCCGTATAAACGCAGAAGATTCCTTTTTTTTGTAATGGAGTAGGCAGGTTTCAATATTGCTGTAATCGTAATAAGAATCCAGTAGGTATGACCCAGACCCAGAAAATCGAACATAGAGAAAAGATAACCTACAAGCAGAGCTGTCGTAATTCTTATCGCATGTCTGAAGTGGGAGGATGAAAGCGATATATTATTCCTTAAAACTTTGAAGTTGAGCTTCTCTTCATTAGGCATGAATTTTTTCAAATCTAGCCCTGTAGAAAGGCTTTTGGCCAGTTTTACATCTTGGGAAAACACTTTATAGATCTCATTGATTTCTTTTGTTATCTCATTGATGCGCATCAGGATCTGGCGGAGGATCATGAAATTTTCCAGATTATCAGGAGTCAGCTGCTTATTACGCAACTCAAAATAATGAACGTTAAGGTTTTTAAGTTCATGTTCCAGATCGAAGATGGGTTTTGCTCTTGTTCCAATCTGAAGCGAGATTCCTATATTGGTAATTTCTTCGGCAAGCAGATTAAGGTAGTCGTGGATATTGACCAGGATCATGCTGTCCTCGAAACTCTGCTGCAGTTTCTGATAATCGCTTTCAGAAGTCATTAGCTTTTCATGAAGGTCCATGGAATTCAAAAACATCAGCATCAGCAGACGGCTGGTTGTTGTTGATTCATTAACGATGGTTCTTGTCTTGAAAACAGTTTCCCTGGTTTCTTCCTGAAGGTTTTTGATCCCGATCTGCTTGGCAATGACCTGAGTGGTAAGCTTATCAAAATCAGGATTTTTCTGATAATAGTTGGCTTTGATCTTTAAAAATTCTGCAAGCTGCAGATAATTTTCCCCGATCATTTGTCCTGCCAGTTTGTAAGGCTGGATAGTGGTGACTATAAGGAAAATAAGCAAAAACCAAATACAGCCGGATGCAAAAATCAGCAGGCTTTTGAGAATATTACTTCCTGTAAGATGCCCGTCAATAAAGATCGCCAGTACAACAAGAGATAATGAACCTACGGCTGCAAGCCTCTGTCCGTAAACTCCGATAAGAGAAAAGAACATTCCGAACACAATGATTTCCAGGATAACCAGAACTTTAAAATTCATGACCATGCTGGCAATAAATGCAACGAACACAAAACAAAAAATAGCAAACGTAAGCGCATTTCTCCTTCTGATAAAAGGCCCGGGCTGATCACAGAGTGCTACAAAACTGGTCCCGAGGGGAAATAAAAAGTATTCTTTCAGGATTCCGAAATGGGCGAGGACTAAACAGGGCAGAACGGTGGCCAGCGTAATTCTGATCGCAGAATATACATATTGGCTGGTAACGAATTTTTTGAGTTCTGCTGAATAGTTCATACTACAAAATTAATTATTGAAAACAAGAAATACCTTATAAAAATGAGACTTTTACAAACTTATATATTATATTTCTTTAATAATTTGTCAATTGGCAATTTGACTGGCTGTGCTTATGACGAATTTGGTATGACAGATTGTACTATTTGCCGAAGAGTTTGAATGGTGAATGTGCTTCGCAAGTGAAGAGGGAGCCTGTAAGAATGAGAGAAAAATTCACGGCGAAGCCAATTGACAGCGTAGCTAATTGCCAATTGACGAACTAATTGTTTACAAAAAAGCCCCATAGAAATGAGACTTTTTATATTTAGGTATTAAATATCTTAATTATCTACATTAGATGTTTCGTCACCAATGTTCCAGGTAAGACCGAAACGAAGGGTGTTATCTAAAGCTGTATTGATTTTTGACATATTGATAAGATAAGAAAGATCAAGTCCGAAAGAACGGTATTTCAATCCGATACCTGCTGTGGCAAACTGTCTTGCTCCCTGCTCCTCGCTTTCGTGGAAGTAACCTGTTCTTACTGAAAATGCATTGTCATAAGAATATTCCAAAGCACCACTCATCATGATAGAGTTTTTATTTTTGAAAGATTTTCCGATCCCCGACATTACTCCTACGTTAGGAACTTCATATCGTGGCTGTCTTGTGTTAGGATCTATTCCTACATATTCTGAACCCGGAACCAAAATTTTAGAGCCTTCTACACTAATGCCTATCTTGTTCATATCATCCAAATACATATCATATCCAAGTCCCAATCTTGCCATAGTAGGCAGGTAAGATCTGGATTCTTCATTTCCTGTATAGTCTAATTTCGGACCTAAGTTCTGAACCGCGAAACCTGCATTCACTTTACCGTCGTATCCTCCGAAACTTGAAAATCTTGGAGATGTATAGTATCCTGAAACGTCTACTGCAAATGAGTTCGCAGCTTTAAGCGTAGTATCTGTGTTGAAGCCTCCGGCTAAATCTGAACGGATGAATCTACCGGTAACAGCCATTGAGTAAGAATCAGAAAGTTTCAGACCGTAAGCAACGTCAATGGAAAATTCATTAGGTTTTGATGTACCCATAGAAGTTACTTCTGAGCCTACCAGCTGGGTAAGATCTACCTCACCCATGTTGAAATAATAGATACTTGCAGAAATAGTGGATCTTTCTTCCTGGCCTAAAAATTTATGGAATGCACCATATAGTAAAAATACATCATTGGTAAGTTTTCCCATATAAGGCGTATAGTTAAGACCTACGGAAGAACTTGTTCTGCTAAAAGGATATTTTGCCGCATTCCAGAATTGTGAAAATGCATCCGGTGAAGTTACCACCCCCTGGTCTCCCATACCTCCAGCTCTTGCATCTGGTGCAATTCTTAGAAAAGGAGCTCCGGTTAATACTGGATTTATTTTACTTAAATCTTGCGAATAGCCTAAAAAACCAGCACTTAAACCAAATCCCAAAAGCAGTTTAGTAGTTAAATTCATATGTTGTCTTTTATATATTATCAGTTTTTTATAACAATTATTATCTATGTATTATTTATTTATTTCAAAAGTACCATTTTTTCTACAGCCGTAGCACTTCCTTTGCATTTTTCTTGATTTTGACTTTTTGCAAATATCTTAAAAATATACGTACCTTTTGCAACAGTTGACCCAAAATCGTCTCTTCCATCCCATTCTATTGCCTGGCGAGGTGTTCTAAAGCCCTGTAGGAAAGGTTCTGCAACGACAGGCTGAGATAATGTTCTCACTAATTTTCCTGTTATCGTATAGATCTGAACATTTACATCTAAAATATCATCGCAGTTATGTTCAAACTGGATGTATGTTTTATTGGTAAACGGATTCGGCCAGTTCAGCGGTCTGTTAATGATCAGATGCTGGTCAGTTTCATCCTTAACTTCAAAGTTTAACGTAGCAGTTGTCGAATTATTGTTTATGTCCCAAACTTTAAATGTTAACTGGTGTTGTCCAATCGCTAAATTCCTGAAAGGGTAGGTTACATTTCCTTTCTGGTAATCGGCAAGACTCGGGTTAAGACATCCGTTTCCTTCGCCTGATGAAAAGAAGTCATTCAGAACAACGGTGTTGATGATCTGCCCGTCAAGATAAACAGTAATATCATGACCTACACCGGATCCTGTGGAGTTGATCCCCGTGTCATCAGTAACACAAGCCAAAAGCATAGGATTCTGGTTCGTGATTCCGCCATCGGCAAAATTTGTATTATTCATATACAATTTTACCTTTGGAGGTTCATTATCATTGATTCCATTTGGGTTGATATCTCCCACCTGTACTGCCTGGTTATTGAATACATCCATTGCTTTATTGTCTGCATAACCCAGTATTCTTCCTTGTCCTACAGCATAGTTGATATCCTTCGGTACATAGAATTCTACAGTGAATACTCCGTTTACTGCGGTTCCTGATGCTTTAACAATAGCACTTCCTTCTTCTGTGTATTCCATGACAGGCGATAATACTCCGTCATTATTCAAAGTTTTTTTGTTCAGCCTTTTATCAAAAATATTAATAGAAACCCTTCCGTTGAAGGTGGTGTTCACCGTTCCGTTAGGATTGTTGATATGGCCTTTCACTTTAATGAAATCCAGGCCTCTGATCAATCCCGGAACCGGAGACTCAATATTGTCGATAACAAGTTGTCTTTGAGGTCTACTCAGTTTCATAGCCGGATCACCAAGTAAATTTACTTTCAGATGGTCAATATTGGCTCCTTTTTGTTTTTTAGCATTTAAATGAGCATATCCTAAAGTTTCAAAATCATCGCCAATCAGTTTAAAAATATTCTTTGTGTAAAGATCCGTAAAGTTACGTCCGTAATCTACACCAATGGCACGGCTTGATGTAATCATGGCTGCAACACCTCCTTGCTTAAGCTTAATGAACTGTTCCCCTGCAGAAGAAGTTGCCGGCTCATCCCATAATGTAAATTCACAGGTAATGGTAGAGACAAAAGGGAATCTGCTGTAAACATTGGAGAAGTTATTGGAGTTCTGAATTTCCGTACTCGTAAGTACCCTTTCCTGGGCCCATCCGTTGATACCTCCATGTCCGAAATAGAACAGATAAAGACTGTTGCCTATGTCATTTGAAATGGCCTGATTCACCTGAGGAAATCTTTGTCCGGCCGCAGTACTTTGGGCTGGGAAAGCATCCAGATATAATTTTCGTACGTTATATTCCTTTAGATCCTGCTGTCCGGGAACTTCAAAGATGCTGGACAATGTATTATTCATAACTTCATGGAAGGGGCTTCCTCCATCTTTATCATCATCTACTACAAAATCAAGCTTCATACGCCATTCTCCGAAAGGGGAAGACTGTCCCGGAAGCGCATTATAATAGGCAAGAGTTTTATTGATCATATTTCCTGCTTCAGTTACATTGGCTGCAGGAATTCTACCGACAGGAATGTCAGGCAGGTTGTTTTCAATAGAAGATGCAGTCTGCGGCTGTGTCATTACAATGTAGTCATCCGTCACAAAAGAACCGACAAAGTCTGCTGAATTTTCACCATGATAGGCGGAAACGATATTGGAATTGCCGGAAATTCTGTTTTTATAGTCATATGAAGTGTCTCCCAAAATGAATACATACTTAAGCCTTCCGCTGTTATTAAGTTTTGTTACAAAATCCCTTATTGCAGTAAGATCCCGGCTTCCGCTTCCGAATTCATTGTAAATTTTAGCAGCATCTACGATTTCTACCGTATAATTGTTTTTAGTCTGGTGGTAGCTGGCCAGTCTCTGTGCCTGCCCCATCATTTCAGGAACCGTGATGATCAGGTAATCCACATTCTGCAGCCCGGAAAGATTCTGGTTGGCAACTCTTTCTACAAACTGAGGGTTATAAGCTGCATCAGCTCGGAAAGCCACAAATTCATTATTGAAATTTGGATCAGAAGTAAAATAACCAAAGTTAAAACTGCCCGCACCCGCCTTATTTACTCTTCTGTTGGCATTCGTAATATCAGTTACATCCCATACCTGTTCAAGGTTTGTAGCATTGGAAATCCCGAAGCCGTAATTGGTATTGCTTCCGCTGGCAATTGAGAAATCCCTGAAGTTCATCTGGGATCCGTTGAAAGCAAGATTTTCTTTATACTGTACTTCCGCATAATCAAAATGGAAAGTTCCGTTAGGATTTACAGAAATATTTGGAGCATAATTAAGGGTAATCTGATTTCCGTTCAGGTTGGATATGGTTCCATCATATTTTAACTGGTAAAAATCGAATGCATAATTATTGGTATTAGCCGGAACCGCCTTAACAATTGGGTTTTGGTTATTGATTTTAAATTCAACAGTATTCTGCTGGGATCTATAACCTACCACCTGTGTACTGTATCTGATGAGATCACCAGCCTGTATTGGCGAATTGGTAGTGAAGGTAACCGTTTTATCCGTAGTAAATGGAGCTTCTTCTACCCAAATTCGTCCTACTTTTAAGAGGTTTTTCTGGTCATTATTAATGACCTGGTAATTATCATATCTTGTTATTAGATTACCGGCCGGAAGATTAACGTCAACAGGCTGAACTCTTTTGCCTGGGCCCTTGTCGAAATTAATGAAGTAATAAGAAAAATCTTCATATATATTTTTTACATTATTGGTTCTGTCCGTCCTTGTATCCACTCTCTTGAAACCATTTCCGTTGGATGTATCATAAAGATTGTATCCGTTTGGTCCCTGAGCATAGAACAAGGCGTAATCGCCGTCATTCCATACACCATCGTCTTCACCCACCACTTGAATAGCGTTTTCCTGAAGAGCACTGTATTTGGTGTCCAGGTTGTATTCCGGAAGCATTACACCGCCGTTTCCATAAATTCTGAAATTTTTAGGATTTACAGAAGCCGGATTAATGCCGCTATCTTTTAAAAATTGTGTTGTAATTTTAAATATCCCGGATCTGTCTACTTTAATCTTATAGAAGCCGCCGCTCGAAAGAGGGTTTGCAGTGCTTCCCACTTTGTTTGTATTTCCGGATTTGAAATTGTTGGGAGCTGCTGTTTCAGAGATATTAAATGAAGAAAGTCTCTGGATCCGTCCCTTTACATTCTTAAATAAGGACACGCTGATGCTCGCATATCTTTCTCCTTCCAACGTATAGTAGGCAACATCTGCAATGTCATAATCCGGCAGTCTGCCTTTGTCAAGGTCATATAAATCCTTAGTGGAAACACTTTCCCAGGCCAGATCCGAAACTTTCAGCTGCTTTTCTCCTATTTTTTGTTTGGTTATAATAAAAACATTATTTTGGCTGAACGAAAAACCTTCATTTTTAAAATTTGGAAGATTTAATTTTGTGTCACCAAAATCTTGGATTTTAGAGCCTTCCCATTCTATGGCTTTTCTCTGGGCCCAAAGTGTTGATACAAAAGAGAATAGTAATAAAAAGGTGATTTTTTGTTTCATGTTTATTATTGAAATTTCTGAATTACAAATAAAATGAAAATTTTAGAATTAAATTGTGATACAATAAAATTAATTTGTTAACGTTTTTCAAAAAAATCAAATGTTTACTTGATTTATTGAATAATTTATTTTTTCTTTGTACTTTGAAAATATTTATATCGACTATGAAAAAACTAAAGTTGTTTTCATTAATAGCATTAAGTTCTACACTTGCATTAACCAGCTGTGGCGGATCCGGGACCAGCAAAGGAGGCGGTACTAAAAAATTTGTCAGCAAGACGGGTTGGAAACCAAACGAAAAACAAGGTTGGTTTTTTGCAGGAAAGCAACAAAAACAGAAGGGGTGGCCAGGAATGGTATATGTAGAAGGTGGAACTTTTACAATGGGATTAGTGAAAGATGATGTTATGCATGATTGGAATAACACACCGCGCAGAATGCAGGTAAGTTCATTCTTCATCGGAGAAACAGAAATTACTAACTACGAATACCGCGAATACCTTACATGGTTGAAGTATGTATTTCCACCAAGTGACCCTAGCTTCAAGGAGATCTATAACGGTGCTTTGCCAGATACTCTTTTATGGGACAACAAACTAGCTAGAAACGATTATAATGAAACGTATCTTCGTTCTCCGGAATTCGATTACTACCCGGTAGTAGGAGTTTCCTGGACTCAGGCGAACAGATACTGTGAATGGCTTACAGACAGAGCGAATGAAAAAGCTTTAATGCAAGCCGGAGTTATTGCTAAAGATTTGTACATCAACGAATCCAATAACCAAGGCGGAACTGCATTTAACATGGATAAATTCAAAGCGAATGATCCGGAAATGCAGGGATATATCAACGAGAAAAGAATGCAACAGAAATCTGGTATGAAAACAACCAACCAGAGACTTCTTTCTGCAAACAGAGCTCCAAATGCTTCAATGGTTCAGAAATTCAGACTTCCTACGGAAGTTGAATGGGAATATGCTGCTCTTGGTATGGCTAAAAACAGAGAATATAACCAATACTTAGGTAAAAAGCCTGAAATCGAAAGATTAAGAGGTACCAAAGGAAGAGATAAAGGAATGTTCCTTGAAAACTTTAAAATGGGAAGAGGTGACTATTCCGGTATTGCAGGATGGAAAAACGACGGAGCTGCACAAACAGCAGACGTAAGACAATATCCTTCTAACGATCTTGGAATCTACGGTATGTACGGAAACGTTTCTGAATGGACGGCAGACGTATACAGACCAATCATTGATGAAGATTTCAACGATTTCAACTACTATAGAGGAAATATGCCTCAGGCTATTGTAAGAAACGGTGACGGAACTTATAAAATGATTGACGAAGGTACAATCAAGTATGATACCTTAGCAGATGGCAGATTAGTATACAGAGGTCTTCCGGGGCAGTTTGAAAGAGAAACCATTGCTGATCACAGAAACTACAGAGATGGTGACAGACAGTCTTCTTTAGAATATTACAGAGCTTCAGACTCGGCTTCTTCATTTGATATGTACAATGCTCCTCAGAGAAGGTTTATTGTAGATGCAGGTGGAAGAGTAAAACTTCAGAAAGATACCAGAGACAGAACGTCTGCAGTATCTAATGACGTAAGAGTTGTAAAAGGTGGTTCTTGGCAGGATACAGCATATTGGTTGGATCCGGGACAAAGAAGATACAAAAACGAAGGCAAAGCTTACGGATGGATTGGCTTCCGTGTTGCACAGGATGCTAGAGCTAACGATAAAGGCAGAACTAGAAGATAATATTTATCAAAAAAATACTTATAAAAAACCTTCCGGATTTCCGGAAGGTTTTTTTATTTTTGAACTATGAATATAGAACAGTTTTATCCTTTATTTTTACAGTCAGATAAAGTGACAATCGACAGCAGAAAAGTCGGTAAAAATGATATTTTCTTCGCCTTTTCCGGTGAAAGCTTCAACGCTGCAACCCTTGCAGAAAAAGCTGCTGATGACGGAGCTCTGGCCGTAATTGTGGAGAAACAGGAATTTGAAAATAAGGATAGAAATATCTTCTATGTTCCTTCTACACTGGAATTTCTCCAGCGGCTTGCTGTTCACCATAGAAATCAGCTTAAAATCCCTGTGATCGGGCTTACGGGGAGTAATGGAAAGACAACAACCAAAGAAATTATTCATGCAGTCCTTTCTGAGAAATTCAATGTACAGTATACCTCCGGAAACTTAAATAATCATATAGGAGTCCCGCTAACGATTCTTTCTATCAAACCTGAGCATGAAATGGCAGTGGTAGAAATGGGAGCCAATCACCAGAAAGAGATTGAGCTTTTGTGTACTATTGCACAACCTGATTTTGGATATATTACCAACTTTGGAAAAGCTCATCTGGAAGGTTTTGGTGGATTTGAAGGAGTGGTCAAAGGGAAATCCGAGCT
Organism: Chryseobacterium elymi; assembly: GCF_003385495.1. Lineage (GTDB taxonomy): Bacteria > Bacteroidota > Bacteroidia > Flavobacteriales > Weeksellaceae > Chryseobacterium > Chryseobacterium elymi. The sequence goes on along the minus strand of NZ_QNUH01000019.1, from coordinate 14,956 downwards.
GTATGATTATTTGAAAAAGCATAATCTGACTATAGTTGTCAATGAGAATGATCTGATACAGGCAGAGAAAACAGAAAATTATACGCCTAAAATTACTTTTGGTAAAGATACTTCCGATTACCAGTTTGGACTGCTTTCTGAAGAACACTTTGTAGGGTTAGCCTATCAGGGTATAAAAGCTGTTTCTAAACTTACGGGAGAATATAACTTTACCAATTTATGTGCAGCAGCCAGTCTTGGTCTTCATTTCGGGATCAGCTTTGAAAGAATAAAACATGCTGTTGAAAACTATACTCCGACCAATATGCGCTCCCAGGTCGTGAAAAAAGAAAACGCAACATTGGTACTGGATACTTACAATGCCAATCCCAGCTCTATGACTGCCTCACTGCATAATTTTGTAACTTTTGAAGGCAGTAAGACCATTATTATTGGTGATATGCTTGAATTGGGTGAGGAGAGTGAAAAAGAACATCAAAATATCTTAAAGCTTGCTCAGGAATTAGCTTTCGACCAAATCATTACGGTAGGGAAATATTTTAAAGCTGCCAATTCCTCTTCAGGGTCTTTTGAAAACACGGCAGAATTGATAGAATACCTCAAGCAGAATAAAATCCATACAGAAAATATCCTGTTAAAAGGTTCAAGGGGAATTGCGCTTGAAAAATGTATCGAATTTATTTAAGCTTAGAATTCCAGAACTCTTTTACGATCAGTTTAATATTTTGAAAAGTGCTTGGGAAAACTTCATCTTCGATCTGGGTGGTGTTTTTCCAGGCAACTTCTGTAATTCCTTCTTCTATTTGCGGTTTTGAAGTATCTTCACCATTGAAGTTCATTTCAAACCAATGCGTGCATTTAAGGATTTTTTCACCATTTCTTTCGATATAAATATGGTAGGTGGTATTGATGAATTTTATCAGCTCCACATTTTTCAGCCCGGTTTCCTCTTCAATTTCTCTTACAGCCGATTCTTCGCGGGATTCACCTTTTTCCATTTTACCTTTTGGAAGATCCCATTTACCTAACCTTTTAATAAAAAGCAGTTTTCCATCCTGATTGCTGACAAGACCGCCCGCAGCTTCTATGATTCTGAATAGCTTCCGGAATTCGCTCCAGATTTCTTCAATATTCTCACCGAAAACATTAAGTTCTTTCACTGAAGTATTTTCCAAAAGATCCAATGCAATCTCTAAAGTTGTGAAACTTTCGTACCTAAGTTCTTTTTCAAGATGCTCGGGTTGCTTAGACACTAATAATTTTTTTTCGTTCACAAAAACTTTATACATATATTTGTAAGAATTAAGAATTTAAATACAAAAATAAAAAATGAATTTAGAAGGACGAAAGATTATTGTCAATAAATCATCTAAAGACTTGTCTGAAATATTGAAATCGCCTGAAAACTATAAAGATTTTATGCCGGACGGTCTTCAGAAATTTGAAACCAGAGATAACGGGTTCAAATTCGGTCTTCAGGGAATGCCTGAAATTGCTTTGAAGATAGATGAAGTGAGTGAGGAGAAAGCAGTTTTGAAATCTGCAAGTTCAAGTCTGGATTTTACTTTAACAGCGGCTTTAAACTCTATTAATGAAAGCCAAACTGAAGTTCAGATGCTTTTTGAAGGGAAATTCAATCCTTTTATCAAAATGATGGTAGAAAAACCGCTTCAGAACTTTATCAATACACTGACAGATAAGATCGAAGCTTACAAATAATAATAAGAAAAACCTTCAGCAATGGAGGTTTTTTTATGCCAGTATCCCTGAGCTGTGATCTCCGGTACTGCCTGTTGCAGAAGAAAGGACATTGATCTCATTTTTTATCCTTAAAACGCCCATAAATGCAAAAATAAGTGCTTCCTTATAGTCAATGATCTGCCTTTCCGGAATGATAACCGTAAATTCTGTTTTTTCTCTGATTTTTTCAATAAGGCAGGTATTATAGCTGCCCCCGCCCGTGCACAGGATATTTCTTAAACAGTATAAGTTAACAATATTTGAGATTTGCTGCGCTACATGCTCAGTGAAAGTAGCTATGGCATCTTCTGTTTTAATGCCTTCCAAAAGGGGGAAGATAGTTTCATTGCACCATTCGATTCCTAAAGATTTAGGATGTGGCTGATAATAAAAGTCCAGAGAATTAAGCCTCTTTAGCAGATCTTGATCAATACTGCCTTTTCGGGCTAAATCTCCGTTTTCGTCAAAATTTTTATTGAATTTGTTAGCAAGTCTGTTCAGGACAATATTGACAGGAACAATATCAAATGCTATTCTTTTTTGATCCTGTTTTAAAGAAATATTGGAAAACCCTCCCAGATTCAGGCATGCATCATACGCAGAAAAAAGCAGTTCATCCCCAATAGGAACTAAAGGGGCTCCGTTTCCTCCCATCAATACATCCTGGCTTCTAAAGTCGTAGATAACTGGAAGTCCAGTCTCTATTTTGATAGCTCTGCCATCTCCAATCTGAAGAGTAAATTTCTTTTTAGGCTGGTGAAAAACTGTATGGCCATGAGAGGCGATCAGATCGATATTTTCAAGATGATTATGGTCAATAAATTCTCTGACCTTCCGGCCGAGATAAAAACCATATTCCGAATGCAGTTCCAGCAACTCTTCCGAAGATAAATGAATAGAGCTTCTGAGTTTTTTCTCCCAGTTTTGAGAATAGGGAAGGGTTTCAGCCTTTAAGATCTGAAAATTCCAGCTCTCTTTTTTTTCAAAAGCGGCAAAACAGATATCCAGACCATCCAGGCTGGTTCCGGACATGAGTCCAATAGCCTGAACTTTCATATTACTGCGGTGTTTTTTTTTCTTCAAGTCTTTTTGTACTGAAATCCCCTGAATTATTGAAGAAAGTATATTCGGAGAAATCGTCCTTGGCTGTCATACCATTGGCGCCAACGAGGGTAGAGCCGTCTTCCATAGTGACATATACGGTATCTTTTGTGTAAATCCTTTTCTTTTTCTGATCCCAATAAATACTCTGCATCGCGAAACGCTGTCCTTCATTGGTGGTAATCCTTACATCACCCTTGGCTTCGTAAAATCTTTTATATTCAAAAATACGGGCATATTTAGCGGTGATCTTACCAGGTACTTTAGGTTTTTTTTTATCGAAAAACTCAATGTTAATACCTCTTTTAGCCACAATATAAGGACTGTCGATCAATTGATACTTTTCAATTATCGGTGCTTTGGCTTTTAAAGATATAAACCCCGAGTCCCGTTGTATAATATTGGCATTATTAATGATTTCTGACGGGAAGTTCTTGCTTTTGTTTCCATTGGCTTTGGTAAGATCTTCCTCACAGGACGTCAATATAAAAAATATAGCACAACTAAAAAGGCATGCTATATTTTTATATGATATTTTTTTTGAAAAATTCATTTTAGTTGTACAGAGTCTTTCTGAACCATCTGTCAGCAAAGTTAAACCCGACTTTTAAGTTAATGAAATTCTGGTTGATCAGGTTATTATTAAGAGTTCCTCTCTTTCCAAGTTCCAGACCAAGTTCCAGACCGCTCATTCTTGTAATACTGCTGGTTTTGAATGGGAGCAATACTCCTGCGGAGATCCCAAATTTATTGATGCTGGTACCGTTTATCTTAAGATTTCCTCTTTCATAGAAAGCCCCGTATCTGTAGGTTACTCTTGAGAAATAGTTTCTGAAGTTGTTATAATTCGGCAGATACCATCCTCCGGCAGAAATTCTGTAAGAATCCTGGAAATCAAAAGTTCTTCCGAAATAAGAAATGTCTTCTCCTTTTTTATAATCAAGCTGTCCCGAAACAAACCATTCATTCTCACTTCCGTATCCAACTCCTAAAGATGCCTGTAGCGGAAGAAGATTTTTAGAACTTGTGCTTTTCTGATCTATAATGGTTTCCAAAGCTTTAACGGTTTGTGCAGCATCAGCATACACATAAGTACTGTTGATGTAATCAGTAGTCATATTACTGGTATTGCCAAATGTAGCCGTAGCCCCGATGGTTAATTTTTTGTCAGTACGGGTATTCAGGCTCTGGTAGCTACCACCAAGAGTGAAATTAAAGTTTTTGATACTGTTTTTGGTTTCATAACCGTTAACGAATTCAGCATTGGAAAATCCGTCTTTGTCATAAGACCTAAGTTCATTCAGATCATAAAGATTTCCAAAGTAAAAGTTAGCCCTCAAACCTACCGCAAAGTTCTGGTCTATTTTATAAGAAATAGCAGCCTGCGCTGTATTCAAGGTTCCGCTTCCTTTAAAACGGTTCGTATAATATCCGCTTAATGTTTGAACATTATCTACCGTTTCGTAGATTTTAGTAGTATTTACAATGTCATAGCTCTTAGAACTGTAAGGCTGATAAGAAAGTCCCATCTTTACCTTTGGAGACAATGGAAATGCCAATGCAATATTAGAAAGATACGTAGAATGTTTGGTAGACTTCGTATCGTTATAATTTGTTTTGAAGTAATTGTTTTCGTTGGTAGCCTCCAGTCTGATACTTGTAAGCTCGAAATTAGAGTTATTCGCAGGGTTTGCGAAATTGAAGCTGCTCGTGAAATCACTGATATAAGCAGTAGATATACCACCCATAGAGGCAGTTTCAATCGTATTATCATATTTTACATCTCCAATTCCATAAGTTGCATACGGAGAGTTACTTATACTCTGTGCATTTAGGAAATATCCAACTGATATGAATGATACGGCAAAGATTTTTTTCATTCTTTATTTTTAAAACAATGCGCAAATATCTTAAATATTAATGAATTGTAAAAATTATATGTGGTTAAAGTTTGTTAAGGGGGATGAATAGCCATAATTATGATGAATTGTAAAATTGTAAATATGCTTTACTCATGATTTTTATGCTCTATATATGAATTATAATACTAAAATTCGCCATTTACTCGCGAAGCAAAATTCACATTTCAGAAATCATCCATTCTAAAAATTCTTTATCTTTGAGCCATGAATTGGGAGAACATCGCCGGACAGGAAAATCTGAAAAAACTTCTTCGTGAAAGCATTGCTGAAAATAGGGTAAGCCATGCCCAGCTTTTTTTAGGAAAAGAAGGATATGGTACATTTCCTATGGTTCTGGCTTATGCCAAAGAGATCTTTAGCAGGGAAAATGAGCATGCTGCTTCGAAAGTGGAACATCTGAATCATCTTGATCTGCATTTTAGTTTCCCTGTTTTTACCGATAACAAGAATTCTTTAAGCAAAAATAAATTTGAAGATTTCAGGGAAATGATCATGGCTTCTCCCTATGCAAGCTATGACGATTGGACCGCTTTTCTTGAATCTGAAAATAAACAGCTCTTTATCTCTGCAGATGAAATTGATGACCAGAACCAGAAGTTCGCATTAAAAAGCTTTGAAGGGGGAACTAAAATCCTGATCGTATGGAGAGCTGATAAAATGAATATAGCTGCTGCGAATAAGTTCCTGAAATTTTTAGAAGAGCCACCGGCAAAAACGCTCATTCTTCTTACTGCTGAAACTGCCAATGATATCCTTCCGACTATTCTTTCAAGAACACAAATTGTAGAAGTTCCAAGGATCAGTGACGAAGATCTTGAAAACTATTTTAAGAAAAATTTCCAAATCTCAGAAGAAAAGGTTAGGGAGATTGCCCACGAAGCACAGGGAGATCTTAATGAAGCTCTGAAAATTTTAAATTCCGGACATAAAAGTGATGAATTTGAAAAACTTTTTATCCAATGGGTAAGGGATGCATTCATGGTAAAAAAGAAACCGCAGTTCCTTAAAAATATTATCCTATGGGCGAGAGAAATTGCGGGCTGGAACAGGGAAAAACAGAAAAACTTCCTGAACTACTGCTCTGAGATCTTTAGGCTTGCCTTGCTTCAGAACTACCAGTCTGAGAATCTGATATACAAAAAGATTGATGCAGATGGTTTCAACTGGACCGGATTTTCAAAATTCATAAGCGGTGCCAACATTGAAAGTATTCTGGAAGAGATCAGCACTGCGGATCTACACCTGACTAGAAACGGGAATCCTAAAATAGTCTGGACAGACCTTGGCATAAAACTATCCCGTTATATCCATAAAAACTCATAGTTCAGTCAGTTTATACAGCTGAAATTTATGATCATATTATGGTCCGGATTTGTTCCGGACTTTTCATATTGTGAGGAATTCTGGCGGTTCTTGGGATTTCTTTAAATTTTCTTTTTTAATGCAATTAATTTTCAGCTGTTTACAGTGGTAAATATTAAATATAAATTAAATAAATCAATCAATCGTTTGATTTATTTAAAATCTTATGTAAATTTGCGCCCTGAAAAATAGAATTGCTATGGTTTCAAAAGAAGAAAATATATTATTTGCTGCGGAGAAGCTTTTTGCAGAAAAAGGCTTTGAAGGGACCTCCACAAGGGAGATTTCCAAGGCGGCTAATGTAAATATCTCTATGATTTCTTATTATTTCGGATCTAAGGAAAAACTATATGAAAAATTAGTGGAATACAGAATGAATGAAGGTCAGTTCTTTGCCAGAGACATCCTCGAAAGAACAGATATCAATGAATGGCAGAAAATAGAAAAGATCGTAGACCAGTTTTCCGGAAGAGTACGACATCATAAATGTTTTTACAGAATTATGCAACGTGAGCAGCTTCATACGGAAAACCCGCAGATCGTGGAATTTCTGAAGCAGACTAAGATGGGCTTTATCTCCATGTACTCGCAGGTCCTTGAAAGCGGACTGAAAAAAGGAATTTTCACTAAAAACCCTCCTATCTATCTGCTTCATGCCACAGTGAGCGGAACTTTGTTTTATGCATCCAATGCCAAAGAGATGTACAAAGAATTCCTGAACGATACGGAAGACGACGAAGTTTTTGATGAAAAGTATTACACAGAACTTAATAAACATATAAAATATTTACTAAAAGACCTTTTAGGTTATGAAGAGAATAAATAACTCGGTGTTGGCATTATCCCTTTTTATGGGAGTTACAGCCATAAGTGCCCAGGAGAAAAAACAGCTCACCCTCGATGAAGCCGTGCAGCTGGGAATCCAGAACAGTAAAAATCTTAAGATCGATGCCGCCAAGATCGAAGAAGCTACAGCAGATCTTTTGGAAGCCAAAAACAGACAGCTTCCGGAGCTGAAAGTTTCGGGGAGCTATATGTACCTACCCACTAAGCCCACTGTTGATCTAAAGCTTTCCAGTGCTTCGGGAGCAGGAGCAGGAGGTCCGGAAGTGCATCAGGTTGCTTATGGATCGGTTAACCTTAGCGTTCCGGTTTACAGTGGCGGAAGAATCAAATACGGTATCCAGTCTGCGAAATATTTGGTGGAAGCATCAAAACTAAGCACCGAAAATGATAAAATAGCGATTGCTTATAATGTTGCCCAGGCTTATAATAATTTATTTAAAGCCAACCAGTCCATCAAAGTTTTAGAAGAAAATCTTACAGCTTCTCAAAAAAGGGATGAGACCTTTCTTAAACTTGAAAATAATGGGGTTATTGCTAGAAATGACCGTTTAAAAGCAAATCTTCAGACCTCAAATATTGAGCTGCGGCTATTGGAAGCTAAAAACAACTACAATATTGCCAACATCAATATGGATCTGCTGCTGGGTATTCCGGAAACTACAGAAATTGAAGTAGACCAGAATTATATTGATGAAGGTTCTGAAGTAAAAACAGTTGATTACTATGTAAATGAAGCTAAAGAAAACCGTAAAGACTTACAGGCTTTGGCTCAGCAAAGAAAAGCTGCAGAACTTGGGACAAAATCCGCAAAAGCTGAAAACCTTCCTTCCATAGCATTTACCGGAGGATATGTAGCAGCAGATATCCCAAAATTCCTTACCATATACAATGCTGTAAACGTTGGAATTGGAATTTCTTACAATTTATCCAATATCTGGAAAGAAAATTCTTCACTAAGACAGTCTCAGGCAAGAGAAAAGCAGTTGGCAGCAAACGATGAATTGCTGAATGATAACATTAAGCTGGATGTTAACAGAGAATATCAGAATACAGATTATTCTAAAAAGAGAATCACAGTTTATGAGAAGGCTGCTGAACAGGCCAATGAAAACTACAGGATTACCAAAAACAAATATGACAACGGCCTTGCAACCATGACAGAACTTCTGGATGCGGACGCTGCCCAGATATCCGCGAACGTAGGCGTGATCAATGCAAAAGCAGATGCCGCTTTAGCGTACAGAAAACTATTACAGACAACAGGAACTTTAACAATTAAATAATCAGACTGAAATCAAAATGGAAAATAATAATAAACCAACCGTTGAACTTGAACCTAAAAAGAAAAAAAGTTTCGTTTTTCCTATCATTTTAGCCGCTGTTGTAATCGGTGGAGGGATCTACGGATACAGAGCCTTTACTTACGGGCAGTATCACGAAGAAACGGACGATGCACAAATTACATCCAATATGGCACCGGTAATTTCTAAAATTTCCGGATATGTAGCCGAAGTAAAAGTGAAAGATAATGAGTTTGTAAAAAAAGGAGATACTTTGGTTATTCTTGATAACAGAGATCAGAAAATGGCTCTTGAGCAGGCTCAGGCCGCTCTGTCAACAGCCAGAAGTAATATTTCAAATGCAGAAGCTACGACTACGGCTACTTCAAAAAATATTAGTTCTTCCCAGGCAGCAGTAACTACGGCCAATGCACAGATAGAAGCAGCAAAAGTAAACGTTTGGAAAACATCACAGGATCTGAAAAGATATGCCAATCTTGTAAAAGACCATTCTATTACAGAACAACAATACGAACAGGTTTTAGCGGCTAAACAGTCTGCGGACAGACAGCTTCAGGTTTTGGTGGATCAGAGAAACCAAATAGCTCAACAGACTACTATTGCGTCTTCTCAGACTGCAGCAAGTTCCCAGCAGATCAGTGTTGCCGGTTCAATAGCAAAGCAAAGAGAAGTGGATGTCGAAAATGCTAAATTAAACTTATCATACACCGTGATCCTGGCTCCGGAAGACGGGTATGTAGGAAAGGTTTCCACTCAGGCAGGTCAGTATCTGCAGGCGGGAGCACAGCTTTTTGCTTTGGTTAAAAACGATCAGAAATGGGTTGTAGCGAATTTTAAAGAAACACAGGTAGATAAAATGGTAGAAGGACAGAAAGTTAAAATAGAGATTGATGCTTTCCCCGATCAGGAATTTGATGGAGTTGTAAGTTCATTCTCTCCTGCAACAGGAGCTACTTTTTCAATCCTGCCTCCGGATAATGCCAGCGGTAACTTCGTGAAAGTGGTGCAGAGGCTTCCTGTAAAGATCGATTTTGTAAATCTTGATAAGAATATTGCAAAAAGACTGAGAACAGGAATGAATGTGAAAGCAGAAGTATCGCTTAAATAATATTAAAACTGTGAAATAAGTGAATTGTCAATTTTGCTGGTGCAAGTCAATGAATGAAGATAATATGAAGCTGAAAATTGACAACGAAGTTGATTAACCATTGACAATTCACCTTTTTACATCGTAAAAAACTATGCAAGATTCATTAGTAGAATATGGAGCCCGGAGAGTGATCATCACGATCACAGCAATCCTTTGTGCTCTGCTTGAAATTGTGGATTCCACGATTGTGAACGTTGCCCTGAATGAGATGAAGGGTAACCTTGGAGCCACACTTTCTGAAGTAGGCTGGGTGATTACAGCTTATGCAATTGGTAACGTAATCATCGTGCCGATGACGAGCTGGCTGTCACAGCAGTTCGGACGTAGAAATTACTTTGCAGCCTCCATCATTATTTTCACCATATTTTCGTTTTTATGCGGAAATGCCACCAATATCTGGGAATTAGTATTTTTCAGGCTGATGCAGGGAATAGGCGGGGGAGCACTTCTGGTGACTTCACAAACAATCATTACGGAATCGTATCCTATAGAAAAAAGGAGTATGGCACAGGCGATCTATGGTCTGGGGGTAATTATCGGTCCAACTTTAGGTCCGCCATTGGGAGGATATATTGTAGATAATTTCAGCTGGCCGTACATTTTTTATATCAATATTCCGATTGGGATTGCGGCGACACTGATGACCTTACAGTTTGTAAAAAGCCCTAAATATGCTGAAAAGCGAAAGGTTTCAGATGTAGACTGGATCGGAATTGCCTTATTGGCAGTTACCGTAGGGTCTTTACAGTTTATTTTGGAAAGAGGACATGAAGAAGACTGGTTTGAAAGCGGAATGATCGTAACATTTACCATATCGGCCGTCTTAGGGTTCATCCTTTTCTTATGGAGGGAACTTACCTTCAAATATCCCATCGTGGAGCTCAGGGTACTGAAAAACGGTAATTTAAGAATCGGAACAGTGATGTCGTTCGTTTTGGGATTCGGATTGTATGGTTCTACATTTATTGTACCGCTGTATACGCAGAGTATTTTAGGATGGACGGCTTTACAGTCGGGAGCGTTGATGATTCCGGCGGCCCTGACAACAGCCTTTATGATGCCAATTATCGGAAGGCTCCTTTCAAAAGGGGCAAAACAGCAGATTTTGGTTTCTTTGGGACTGTTCATCTTCTTTGTCTATAGTTTCTGGGGGTATAAAATACTGACACCGGACACCAGTAAAGATGCATTTTTCTGGATGCTGATCGTAAGGGGAGCCGGCTTGGGACTTCTGTTTATCCCGATCACTTCACTGTCGTTGAGTACACTGAAAGGACAGGAGATTGGTCAGGGAGCAGCATTTACAGGAATGATGAGGCAGCTCGGAGGTTCATTTGGGATTGCAGCGATTACCACGTTTATTGCCAATGCAGGACAGAAGTACAGGCTCAATCTGATTTCCCATCTGGATGAAAACAGCTTTGATGTACAGCAACGCCTGAACGCGTTAAAAGCCAGTTTTGTCGCAAAAGGAATGACTCCCGACGCAGCGATGAATGCAGCCTATAAAATGCTGGATATGTCAGTCACAAAACAGGCTACGGTACTTTCATATATGGATGTTTTCCTCTATTTAGGAGTTATTTTCCTAGTATGTATACCATTCATTCTTTTCATTAAAGAAAGAAAAAGCAAAGAAAAAATAGATTTAAGTGAAGCCATGCACTAAATTGAATTCAATACAAAACCTCTGGAAATTTCCGGAGGTTTTTTGTGAAAATAATATAAATCTTCTTGCTAAGGATGCTTCGTGAACTACGTTCGTAAACTTTCAGTTTATGCTCAGCACGACATTTCTGATACGAACTGTTTCTGACGATCTTTTTTAACATTGTCATGCTGAACGTAGTTCACGAAGCATCTTACTTAATATTCTTAAAAACTTAAAAGTACTTAATGGTTTAAAGATTATTAACTCTTGCCGTCCATTCTATACCACTAATATCGATCAGCTTTATCGTATGGAGCTCTTCTTTTTTTACTAAAATACCATTGAGATTCAGGGTAATATCAGCCTTTGAGCCAAGAGGAATGACCAGGCTGTGCTTTCCCGGCTTTACTTTAGTTACATAATGATTCCTGATGTTTTCTTTTGGGAATTTTGAAAGTTCTGCATGGTTTAAAGCTTTCACAATATTCCCGTTTTTATCCAGAATATGAATACCAATCAGGAAAGAGCCGTAAACATCCACACCTTCTGTTCTGTAAATCTCAAATGATAGATTTCTGTTGACTAAAGAAATATTTGAAATTTCAATCTTAGGTTTTACAGATTTATTGTGCAGTGTTCCCCAGACCCCGCCATGAAAATACTGGTTGGTATACAGCGTAAGCCCAAAAATGAATGCTGAACCTGCGAGCACAAGTGTTTTCGGTTTTGATAAAGGAAGGACACCTGATCCCAGCCAGGGAAACCATTTTTTGTGGGTAAATTTCTTATTGTTCGTGATGAAGTAATGATCCAGGGAAAAAGAGCCGCTTCCGGTAAGGAATAAAACAAATCCGCCTGCAATTCCCAAAACTCCGATCTGCCATTCATCAAGACAGGTTGTTCCGATCCAGCCGGAACCTAATAGAATTCCCATTGCAAGGCCAAAAATCCCGATGCTCATTAATCTTGTAAATAATCCTAAAATAATAAATAGTCCTACAACAGCTTCAACGATGGTAAAAGTAACCATGGAGATGTGCAGGGCATCCGGATGGGTGACCAGATATTCTATAAGAGGTTTTATTCCTAAAGCATTGGGAAGGAAATGATTGAATTTTTCCCCGATATATCCGGCTTCGTCCGGAATGAGTTTGTTTTCGAGAACAAGTCTGCGCCAGAAAGCTGAAAAATAGGTCCATCCGATAACAAGACGGAGTGATAATGTGTAGAGTCCGGCCAGGTCATAAGACCGGCTGTATGAGGTATGTTTCATTGAAATTTATTGTATTAAAAAACTGTTTATTAAAAATTGATCCGGTTAAAAATCTAAGCCAGATCTAATTTCAGTCTTTTAAATAGAATATATTTTGGGGGACTGTTTCCGGAAGTCTGTCCGGAATATTGGTTGAAGTCGATTTTTTCCTCTCCGAAACTGTAAGCTGCATTTAAACTGAAAAGAAAACGTTTACTTTTAAATTTTGTATCAGCTTTTGAAAGGATGGTCCGCACAGATGAAGTATCGGCAGAAAGGCCACATATGGATACAGTACCGGCTGTTATCTTTACTTTATTTAAGCCGCTGATATGCTGGATATCAAAAATACCGAGAAAATCTCTTTTTACGGAACACGGTGATAATGAAAACACCAAAATAAGCATCATGATGAGTGCTTTGTGATTTTTCATATGGGTTCCTGGTATGGGCATTTTCACAAAACTACACTTTATTTTAGATGTAAGCCTATGAATTGCAGGAATTCATTCTGTTGGTCTACAAATAAGTAATGCGAACAGTTGTCGATAGCCTTAAAATGATTTTTTCCTGCAATCGCTTTTATATCGCTGAGCTGCTTCTCCGAAAATATGCCATCATCTTTTCCATAAATAGCGAAAATTGGGATTCCCTGTTTTTTTATTTTTTTCAAAACGGCAGTATTGTCGAGATTGTTCTGAACTTCATTTTTATAAAACTTCAAAGGCGATTCCGGGTTTCTGAAATTGACGGTATAAAACTCACCGGATTCATACTCTTTCCTTAATTGCTGACTTTCAGATGTAGGGAAAAGCATGGTGAAGAAATTCATATCACTTGCTAGATTGTAGCATCTTTTCCTGTAATCTGCAGAGTTTTTACTCAAATGTTCAATCTCAGAGATCTCTTTCAGTTTAGAAGGATCGTTTTTAAATTTTTCCTTAGCCTGTTTTAAAATATGATCGTAGGTTTCCTGCTGGGAAAATAAAGCTCCGATTAACGTCAATGAGCTTACCTTTTCAGGAAACTGTTTTGTAAAGAGTGTTCCAACGATTCCTCCGAAGCTGTGGGCGAGGATGTTTGCTTTTTTAATTCCATAGGTTTTATAAATCTGACTAAGATCTTCAAAACTTTCTTTAAAAGTCATAGAGGCATTCTCGTCTTTAGATCTGCCTTCTCCGCGTCTGTCGTATACGATAACATAAAAACCTTTCTCTGCCAGCTTTTGAGCTGTAGTTCCTTCAAATAAAGTGGCATTTCCACTCGGTCCGCCATGGATAAAAATAATGGGTGTGTTTTTTGAATTGCCGTAAGCCTTGGAATAGATTTTCTGGGCATTAAAGGAAATGAAAAGCAGGGTAAAAAGCAGAGATAGAAGATATTTCATAGATTGTTTTTGGAGTCTCTAATTTATGATGTTTATTGAAAATTTTATATCATTAATTTCAAAATTAAAATGCCACTGACAAACAGTTGTCACAAACCTGCCTTATCTTTATTGCCTGAATTGTTCAGAATCATCAATTTCAAGAAAACAAAACAATGGATCAAAATAATCTTGACGAAATCATCAAACGTTCTTTGGCTATCAGGGAGAAGTATCATGAGCTGGAACGTCAGCACCACGGTACAGAATGGACCTTAGAAGAAGATGCGCTTGCTTACCTTACTGACGCCGGATTGGTAGGAAGAGATATTATGTCTCATCAGAAAAGATGGTTGAAAAAAGATTCTGCTGCAGAGCTGGAACATAAATTAGGGGAAAATATCTGGTGGCTGATCGTGTTGGCAGATCGTACGGGAATTGATATCAAAGTAGCTTTAGAGCAATTTTTAACCAAGACAGAAAATTTATTTAAATGAGTTATTGTTTAGCCATAGAAGGAATGCAGCCCAAAAGCAGAAAAGAACTGCATAAAAATTACCACGACCATTATTATGGATTCCCGATCCATGATGACAACGAACTTTTCGGAAGACTGATCCTGGAGATCAATCAGGCAGGACTGAGCTGGGAGACCGTTTTAAAGAAAGAAGAGAGCTTTAGAAAAGCTTACAACAATTTTGATATTCAGGCTATCGCTGCCTATACCGAAGAAGACCGTGAAAGATTGCTGAATGACCCCGGAATAATCCGGAACCGGCTGAAAGTGAATGCTGCCATTGAAAATGCTAAAACCGTCGTAGAATTACAAAAAGAATTCGGATCATTTGAAAAATGGCTGGAACATCATCATCCGAAAAGCCTTCAGGAATGGATGAAGCTGTTCAAAAAAACATTTAAGTTTACAGGCGGGGAAATTGTTAATGAGTTTTTAATGAGTACCGGATACCTGAAGGGTGCCCACGCTGAGAGCTGTCCTGTTTATCAACATGTGTTGGAACAGAAACCACTTTGGAAGGAGTAAAAGTTGGATTTCCATATTAGTTTTTGTGATTGATTAAATTTACAAAATAGTAATCCTGGTTGCTAGAGGAATCCAGTGATTTATCGGGCAACAATCATTTTTCATCAACAGGAACGGGCTTTAGCCCAATGTCATTAAGTTAATGATTTAACATTTTGACTTACAGTTATTTACTCTTGTTTTTAAGACTTATTTTTCGTATATTTAACAGTGAATCAATCAG
>NZ_QNUH01000018.1 GCF_003385495.1 Chryseobacterium elymi | reverse complement strand
AGCAAAATTCACAATTGACCATTAGAAATATAGTTTGTGAATAGTGAATCGCCAATGAGTGAATTTTTTGATTGTAATAATTGACAATTGACTTGCGAAGCAAAATTCACAATTGACCATTAGAAATATAGTTTGTGAATTGCGAATCGCCAATGGGTGATTTTTTTGATCGTAATAATTGAGAATTGACTTGCGCAGCAAAATTCACAATTGACCATTAGAAATATAGTTTGTGAATTGCGAATCGCCAATGGGTGATTTTTTTGATCGTAATAATTGAGAATTGACTTGCGAAGCAAAATTACCCATTCACATAGGGGATTGCGAATCGCCAATGGGTGAATTTTTTGACAGTAATAATTGACAATTGACTTGCGTAGCAAAATTGACCATTCTCCCCTTATAGCTCAGCTCCGGTTGAAGACTTAAATTTCCTGAGCTTTTTCAGAATACCTTTTATTGCACCGTCAGTTCCTATTTTAATAGAATTTTCTGTGGAACCCAAAAGACGCATATTTTTCCGGTAAGTATCATAATCGGTTTCTGTTACCAGATTTCCTCCTGCATCAAAAAGCTTCATGCTTACTACAACCTGGTTGGAAAATACATATTTGCCGATACCTACTTTGAAATATCTTACTTTTGGAACAACGGCGAAATCAGCATCATTATTGATACAGTAATCCGTTATGGTTTGCTTTTCAACAGTGTCGAAAGGGATCTGCACCTCGGCTCTGAGTATCTTATTCTTTCTCCCGCTGAAATTATCGGAAACCGCACTGAAGAACGCCAGGTTTGTGGGCTCTTTGATTTCCTCAATATCAGGTTCTACCTCAGGATTGAAGTATAGGATTTTTTTGGTCTTGCTGTCGGCATTTTTCTGCGCTTTTACCGAAATAACACCGACCAGTAAAAAAGTTCCAACAGCTGTAAAGAATATAAATTTTCTCATTGTGTAATTCGTATGCAAAATTACTGCCTTTTCACCGGATGACATACAATTTATTAAGAAATTTTTAACATTTTTTTCTATCAAAATCAATAAATGAAATCGATAATGTTTGCAGAATCAAAAATAAGTCGTAATTTTGCACCCGTTACATAATAATCATTAAACAATATTGGAATGTACTTAACAACAGAAAAAAAAGCAGAAATTTTCGCAAAACACGGAAAATCTGCACAAGACACAGGAAGCGCTGAAGGACAAGTAGCTCTTTTTACTTTCAGAATCAATCACTTATCTCAGCACTTGAAGGCTAATCGTCATGACTTCAATACTGAAAGATCTTTGGTGAAATTAGTAGGTAAGAGAAAAAGCTTATTGGATTATCTTAAGAAAAAAGATATTACAAGATACAGAGCTATCATCGCTGAACTAGGTTTAAGAAAATAATCTACAGAGATTTTCAAATAAAAGCAACTTCGAAAGGAGTTGCTTTTTTTATATTCCTACTTTTTGTCTTTTCCTATTTTTCCCAAATGTGTATTCTGAAAACTGTCGGGATATTTCAGTCCGTAGCCCAGTATCCTGTCGAATGCTGAGTGGGCAAACAGTATGGTACCCACCATCTGAAGATAGGGAAGGGAAAGGAAAGTTCCGGTAAGGTATATAATGACAGCCAATCCAAGGTGATGAAATAAGTTGTAGAAAAATGCTCCTGTTTTATTATTGAAGGCATACCCCAGCATGGAAATATCCGGAGCCAGAAATAATCCGGCAAACCACCACCAGGAAAGCTCTGTCTGCGCAAAAGCAAATATCCCAAGTAATAAAAAAGCAAAATATTCCAGTTGTAATTGAATTTTCATAAGAATAAGATATTGATTATCTTATAAGTGTCTGACTCAGTGTAAAAGTTACATCTTAAGATAAGCTTAAAACAAAAGTGAGACGTTTTTAAACATCCCACTTTAAATTATGAATTAAAATTCTGTATAAGATAATTCTTAATGTCCCGATTTTGTTTCAGTACTTTCTACATGCCCTAAATATTTGCTGCAATACGCCCCAAAGATCAGAATCACCAGATAGCAGAATACAGGAATGATAAAAGAATGCTGTACTCCCAGCTGATCGGCAAGGTAACCCTGGAAAATAGGGACAATAGCACCTCCCAATATAGCCATTACCACCAAAGAAGATCCCTGGCTGGTATATTTGCCCAAACCTGAAATAGCCAGAGTATAAATATTGGAAAACATAATGGAGTTAAAGATCCCGATTCCCAAAATGCTGTACATCGCCAGTTCACCATGATTAACCATAGCGGAAATAAGAAGAATGACATTGATGGCCGCAAAAATAGATAATGTTCTTGCAGGAGCTGATTTACCGATAAAGAAAGCTATGAAATTAAGTACAATAAATACAAGGAAAAAGCTTATTTGTGCAAAGCTCAGGTCTACTATACTGAAAATAACTAAGAAAACAGCTGCAGCTGCACCCAGCATATAGACTGCTTTTTTCCCCTGGCTTAATGATTGATTTAAAGAAATTGCCCCTAGAAAACGCCCGATCATCGCTCCGCCCCAATAAAGAGAAAGATAATTTTTGCTGATGATCTCATTAAAGCCCATGATCTGAGGCTGTTCCAGAAAGCTGATGATAAAGCTTCCCACTGCTACTTCTCCCCCTACATAGCAGAACATGGCAAAAACTCCGAATTTCAGATGGTTGAACTGAAGAGCACCCCAGCCTTTTACGATCTCTTCTTCCTGGGTCTGGAAAGAAGGCAGTTTTACCCTCGAAATTAATAATGCAACCAATAACAGGATACCTGCAAAGATCAGGTAAGGAATTCTGGTAGCGACTGCACTGAACGATCCGTCCGGAGCTGAAAAGAATTCAAAGATGAGATGGCCCCCAAGTACCGGTGCAATCGTGGTTCCGAAAGCATTGAAAGCCTGCGTCATATTCAGTCGGCTGGAAGCTGATTCTTCACTGCCAAGTAATGAAACATAGGCATTAGCTGTAATCTGAAGCACTGTAAAGCCCAGTCCCAGAATAAACAGAGCCCCCAGAAATAAAGGGTAATAAGAAAAAGTTGCTGCCGGATAAAATAAGACACATCCAAAGGCGGCCAGGAAAATACCAAACATGATTCCTTTCTTGTAGCCAGCTTTATTAATAGGATCTCCCTTTGAAATAGAAATCAGGAAATAGATCAGTGAACCAATAAAATACGCTCCGAAAAAACAGAACTGTACCAGCATGGATTCGAAAAAGGTGAGTTTGAAAAGCTGTTTCAGATAGGGGATCAGGATATCATTCATACAGGTGATGAATCCCCACATAAAAAAGAGCAGGGTGATTGTGATTAAAGGAACTGTGTAATTCCTGCTCTGTGTTTTTACTTCTTTATTGATCATAAACATTTATTTAATTTGAAAAGAATTAAATTCTCTCGCTTGATTTCCTTGTACATCTATATTTGAGAAGCAGGACAAATATAAGGCAGTGATCTGTTTTTCTGCAACTTTTCCAATTTTTTTATGTAAATAAATCAACTTTCCCGATATGAAAATATTATTTACACTTTTTGAGACAATAATACGAAAAACAACAGGATTTAATGATCAATTTTTCTTTAAAAAAAACATTTTTATCATTCTGAATAATGAATAGGTTCAACATGCCACCAGTAATTTTTACATCTTTGACAAAAAAGGAGGGGAAATCTTACGATTCTGAGCAGTATTTCTGAGACTGAAAATTTAATATCTCATTATTATATGGTATATTTGCACACGAAAATTTAGACGAAATATCAATAATTAAAGCACTCAATACGGAGTGCAACACAAAACAATTTATGAGTATACCTCAAGCAATTACAGAAACGATTATTCTTGCAGACGGCAGAGAAATCACAATTGAAACAGGAAAATTAGCAAAACAGGCTGATGGTTCTGTAGTCGTAAAAATGGGCGGAACAATGCTTTTAGCAACTGTTGTAGCCAGCAAAGAAGCAAAAGAAGGAGTAGATTTTCTACCCTTAACTGTAGATTACAGAGAAAAATTTTACGCAGGAGGAAAAATTCCTGGAAACTTTTTTAGAAGAGAAGCCAGACCGTCAGATCAGGAGATCCTGACAATGCGTTTGGTAGACAGAGTTCTTAGACCATTATTCCCTGAAGATTTCCATGCTGAAGTTCAGGTAATGATTTCATTAATTTCTTATGACGGACAGTCAATTCCTGATGATTTGGCTGGTCTTGCCGCATCTGCAGCCATTGCTATTACAGATATCCCTTTCAACGGGCCAATGTCTGAAGTAAGAGTCGTAAGAATCAACGGTGAGCTTTCTATCAACCCTAAATTTGAAGATCTTAAAATTGCCGACCTTGATATCATGGTGGGAGCAACTAAAGATTCTATCGTAATGGTAGAAGGGGAAATGAAAGAAATCTCTGAGCAGGAAATGCTTGAAGCTATCCAATTTGCTCATGTAGAAATCAAAAAACAGGTTGAAGCTCAGGAAAGATTAGCTGAAAAGGTAGGTAAGTCATTCCCAAAAAGAGAATACAGCCACGAAAATCACGATGAAGCTATCCGTGAGAAAGTGTGGAAAGAAACATATGATAAAGTATACGAGGTAGCGAAAACTCCTTCAGGAAAAGAAGAAAGAGGTGAAAAATTCAAAGCTGTTCTGGATGAATTTTTAGCTCAATATGTTGATAATGCTGAAGAATTAGAAAGAGTAACACCTTTCGCTAAAGTATATTACCACGATGTGGAAAAAGAAGCGATGCGTCAGATGATTTTGAATGATAAAATCCGTCTTGATGGTCGTGATCCTGAAACGATTCGTCCAATCTGGAGCGAAATTGATTATTTACCGGGAGCTCACGGTTCTGCCATCTTCACAAGAGGTGAAACTCAGTCTTTAACAGCGGTAACGTTAGGTTCAGTGAAAGATGCGAACATGGTAGACAGCGTGATGGTAAACTATGACGAAAGATTTTTCTTACATTATAACTTCCCGCCGTTCTCAACGGGTGAAGCAAGACCTTTAAGAGGAACTTCAAGAAGAGAAGTAGGACATGGAAACCTGGCTCAGAGAGCTTTGGCAAACATGATTCCTGAAGAAAACCCTTACACCATCCGTATCGTTTCTGATATTTTGGAATCAAACGGTTCATCTTCTATGGCCACTGTTTGTGCCGGAACTTTAGCATTGATGGATGCTGGTATTCAGATTGCAAAACCTGTTTCCGGGATTGCAATGGGATTGGTAACAGACGTTAAAACCGGAAAATTCACTGTTCTTTCTGATATCTTAGGAGATGAAGATCACCTGGGTGATATGGACTTTAAAGTAACGGGAACTGCAGACGGTATCACTGCTTGTCAGATGGATATCAAAATCCAGGGGCTTTCTATGGATATCATGGAAAAAGCTCTTCTACAGGCAAGAAACGGAAGACTTCATATCTTAGATAAATTAAATGAAACTATTTCTGCTCCAAGAGAAGATGTGAAACCTCACGCTCCTAAAATGGTAATGCTTGAGATCTCTAAAGATTTCATTGGTGCTGTGATCGGACCTGGTGGAAAAATCATTCAACAACTTCAAAAAGATACAGATACTGTTATTGCTATTGAAGAAGTAGGAGAAATCGGAAGAATTGAGATTTCTGGTGTAAGCAGAGAGAAAATCAATGCAGCGATCGCCAGAATCAACGAGATTACATTTGTACCTGTAGTAGGTGAAGTGTACCAAGGAAAAGTGGTGAAAGTAATGGATTTCGGAGCTTTCGTAGCAATTGCGAAAGGAACTGAAGGACTTCTTCATATTTCTGAAATTGAATGGGCTCGTCTGGATAAGGTACCTTATAATGAAGGTGATGAAGTAGAAGTGAAGTTCATGGGTTATGATGACCGTAAGAAAATGAAACTTTCAAGAAAAGTTCTTTTACCAAGACCTGCAAGACCTGAATCTAAACCAAGACCAGAAGGACAAGACAGACCACAAGGTGACAGAAGACCGGAAGGACAGGGTAGACCAGACAGACCGGCAAGAAGAGAAGAGAATACAAGACCGGAAGGAGAAACACCTGCCGGAGATCAAAATCCTTCTTCTGAAGCTTAAGATTAAATCTTATATATAATGAAATCCCTCAATTTGAGGGATTTTTTTGTAACAAATTGGATGTTTATGCTTTTCCCGATCTGGCAGATAATGCTGATGTTTGCGCTAAAACTTATTAAATAATAGAATTGATTTGCTGACAACTATGAAGAAAAATATATGTAGTTAAGTGACTTTTGCTTAAATTTAAAGTATAAATTATTTTCATGGCTTACAGTATTGAACTTGCAGACAAAGTTCGTGAACGGCTTTCAGAGTTTCCGGCTCTTGAGATCAGGGAAAAGAAAATGTTCAGCGGATTATCATTTTTGGTGTATGGTAAAATGTGTATCAATGTGAGCCACGATAACCTGATGTGCCGTTATCATCCTGATCTGGAAGAGGAAGTTTCGGAAAGAACAGGCTTTCTTCCGATGATGATGAAAGGAAAGCAGCTAAAAGGATATTGCTATGTGGAACCTGCAGGTTTTCAAAAGCCTGATGATTTTGAATACTGGATAAAAATATGCCTGGAGTATAATTCGATCACAAAGGCTTCAAAGAAAAAATAATCTTAATATTCCTGACATTTAACCATTAAGGTAAAGTTTAGCTGTTAAGAATATTAAGATTTAACCATATAAGTTTTCGCGTATTTCTATTAAGATTTTCCCCGTCTTTTTTACATCCGGATAATCAGGAAGAGGAGAAACTGCGTGAAGGCGTTCTATAGACTTTATCAGATCTTCTGCTTTTTGCATGACCGCTTCATAGGACCAGTTTCCGGCTTTGATATCAAGTAATTCCTCTCTGTTATCTACGCGGATATTTAACGAATTTGTTTTGAATATATGCTCGCAGGACTGTAATAAACGGATGGTGTGCATCATATTTTTACTGTCATAATTCTGCCCGTGTTCCTGGTTGACGTTATAGCGGTCTTCATTGCGTTCGGAAACCCACTTCCAGTATTCCTTATAGTCTTTGCAGTACGTGGAATAGGCATCCAGATTACAGAAGAGATAAGCTGTTGGTTTTTCGTCTTTCGGAACGGATGATACAGACACCTGGTTGGCTTCTTCATGCTGGATCATTCCTTTATACCCTAAAGTTTCTGATTCATCATAAAACACAGCATACATCCCTTTGGTATTCCCGATATTGACCAACCCGCATTTTTCCTGTATTTTTCCACTTTCTGAAAGCCATTTCTTAAGAGGAACCGATCCCTGGTCTTCAAGAATATAGCAGAAATCAAGAACGGATTTTCTTTCCTTTTCTATGGGATTAAGGATTTTTTTATTCAGCCCTTTAGCCTTTTTGATCTGTGAAATGGCATACCCTGCAAAGGTATCTTTACATAATTTGGATAAAAAATCTTCCGGACGGAGAAGATCCATCAGCGGATGCTTTTGCAGAATGCAGTCTTCCGAGCTTGCCAGCACTTCCAGAATATTGGGATTGTTTTTCTGTAATAGGTCTACAAATCTCCCAATTTCATAATACGAAATATCATTCGTCTCATTGGAAATCTGCGGAATATAGTTGAGTCCGAAAAAATCTTCTTTCGGTAAATAATATACTCCGCGGATATCTGTATCCGAATTTTCTGTGGCGAGTCCGAAAAAGCGGCTTCCGGAGATGGCTTCGAAGAGGATGAGGTTTTTGGTTTTTAGGTCTTGGATGGTCATGGTGTTTTTAATAATTCATCAATAATATCTTTTTTGAATTTTGAAAAAGGTCGTTTATGATAATCTTCTTCATTTATTTCTATACCGAAAATCATTCTATAAACTTCCTCTTTGGAAATTGGTAAATCTTTAAATGTTTTATTCAACAAAATATCTATGTAATTTTCAGAATATTTATAACGAAGATTTAGTAAGTCTTTTAATTCCTTATCAGAATGTTTGTTATATATATGTTGTAAGTTTAAATCATCAAATGTTTTTAAAATTTTATTTTGTGAACTGACGTTTGAAGTAGAAATATTTATTTTGACATTATTATCAATAAAATTTTTCTTTCTAAAACCAAAACTGAAATTCTTATCTTCATCAGTCATTAAGTAAGGATGCAAATGGGAATCTATATCAAAGTTTGTAGCATTCTTCTTTTTATTGCAATTTGAACAAGTGGGTAATAAATTGTAAAAGCTTAATGCCAAAAGTGGAAATTTACTTTGACTGTAAAAATGATCATACTCTGCACGAAGAATTTTGTTTTTACTATTTCCAATTGTTCTTATATAATTTCTGTTGCAATATAAACACGTATGTTGGTCTAGTAAATCAGCTAAAAAATAATCATTTCCAATAATGTTTTTGTACTTAAAAGTATTTTTAATATCTATAGTTTTTGGATTATATTTAGTATTTAATTTTTTTTTGTTATCCTTTGATTTTGCATATTCAAAAAATTCATCTTGATCAAAGTCTGGAATAATCCTTTTCATTAATAAAGAGTTTAATGGAATTAAATTTTGTGGTTCAGAAATTATGAGATTTTTTATATCATCGTCTGACAAACCTAGAGAAGTTGTGCTATTTACTTTTGGTTTTATTGTATTGTAAAACTTAAGAGCTTTTGAAACTGAAATTTTTAAAGTGAGCATTTGATTATTGGTTTTTAAAGTTCTTCTAATTGTTTTTGCATTTGAGCGATCTGTCTCTCTAACATTTCCTTATGAAAAAATTCAAAAGTTGCTTCTGAATACATTTCCTCTAGTTTTTTCCTTAAAAACGGTTCATCAATAATTTCAATCAGCTCAAGATGTCTCTTGAAACTTTTACTTTTTAAATGTGTTTCCTTTTTTAGATGTTTATTAATTTTATTTTTTACAGTTCTTATTTTAATGTTATTGAGTTTATCTTTATTATCTAACTCCAATTTTTTAACAATCTCTTTTAGTTCAAGAATTGAGTTCAACCAAGTAATGGTTTCTTCTATTTTTTCCTTTGCAAAATTGCCAATTAAACCATCGTTGATAAAAAAACTATCAGCTAATAAATCCGTAATATTCGCTCCGAAAGTATTCATTCTCTTAAAATTTTGAGGTTTGGATTTTTTACTTTCTTCATCAATTTCTAAAAACAATACATTTTGTTTTGGAATATCTGATAAGATAAATGGAGAATGGGTAATGAAAAGTATATTGAGGTTATCATATCTCTGATAAATGGAATTTAAGGCAAATAATAGATCATTTAAAAATTTTCTTTGATAATCAGGATGTGCATAAAGTTCAATTTCATCGAAAATTATATTAACATTTTTATAGTAGATTAGTTCTTTGTTTTTATTATTTCCGATATTATGAATTTCTTGAACGGATTTTAAATTTCTTAAATGATAAATAACTGAATGAATACTGAAAATTTTTTGCTTTTCACCAGAACTAAAATTATTAAAATTATTTTCAGAATATTCATCATCAAAAAAATAATTTATCTTAAAAATTGAAGGTAAAGATTGTCTTACAGTAAATTTATCATTTTGAAAGTGTAGGACAGCAGGTAAATCTTTTCTGCTTGAAATCCATGAACTACTTATTGCATCATGCAGGTCGTCAATTTTAATTAGTTTTTTGTTTTTGTTCTTTTCAAAAATATCCTTGTTATCTAAATATAAGTATTGCAAAAAAAATAAAGCTTGTCTAAACTTGTCAGTATTATGACTAAAATCTTCCGAAATACTATCAATATAATCATATATTTTGCTTTTGTCAGAAATAAAATATGTACCTCTACTATATTTAAAACAGCTTTCAAATTCTGAATAAACGGAATAATGAGTCATTCTAATAAGTTTTCTAATGAGATAATCTCTTACATATGGATACAATCCATTTTTCTTGTTATTTTTTTTAGCAATATTAAATTGTTTAAATATATAATTGATAATATTTTCTTTATCTTTTACACTCTCAAATATTTGTTTGTCTAATTTTTTTATCGGATCCCATTTGAATTTCTTTAAATCAAGTTCAATACTAATATATGTGACTGTTTTACCTTCTGATATATCTCTTAATCCTTTTTCTTGAAGAATATTGACTAAAAACCTTGAAGATGCTAATTCCTTCTCTCTGTTAATATTGATATTCCCTTCTTCTCTTAATGGGTTCATAACTACGGGTAATTGATATCCGTCATTTTTGTGAAAAACACCTTTCAACCACTCACCTATTTCTAAAGTATTGTAACCGTAATGCGAGTAGTTAATAATCATGGAATAAAAAAAATCTCTAAAAAAATCTAATTCTTTTTGTGACAAACATAGCCTTCCACCACTTAAATCTTTTGTTCCTTTCAATATATTAACATTTATTGATTTATTACTTTGTAGGGAATATATATTTGTATTAAACTCTTTTTCATAATCTAAAATTGATATTTCACTACCTTTAAGTTGTATTCTTCTAATTTTAGGAATTTCATTGCTGGTTCTATAAATGGAGAGGGCTTTGTGAATAAAATAAATCTCAACGTTTATAAAGTTCAAATCCTCTATCAAACTATTTTCATAATTTGCTATTAATTCTTTTAATCTTTCTTCATTAGAATGATAATACAAATTACTTGGGTCAATAAAATACTTATCAATTTCTAATGACATCTTTACAATTGAAACAACTAATAACTCCACTAAAGCACTTTTTCCACTTCCATTCTTGCCAACTATTGCAGAGATATTTATTTTAGTTTTATACTCGTCATCACCCTGATAATAAAGCTCTTCAGGAACGGATGAGTTATACTTAATTTTAGTAATGTCTTCCTTAATAGCATTTATAACTTTATTTTCTTCAATATAAAATTCATAATCATTATAAAATTTATAAATCTGATTAGGAATTAAATTTTTAAGAAATTTTTCATTACAATCGTCTAACGGTCTTATTGCAATTAATTTGAAACTCATAGTTTTTAGTTTTTTCTAATGTATTAATATTTTAGCATAGTTTTCCAACAAACAAATATATTTCCAATCCATAAAAAAAGATTACGGCTTCCGTAACCTTTCATCTTACATCAATATCTCCCTAAAAATCCTCTCCATCTCACCTTTATCCGATTTTCCTCCTCTAAGACTTTTAGACCTCTCTTCGTTTTCCATAATGATCTTCTCCAAAAAACCAAAAAGTTCCCAGTCATTCGGATGGTAATACGATTCTCCTTTAGTAGCTTTTAAAGCGATAAGATCTTCTATTTTTTTTCGGGTATAATCATCAACCAAAACTAATAATTCACTGAATAAAACCGGAGGAACCGTTCCTTTTTCTATGATCCATTTTCCGGTCAGTGCAGTTCTTAAGCAGTAAAAATAGCTTTTCAATTTTACTTCTTCGTTTCTGCAAGCTTCCAGGTATTTTTTGCTCATGCTCAGATAATGGTAAGAGACCGCTATCGGAGAAAAGCAGGCATCCGCAAGAGGCCTGAAAAGTTCCACAAACTTTTCATTCTTTTTGTAAACGATAGGAGAGTAAAACCAACTCAATAAAGCTGCATTCGACTTTAATAACAAATGAAACGTTTTCCGAAGATCCCATCCCGAACCGTCCAGATCATCCTCAGTCATGAATTCTATAGTTTCGTCTTTATCCCATGGAGAAAGATACCGGTCTTTTTCATGCCGGTAGATAAAACGTATATCATAATCGCTGTCCGGAGAGGCAAAACCCCAGGCTCTGCTTCCGGATTCTACGGCCAAAAGGACTTCTATATTGCGTGTTTTCTCTATTTCTTTTATTTTCTCTAATATTTTTGGTGTCATCGTATTCAATTTTAAGGCAAAGTAAAAGCAGTAGTGCGCAGTGTTTTTGCGTAGATTTTTTATTGAAAATTTTATTTGAATCAGCCTGACTAAAAAAGAGGCTGTACATACTAATGACAGCCTCTTTTCAATAAAATTAAATTCTAACTACTTCTACGTTTAAGCAGTAATCTGCTTAGGTCCTTTTCCTTTATCTTCTTCTTTTTTATCTAATTTCTCAGATATTTTTTTTACGATGTATTCTATCGCAATAGGTGCTATAATGGCAATCAATGCTTTAAATATTCTTGATTTCATAGTAAGATTTTTTAATGTGCAGATTAATACAATTTCTGAGCCATTTTGAAAATGTCAGGATTGATCAGTGTTGGAAAAAATATGGAGTGATTATTTTCATTTTTGCTAAACCACCCCGTCAAATTTTTGATTTGCCACCCCTCCAGGGGAGGGGAATTCTGATCCGGCGAATTTAATCATCATGAAATTCGTAGATTTTCAAAGAAACTTAAGTGATCTTCTTTTCAGACATCCTGTCACTTAAAAATAACTAAAGTGTTTAAAAACTTTTGTCCCTTTTGTGGTTAAAAATGTAGAAAGAATTAAATCAACCCCTCATCAGGAACTTCTAAATTTTCATAGTTTTTACATCCAGCTCTAAATTTATCCTGAAGCTTTAACCTCAGTTTTCTAGGCTTATGAACAATCAGACATTCTCCAAAACCCAGCAGCACTCTTTCGAGTTCAAAATTAATTTGTACGCAGATCTTAAATAATGTGCCATCCTCCGTTTCGCTTATAATTTCCTGGCTTTTATGAAGTGGTTTTGTTTTTACATAAGGCGCATTGGAAGAATCTACAAAGAAAACAACATTTCTGGGAGCCATCGTTTCGGAAACTGTAACCCCTACAATATCTTTAAAATATTCATCACCGTCCAGATCTTTATCGATATACTCAATATTTTCCTCCACATCAATCTTTTCCATTCTGTCCAGGGCTAAATTGTACATTTTGCCTTTATACTGGCAGATCAGGAACCACCTGTTATTAAACTCCTTCAGAAGCTGCGGGTGAACCACATAATGACTGGATTCCCGGGCGGTAAAGCTGCGGTAGAGAATATTGAGCACCCTTTTGTTAGATATGCTTTCATAGAGAATATCAATATGTTCAAGCCCTTTCAGCTGTTCATTCTTATCCAGATGAATGATGGATTTTTGCCCGGTGGAATGAATGGAATCCTCCAGTTTCTGAATGACTCCGTTCATCTCTTTGAACATAGAAAAATCCTTAAACTGTTTCAGGATCTGAACCGCATTATTCATCGCTTTCAGGTCGCTTTCATTTACAGAAATATTATGGATGCTGTATTCAGGATCACTGTAGCGGTAGTATTTTCTGTCGTATACTTCAATGGGGGCCTCATATCCGAATTTTTCACTCCGCATATTCTGCAGATCCAGCTGGACGGTACGTCTGCTTACATAAGATTCCTTTCCTTCAAACTCGAACAAAGCATCAGAACACGCATCAATAAGATCTTCTAGCGTATATTTCCTGTATTTATTCTTAAGGCATTTATCTAATGTTTTGTAGCGGATCAGGGCATTTTTATTGGATGACATTTTTTGTGATTTTTTGTTGAATAGTGAAAAGGTGAATGGTGACAGGTGAATTTTGCTTTGCAAGTCAATTTTTAATGTGTCAATTCTTTTTTTCAAATTAACCATTCACTTGCGAAGCAAAATTGACCATTGACTTATAAAATGATTCACTTGCGAAGCAAAATTCACAATTGACCTATATAATTACTTCTGTTTCAATGCTTCTCCTTCAAAATAAATCCCTTCCCATCCGTATTCCATAAAGTTTCTGATGTTCTGGTGATCCGTTCCTTCCGGATTTTTTAAGACATCTTCCCTGTAAAATTCTCCAAAAAGAGGAAGGGTATGCTCTTTTGACAATCCCTGAAGTTTTGCGAAGCTGAAAACTTTGCACGAACCATTATTCTGACCGGCTTCATTTATTGCAGTTCCATTCTTGAAAGAAGTGGGAGTAAAGTCATATTGCCCGTCGATGTAAGCAATGACCTCTTTGAACTGAATCGTTTCGGGACTGTTTTTTAGTTGTTCTAATAACATATTCTAAATTTTAATCAAATGAAAATAAACAGGTCTTTTGACCTTTTTTACAAAAATAATTAAAATATTTTTATCTGCGCAGAAATATTGCGCACTTGTGTTATTACTTTGCACTATCAAAATGAAAAGACAAATGGAATTTAACGGAAATCACTTAATTGAATTAGGATACAGACCAGCCAAATGGTTTAAAGATGCTATTAACTATATCAATGAAAATAATCTGGACGAAATTCAGATCAGAGAATATCTGGACCAGTTCAAACAGTCGGATATTATTCCGCTTCATGAAACTGCGAAAGATTTTATCATTAACATCAGAGCTGAGCACGAAAGTGAAACTGATAACGTGGAAAAAGTGATCAATACGATGAAGGTCTTAATGAAAACACCAACGCTGACTACGGGTGCCCTGATGCCTGATGCCTGTCCTACAGGACCGGAAGGACTGATTCCGGTAGGTGGAGTGGTGGTTGCCAAAAACGCAATCCATCCCGGATTTCATAGCGCAGATATCTGTTGTTCTGTAATGCTGACTGATTTTGGAGATGCCGATCCTAAAGAAGTATTGGATGCAGCCCATTCAGTGACGCATTTCGGATACGGAGGAAGACCAAGAGGTGAGCAGATGCCGATGTCCCAGGAGCTGATGGATGCGTTCAGGGAAAACTATTTCCTAAATGATGAAAAATTAATCAGCATTGCCCGTTCTCATATGGGAACCCAGGGAGACGGAAACCATTTCCTGTTTGTCGGGAAGTCCAAAAATACAGGAAATACCATGTTAGTTACCCATCACGGTTCAAGAGCTCCGGGTGCTGCTCTTTACGATAAAGGGATGAAGGTGGCCAACCGTTTCAGACAGGATATTTCCCCTGAAACACTGAGAGAAAATGCATGGATTCCTTTCGATACGGAAGAAGGGCAAGCCTATTGGGAAGCTCTACAGTTGATCAGAACATGGACGAAGGAAAACCATACGAATATTCATGATGCGGTTCTAAATAAACTCGGAACGGAAAAACAGGATAGATACTGGAACGAACATAATTTTGTTTTCAGAGACGGTGATCTGTTTTATCATGCAAAAGGAGCCACTCCGTTGGATGATAAATTTATGCCGGATATCACAGGACCAAGACTGATTCCGCTGAACATGTCAGAACCAGTTTTAATTGTTCAGGGAAAAACTAACGGGAGAAATCTGGGTTTTGCCCCTCATGGAGCCGGAAGAAATTTCAGCAGAACACAGCATAAAAGATCATTGGCCCATAAAACGATTGAAGAAATCTTCGATGAGGAAACTCAAGGATTAGATATCCGTTTTTTCTCCAATGAAATTGATATTTCCGAACTGCCAAGCGCTTATAAAAGTGCCAAAAACGTAAGAGTACAGATTGAGGAATATGGACTTTGCGAAGTCCTGGATGAGGTGATGCCTTACGGATGTATCATGGCAGGTGATGTGGGAAAAAATGCGCCGTGGAAGAAAAAAAAGAAATTCAGAAAAGCATAATTATTAATATAATATTCAAACCTTATAGGTTTTCAAAACCTATAAGGTTTATAAGAACTAATAACCAAACCTTGCGGGTATAAAAGCCTGTAAGGTTAATGAAAACTTTTTTCATAACGGCAGGGGCAGTAGCTCAGATGGTAGAGCAACAAAATTACTTTTCGCCGCAGGCAAAAAAAGTTCCTATAAATCGCCAAGATTGTGTGTCACAGGTTCGAGTCCTGTCTGCTCCTCAAACAAAGAAAATGCTTATATTCATATCAGTCATTTTCATATGTTAAAAAAATTGAAGGCAAAGAAAGTTCCTATATTTCAGACTTACTTTCCGCCTTTTTACAAATGATAAGGCAAAGGGAGTTCCTATATTTTTTGGATAAATTACTCCCCGCTTTTTATAAACTATAGGTAAAAGGAGTTCCTATACACTTCACTTTTAATGAACCTACTCCTCACTTATTTTTAAAATTAAAAACAATGAAAACACTAAAATTATTCAATGCTGTATTAGCTAAGGAATCGGATGCAGAGCCATTTGTTTCTAATGACGGTTTTATCATTGAACCTGATGCACTATGGGCAAAAAATGAGATCATTTCTTATTATGCAAAGGAAAAATTAAATGGAAATGATTTGAATAAAACTTTTCATAAATCCTGGGATAAAATAAAAAATACCTCCAGAATCGATTTGTTTTTTGAACAGATCAGACATTATATTTCAACATATGGAAGCGATTTTCAGAGTGAAATTTATATCCCTGCTGAAATACTGAATGTTCCTGATATGAAGCTGGTTTTTAAAGTAATTAAAGCCTATACTGCAGAAGAGATGCAGGAAAAGTGCCTTTCTCTTTTGAGATCAGGAATTGCTTTAAAAGAAGAAACTATTGATGAATTGCTTTATATTTTACATACAGAGCTGAAATATGATTTTACGGGAAAAGAAAACATCAGAAATAAGGAAGCTGTTATAAAAATAGCCGATCTGTACGATATCTATCCTGAAAATCCTGTTGAGTTTTTCCGTTATGTTATTTACAAAACGACCAATACTACGCTTTTAATTAAAAGTGATGATTTGATTGATTTAATCAAGCAAAGTAAATTCAATCCAACGTATCTCTTTGAAAGTTTCGGGCTGGAAAAACTGGCGGAAATTTTTAACAGGTTCAAGCCGTTATTTCTTGCTTATAAAAACAGAGCTCCGAAAGCCATCAATAAAATTTCGAAGCTGTCTAAAGTACATCATAAGCCATTGATTTCAAATCCTTTGAATGATGCTACGAATACATTGCTGGAAAACAGTGATTGGCACTGGCTGGAAAATGCAACACCGTTTGCATTATTCAAAGCATTGTCAGCATGTTATTCGAGAATGTATGGCCAGGATACTTTTGTTTACAGAGTCCGAAACGGAAAATCCTGGGTGAAAAAAGGTAAAGAAACTTATGTGAATCAATTCAACTATGATTTTATTCTGGATTATCTGAAACTGAAATATGATAACTTATCCGGAAAGAAATTCTATTTCCCGGAGAATGTAGAATTTGCATTACCCACTTCCGAAAAAATGTTTGTTGGAAATATTCCTACCGGTACCCGTTTTTATGGCGACAGACTGGCCGTAGGTATTTATTGGGAAGATCGATGGGGTGCCCGTGACCTTGACCTTTCAGGATTAAATATCTCCGGAAAAATAGGTTGGAATGCTGCTTATAATCATGGTGACGGACAATTGATGTATTCAGGAGATATGACTTCCGCTCCTAACGGTGCTGTTGAATATCTTTATGCCAATAAAGGACTGTGTACTCCAACACTTGTTATGAATAATGTTTTCAGCGGAAATGCAGATTGCGGATATAAAATCGTTGTCGGAAAAGGAGATAACATTTCCTACAACTATATGATGAATCCTGACAGTCTCTTTGCTGAAGCCAGATGTAACTCTGTTCAGAAGCAAATGATTCTGGGAATGCTGGTGGCAAAAAACGAAAAACAATGTTTCGTACTATTGAATTTCGGAGCCGGACATTCTCATGTTTCAGGAAATAATCAGGTTTCCATGATGGCAACAACTGCATTGTATCAGCAATGGTACGAAGCTATGTCTTTCAATGAGCTTGTAAAAGAGCTTGGAGCAGAGATTACAACAGAAAAAGCGGAAGCCGACTTCGATTTCTCACTGGAAATGCTTGAAAAAGATAGCTTCATAAAAGTCTTCAAGCAGTAAAAAAACAAAGTAATGCAAATAAAACGCAAACATCTGCGGCATCTGCAAAATCTGCGAGAGATTTCAAAATAATAAAAAACCATTACGATGTCCAAATTTTACAGACACAAAAACCTGTAAAATTTAATCAACTGTCATTTTGATTAATACAATCAGGGTGGCAGTTTTATTTAGATTCAATTATATAAAATCATAGATCCCGTTCTTCCAGCCCAATACCTTTGAAGAATCCGCTTTAAGCCAGTTTTTCAGAATCGTAGCATAGACTTTTCTGAAGTCTTCTGTATAAATCAGATCCCCTTCATTCAGTTTTTGCAGATTGGGAAGTGCATTCAGGAGTCCTTTCTTTTTAAGACCTCCGCTTATAAAAAACATTTGATTAGCTGTCCCGTGATCCGTTCCATTGCTGGCATTTTGGGCAACCCTTCTTCCAAATTCTGAAAAAGTCATTAACAGCACATTTTCAAAAATTCCATTGCTTTTCAGGTCGGTTACAAAAGATTTTACTGCTTCATTGATGTCACTGAAGAGCTTTTTCTGCCTGTCATTCTGATTCACATGGGTGTCAAAACTTCCCACGGAAAGATAATATACCTGCGTATTAATATCAGATTTAATCAGAGAAGCTACAGTTTTAAAATCCTTACCCAGTTGTGAATTCGGATAGGTCTGATCTGTTTTTTTTGACTTACTTTTTTCAAAAATATAATCTGCATTATTAATAGTAGACCCAAGAGTCTGATATAAATAGGAAACCGTTTCATCATCATGATGGTGGTCATACAGAGATTTGAAATACTTCTCCTGACTGGTCTGATAAAGCCTTTTGGGATCTTTAAAGGCAAATGCCTTATTATTTTCTCCTTTCAGTGCCAGACTCAGCATATCATCAACTTCCAAAGCCTGCGTGGGATGTTCGCAGCGGTAGCATTCTTCATCCAGAAAACGACCCAACCAGCCTGTTTCCAGGAATTCATCGCTGCGGCTTGCAGAATGCCAGATATCCATACTTCTGAAATGTGATTTGTCAGGATCCGGGTACCCTACGTTATTTATCACCGAAAGTTCACCGTTATCGAAAAGTTCCTTGAAATAGGAGAGTGCCGGATTGATTCCCGTTTCATCATTAAGCGGTAAGGAATCTTTGATGGCAATACTGTTTCTTTCTTTAAAATAAATATCGTTTTTTGCCGGAATGATGGTATTCAGACCGTCATTTCCGCCTGTAAACTGTAATACTACAAGGATTTTCTGATTGGGCACTAAGGCTTCATCCAATGTCATTGCTTTCAGAAAATTGGGCATCATAAGCGATGCGGTAGCCAATGAACTTATCTTGAGGAATTCTCTTCTTTTGATTAACATAATTTGTTTTTTAGGTTAAAGGTTGCAGATAGCAGGTTGCAGGACTTAATCTCAATTTTGCAAATATTTTGAGCCTCATATCAATATTTAAAATAATAAATCAAAAGTTGCAGCGCCAAACGACGGTTACTATTAGCTGCTACCTGCAACCTAACATCTGCCACCTAACACAACTGGTATTCCGGGGTAGACATCAGGTTAATGATATTCATCTTTATACTTTTATCTGAAAAATTCTTTACGGAATCCATATCAAGGGTTTTGGCATTTTGGATCAGATAATCTTCACATTTTTTATCAGCAAATACTTTTTCCAGCCTGTTCCAGTCTATCGTGATGTTGGGATTCTTAAATGATTTGTTTAGAGTGGTTTCACGGGATTTCATGCCCATGTCGATGTCGTCATCCTGTCGCGGGCTGTAGTCTAGGGGGCGTAATCCGGACCATATCTGTGGAATCTGCAATCTCAGCATCAGGGTAGAGCTGTCTATCCATGATCTTCCGCTGGGCCAGCCGGCTACATTCGGCGGGTAGAGGAGCATTTGTCCCAGAAGCTTCTGATAAACGATGAGGTTTTCCGGATTCTGAATGTTCATAGGAAGCATCCGCATCATTCCGGCTATTAATTCAATAGGCGATTTTATCCTGTTCCCGATATTTTTTTTATCATAGAACCATGAGCTCGAGAAGATTTCGGACATGAGCTTTTTGATATCATATCCGGAATTGTAGAAGCTGGTGCTTAATTGTTCAACAATATTGCTGTCTACATTTTCATTAACGAAGAACTTATATATTTTTGTGGTAATAAACCTGGCTGTGGCTTTCTGTTCAAGGATAATATTTAAAATATCAGTTCCTGTGAAATTTCCGGTTTTCCCAAGGAAAGTTTTGGTTCCTTCATCATGCAGGTTTTTTCTCTCCTTAAAGTAGCCTTCTTTATCATAGCCCCAGCCTGTAAATGCTCTTGCGCCTTCCCTGATATCTTTTTCAGTATAATTTCCCCTGCCCATAGTAAATAATTCCATCACTTCGCGGGCAAAGTTTTCATTCGGATGCCCCTTTTTGTTCTGCTGATTGTTGAGGAAGCTCAGCATTGCCGGCGACTGGCTCACTTCGAAGAGAAGATCTTTAAAATTGCCCAGCGCATCCTTCCTGATCGTATTGAGGAGTTGTTTGTTAAATTTTGAATTATTGATTCTCGATGCAAAGTGTCCATGCCAGAAAAATGACATCTTTTCCCTCATTTGCTCTTTGCTGTTCACCATTCTGTCCAGAAAATTAAGGTTCAGCTCATTATTTTGCTGCCTGATTATGCGCTGCATTTCTTTCTTCTGTTCTGCCGGGGTTTTGCCGGACATCATATCCTCCTGAATAAAAGTGTCGGGTGTATCGTAATTAATTTCTGTAAAGTTCTCTTCTTTAAATAAATCATCAGCCCACAATTTTATACTCTTGTTTTTAAGGTCACCAATCTGGTTAATTCCCGGTCCGAAACCGGCACGCCAGAGAAGATGTTTATTGTAGAGTAATAAATCGGCCATGTTGATAGAATTTAATTTTTTTGATGAAATAGGACGAAAAAAGTTAAAATAATAACGGTTAAGAATTCTTAATATTATTTTATTTAAGATTAACTTAAACAGTTATTTAAATTTTAATATAAATTAACATATTGATAATCATTATATTGTATTTGGATTGGGTGTTAAAATATAAAAAAATGCCTCCCTTGGCATGATTTTTACAGCTTATAGCATTAGTAAAATTAAAATTAGAGTTATGAAAATGTTAAAACAAGCAATAGTACTGGCTGGCATCTTAACAGCAGGTATCGCAAGCGCACAGGACTCAAAAATGAATAATATGATCAAAGTGGGCGCTAATGTTGGCTTAGCAGTGCCTGCGGATAATCTGTCTGCAGCAGCAGGTGTAGATATATCTTATCAGAATTTGATCACTCCCGGATTTGGATTAGGTATTGCAACAGGATATACTCATTATTTCGGAAAAAGTAACAACGGATATGATAACAATGATGTAGGGGTAATTCCTGTAGGTGCTTTAATAAGAATCTATCCGAAACAGACTGGTTTCTATTTTGGAACAGACTTAGGGTATGGTTTCCTTGTAGGAGATGATAAAGTTGCTTCCAACAGTTCTGTTGATAGACCGGACGGAGGGTTCTACATCAAGCCGGAGATCGGATACCACAACAGAGACTGGAATTTCTTCGTACAGTACCAAAAAGTTTTTGTAGGAGATAAAGGAGATATTGCAGGACAGGACTATAATGTGGGAAATATCGGAGTAGGATTCGGATACAATATTCCATTAGGAAAGTAGTTAGATTTATATATAAACAATTATTAGCCAAACCTTTTTATGAAAATGAAAAGGTTTTTTGCTTCCCTGCAGGATTTACGAAAACTATTATTATATTTGATAAAATTTGAGGTTATGATTTTGAATCCAAAATTCCCGCTTTATTTACCAGGAGTAGAGAACAGTAATAATGATAATGTCACTATCATTGGAGCAAGTCTCCGTGAAGATATAACGATCTTAGGCTATTTTGTTTCCAGTAACGGAGGCCTTGAGATAAAAATTCAGAATGAATATAATACCAAAGAGTACACTTCATTTTCTGACATATTAAGAAAATTCATTCAGGACAACCAACTGGACAATGTAAAGCGTCTGGCAATGGCTGTACCTGGACCTGTAATCAATGGCAAAAGCAGCCCTGCACGATTGGGCTGGGACCTGGATATTGAAGAATATACCAGAGACTTCGGATTCGAGAAAGGAGATATGCTGAATGACCTTGAAGCATCAGCTTATGGAATGGGGCTTCTTGAGGACAGCGATCTGGATCCTATTTATACCAGCGGACATCTTGAAAAAGGAAATGTGGCCATCCTGGCTCCCGGAAACGGACTGGGTGAAGCCGGATATTTCTTTGACGGAAAATATCTGAGACCTTTTGCTACAGAAGGAGGACACTCGGAATTCTCACCAAGAACGAATGTTGAGGTAGAATTTTATCAGTTCTTAAATAATATCTATGGTATTGTAAGCTGGGAGAATGTTCTCTCTAAAACAGGTCTTTTCAATATCTACAGATTCCTGAGAGATGTAAAAAGACATCCGGAACCGGAATGGCTTGCAGAACGTCTTAACGGAGGAAACTTTGTGGAGGAAATTTACAAAGCTGCAGTAGAAGACGATGTGCTGATCTGTAAAATTGCTTTAGACACCTTCCTGGAATTTCTTGCAAGAGAAGCCAATAACCTTGTGCTGAAGCTTAAGGCTACAGGAGGACTGTTGATTTCGGGAGATATTCCGCAGACGATCAGAGAATATATCGACAAAAGAAAATTCTATGATAAGTTTAAGATAAGCGATAAGATGGAAGGATTACTGAAAAGCACTCCGTTGTATCTGATCAAACAGAATCATACGGCATTAAAAGGAGCAGCGTTATACACAGCATACTATCAAGACTAATAGATAAAACTCCGAAATTTCCGGAGTTTTTTTATGGGATGATATTATTCATAAAAATAATTAATTTTATTGATATACATCAATGAAATCTATCGGGTAAGTTGGGTACATTTGCACCATTAAACAAGTAAATAACTTTATTCAAAATGAAAAAAATATTCTTATTAGCGGTTTTAGCTGGTGGTTTTGCATTCGGACAGTCAAAGAAAGTAGTGGCATCTGATGTTCATTGGTGGGGGTACAAAGTGGCAAAGTCTGAGGCAAGTTCTCATGACGGTACTGTAAAAGTAAAATCAGGAGACATGATCATGAAAGGAAATAACCTGGTAGGCGGAAGCTTTGTACTGGATATGACTTCTATTAATGCAACCGACCTTACAGGAGAGTATCAGCAGAAATTAAACGGACACCTTAAGAACGGAGACTTCTTTGAAGTTGAAAAATTTCCTACTGCTTCTTTCAAAATCACTTCTGTAAAGAAAAACAGTGATAAAATCTATAATTCTTTAGTAACAGGAAATCTTACCGTTAAGGGAAAGACAAGCGCCATTACTTTCCCTGCCAAGATTGC
Organism: Chryseobacterium elymi; assembly: GCF_003385495.1. Lineage (GTDB taxonomy): Bacteria > Bacteroidota > Bacteroidia > Flavobacteriales > Weeksellaceae > Chryseobacterium > Chryseobacterium elymi. The sequence goes on along the minus strand of NZ_QNUH01000018.1, from coordinate 57,547 downwards.
TTACAGCAAAGGAGTGGTAAGTTTAGTTTCAGAAAAATTCTCTTTCGACAGACAGAAATTTGATGTTGCCTACAAATCTACTATGCAGGATGTTTTTGTGAAAGATGACATCGAAATGCTTGTAAAGGTAACTGCTAAATAATTTAATCAAAAAAAGATTATTAAAAGTGTAGAAGTTCTACACTTTTTTTTATTTTTGTTAAATTGTAAATAAAAAAGAATGAAAAGATTACTATTGTTTGCTATGATGTGTGTGAGCATATCATTTGTTTCTGCACAGAAGAAGTTTGATAAAGTTTCAAAAGTGACTTCATCAGAGATCAGGTGGTGGGGATATAAAGTTGTAAAAACTGAAGCTTCTTCGCATTCAGGGACGGTAAAGCTGAAAAGCGGGAAATTCAATTTCGATAAAACGGTCCTTGTAGACGGAGAATTTATTATAGATATGAGAAGCCTGATGGCAGGAGATGTTTCGGATGAAGATCAGATCAAGCTTACTAATGACCTGAAAAGCACCAATTTCTTTGAAGTTAAAAAATTCCCGATCGCAAAATTTCACTTGACTAAAATCATTCCTTTAGCAAACAGTGAGTACAATTCAACGGTTTATGGTGATGTTACCATCAAAGGGGTAAGAAAAACAATCACTTTCCCTGCCAATGTATACGTAACCCAGTTTACAGTAGTCGTAGAGTCTGCTAAGTTCTCTCTGAATAGAAGAGACTTTAAGGTATTCTACCAATCTTCCCTGAAAGATTATTTCATCAAGAACGAAATGGATATCCAGTTCAAAGTTTCTACGGAAAAGCTGGATAACAACAACAGGGTTCCTGTAAAGAAAAAGAAATAAGCAAAATATACTTTCAAATATTAAAGTGGGCGGTTTTTTATAAACTGCCCATTTTTTATGCATACATCTAATTTAAGAGAAATCAAATTATTCCTTTCAGAGCATAGTGGGACCCAAAAAGCAAAACTCATCTTAATGTTTAAATAATGCACAACCGAAATTTAATTTATGTTTTTACCATGTTTTTCATAAATTAGTACTATGAAAATTTATGTAATAAGCGGTCTCGGAGCCGATTTTAAAGTGTTGGAAAGACTGGAATTTCCCGAGAACTGTGAGTTAAATTTTATAGACTGGCTCATTCCGGACAAAAATGAGCCATTTCATTCCTATGTCCAAAGAATGGCGGAAAAAGTAGATGATGCCGAACCGTTCTGCCTGCTGGGGTATTCTTTTGGAGGCATTATGGTGCAGGAGATCAATAAGCTGAAGCCTGCCCAAAAAGTGGTCATCATGGGAAGCATCAAATCAGATAAAGAAAAATCTAAATTTATCAGGACCGGGGAGATCACCAAAATTCCAAGAATACTTCCTGTCGGGATGTTTAATGACAAAGCAGCTAATGTATATTCTGTGGTCAGAAAACTGTTTGATCCCAAAAACCCTAAAATTCTTGAATATTTCAGAGTCAGAGATCCCTATTACCTCAAATGGTCTGTAGAAAAAGTTTCCGAGTGGAAATTTGAAGAAACTCCGGAGGTTATTCAGATATTGGGAGATAAAGATATTGTTTTTCCCATTAAATATTCAAAGCCGGATTATGTCATCAAAGGTGGGACCCATCTTTTCCCGGCTACAAAACACAAAGAAGTATCTAAAATATTAAAAGAAGTTTTTATTTAAAATTGATTGTATTTTATTTTAGATGTTATTTTTTTAAGGGTTGTTAGGTTGAAATGTATGTTTTTATAAAATTTATATTTAATTTTGATGGGGTTAAATGTAAATTGTATGAAAATTGGTATAAAATGGATCGTTTCATTCTCGGTCATTACTCTGGTAGCATTCGGCGGATTATTTTGGAGTCCAATCGTTGATTTTCCCAACACCGGAGAATTTCTAAATGAAGATAAGATCATAGGGGCAGATGTAGCATGGATTCTTGCTGCAGCGGGGCTTGTACTCTTGATGACACCAGGGCTTTCATTCTTTTACGGAGGCATGGTAGGAAAGAAAAATGTGATCTCCACTATGCTGCAAAGCTTTATTGCACTCGGTGTTATTTCTATTTTATGGGTTGTTGTTGGATTTTCTTTGTCATTTGGGGATTCTTTAGGCTTTGAGATTAAGGGCATTCATTACGGAATCATTGGGAATCCTTTAAGCTATCCATTCTTCAGCCGGGTAGGAGTTTTGCCTCACAAAATGATGGCTTCCACCATTCCTTTCGTACTTTTTGCTCTTTTTCAAATGAAATTTGCTGTTATTACTCCCGCACTTATTACCGGTTCTTTTGCTGAGCGGGTGCGTTTTATCTCTTATCTTTTATTCATGGTGCTTTTCAGTATTTTCATCTATACGCCGCTTTGCCATATGGTATGGCATCCAGACGGACTTCTGAATAAATTTTTTGGAGTAAAAGACTTCGCTGGTGGAACTGTAGTCCATATGAGTGCAGGTTTTGCAGCTTTAGCTGGAGCTATGGTCCTTGGAAACAGGAAAAATCCGCATCATGAGCCTTCCAATATTCCTTATGTCCTTCTTGGAACAGGAATGCTGTGGTTTGGATGGTTTGGATTTAATGCCGGATCCGCTCTGAGTGCAAATGCTTCTGCAGCAATGGCTTTCGGAACAACCACCATTGCCTCTGCTTCTGCTATGATGACCTGGATATTTTTCGACAGAATCAATGGAAGAAGCGTTTCTGCATTGGGAGCCTGTATTGGGGCTGTAGTAGGGCTGGTAGCCATTACTCCCGGCTGTGGTTTTGTCACTATTCCGGAAAGCCTTTTTATAGGATTTGCAGCAGCTATTGTTTCTAACCTTATGGTAAACTGGAAAGCGTTGAAGAAAATAGACGATACCCTCGATGTTTTTGCCTGCCATGGAGTAGGAGGAATTATGGGAATGATCCTAACTGCTGTTTTTGCCCATGGTGAAAATGCCAGCCTTCTTCATGGAGGTGCTGAAGTTTTCGCCCATCATATGGCTGCTCTAATGCTTGTTTCAGCTTTTACATTCTTCGGTTCGCTGCTTCTATATAAAATTACAGATTCTATAATTACTCTTAGAGTTTCCGAAGACGCGGAATCTGTTGGGCTAGATATTTCTCAGCATGGAGAAAGTCTGAAATAGTATATTTAGAATCCTTAAATTATCATTAATCCGAATGAAAGGCTGAATTTATTGGGATTTATCACGTACCTTTGTTTTAAGAGGAAAATGAAGAATTATCTATGGAATCAATATCGGTTTTTGAGATTATTAAAGTAGGAATAGGCCCATCCAGTTCGCATACGATGGGTCCATGGAATGCAGCTTCTGCATTTATTAGAATTATAAAAAGGGAAAGATCAATTGCAGAGGTGAAAGAAGTTTTCCTTGAATTTTTCGGTTCTTTAGCTAAAACCGGAATTGGGCACGGAACAGATATTGCCGGAATGCTTGGACTGAATGGTGAGGATTTTAAAACAATAGACACAACAAAAATCGATGAGAAAGTCGATAAGATAAAAAATACTCAGATCCTGAATCTGGGTGGTGAAAAAGAAATTCCTTTTGTATACGGACATCACCTGATCCTGAATATGGAAAAATCACTTGATTTTCACCCCAACGGAATGATCTTTAAAGCTGTTTTTGAAGACGGCACCGAGCTTGTTCAGGATTTTTATTCTGTAGGAGGCGGATTTATTGCAAGCCAGGAAAAAAATTCCATAGAAAAACACTGTGTCCGAACATTATATCCTTGCCATCACGGTTCGGATATTGTAAAATACTGTGAAAAATTAGGATTTAAAAGATTTTCAGATCTGATCCTTATTAATGAAGAAAGCTGGAGATCCCAGGAAGAAACCAGGCAGGAAGCCCTCAATATCTGGAAGAACATTAAAGAATGTATCTACAAAGGAGTCAATAAAGAAGGAATCCTTCCCGGCGGCTTAAATGTGACCAGAAGGGCTGCAGGGATCAACAGAAAGCTTTTAGGAGACAAGATTTATAAAAATATCGACGAATGGTTTAAGCTGGTTGTTGACGCAGAAGAGAATTTCACGAATATCAATAAGTGGATCGCGTGTTTTGCTTTGGCAGTAAATGAAGAAAACGCCAGTTTCGGAAGAATCATTACAGCACCTACCAATGGAGCCAGCGGTGTTATTCCGGCAGTTTTAATGTATTCGCAGGCATTTACCGAATTCATAAGTGAAGATGATATTGTGAGATTTTTACTTGTAGCAGGAGAGATAGGAACCTTATTCAAGAAAAATGCTACGATTTCTGCTGCAATGGGTGGGTGCCAGGCTGAGATCGGAGTTTCATCAGCAATGGCAGCAGCCGGACTTACAGAGATTTTAGGAGGAAGCATTGGTCAGGTATTGATGGCGGCTGAAATAGCTATGGAACATCACCTTGGTCTTACCTGCGACCCGATCAAAGGACTTGTACAGATCCCATGCATTGAAAGAAATACAATGGGTGCCATGAAAGCGATCACGGCAGCTAATATTGCCTTGGAAAGTGACCCTACGAAAGCAAAAGTAACGCTGGATGAAGTAATCCAGACCATGTGGGAAACGGCTTTATCCATGAGTGACCGTTTTAAGGAAACTTCAGAAGGCGGACTTGCCATTGCGGTCAATGTTCCTGAATGTTAAAAGTAAACGATATTGTTTTATATATAAAATCCTTAGAAAATTAATCTAAGGATTTTTTTAACTAAACTCTTATCACAAAGGCAAACAAAGTAGTTTTTCTGTCAAGTATAATAAGGTAAACACGGGCATTTCATTCAGTAAAGTAATACAATATATGCTTCCTGCATGTTGTTTACAATAAGTAAACGGCCTTGTTATCTTAAAATACCTCTGATCCTGTTGGCATTGCTGATAAGCTCTTCAAGATATTCATAATTTTCTTTTTCTAATGCGGCTTTGAATTTTCGGAGCTGTGTGATGTGCTCATTCAGAACATCCAGAACATTCTCCTTGTTTTGCTTAAAGATAGGCACCCACATTTCAGGATGAGATTTTGCAAGACGTACTGTACTGGAGAAACCGGAACTGGCAAGCTGAAAAATGGTCTCTTCTTCCCGTTCCTTTTCCAAAACGGTATTGGCCAGAGCATATGATGTAATGTGTGAAATATGTGAAATATAGGCCGTATGAATATCATGAGCTTCCGCATTCATATGGATCAGGTGCATATCCAGGTTTTCTGCCACTTTTTCAACCAGTTGAAGCGCATCAGGGGCAGATTCCTCTTTATTGCAGATCACTCCGGCTTTTCCCGAAAAACTGTCGGAAACAGCAGATCCTGGACCGCTGTTTTCTGTACCCCACATTGGGTGAAATGCTACAAACCTGGAACGTTTCGGATGGCTTTTGACAGCATTTACAATTCCGGCTTTGGTTGATCCCGCATCCATAACAGTCTGTTGGTCTGATATAAGGTCCAGAACCTCCGGAAGCAGTTTTCTGGCCGCATCTACAGGAACGGCAATGATGATGAAGTCTGCATTTTTAACCCCATATTCTAGATCCGTGCCAGCATCAATAATATGACGATTCAATGCTTCCGTAATATGCTGCTGATTATTGTCGATTCCGTAGATAAAATCTGCAATGCCTTTTTCCTTTAATTTTAAAGCCATTGAGCCTCCGATTAACCCTGTACCAATAATACTTATTTTCATCTTTTAAAATTTTTTAAAATAAAAAACCCCGTCAAGGACGAGGTTTTTAAGTTATGTTCATAAGAATCCTAGCCCAGTTTTGAGTTAAAAATTCTATAATAATATGTTCCGTTATTGAAATTCACAGAGCGAAGGTATAAAATATTTTTTAAACTCAGGATATTTTTGACTTAAATTATTATGGTGCTTCTTTGCCGGCTTAATCCGCGCTGTGGATGATGGTTCTTTTAACGTCTTTATCCATTTGCTCCAGACTTAGGGAGGTTATTCCGCCTTCAAACTGACACTCAATTTCAGTTTTTTCAGACTGTTTACATTAACCGTTTCCTCACACTTTTCAAAGGTAATCTCGTAAGAAGGGTTCTTCTCAGGATACGTCAGAACATAATCTGGACAAGGTTTTTTCTGTGCGTGGCTTCTGTCAAAATCTACTTTTCCTTTGGTAATGATACTGTCTTTTATGAATTTTTCATCAATTTTATAAGTACTCATTCCGTTTTTAACGTCTTCGGAATATTTGAATTCTTTAGACAGAGTTTCTGCAATTACGCGACTGTTGGGAAGATATCCGCTGCAGCTCGCCCCTTTTTTGTTCAGAATAAAAAATACAAGAATCAGCCCCGGAATAAGGCCTATTAAAAAGAATTTAACTTTTTTCATTAGAAAATTAAAAGATTGATATCATGGTAAGTAAGTCCGAAACGGTCGCAGATCACTTTTTTGGTATGTCTTCCTTTGTACATATACAAACTCTGTTTCATTTCATTTTTGCGGATCAGCATATTTTCAAAGCCGCCTTCTTCATCGTAATTCAGAATATAGGAAAGGAAGAAATTGGAGATGGCTTTTGTAGTCGTTCTTGGCATTCTCGATGTAAGGTTCGGAAGTCCGCAGTGGATCACGCCGTGCTTGATAATGTAAGGATTATCCATGGTCGTAAGCTCTGAGGTTTCGATCACTTTGCCATTATCTATTGTTATATCAATGATGACGCTGCCTTTTTTCATTTTCGCGACCATTTCTTCAGTAACGATCGGGGTCATATTTAATCTCGGAAGCGCTCCGATAACAACGTCTGCACGCCTTAAAGCCTTGCTTAATTCTTTCGGATCAATAATGGAAGTCGGGACACGGCTGTCTACTAAGGTATGAAGCCTTCTCAACTTTGAAAGTGAATTATCAAAAACCCTTACACTGGCTCCAAGCCCGATGGCAGCTTTCGTGGCAAATTCGCCTACGATACCGGCTCCTAAAATAACAACTTCTGCTGGTCTTACTCCTGTAATGCCACCCAGCATTAAGCCGTTTGACAAAGCAAGAAGTTCTGACGCGTATAAAATAGAGACTGTACCGGCAATTTCACCAATCAGTCTTACCAAAGCAAGCTGCTTATACTCATCTACGATAAATTCAAAAGCAATGGCATTGATCTTTCTCTCTGCAAGTTTTAAGAAATAATCTTTGTCCCTCAGGTTGATCTGAAGAGCTGAAACCAGATACGTATTAGGCTTCATGTAGTCTATTTCTTCTTCTGTAGGTGGGTTGACCTTTAAGATAAGATCCTGTCCGAAAGCCTCTTTGGGATCATTGGTGATCTTTGCCCCGGATTCAGAATACTGAAGATCTGTAAAAAAAGAACCTTCTCCGGCACCTGCTTCTATAATAAGTTCGTGACCGTGTTCTACCAATACCTGTACCGCATCCGGAGTAATGCATGTTCTCCTTTCGTTAAGACAGGTCTCCTTAGGAATTCCAATGCTAAACTGTTTTCCTTTCTTTATAACCTCCAATTTTTCTTCCTTCGGCATCAATTCTTCTTCAGTGAAAGGAGTAAAAATATTTGTAGTACTCATTCTTTAATTAAATTAGGTCTTACAGGTTGTTATTTTACAATGAATTAATAAGCAAAGATACATAATATTTACTCGAATGAAACTTCTCTTTTGTCCCCGGTATTCACGATGCTCATTGTGTGGTAGTTAAGCCCGTAGAGCTCTTCTTCATACACTTCCGGCCATTCTATGATGCATAAAAAAGCATTATCCAGGTATTCTTCGATGCCGATATCATACACTTCTTCAATATTTTTTAAACGGTAAAGGTCAAAATGATAAATCTTTCCTTCCGGTGTATTGTATTCGTTGACAATAGAATAGGTAGGAGAGCTGACTTCATCATTGCTTCCCAGGTTTTTAAGAAGAAACTGCGTGAATGTTGTTTTACCCGCGCCGAGATTTCCTTTTAAAAGAAGGATGTTATGCTTTAAATCAGGAATAATTTTATCGACAATTTCCTGCCAGTCTTTGATCCCTTGTATAGTGAACTGCATAAAAGTAATTTGTGCAAAAATAAGCAATTTAGCTGGAGACTGGGAAGGTTTAAGAGTGGAAGAGTTTTAGGGTGGGAGTGTGGGAATGTGATAGAGTGGCGGATTGTTGTGGAAAATATGGTTTTTGTATGTTAATTGTAGAAATATTTGTTTTTCATATTTAATATAGTTATTGTTAAATTCTGAAAAACTCTGCAACTCTAAAACACTCCGACTCGTATGCAAAACACTTTCTCTATCTCTATAAATTTACTTATTTTTACACTATGATTTCCAAACAGACCATAGATAAAATTTTCTCAACGATACGGGTAGAAGAAATAGTGGGAGAGTACGTTCAGCTGAAAAGAGCAGGGTCTAATTTCAAAGGACTCAGTCCTTTTCATGAGGAAAAATCTCCGAGTTTTGTCGTTTCACCCAGTAAGCAGATCTGGAAAGATTTCTCAACAGGAAAAGGAGGAACGGCTATTTCTTTCCTGATGGAAATCGAGAATTTCACCTATCCTGAAGCCCTTCGTCACGCCGCCAAAAAGTATGGAATTGAAATTGAAGAAGATCAGCGGGAATTTTCTGAAGAAGCAAAACATGCACAGACCGAAAAAGATCAGCTGTATAAAATTCATGAGGTTGCCAACTCCTATTATCAGGATATTCTTTGGGATTCGGAAGAAGGAAAAAGTATTGGTCTGGCTTACTTCAGAGAACGTGAGCTTAAGGATGATATCATAAAGAAATTCCAGCTCGGATATTCACCGGAAAAGAAAAATGCCTTTACAGTGTATGCTGAAGAAAAAGGGTATTCGAAGGAAATCCTTGAGAAATCAGGACTTTCCATATTTCCTGAAAATACACCTTCCGGGATCGACCGTTTCCGGGAAAGGGTTATTTTCCCGATTCACAGTTTTTCGGGAAGGGTTTTAGGGTTCGGAGCCAGAATTCTTAAAAATAACGTCAAAACGGCCAAGTATCTGAATTCTCCGGAAACGGAAATTTATCATAAGTCTAATGTACTTTATGGCTTAAATCAGAGTAAACAGGCTATTTCACGAAAAAATATCTGCCTTCTTGTAGAAGGTTATATGGACGTGATTGCCCTTCATATGGCAGGGATCGAGAATGTAGTGGCGAGCTCCGGGACGTCTCTGACAACGGAGCAGATCAAACTCATCAAAAGACTTACTGAGAATGTAACGATTCTTTTTGACGGTGACAATGCCGGAATTAAAGCCAGTTTCAGAAGTATCGACATGCTTTTGACGGAAGGTATGAATATCCGTGTCCTGCTGTTTCCGGACGGTGATGACCCGGATTCTTTTTCCAGAAAACATCCGCAGGAATATGTTGAAAAATTCATCGAAAATGAAGCGAAGGATTTTATTGATTTTAAAGCTGAAATCCTTTTAAGGGAAGTCGGAAATGACCCGATTAAAAAAGCTGAAGCGATCCGGGATATTGTAAAATCTGTAGGTTTTGTTCAGAATGCTTTAAAAAGAGAAGTTTATCTTAAAGAGGTTTCCAATAAATTCGGACTTTCGGAGCAGAGTCTTTTCAATGAGCTCGATGTTCAGAAACAGATCATACAGAACCAGCATCAGCATGTTCAGCAACAGAAAGAAAAGGTTCAGCCAAAACTGGAGATTGTGCCTTTGAACGAGGAAAAGGAAGATCCTTATCTGTACGATGTTCTGTTTATGGAAAGCAAACTTGTAGATCATATGCTGATGTTCGGAGATATCGTTCTGAAAAGGACCAATGAAAAAAACGAGGAATACCAGATCACGGTTATTGAAGAAATCCTGATGCATTTTGAGGAAGAGCAGTACAATTTTTTAGTAAAAGGCAATGAAATTATCATTGATCAGGTAAAAGAAGGTATTCAGAAAGATGAGCTTAGAAGCGGGAACTTTTTTGTGACATTCATGGATGAAGAGATCACCACCAAAGTAGTGGATGCTCTGATGCCTCCTGATGAATTGGAGAACTGGGGTTCCAGAAACATTTATCCTCCCAATTACGGAGACAAAATAGCAGAACAGGTTCAAGGTGATGTTCTGTTGCACAAATACAGGTATATAGATTATCTGATTAAAGAAACAGCACGACAGTTGGATGAATACAGAGGCTCTGATGAGACAAAGTATTATGAACTGATTAAAAAGATTACCCTGTTGAAACAAGCCTCTATCAGATTGAGCAATATTATTGAATATTCACCGATCAAAGGAATCTACATTGATAGGAAACGATAAGTTTACAGACATAATACTGATGATCAGATGGGTATTCTGTGACAAAAAGTCCTATAAAATTTTAGGAATAAAAGTTGTAATTTAAACTTCGAAAAATATTTAATAATACATAATAGAAATATGGACATTAAAAAAGACTTCAGAGATTTCTCTGTAAAACATTTAGGAAACAACGGTCTGGTTACCGATCAGTATATGGGAATGTACGGCCCAACAAACCTTACGCCGTATATTATGGAAGAAAGAAGATTAAACGTAGCACAGATGGACGTATTTTCACGTCTGATGATGGATAGAATTATCTTCTTAGGAACCGGAATTGATGATCAGGTTGCGAACATCGTAACGGCACAGCTTTTATTCCTTGAAAGTGCAGATCCTTCGAAAGATATCCAGATCTATATTAACTCTCCGGGTGGAAGTGTTTATGCAGGTTTAGGAATCTATGACACCATGCAGATTATTAAGCCGGATGTAGCAACAATCTGTACAGGAATGGCAGCTTCAATGGGAGCGGTTTTACTTGTGGCAGGAGAAAAAGGAAAGCGTTCTGCACTTAAACATTCAAGAGTAATGATTCACCAGCCTTCAGGAGGTGCTCAGGGAGTAGCTTCAGATATGGAGATTAACTTAAGAGAAATGTTAAAATTGAAGCAGGAGCTTTACGAAATCATCGGTCAGCACTCTGGACAAACCTATGAATGGGTAGAGAAATCTTCTGACAGGGATTACTGGATGACTTCTGAAGAAGCGAAAGGCTACGGAATGGTAGACGAAGTTCTACAGAGATCTACAGAGAAAAAATAATTTCCTTTTTTAGGAATATTGAAAAACGCACTGATTCAGTGCGTTTTTTTGTTTTACCACAAAAGAGACAAAATTTTTTAAACACTTTTAGTTGTTTTGAGTTTAAAAGCTTTGAAGAAAAAGATCACTTAAGTCTTATGAAAATCAAAGATTTTGATATTGACGAAAAATTCGTCGGATCACATTCCCCTCTAGTGGAGGGTGGCAAAAATTCAGAGAATTTTTGACGGGGTGATTAAAAATGATTAACAATGAATACTCTTTAGAATGTATTGTTAAAATACAATTATTATTAAATTCAAGCTCAGTTTATAATCAATGTATACTTTCGCGGCATAAAAGTAATTATGAAAAAACTGCTGTTATCGGCGATAGTATTTACGGCATTCGCATCATGTAAGGATGACGAAAAGATAAATAATCAGGATATCAATTATGCGAAACTTCCCCAGGAATTTCCTTTTTCCAAATTAGCAACGGTGAATGGTGTAGATGTCATTAACGGAGGATTTGGTTCCGGTGCGACAGCACATCCTACGAGAAAAGGAGAGTTTTATGTGATCACAGATCGTGGTCCCAATACAGACTATCTGAACGGGAAAAAATTCCCTGTCCCGAATTTTACCCCAACCATCATGCATTTTAAAATTAATGCAGAAGGAAATATTGAGATCATTAAATATATTAAGCTGAAAAATCCTTCCGGCCAGCCGATCACCGGTCTTCCCAATCCTGCAGGAATGGGCAGTACAGGAGAAACAGCTTATGACTCATCAGGAAATGTTTTAGGAACAGATAATTACGGACTGGACAGCGAAAGTATTGTGGCAGCAGCAGACGGAACGTTCTGGGTCTCCGATGAGTACGGACCGCACATCGTTCATTACAATGCAGAAGGAGTAGAGTTGGAAAGAATCAGCCCGATAGGCGTTAACACAGGACCACGAAAACTTCCTGCCGTTTTAGCCAAAAGAAGAGCGAACAGGGGAATGGAAGGCTTATGTATCACTCCGGATGGAAAAACACTGGTAGGAACGATACAGTCTACCATGTATGTCCCAACAAAGGCATTGGCGACCAATACAACTCTAACCAGGATTGTCACTTTCGATATTGTGACAGGACAGACGAAACAGTATCTGTATAAGCAGAATGGAGGTGCTTCAGACTCGGTATGTGATATTACAGCCATCAGCAGCACAGAATTTTTAGTAATCGAAAGAGACGGGAATTTCGGATCGCAGGGCGGAAGCAAAAAAGTATACAGAATTAATATAGCCGGAGCTTCAGATGTGACCGGGACTGATATTACAGCTGTTGATGGGATGAAGATTAATAATAAAGCTTTAGAGCAGTCTACATGGGATGAAATTACCAATGCCGGAATCAAGCCGGTGTCAAAGGTTTTAGCCGTGGATCTGGTAGCAAAATTAGGATATGAACACGATAAATTTGAAGGAATCGTTTATCTCGGAAACAATAAACTGGCCGCATTCAATGATGATGATTTTGGAATTTTAGATGACGGAAACGGAAATCCGAAGGCCAAGATTCTTCCTAAAACCGGAAAAGTAGACCAAGGAACAATGTATGTAGTTGATATTCAATAATTAGATTTTTTTTAAGAAAGCGGCGGCATCGAAGATGCCGCCGCTTTTAACTGTATATGGTGTATATTCAATAGGAATTTAGCCAAAACCTATGAATTAAATCCTTCAATAATCTTAGAGAAATCCTCCAGTTTTAAAGCTGCGCCACCGATTAATCCGCCATCAATATCAGGCTGAGAAAAAATCTCTTTGGCATTATCCGGCTTCACTGAACCCCCGTAAAGGATAGAAACTTCGTCAGCCACATCCTGTCCGTATTTTGCAGCGATGATGCTTCTGATATGTGCGTGGATTTCCTGAGCCTGTTCCGGGGAAGCCGTTTCCCCTGTTCCGATAGCCCAAACCGGCTCATAAGCAATCACTACTTTTTTGATTTCTTCAGCAGAAAGCGTGAAAAGAGCAACTTCAGTCTGGTTTTTTACCACTTCGAAATGCTGACCTGCTTTTCTCTGCTCCAATGTTTCACCATTACAGTACACAGGGATCAGGCCTCTGTCAAGCGCTAATTTGATCTTTCTGTTGCAGTGAGAATCTGTTTCACCGTGGTACTGTCTTCTTTCAGAGTGCCCGATCAATGAACCTGTCACATCGATAGATTCCAGCATATCTGCAGAAAGTTCGCCCGTATAAGCACCGCTTTCATGCTCACTCATATCCTGAGAGAATACACCGATCTCATCTTTCTCGAAGATATCTTTAGCCATCATCAGATATAAAGAAGGCGGCGCAATCCATACTTCGCAGTTGGTGGTATTATTATTTTTATAGCTCAGTAATTGAATCATTAACTGTTGTGCGTCAATGACATTTTTATTCATTTTCCAGTTTCCTGCAACTATTTTTCTTCTCATAATTTTATCCGAATTTTTATTATTTTAATTCTTATCTCTCGCAGATTTTTCTGATTAGGCAGATGATCTTAAATCTGCGAAATTTACATAATCAGCGAGCTATTATTTACTTATTTATTCCCTCTAATTTAAACATGAAAGCATAGACCAGCGAAATGTCTTTCAGGTAATCAAATCTTCCCGATGCACCACCGTGACCGTAATCCATATCAGTTTTTAATAATAGTACGTTTTTGTCAGTTTTCATATCCCTAAGCTTGGATACCCATTTTGCAGGCTCAAAATACTGTACCTGAGAATCGTGCAGTCCTGTGGTTACCAAAATATTAGGGTAATTTTTCTTCTCAATATTTTCATAAGGAGAGTAAGATTTCATGTAAAAATAAGCGTCCTTATTGTTTGGATTTCCCCATTCCTCATATTCATTGGTAGTCAGCGGAATACTTTCATCAAGCATGGTATTGACAACATCAACGAATGGAACCTGCGAAATAACGCCATTCCATAAATTAGGGCTCATATTAACCACTGCACCCATCAAAAGGCCTCCGGCGCTTCCGCCCTGTGCATAAAGATGTTTTGATGAGGTATATTTTTCCTTAACAAGATATTCTCCGGCATCGATGAAATCGGTAAAAGTATTCTTCTTTTTCATCATTTTTCCGTCCTCATACCATTGTCTTCCCATTTCCTGGCCACCGCGGATGTGAGCGATGGCAAAAGCAAAACCTCTGTTCAGAAGACTCAGTCTGGTGCTGCTGAAAGTTGCATCCATGGAGCTTCCGTAAGACCCATATGCATAAAGAAGTAACGGACTGTTTCCATCTTTTTTGAAGCCTTTCTTATAAACAATAGAAATTGGAATCTTTGTGCCGTCTTTTGCCGTTGCAAAAAGCCTTTCCGTGATGTAGTTTTCTTTGTTATATCCACCTAGCACTTCCTGTTGCTTCAGAAGAGTTCTTTTTCCTGTTTTCAAATCCTGCTCATACTGAGAGCTTGGCGTAATCATGGAAGTATAACCAAAACGGAAGTTATCGGTATTGTATTCGGGATTTCCGGAAGGATAAACTGTGTATACCGGTTCATCGAATTTAAGAAATTCTTTTTTTCCGGTTTTTCTGTCGTAGATGACCAGTTGGGAAAGCCCGTTCTGTCTTTCACTGAAAACCAAATAATTTTTAAATGCACTAATGTCTTCCATCAGTACATCGTTTCTGTGAGGAATAAAATCTTTCCAGCTTTCGACACCTGTTTCATTTAATGGAGTTTCCACTACTTTAAAATTAAGAGCGTCTTTATTAGTGATGACCAGAAATTTATCTTCCAGTGAAGTTACATCATACAAAACATCTTTTATTCTTGGCTGGAAAATTTCGAAACTTCCATTAGGATCATTAGCATCCAGATATCTTGTTTCGGAAGAAGTAGTAGCACGGGAGTCGATCAGGATAAACTTATCGTTTTTAGTTTTTCCTACACCTATATAATTGGTTTTATCCTTTTCTTCATATACTAAAACATCTTTTGTGGAATCTGTTCCAAAGGTATGCCTGAAAATTTTTTCTGTTAAGAGAGTTTCCGGATTTTTGGCAGTATAGAATATTGTTTTATTATCATTAGCCCAGGTTGCAGAGCCTGTTGTATTTTTAATACCAAGATCAGTGATTTTACCAGTTGAAAGATCTTTTAAAAATAGTTTATATTGTCTTCTGGAAACATCATCTACTCCGTAAATCATTTTAGTATTATCAGGACTGATGCTGAAACCTGATGCAGCATAATAAGCATGTCCTTCCGCCAGCTTATCCACATCCAGAAGGATCTCTTCAGGAGCGGTAAGGCTTCCCTTTTTTCTGCAGTATTTAAAATATTGTTTTCCGGCTTCTGTACGGGTATAATAATAAAATCCGTTTTTGAAAACCGGTACAGATTCGTCTTTTTCTTTGATTCTGGCTTTCATTTCCTGGAAAAGCTTTTCCCTGAAAGGTTCAGTATCCTTCATCATGCTTTCCCAATACGTGTTTTCAGCCTTCAGATAATCAACGACCTTTGTTGAATCTTTTCCTTTTTTAAAATAATCAATCATCCAGTAATACGGATCATTTACTTTATCACCATGGATTTCCCGGATATGCTCCTGCTTTTCTGCCATAGGAGCTTTAAGAACAGGGAATTTTTGAGATTGTATCGTAGATGCGCTCATAATTAATATTCCAAGATAGAATTTTTTCATAATATCTTTTGTTTTCTGGTGTGGCTGCTCTATGCTAAATTCCAAAGATTTTTTAAAAGCTTATAGAAAGTATGCTCTTCATCTGTTACTTTATTGTCAGCTTTGATCAGTGTTTTAGCAAATTCTGCGAATTTTATACGTTCCTCCTCTGTAGAATCATCATGAAAACATCTTGCGTGGAATTCAAAGTGATCTTTCCATTCTTCAGGTTTTAGAAGAGCCAGGGTTTCCAGCTCATTGTCAAGGTTCATTCTGAACGGAAATTCGTCCGCCATATACTGTTGAACAAGCATTCCTTCCTCAGGAGCAAATTCTCCGTCTACAGAAGAAAGGATCATTAAAAGATGATAGCCGGCGATAGATTTATTTGATTTTTGCATATTAGTAATTCTTTATTAAATGATCTAAATTATTTTTTTCTAAAATTTTATCGAGATATTTTCCTCTGCTGCTTACTTCCCTTTGATAAGGTGCAAATTTTGAAGCTACTTTGTTAAATTCTTCATTTAATTTCATGAGCTCCTCTTTTTCATCATTGCTAAGCGTCTTTTGATAAAACAGGGAGTTGAATTGGATGAGTTTCTTTACTACAATTTCCTTTTTTACGATTTCTTCTTCAGTTGAATGGAGAGTACAGATTCCATAAATACCTTTACAATAAGCATCCCATTCATCCTCAAAAATTTCATTTATCTTTTGCTGATCTTCAAGATCATTTTCCGAAATATGATGATAAGCAAAATTTTTATCGGGATGCTTCATTAAGTCACGAATGAACTTCTCTTTAAATTCAGCTTTATATTGTAGTGAATTCTCCAGATTTTTGTGCTCCTGAATCAGTTGAATACAATTTTTACTGAAATATTTTTCAGTGATCTCACTTTGGAATTCATCATTCAGAGATGAAGTGATTTTTATATTGTGAGAAATCACATAAGAGGCATCCGGAACTAAATGGTTTTGAATAAGTATATTAAGTTCATCTTTGGTAATGCCTGTTACAGCACATATATTATCTTCAGTAATGTAATTTTCATTAATATATCTCAAATTCTTTTCCATAGCCTTATTTTATATAATCTTTTGCAGGTTGTTTGTCTACAATTTTCCCTTTCTCCAATATCAACACAAATGGATTGCTTCTCGCGATTGTTTTGATTGCTGTAGCATCCATCATAGCATTTTTAATGGTTTTAAAGGTATTATGATCCGTAGAAACACCGTAGATCACAGCTTCTTTTTGAGCATTCACCTTAGCTTCGACTTTCTGGATAAGATCAGCAGAAACTTCTTTTGGATGATAAGAGAATACCAAAACAGCCTTCGGTGCATTGATGATTTCGTCCGTCAGATCCATGCCCGTTGGATCTTCAATTTTAAATTTTACGATCTCTGATTTATACCCTTCTTTAGTCAGGACAGATTCATTTTTTCCTTCCTCAATTTTCCAAGGAGAACCTTCTGCCCAGTATTTTGTTTCTTTAATATAATCATCCTGATTGACCTTTAAAACCTCTCCTGTCTTCTCATTTTTAAGCGAATAAAAAGTCTTATATTCAGAAGGGTTTTTATTAATCTTTTCCTTTTCAGCTTTCATATCGGTCCCGGTTTTATAATCCCGGAAATCGATCAGCGGCTCATGCATGATTCCCTGAACCATAATGTAAATCATGATCACAGAAAAAAGACCTAAAAGAACATATTTGAACTTACCTGAAGATTCTTTCGTACTGCTGTCATATGGATCTTTTTTACTGAATTCCTTTCTGTAAAGTATAAACAGGATAATGAGACCGGCAAGAAGCACGATATCTTTCATAAAGCTCTGCCATGGCGTAAATTTTATTGCATCTCCAAAACAACCGCAGTCCGTCACCACATTGAAGTAAGCAGAGTAAAAAGTAAGGAACCCAAAAAAGATACAAAGGGCTATTAACGCTGAAAGAGTAAATTTAAGCTTCAGTTTCAACAGCAGCATAAATCCTAAGAAAAGCTCCAGTACGACCACAATGATCGAGAAGAGAAGCGCAAATTTTTCCAGGAACGGCATGTTGAAAACCGGTGGCGCGAAATATTCTTCCATTTTGAAAGAGAATCCTACCAGATCCACAGCCTTTACAAAGCCTGAAAGAATGAAGATAACAGCAATAATAAAGCGTAATAAACCTTTGATCATAGTAATTTATTTTTGAGGTTCGGAAATATTTTCTTTTTCAGAGAACTTGATCAGGCAGAAAACAGCATAATTCAGCATGTCGAAATAGTTCGCATCCAAGCCTTCAGAAACGATGGTCTTTCCCTGGTTATCCTCAATCTGTTTCGTTCTCAGTACTTTCTGGTAAATAAGATCGGTAATAGAAGAAATTCTCATATCCCTCCAAGCTTCACCATAATCATGGTTCTTTTTTTCCATTAAAGCCTGAGCATCATTCGAATATTTGTCGTACAGGCTCAAAATTTCCTCCTTATTTTCATTAAAATCATTCGAAAACCCTTTTTCAAGCTGAATAAGTCCGATGATAGAGTAGTTAACAATCGCGATGAATTCATCCTCCTCACTTTCATCCACCATTTTTTTATCCGTCATCTGCAGCGTACGGATCCTGTTCACTTTAATGTAAATCTGATCTGTAATAGAACTGGGTCTCAAAACCCTCCATGCGGCTCCATAATCCTGTAATTTTTTACTGAAAAGGTCACGACACTGACTGATAACTTTCCCGAACTGTACTGATGTTTTTGACATAAATTCTCTTAATCTCCCAAATATACGAATTAGGTTTTAGGTAGCAGGAATCCGGAATTGATTTTTGTCAGAGTTTGGGTGTTTGAGAGTAGGAGAGTTATTGTTCTATCTAAATTTCTGTGAGAATTGGTTATTAATTATTATTTGTTGGTTCCTTGTCAGGATATTTTAAAAGGAAGAAAGTTGAGTTCAATATTAATTGTGGTATGTCAGTAAAAAAGACCAATTAATACCAAATCCCCAACTAGCAACTACGAACCAGCAAAAAACAAACCATTAACTCCTCACATTTCACAATAAGTCTTAATTTTGCAGAAGAATATCAATTATAAACAAAGTATGCTCTCAAACTCCGAAACCCACTTACCCTCAGACTTTCCGACCCCTAAACCTTTTCACTCCATCAATTGCAATGGAAGGCTGGTGGAATTCAACAGGCCTAAAATCATGGGCATTCTCAACCTGACTCCGGATTCATTCTCTGACGGTGGAAAGTTTAATAATGAAAAATCAGCGTTGGAGCATGCAGAGACACTTTTGAAAGACGGGGCAGAATTCATCGACATCGGACCGCAATCCACACGTCCGAATGCTGAATTTCTGAGCAGTAAAGAAGAAATAGCCAGGATCGGAAACATAATTTCCCAAATCAAAAAAGAATTTCCGGAAGCATTGATATCACTGGATACATTCTATGCAGAAACCGTAAAATTCGGATTTAATGAAGGAATTGATATAATCAACGATATTTCCGGCGGACAGTATGACGATAAAATGTTTGATGTGGCAGGTGAAACGAAGCTTCCCTACATTCTGATGCATGTGAACCCATCTTATGAGACGATGCATGAAAAAGTGAAATTTGAAGACATTACACTGGAAGTCAACCGTTATTTTTCTAAAAAAACCAATGAGCTTCTTGAAAAAGGAGTGAAAGATATCATCCTTGATCCCGGTTTTGGTTTCGGAAAAACGGTGGAAGATCAGATGAAAATGATCAGTGAAACTGAGCATCTGGGTTTTGGAAAATTTCCTTTGTTGATCGGTATTTCCAGAAAATCATTTATCTATAAACCGCTTGGGAAATCTCCTCTGGACATCAATGAAGAAACACAGAAACTTCATAGGATAGTTTTGGAGCAGGGAGCCAAAATTTTAAGAGTACATGATGTGGCGGAAACTGCAGCAACCATCAGACAGTTTTGCGGAAAAAATAAAAAGTGTTAAAAAAGCTTGCTCAGTATTTAAAAATTAATACATTTGCAGTATGAATTTTACGAATCAGAAAAATATTATTGTCATTTCTAGCATTATTGTTGTGATTAACAACAGTAGAGGAGCGGCATTGTAAATATTTTTATTTAAATTATATAAGCCGTTTCATATTGAAGCGGCTTTTTTTATTTCATAAACTATGGATCAGTTATTAGCAGTAATTATTATCGTCATTATTATTCCCTTACTTTGGTGAGAAGGATAAAGTATGACTATACATATTTGAGCCCTCTCACATTGTGAGAGGGCTTTTTTATACCCATTTGTAATTTTAAAACCTTATACAATGTATTACAACGACAAAACTATCGTGTATTTTGATGGAAACTTTCTCAAGGCCGGAGAGGCAGGAATGGATCTCTACGGACAGTCACTTCATTACGGTTATTCCGTTTTCGAAGGCATAAAATCCTACAATACCGATCACGGAACCAAAATTTTTAAAGCAGAAGAGCATTACGAAAGGCTGAAAAGATCAGCAGAAATGATGTATATCCCGTTTGATTATTCAGTCAGTGAATTGACAGATCTCACTTATGAGCTTTTGGAACGTAACGGATTCAAAGACGCTTATATCCGCCCATTGGTAACCTGTTCGCCTAATATGTCCCTTTCAAAAGGGCAAAAATCCTATCTCTCCCTGCTTGCCTGGGAATGGAGCAATGGCTATCTCGCAAACAAAATGAAAATCATGACCTCAGGTTTTCAGCGTCCAAATCCTAATGCCTTTAAAGTGGAAGCCAAAGTAGGCGGACATTACGTCAATTCTATTCTTGCCTGTCAGGATGCCAAAGACAAAGGCTATGACGAAGCCCTTTTACTTGATGAATACGGAAATGTTGCTGAAAGCTCAGGAGCCAATATATTCTACGAAAAAGACGGAACATTATTTACGCCCGCAAAAGGAAGCATACTGCCGGGCATCACAAGGCAGACCGTGTTTGAAATATGCAGTGAATTGAATATCCCCGTTAAGGAAACCTTCTTTAAACCTGAAGACATGAAAGGTGCTGATGCCGCTTTTTTCTGTGGTACGGCAGCTGAAATTGTAGCGTTGGATTCTTTGGATAATGTTCCTTTCACTAAGAACTGGGAAGATACAGCAAGCAACAAAGTACAGCAGGCCTATCAGAAACTGGTAAGAGTTCTGTCATTGTAAATTTGTAGAATCTAAATATCTGATAATCAAGTAATTATTTCTATTTATTAAACAGTTGAATATTGTAATTTTCATAAAAGTGAAAATGAAAAAGATATTACAAGCTGTAGTTTTGGTCCAAAATTAAGTAAAAGCTTCATTGATGAATTTCGAAAAAAATGAAATTATTGATGCGCACATAGATGATAAGAACAGCAAATGCAGGATAATATGTTAAATAAATATTCAAAAACATTCACACAAAACAGAGAACAGCCGGCAGCAAAAGCAATGCTTTACGGAATAGGCTTTACAGAAGAAGACATGCACAAGGCCCAGATCGGTATTGCCAGTATGGGATATGATGGAAATACCTGCAATATGCATCTCAATGATCTTGCAAAAGTCGTAAAAAAAGGAACCTGGAATCACGGTCTTGCAGGATTAATATTCAATACCATAGGTGTAAGTGACGGGATGAGTAACGGGACAGACGGAATGCGGTATTCACTGGTCAGCCGCGACGTGATCGCAGACAGCATCGAAGCCATCTGCGGGGCACAATATTATGACGGAATTATTGCATTACCGGGCTGCGACAAGAATATGCCGGGAACCATTATCGCCATGGGAAGACTGGACAGGCCATCCATCATGGTCTATGGAGGAACGATAGCCCCGGGATGCTATAAGAATGAACCGCTTAATATCGTTTCGGCCTTTGAAGCTTTAGGAAAAAAAATTGCCGGAGAAATTTCAGAAGAAGATTTCAACGGAGTGATTAAAAATTCCTGTCCGGGAGCAGGCGCATGCGGAGGAATGTACACAGCCAATACCATGTCATCGGCCATAGAAGCTTTAGGAATGAGTCTTCCGTATTCATCCTCCAATCCCGCACTAAGTGATGAAAAGCAGAATGAATGTCTGGAAGCAGGAAAATATATTAAAATATTACTGGAAAAAGATATCAAACCGTCTGACATCATGACCCGTAAGGCTTTTGAAAATGCACTTCGTCTGATCATCATTCTTGGAGGCAGCACTAATGCGGTTCTGCATTTTATTGCGATGGCTAAAAGTGTCGGTGTTTCTGTAACTCAGGACGATTTCCAGAAAATGAGTGATATCACACCGGTATTGGCAGATCTTAAACCAAGTGGGAAATACCTGATGCAGGATCTTCATAACCATGGAGGGACACCTGCCGTCATGAAATACTTACTGGAAGAAGGCTTACTGCATGGCGATTGTTTAACGGTTACCGGAAAAACCATCGCTGAAAACCTTGAAAATGTTCCCAGCCTTGATTTTACGAAGCAGAAGATCATCAGACCCTTATCAAATCCAATCAAAGAAACGGGACATCTGAGAATATTGTATGGGAACCTTGCTGAAAAAGGAAGTGTAGCCAAGATCACCGGAAAAGAAGGTGAAAAATTTTCAGGAAAAGCAAGAGTATTTGATGGAGAAAAAGATTTGATCAAAGGAATTGAAAACGGAAGAGTTCAGCACGGAGATGTTATTGTCATCCGTCATGAAGGACCCAAGGGCGCACCAGGAATGCCGGAAATGCTGAAACCTACCAGCGCACTGATCGGAGCAGGACTTGGCGGAAGTGTAGCTTTAATTACTGATGGTAGATTCAGTGGAGGAACCCATGGATTTGTAGTGGGACATATTACTCCTGAAGCCTATGAAGGCGGTCTGATTGCTTTTGTGAAAGATAACGACCTTATTGAAATTGACGCCGTCAACAACACCATACAGCTCAAAGTTTCCGAAGAAGAAATTGAGCAACGAAAGAAAGGATGGCAAAAACCTGAACTTAAAGTAAAAAAAGGATTGCTGTACAAATATGCACTCACCGTATCATCAGCTGCAGAAGGCTGTGTAACAGATGAAATCACTCAATAAATAGACAATGAAGAATCTAAATGTATCCACAGAAACAGAAATCAGCGGCAGCCGGATCATCCTTGAAGCATTTCTTCAGGAAGGGGTAAAAACCATATTCGGATATCCGGGCGGTGCCATTATCCCTATTTATGACGCCCTTTACGACTATAAAGATCAGCTGGAGCATATTCTGGTCCGCCATGAGCAGGGAGCGGTCCATGCAGCGCAGGGGCTTGCCAGAGTATCCGGAGAAGTGGGAGTAGTATTAGCGACAAGTGGTCCGGGAGCAACCAATTTGGTAACAGGATTAGCTGATGCCCTGTTGGATAATACACCTATTGTATGCATTACGGGACAGGTTTTTGACCATCTTCTGGGAACCGATGCGTTTCAGGAAATCGATGTCATGAATGTTACCAGCCCCGTTACCAAGTGGAATTACCAGGTAACCAATGCCGATGAACTTCCGGAAGTATTGGCGAAAGCGTTCTACATTGCAAGATCAGGAAGACCAGGCCCGGTATTAATCGATGTTACGAAAAATGCCCAGCTGCAAAAGGTGTTCAACAAAGGTTACACACTTTGTGATTCTTTGAGAAGTTACAGACCTGATCCTGTTCCCCATATGGATGCTATTGAAAAAGCTTCTTTTTTGATTAATCATGCAGAAAGGCCTTTCATCATTGCAGGTCAGGGGATTATGCTGGGAAAAGCAGAGGAGGAGTTTTTACAGTTTGCTGAGAAATCAGGAATTCCGGTAGCATGGACGGTCTTAGGAATGAGCGCGATCCCAACGGACCATCCACAGTCTGTAGGAATGGTAGGAATGCATGGAAACTACGGTCCCAATATCCTTACCAATGAATGTGATGTGCTGATTGCAGTGGGAATGCGCTTTGATGACCGTGTGACCGGAAGGCTGGATCAATATGCAAAACAGGCGAGAATTATCCATCTGGATATTGACAAAGCAGAGATCAATAAAAATGTAAAAGTTGAGGTTCCCATTCTCGGAAACTGCAAAGAAACCTTACCACTTTTAACACAGCTGATAGAACCGGGAGCGCATACGGACTGGCATCAAAAGTTTAAAGACTGTTATGAAATTGAACATCATCAGCTGATCAGCCACGAATTGTATCCTTCCGAAGGAGAAATTACGATGGGAGAAGTGATTCGGCACCTGAATGATATAACTCAGGGTGAAGCTGTGATCGTAACGGATGTAGGGCAGCATCAGATGGCTACCTGCAGATATTCATCTTTTAAACATTCCAGAAGCAATATCACCAGTGGAGGACTAGGAACCATGGGATTCTGCCTTCCGGCTGCAATAGGAGCCGCTTATGGAGTAAGCAACCGTCATGTTATTGCGGTGATGGGAGATGGTGGTGCACAAATGAATATCCAGGAATTGGGAACACTCATGCAGTATCAGCCGGATATCAAGATCCTGATCCTTAATAACTGCTATCTGGGAATGGTAAGACAGTGGCAGGAACTTTTTCACGAGGAAAGATATTCCTCGGTAGATATTCAGAGTCCGGATTTTGTACAGGTAGCCAAAGGATATAAAATCCCGGGAAGAAAAGTGGCGGAGAGAGAAGACCTGGAAGCAGGGCTTAGTGAAATGCTTCATCATAAAGGAGCCTTTCTGCTTGAAGTCATGACCGGGAAAGAACACAATGTTTTTCCAATGATTCCTCAGGGGAAAAGCGTATCAGAGATCGTACTGACCAATAATAAGACATAACAATTTAAATAGGAAAAAGATGAATTCAGAAAACAGGGAATACACCATAACAGCCTACACAGAAGATTATCTGGGGCTGATCGGCAGGATCAATGCTATTTTTTCAAGGAGAAGAATCTCTATTGTGAATTTTAATGCAGGGCCTTCCGATATTGAAAAAATAAAAAAGTTTGTCATCGTTATCAGGGAAACGGAAGAATCTGTACAGAAAATTACCCGGCAGATGGAAAAACAGGTAGATGTTCTTGAGGTCCATTACCATAAAAATCCATACCTGACCGCAGCTGCACACGCAAGCTGAATAAAGCAACAATCAAATATCATTAACAACATATAAAAATTTTAAAAATGGCAAAATTGAATTTTGGCGGAGTAGAAGAAAATGTAGTAACAAGAGAGGAATTTCCATTAGATAAGGCTCAGGAAGTATTAAAGGATGAGATCGTAGCCGTGATCGGCTATGGCGTACAGGGGCCGGGACAGGCACTGAACCAGAAAGACAACGGAATCAATGTGATCGTGGGCCAGAGAAAAAACTCAAAATCCTGGGATAAAGCTGTAGCAGATGGATTTGTACCGGGAGAAACCTTATTCGAAATAGAAGAAGCGCTGCAAAAAGGAACGATTATTTGCTATCTCTTGAGTGATGCGGCCCAGATCGAATACTGGCCGAAAGTAAAACAGCATCTTACCCCCGGAAAAGCACTGTATTTTTCTCACGGTTTCGGAATTACCTTTAATGAAAGAACAGGAATTATTCCGCCGGCTGAGGTTGATGTATTTCTGGTTGCCCCTAAAGGATCCGGAACATCATTAAGAAGAATGTTCCTGCAGGATCGTGGATTGAACAGTAGTTTTGCCGTATATCAGGATGCCACCGGAAAAGCAAGAGAAAGAGTGACTGCATTGGGAATAGCTATCGGAAGCGGGTATTTATTTGAAACAGATTTTAAAAAGGAGGTGTTCAGCGACCTTGCGGGAGAAAGAGGAACATTAATGGGTGCCGTACAGGGAATATTTGCCGCCCAATACGATGTGTTGAGGAAAAATGGGCACAGTCCTTCCGAAGCATTTAACGAAACAGTTGAAGAACTTACACAATCATTAATGCCATTGGTTGCAGAAAACGGTATGGACTGGATGTATGCGAACTGTAGTACCACAGCACAGAGAGGAGCACTGGACTGGTGGAAACGTTTCAGAGATGCTACTTCTCCATTATTTGAAGAATTGTATGAAAGTGTTGCCAAAGGAGATGAAGCCCAGCGTTCCATCGACAGTAACAGCAAACACGATTACAGGGAAAAACTGGAAGTAGAACTGACTGAGCTTAGAGAAAGCGAAATGTGGAGAGCAGGAAAAACCGTCCGCAGCCTCAGACCAGAGAACAATTAATCACGAAAATAATGGAAGAAACGTATCCTTCTGTTTTGGACAATGTCTACAAAGCAGCAAAAAGACTCAGAAATGTAGTGGTAAGAACGCCTCTGGCGATCAATAATAATCTCTCCGGTATTTATGATGCAAATATCAGCTTTAAAAGAGAAGACCTGCAGCAGGTGAGATCCTACAAAATCAGGGGAGCTTACAATAAAATGGCTGTGATGTCTCCTGAAGATCTTGCAAAGGGTGTGGTTTGTGCCAGTGCGGGGAACCATGCTCAGGGAGTAGCTTTTGCATGCAGTACGATGAAGGTGAAAGGAACTATTTTCATGCCTTTGCCCACGCCGGGACAAAAGCTGGAACAGGTAAAAATGTTTGGAGGAGATGATATAGATATTGTGCTTTACGGGGATACTTTCGATGAAGCTAAGGATGCCGCATTGAAGTTCTGTAAAGAGAATCAGGGGATATTTATTCACCCGTTCGATGATCAGGATATTATTAATGGTCAGGCAACAGCAGCGCTGGAGATTCTTGAGCAGTCGGATGAGCCTGTTGATTATCTTTTTCTTCCGGTTGGAGGTGGTGGTTTGGCTGCAGGCGTTTGTTCTGTATTCCGGGAATTATCACCAGACACGAAGATTATAGGGGTAGAACCTTCTGCAGCAGCAAGCATGAAAAAGGCACTGGAAAAAGGACAACCGGTGCTTCTTGAAAAAATCAGCCGTTTTGTAGATGGAGCGGCTGTACAGAAAGTAGGAGATCTTAATTTCGAACTCTGTAAAAATGTGCTGCACGATATGGCTTTAGTGGATGAAGGAATGGTGTGCGAAACTATTCTTTCCCTCTACAATAAAGATGCTGTGGTCGTGGAACCTGCCGGGGCTCTTTCTGTGGCTGCACTGGGAAAATATAAAGATCAGATCAGAGGAAAAAATGTGGTCTGTATCATCAGTGGCAGTAATAATGATATTACCCGGATGGAAGAGATCAAAGAAAAAGCTCTTCTTCATGCAGGGTTAAAGCATTATTTTCTCGTTAGATTTGCACAGCGTCCGGGAGCTTTGAAAACTTTTGTGATGAATGTTTTGGGGCCGAATGATGACATTACTTTTTTTGAATACACGCAAAAGAACTCAAAAGAGAAAGGAATTGCTGTTTTAGGAATTGGATTAAAAGATAGTGAAGATTTTACTCCGCTGCTCGATAACATGAAGAAATATGATTTTTTTGTCAATTATCTGAATAATGATCCGTCTTTGATGAATCTACTTATTTAAAAATTTGAATTGATTTAATTATTATCGCTCGCAGATTTTGCAGATTTTTGAGCTTCAGAGAGCAATGTTGACATAGGAAAATGGAGCGTTAAGAAAATGATTCCTGTGAACGTTAAGAAAATTCTACTGTCCGAAGTGCGGGAGCACTTTTGATTCTCAACATAGATTGCCGCCGCGCAAGTTTTAGAATTTTTAGAGAACAGGATTCATTTTTAGCGGAAGTTTCCCGGTCTTTAATTTTTGATTCTTTTGTTTCACGACAAAAGAATGTATTTAAGTCTCCTCGCAGATTTTGCAGATGACGCGGATTTTTAACCCCAAATTTTAAGGGATTGACAGCTGTTTTGAGGATAGTTTTTATAACAGTGGCAATGTCGACATAGGAAAATGGAGCGTTAAGAAAATGATTCCTGTGAACGTTAAGAAAATTCTACTGTCCGAAGCGTGGGAGCACTTTTGATTCTCAACATAGATTGCCGCCGCGCAAGTTTTAGAATTTTTAGAGAACAGGATTCATTTTTAGCGGAAGTTTCCCGGTCTTTAATTTTTGATTCTTTTGTTTCAAGACAAAAGAATGTATTTAAGTCTCTTCGCAGATTTTGCAGATGACGCAGATTTTTAACCCCAAATTTTAAGGGATTGACAGATGTTTTGAGGATAGTTTTTATAACAGTGGCAATGTCGACATAGGAAAATGGAGCGTTAAGAAAATGATTCCTGTGAACGTTAAGAAAATTTTACTGTCTGAAGCGCGGGAGCACTTTTGATTCTCAACATAGATTGCTACCGCGCAAGTTTTAGAATTTTTAGAGAACAGGATTCATTTTTAGCGGAAGTTTCCCGGTCTTGAACTTTTGATTCTTTTGTTTCAAGACAAAAGAATAATATAAAATATTTCGCATAATCTATTATGAGCCAGGGAAAAGCAATCTGAAAATAAAAAGTAAAGAGATTGCTTCGTCGCCATGCTCCTCGCCATGACAAAAAGGAGTTTCGGCGGCCCGTAGGGCCGCCGAAACTTTTATTTATCTCTCAAGCGTAAAATTAGAAATCACTTTCGGGCGTTCAGCCTCATTGGCTACTTTCCAGGATGTCCTGTACATCCATTCCGTCATTTTATACAGTTTTTTGTAATTGATATTTTCAGATTCATCCTGAGGGGTATGGTACTGGTCATGCAGAACACTTGTGAAAAATACAGCGGGAATTCCAATTTTTGCATACGGTAAATGATCGCTTCTAAAGTAGAAATATTCAGCGTGATTTGGAGAATCCCAGTCTTTCAGGTATTTGAATTTTGTACTTTCATTATTGGCATCTTCGGCCATTTTTACCAGTTCCTCAGAATTTTTATGCGGAGAATTTCCTCCCAGAAGAGCGGCTTCATTATTATCATTTCTACCGATCATATCACCGTTCAGAACAGCTACAATCTTTTCTTTCGGAACGACCGGATGAGCAGCGTGCCATCTGGAACCCAGCAATCCTCTTTCTTCCGCTCCATGGAAAACAAACAAAATACTTCTTTTTCCGGGCTGTTTCTTGTAAGCTCTGGCCATGGCAAGCATGGCAACGCATGTACTGGCATTATCGTCGGCACCATTGTAGATAGTGTCATTTTTCACAGGATGTCTGATTCCGTCATGATCCTGGTGACCGCTCAGCAAAACGTATTCTTCTTTAAGGGCAGGATCTGTGCCTTCAATTTTTCCGATGATGTTTACAGAAGGATATTTATAGGTTTCTGTGATTAGGTTCAGAGCAATTTTAGGATTGTTTTTTACCCAGTCTGCATTTTCTTTCTTGATCCATACAACAGGAATATTATCCGTTATTTTCTCTCTCAGACCTTCTACGCCGTAAGTTCCTCTCGTCATTTGAGGGAGAACTTCAACCCAGCTTTTTTCGGAAATATGATCCGTGATGAAAATCACGGCTTTTGCGCCCTGTTCAAGAGCTTTGTTGTAATATTTTGTTCTTACAAAACCGGGATATCTTCTTACAAAAAGAGTCATTTCCTTGTTGATATTTTTATCGGAGGCATTCACGGCAAGAACTTTTCCTTTGATATTTAATTTGGAAAGCTCTTCAGGCTCTGTATTTCCTGCGTACACAATTTCAGTCTCAATCGCTGCATTGACGGGTTCTGCAACAAGAAAATCTTTCCAGAGCTTAAGGCTGCTGTTTCCAATTTTCAAACTACTTTGAGAGGTCACCTGATGCCTATACATGTCAAAAAACTGGAAAAATGTACCGTTGTCACCGGCGGGTTTCATTCCGGCTTCTTTGGCTTTGTCGGCAAGCCACATTGAAACTTTTAATTCATCTAAAGTTCCTGCTTCACGTCCCCAGAACTGATCTGCAGCAAGCTCATACATGTCTTTCCTTAAATCGGCTTCTTTGATGGCAGAAACTAAAGGCTTTTTATAATTCTGAGCATTTCCAAAGCTGAAAAGGAGAATACTCAATAGAGAGAATACGTAGCTTTTATTCATTTAAAATTTTTAATTGAAGTTAGCCAATTTATCTGAGAACTGTTTTGAAAATTCTTTTCTGTCTTCCTCAAGTTTTTCCTGTTCGGCAGGGAGGATATAATTAAAAAGGACTTTATCTTCATTGTTAAGAAATATAATTTCCTTTTCATTACCATCGATCATCTGCGAAAAAATCTCCCACATTGAAGTGTCTTTTAGTTTTAATAATTCAAAAAACTGTTCCGCTTTTATTTCTATTCGCTGCATGTTTCGTTTTTATGTATTTACAAATATTGTTTAAAATTCTAATAGTTTCAGTTTGAACTGAATGGCAAAATTCTGCTTGAAATTGGGAGTGGTATAGTACCCAACTCTGTAGAACAACCCTAAATTAAAATAACTTGATAAGAAATTATTCCATTCCAGACCCACTTCCTGATACAGATGATCCAGTTTTCTGAATTTGAACTCATGATATTCCGGATGCTTCATATCTCCGATTGTTCCTCTCAGTATAAAATCAAAGCTCGAAATATTCTGTCCGAAACTTTTAAAATATAAAGGAAGTTTGTGGGTAAAATAATAGGCAACGAATTTATCATTATAATACTTTCCACCCTCCAGTGTTGCAAAACCCAGGTAAGACGTAAAGTTGAAATTAAAATCCTTTCTTGGAGAGGCCAGCCCATTCATTGTAAAATGTTTCCAGATAGGCGCTTCACCCAATACCATTCCGCCATACAACCTGAACCCGGTAGTTCCGAACATAGTCTTGAAATTGTGTACAAATAGTGCATCAAAACGGGTATAATTAAAATCTCCGCCCAGAACTTTGTAGCTCTGCTCATAGTTGAAATACAGCTCAGGATATTTCTGATCGATGATTGATTTTCCCTGAGGTGTCATAATATTTGTAGAATTCGGGGAATATTTTAACGTAAATAATGTATTGAAATTATCAAACTCGCCGCCTTTTCCCCTGAACTCGTAATCAAATTTAGCCTCTTCAATATTTCTTTTGGCTGCGAAAACCAAAGTCAGTCCGTTCGTAACATCGTTCAGATAGGATAGGGAAGCCCCTTTGTAATGATAGTATTTATCATTGTTGATGTTATTTCCATAATTCATCGTTCTCATCTTGAAATTCCACAGCCTTCTGTAAAACTCTCCCGATGCCGTTACGTCATTATAATATTCAGCTCTGAAAAATGAATTTTTATCCAGTGTCGTCTTTATATCAAGACCGATCCCGTATTTCCATTTATCATCTTTAAAACCATACGCGAAATAATAATCCGGTGAGAAATAAGGATTAAAAGTTTCGTTAAGCTTTGCTTTTAAGCCTAATCTGAAACCTTCATATAAGTTATAGTTTACAATTTCATCTACGGCAAAATCTACAATTCCCATCCGGATCTGGCCATTGATAAGGCCTGTAAGGATTTTCGCTTTGCTGTCGATATTATATTTTTTGCCCAGGCTATCTATAGTAGTATATGTATTGCTTTCTCTTTCCGTGAGAGGATCGGTTCTGTACTGATCCAGAAGATGCCCGTCTGCATTTTTCACCGAAAATGTATAGCCTTTAAAATCATTCTGGTTTTCCTCAATAGGCGATTTGAAATCAAAATAAGAGGAAGTGAGAAAAGCATACGTTCCGAAACTGGTCTTCTTTTTCTTCTCAGGATGTTCTTGCGTCTTATCTTTCTCCTCTTCCATAGCCACCCTGCTCATTCTGAGTTTTACCTTTTCCTGTGCCAGGAACCATTTATTATTATAGAAAATCCAGGTACTCGTGATAATACCGTCATTTTTGTTCTTGCTGAAATTCTCGATCTTCTGGATACCGTAAGTATCAGTGTCTATATAGATCGCACCATTGTATTTTCTCCTCTTATCAGGTTTTTTATAATTTACCTCACGGAAACGGATTACGAAAGTTTTTCTTCCGTTTACTTCAATGGTATCCGAAAGAAAAAAACGGTAAAGACCTCTGTTTTCCTGCTTGATCTGGTTGGGGATCTTATCCCGGTTACTCTGCTGAATGGCGATCATTTCATAGATTGGCTGCTTGAGGCCGGAAATCCTGTTATCCAGAATATTAATCTTTTCACCATATTGTTTGGAATATAAAAACTCCTGAGCTCTTTCCCATAGAAAGAGTTTGCTTTTTGAAAAGATCTGTTTGGCGGATATATTATTTAATGAATCTTTTTCTCTCTTTTTTTTGAAAAACTGGGTATCATTAAAGAACTGGTTAAACTGATTGATACTGTCCTGATCAATATCCAGGGATATTTTTTCGTAGGACTTAAAAGTATAGGAATCTAAACTTTTCGGTGAATTGTTTTTGAAGAGCTGGTTTACTTTCTTTAAGATCTCTATAGCCCTCGGATCACTTCGGTCTTCAATGACAACCTCTTCAATATCAGTTATTTTTGAATTTTTTTTCAGCAAAGAAACTTCCATATCTGCTTCAACAGATACTACTTCTTTCTGATATTTTTCCGCCTGAATTTCAAGAGTACTGCAGGATGATCTAAATTTCAGGACGCCTTGTATATCCGTAAAGCCTAAAACCTTCCCCTCGCAGGATATTTTGGCGTTGGATATCGGTTTCTGGTTGGTTTCATCAATGACCTTAATCCTTGATTGGGAAGAACCAAAGAAACAGATCATTAAAAACAATAAAACTAAAACCCTTTTCATGTAAAAACTAAGTAAAAGTAGTAATATTTCTTGTGTTGGGAAAGTTTTTATGATTTGTTAATACATTGATTTCATCTAAGGTTCAGATAGAAAAAATAGAGAAAAAAACTCCTGAGGTTTTCAGGAGTTAACTAATGTTTTATGATAAAAGGATTAATTCTAAATATTCAAGGCTTTTTGGTAGGCATTTTCCAGGCCGTCAAGGTTTTTACCTCCTGCTGTTGCAAAGCCCGGATTTCCGCCGCCGCCGCCCTGGATTTCTTTTGCCAGGTCTTTTACGATAGCTCCGGCCTGATAATCTGCTGCCAGATCATCAGAAACTCCGACAGTGATCATTGGTTTTCCGTCTGCATCGGAAAGAATAATCGTTACTGAAGTTGGGATTTCTCTCTTCAGCTGGAATACAATATCTTTCACAGAACCTGCATCCAGGGAAGTTTTCTTCACGAGCAGCTGTTTGTTTCCTTTCTGCTCGTATGCATTTTTCCATTCGCCGATTTCGCCTTTTGCTTTTTCCTTTTTAAGGGCTTCTACTTCAGATTTTAAAGATATATTTTCTTCAATCAGTTTTTCAGTAGATCTTACAACATCTTTAGACTTCAATAGTTGAGAAAGCTCATGAATCTGGTTTTCCAGATTTTTGAAGTATTCCTCAGATTTATCTCCTGAAATGGCTTCAATTCTTCTGATCCCTGCAGCAGCAGAACTTTCGGAAGTAATTTTGAAATGACCGATTTCGATTGTATTTTTTACGTGAGTTCCTCCGCAAAGCTCCTTAGAACTTCCAAACTGAATCATTCTTACACTGTCACCATACTTTTCACCGAATAAAGCCATTGCTCCTTTATCCAAAGCTTCCTGAATAGGAATGCTTCTGAATTCCTGCAAAGCAATACTTTCTTTAATTTTTGCATTTACTTTTTCTTCAACCAAAGTCAATTCTTCCTCCGTCATTTTATTGAAGTGAGAGAAGTCAAAACGAAGATAATCAGGACCTACATAAGAACCTTTCTGCTCTACGTGCGTGCCTAAAACCTCTCTTAATGCCTCATGTAAAAGGTGAGTTACCGAGTGATTCGCCTGGGAGTTTCTTCTGTCGGTTGCATCAACTTTAGCATAGAAAACAGCTCCTGCATCTTTCGGAAGACCATTGATCAGGGAAATGAT
This sequence comes from Chryseobacterium elymi, assembly GCF_003385495.1. Taxonomy (GTDB): domain Bacteria; phylum Bacteroidota; class Bacteroidia; order Flavobacteriales; family Weeksellaceae; genus Chryseobacterium; species Chryseobacterium elymi. The sequence goes on along the minus strand of NZ_QNUH01000018.1, from coordinate 23,945 downwards.
CAGTCCGTTTTCTTTTTTAGTTTCCAAAACTTCAAAGCTTTCAACGGCATTTTCAAGAACACCTTTGTCTCCCACCTGACCTCCGCCTTCCGGGTAGAAAGGAGAGCTGCTCAGTACTACCTGGTAAAATTCTCCGTCTTTGTTTTCTACTTTTCTGTATCGTGTAATATAGGTTTCAGATTCAATTTGATCATATCCTACAAAGTTTTCAGGTTTTGTTTCTAAAGTTACCCAGTCATACACTTTCTGGGCAGAATCAGCTTTGGAACGAAGTTTTTGCTTTTCCATTTCAACTTTGAATCCTGCTTCATCAATGGTAAGTCCTTTTTCCTCTGCGATAATTCTGGTTAAATCATCCGGGAATCCGTACGTATCATATAATTCAAAAACTTCTTCGCTTGGTAATACTTTTGAATTATCTGCAATAGTCTGCTGAATTAACTTTTCAACTCTGATCAGCCCGTTTTCAATAGTTTTCAAGAATGAATCCTCCTCACTTTTGATCACCTCGGAAACCAGTTTCCCCTGCTTTTCGATCTCAGGGAAGAAAGTACCCATTTGCTCTTGAAGTACAGCAACAAGTTTATAAAGGAAAGGCTCTTTCATGCCTAAGAATCTATAAGAATAAGAAATTCCTCTTCTTAAAATTCTTCTGATCACATAGCCCGCACCGCCGTTTGAAGGAAGCTGTCCGTCTGCAATTGCAAAAGCAACCGCTCTGATATGGTCTACCACAACACGGATCGCAATATCTTTTTCGTCTTCTAAAATTCCTGTATATTTTTTACCTGAAAGTTCTTCCACTTTAGCAATAAGCGGAGTGAAAACGTCGGTATCATAATTTGAAGATTTGCCCTGAAGTGCCATACACAGACGCTCGAAGCCCATTCCAGTATCCACATGCTGCTGAGGAAGTTTTTCCAAACTTTTATCTGCCTTTCTGTTGAATTCCATGAATACCAGGTTCCATACTTCCACTACCTGAGGATGGTCATTATTTACCAGATCAAGTCCTGAAACTTTAGCTTTTTCTTCCTCAGTTCTAAGGTCAACGTGGATTTCTGAACACGGTCCGCACGGTCCGCTTTCTCCCATTTCCCAAAAATTATCTTTTTTGTTTCCATTGATAATTCTGTCTTCCGAAATGTGTGATTTCCAGAAATTGTAAGCATCCTGATCTCTTTCCAAATTCTCAGAAGCATCTCCTTCGAAAATAGTTACGTATAAATTTTCTTTTGGAATTCCGAATACTTCAGTCAGTAATTCCCAGGCAAAAGCAATAGCATCTTTTTTGAAATAATCACCAAAAGACCAGTTTCCTAACATTTCAAACATGGTGTGGTGGTACGTATCTCTTCCCACATCATCTAAGTCATTATGCTTTCCGGAAACTCTGAGACATTTCTGTGTATCGGCAATTCTTGGTGCCGTAGGCGTTTTGTAGCCTAAGAAGAAATCTTTGAACTGTGTCATTCCTGAGTTGGAAAACATAAGGGTAGGGTCGTCTTTCAGGACGATAGGTGCTGAAGGAACAATAAGGTGGTCTTTACTTTTAAAATAATCTAAAAATTTTTGACGTATCTCTTGTGATGTCATAGTATTGCTTTGCTTTTAAAACTATCAAATTTTTGATAAGATGCAAATTTAATGTTTTTAAGCGATTTGTAAATAATTTTATGTTATGTTTTGAATGGTGCAGGACGGGAAGTGTTTATATTTTGAGATTGCTTCACCTGTAGTTACAATGACGATCGTAATAAAACTTTGTATATTATCATTTAACTTTTTATATTCGTTTTAATATTAAATAAAGACTTGACCGATTTTCATGATTTTGAAACCAAAATAGAATGGTCTGTGCAAATCAATAAAATGAGTTTTTATGATATTAAAGAATAAAAAATGACGAAAAATGAAGTGCTGAAAAGCTGGGTAGAACAATATTCCGGGCCTCTTCTGAAAAGAGCAGCTTATCTGCTTTCAGATAAAACGGAAGCAGAGGATCTGGTACAGGATGTGTTTTTAGCGGCCTATTCGTCTTATGACTCTTTTAAAGAAAAAAGCCAGCCGCTAACCTGGCTGACGGCTATTTTAAACAGAAAAGCTGCCGATTTTTACCGTAAAAAATATAAATCAGAGCCGGAGATCAGACTGGATCATTTTTTTGATGAAACAGGCTCCTGGAAGAATGACGGTGTGTTGAATGACTGGAATGTTTCGGATAAAGAGCCGGAGCTTTTGGATAATAATGATTTCAATAAAACGCTGGAAGATTGCATTGAGGATTTGCCCGCCAGATGGAAGATTCCGATGAAAATGTATTATCTTCAGGAAAAAAAAGCACCGGAAGTGAGTCAGGAATTGCAGATTTCTGCGACCAATCTATGGAAGATTCTTCAGAGAAGCAGAATGCAGCTGAGGGAATGCCTGGAGGTCAACTGGTTTGCCAACTTATAACCATATCATAAAAATGTTGAGAAAATTTATTCATATTCTGTTCCTGCCATGTAGCAAAGCAACGATGCTGATGGAAAAAAGGAATGCCAAAGCGATCTCCCAAAAGGAAGACTGGCAGCTTTCCATGCATCTGAGGATCTGTAAATGGTGCAGAGCTTATGAAGAGAAACTTAAAATTTTGGATGATATTTTAAAACGTAAACGGTCTCAAAAAGAAAATACTGAAATTAATGATTCTGATATTCAGGATGTTAAAAATAAAGTTTTAGAAAAATTAAATCTTTAGAAGAAATACTGTCAGGATTTTGAAATGTTTCCGACTATACTTTTGACAATAATAAAGGATCATTCAAAATCTTAAAGACATGAACGCAACATCACAACTTAACGTAGAATCGCTGACGTACAAAACAGGATATTATATTTCGTTTTTTGGGAGCGCGCTTATTTTACTCTGGATTGGCATATTTAAATTCACTCCCACAGAAGCTGCTGCCATTAAACCTCTGGTCGAAAACCATTTCCTTACTTTTTTCGTATATAAAATAGCAGGCATCCAGATGGTGTCAAATGCTATCGGAGTGATAGAAATTATCATTGCTTTACTACTGATATTTAGTGTGAAATTTGCATTTCTAAGAAAGTATGCCGGAGGCGGGATGATTATGACATTTCTTGTAACACTGAGCTATCTGTTTACCACTCCCGGAATGTGGAAAATAGTAGATGGAGTCCCTGTCACAGATTTTTTTATTCTGAAAGATCTAATGCTTTTAGGATTTGGATTAATGATAATTCAAAAAAAATGAATACAAATAAAAAGATAAAAATGAAAAATATATTAATATTACTCGGAATGATTCTGGGAATAGGAGTATTTGCAATGAGTTGTGGAGATTCAAAAAAAATAAAATCCACCGAAACCAAAAGAGAAAATGAGACCATTATGGACAGTAAAAATGTAAAAGAAGTTTATTTTGCAGGCGGGTGTTTCTGGGGAACAGAGCATTTTTTTCAACAAATTCGTGGCGTTGTAGGAACTGAAGTTGGCTACGCAAACGGGAATGTTAAAAATCCGACGTATGAGCAGGTGGTAAGCCATACGACAGGTTTTGCTGAAACGGTAAAAGTGAAATATGATCCTGAACAGGTTGATCTTAGGCTGCTGATTAATTTATATTTTAAAACAATTGATCCTACAAGTTTAAACCAACAGGGAAATGACCGGGGAGATCAGTACAGGACAGGGATTTATTCTACAGATAAAAATACAGAGGCGATTGTAAAAGAGGAAGTTGCGAAATTATCTAAGAATTTCAGCAAGCCGGTTGTAGTAGAAACAATTCCGTTGAAAAACTTCTATAAAGCGGAAGATTACCATCAGGATTATCTCGGCAAAAATCCGGGAGGTTACTGTCATATTGAGCCGGGCCTTTTTGAAATGGCTAAAAATGCCAACCCGCTTCCCAAAGCAAAATACCAGAAGCAGGATAAAAAAGTTTTGAAAGAAAAACTAACCGCAGAACAATATAAGGTAACCCAGGAAAATGCAACGGAAAGGCCTTTCCAGAATGAATACTGGGACGAAACGCGTGAAGGAATCTATGTAGATGTTACCACCGGAGAACCATTGTTTATTTCAACCGATAAGTTTGAATCCGGTTGCGGATGGCCAAGCTTTTCAAAACCGATTACCAAAAAACTGATCGATGAGAAAATGGACAAATCTGCCGGAATGGTAAGGGTGGAAGTAAGAAGTAAAACAGGAGACGCTCACCTTGGACATGTTTTCACAGACGGTCCTGCAGATAAAGGAGGACTTCGCTACTGTATCAACAGTGCTTCGCTGAAGTTTATCCCAAAAGCTGACATGGAGAAAAAAGGCTACGGAGATTATATTCCGTTGTTAGATAAAAAGTAATATGAATGAGAGACCGCTGTGAGGCGGTCTTTTTTTGCTTAGACTAAAATATAAAAACTTCTCCCGCAGATTTTGCGGATGACACAGGTGTTTGTGTTTTTATTGACTAAACCTATAAGGTTTAATTATTGTGTAATCAATAACGAAGACATGCCTCAAAATAAAAGACCTTTTAGTAATGAATTTGAAATCTTTCTTTAATGCTGAGCATTGAGATATTCATTAGAAATAAAAATCCGAATATGATATAAAACGATTGTTTGGGAAGTTGAATAAGCTGCGATTCAAATGTTTGAAATCCTTTTAGCCACGCATTGTTCGGTTGGTAATTAGCAAAAAGTCCTGTACCGCATCGTATAAATGAAGAATCATCCAGTATCTGAATATTCGAACCAACATAATCATGGGTAACAAAAAAGTGCCATGTTTTTTCCACATCCAGAGTGTAGCTGAATTGTCCTGCAAGCTCTACATCATTAAGTAATGCAACCAGATCATTATAAGTATTGCGGTCATCCAGAATAAATTCAATCCCTGAATTTTTCTCATTTCTCTTCTGCAAATTCTTAATTTCAGCAACGTAAAGCTTTGTGTTTTTCTTTGCTTGATTTGGAGCTACGTTTATTTTTTTATAATTCCAGTTTCTGTAAGGCTCAAAACTTAAAAAGTATGGCTTCTCTCCAGCTTTTGTTTTTGCTGGAAGCCAGATATCCATAACATTAAAATTCACCTCCTCAAACTTCCGGTTGCCATAATACCAGAACAACAGCGGAATAATAATAGCGCTGATCAGTCCCGGAAAGTAATAGATCTTTTTCATGCTAGTATTTTCTTTGGATCTGAAGGTTTTCTTTAATGCTGAACATGGAGATATTCAGAAACACTAAAAAACCGAAAATGATATAATAAGCCTGTTTTGGTAAATAGAGTAGATATTTAAACTTTTCAATCCCTTTATAATGATCATCTAGCCTGTAAAAAATAGTAGCATCTCTGGTTCCGCAGTCCATTCTATGGATTTTTTCAACCCCATTTGGGTCTTTATAAAAATGGAGCGCAAAAAAATGATTGGTTTTATCCATATCAACTCCATAACTATCCTGGTCTGCAAGTTTCATAGCGTCTATTAAAGCAATAAAATCCTGATAATTATTATGGTCATCAATGATAAACTCAATGCCTGTTTCTTTTTGATTCCTTTCCTGTAGTTTTTTTAACTCAGAAATATAATATTTTTGGTTTTGAAGAGCCGTATTGGATTTTACAACAATTTGTTTATAATTCCAGTTTCTATAGGGCTCAAATGTATTGTCGATTTCAGGATTAAATATATGTTTGGCAGGAAGTCCTAAATCTACAACTGTATATTGGGGTTGTACCCTCTGGCTTCCATAATACCAGAACAACACTGGAATTAATACAGCGCTGATCAGTCCCGGTAAATAGTATATTTTTTTCACTCCTGTCCTTTTGATAAAATTAATAAAAAATTGATTATCTGGATGATTATCCCTGACTTTTAATACTGTCCAAATAAAAAGTGATCCCAAAGGACCACTTAATTTTTAAATCATTTAAATCAATTCAATCTTTAAATCTCATACACCTACCAATCCCTCTTTCTCAGGATCCAGTAAGACCCAAAAATAAAGATTACAGACCAAATGATACACGCTATCATACTTTCCGTAGGATAATGAGCATCATATTTTACTCCCATAACTTTCAGCATATTCAGTCGCATTAAAGGATTAGGAATCAGGTTTGACATGCTTTCCAATGGTAAAAGACTGGTGATGAAAAAATCATTCTCAAGGACTGCTTTTCTTTGTTCTTCCGGTATTCCTGTTAATTTCTGATAGGCTTCAATACCCGCCAAAATCTTCTCAACCACCCAGTAGGCGAAGAAACCAAGGAATACAAACATAGATTTTCTCAGCAATATCGAAAGGAACATCAGGAAAGAGAAAAATGTAAACAGTTTTACAAAATAATTCCCGATATAATAAACTTCCGCATAAACTTTTGAAGCATCCGTTACCTTAGAATACTGATGTCCCAAAAACATCGCAATGATAAATACAATCAGGGTGGAAACCGTTGTAAAAATAGTAATCGTTAAAAGCTTTGATCCTATAAATTCTTTCCTGCTTAATCCATCGATAGTATTTTGTTTAAACATTCTGTTGGTAAATTCCTGAGAGATCGAAAAAACAATAATCAGCCCAAGGAAAATCTTTAATAAAGCGACTATCCATGTAGTGAAATTCCAGATCTCCGGAAAATTGTAAATGCCCTGCTCTTTTAAATTAACGGTTCCTCCGAAAATATTCAGATCCACCAGCCCGATGAAAAGAAGAGCAATCAGAATGGCAAAATATAAGATCGTGAAAACCTTGAACGGTTTGTAGTTCAGGTTTTTATAATATTCTAGTTTTAATAGTTTAAGCATGGGTATTCGTGTTTTTTACAAGTTCAAGGAATTGAGACTCCAAAGACAGTTTTTTCTTAGTTAAATGAGACAGATAGATGCCCTTTTCGGCAAGCTTCTGATTCAAAGTTGAAGCAGATATGGATGCATCATCACGAATCTGAGCCTTGATGATCTCTCCGTCAGCTTTCACGGCACTGAACCACTGTAAGTCCTCTAAAGCGGTTAAAAGCAGTGTATTGTTGTCAGCCTTTAATTCAAAATATCCGTTATTAGCTGTTATTTCATCCACCCGGCCGCAATAAATGGAATTTCCTTCCTTCAAAACAATAACATGGCTGCATATTTTTTCAATTTCGTCCAGAAGATGGCTGGCAATGATAATAGTGATACCCTGCTTGGCAATTTTGCTGATGATATCCCTGATCTGGATAATTCCCTCAGGATCCAGTCCGTTGGTAGGTTCGTCAAGAATCATCACCTCCGGATTGTTCAGCATGGCTGAGGCTATGGAGAGACGCTGTTTCATCCCTAAAGAATACGTTTTAAAAGCATCTTTTTTCCTTTCCAATAGGCCCACGGTTTTCAGGACTTCATCAATTCTTGCGTGAGGGGTTCCTTTGATTTCAGCGACGATCTTCAGATTCGTTTCAGCATCCAGATACGGATAAAAATTAGGCTGTTCTATAATAGCTCCAATTTTCTTTAGCGTATCCGGATCCGTTCCTTTCTGCCCAAACCAATACCAATCTCCGCTGGTTGGGTTGATCGTAGACAACAACATTCCGAATGTCGTGGATTTTCCGCTTCCGTTGGGGCCTAATAACCCATAAACATTTCCCCTTTCTACGTCGAAGGAGATATTGTTGACAACAGTTCTTTTGAATTTTTTGGTTAAATTCTTTACTGACAAAATTTTTTCCATGTAATTTGTTTTACATAGTAGTAGTCTATATAATTAAGAGATTGTTACAACACTATAATATTTTTAAGATCGAGTTGTGTAAGCAATACTGAAATTTAATGTAACAAGATTTACAGGCTCATTGTTGTATGGATGTAACTATTTTTATGGAATACAGACCTATTGAGGAAACCATCACATCAAAAAACAGAACTATGAAAACCATGAAATGGATAAAAAGACTGCTAATGGCCCTGCTTTTAGTCGTCATCCTGTTATTAATTACCGGATTTATTTTTGAAAGAATATCCCGTTCAATTGCTGAAAAAATCCAGCCGGACGGTCAGTTTGCAGAAATTGAAAATCATAAGATGCATTATCTGATGGAGGGAGTAGGCGGGCCAACAGTAGTTTTCGAAACAGCCTTCGATCCCGCTGGTCATCTGCAGTGGTACCATATCCAGAAAAATCTTCCCAAAAACTATACTACATTTTCCTATGACAGATCCGGGATTCTGTGGAGTGAGAGAGGCACAAATCCTAAAACAGGCGAAAAAATAGCAGAAGAGCTTCATACGCTGCTCGAAAAATCAAAAGCCCCGAAACCTTATATCCTTGTCGGGCACTCTTTTGGAGGGATGCTTACCCGTTTTTTCGTACAAAAATACCCGGCGGATGTGGCAGGAGTGATATTGGTAGACAGCCAGTATCCGGCTGATGAAAAATATCTTTCGCCTGAGATGCATAAAATGGTTAATCAGGGACTTCCGGGCGGTATATTAAAATTTGCCAATAGCTTTGGAGCAGCAAGACTTATGTTTGAAAACATGTTTCCAGCCGGGCCTCAGTATGCGTATCAAAATACTCTAATGCCTGCGCTGCTTTACAAAAGCGCCGATGCTACTCTGGAAGAACAGGATCATATGAAATCTATTAAAACAGAAGCTGCCGCCATCAACTCGTTTGGCTCCATTCCTTTATATGTGATTACAGCGGGAGATAAGACGAGATATGATAGCTTTATTAAAAATCAGAAATTGAAAAATGAAATGCTTGAAGCGTGGGATAAAATGCAAAAAGATTTGCTGAATTTATCTACCAACAGTAAGCAGATTATTATACCTAAAAGTGGACACTATATTAATCAGGACCAGCCGAAGATGATAGAAGAGGCTGTAAACGATATGGTTAAAAAAGTTTCGGTTAAGTAAAATGGTTCCTACTTTTTTTATTTTTTTCTTCCCAACATCGGTGTGGGCTCGTGTTAAACTTTAAGATATTTTCAATAGATTTTTAAGATTAAAATATTAAATTTGATAGAATTAATCGGTAGTTTATGAAGTTAATTGAGTTAGCTAAAGAGCTTAATATTTCAGCAGAAGCCATCAAACAGTTTATTCAGGATTTTGATCTTGAGCTGGGGGTCTGCATCAGTACAAACTTTGAAGTGAAGAAAGATTTCGAAAGGTTTGTCCGTGAGAACCTGGATTTTTTAAAGCTCTATGAAAAAGATCTGGACAAAAATAAAACCCTGGAACAGATCGCTGAAGTGATCCATCAGCCTAAAGAAAAAATTGAAGAAGCGATTAAAGAAGGAAATCCCAATATTTTTGATAATGGTTTTTTCCGTTCATCAATCTCAAGTTATGGCATAGATAATAAGCTTGGTGGCAATTATCAGTTCGTCTATGATTATTTCGGACAGAAAACAACCCTCCAACACAGAGATTTTATAGGATACAGAGACTTATTCTTTTATATATCGGCCGTTTTAGAGCCATTCTTAAATCCCCAGCAGATCAAAGACTGGGGAATTCACAAACCCGCGGGAATTATTCTGTACGGACCTCCCGGAAGCGGGAAAATATTCTGGGCAACCAAAATCGCCGAGATTATCGGATATCAATTTAAAGAAGTCAAAAAACATTATTTAGGAACCTCTTTCGTAGACGGGAATAAAACCAACTTTAATGATTTTCTTCTTACGATGATGAAAGAAGAAAAAGTTCTGCTTTTTCTTGACGATTTTGATGAGATCATGATGGAAAGAAGAGCGGAAATGGATATTGCTTCCTGTAATCTGGAAACTCAGGAGCTGATCTTACATTATATCGGGAAGTTTGAAAAAGAAGAACTGCTGATGGTAGGTTCCGCCAATTCTGTTTCGGAGATTGACGAAGAAATTCTTGCTCCGGGAAGATTTGATGTAATGATTCCTATATTTCCACCCAATGCTGCAGAGCGGTCAGAGATTATTCTATATGCGATGACCAGAGAGCTTGAAGAAGATTCCCTTCTGTATAAAATTCTTAAAAATAACAAAGCCGATAAAGTTCCGTTCTGGCATGAGATCTCATCTAAAATGAAGGCATTCAGCAATACCATGCTCATTGATTTTACACAGAGTCTGAAGAAGCGTCTTAAAAACAGATATCAGCAGACCAAAAATGAAAATCTTAAGATCGATCAGAAACTTTTGGAGGCTGCACTGAGAGATGCTGCCGGAAAGCTGACTGGAGAATACCTGGATCAGGTAGCAAGATTCCTGGCAGATACTATTATTAACAATTTCGACGAATTTAAATTCAGGATTCAGGCCCTGAAAAAAGAGCTGGATACCTATAAGGCCGTTGAAGAACCAAGAAGAGCAATTGGATTTCAGCATAATGGAGAAGAAGGACATGATGGAGCAAAAGGGTAATGCGGGTTTCGGGTTTGAGGGTTTTAGTGTAGGAGAGTTTGAGAGTAATAGTATTTTTGAGGGCTTTCGGATACAGGATGTCCAAAACGTTCTTAATTTTAATCTTATCCTCAGTCTAAAATCTGATATCTAAAATCTGGACTATCTCTATCGTTAATACATTAATACTTTTTACATTTTACAAAAAAATGAATAGCATCTGGGAACTGGAAACCTTTTACAGAAAAAGAGATATCGTCATCATCGGATCAGGATTTTCTGGGCTTTGGACTGCTGTATCCATTAAGGAAAAATATCCTGAAAAATCGGTATTAATTATTGAAAGAAGTACAGTTCCGCTGGGAGCTTCAACCCGGAATGCCGGTTTTGCATGCTTTGGAAGTTTGACAGAAGTGATTGCCGATTCTCAGAAAATGGGCTGGCAAAAAACACTGGAACTTGTGAAGATGAGGTTTGAAGGTCTGCAGAAAATCAAAAGATATTTTAACAGTGATGAAATAGATTTTGAATTGAACGGAGGTTATGAAATTTTAAATAATGCTGAACCTTTAGAACATTTAGATACCGTTAATGAAAAGCTGAAAACAATTACCGGTCTTGATCAGACTTATTTCCTGAATCAGGAAAAAATCAAGGAATTCGGTCTGGGGAAATCTGAATTTCTGGTTGAAAATCCTTGCGAAGGAAGCCTTCATTCCGGAAAATTACTGCAGAAGCTTTTAGAAAAATGTTATGAACTGAAAGTCGAATTTCTTTTTGGAACAGAAGTGAAAAGCATCAATGAAAATACAGGAGAAATCGAGATCCGTCTCTCGGAAGATCTTTCTGTAAAGGCTGAGCAGATTATTTACTGTACGAATGCTTTCAGTTCAAAGTTTCTTGAAAAAGAGGAAATTATTCCTGCTCGGGGACAGATTCTTTTAACCGAGCCAATAGATAGGTTAAAGCTTGGAGGAACATTCCATTATGATGAAGGATTTTATTACTTCAGAAACCTTGGAAACAGGATTCTCTTAGGCGGCGGCCGGAATCAGGATTTTCAAACCGAAGAAACAACAGCTTTTGAAACCACAGAGTTTCTGCAGAAGCACTTGGAAACCTTTTTAAAAGAAGTTATTTTACCAGAGCAAGACTTTAAGATTGCCCTTCGCTGGTCAGGAATCATGGCCATGGGTTCAGAAAAAACTCCCATCGTAAAACAGCTTTCTGAAAGGCAGTTCTGTGCCGTAAGACTATCAGGAATGGGAGTCGCACTGGCTCCGAAGATAGGGGAGATGGTGGCCGGAATGATTTGATGGAAGTTGGGAGGTTTATCAATGGTGAATTTTGCTGCCCAAGTGAATGGTCAATGGATTGATTGTGAATTAAAAAATGATACTAATCCAATAATAATACTAAACATGTATCCCTTGTACTCCAAATTCATACTCAGAAAATCTCCCACACTGGAACTACCAAACACTTCTCAACTCACAAAAGAATTCCGTATTTTTGCATAAAATAAAAAATTCGTGATCAACAACGACCAGATAAAAGAAGTTCAGTCTAGAATTACAGACTTATATAAATACCTTCAGATCGAAAAAAAGAAGATAGAAATAGCGAATGATGATGAAAAAACTGCTGCTCCGGAATTTTGGGACAGTCCAAAAGAAGCCGAAGTCTTTCTGAAGCAGCTCCGTTCCAAAAAAAGATGGGTAGAGGATTATCAAGAGATCAGTACCCAGTTTGAAGATCTGCAGGTACTGGCAGAATTTGCCAAAGAAGATCCCGATTCCGAAAAAGAGCTGGATGAAACATTTCCACAGCTTGTAGAAAAAATAGAAGACCTTGAATTTAAAAATATGCTTTCCAATGAAGGAGATGAGCTTTCTGCCGTTCTTCAGATCACGGCAGGAGCCGGTGGTACAGAAAGTTGTGACTGGGCTTCGATGCTGATGAGAATGTATACTATGTGGGCCGAAAAACAGGGCTACAAAATCCGTGAACTTAACTATCAGGAAGGGGAAGTAGCCGGAGTGAAAACCGTTACGCTGGAAATTGATGGTGAATATGCCTTCGGATATCTGAAAGGCGAGAACGGTGTACACAGACTGGTAAGAATTTCACCTTTCGACAGCAATGCAAAACGCCATACAAGTTTCGTTTCAGTATATGTTTACCCTTTAGTAGACGATACCATCGAAATCAACATTAATCCTGCAGATATTTCATTTGAAACCATGAGATCTTCCGGAGCCGGAGGACAGAACGTAAACAAGGTAGAAACTGCCGTACGTCTTCGCCACGCACCGACAGGAATTATCATTGAAAACTCCGAGTCTCGTTCCCAGCTTCAAAATAAAGAAAAAGCCATGCAGCTCCTTCGTTCAAGACTATATGAAATGGAGCTTGAGGCACGTATGAAGGCAAGAAACGAGATAGAGGCCAATAAAATGAAAATAGAGTGGGGGAGCCAGATCAGAAACTATGTGATGCATCCGTATAAGCTGGTGAAAGATGTTCGTTCCGGTCATGAAACTTCAGATGTGGATTCCGTCATGAACGGAAATCTTACGCCATTCCTGAAAGCCTTCCTGATGGCTGATGGTACCGCTGTTTCAGACGATGATATGGACTTGTAAAATATCATATCCTTATTTTAGTTAAAATCTTATAATTAATTTTTGTTTAAGACTTTTTACGCTTACTTTTGTTGTTAATCGTTATATATGGAAGATTTCAATAGCTGGAGAGATTTAATGAACCCCGAGTTTTATATCAAAATGGGTGGGTTCTGGCTTATTTTATTTATTGTTTTTGCTGAAACAGGTCTTTTTGTAGGATTTTTCCTGCCCGGAGATTCATTACTGTTCGTATCAGGAATTTATGCCGTTGAAATCATCAAAGAGACTTTTGGCTCCACAGGGAGCGATTTTCTGGACACAACGATTCTGGCTTCCTGTGTAGCACTTGCTGCAATTATAGGAAACGAAATTGGATACTATTTTGGAGTGAAAACAGGTCCCGCTTTATATAAAAAACAGGATACCCTGCTGTTTAAAAAGAAATATCTTTACCAAGCCCACGACTTTTTTGAAAAGCACGGAGCGTTGGCGATCATCATGGCCAGATTTTTACCGGTGGTAAGAACCTTTACTCCCATTGTTGCAGGTATTGTGAAAATGGACAAAAAAGAATTTTTGAGAGATAACGTTATCGGGGCAATTCTTTGGTCATTTATCCTCATTTTTGCCGGACATTACCTAGACAAGCTTTTCCAGGAGCAGTTCGGAATCAATCTAAAAGAGAAGCTGGAACTGATTATTATTATCATCGTTCTGGTAACAACACTTCCGGTAATTATCAAGTTTGTTTTTGGTAAGAAGGAAGATTTCTCTAAATACGAAGATAAAGATTCTGAATAAGAATACAGAAAATATAGATAACCTGCTTTTCGCAGGTTATTTTTTTATCCATTCCAGAATATTCGGATAGATAATGCTGTCTCTTTTTATTTTGCTGAAAAACCTCGGAACATGGCCCGTTTTTTCCATAAAGATGAGTTTGTGTGGTACATTCTGTTGGGTAAGTGCAGAATCCATGGCCAGCCCCTGATGCTGATTCACCAGAAAGTCATTATTCCCCTGGAACAATAATGTGGGAACGTTGGATATGTTGGCGATAGGGCTCGCCTCTTTAAAAGCTTCAGATATATTCTTACGGTCAAATTTTGTTCCTACCACTTTCTGAAAAGTGGGTGAAGCATATTTTGAATAAAATGAACTCAGGTATTCCGGGCTGTAAAAATCTGTCGGGCCGCTCATGGAAATGATCTTTTTAATCTGTTCAGGATGTTTGTATCCGTATAGCAGGGCAAGGTGTCCGCCGGCACTTTCTCCCAGAAGAATATAATTGTCTGGCTGAAGCTCTGCTTTTTCCGCAAGAGAATTAAACTTTTCAATCGCAGAGCCAATATCTTCCAGCTGCTGCTTATATGTGATATTTTTCCGTTTTGATACCAGCCTGTAATTCATATTGATACTCGGGATCTTATACTCAAAAAGAATTTTCTGGATCTTGATCATATGTTCCTTTTTTCCGAGAGTCCAGGCACCGCCATGTATGATAAGAACTACCGGGGCATCTTCTGCATAATCCAATGGAAGGAAAACATCCATTTTCTGCCTTTTATGCTCACCGTATTTTAAATTATATATTTTCTGTTGCCCGCCGGTACCTACCCAGACCCTGAATTTTGTATTGCATGACTGCAGCACGAAACTAAGACATCCTACAACAAAAAAATGGTATCTGAGAACGAGCTTTTTCATAAGATAAAATTAGGCAAAATGTAGATGAAAACCGAAGATAAAAACGTGATTTTTATGATTTTGGTTAATGATTTTGTGCCTCCTTTTTAGTTAGTTTTCATTGGTTGCCAATATATGAGAATGTATAAAAATAATGACCTCGGGGAATATTTCTTATTTCAATAATTACGATATCCTTATTGGCATAAAGACCAAAATCTAGTTTAAATCTAGTATTATAGGGGTGGAATTCAGCTTTCTGCTTATTCCCGCGATAATAATATACCATTACATTTCTTGTTGGTTCAGAAGCTTGCGGAAATTTTTCTATAAAATTATAATAGCCTTCCTGTTTGTAATCATTTAAGAGAACATTATTAATTGGCATTCTTCCAAAGTCATAAGTGGGAAAAAGATTTTTTTTTAGTTTTTTGGCAACATAATCAAACGTTTCTTTTGTCCAGAAAAGCTGGTCGAGAAATAAACTTTTACTGAATCCTAAAGCAGACATCGAAGCACAGTTGCTTATGTTATCATTGATAAAAGTACTGGTATGTATACTTACCGATATATTGTTTTTGGGGAATAATTCTTTTGGAATATTGTTGAATATGACCATTCTCAACGCTTCAAACTTTTCTTTTTCCAGGGTATGTTTTTGTTTAAATTCTTTTAAAATATTATCCTCCTTTTCAAAAAACTCTTTACAATGATCCGAAGCGCAACCATTACCCTCAGGAACACCGGGAGCCACAGGACAGGCATCGTCTTTATCCGGGATACCATCGCCATCAGTATCCGGCCATGGACAACCGTTGTTTTCAGCATCACCTTTTTCGTTGACACATCCATCTTCCTTATCAATAACACCGTCAGCATCCTGATCTGGCCACGGGCAGAATTTAATTTCTGAGAAACCACTTTCTTTCGGAAATTTGTCCAGATAAAAGATAATACCGTCCTGATCTTCATCCGAAAGGCAGGTCTTTTTAGAATATTGTTTTTTACATTTCCTGAACTCTTCTTTATTCTTTATTTCCTGAGAATATAAGCAGAGTGCTGAAAGCAGTAAAAATATAAAATATCGTTTCATTTTTTAATCCAGATCTGTTTATTGTTTCTCTCCTGTTTTCATTTTCTGCCAGTATTCTTAATATAATGATTACAGTGCATGGTATTTTATTTTTTAAACAGGGTAAAAGTAAGCAGAGTTTTGTTCAGATAAATACATCATCATCAGAAATATTTAAAATTAATATCCAGAAACAAATAAAAACAGATTATAATAATTATTTTTGCTCGACTTAACATATATTAAAAAAACATTAAAATAATATGGCATCTGGTTTTTTTGCAATTTTAGATGATATTGCTGCGCTGATGGATGATGTGGCGGTTACAAGTAAAATAGCTACACAGAAAACAGCAGGTATCCTTGGAGATGATCTGGCTGTGAATGCAGAGAAAGCTACAGGTTTCCTTTCTTCACGGGAAATTCCGGTTTTGTGGGCAATTACAAAAGGCTCATTCATCAACAAATTGATCATTCTGCCTGTTGTATTCTTACTCAATTGGCTGTATGCTCCGGCAATTAATTACGTATTGATTCTGGGAGCATTATATTTGGCTTTTGAAGGTGTTGAAAAAATTATAGAGTTTCTTTTTCATCGTGAAAAGGAAGGTCATGAAGTAGTGGAGGAAATTGTTGAAGATGAAAAAAGTGACGAAGAGATAGAAAAAACAAAAATAAAATCGGCAATTACTACAGATTTTATTTTATCAATTGAGATTGTTATTATTGCTTTGGGAACAGTTTTGGAAGAAAGTCACCCATTTATTACACAGATTTTGGTAACGAGTTTGGTAGCATTTATTGCAACTGTAGGCGTTTACGGAATTGTTGCTTTGATCGTAAGAATGGATGATGCAGGATTTAAGTTAATCAAAAAAAGTAATGATAAAGGATTCTTCGGAAAGCTTGGGCACTTTTTAGTGAAAGCTTTACCGGTTGTTATTAAATCTTTGGGAGTTATCGGTACCATTGCCTTAATTATGGTAGCCGGTGGTATTTTTGCACACCGAATAGAATTCCTTCATCATGTTTTACCTTCCTGGTCTTCTAATGATTTTCTGACCATTTTAAAAGAAATCATTCTGGGTCTTATAGGGGGACTAGGAGCTGTGGCTATTTTTACGGCAGGGAAGAAGATCTATTCACTGACAGTTAAGAAATAATTGATTACAAATATATAGCAACAAAAAACTCAGCAGTACATTACTGCTGAGTTTTTTTGTATTTAAATAAAAAAGGTTATAAGACCTCTCTATATTAATTGAATAAATCTTTCACTTTATCAAAAAAAGTTTTTTCCTTGCCGGAAGGTTCTGCAACCATTTCTCCGCTTGACATCTGCTTTTCAAAGAAATCTTTCTGGTCCTTTGTCAGTTTTTGTGGCGTCCATACGTTAATGTGGATGAACATATCACCTTTTCCATAGCTGTCGATGCTTGGAAGGCCTTTTCCTGCTAATCTGAGGATCTTTCCGGATTGAGTACCCGGATCAACGGTAATTTTCACTTTACCGCCTACCGTAGGCACCTCTTTTTTAGTTCCTAAAGCTGCCTCTGCAAATGAAACATATAGTTCCTGGTGAAGATTATCTCCCTCTCTCTTAATTGTTTTATCTACTTCCTCTTCAATAATCACCAACAGGTCTCCGGGAATTCCACCGAAAGGCGCGTCATTTCCTTTTCCTCTTACATTAAGCTGAATACCGTCTCTTGCACCTGCCGGAATATTGATGGAAATTTCTTCCTCATCCTTAATCAGTCCTTGTGCATTAGCTCCAGCAGGGATTTTATCTGCTACTTTCCCGATTCCCTGACACGTACTACAGGTAGTCTGCGTCTGCATTTGCCCGAACATTGTGTTCATTACCTTGAGCTGCACACCGGAACCGTTACAGGTCGGACATACTTTTGAAGTAGCACCTTCCGCCATCTTCATTTTTTTTACTTTGATGGTTTTTTGTGTTCCGTTCACCATTTCTTCAAGGCTCAGCTTGATTCTGATTCTTAAATTAGATCCCTTCACCTGCTGGCGTCCTCCGCCATTTCCACCAAAGCCTCCGAAGCCTCCACCGAAAATATCTCCAAACTGGCTGAAAATATCCTCCATATTCATACCTCCTCCGAAGCCTCCGCCTCCGAAACCGCCATTACCACCCACTCCGGCATGGCCGAACTGGTCATATCTGGCACGCTTCTGCTCATCGCTCAGTACTTCATAGGCCTCTGCAGCTTCCTTAAATTTATCCTCAGCCTCTTTATCTCCTGGATTTTTATCCGGGTGATATTTGATGGCCATTTTTCGGTATGCTTTCTTTATCTCGTCAGCTGATGCAGATTTACTGATCTCAAGAACTTCGTAATAATCTCTTTTTGACATGTTGATTATAATTGATTACTGATAAATGATAACTGATGCCTATTGCATATGACCTAAAGCCTGCTGCCAATCAATTATCTATCACCATTTATCATTTATTTTAATATTAGTTTCCTGTTACTACTTTTGCAAAACGGATTACTTTATCACTTAAAGTATATCCTGTTTCAATAACATCTACGATTTTGCCTTTCAGCTCTTCAGATGGAGCAGGAATCTGGGTAATGGCTTCATGGAAGTCAACATTGAACGTATCACCTGCATTTACTTCCATAGCTTTCAGGCCTTTTTCAGTAAGTTTGTTTTTAAACTTCTGATAGATCAGCTCTACACCCTGAAGATCAGATGGATTTCCGTTTTTAGCAATTTCTTTTAAAGCTCTTTCGAAGTCATCCAAAACACCCAGCATAGAAACCATCATATCCTGATTGGCATATTGGAAGAATTCCATCTTCTCTTTAGTTGTTCTTTTTTTATAATTTTCGAATTCAGCGTACAATCTGATATAACGGTCTTTTTCTTCTGCCAAAAGTTCCTCTGCAGAAGGAGCTGCTGTCACATTGTCTCCAGATACCGCTTCGTCCTGAATGTTGTTTACTTCCTGATTATTGATGCTTTCTTCGTTAATATCCTGATTTTCCATAATTCAATATTTATTTAAAGAGTTGATTGACAAAGAACCTGCCAAATATAAAAAATGGACATTAAGGCAGAAAATGGAGAAGCTGATTGTTTGTGAATGGTCAATTTTGCTACGCAAGTTAATGGTCAATTACCGGTATGGTAAGAATTCACAATTCACCATTAACGATTCACGTTTCGCTTTCCATGTTTCACTTTTCTATCCGGTAAACGTTTGGTACAGCAAATACAGATTGAGAATGATAATGATAATAGAAATAAGCCAAACAGATATTTTTAAAAAAGGCTTATTCACAAATTCTCCCATTTTGATTTTGTCATTGGTAAACATAACCAGGGGAACTACCGCAAAACTCAGCTGCATAGATAAAATTACCTGACTTAAAACCAATAAATCTGTTGTTCCCTGTTCACCATAAATAATTGCTACAATTAAAGCCGGAATAACAGCAATAAGTCTTGTGATCAGTCTTCTTAGCCATGGTTTTAACCGGATATTTAAGAATCCTTCCATAACAATCTGCCCTGCAAGAGTTCCGGTTAAGGTGGAGTTCTGCCCTGAAGCCAGTAAAGCAATGGCAAAGGCAATACTTGCCATAGAAGCCCCTAAGATGGGAGTTAGCATTTTGTATGCATCATGAATGTCAGCCACATTCTTATTTCCTGTAGTATGGAAGGTTGCAGCAGCCAGAATAAGTATGGCAGCATTGATAAAAAAAGCCAGCATCAATGAAACGGTACTGTCCAGTGTAGCAAATTTTATAGCCTCTTTTTTTCCTTCCCTGTCTCTCGGATAGTCTCTTGTCTGAACGATACTGCTATGCAGGTATAAATTATGGGGCATGACGGTCGCTCCCAGAATCCCTATAGCGATATAGAGCATAGCCGGATTCTGAATAATTTCCTTTTGAGGAATCAGTCCCCCAAGGATCTCATTGAAAGCCGGTTGTGAAATTACAATTTCATAAATGAAGCAGGCGAGAATGATAAAAATGAGTCCGCCCACAATACTTTCTATCCACCGGAAACCTTTAGCCTGAAGTAGAAGAATGATCAAAACATCCACCGTAGTGATCACGATTCCCCAGGTAAGAGGAATATGAAACAGGAGATTTAATGCGATGGCAGAACCAATTACTTCGGCGAGATCACAGGCGGCGATAGCGATTTCACAAAACACCCACAGAATAAAATTAGTTGTGGGATTGAAGTGATCACGACAGGCCTGAGCGAGATCCCTTTCGGCAACAACCCCTAATTTTATAGATAAATGCTGTAAAACCATTGCGAAAATATTTGAAATAAGAATCACAGAAAGCAGGGTATACCCGAACTGAGCACCTCCGGCAATATCAGTAGCCCAGTTTCCCGGGTCCATATATCCAACGGCAATCATTAGCCCTGGACCGGCAAACGCCAGATACTTTCTCCAAAACGGAGCATTACGTGGAACTTTTATAGAGGAATAGACCTCAGAGAGGGAATGCGATGTTTTATCTTTACGCCAAGCGCTATTTAATTTGAAATTCATAAATGTTAGAAATGACTAACAAATTTAATTAAATAAATATAAATACAAAAGTAAGGGAATAGAAAAATCCCGAAAACTAATTTTCGGGATTCTATTTTAAAGATTCTAAAAATCTATTTTGCAAATCTTACAGACATTTTTCTGTCTGCAGCTCTTTCTGCATCAGAAGCTGTAGCATCTACTGTGGCAAATTTACTTCCGTAACCTTCAGCTCCTAAAACCTGAGCACCAACTCCTGCTTTTCCTAAAGCATTTTTGATGAAATCAGCTCTGGATTGAGATAATTTTACGTTGGAAGCTTCATTTCCTGTTTTATCAGTATATCCTCCGATTTTGATTTTTGCATCCGGGAATGCTTTCAAAATCGCTACTAAATTATCAAGCTGTCCTTGAGAACCTGCTTCCAATTCAGTAGAACTTCCCATTTTGAAGTTTACATGGTCAAAATCATACCACTTATCTTTCAATGCTGCATCATCAGCTGCATTTTTATAATCACCCGACTTAAGGAAAGTGATCATCTGATCTTCCATACCTCCTTTGTAACCTTTCAGCATTACACCATTAAGATCAATGTTTTCATCTGTTCTGGTTGTTGTTGCCGTTGTTGCAGAAGTATCACCAGAAGCAATGGTAGCCGCAGTATCAGTGGTTGATCCTGTAGAATCTGCTACTGTGGTAGTTGTGGTTGTTTCTTTCTTCTCACACTGCTTCCAAATAAAATAAGCTGCAGCAATTAAAAGTAAAAGCGGAAGCAACCATTTCCAGATTGAACCTCCGCCTTCATTATTATTTCTGTCAGGATTGGTTCCTTCAGATGTAGTACTTCTTGTAACTTCTATTTTAGGCTCTTCACTGGTTGTAGGTCTGATAGCATCATTATCATTATCAAATTTATATCCTTTTGCCCAATCGCCCATATTCAGAGATGCCAGGGAAAGTCCTGCCGGTAAAAGTGAAGAAATAATTCCTTTTTGTTCTCCTAACAGGTTTGAAATACCTGATTTGCCTAAATTATTATCAGCAGCATATTTTCCGATAGTACCTACTGTAGCTCCTGTTACTAAATTTAGCAGTGAACTGGAAGAATTATTGCTGATTCCTGCATAAGTAGCAATAGCATTCACTATACCGCCAATTTTGTCTCCAAAAATAGAGGTCAATAAGTTGGAAATTATAGGGCTATTGGACGCACCACCTATTAAATTTCCTAAAATTCCGCTTGAAGAGGCATTGGTAATTGCATCCAAAACTCCCGGGTTATCAGAATTATTGGCTAATCCTCCTACAACTGCAGGAAGCAATCCTCCAATTGCTTTTGAAATACCGGATTCACTTTCTCCAAACTGAGAAGCTGCTTGCGAAATTAAAGCGGGACCTAACTGTCCTTTAATTAAATCAATGACATTTAAAGACATAATAAATTATTTTTTTAGATTAATGTTGCATAAATTTAAACAAAAATCTGTCCAAAAGTCACTTTTTTTTGAATATTTATTTAATTTCCAGCATTTTTTTTGGAAATCAGCAAAAATTATTAGTAAGCTTTTGCGAATAATACACGTCTCTTAGACGGTTTCCCGCTTATCAGAGAAATACCTTCTTCAGTGTCATCATCTAAAGGAATACATCTGATAGTAGCCTTCGTTTCATCCTTGATCTGTTCCTCTTCTTCAGCAGTTCCGTCCCAGTGCGCATAAATGAAGCCTCCCTTTTCTTCAAGAACTTTTTTGAAATCTTCGTAACTGTCAACTCTTGTAATGTTGTCTTTTCTGAAATTTAATGCTTTTTCATAAAGATCTTTCTGGATAGTTTGTAATAACTCCTGAATATAAGTATCAATTCCTTCAATAGAACGGCTTTCTTTAGTGAGATTATCTCTTCTTGCAATTTCCACAGATTTGTTTTCCAAATCTTTAGGCCCTAAAGCTATTCGTACAGGAACACCTTTTAATTCATATTCAGCAAACTTCCATCCCGGCTTGTTATGCGTATCATCATCAAATTTAACAGAGATGCCCTTTATTTTTAACTTAGCCACGATATCAAGTGCCACTTCGCTGATTTGAGCCAATTGCTCTTCTCCTTTGAAGATAGGAACAATAACTACCTGAATTGGAGCCAGGGTAGGAGGAAGTACCAATCCAAAATCATCAGAATGGGTCATAATCAAAGCTCCCATTAAACGGGTGGAAGTTCCCCAAGAAGTGGCCCATGCATGTTCAATCTTACCTTCCTTATTGGTGAATTTTACATCAAAAGCTTTTGCAAAATTCTGGCCTAAGAAATGAGATGTTCCTGCCTGTAGTGCTTTTCCGTCCTGCATCAATGCTTCGATACAGTAGGTTTCGTCAGCTCCTGCAAATCTTTCAGACGGCGTTTTTAATCCTTTAATAACAGGCATTGCCATGAATTTTTCTGCAAAATCTGCATATACATCATTCATCTTTTCAGCTTCTTCCACAGCTTCATCTTTGGTAGCATGTGCCGTATGCCCTTCCTGCCACAGGAATTCTGCTGTTCTTAAGAACAGACGGGTTCTCATTTCCCAACGGACAACGTTGGCCCATTGGTTGATCAGGATCGGAAGGTCTCTGTAAGACTGGATCCAGTTTTTGTATGTATTCCAGATAATGGCTTCAGAAGTAGGACGTACGATAAGTTCTTCTTCTAATTTAGCATCCGGATCTACAATAAGTTTGTGTGGATTGTCCGGATCAGTTTTCAATCTATAATGGGTAACTACTGCACATTCTTTAGCAAAACCTTCTGCATTTTTTTCTTCTGCCTCAAACAGACTTTTGGGCACGAAAAGCGGAAAATAAGCATTAACGTGACCTGTTTCTTTGAATCTTTTATCCATTTCATCACGCATTTTTTCCCAGATTGCATAGCCGTATGGTTTTATCACCATGCATCCTCGCACTCCAGAGTTTTCAGCTAAGTCAGCTTTTACCACCAACTCATTATACCATTTGCTGTAATCTTCGCTTCTTGAGGTTAATTTTGCCATTATTTTTTTAAAATTTTTTTAACTTTTGTACATTATTGTAATCTAAAAATAAAAATCTATTTTTGATAGATTTTTTTACCAGTGTTTTGGTACATTTTTGGTACAGATTGCAAATATAATTTAAATTAAAAATCTTTACGTTATCATGAAAAGAAATATACATAAAAATTTGCTCGGTATGTTAAAATCCAAAGGGATCTTAGCAATATCAGGTGGATTGCTGCTTGTGTCCTGTGGTGCCCAGATGGGTGGATACACGGAGACCGATGGGGTATACTATGACCCCAATAAAGATACGCTGCCAGAAGGGGTGATCATTAATGATGGCGGTAACAGGGTAGGAGAAAATTATGATTATTACCAAGAGTCTAATGTGATCCAGAATGCACAGGCAAATTCCAGAGAGCAGGACAACAGATATAGCACATGGAGTGATAGTAACTGGAACACGAACGCGACCGATTCAGATTGGGGTACATTTGCCGGGTCTCAGACCAACTACTATGATAATTCCTGGGGCTCTCCTTGGGGATGGTATGGTGGTTTCGGCCCTTTTTGGGGGATGAATCGCGGCTGGGGCTGGGGTATGAATATGTCCTGGGGCT
>NZ_QNUH01000017.1 GCF_003385495.1 Chryseobacterium elymi | reverse complement strand
CTGATTGATTCACTGTTAAATATACGAAAAATAAGTCTTAAAAACAAGAGTAAATAACTGTAAGTCAAAATGTTAAATCATTAACTTAATGACATTGGGCTTTAGCCCGCTTACAAAATATAATCATAATCATTGGCTTCAGCCAAAACCTAAATTTTCAAGTACAAATTTCCACAATTTGTGCAAGTAAATATGTGGGAATATTTTTCTCAAAATAAAAAAATTCACATAAATATTCGCTGCGCAAAAAGATTGCGTAATACTGTTTTTACTTTGCATCAAGAAATCAGAGAGGAAGATGATCTTCTGCATGTTTAACAAAAAAACAGTAACTCATGAAATTTAATTTTTTAAAAAAAGAGAAAAATACCGTAGTGAACTACGAAGGTGCAAAGGCATTTAGTATGACCCCTGCCGAAGAACTATATAGTGCTGTTGTTACAACAGGATTATCCAATACATCTTATGAAAAAGGAAATGACAGATTGGAAAGAATTCAATCTCTGATCAAAAAAAATGACCCTGAATTTGTAGCTAAGCTGGCGGTTTATGCGAGAAAAGATATGTATTTACGTTCTATTCCTCTGGTGCTGACTGCAGAACTGGCAAAACAAGCCTCAGGTACAGACTTAGTGAGCAAAACAGTAGATGGTGTTGTTCAGAGGGCGGATGAAATCACTGAACTCTTAGCTTACTATCAGATTGCTAATGAAAGAACAGAAATCAAAAAGCTAAACAAGCTTTCCAAGCAGATCCAGAAAGGCCTTGCGAAGTCTTTCAATAAATTTGATGAATACCAGTTCGCAAAATACAACAGAAAAGCAGAAGTAACGCTTAAAGATGCCTTATTTTTGGTTCACCCGAAAGCAAAAGATGAAGATCAGCAGGCAGTTTTTAACAAAATTGTAGGCGATACTCTTGAAATTCCTTACACATGGGAAGTTGAGCTTTCCGTTTTAGGTCAGACAAAATTTGCTAATGAAACCGAAAAAAAGCAGGCATTTAAAAATAAATGGGAAGAATTGATCTTCAGTAATAAGTTGGGTTATATGGCAACCTTAAGAAACCTGAGAAATATTATAGAAGCAGGTGTTTCTTCTGATGCGATGTATAAAGTCTGTACCTATTTATCTAACGAAAAAGCGGTCATGAATTCAAAACAGCTTCCGTTCAGATTTTTAGCTGCTTACAGGGAACTGAAGACTCTTGATTCACCTTACCTGTCATCTATTTTGGAAGCATTGGAAGATGCTGTGATGGTGAGTGCAAAAAACATTAAAGGTTTTGGTTTTAACACATCGGTGGCCATTGCAGCGGATGTTTCAGGTTCTATGCAACAGCCTGTTTCTCCTAAAAGTAAAGTATTGCTGTACGATATCGGATTACTGATGGCTATGATCTTGCAGTCACAGTGTAAGAATGTAATCACCGGTATGTTTGGTGACAGCTGGAAGAGAGTGCCGATGCCTAAAAACGGTATTCTGAGAAACGTGAATGAGTTTTACAAGCGTGAAGGCGAAGTAGGTTATTCCACCAACGGTTATCTGGTGATTGAAGATCTGATCAAAAGAAGAGAGAGAACAGATAAAGTAATGGTGTTTACCGACACTCAGTTGTGGAACAGCAATGGGACCAGACATTCTTTTGAAGATTCCTGGAACAGATACAAAAGTATGGCTCCGGATGCAAAATTATATATTTTTGATCTGGCAGGTTACGGAAAACAGCCGTTAGATATCAGAAAAAATGACGTATATCTTATTGCCGGCTGGTCCGACAAGGTTTTCGATGTACTGAATGCTCTGGAAGACAGAAAGTCTGCCGTTCAAATCATTAAAAAAGTAGTGCTGTAAAAGGCGCTGCTTTCATCAATGATCAATGATTTTAATCTTACAATAACAGAAATAAAACTAACTGCGTAAAAAGAATGCGCACTTTACAAATAACTTTGCATTGTTATTAATCCGGTGCCGTAAGGAAAGAACTTCTTCGACTCCGACTTGAAACAAAGTCTTTCTGCTTAATAGCCCGGTTAAACAAACCAATGCCGTACAATAAGAGTTTCATCGTCAAACTTCCAATTTGAATACATTCAAAAACCTTTATGATCTATTGCTTGGTTTTTATAAAATGAAAAATAAAATTTAAAACAAATAACCATGAAAATTTAATAATCAAGTGTCGTTTTAGGATCATACTTCGGGATTTTGAAACATTGGGTCGCAGGTTCAATTCCTGCCTTTTCCCTCGAAAAGGAGAGGTAGCTCAGCAGGTAGAGCAAATGCACGGAAGATCCTTTCATTGTTACCTTGATTTATAAAAATAACTCATTTTAAATGAGTTTATAAATTTAAACAGTAAAAAAGTTAATATCAAGTGTCGTAGTATAGAAATACTTCGTTCCGGGCTTAAGATCCAGGTGCAAATCCTGTCTGTGAAAGCAGTAGTCTAATAGTAAGACGTAAGCATAAAAGTGTCTGTACGAAAATTACCTTGATTAAATAAAGAGTGCCGTTAGAGAAAACTTACTTCGGTTACAATTGGTTCGACTCCAAAATAAGCCTGATGGTTTATCAAGCAGTTTTCCCGCCTTTAGCCTCTTTAAATTAGAAAATAAACAAGTGCCGTAGAACAGTGTTACTTCGCTCATCACGACGGGGGCACGGGTTCGAGTCCCGTCTCTTCCACAAAAAACACAGTCTATCAATAGGAAGAGTAGCTCAGTTGGTTAGAGCACGCTTATACACTCTCATCTGTTGCCTTGTTTTAAAATATAAAAGTGTCGTAAAGGAAAGTTACATCGTCACACATTTTTGGGGAGGAATAGCGAAGTCGGTAATTCAGGCAAGGCTATCCGGTTCGAATCCGGCACAGACATCCCTTTACTTTCTTTGATCATTACCTTTTACAAAAAATGCCGGCCAATTATTCGCCGGCATTAATTACTTGTTCTATTTCTTCTTCGAAAGCTTTCTTCCAGTTCATAATCGTTGTTCTGCTGATCTTATATTTTCGTGACATATAGCTGGTAGAAAAACCATGCTTATTCTGATACTGTAAAAGCTTGAACATGGTTGCCTTATCATAAGTTTTAAGCTTCTGATTGTTGATCTGGCTTTCTTTCGACTGCTCAAAAATCTTTTCGTTGAAATTTAATATATCTTCAGTAGTATTCAGTTTTCCTAAGAGTTCTTTGATCTTTGGGTCTTTAAGCTTTTCCGGATGCTCCAGCCTCAGCATATCATAATATATCTTTTTGTAATTTGGACGCATAAAGAATTTCTGTTTATCCGTTAGTAGTATCATTATTTTTCTGAAGCCATCGGTGAAGCGTGCTTTTGGGGATAGAATATTCTTTGATGACCTCACCGTAGGTCATCTCGCCGGATAGAATCCTTTTCATAATAAAGTCTTTGATCTCCTGGGTATAAATATTTTTCCTGAAATAAGGGATCTTATCAGATTTCTTTTGATTCTTATTAACGGCAGATGGAGGTGCATAAAGGATGAGATGTGAACTGTAAAGTCTGAAAAAATCATATTCCAGAAGCTTGCTCCATCTCAAAAGTAAATCCGTATCTATGGATCTGCTTTGGTATATATTTTCTATAAATTTATCATCCTTATTGAGGAAATTGCAGATCCTGTCCATGGATATCTCATTTTCATCAACCATCTCCTTGATAAACTTTCCTATATGAATTTCTTTATATAACATTTATTGGGTACTATTTTTTTAAATTAATAATTAAAGAAAATAGAAAATATATTACGTTTAGGCGAATGAAAGCACGGGTAAAATACAGGTACGCTGAGAAATCTCAGCGGCAGCAAAAAAGGAAATTTAAGCTCAGTACCATGCCTTGGTTATGTACAGTCGGCAGTTCGAGGGATGACCAGCCGATATTGTTTTCAGGCTATCTATCTTTTAAGAATATTTTATTCCTAATCAATTGATTTATATTGCCTTTATCATAGTTCTGTAGGAATACGCCATTATAACTTTTTTATACAGTTACGTAATATTTTTAACTATTGACCTTAGTATCGACAGATCATACTAATTGTAAAATGTTAATTGCTAGTAAATAATCTGCCTGTTAGTTTTCAAATTTAAAGAAAAAATAGAATCTAATTCTCAAAAATGCATAAAAAATATCTTTCAGAATGAATTTTAAATAAAATTAACAAATTAACTATACGAGTATGTGAATTATTTTAAATGAAAAGATCAAACATAGTAATTGCATACCATCTTTCAAGTATATACCTTTGCAGCTCAATGAAAAATACAATAAGCTTGTTCGATTTCTCGAAAAAAATAAATTATAAAAACGAACTTCTGGCTGGTTTTACAGTGGCCATGACCATGATCCCTGAGTCACTTTCCTTTGCGATTTTAGCCGGATTGTCCCCGCTTACCGGGCTGTATGCTGCCTTTATGATGGGACTTATCACTGCAATTTTAGGAGGCCGTCCCGGGATGGTTTCGGGAGGAGCCGGAGCCACTATTGTTGTCTTGATCGCTCTGATAAAATCTCACGGAATAGAATACCTTTTTGCAGCCGTTGCCCTTGCAGGGATTTTTCAAATGCTTGTCGGAGTTTTTAAGCTGGGAAAGTTTGTAAGGCTTATTCCACAACCTGTGATGTACGGCTTTTTGAACGGCCTTGCAGTCATTATTTTTATGGCCCAGATAGAACAGTTTAAAATAACAGACAGCGCAGGAGTTTCCGGCTGGCTTCAGGGAATGCCCTTATATATTATGGCAGGACTTACAACTCTTACCATTGCTATTGTATACTTTTTTCCTAAGATCACAAAGGCTGTTCCTGCCTCTTTAGTCGCAATTATTGTAGTTTTTGCAATAGTTTTTAGTTTTAATATTCCTACAAAAACAGTGGCAGATATAGCACACATCAGTGGAAATCTTCCAAGTTTTCATATTCCGCAGATTCCTTTTACTTTAGAAACGCTGCAGATCATATTTCCGTATGCTTTGGTAATGGCTGGAGTTGGCCTTATCGAGTCTCTTTTGACACTGTCAATGGTAGATGAGATCACCAATTCAAAAGGAAATGCCAATAAAGAATCTGTAGCGCAGGGAATAGCCAATATGACCAATGGCTTTTTCGGGGGAATGGGAGGCTGTGCAATGGTAGCACAGACATTGGTCAATCTCAATGCAGGTTCAAGAGCCAGGCTGTCCGGAATTATCGGTTCAGTGATGATCCTCATTATTATCTTATTCGGAGCACCTTTTATTGAAAGAATACCCATGGCAGCATTGGTGGGAGTTATGATGATGGTCGCCATAGGTACATTTCAATGGGTTTCCATCCGGATTGCCAATAAAATGCCAAAGTCTGATATTTTTGTTGGAATTACTGTAGCCTTAATAACCATTATTCTTCACAATCTTGCATTGGCAGTACTCGTAGGAGTTATAATTGCTGCATTGGTTTTTGCCTGGGATAATGCAAAAAGAATCCGCGCAAGAAAATCCACCGATGAAAATGGAGTGAAGCATTATGAAATATACGGTCCCCTGTTTTTTGGTTCAGTAACCGCATTCATGGATAAGTTTGATTTGATGAATGATCCTGACGAAGTCGTAGTAGACTTCAAAGAAAGCCGCATTGTAGATATGAGCGCTATTGATGCTTTGGATAAACTATCTAAAAAATATAGTCAGCAGAACAAAAAACTATACCTTCACCATCTCAGTGAGGACTGCCGTAAAATGTTGAAAAATGCTGAAGCCGTTATCGAAGTCAATATCCAGGAAGATCCTACGTATAAGGTGATGCCGGAGAAGTAGGAAATTTGAAATTGAAAGATTTAAAAATTTAAATTATTAAAAGATTTAGAGATTCAGAAATTTAAAAATCTGTGGGAAGCAAAAACATTAACCACAAAAGTCACAAAAGTTTTTTCAAACACTTCGGTTATTTTAAGTTGAATGTATTTTACCTATAAAGTACATTAAAGTTTTTATGAAAATCTTTGATTTCCTCTTATGTGATCTTCTTGTTTTCAGGATGGTAAAACTTTTGAAACTAAAGTGATCTAAAGTGTTTAAAGCATGAACTTTTGTGACTTTTGTGGTTAAATAGCACGCTAAATTCACGATTGAACATTCACATTTCACCCTGCAATAACCAAACAAGGACTGTAAAATCATTTTACAGCCCTCGTTTTTTAGGTTACTAATGTATTGGCAATGAAATCCGGCACCAAAGCATAGTGCGACAGTTTCATGCTGATTGATGCTCTTCCACTCGTTAAAGTCCTTAGATCGGAAATATATCCGAACGTAGAGGCCAACGGAATTTCCGCCATGAAAATCTTTCTTCCTGACCTTTCATCGATCGACGAAATAATTCCCCTTCTTCGGTTGATATCAGCAGTTACAGCGCCCGTGTACTCTTCAATACTCTGGATTTCCACCTGCATGACAGGTTCCAGAAGTTTAGGACTGCATGATAAAGCAACTGCTCTGAATCCGTCTCTCGCAGCATTTTCAAAATCAAATGCGGCAGAATCCTGGTTATGGAAAGAACCGTCCAGAAGTCTGATCTTCATACCTTCCAAAGGATAACCTTTAAGAGGTCCGTTTTCCATAGCTTCTCTGAAACCTTTTTTGATTGTCCAAAATTTTTTAGAAAATTTTTGATCAGCGAATTTAAACAAATGGTTAAGCCTGACTGCAATCAGTAGAAAAGTAGGTGAAAATTCATAAAAATTTCTTAAAACAGAGAAGTACGTCATGCTTTTGTAAGAAAAATTTTATCTTTGGGAAGAATACCAATGAAACACTTGTTGATGATTAAACAATTTTAAATCTTTTTCAAGAAAGCTAAATAAAACTTTTAACTTAAAACTATTGAAAACGGATATCGACATTCATAACCACTGTCATTTTTCTTTTGACCTGTGGCTCACCTTAATCAAATCTCACCCTGAATTTAAAACAAAAAGAGTTGAGCTGTTCATCTCGTTTTTTGATATTAATAAACCTGTAGAGGAAGTTACGAAAGCCGTAAAATATTACGACGATCTTTGCAATACAATCAATGAAGTTACAGGAGGAAATATTGATACTTTTGAAATGTATTTACTGATTCTGGGTTCGCTGGATATAGATGTAAGACAATTGGATAAAGAAATACTGAACGGCTTTTATCTGAAGAGTGAAGAGCTTTTTCTGGAATATAAACCCGTTATCATTTTCGAAAACATAAAAGAATTTTTTGATCAGATCAAAAATGAAGGAAAGACGGTTAATATTCTGAGCAATACGGGATTTATCAAAGGGAGAACAATGAGGAAATTTCTGATTCAGGAAGAGCTGGATCAGTATATAGACTTTCACATTTATTCAGATGAGATCAATATTTCCAAACCCAACCCCCTTATTTTCCAGGAAGTGAAAAATAATCTTAAAGACCCGGATCTTCCTATGCACCGTATTCTTCACATCGGAGACAATCCGGTAGCAGATTTTAAAGGAGCAAAAGATTTTGGTTTCAGTGCACACCTACTTAAATATTAAAATTAATATGAATAAGAGATATAGCTTACATCACATTCATTCGGCGGATGAGTTCACTTTTTCACCCGCAGAATACAGCTATTTCAAATACGGAGATAAGTCGTATGCTGAAAAGTTTGCTAAAGAATTATTCAGCGGATTTATTGCGGAACATGCTGAGCTTTTAGATACAGAAAAGGAGATTGTAGTTCTTCCAAGTCCGTATATGGCGATTCCTACAGCTTCTAATTTTTTATGTTTTTTCTTTAAAAAGCATCTGGACATGTATCTTTTTCAGAAAGGAATGAGGTCCAGCATTTTATCGAAGATCAATCGTAACCATACCTATATCACGGATTATGGGAACCTTAATTTTGAAGATCGTAAAAATCTGATTGCGAATGATACTTATTATATTGACAAGGACTTTTTACGTGGAAAACTTTGTATTTTTATAGACGATATAAAAATTACCGGAAGCCACGAATATACGGTGAACAAGATCTTGAATGAATATAATGTGAAAGCGGATTTTATGTTTCTCTATTATGCTGAACTGATGAACTTTGATATTGATCCGAAGATCGAAAACCATTTCAATTATTATGCAGTGAAAAATGTAAAACACGTTGCAGAAGTAATGGTAAAGCCAAGTTTTGAATTTAATACAAGAATTGTGAAATATATTTTAGGTCTGGATTCAAGTAATTTTGACTATCTTACGTCTAAAGTAAAAAAGGAGCAGATGGACTTGCTTTTGGAGCTGGCCATCAGCAATAATTATCATTTAATAAAAGAATACGAAAATAACATCAATACTTTAACGCAAACGGAATTATATTATGGCTATTAACTTACAAAAAGGACAAAGAGAAAACATTAATGCACCTAAATTCACTGTAGGTTTAGGGTGGGATATCAATAATACTTCTACAGGAGCTGCATTTGACCTTGACGCCTCTATATTTTTATTGGGCGAGGACAAAAAACTAGTATCAGACAATCACTTTATTTTCTATAATAATCTAGAATCCCCGGACAAATCCGTTATTCACACAGGAGACAACCTTACCGGTGAAGGCTCAGGAGATGATGAGCAGATTAAGATAGATCTTACAAAAATAGATTCCGCGATTCAGGAAATTACAGTAGTGGTAACGATCCACGATGCTGATGCAAGAAAGCAGAACTTCGGACAGGTAAGAAATTCTTTCATCAGAATTTTCAATACAGATACAAACGAAGAAATTCTGAAATATGAATTAGACGAAGACTTCTCTATTGAAACTGCAGTAGAATTCGGAAGAATCTACAACAGAAACGGAGAATGGAAATTTGAAGCTGTTGGGGCTGGTCAGAGAGAAGGCCTTGACAAATTCGTATCAATTTATCAAAAATAATTATGGACAACCAGGACAACCAACCCATAGATCCAATGGGATCAATTGAACCTCTTAAAACATTTGAACCCACCCCAATGGCTCCACCGAGTCAGCCTGTACAAAATACAGCACCTGCGGTTCTTGTGGATAAAGAAGGAAATGTAAATCTGAATCAGCTGCAGGTGGAAGAACGTCAAAAATATGAGGTTCTTGCCAATTCCATTGATGAGACCAATCCAAGTTCCATTGTGAACTATGGTGCTGAACTTCAGAAAACGTTATCCAACCAAAGTGACAGCTTTTTAGGAAACGTAAGAAGATCCAACTCAGGAGAAGTGGGAGTGCTTATCAATGATCTGTTGGTGGAGCTTAACTATGTAGACGTTGATGAACTTCAACAGAATAAAGTGAAAAGCTTCCTGAGCAAGATCCCGTTCATGAAAAAAATTGTTTCGCAGGTAGAAAATCTGTTTGCGAAATATGATAAGATCATCAACAACATTGAACAGATTGCTCATAAAGTAAATGCCGGAATTATCACTTCTACCAAAGACAATGCTGTTTTACAGACGATCTTTGAGAGCAATGTGAATTCTATCAAGCAGATTGAAGAGCTTGTGATCGCAGGAAATGTAAGAATGGAAAGGGCTGCAGGAGAATTGGCCCAAATGGAAGCCGATCCGCAGAGCTATCAGGATTACCAGATAGCGGACAAAAGAGACTTTATCGCAAGATTAGACAGAAGAATGGCTGATCTTAAAGTGGTACGAATCATCATGATGCAGTCACTTCCGCAAATCAGGCTGGTACAGAATAACAACGTTTCTATTGCTGAAAAGGCACAGACGATTCTTACCACAACACTTCCTGTTTGGAAAAACCAGCTTTCATTGGCTGTAGCAATGTACAGACAACAGCAGAATATTGAGATCCAGCAGAAGGTGTCTTCCACTACGGAAGCGATCCTTAAGAAAAATGCAGAACGTCTGGGTCAGAATTCAGTGAATGTAGCGAGAGCAAACGAGCAGACCATTGTATCTGTAGAAACATTGAGAGAAACAACATCAATGTTGATCAATACATTGAATGAAGTAAAACAGATCCAAAAGCAAGGTGCTGAAGGAAGAAGAAAACTGGATCAGGATCTTCAGACTCTGGAACATGAATTAAAAGCAAACGTCAGAGGTTAATAACAGGATACCAAGGTGGGGGATGATGCAGCAACCATAATGTCTCAGAGTAAAAGAAGATTAACAAAGCTTAAACTTCTTGCTAATTTTTTTGAACATATTGATGTCATATCTATTTACATCAAAACAGATATTATACATAATTTATTTCAGGAAAATAAGGCTTTGGACTATCATAAGCTGGAACTTTTTCACCTGCAGTATACCGACAGCCTCATAGAACTTCTCACCAAGATAAAAAGACAGAAGGAAAATGATATGCTGGCTGTCATTAATGAAATTGACGTTAATAATAAATATATTGGAGGTTTTGAAGAAAGGCGTGGAGACAGCTTTCATACCGAACGGAAAATGTACAGCGGTATATTTTCCCAACATCTGAAAACGCTCTATAAAGATCTTACCGAAAATATCTTTACGGCAGACTGGAACAAGGTTCTGTATTTCCATAAAAGATATGGACAAGAGTTCTACAGGACTAATGCAGATGAAGAACAGCTGAAATCCCGGCATTTTCCTTCTTATCAGTATAAAGATTATACAATAGAAAGGAAACTTTTGGGAAGACTGAATATCCAGAACTTTAAGGTACGCTTTGTTTGCGGTTATCTGATCGGGACTTATGAATATGAGCTCTTCAGGATATTTCAGTCAGATGATTATTTTATTTTCGGTGTTGATGAAAAAAAACTCTACCTGTTTAGCGGTGATTTGGAAAAGCTTGATATTTCCGAGAACCAGTCGAACCAGACGACAATCATCAATCAGTTGAAAAACAAAAATGAACTGCTGGAGAATTCCATTATTGAAAGAAAGCGAATGCTTCCTGCAGAAGTGGAAAATGTGCTGAAAGACTATCTTAAAAACCTGGAAAATATAGATATTATGAGCAAAATATTCGACTTTGATGAAGAAACGAATATTCTGCGCGCAATGCTTAATTTAAATCTGAATAATAATTAAAGCGGAAAGAAAAAACTATCATTTCGCCCAAAAATAAAATAACAATACTAAACCATAAAAAGATGGCTATTAACTTACAAAAAGGTCAAAGAATCAACCTGAAAAAGGAAAACGGTGCCGAGCTTACCCAGGCCTGTGTAGGAATCAATTGGGGAGCAATTGAGAAAAAAGGATTTTTCGGAACAAAAAAAGAAGCAGTAGACTTAGACGGAAGCTGTATTTTGTTTGATTCAAATAAAACACTTACAGAAGTAATCTATTTCGGAAACCTGAAGTCAAGAAACGGTTCTGTACGACATAGCGGGGACGACCTTACCGGAGACATAAACGGAGATGATGGATTGGATAATGAAGTAATCACAGTAGACTTCAGCCAGCTGGAGCCGAATATAGAACACGTTGCACTGGTACTGAACAGCTATCAGGGACAGGATTTCGGAACCATTCCTTTTGCTTCCATCCGTATTTATGAGGGAACTCCTACCAATGTAAGAGAGGTTTTTGCTAAATATGATATTGCCAATGATGCTTCATTCAAAGGACATGTTTCTATGGTAATGGGTGTTTTTTATAAAAGAAACGGTGAATGGAAGTTCAATGCAATCGGAGATCCTACCTCGGACAGGAAATTGGAGCAGACGATCCAGACGGTTCAGGCCAACTATTTATAAAGGATAGATAATCAATAAGAAATAAGAATGAGATCTTAGTTCAATAAAAATGAATAGTTTTACAGGCTTTAGCCAAACTTATTTATAATATTGATATCAAATAAAAAAATTAAAAATTAGCAATATTTGTGCGTACCGTACATTTATTGCTTTTATCATATAATAACATAAACTGAAGTGGAACATCAAAGTATTTTAGAATTGCACCCGGGGTTGGTGTGGGGATTTGCGGTAACGGTCGTTATCATGCTGCTCCTGGATTTAGGAGTATTCAACAAAAAAAGCCATGAAGTATCGTCCAAAGAAGCTACCATCTGGTCTATCGTATGGATTTCATTATCCATGATATTTTCCGGGGTAGTGTATTGGGTTTTCAATACAGACGGAAGTCCTGAAAGCCATGCCGTGGCTGTAGAGAAATTTACACAGTATCAGGCTGCCTACTGGATTGAAAAGGCCCTCTCTGTAGATAATTTATTCGTATTCATCCTTGTTTTCGGATTCTTTAAAGTTCCGAAATATCTCCATCACAAAGTTCTTTTCTGGGGAATCATCGGAGCATTGGTATTCAGAGCGATATTTATCTTCGCAGGAGTAGGACTTATTAACCTGACGTATCTTCCTGAAATGA
This sequence comes from Chryseobacterium elymi, assembly GCF_003385495.1. Taxonomy (GTDB): domain Bacteria; phylum Bacteroidota; class Bacteroidia; order Flavobacteriales; family Weeksellaceae; genus Chryseobacterium; species Chryseobacterium elymi. The sequence continues at coordinate 68,749 of NZ_QNUH01000017.1, read as the reverse complement.
ATATTTTCGGAAAAGCTGTACAAGTCAACGTAGTTATGACTCTTTTCGGTCTTTTCCTTGTATATGCCGGGATCAAATCCTGGGGTGACGGGGATGGCGATGATGATGAAGACTACAGCAATACAGCTGGTGCAAGACTGATCAAAAACTTCTGGAAAGTTTCCGATAATTACGATGGTGATAAATTTTTCACTGTTCAAAACGGAATTAAAATGGCAACACCACTTTTAGTAGTAGTTGGCGTTATTGAATTTACTGACGTTCTTTTCGCCGTAGACTCTATTCCGGCGATCTTCGCGATTTCAAATGACCCATTCATCCTGTATACATCCAATATTTTCGCGATCTTAGGATTAAGATCTTTATATTTCCTGTTGGCGAACTTTATCCATATGTTCAGCAAGCTTCCTTACGGACTGGCTATTATCCTGTCATTTATCGGGATAAAAATGCTGATCGCTCCGTGGATCCATATTCCGTCTCCGGTTTCATTGGGAATCGTAGGAGGTGTATTGGTACTTTCTGTTCTTATATCCATTATGTTCCCTGAAAAGGAAAATGAGGAAAAAGAGAAACTGGAAGATCAATAAATCTAATAATTTTCTTTAAAAATAGAAGCCCTTGAAATTTAATTTCAGGGCTTTTTCTATGTTAGTCCAAACATATTTTTGATTTAAAATAATTGCAAAATAGACAGACTTGTCTGTATGCTTTGAATTTTGTTGTATATTTGTCTTATAAATTAAAACAGATGGCATCACCAAGAGATAGAATTGTTCAGACAGCTTCTGGTTTATTTGGTAAGCAGGGATACAATTCTACAGGTATTAATCAGATTATTTTTGAAGCTAGAGTAGCAAAAGCAAGTTTCTACCAGTACTTTAAATCTAAGGATCACCTGTGTGTAGAATATTTGAATGTAAGACATCAATATTGGTTCAATGAATTGAATCATTTTTGCGCACAGGAAGAAACCTCGAAATCAAGAGTCCTGAAATCTTTCGATTTTCTGATCCATATGAATCAGAAAGAAAACTTTCAGGGATGTAGTTTCCTGAATACTCTGTCAGAAATACCTATGAATAATGCTGAAATTTTAAACGTCATCCAGCATCATAAAACAGACCTTAGACATTATTTCACAAAACTTTTGATGGATGATATTCTCTCAGATCATATTTATTTGCTTTTTGAAAGCAGTATTATAGAAAGCCAGCTTTTTAAATCCAATGAACTCATAGAAAGATCAAAAAAAATAATCAACAACTTAATTCCTTAAAAAATGGAACAGAAACATCCGCTTCCGCCTTTCACCCTTGAAACGGCAATAGAAAAAATACAGATGGCAGAAGATGCCTGGAACAGTCAGGACCCTGAAAAAGTGTCCAAGGGTTATACCGCTGACAGTGAGTGGAGAAACAGGGATACCTTCATTACCGGAAGGCAGGAAATCGTTGCTTTTCTGCAGAAAAAATGGCACAAAGAACTCAATTATAAGCTTAAAAAAGAATATTGGGCCCATACAGACAATCGTATTGCAGTCCGTTTTGAATATGAATATCAAAACCAGGACGGAAGCTGGTTCAGAGCATACGGAAATGAAAACTGGGAGTTTGATAACAACGGTCTTATGCAGAAAAGATATGCAAGCATCAATGATGTAAGCATCAAAGAAGAAGATAGGAAGTTTAAATAACGATATACAGGCCGTCTCACAACTAGTGAAACGGCTTTTTTTATGAAATTTACTATACGAGAAGAATTTTCGTTTAAACGATTCTCAACCCACATCATTTAGTTATGATACATTTTCTTACTGAAAATATAAAAGCCGTTTAAAAAATTTAACTCTGATTATTGATGCTTATTCAGCAACTTATTAATCTTTCTTCTGGTCTGCAAAGAAACCTTATACGCTTCATCACGCAGTTTCTGTATCTTTCCGACAGGCTGAAAAAAAGGTTTACTTTCGAATGGGTTGAATGAAAGCAGCTCATTGGTACAGTCTCGGGGATCAAGCAGTGCTCCTTGGTTGATGATCACTTCCCCGACCTTAATGTAAGGAGAATTTTTCCATTCTACATTCAGCCGGTTGATCGGTTGGTCTTTCAGATTATAACAAAATTGTATAAAAACCTCTGCTGTATAATTATTATCCAGGAAATAGCTTTTCAAAGCATCTTTCATATTTTGTTTCGTGCCAAATTTTTTACTGACGGACCTTGGAACCAGTTTTATCTTAATCATATTCTCACCGAGACGGTAAGCACCTACAGAATGATAATCAAATGACAGGATAAAATCATTTCTTTTACCAAGAAGTTTTAATATATTTTTGATAAAAGAAAGTGTAAAAAAGTAGGGAATCATTTTAACAACCTGAGCGGCCAGTGAGAACATACCTCTCCATTTTTTTATATACAACCGGTTCACCGCAGTAAACAGTTTCAGAAAATGAGAAACCGAATTGGTAGGAAATAAAGGAAAATTAACCAAAGGAAAATTAGCGATCAGTCCACCGTTTCCATCCTTTACTTTTACTGCGAATCCATAGGCGGGAATATCTTTTTCAGTCGAATTGATTTTCAGATTAGCATTCGAAATCCTTATGGTCAGGTCAAATTTTTCACCGTCAAAAAACTGGAAAAGCTCTTCAGGAATATTTTTATCAATAATGAATGTGCCAGCAGCTGCCGCATACGTTTTTGCATGAGCATTTCTGGTGGCATAGTTAACATCGCTTATAGAAGAAGACTGTTCAACAAAGTCGGCAATCGATTTTTTATTGATTTCCAGGAGTTGTTTTTCCTCTTCATTAAGCTCATCGAATTTCTTATTATATTTTAGTGGTTGTGGCATTTAGTTTTTAAATCCAATTATAACGCCAAGTTTCCGAATATGTGTTAACCCAGTATTAAAAGTGTTTGAATTTTCCGGCAGAGAATGAGATTGGGAGGAGAAGATGGAAGAACTCTTTATTTACCCATTAGCTAGCGGTGATGTAAATTTATTTCTTCATTATATTCTAAACCGACAATTAGCAACCAGTAACATCTTAACTATTACCCCTGCCACCTACCTCCATAACTTCTATCCTCCGGATTCTCACTTCCCATCTTCTCAAAAACTCCTATCTTTGTAAAAAATATCAACAATGGGAGTAGCAGATATGTTATTTAAAAAGAAAAAAGAACTTGCCGAAAAGAATCTTAATGACGGTAAAGAGTATATGGAAGAATATGGTAAGAGAGAAAGCGTTGTACAGTTGCCGAGCGGTTTGCAGTATGAGATCATTACCGAAGGAAACGGGGCAAAACCAGGACCTAAATCCACAGTAAAGTGTCATTACCACGGAACTACTATTTCCGGTAAGGTTTTCGACAGCTCCGTAAAAAGAGGAACCCCTGCATCTTTTCCTTTAAACAAAGTAATTAAAGGATGGACGGAAGCCCTTCAGCTAATGCCTGTTGGAAGTAAATGGAGACTGATCCTTCCTCCACATTTAGCGTATGGAGATCAGCAAATCAGCAAAGAAATAGGACCGAATTCTACACTGATTTTCGAAGTGGAATTGTTAGATATAAAATAATCCTGCTTAAAAATAGCTTAAAAATTTACCTGAATTCAGGTAAATTTTTTTATTTATATTATATTCGTGTTGATCAATTTTAAAGAATAAAGATTGTTGCAATTTTTTAGGTGCAGGGAGCCAAAAAAAGTGTACAAAATATACAATTTTAAATTTTATCGGAGATAAAATCTTTTGCACCTTAAAAAAGTAAACTATTAATTTCCTGCGCCTTTGCAACCAACAGTACTACACAAAGCAAAAATATAAACTGAATGAAAAAACTCTTTTATCTTTTGGCGGTATTCAGCTTGCTGGTATCCTGTGTTTCAAAAAAAAATCAGGTGATTAAACAGAATATCCTTACGCTGAAGGACAGTTACTGTAAAGCCCCTTTTAAATACAATTACAGCAATAGAATTCCATCCTATAACGCGGATTCTATTCTGGCAGCCAATAAAGAGCTGCAAGGCATGTTTTCTGATCAGAGTATCCTTATTCTGAATGCTTTGGATAATCTGGATGAGGTTCATCAAATTATTGATCTTAAAAAAGATTTATCTATTGCTTCCCAGGTTAAAGTACTCCAGCTTAAAACCAAAATCAACAGTAAAATTACCATTGCCCTTACTGAACTGGATGCTGTAGCTGCAGAATTTGATTGTGAAGGAGAAAGGGTGGCCCAAATTGGAAATTATGTAGACAATCTTAACGATTCCAAAAATAATAAACTCATTTTGCTTTCTATTGTAACAGGAGCGGCTGCCTCAGTGGCCGGAGGAATCATCAGTGATGGAGGCTGGAGCAATGCTGTTGACATAAGTGGGGGAGTTCTGGGAGCAGGTTTCGGTCTTGCAACCCTTAATCCGAAAGGCAAAAAAGTAGAATTTATCCATCAGAGGAATCTGTTGAGAGACATCTGGAGAGAAAAACTGGAATCTCCGAATTTTCCACCATTCATCTGGTATATGTATACAGAAAAAAAATTTTCCAATAAAGAAAAACATTCCATTATTAGTAGTATGAAAAAAAGATGGCTTCATTACCAGTTTGATGATATTAAAACCGCCGCCGATCAGTCCGTGATTTTTAGTGATGGAGGTTTTTACAGAGCGAATGATCTTCATAACCGCGCTGCAATGCTGAATCAAATGCAGTCTGCCACAAGAACCATTAATCAGAATATCAATTATCTGCTGCTGGATCTGGATAAATTAATCCTTTAAGAAAAATTTAACTGTAATAAAATTTGTTACATTTAAAAATTTATTTACCTTTGTCCTGTAATTACAATGAACAATACAAGATTTGCTACGGCAATACATATTATGACCTTATTGGCAAAAAGTCCTCAGGAGTGGCTCACTTCTGAATGGATTGCCGGCAGCATCAGTATCAATCCGGCGATTGTAAGAAAAGAGATCAGCGTATTGAGAGAAGCAGGCCTGATTGCCAGCAGACAGGGAAAAGACGGGGGAAGCCAACTTGCCAAAAATGCGGAACAGACTAGTATTTCAGAGATTTACAGAGCTGTAAAAAATACAGAAGTTTTAGGCAAGAAAAATCAGAATCCCAATCCTGCTTGCAGTGTTGGTAAAGAGATCAATATCCATTTAAATAGCTTATTTGAAGAAACGGATCAGTTGGTTACTCAGTTTTTAGGCGATAAGTCCCTGAAAGAATTTTCGGAGCAGTTCGAATAAAATTTTTTAACCTAAAATGTAACAAATTTTATTACAATTTAATTTTTAAAATAAAATATTATGAAAAAAGTATCAGTAATCGGTGCGACCGGTTTTGTAGGAAAAAAAGTAGTTAATGAATTAGCAGAAAGAGGATATGCTGTAGAAGCTTTGGTAAGAGATGCCTCTAAAGTAGAATCTAGGGAAAATGTAACCGCAAAAAGTGTTGACGTAAACAATACAGAAGAACTTGCAGAAGCTTTAAAAGGAAGTGATGCTGTGATCAGTGCATTCAATGCAGGCTGGACCAATCCAAATCTTTACAACGATTTCCTGAACGGTTCCATTAATATTGAAAAAGCAGTAGAGCAGTCAGGCGTAAAAAGACTTATTGTGGTTGGGGGAGCAGGAAGCCTTTACACTCCGGACAACGTACAGATCGTAGATACTCCGGATTTCCCTGAAGCTTACAAACCGGGAGCAACTGCTGCAAGAGATTATTTAAACAAAATCAAAGAAAACAGTACACTGGATTGGACATTCTTTAGCCCTGCCATTGAAATGAATCAGGCGAATGTAGGAGAGAGAACCGGAAAGTACAGAACATCTTTAGAAACTCCTGTTTTTGATGAAAACGGAAGAAGCCGTCTTTCTGTAGAAGATGTAGCAGCTGTTTTGGTAGACGAACTGGAACAAAATAACCATATCCGCGAGCGTTTCACAGCAGCTTATTAATTCATTAAAAAATAGACAATGTTAAAAAAGAAATTATTATCACTGCTGGCTCTGCTGGGATTTGTAAGCATTATGTTCGCAGGGAATTTAAAAATTAAAATTTATAATCCCGGCCCTAAAGCCATCTTTCCTATCACTTCCACCATTATTTATGGAGACAAAGACGCGGTGCTTATTGATGCCCAGTTTCAGAAGCAGTATGCAGAACAATTAGTGAAAGAAATCAAAGCAACAGGAAAAAATCTGAAAACGGTTTTTATCTCCCACAGCGACCCTGATTTTTACTTTGGGCTGGATGTTATCAAAAAAGCATTCCCAAATGCAAGAATCATTTCAACAGCACAGACTGCCTACCTTATATCCGCATCCAAAGATGAAAAAATGGCCGTATGGAAACCGCAGCTGAAAGAAGATGCTCCCTCAGAAATTATTATTCCGGAAGCTGCCAATACAATTCCGGACCTGGAAGGAAATAAGATCGAAATAAAACAGATTGCCGAAGATCCGGCTCACAGTTTTGTGTGGATCCCATCTTTAAAAACAGTGGCTGGTGGTATTTCTGTTTCCGTAGATTCCCATATCTGGATGGCAGACACTCAGAATATCAAAGCAATTGATCAATGGATAGGACAAATTGATGCGATGAAAGCATTAAAACCTGAACAGGTAATTCCTTCTCATTTTGCAAAACAGTCTTTGTCTCCACAATCTCTGGATTTTGTTAAAAGCTATCTGGAAAACTATAAAAAAGCGGTCACTGAAAACAAAACGTCTTCTGCTGTTGTAGATTTTATGGTTAAAAAATATCCTGATCTTCATGGAAAAGATGAGCTGGAAATGGGCGCAAAAGTTTTCTTTGGCGAAATGGACTGGGATCTGAAGTCTCCTTATCCGGCCATAGGAAACAAAGTGGAAGCCGATTTCGGAACGTTCAAATTTCTCCTGAATTTCAAGAACAATAAAGAAATGTCTTTCACAGGAATTTCCGGAAAAGTAAAAGGAAATACGGATACCGTACAGTACACCGCTGTAGAAGTGGCAAAGAATGTCTTTATGGTATACTGGCATGAACCAAAACTAGGTTCCAACATTACTCATGTTCAGGATTATAACAAAAATATAATTTATACTAATATTGCAGAACCTAACGGATCGTTCACCCATCTGAAAGGAACTCTTAAAATTCTAAAATAAATAAAAAACTGCTGTCTTGTGACGGCAGTTTTTGTTATAAAATGACTGTCTATTTAACAGCCATTTATTATAAATTCATAAACAATTTCGGGTTCACCGGTGTGTTGTTCTTATGTACCTCATAATGAAGGTGAGGTCCCGTAGAACGCCCGGAATTCCCGGATCTGGCAATAACCTGTCCTACCTTTACTTTATCATTGACTTTAGAAATCAGTTGGGATAAGTGACCGTAAAGCGTAGCCAATCCATTTCCGTGAGAAACGATGACACAGTTTCCGTAACCGCCTTTCTGACCGGAGAAAATAACTGTTCCCGCAGCAGCAGCTCTCACGTCTGAACCGAAAGCCACGGCAATGTCCAGTCCTTTATGGAACTGCATCTGGTCCGCTTCAGCAGGTGGATTGTTCTTTTCTACAGGGGCTTTAGCTGAAGAATTGCCGGCAACAGCTTTAGTTGAGGCAGTTGCAGGTGATGGGGCCGGAGCAGCAGGTGCCGCTTTTGGTGTCACCATTACTTTTACTTCTCTTTTATTTCCGTAGCTGTCCGTTAATTCAATGATTTTCTCAACTGGTTCAGCTTTTACTTCCGGTTTTGGTACTGCAGCAGCCATTGGTTTGGATTCTGTGGCACTGGGCTTTACAGAAGCAAATACGGTTTTAAAAGGAATTGGATTTTTTCTGATGCCGAAATTAGAGGAGATATATCCGTCGGTAGGCATTCCCAGAGGAACTTCCATTAGTTTTTTCTGAAGATTCATTAAAGACTGGCTGTAACGGTTGGCCTGCTTTGCCAGATATACAGAATTCGAGATACTGTCTTTACTCAGGATCATCACTTTTTCGTTAGTGATATCTTTGGATTTCAGGAATGAATTAAGTTCGGCTACAGTCCGATCTACCAAAGTAAGATCTGTTTTCATTTTTAGATAATCTACACTGTCTTTCTCTGTGTTTATTTTGACAAGGTTCACTTCATATTTCTTGTCATCTTTCTCAGAAAATAATCTGGCGATGAAGATCGCCTGTGCAAAAACTACTAGCAAAAGTCCTCCGAGGAGAACATTCACGTTCTTCTTGCTGTTTAGAAATTTCTTCATTTTTCTTCTCTTAGTATATTACAAAACAGTTTAAGCGTGCAAATTTAATTAAAAATACTCTTTGGAGGATATTTTTAAAGAAAACTTAGTTTTTTCTGTATTTAACGTCTGATTAGACATTTAATTGTGTTCAAGTGTTAATTTTTTCAGAAAGTGGCTTTTTATCATAGCCTCAAAGTCTGCGTTCCGTCTTTGTTTTAATATATTTGCAGTTCACATTCCAATTATGGCTAAAAAGAAAATAATTTCAGAATCTTCTAATCCAAAAAAGAATAAGAAAGACATTTCTGTAGGAGTAGTAGGAAGCGGAAGTTTTGCGACCGCTATCGTAAAAATGCTTGTTGAAAACTGTAAAACAGTACACTGGTGTGTAAGAAGTGAATTCGTGAAGGGAGCTATTGAACTCCGTGGACACAACCCTTCTTATCTTACAGCAGTTAATTTTAATCTTAAAAGTCTAAAACTTACAACAGATATCAACGAACTGGTGAGTGCCTGCGATGTGATCGTATTGGCAACACCTTCCATTTACCTGTCGGATACCATGGATAAAATGACCTGTGAATATGGTGATAAGATCTTTGTTTCTGCCATTAAAGGGATCATCCCTAAAGTAAATGATGTGGTAGCTCACTATTTAAGAGATGAATTTAAGATAGGTTTCAGAAACCAGGCTGTTATTGCAGGACCATGCCACGCAGAAGAAGTCGCTATGGAAAGACTTTCTTACCTTACTGTTGCTGCCGTGGAGGATGAAACGGCAGACAAGCTGAAAGAAATTTTCAGTTCAGATTTTATCAAAGTACATTCCAGTAAAGATATCTTAGGAAATGAGTATAGTGCCATCCTTAAAAATATTTTTGCGATCGGGGCGGGTATAGCAAGCGGGCTTGGCTATGGGGATAATTTTACGGCTGTTTTCGTTTCCAATGCGATCCGTGAAATGGAAATCTTCCTGGAAGCCGTATACGAAGCTCCAAGAGATGTTAATGAAAGTGCTTATCTGGGTGACCTTCTGGTAACAGCGTACTCTCTCTTCTCAAGAAACAGAAGTTTAGGAAACCTTATCGGAAAAGGATATACCGTAAAATCTGCAATCCAGTCCATGAACATGGTAGCAGAAGGATATTATGCTGCAGATTCCATTTATAAAACAGCGAAGCAAAAACATTTGAAGCTTCCGATCATTGATACGATTTATGCCATTCTTTATGAAGGCAAAAATGCAGAAAAACAGTTTAAAAAATTAACAGCAAAATTGAATTAAGCTATATGGTTTAATACAGCTTAAAAAAATAATGAACCGTTATTGCTCTTTGAATGTAATAACGGTTTTTTGTTAGGTTTTTACCATATATTCATGATTTGATTCTTCTGAAAAAGAATACCACCTGTGAATAAGTCAAATGCTTGCATCTGAAGGGACTGCATAATTTTTAATAAGCTTGGCTCCTGATGGATTCGATTTCTTCAGTAGTTAAAGCCAAATGTTTACCCAACATTCTGCTTCCGCTTTCCGTAATCAGAAAATCATCTTCCACCCTGATGCCGCTAAAGTTTCTGAATGTTTCCAGTGTATCATAATTGATGTATTCAGCAAATTGCTTAGATGCTTTCCAACGGTCGATAAGTTCCGGGATAATATAAATACCCGGTTCAATGGTTAACACATAACCTGCTTCCAGTGCTTTACCCAACCTTAAAGATTTAAGGCCAAACTGGGTAGTGTTTTTAACGAGATCATCAGTATATCCTACGTATTGCTCACCTAGATCTTCCATATCATGAACATCCAGACCCATCATATGGCCTGTACCGCACTGAAAAAACATAGCGTGGGCACCAGCCTGTACAGCATCTTCTATATTACCCTTCATCAGGCCGATGTCTTTTAAGCCCTGTGCCAGTATTTTGCACGAAGCCAAATGAACATCCAGATACCTGACACCAGGTGCCAAAAGACCTTTTGCATGATGATAGGCACTGAGTACGATATCATAAACATCCTTTTGCTTTGCACTGAATGTTTTGCCTACAGGGAAAGTACGGGTAAGATCTCCGGCATATCCTAAAGCGGTTTCCACTCCGGAATCGTTTAAGACTAATTGACCCTCCCTAAGTTGATTGCCATAATAGTGATTATGCAGGATTTCACCCTGAACCGTTAGAATGACAGGATAAGCCAGATTACCTCCTGAAGCCAATGCTTCGCTTTGTATTTTTGCAGCAAGTTCACGCTCATACATTCCTGGTTTTGCCTGTTGCATCACCAGTAGATGAATGTCGGCTGATATCGATGCTGCACGATCCAGCTCTGCAATTTCTTCAGCCGATTTTATTGAACGCTGTGCAACAATAGCTTTTATGAAACTTAGTGACGAACGTTCTTTCAACTGGTCCATAGGGATATCAAACCAATTTGTGAGTTTAATTTTATTTTCCGGACGGTAAGGGGGTAAAAAATGAACGGTACGGTTTTTTCCCTGGTATTTTTTAAGGTAAATGTCGAGCTGATCCAGCGGAAGAATATTTGATAAGCCGAAATCTGCACTTTTTTCTGCTAACGTTTTCTGCCTGCCCATCCACACAATATCATCAATACTCATTTCATTTCCGAAAAGAATAGTTTCATCTTCATCCAGATCGATAATGGCTGCCAGTGAAGGTTCGTTAATTCCAAAATAATACAGAAAGGTACTGTCCTGTCTGAAGTGATATATATTATCTTTAAAGTTCATCGGGCTGTCTTCATTACCTAAAAAGAGTAATATCCCGGAATTTAATTTCGATTTTAACACAGAACGTCGTTGAATGTACACTTTCTTTTCAAACATGTTATTAAATATTAAAAACAAATATCTCAAAAAGCGTTCATCAATTGATATTTGCAAATTATAAGCTAAAATATAAAAGTTATAATAAATAATGAAGGGATAATCCGATTACTTATTTCGATAGTATAATATTGACAGTTTCCATAGAATTTTTTTTGCCTGTTAGAAAACTATTTAAGCACAAAAAATTGACGTGTTAAAATCGTTAAACCCATCCTTATTTATAAAACTTTTCCCGAAATTTGATGTAAAATTTAGAATTATGCCACACTCGCTTACAAGCAGAACACCGAAGCCAAAATATGACGTTGTACTGATAGGCGGCGGAATCATGAGCGCCACTTTAGCAACACTGCTTCACGAATTTGATCCCCATCTGGAAATTGCCATATTCGAAAGGCTTGGCAGGTTTGCAAAAGAAAGTACAGCGGCTTGGAATAATGCAGGGACTGGGCATTCAGCTTTTTGTGAACTAAATTATACTCCTGAAAAACCAGATGGAACTGTTGACATTACCAAGGCGGAAAGTATCGCAGAGCAGTTTGAAATGTCGAAGCAGTTCTGGGCATACCTGGTTACTAAAGGATACATTCAGAATCCCAAAGATTTTATCAATTCATGTCCTCATATGAGCCTGGTATTCGGCGAAAAAGATGCAGAATATCTTAGAAAGCGTCACGAAAAAATGTCCGGATCCGCACTGTTTTCTGGTATGGAATATTCCACGGATCATGAACAGCTCAGAGAATGGCTTCCCTTGGTGATGAGCAAAAGAAACCAGTCTGAAGTAATGGCGGCGACCAAAATGGATATGGGAACAGATGTTAACTTTGGAACATTAACCAGAAAAATGGGAAGACATTTGCTGGAAGATTCTAATGTTGAGGTATTCCTGTACCACGAAGTAAAAGACGTTGATCCAAGAGAAGATGGGAAGTGGGAAATGAAGGTGAAAGACAGAATCCACAATCATAAGCAGGAAGTAGTTGCTGATTTTGTATTTATTGGTGCCGGAGGCTACGCACTTCCGCTACTGGACAGTTCGGATATTAAAGAAAGTGAAGGGTATGGAGGTTTCCCTGTTTCCGGACAGTGGCTGGTGAGTCACAATCAGGAACTGGTAGAAAAGCATCATGCAAAAGTGTACACCCAGGCAACAGTAGATGCTCCGCCAATGTCCGTTCCTCACCTGGATCTTAGAATTATTGATGGTAAAAAAGCGCTTCTTTTCGGGCCTTTTGCCGGATTTTCTACAAAATTCCTGAAAGAGGGAAGTTACCTGGATCTGCCAGAAAGTGTTAATACAAAAAATTTAAGATCACTATTTGGTGCCTGGTGGCATAATCTTCCCCTGACCAAATACCTTATTCAGCAGGTGGCGATGACAAAGTCTCAGAGAATACAGCACCTGAGAGAATTCATCAAAGATGCCAAAGAAGAAGACTGGGAACTGAAAGTAGCCGGGCAGAGAGTACAGATCATTAAAAAAGATGAAAAAGATGGTGGAAAACTGGAATTCGGAACCGAAGTCGTTGTAAATAAAAGCGGAACCATAGCCTCATTGCTTGGTGCTTCTCCGGGAGCCTCCACAGCAGTATATGCCATGCTGAATGTTCTCGAGAAATGTTTCCCTGAAAAACTACAGGGCGAATGGAAAGACAAGTTGCTGGAAATGGTTCCTTCTTACGGACAGAAATTAGCCCACAATTCGGAGCTAACTGAAAAGGTAAGAAATTATACCAAAGAAAAACTGGAATTAGAATATTAAAAAAGTGAATGGTGAATAGTCAATTGTGAATTCTAAATTCTAAAAATTGACTATTCACCATTGACAATTGACAATTGTTATAAAGGTGGAAGAAGTAATTGTAAAGCCCGTTATTGCCAAAGAACTCCTGGAGTCTCTTCAAACCAAAATAGAAGAGGAGAAGCAGGTTATTGTACACTGCTGTTTTCCTGCATCACCATTTTTGGGCAACCTGATCAGGATCTGGAATTCCACTTACCTTCTTGATAATCAGTCTGACCATAAAAGTAAGCTGATCCATGCTGAGAATATTACGATCTATCCCAACTGGACAGCTGTTCCGTTTATGCAGGATTTCTGGTTTACTTTAGTATTTTCCGGTTTGCCCAGAGACTGTAAAAGTTTCGACCTGAAAGAAGTTATTCCGGAAGAGGGAGGTTTTTTTGTGGAGTCTATTAAAAGAAATTCTCTGGACGTTTACCGTGTGAAAATCTCAGAATCCTATTAACGTAAGGCATGAAAGTACGCGAAGAGAAACTGAAGCAGATCATCATTTGGGCAGAAAATAATCCTGATATCCGTGCTGCGCTGCTGACCAGTTCACTGGTGAGTCCATATGCGCCTGTAGATGATTTCAGTGACCTCGATGTAGAGCTGATTTTTGAAAATATGAAGGAATATGAGACTGATAAAAAATGGATGTATCTTTTTGGTGAGCCGATTTCCATAGTGGAAGAAGAGGAGACTTATTTTGAAGGAAAGCACGCCATGAAAATGGTACTGTACGCCGATCATGTGAAGGTTGATTTTAAACTTTATCAGAAATCAGAGTTTTTGAAAGAGGTACAAAAAGAGCAGCTTCCGGAAGATTGGGATGTAGGCTATAAAGTTCTGGTTGATAAAGACAATCTTACTAAAGACCTGAAGCATCCAACCTATCAATCTGTTATGATCCAGAAGCCAACAGAACAGAGATTTCAGCAATTAATGAACGATTTCTGGTGGGATACAACCTATGTGGCAAAATGTCTTAAACGCGGAGATCTGTTTTATGCTAAATTCATGTCCGAAGACGTGATCAGGACAGATTATCTCGTTCCTCTCATCGAATGGTATATTGCCAGCTTTCACGACTGGAAAAATATAACGACCAATAAACACGGCCGCCTTTTCAGAAAATATCTTTCTGCGGAACTCTGGACACAGGTAGAAGCTACATTTTCAGGCAGCAATATTAATGATAACTGGCATGCCCTATACGCTGCTGCGGATCTTGTACATGAGCTGGGAACGGCTTTGGCGCAGAAGCTTGATTTTGAATACCCTCAAAAACATGAACATGATATCAGGAAGTACCTTGCTGAGGTGAAATCCATGCCCTGACATCAGGCAAATTCATTCTGTGTGATCAGGTTTTCCATACAGTATTCTGAAATGGCGGTAATCGTCACAAACGGATTGACACCAATAGTTCCCGGAATCAAAGATCCATCCAGAACATAAAGATTTTCATGATCTTTTAATTTTCCGTATTCATTAGTAGCTTTACCCAAAACACAGCCGCCCAATGGATGGTAGCACACATCTGCGCCGAAACCGTTATTAAATAAGAAGTGGCTTCTCGTTCCGCCATTGGCTCTGTTCATCTTTTTTATGAAATAATCAGCATTCTCCCTCATTTTAGTTGTATGATTCTGGTTCCAGTCCAGACTGAGGTTTTTCTTTGTGCTGTCATAAGAAACCTCTCCCTTTTTATCCACCCGGTTGATCAGCAGATACAATGCCGTTGCCACATCCATTCCCATCGGAAGCGGGGCGATTTCTGTAAAAAAAGGATGCTCCTTATCGTCCCAGTTATCTATACCACCCACAGGAATGGTCGACTGTTTGGCGCCTGTTCCGCCTGATAAAGGCTTTACCCAGTTTCTGCCGGTCATAAAATTACCGTTGTTTCCCCAGTTTTTTCCAATCTGTTCATGAATTGGAAAACCATTGACTGCATTAGAATGTAGCAGCAGTTTTAAAGTTCCCATCGTTCCTGCGGCAAGAATCAGTTTTTTACAATTGAATACTTTATCAGAAATTACAGTTCCTGAAGTATCAGTTTGCTGAACTTCTAAAGTATAGGTTTTATCATCATTAAGCTTAATATTTTCAACACAGTGAAGGTCCAGGATCTCAAGATTTCCGGTTTCTAAGGCTTTTTTAAGATACGTTTTATCCAGACTGTTCTTTCCGTGATTATTTCCATAGATTACTTCCGTATTAAAAGCAGAGCGGGGGACTTCATTTCTGTATTCCTTTTCCATATACTGAAAGTCATAGACATTCGGAACCCGCACGGTTTTAAAGCCTGCTTTATGGGCTTCTGCTTCACCCACTCTAGTAAATTTATAATAAGGACAATCCTTTAAAAATTGCTCACCGATAACATTTACCTTCAGTTCTTTATGTACCAAAGGAAAATAGTGATTATAGAACTTTTCAGGATCCAGATCAGGAAATACCTCTTTGAAATAACTTTCCTTCGGAGTAACCGCCATTCCTCCATTAACAAGAGAGCCGCCGCCAACACCTCTGCCAACCCAGATATTTATATTATCAAAATCCATTCTGTCCAGGGTTCCAGTAAAAGGTTCCAGAGAAAAAATATTCATAAACGGAGCAATTGTCTTATTTTTAAGCCACGCAGCACTTTTTCCGGGCTTCAGCATATTGGAAAACGGAATCCCGGATTCCCCCCAGTTGAGGCCCATTTCCAGCATAAGGACCTTTTTTCCTGCTTCACAGAGCCGAAGGGCAGAAACAGCACCTCCGTATCCGCTTCCAATAATAAGTATCGGAGCCTCTATAATGTCTTTTTTCTGTTTCCCTATTCTGGGCTGTACGGCCTGAAACAGGTTAGAGTTAAGGAAATAAAAACCTGACACCGCGAGAATGCCTGTTTTGATGAATTTCTTTCTGTCCATGTGCTCTGTATGGTCAAAAAATATGCTAAAGAAAGTGAAGTACAGATTATTTAAAACAGATTGTATGTTTTTATTACAATTTTAACTTTTCAAGCCGTTAAAAATTCATAGTTTTACTTATAATTTTGATGCACTCATGAAAAAATATATTACCATACTTCTGTTTCTCCCGCTTTTTATGTTTTCTCAAAAAATGGTTTCAAAAGAGATCATGGAGATCAGGAAATTTCAGGAAGAACTCAATGCAGAATATCTTAACCCAAAGGAAACGCCTTTGCGTGGAGATAATTTTACCAATTTTAAGGAGCATCCATTCTTTCCGGTGGATTTCAAGTATATTGTCACTGCTAAATTCAGTAAAACAAAAAATGCCAGGCCTTTTGAGCTTCCAACCTCTTCAGGTAAAACAAAATCTTATAAGGAATACGGAAAAGCAATATTTCAGCTGGATGGAAAATCCTATACGCTAACCTTGTATCAAAGCCTTGATCTGATTAAGCAGAAAAAATATAAAGATTATTTATTTTTACCCTTCCGGGATGCTACTAACGAAAAAGAAACCTATGGCGGCGGAAAATATATGGATCTGAAAATTCCGAAAGGGAACACGATTGTTCTGGATTTCAACCAATCCTATCAGCCATATTGTGCTTACAATGCCTACGATTACAACTGCCCGATTGTTCCTGAAGAAAATAAGCTTCCGGTCGAAATCAGAGCCGGTGTGATGTACCAGGATATTTATCATCATTAAGCATATGATCAGATTAGATTTTTTTAAAGAATCCGATTTCACGGAACTTAATTATGCTCTGGATAAAAATCAGTTGCAGTATACTTCAACAGTAGAAAAGGCTTTAGCGAGGATTAATAACAGAAATGACGGAAAAGAATTTGCAGTGACCATCTTTGAAGGTGAAAAGCCTGCAGGTTTTTTTGCACTGGATTTTGGCGAAGATAAACTGGATCTTACTGACAACGAAAAATCTGTTTTACTAAGATCTTTGTCTATAAATCCTGACTTACAGGGAAAAGGAATCGGAAAAACGGCTATGGATAAAGTGGACGGTTTTGTCAAAGAAAATTTTCCGTATTGCAATGAAATCGTTCTTGCGGTTAATCAGAAAAATGTTTCAGCGTATCATATCTACCTGAAAGCAGGTTATCTGTACAACGGTAAAACCAGAATAGGAAGAAATGGTCCCCAATATCTGATGTATAAAAAACTTTAAGACCTCAGGTGCTATAGTAATTGTTAACCATTCCTCAGAAAAATGCTTAGATGAAGCACCGGCTGTCTTAAAGAAAATTACAGATTCAGGCGGAAATGGGACCACTTATCAGTGTGATGTCTCCAAAGAAGATCAGGTCATCAAAATGTTTCAGGATACCGTTTACATTCGGAACGGTAGATTTCCTGATCAATAATGCCGGAATTCAGAAAGACGCAAAATTTACTGGAATGGCTTTTATTGCGAAAATTCTCCAGAAAAGAAATAGCAGAATCCGAAACGGAAATGCCTGAAGAGACGAAGGGGTAATGCTTGGGAGCTGGAATAGTTAGGAAATTCCCTTTAAGGCTTATAATTTTTTGCAGTTATCGTGAAATTTGATTAAGAGGGTTTTAAAAGAACAGTGAAAACCGAGTGGGAGTTGTTTCTATGACCTCAATAAATTCTCTCTTCCACCCTCATACTTCCTTATCCTCAGATTATTCAAAGATCTGCTGAATAACCTCCAGCGATGTGGGGATCTTAAAATCAGTAATATGATAATGGTAGTAAACGAGAAGACTGTCCAGAAAATCTTTTCTTAATGAGTGATGTATCTTTGTTGCATAGAGATTTTCTGAGCGGATGGCTGTTTTCCAGATGGCTGATATTTCTTTGGTAAACAAATGGTGGGACTGACTTACAGAGAATGTTCCTGTCTCGGGATCTAAATATTGCCCGTCATTGATCAATGGAGCAACGCCCTGGATTTTTAATATTGTAATTAAAAAAAGCAGATGACACTGATAGTTTTTGACTGCCAGCTCATTGACAAATTCATCAATACTGAAAAAGAGATTCGGATTTTTATTTTCATGCCTTAAAACCTGGTTCAGGAAGTCTGAGATGAAGAATATAACTGTATTGGCTTTGATATCCATATACATATCGTGGTTCTTTACCAGCTCAAATCTTGAAACTGAAGGGATTTCATTACCTCTTGCTGGATTAATGGTAAAGCTGAGCATATTCAAAGGCTGAAGCAGAGCTTTCTTTTTATTTCTTTTGGAATAAATTCCTTTTACGAAATAGGTCTGAAAACCTTCCTCTTCTGTAAAACAATGCAGAACTGCATCATTTTCGCCGTATTTTATGAATGATAATAAAAATCCGTTTTGTGAATTCATTAATTAACCACAGCTATTTTTGCAGTAGCTTTATCCGAACCGTCTTCATTGGTCATCAGTACAAAATAAATACCTGAAGCTACCCTGTTCCCTTTTTGATTATTAAGATCCCATTCGTAATAACCTCCTCTTGCTACTGCAGAATGTATTACGTTTCCTGCTGCATCAGCAATTCTGATATTCGTTTTTTCTGCAAGCCCTTTAATAGTGACTTTTCCTTTAAAGTTTGAATATACTATAGGGTTAGGATACACCACTACATTCCCGAAGTTGGAAGTTACATCCGCTACATCTCCCTGATAAGCTACAATACCATTAAAGGTTACAAAATATACTTTCCCTGTTTTTCTGTCTACCTTTATATCGGTCACGGAATTGGTAGGAAGAGGGGAATTTTCTTTTGTGAAATGTTTTATAGTTTGCTGTCCGTCGGAAGAAAGGTAATATACACCGCCACCATCTACAGAAATCCATTTATAGTCTCCGGCATCTACTTCTATCTGAAGTATCTGTCCGTCTCTGAAAAGTTCTTCCCCAAGTCCTCCCTGTTCTATAATGATAGGTTCTACTTCAGGGTCAGGGTTTTTTATTTCTGCAGCAGCATTAGGTAATATTCTTAAGCCGCTGTCGGTACCGATCCAGGCGTCTCCCGATTTACTAAAAGCTACAGATAAGGTTCCTTTTGAGTTTCCTGCGAACCCATTGGAATCTTTTAAAATATAGTCCGTATCGTCAGAAAGATTGGTCGGGTTTTTATAGTCGTATGCAATGAAATTGTTGGATCTTGGAAGTGGGATCCACAACATATTTTCGTAATAGATTGGTTTTTGGATACCGTCACTGGTTAACCCGAATTTTTTCATGATAAAGTCATCTGCTGCTTTGTCATAAATACCAACAGATGGTGATCCATTATTGAACCCTACAGTAACAAAAAGATTATTCTGATTATCAAATGCGAAGCCTGCAGGGCGATTATAAGATGGAGCTGGATTTCCCAAACTATAATATTTTATAAAATCAAAATCTTTACTGCTGGCATTGTATTTCATTTTATAGACCCCTTGCGCAGTGGTTGTATAGTTAGTGAAAAATACCTCACTGTTATCTGCCGGATTGAATATTGCATCCAGTACATTTATCGGAGCAGTAGTAGTTGAGAAAAAAGTAGATCGAAGCCACTCAGATCCGTTAAAATAATAAAAACCAGGCTTTTTCGGATTTTCTCCGGGCTGGTTATATCTGTTCACTCTGGATCCGGACGATACCAGCATTTGATTATTGTCATACAAATTGATCTTGTATGAAGAGTTTGAATATGGACCTGATGGCTTATAGGTAGTTCCACTTTCTTCCTTTATTCCGGATAAGATTGTTCCTGCATATATTTTTCCGCCGGCTGTGATAGCTGTATTACAGTCTTCTCCCATGCTTGCGGCATTTAAAGATAATCCGTTTAATCCGAAGGTATATATTCTGTTATCTGTAACTACAATATTACTGGAATTGATAACTATGTCCTGAATATTTGAAAAACTTACCGGTAATGGAGTGCCGGTACCGCTATTGTATATATATGCTGATGTTGCAGACGAAAAGATAAGTGATGATTCAGCATCAATATGTTTGAATGATCCGGGAATTTCCGTTGTCCATGTTGAAAATACAGGAAATGTAGTATTCATTTCATGGCTTTTAAGTCCGGTATTTGTTACAGAATATACCTTGTTCCCAAATAGGGTTGCTTCGTTGCTGGCTTCATATACACCACCGTTTACAAAGAATGCCGAATCTCCGAATTCTTTTTTGTTAATGTTAAATATAGAAACTCCATAGCCTACAGACACTACAGCCTGATCTCCTGTAATGGAAATATGATTGATCCTTTTGCTTCCGTTATACCCTGTTGCGATAGGAATATCCACAATATATTTGATCTCCTGTGGAGTAATAACGTCCATAGAACCGTTTGCATATCCTATTACACCTATTTTAGTCTGTGGGTTATAGTCGAAGGCGGATATATTAATGTCATGGAGACCGTTGGCTTTTGACAGCTTTGTAATCTCTCCGGTTGAAATGGTATAGTAGAATATCCCGTTTTCAGTAGCGGCAATTATCTTTCCGTTGTCTTCCTTCATGGCAAGAACATTGTTGTAGGAAAAAAGATCCGTCCATTTTTTAGATGAAATCACCTGCGCATTCACAAATTGCAGGGAGGCTAAAATACCTAGAGAGATTAAAGAGAGTTTTTTCATATTATACGGTTATGCTGCTGTCTATTGTCTGGTTGTTCCAGGAAATATGCTTTACGTTTTTATTTGCATCAAAGTAAAAATCTATTCTGCCAAGAAGAAGACCTGCCCATCCTACCTGATTCACCAGAACATTTTTACCCTGTCTGTTGGTAAACGTCTGCGGTTCAGGTAAAAAAGTATGGGTATGTCCGCCTAGAATGATATCGATGTTTTCTGTGTTGGCAGCCAGTATTTTGTCGCTTATTTTATTAGGTTCATCTTTATAATCATAGCCGATATGAGAAAGGCAGATCACAAGATCACATTTTTGTTCGTTTTTTAGGAAATTGGAATAATGCTGGGCTACATCTACAGGATCTGAGTATATGGTTTCACCATACTGTTTCTTTCCTACAAGGCCATCCAGCTGAATACCTACTCCGAAAATTCCAACTTTTATTCCGTTTTTGTTAAAAATCTTATACTGTGACGTCTTTCCATCCAGAACTGTGTTTTTAAAATCATAGTTTGAACAGATGAATGGAAATTTTGCATTAGGAAGAACTTTCAGGAAACCGTCCAGGCTATTATCAAAATCATGATTTCCCATTGTTGAAGCATCATACTTCATCATCGACATTAGTTTAAACTCCAATTCACCTCCGAAGAAATTGAAATACGGAGTTCCCTGAAAAATATCACCTGAATCAAGAAGTAAAACATTGCTTTCCTGATTTCTGATCTGCTGTATCAGGCTTGCCCTTCTTGCAAATCCACCCTGATTGGGATTCTTCGTATAGCTTGCATCGAAAGGTTCTATTCTGCTGTGCTGGTCATTGGTATGAAGGATGGTGAGTTTATTTTCAGATTGAAAAGGATTGAATTTCAATTCTTCTGCCATCATCATATTGGGAGCTAAAGCTGCTGCTAAAGATCCGCTACCTATAACTTTTAAAAAACTTTTTCTATCCATTATTTCTTACCGATAAAATTTAAACGAACATCTGTATTTGGAATCACTTCAGAAGATTTTCTGAAATATTCAATGAAAAGATCCCTTAACCTGATCCCTGTAGAAATAGATTCCCCTTTGGAAAAGAACTTCATATTGTCTCCGCCAAGAGCCAGATAATCTGAAGTAGCGATGTAATAATTTTGGTCAGGATTTACTGGTTTTCCATTGATCTGATATTTAGTAAGCTGTCCGTTATTGGTTTCAATATATAAGTGAGAAACAGGATTGTTGACCTGAGTTTTTGCATAATAATCAAAAAGTCCCTGAAGATCTGATCCTTTCATTTTTACAATGATCACTTCATTTTCGAAAGGCATTACTTCAAAAACACTTTTCAGAAGAATATCACCTTTACCAATTGTAGTACGTATTCCTCCGATATTGATCAGAGCGGCATCAACGTTTTTATTAAGATTCTTTTTCGTCCATGCATCGGCACCTTCAAAGGTATAGTCGGCCAAAAGATTACCCAGATTGCTGTTATCACCCTGCTTTGTAAGGTCTACACTGGTGTGGGAGATCTTTTGGTTCATCTCTTTGTCCAGTTTCTGCTTATAAGGTTCAATAACTTTTACAAACTCCTCATCATTCTTTAGCTCATTATTAATAGAAATATTTTTCTGAGGCTGAACTTGCGCCAACTGCAGCGTAGAAGCTGTTTTGCACGCAGTGAGTGTAGCCAGAGCAATTCCTAGTAACAAGAATTTATTTTTCATATATCTTTTAGTATATGCAAATATAATTATATGTATAATAAAACATTATTATTTATTACAAATTCTTATCGTAAATTATTAAATTTGAAAAAAATAATTCTAACAGATGAGCATTTTAAAAGGAGTAGGTGTTGCTTTGGTAACACCCTTTAATGAAGATTTATCCGTTGATTTCGATAGCTTAACAAAACTTGTTGAGTATAATATCGAAAACGGAACCAATTATTTAGTTGTTTTGGGAACTACAGCAGAAGCTGCAACGCTTTCTAAAGAGGAGAAGAAACAGGTGACTGAACATATCATTAAAGTTAATAATAAACGTCTTCCCCTGGTTTTGGGAATTGGCGGAAATAATACTCTTGAAGTAAAGAAACAGATAGAAGAGGCAGATCTTTCCGCATTTGATGCAGTACTTTCTGTATCTCCATACTATAATAAACCTAATCAGGAAGGCCTTTACCAGCATTATAAAATGTTGGCATCTACCGGTAAGAATATTATTATTTACAATGTTCCGTCAAGAACAGGACAGAATGTTGAGGCAGATACCACTATTCGTCTGGCCAACGAATTCCCAAATCTATTCATGATCAAAGAAGCGGCACCAAATATTCTTCAGTATTTTGATATTTTGAGAAAGAAACCTGAAGGATTTTCATTGGTTTCCGGAGATGATGAATATACGCTTCCTGTAACCTTAGCAGGTGGAAACGGAGTGATCTCTGTAATAGGGCAGGGGTATCCGAAAGAATTTTCTACAATGGTTCAACTGGCTTTTGAAGGAAAAGTAAAAGAGGCCTACGAAATTCACAATAAACTGGTTGAGATCACAAGACTGATTTTTGCAGAAGGAAACCCTTGTGGAATCAAAGTAATCCTTACAGAAAAAGGAATCATTAAAAATCATTTAAGACTTCCTTTAGTTCCTGCTTCGGAAGGACTTTACGCGAAAATTAAAGCTGAAATGGCGAAAATTTAATAAGCAGTCAATTGTGAATTTTGCTTCGCAAGTGAATCGTCAATTTTAAAAGTAACTGTTGACCATTCACCATTGACATCAAAAATACCAAAGGTGAAGAGTTCCGGCTTTTCACTTTTTTTAATCAGAAAATTATGAAATTAATTGCAGCAACAGGAAAAGACATTCCTCTTATTCAGGATCTGGCGAGAAGATCTTGGAAAAATGCTTATGCAGAAATCCTGATGGATGAGCAAATGGAATATATGCTTTCAGAGATGTACTCTGAAGCTGAGATCAAAAGTCATTTACAGAATCCGGATTATCACTATTACCTGATTCAGGATGAAAGTAATGACTCTTACGAGGGCTTTATCGGGTACCAGCATCATTATGAAGTAAGAACTACAAAACTTCACAGGATTTATTTGGTTCCTGAAAGTAAAGGAAAGGGTTTTGGTAAAAAAGCGCTTCAGTTTTTAAACAACAAAGTGTCTGAGAACGGAGATCAGAGAATTATTCTGAATGTCAATAAACATAATGCCGCCCGGAATTTCTATGAATCCCAAGGATATAAGGTTTATGATGAAGGAATTTTTGATATCGGTGGCGGTTATGTAATGGATGATTACCTCATGGAATTCTTAATTCACAAATAATTGACTTAAAATTCTATAACATTTAATTTTAATTCTATAACAAGTGATGTTTATTTTTATTCCATCTTTGTATCAGAACCAAATCACTTTCAATAATACATTCATATGCTTGGTTTTGAGCTGTCGCAGCTTTTTATCAGTATATTTTTTTCATCCTTAGTGTTTAAATTCCTGTATTCAATATGCAGGAGTTTTTTCTTTTTTATATATTATGTTTAAAATTTATAATTTATTTCACTTTTAAATGAAATAAATTATTATATTTACTTCGAAATTTGACACACTTATACCAGGATGAAAATGTATGTAAAATTTGATTTCAACGCTCTCTGTAAGAAAGTGTTGGATGAAAAGCTAAAGGAGCACGGGCTGAAATACCGCCTGCTGAACTTTGGGGAAGTGGAGTTCTATGAGCCCATTACCCAGGAGCAGCATAATCTTTTTAAGAAGAATCTTAAAGATTACGGCATAGAGATTATTGAAAGCCAGAAGACGGCTTTAGTACAGAAAATAAAAGATGTGATTGTAGAGCTTGTTTTCTCCGAAAATGCTGTTCCCGTTAAAGCATCTATTTATATTGCTGAAAAACTGAACCACAGTTATGGATATCTTTCCAATCTTTTTTCTGAGGTTGCCCATACCTCTATAGAAAACTTTATTATTCTTCAGAAAATAGAGTATGCCAAGGAACTGATTCTGAATAATAAGCAAAGCCTGACAGAAATTGCCCATAAACTGAATTATTCCAGTGTAGCCCATTTGAGCACCCAGTTCAAAAATACAACCGGCATCACACCTTCGCAATTTCATAAAACCATTACAAAAAGAAGAAAAAACCAAAGCATTAGTATAAATTCAAAAGTGCTGTATGAATAAAGAATATCTGAATGTAATAACAGTAGATAATGACGAGAGTAACATTGTATTCTTTAAAAATATTTTCAAAGATTTAAAGGTAGGAGTAAAATCCCAGTGTTTCTCTGGCGGTAATGATCTTATGGCATATTTGAAGAACAGTGCTGCAATAATTCCGGAAATAGTTTTCATTAAGCTCGATATTCCAGGAAAAAACTGCATGGAATGTGTGAAAGAAATTAAAATAGATTCCAGATTCAGTAACATTGTAATTACAGTGTATGGCGGCCAGATTCCTGAAAGTGAAATAGAAGAGATTTTCATTAACGGAGCCAATATTTTCATGAGGAAGCCTGAGACTTACGATGGCCTGAAAAAATCACTTACAGAAGTTATTACCATAAACTGGCAATATCATTCTTCAGGATTGAACAAAGATAATTTTATTATGAAGGTGTGATAAATAAAGGATTTAAACACTTATATTTTTTATTAAAAAGATAATATTTAATACATAATATTCACATAGAAGTGAAAATTGTATAATTAATAATTAAAATAATATAATAAGAAATCCACACAATATCATCAATTTTGTAAATGTAAACATTGCAACACAAATTAGCTATATAAAAAGCAATGAATGGTAGAGAATAGATTATTTCATTTAGAAAAAAGATATAAATCACAATGTTAGTTTTAACAAAATGAATTATGTTTATTTCCAGCTATAAAGCATAGAAGATCTTTAAACAAAACGGTACAATCATGAAAACTTAAGAGAGTTGAAGGGTATTTATTCGTTTCATTTCCACTCCTTCAACCTGAAACAGTTAGTTTTTATAATAAGCAAGTTGGAAAAATAATTCATTTTGTTTTTTTAATTTGTTTTAATAGCAAGGGCTGAGAATTTAAATACATATAAATATTTTCATACCAAATCATAAGATATTAGTTCTTGCTATTAAAATAAATTTTTTAAACAGACCAAAAGTAATTTCTTCTAAATAACAGTTTTATAAGGGGGCCGCGGAAAGATTTTCTTTTTCGCGGTTTTTTTATGAAATCTTACTCCATTTATTTTTTCCCTTGTAGTGCTTCAAATAGTAATTTCTGATGATCAGATTGTCTGATCTCATCAGGTGTGGATCTGCTTCTAAGATTTTATCTACCGTATTTTTGGTTGTTTTAATAATTGCAGAATCATTCACAAGATCCAGTCTTTTAAAATCTACAACACCGCTCTGCTGTGTCCCAAGAATATCTCCGGGACCCCTGAGCTGCATATCTACCTCAGAAATCTTGAAGCCGTCATTGGTCTCCGTCATCGTCTTGATACGGGTTCTGCTTTCCTTTGATAATTTATCAGAAGTCATAAGAATACAGTAGCTTTGTTCTGCTCCCCTTCCAACACGTCCCCGGAGTTGGTGAAGCTGAGAAAGCCCGAATCTTTCAGAGCTTTCTATCACCATTACAGAAGCATTCGGAACATTCACGCCCACTTCGATCACAGTGGTGGCTACCATAATTTCAGCTTTTCCTGAGGCGAAATAATTCATGGCAGCATCTTTTTCGGCAGGTTTCATTTTTCCGTGAAGCATGGTGACATTGTAATCAGAAAATGCATTCATTACATGATCGAGCCCTTCCATCAGGTTTTTATAATCTAAAGTTTCTGATTCTTCAATCAGCGGATACACAAAATAGACCTGTCTTCCTTTTTTAATCTCGTCTCTGCAGAAATTATACACATACGTTCTGTCTTTTTCACGTCTGTGGGCGGTAATGATCGGTTTTCTTCCCACCGGCATTTCATCGATAACAGAAACATCCAGATCAGAATAAAAGCTCATCGCCAAGGTCCTTGGAATAGGAGTTGCAGTCATTACCAGAATATGTGGAGGTATTTTATTTTTAGCCCATAATTTTGCCCTTTGTGCCACACCAAACCTATGCTGCTCATCAATGATGGCCAGTCCAAGGTTTTTAAATTTAACTTTATCTTCCAGAACAGCGTGCGTTCCTACCAATATAGATAATGTTCCGTTTTCCAGCTCTTCGTGGATGATCTTTCTTTCTGAAGCTTTGGTGGAACCCGTCAGAAGGCGGACATTGATATCCGTAGCTTCCAAAAGATCTTTGATGCCATTGTAATGCTGTTGTGCCAGTATTTCGGTAGGAGCCATCATACAGCTCTGAAAACCATTGTCCATAGCAATTAACATAGTAAGTAAGGCAACCATCGTTTTTCCGGACCCTACATCTCCCTGCAAAAGCCTGTTCATCTGAATAGGCCTCTTCATATCCAGACGGATTTCCTTTAAAACCCTTTTCTGGGCATTGGTAAGGTCAAAAGGAATATGATGATTGTAAAAATTATTAAAATGATCACCCACAATTGGAAATGGATTTCCCGGTGAGTGGTTTTTATGATGAATCTTTTTAAGGGCATAACCTAACTGAAAAAAGAATGACTCTTCAAATTTTAGTCTGTTATCAGCTTTTTCAAAATGCTTCATATCTTTTGGAAAATGAATATTTAAAAAAGTATGCTGCCTTGATAAAAACTTGAATGCTTTCATCATATAATCAGGGAGGTTTTCTTCAATAAGGTTAGGGATTTCCTTGCAGATATTCCTTAAGACAACCTGAAAAAACCTTTGATTCAAACCTCTTTTAGTCAGCTTTTCGGAACTTGGATAAATAGGTTTCAGGCGGGTGTCGTTTTCCTTATTTTCCTCGGCTTCAATTTCAGGGTGAGGCATGGAAAACTGACGGTTAAAAACATTTATTTTTCCGAAAATATAAACTTCACGGTTGATCGGAATCTGTTCTTTCAGCCATTTTGAATACTGAAACCATACCAGATCCATTGTTCCGGTATCATCATTGAATTTGGCAGAAAGTCTTTTTACCTTTCCGGTCTGGATTTCCTGTACCTGTGTGATTCTTCCTTTAAGCTGTGCCTCAATACTGCTTTCCTCCAGCTGAGAAATTTTAAATACTTTACTTTTATCCAGATAGCGGATAGGGTAGAAGTTCAAAAGATCATCAACGGTTGAAAGTCCTAACACATTTTTGATGAGTTTGGCTCTGTCAGGACCTATGCCTTTTACATATTCTATGGAGGTTTCTAAATTCATTTTAAAAATGAGCCCTAATTTCGGTAAAATAGGGCTAAGATTAAAATTTTTTTATTGAAAATATTAGCTGCTAAGATCAAAAAAACGACTTCCAATTTCTGAAAGTCGCTGTATGGTTTTAATCTTTGATTTTAGATTTGAACTTTTTCTGATAATCTTCCCACTGTTCCCTGGTACGGATCTTTTTGAAAAGATCTTTTGATATTAATTCTAAATAAGGCTCCAGTTCTTTGGCTGATAGTTCTCCCTGAAGAATTGTGATAGGGCCACCTTTCTCATCCAGGAATACAGTACTTGGAACAGCACCAACATTCATATATTGAGTAAATTCGTGTAAAGAGTTTCTTCCTTTTTTATGGGCAGTATTATCATTGGAAAATGTCCTTCCGAAAGCATCAATAGACTGTTTTTCTTCAGCATTAAATTTTACAGGATAGTAGTTCTCATTCAAGATTTGGGCGATAATGTTGTGGCCGTATGTTTTTTTATCCATGATTTTGCAGGGTCCGCACCAGTCTGCATAAAAATCGACCAGGATTTTTTTAGGATTTTCCTTTTGGGCTTTTAAAGCTTCTTCAATAGTCATCCATTTTATCTGTGCAAAGCTAAAATTTACTAAAAATAAAAGTATTATGCTTATAATTTTTTTCATAATTTGATATTTACGTAAAAATAAGCATAATCTCGCTTACTTTATTTTACATCCTGCATTAATTTCTTC
The DNA here is from genome assembly GCF_003385495.1 of Chryseobacterium elymi. Lineage (GTDB taxonomy): Bacteria > Bacteroidota > Bacteroidia > Flavobacteriales > Weeksellaceae > Chryseobacterium > Chryseobacterium elymi. The sequence goes on along the minus strand of NZ_QNUH01000017.1, from coordinate 40,222 downwards.
ACGAACGGAGATATCAAAATTAATACCACACCGGCAATTACTGCATATAATCCCAATTGTTTATATCCATCAGTATAAGTGACCAAAGCATCATAGTTGGTAGAACCCTCTTTTGCTGTGGCAAGTCCTGCACCGATAATACCGGCAACATACTGTCCGTAAGCAGAGGCCAGGAACCACATTCCCATCATCACTCCCTGAAGGTTTTTAGTGGAAAGCTTGGTCATAATAGACAATCCTATAGGTGACAGGCACAGTTCCCCGAGAGTGATAATCAATAATGCCAACGTGAAAAAATTCAGCGATGTTATTCCCTGGAGGTCTGCAAAAAGTCTTGTTGCAAATAAAACGTAATACCCGATTCCTAGGAAAATAAATCCTAAACCAAATTTAACGATGGTATTGGGTTCGATTTTTCTTTTATTCAGCCATATCCATAGAAGCCCGATAAGCGGCGCAAGGAAAATAATAAAAAAGGCTCCCCCTGAATTATTAACACCGTTCGGATCTAATCCAAGAAGGTCTTTATTCAGATTTTTAGCCGCAAAAATACTTAACGAACCGCCACTCTGCTCATAAATTCCCCAGAATAGAATCGAGAAAATAATGAAAACTAATGCGGCCCAAAGTTTTTTGCGCTCTGAAGCAGTTACTTTAGACATTTCATAGAATAGGTAGATCAGTGTCAAAGGCCCGATGGTCCACATAAAATAATCCGTATACTCCGTTTTAGCCACCATCTTCATGATAATTGGGACGAAAATAAGAGATAAAACGTACACTCCATATTCTTTCCATTTTGGGATTGGAGCAGCTTTTACTTCTGCCAAAGGATGCCCTGGCTGAAGACCTATTGTTCCCATTCTTTTCTGAGTAAAAATGAAATTGATAAGGCTTATTACCATTACCACGGAGGCCAGACCGAAAGCGACGTTCCATCTCATGGCTTCTGAAATAATACCGCTTAGAATTTCTCCTTTACCGATAGCGATGCATAAATAACCACCCAATAAAGCACCCAGGTTGATTCCTGCATAAAAAAGAGAAAAACCTGCATCTGCTCTTGAATCATTAGGTTTGTAAAGCTGTCCAACCATAGATGAAATATTCGGTTTGAAGAAACCTGTTCCTACCACAGTGAATGCAATTCCTAAGAAAAAGAATTTGTGTGGATCAGTTGCCAGAATCAAGCTTCCAACGATCATCAGTAGCCCGCCCCAAAAGAGAGATTTCCTGAATCCGAGGATTTTATCTGCAAAAAGACCGCCCACAAAAGTAAAGGCATACACAAATGCCTGAGTAGCGCCATATTGGAGGTTAGCTTCTTTTTCATGGAAATTAAGCTGTGAGATCATAAAGAAAACCAGCATTCCGCGCATTCCGTAGAAACAGAAACGTTCCCACATTTCAGAGAAAAAAAGGCTCCAGATTTGTCTGGGGTATTTTCCTTTGAAATTTTGTATTTCATCTAGAGTTAAGCTCATAATTGTATATGATTGTTTTAATTAGGGTTGTTTATTGTTGTTTTGGTCCAGTTCAAAACGGATTCTGTCCTGGTCTATGATTTCTTTTAATTCTTCTTCTTTTGGAAGGTAGAGGAGGTATTTGCTCGCAAAGAGATTGTTTTTGTCATTCAGAACGGAATATTTTACAATGGTTTCGTCTTTTTCAGAACACAGTAAAATTCCTATCGTCGGATTATCACCTTCTCCGCGTTTCAGATCATCATACATTCGTACATACATATCAATCTGTCCGATGTCCTGATGGGAGAGTTCTCCGGTTTTAAGGTCAATAATGACAAAGCATTTCAGAATATAATTGTAAAAGACAAGGTCGATATAAAAATCGGATGTATCTGTAGAAATATGCTGTTGTCTTGCTACAAAAGCAAATCCTTTCCCGAATTCCAGAAGAAACTTCTGAATATGATCAATGATGGCAGTTTCAATTTCTTTTTCAGAAAATTTTTGATCCGGTGTAAAACCTAAGAATTCAAAAATGTAAGGGTCTTTTAAAACACTGTGGATATTTTCTGAAGGGGATTTTTTATGTTCCAGAACTCTTTCGTAGGCAAGTGAATTGATCTGTCTTTTCAAATCCCGTACGTTCCAGTTATTTTGTACAGCTTCATTAAGATAATAGCTTCTTTTTGATTTATCATCCTGTCCAAAAAGTAATCTGTAATGAGACCAGCTCAATTGTAGAGACAATGTGTCAACAATTGGGAAGGCTGTGTAAAATTTGCGCATATTGGAAAGGTTAGTGTAATCAAAGCCCTTTCCAAACTCCAGAGAAAGTTTTTTAGAAAGATTTTTTAAGGTTTTTTTTCCATATTCGGCACGTTCTTTTCCCTGCTGTTCATCTTCTACGATCAGTTTTCCGATCTGCCAGTAAGTGAGCAGTAAAGTAGAATTCGCGATCCGAAACACTTTTTCGCGCGACTGCTTAATAATTTCCTTTACGGATTGAAATAAAGAATCTTCGGAAATTTCCATCATACGAAAATAAAAAAAACCTCTGACTTTGCAGAGGTTTTGTTGTATTTTATTGATGCGGTTATTTTACACCGTGCATCATTTTCTTTAAGATTGGAGAGATCAGCCCTAAAATAACAGCTGCGATACCACAAAGTACTACGAATACCATAAAGAATTCGAATAGGTTGTGGATCTCAAATCCTGCAAATGTAGGATTGTGCAATGGTAACTGAGCTTTCTCAAATGCTGCCGTCTGTTCAGCAGTCAACGTTACTTTTTTATCTAAAACGTCCTGAAGGTTTACGCCTATTTCCTGTGCTTTTGTGAATTTATCACCTGTAGCAGGGATAAGAGCTCCCAATGAACCTGCCAATGCATACCCTGCAGCATTGGAAATAAAGAATACTCCATATAATAATGATGCAAATCTTTTTGGAGCTAGTTTTCCTACCAATGAAAGACCGATTGGAGATAAGCAAAGCTCACCACAAGTCTGGATGAAATAAAGAAGCATTAACCATTTGATTGCCAATAATCCTGAATTTCCAAGATCTTTTACATTGTGTGCAATAATGAAGTAAGAAAGAGCAATCAATGCTAATCCCATTGCTTGTTTGAACGGAGAAACTGGCTCTCTTCCTTTTGTTCTTAATTTATCCCAAGTTAAACTGAATGGAACTGCCAAAAGAACTACGAAAATACCATTGAAAATCTGAACCATTGAAGGAGGCATATTCCATCCGAAAATGTTTCTGTCTGTCTGGTTATCTGCAATAAACGTTAGTGAAGATCCTGCCTGCTCGAAAGCTGCCCAGAAGAAAATAATAAAGAAGGATACAATATAAATTACCCAGATTCTCTGTCTTTCAATCTTGTTTTCTGCAGAACTCATAATCAGGAAAGCAAGGGAAATCCCGGCTGCATAGATGAAAGGATAAATAATTCCTTTGATCAGCTGACCCATTTCTACGGCTTTAAATCCAAATTCTCCTACCAGCAGGTATCTGAAGGCGAAGAATAAGGCAACAAATAAAAACCCGGTAATACCTAAAGCTGTTCCTGAGAATTTTGCGGTCTGAGTTTCACCTTCTTCAAAGTCTTCACTTGTATTGTTCTTTGGCAATCCACCGATAGGTCTTCCTTCCGGATTTACCACATATTTATTTTTAAGAATAAAGAATGTTACGGTTCCAATGACCATTGCAATTGAAGCGGCTAAGAATCCCCATTTAAAAGCAAAGATATCTCTTACTCCTGTGGCTGCATCTTTCACATCTCCCAAATATGGGCAGATGAACTGTCCAAGGAATGCCCCGATGTTGATCCCCATATAGAAAATGGTAAAAGCAGAGTCAAGTTTGGATTTCTCCTGTTTAGGATAAAGGCTTCCCACCATTGAGGAAATATTCGGCTTGAAGAATCCATTACCGAAAATGATAACGAATAATGCCAGCCACATCACCATTTTGGAACTGCCCAGATCGGCAGAGAAAGTAGAGGCGCTGATAAAAAGCAGGAACTGGCCGATAGCCATTAAAGATCCACCAATTAAGATGGCATTTCTATTTCCGATATATTTATCTGCAATAAATCCTCCCAAAAGAGGAGTTAAATAACATAAAGCTAAAAATCCACCGTAGATGATTGCCGCATCAGCTTCTTTTATTAATAAGGAATTTACCATGAAGAGCGTTAAAAGGGCTCTCATCCCATAAAAGTTGAAACGCTCCCACATTTCTGTTCCGAAAAGAACCCACAATCCTTTTGGATGCCTTGAATTCTTATTCTCTACAAATTCATCCGGTTTCGGACTTAATGCTTCAATATTATCCATTCTATTGTTAATTTTTGTTAAGACTGACAAATATAGTTTTTTTTGAGTTTTTGGCAAGGTTTTAATTTTATATTTAAATAAAAAAGCTGCAGAACGATTCTGCAGCTTGGTATTCTTTATGATAAATAAGGATTAGTGTCCTTTTTCCCTCATGATCTTGTTCAGTCTTTTTAACATGGAAAGTCCTAAAAGTGTCGCAAATATTAATAAAGCAAAGTTAACGAGGAAGTAATTCATCTTGTTGTCGTAGCTGTACCATGTACTTGCGAGAATCCCAGAAAGCTTATTGCCAACTGAGTTTGCTAAGAAGAAACCTCCCATCATTAAAGCCGTAATTCTTGCCGGTGAAAGTTTGGAAACGAAAGAAAGACCCATGGGAGAAAGGCAGAGCTCTCCGATGGTGATCACTCCATATCCTGCTACCAGCCACAAAGGTGAAACTTTTTCGGCACCATTGTCTCCAGCCATAACGGCAAGAACCATTACCAGGCATGACAATCCTGAAATAAATAAACCTAAAACAATTTTTGTAGGCGTAAGAGGTTCTTTTCCTTTTCTTCTTAATAAAGCCCAGAATCCTACAATGACAGGCGTTAAAGCAATTACCCAGAATGGATTGATAGACTGGAATAATTCCGTATTGTATAAATAGACTTTGGATTCCGTATTTCTTTCCAGAGCAGCACGCTGTTCAGGAGAGATATTTCTAAAATAGATATCCTTTCCGGTTTCTTTAATGGCTTTTCCATCCTTATCCTTCTGAGACTGGAACTGGTTATCATAAACAGGTACCTCTTTATCTTCGTAGCTTTTCCCCTCCACCATATAAATATTCTCAAGAGGCTTTTCCAGTGAGGCGGGAACGCTTCTGTCCGTATAATAGTTCGCCCATCTTGTTAAAGCCGTACCATTCTGCTTGAAAACAGCCCAGAAAAACATGCTGATCAGAAATACTGAAAGCAGAGCCCCGATTGATGGTTTCTCCTCTGGTTTAGCTTTGAAGTAAAGCGAGGCATAAAAATAAATAACAGGAACACAGGCAAAAATGAAGGCATCTGTACTGTCACTTCCGAAGATATTTCCGGGAATAAACCATCCAATAGCTCCAACAGCAATTGCAGGAACAAAAACCTTAATTAAAATTTCAGAAAGTTTGGTATCACCTTCCTCTACAGGCTTCATCTGTGCAGCATGGATATAGTGTTTTCTTCCGATGCTAAAGATCACAAGGCCGATAAGCATTCCTACACCTGCAGTGATGAAAGCTTCACCCCAACCGAATTTATTACGCATGAAAGCCGCAATAATATTACAGATAAATGCCCCGATATTGATCCCCATATAGAAAATATTATATCCGGAATCTTTATTGGCTTTATAAGGTTCCTCAGAATAAAGGTTCCCCAAGAGGGTGGAAATGGTAGGTTTGAAGAAACCGTTTCCAATGATAATTAACGCCAGAGAACCGTAAAAAAGAGGAAGCTCTTTGAAAACTCCCATTCCTATATATCCGGCGGCCATCAGGATTCCTCCTAAATAGATGGATTTGATATAACCTAAAACCCTGTCAGCCAAAAATCCTCCAAGGAAAGGGGTAAGATAAGTTAAAGCTATATAAGTTCCGAAAATATCATCAGCGGTTTTATCCGGAAGTCCAAGTCCTCCTTTCATTCCGGTAGGCTCAATGACATAAAGAACAAAGATTCCAAGAATCAGATAATATCCGAAACGTTCCCACATTTCTGTGAAAAAGAGGAAAGGCAGGCCTTTAGGATGTTTAGTCTTCATATAATCAATTTTCAAATTTCTCAAAAATAAGTTTTTAATTTCAATTGATAAAATAAATAATATGCTATAGAAATCATTAATGAAATAATATAAAAAAACCTCTCAATGTATTTAAGAGGTTTTTAAAATTTTTATTATAAAAAGAATTTATAGATTATTTAAAATAAAATCCGTCATTTTCTGATACAGCTGTGGTCTTGTCTGTCCACCGTAAATTCCATGGTTTTTGTCCGGATAGGCCATAAACTCAAACTGTTTTTTGTTTTGGATCAACGCTTCAGAGAATTCCATAGAATTCTGGAAATGTACATTATCATCTGCAGTTCCGTGAATCAATAAGAATTTACCTTTTAACAGGCTGGAGTATTCCGTGGGAGAATTTTTATCATATCCATCGGGATTTTCCTGAGGGGTTCTCATGAATCTTTCTGTATATACGGAATCATAATACCTCCAGTTGGTTACCGGTGCTACAGCAATTCCAGCTTTGAAGACATCAGCTCCTTTAGTCATTGCTAAGCTAGTCATATAGCCTCCAAAACTCCATCCGAACATACCGATTCTTGTTTTGTCAATATAAGACTGGTTTCCGAACCATTTTGCAGCGGTGATCTGATCTTCAATTTCATATTTCCCTAAATTCATGTAGGTGACTTTTTTGAACTTAGCTCCTTTGTAACCCGTTCCACGACCGTCTACACAGGCAACGATATAGCCTTTTTGTACCAGATGATTAAACCATAAAGCATTTCCATTGTCCCATGAATTGGCAACCTGTTGCGATCCCGGGCCGGAATACTGGAACATGAACAGTGGGTATTTTTTGTTGGGATCAAAGTTTTTAGGTTTCATGATCCATGCATTCATCTGATCGCCTGCATCATTTGGAATCGTGATAAATTCTTTGTCTACAAAATTATCAGCCTTTAATTTCTGCAGTTGATCATTATTATTCTGAAGCTCTTTTACTGTTTTGCCGTTTCCGTCTTTTAAAACATAAGTATAAGGTTTTGACGCCGTAGAAGACGTTTCAATAAAATAACTGTAGTTCTTGCTGAAGTTGGCTGAATTATTTCCTTCCGCATTGGAGATCAATTGGGATTTTCCGTTTTCAATATTAACTTTGGAAACTACTTTATTAATGCTTCCTTTTTCAGTGGTCTGAACATAAATTTCCTTAGATTTTGGATTGAATCCGTAGTAGCCAGTTACCTCCCAGTTTCCCTTTGTTATCTGCTTTTTAAGCTTTCCATCCTTGTCATACCAGTACAAATGACGGTTGCCGTCTCTTTCAGAAGCCCAAAGGAAAGAATCATCCTCAAGGAATTCAAGGGTAGGGCTGTCCGTATCGATCCATTTATCATCCGTTTCTGTGAATAGCTTTTGAACAGCTCCGGTTTTAGTATTGACTTTTAAAACATCTGAAGCATTCTGAATTCTTTCCGAAGTAATCAAAACAATTTCGTCAGGCTTTGCTGTCTGAATAACATTCGGGATATAGTAGTTTTTAAATGAACTTAAATTGATAGGCATCGTTTTCCCGGTATCAAGACGGTAAAGCTGCGCAGAAACTATAGAATTTTTTTCTCCAGCTTTAGGATATTTATAACGCATTTCCTCCGGATAAAGTTTTTTCCCATAAATCGGAATATAAATCTCCGGAACCTGGCTTTCATCAGATTTTACAAATACAATGGCATCTGAATTTTTTGTCCATTCATATTGTCTTGCATGCCCGAACTCTTCTTCGTAAACCCAGTCTGCAAGTCCGTTGATAATAGAGTTTTTCTTGCCATCATTTGTAATTTGAGTAATTTTTCCTGAACTCAGATCCTGATAGAATAAATTATTTTCCGCAATAAAAGCTACTTTAGTGGCATCAGGAGAAAATCTGGGTTCCTGAACTGTTTTGCCGTCATTTAAGCTGATTGTTTTCCCCGATTTCAGATCTTTTACCTCAAACTTTCCAAGAAAAGAATGTCTGTAGATATGCTGACTTTCTTTTAAAAGAAGAATTTTTGACTCGTCATCAGAAAATTCATAGCTTTCAAATTTACCATCAACAATATTACCTTCTTTTTGTGAAGTTTTGTAAGAATATTTGGTAATTCCTGTCGGTTCAATGACCAGATAGTTTTCTCCGTTCTTCATAGATGCTATACCGGCAATGCCTTTTCCACGATAATATCCTGAATATATTTTATCTAAAGTGATTTCCTGTGCCGATACATTATGAAATGCTACGGCTACAGTAAGAGTTAAGAGTATTTTTTTCATTTCTAATTTTAATGGATCTCAAAGATAATAATTTTATTAAATGCATAAAAAAGCTTTTTTAATACGGCTTTTGGCAAAAAAATTGAATATACCATTATACAATCAAATTAAATAATAATTATGGAAACGAATGCTTACAACCAAAAACTGAACCGCTATGTTTTGGCCGATCAGATTGTTTATACTGGCTTTTCAAGCTTTAAAGATGCGGAAGATTGTGCAAGCAAAAAAGGCGGAACTTTGGTAGAAGTTAGTTTTAAAGACGGGAATGATAATCCGCAGATTACAGATGAAGCCGGGCTTATTGAGAAAAAGCTTCACTACTACGTATATGCTGGTGATGAATATAAATTTATTCATTCATCTGATCCTGGATTTAGGAAATACGCAGATGAATTACAGAAGATAAAATCAGAAATACGTCAGGATGCACCGGACGAAAGATATCTGGCTAATTTTGAAATTGAAAATGCAGAAGATCCGATTATTGTGATCAAGAATGACCATTTTGAATCGGTAACTTCCAGAGAACGCTCAAAATATTTGAAGCACGCCAAAGTTTACGAATTAGGGGTATCCCTGCCAAAATCTTAAAATTTTTTATCATGAGCAAAACCAAATATTCAGAAAAAGCTCAGGACAAAGTAGGAAAAGTCATGCACGAATTCAAGGAGGGAAAACTTAAGTCTTCTTCCGGAAAGAAAGTGACAAGTAGGAAACAAGCCGTAGCAATAGGTATTTCCGAAGCAAGAGAAACAGGCTTGAAAGTTCCGAAAAAGAAAAAAGAATAATACCAATAATAAAAATTCCGTGAAAATACTTACACGGAATTTTTATTATAAATAAGTTGATTGGAGTTTTTTATCTTTTACTTATTGGTAAAGCACCTTGTAATATTCATCTGCCATTCTATCACTGTTAAACCGGTCCTGTACATCATTCATAGCATTATACTGAATTTTTCTCCATTGGTTAGGATTGTCATAATAAGTAGGCAGGATTTCGTTTTCAAGAATTTCGTACAGCTTACTCAGGTCATAAGTATCCTGTTCATAAATACTCATATTTAAATAATCAGCCTTCGGAACAACAAACGCATTTTCTCCCGGCTGGGCAAACTCAGGGATCCACCCGTCATCGGTAGAAAGATTTACAGATCCGTTCATTGCAGCAGTCATTCCTGAGGTCCCTGAAGCTTCTCTTGGCACCCTCGGATTGTTGAGCCACAAATCCGAGCCCTGTTTCAGAGATTTACTTAAAGAAAGTTCGTAACCGGTAAGGACAGCCATATTCTTGTGATTTTTGCTTTCCTCTACCAGGGTGTTAAAAGTAGAAATAGCGGAATAATCCATAGGATAAGGTTTCCCTGACCAGATGATCTGTACCGGATATTTTTGATTATTCAATAACCTGTAGAATCTTTCCTTATCATGAAGCAGTAAATCTGCACGTTTATACCCTGCAAATCTTCTTGCCCAGACAATAGTGAAAATGTTAGGATCAAATAGATTTCCGGTCTGATCTGCAACAATGGTGAACAGTCTTTTCTTTAAATGTTTTTTGCGGTAATCAAAAACAGTAGCATCGTTTTCATCTTTGGCATTATAAAGAGGCTTATCCGCCCAGTATTTAAATTCCTGTGCATTGGTAATGGAAGTAATTTCGCAGATTCCAGGGTATTTACTCCACATAGCTCTGGAAACCTCACCATGCAGCTTAGATACCCCGTTCGCCATTCTTGCCATTTTCAGAGCACACAACGAGTGATTGAAACGGTCATCGCTTGCTCCTTCGATGCTTTTTACCTCTTCCATGCTGAAACCTGAAAAATAGGACATATCGTGGCAGAGTTTCAGATTATGCTTTTCGTTTCCGGCTTCTTCAGGAGTATGGGTGGTAAAAACCAGTTTTTCTTTTACCCGGTTCAGGTCTCCATTGTACTTTTTCAGCAGGTAAAATGCGGCGGGAAGTCCATGAGCCTCATTCAGATGATACACCTCTCTTACGGCATTCATTTCGTCCAGTAATTTAGCACCTCCCTTTCCTAATAAAATATACTGCGCCAGTTTTGTAGATTCATTGGCATCGTATAATTTGTGGCAGATGGTTTTGGAAACATGATCGTTTTCCGGAACATCCGTAGAGAGGAAAAACATAGGTGCCGTATTGAAAATTTCAGGATCAAGGTACCATACTTTTACCCAAACCGGGGCACTGTGGATCTCAATTTGAAATTTTATTCCGGTATCTTCAAGGAAGCTGTACATTTTTCTGGTCCAGACCGGCTGAAGAGTCTGGTCATGATTTCTGGCCTGATCGTAATATCCGAATTTCCAGAGAATTCCGATCCCGATAAGATCCTGTTTCAGGTTGTACGCGCTTCTCATATGAGATCCTGCAAGGAATCCCAGACCTCCCGAATATATTTTTAAAACCTGTTCAATGGCAAATTCCATCGAAAAATAGACGGCTTTTTTAGAATATTGTGGATTGATGCTGTAAGGTATTTTAAAGTTTTTAAAATCCATATAAATCACAGTTTTATAATTTGAACGCTAAAGGTATTGATTATGAAAATAAACTTTACATTAATTATTTGATAAATTAATTTAAAAGTATCCTGTGAATAGTTTTTTTACTTACCTTTAATATGTAAATTTTTGAAAATCAAAAACTTCTAACGGTGAAAACCAATAGGGCGTATGTTCTTGGTCACATAAAAAAATCACCTATGAAAAAAACATTTTCTGATGAAGATTTAATAAAGAATCTAAGCCTATACTATATGAACCGGCATTTGAAAAAAAAGCCGATGGAAAAGTATCACCGTAAAATAGACGAATCTTTGCTCCATGACCGTGAAAAGTATAGAAAGAAATCTGAGATTTTACTGCTTAATTCGTTTATGCATCATTTTCCCGATGTTAAATTTGAAGACCTTACCTGCGAAAGTCCGGACTTTATCGCTAAACTCAACGATAAAAAGATAGGGATAGAACTTACCGAAGTGATCAATCATCTGGAAATGAAAAAGGTAGAGAGTACTTTAAATAAGATGTTCCGCCAGGCAGAAATACTATTAGAACAGGAAGACACCGCGAAATATCGTGGTGTTTATTTTTTAGAATTTTACCCGAATATTAAATTTGACAATATAGAACAGCAGGAGGAAAATATACTCAGTATTTACAGAAGCATTAAAAAGAACAAACCTTTGGGCTGTGTGAAAGGGATGAGGAAATCTTTTCATCGTAGAAATGTCTTTATTACCCACGAATATAGCATGAACCTTTTTGATGAACTTTGTTCCGAGAAGATCCTTGAGCTTATCGATAAGAAAAATGAGAAATTCCCGTATTACGATACTTCCGTAGATGAATGCTGGCTGGTGATTGTTTCGGACATGAATTCCATTGCTTCAAGATATACGTTTATTCAGGACAAAGAACATTTGCAGGAAGTGAAGAGTCCGTTTCATAAAATTTTCCATCTTGAAAATCTCTGTGGAAATATTACAAGTATAAAATAGTTGGTGTTTATCGTGTTATATCGTAATTATTTCATTTTTTTATTTAAAATAATTTAAGATTTTTAAAAATCCATTGTTCGTGATTAAAATATAGGTATATTTGATGTATGTGTTGTCAATCAGCACATACATTTGGTTTTCAAATCAATAACTAAAAACTATATATCTATGAAAAAACTTTTACTCCTTATTTTTTTAGGTATTTCTCAGGTATTCTTTGCGCAGGCAGACTGTTCAACAGCGCTTGCCGTCTGCGGAAATTCCAATATTACTTATAGTCCAACCGGATATGGCAACATTAAAGAATTGGTCAATTCAGGAACTTGCCTAGATGCAACCGGTGAGCATAATTCAATCTGGTATAAAATAACAATTGCTACAGGAGGGACACTTACCTTCGATCTTGTCCCGAATAATCCGGATGCTGACTATGACTGGGCGATTTTCGGCCCTAATGTAAACTGTGGAGCTTTAGGAGCACCCATACGCTGCAATGCCGCAACGGTTATAGGCCCCGGACCTGCTACAGGATTAAATATGACAAGTACTCTTACCAATGCGGTCGGAGGTTCACTCACACCTTATTGTAAATATCTTGATGTTTTACCGGGACAAACTTACTATTTATTCATTGACAACTGGGTAAGCAGTACCAGTACAACAACAGCTCCGTTTTCTTTAACCTGGGGTGGAACTGCAACATTGGCATCTCCCTTTACAGATCCCGCTTTACAGCCATATCCGTTTATTCCGCCGGGAGTTCCGCCGGCTAATCCAGCAGATCCCAAAGAAGTAATTATATGTGTAAATCCTGCCGTATTTGATTTTTCAACACTTTCTGCAGGAATTTTAAACGGAAATCCCCATTTCAGCGTAAGCTATCATATGAGTCAGAATGATGCATTGACAGGAAATAATGCGATCACTGTTCCTACAACCGTTAATACAACTTCTGTTTATTATTATAGTATCAGCTATACCGATCCGACCAATCCAAACAGTCCGCTGAATCAATGTAAACAGATTGGAATATTTAAATTTAAGGACGGTAAAATCACAGCAAAAAATGCAACACTCACTCAATGTAACAACAATAATGCGGGAACAGCAGTATTTGATCTTACAACAGCAGATGTTATTACAGATCCAACCGTGACCAAGAAATATTACAATACGCTCTCAGATCTGAATGCAGGGATTAATGAAATTACCACTCCGTCAGCATTTACATCTGCCGAAGGAACCGTTTTTGTCAAAGTGATTTCATCCTTCGGGTGTACTGCTGTTGCGCAGATAACATTAAAATTCTACCCGGTTGTTGTGGTAAATGATACTACATTAAGATCCTGTGCTATTGAAGGTAATCCGTCTACGGCATCTTTTAACCTTACAGTTGCATCGGTAACCTCTCAGACTGGGGCAGGTAAAAAATACTATCCTTCTGCAACGGATGCCGTGAATCAGACCAATGAAATTTTAACGCCTGCAGCATACATTGCCCCTAGTGGTATAGTGTATGTCCGGGTCTCCAATGCGCAGGGTTGTTATAACATTGCTAAAATTACATTGGTCGTTATTCCTCCGGTTTATTCCACTATTCTTAAAGATAAAATTATTTGTGTGGAAGACAGAACGACATTAGATGCCGGTCCGGGATTTAACGGATATGAATGGAGCACGGGAGCAACTACACAGACGATTACAAATGTGGGCGTAGGAACCTATTGGGTAAAGCTTAAAACAGGAGATTGTACCGTGGTGCAGAACGTAAAAGTATATCCTTCTGAACAGCCAGTTGTTTCAAGTATAGAAATTTCAAATACTACCGTTACGGTATTTGTGATAGGAGGAACGGCACCTTACAAATATTCCATGGATAATATAAACTGGCAGGATTCTAATAAATTCAGCAATGTTAAAAGAGGCGATGCCACTATATTTGTCAAAGATTCTTACGACTGTGATCCAATAGATATCAGTATCGTTGTTCCTAATCTTGTCAATGTGATCACACCAAATGGTGACGGTTACAATGATGTTATTGATTATTCTGCCTTAGCCAATAAGAAAAATTTGGTGATGAATATTTTCGACCGTTATGGAAATATGATCTATCAGATTGATAAGTCTACCGGCTATAAATGGGACGGAAGCAGTAGGGGCGGAGTGAAGGTGCCTACCGGAAACTATTGGTATTCTGTAGGCTGGAATGAAAATGATAAAATGAACACTCCAATTAAGTATTCAGGATGGATCGTAGTTAAAAACAGAGATTAAGCTTTTAATAATAAACTATATAGATAAAACCATTTCGAAAGAGATGGTTTTGTCGTTAAAATAATTTTAAATTAGTCTGATCAATAACAGAAAAATGAAGGATCTTTTTATAAAACGTTTTCAGTATTATAAATCTCTCGGTGATAAATCATTCGAGCAGCTTTCTGATGAGCAGATGTTCTGGCAGTATAATGATGAAAGCAATTCCATTGCAGTCATTGTTAAACATATGGCTGGCAATATGCTTTCAAGGTGGACCAACTTCCTAACGGAAGACGGAGAGAAAGCCTGGCGCAACCGTGATGGGGAATTTATCAATACCTTTAAAACCAAACAGGAGGTTATTGATTTCTGGGAAAAGGGCTGGGAGTGTTTTTTTGATGCTTTGAGCCGGATCAATGATAAAAATTTGCATTCCACTATTTATATCAGGGGAGAAGCACACCCGGTTTTAGATGCCGTTTTGCGTCAGCTCGCTCATTATCCTTATCATATCGGGCAGATTGTTTCTATTGCGAAAATGATTAAGAATGACGACTGGAAAACGCTTTCTATTGAAAGAAATAAGTCTCAGGAATTTAATGCCGGAATGAAAGATAAGTTTTCTAAACAAAAAGATGTTTCCAATTCATCTCCGGTATGCTTTCAAAACAGCCCTGAAGTAAGGGACGAATATAAATAATAGACTGAATCGATTTAGAATTATTATTAAAATTACTATCTTTGCACCCAGAAAATTCAGGAGTAAATAAATGTCTACTTTTCACGGAACTGCCGCATTTCATACACTCGGCTGCAAATTAAATTTTGCGGAAACATCTACTATTGCCCGTCAATTGACAGATGCTGGTTATGATAAAGTAAGTTTTGACGATAAAGCAGACGTCTATGTCATCAATACCTGTTCGGTAACGGAAAATGCTGACCGTGAATGCAAATTACATGTAAAGCGGGCTATGAAAGCCAATCCTGAAGGACTGGTCGTTATTGTAGGATGCTATGCGCAGTTGAAGCCTGAAGAGATCTCACAGATTGATGGAGTAGATCTTGTCCTGGGAGCTAAAGAGAAATTCAATATCTTAAGCTACCTGGATGATTTGGAAAAATCGGAAAATAAAGGCATTGTGCATTCTTGCGAGATTGAGGAAACTGATTTCTTTATCGGAAGCTACTCAATAGGGGACAGAACAAGAGCCTTCCTGAAAGTGCAGGACGGATGCGACTATAAATGTACCTACTGTACCATTCCTCTGGCAAGAGGAATCTCGCGCTCAGATACCATCGAGAATGTTCTTAAAAATGCTAAAGAAATTGCAGAAAGAGACATCAAGGAAATTGTTCTTACCGGTGTGAATATTGGTGATTACGGTAAAGGAGAATTCGGAAATAAAAGACACGAACATACTTTCCTGGACCTGATATCAGAGCTTGATAAAGTGGAAGGAATTGAAAGAATCCGTATTTCTTCCATAGAGCCGAACCTTTTGAAAGACGAAAGTATTGATCTGGTTTCAAAAAGCAAAAGCTTTGTTCCTCATTTTCACATCCCGCTACAGTCAGGATGCGACGATCTGCTGAAAAAAATGAAGCGCCGTTACCTTACCAAACTGTATAATGACAGAGTCAATAAGATCCGCGAGGTAATGCCTGATGCCGCTATCGGTGTAGATGTTATTGTAGGGTTTCCCGGCGAAACAGAGGAGAAATTTATGGAAACCTATAACTTCCTGAATGAGCTTCCTATCACTTATCTTCACGTATTTACCTATTCTGAAAGAGAAAATACGGAAGCAGCCGATATGGGCGGAGTAGTTCCTGTTCCTGAAAGAAAAAAGCGTAATAAGATGCTGAGAATCCTTTCTGAAAAGAAGAAAATGGCATTTTATCAGACCCAACTTGGAAAAACGCTTCCCGTTCTTTGGGAGCACGAAAATAAAGACGGCAAAATGTATGGCTTCACTGAAAACTATGTGAGAGTCCAGAAAGATTTTGATCCCGCATTCGTTAATCAGATTGAATTTCTAAATTTAGAAAAAATCCTGTCAGATGGCACGGTTTCTGTGCAGTCATCCTTCGAAAGTTTTTTAGCAAAAGCGTAGTCTCTTTGCAAAATTTCTACTAAATTTATTTTAACTTTAAATACTACATTCATGAGAGATAAGTTTTTATCTTGGGGAATTGTATTAGTAACTGCTACATGGATCGTTGCATTACTGATCAGAGCGCATTACTGGATACCCATCCTGTTATCTGCCATTTATGCATTGGGTGTTTACAATGCCTACCAGTCGAAACACGCTATTTTGAGGAACTTCCCGGTATTGGGATACTTCAGATACTTTTTCGAAAGTATTTCACCCGAAATGCAGCAGTATTTCATAGAAAGGGAGACAGACGGGAAACCATTTCCCCGAAATCAGCGTTCTGCAGTATACAGACGAGCTAAAAACCTGAGTGATACTGTGGCTTTTGGAACACAGCTGGAAGTTAATCACCGAAAATATGAAGGAATCAAGCATTCTATTTATGCAAAATCGCCTGTTGAAGAGCTCCCAAGAGTATGGGTAGGAGGAGAGCAGTGTACACAGCCTTACCATGCTTCCCTGTTCAATATTTCAGCAATGAGTTTTGGGGCATTAAGCGACAGGGCACAGATTTCTTTAAACAGAGGTGCAAAAAAAGGAAATTTTTATCATAACACCGGAGAAGGAGGCATTTCTCCCTATCATTTGGAAGGAGGAGATCTTTGCTGGCAAATTGGAACCGGATATTTTGGCTGTCGTGACGAAGAAGGGAAATTTAATCCCGAACTGTTTGAAAAGTACGCAACCCTTCCCAATGTGAAAATGGTTGAAATTAAGCTGTCCCAAGGGGCAAAGCCAGGACACGGAGGTGTCCTTCCGGGTGTGAAAAATACACCGGAGATCGCAAAGATCCGTCACGTCACCCCGGGAGTTACTGTTATTTCACCGCCATCCCATAGTTCATTTTCTGATGCTGCAGGCCTGTTGAGGTTTGTACAGCAATTGAGAGAGCTTTCAGGAGGGAAACCAACTGGCTTTAAACTATGTATTGGAGATACCAGGGAATTTGAGGATATCTGCGTACAGATGAATGTTTTAAAGATCTATCCGGATTTTATTACCATAGATGGAGCAGAAGGAGGAACAGGAGCTGCACCACCGGAATTTTCAGATGGAGTAGGGATGCCTTTGGAACCTGCCCTGATTTTTGTTAACAGAACCCTAAATAATTATAATTTAAGAAGTAAACTGAGAGTAATCGCCAGTGGAAAAGTTCTGACAAGCTTAGATATTCTGAGAGCAGTAGCAATGGGGGCGGATATGTGTAATAATGCAAGAGGATTTATGTTCTCATTAGGCTGTATCCAGGCCTTAAGATGTAATAATAACAATTGCCCGACAGGCGTTGCCACTCAGGATAAAATGTTGGTTAAAGGGCTTGATGTTACCGACAAAAGTGAAAGAGTATACCATTTCCATAAAAATACACTGCATACTTGTAATGAGCTGATTGCAGCGGCGGGAAGAAGCTCTTACGAAGAAGTGGATGCTACTATGTTCATGAGAGGGGATGAATTTGACCATCTGGCGGATTTGTATTTCCCTGATATTTTAGGAAATGTAAAGCAGAAAGCAAGAACTTAAAAAAGTATATAAAATAAAAACCGCCTTCAGATGAAGGCGGTTTCTTTATGCAGAATGTATTAATCTTAAGTTATTGTCCGTCAGGTCTGTCAGCTCTTCCGTATACCTGGAAATTAAATACCATAGAATAATTTCTTAAAGAGTATTGCGTGCTGTAAGGATAATGTGGATCTCTCGCGAATGCAGCTCTTGATGGTACTAAAATAACGCCCTGAAGATTATATGGATCTCCGCTTGGAAGATTTTTAAAAGCTTTGAATTTCTGAATAGCCTCACGGAAGCCTTCAACTTCATAATAACTTCTTTGCTGTGCAACTCCTGTTGTTGCTGCGTCACGGATACTCTTTTTAGCATAGTAGAATAACGGGTCAATCATTGGAAGCCCATTACCATTAATTGTATTTACCAATGTCAGGCTGGAAATAAAAGAAATATTTCCATCAGTATTTCCTGCTAAATAAGCATTAGCTCTTATCATAAGCGTAAGAATATCATCTTCTCCGATAGTTTGCGGCTCAACTGTTGGCTGTGCCCCGTCTCTCATGATGTATATGGTCCCGGAAGGAAGCGTCTGATACGGCAGATCTATTAATTTTTTTTCATTGTCATCACTGGTATCTGTTGTGCTGAAAGCTTTTATATTTCCCTGGGCGTCCAGATAATTTTCGCTCATAAACTTCTTAATAGCCTGATCATCATAACTGTTTTGAACGGCGATGTCTTCCGGTTCTTTATAAGTTTCAACTTCATCATCTTTCTTACATGCAGAAAAACATAAAGATCCCGCAAGGATATATAAAAATATTTTTTTCATTTCAAAAAACTTTAATTACTTTACAAATAATATAACGGCAAAAGTATAAAAAAATATGAGAATAGATAAATTTTTATGGTGCATTCGTTTTTATAAGACGAGAAGTATTGCAACAGAGGAAATTAAAAAGAACAGAGTTTCAATAGGAACGTCTGCCGTAAAGTCATCTAAGGAGGTTAAAGAAGGAGATGTTATCAAAATCCGAAAAAATCAGATTGATTATAAAATAAAGGTCACTCAGATCCCCAAAAGCAGGATGGGAGCAAAGCTTGTCCCTCTTCATATCCAGGATGTCACAGACAAAGAGCAATATGAATTATTAAAGCTTCGCAAGATGTCGCAGGATTATTATAGAAATAAGGGCGAAGGAAGGCCTACCAAAAAAGACAGGCGCGAGATGGATGAATATGTAGGAAATGATATAGCTTCAGACTTTACAGACTGGGATGATTTCTTTGGAGAAGCAGCAGATGGCCCCGAAGAAAACGAAGATTAAGATAAAAAAGCTCTAGAGATAGAGCTTTTCTATAATTTCCCGGACAATATCTTCAGGATCCCTGGAATCCGTATTGACGCTAAACTGCGCTTTGCTGTAAAAAGTATTTCTTTCAAATAAATGCTTGGCAATGAACTCAGGCAAATCTTCATCGGAAATATTAGCTATTAAAGGCCTCTTTTCTTTCTGTTTGGAAAGTCTTTCGTATAAAGTGCCTACAGAAGCTCTTAAGAAAATACTTTTTGAGCTGAGGTTAATAATTTCCATATTGTTATAATAAACAGGTGTTCCTCCTCCCAGGCTTAATACTACGTTTTCTTCCGAAGCCAGGATTTCTTCCAATGCCTCTCTTTCCAGCTTTCTAAACTGAATTTCTCCCTTTTTTTCGAAAATCTCAGAAATGGTTAATTTATTTCTTCTGGAAATCTCTTTATCGAGGTCAATGAGTTTAAAATTTATTTTGTCGCTTAAAATTTTGGAAATGTGAGATTTGCCACATCCCATGTATCCTATCAGTGAAATAACCATGAATTTTTTTTAAACAAATTTGCAAAAAAGTTTTGAGATAATGAAAAAACTCCTATCTTTGCACCACTGAAAACGAGGGACATTATTCAAATGTAAAATCGTAGCAAAGTGACCGACTCGGTAGCTCAGCTGGTAGAGCAATACACTTTTAATGTATGGGTCCTGGGTTCGAATCCCAGCCGGGTCACAAGCGAAAAAATTACTAGATTTCTGTAATTTTATAGCCTGCGTGGTGAAATTGGTAGACACGCCATCTTGAGGGGGTGGTTTCCTAAGGATGTGCTGGTTCGAGTCCAGTCGCAGGCACTGCAAAGAAATTTAAAAATTAATGATGATTAATTAAAAATTAATTTTATATTTATCATTATTAGTTATGACCGACTCGGTAGCTCAGCTGGTAGAGCAATACACTTTTAATGTATGGGTCCTGGGTTCGAATCCCAGCCGGGTCACAAGTTTACTGAAAAGTAAATTTTTTTCATATTAATATTTTGTGATTTGGTGTTTCAAAGGTCTCCACAAGAGACCTTTGATTTTTTTTATGCATCTATTGTAGAAATAAAAAAAAATCATATCTTTGCACCTCTTAAAAACGATAGCGTTGAATGCAGGTCGTGAGCAAGTGACCGACTCGGTAGCTCAGCTGGTAGAGCAATACACTTTTAATGTATGGGTCCTGGGTTCGAATCCCAGCCGGGTCACAAGTTTACTGAAAAGTAAATTTTTTTCATATTAATATTTTGTGATTTGGTGTTTCAAAGGTCTCCGCAAGAGACCTTTGATTTTTTATGCTATGTGCTAATGCAAAAAAAACTCCGATAAGTAAATCAGAGTTTATATTTATTAAGGAAATATGTTGAATATTTTGTTGAACAAGTGTTTAATATTAATCCATATGCATATTATCAATTAATCTCACGCCATCTACTACAACTACTATAAATGCTCTGTAATTTCTGTCTTTATAGAAAAA
The DNA here is from genome assembly GCF_003385495.1 of Chryseobacterium elymi. Lineage (GTDB taxonomy): Bacteria > Bacteroidota > Bacteroidia > Flavobacteriales > Weeksellaceae > Chryseobacterium > Chryseobacterium elymi. The sequence continues at coordinate 19,558 of NZ_QNUH01000017.1, read as the reverse complement.
ATCAGTTTCTTTTAATGTATCTTCATCAGCGATCAAAAAATACTCTAATTTCATGCCTTGTTGCTGATCAAAGATATCTGTTATTCTTTCTTTTATTTCAGGAATAGTGATAACTCTGAACCAGTCATTTACTTTGATTAAGCTCTGGTAAATTATTTTTGCAGCTTCTTTTCGGTCTTCGTGGAGTCTTTGGTTTCTTGAACTTAATGCTAACCCATTTTCTGCTCTGTAAATAGAAACTCCTACAATTTTTACGGGAAGATGTTTCTTTTCAACCATTTTTTTGATAATAGCGAGCTGTTGGAAGTCTTTTTCCCCGAAATAAGCATTATCTGGCTTAACCTGTCTGAAAAGCTCTTCTACCACAGTTCCCACACCATCAAAATGTCCAGGCCTGGATTTTCCTTCCATTTCATTTTCCAATCCATCGAAATCATAATGCTTGCTTTCTGTTTTTTCAGGATAAATATCTGCTACTTCAGGAATATAAACTGCATCTACTAATCCCGAATTTTCCAGAATAAGAACATCTCTGTTAATATCTCTTGGGTATTTTTGCAGATCTTCCGGATTGTTAAACTGAGTAGGATTTACAAAAACTGAAGAAATTACCAAATCATTATCTTTTCTGGCTTCTTCATACAGGGAAAGATGGCCTTTGTGAAGTGCTCCCATCGTAGGGGCGAAACCTATCTTTTTTCCCATTTCTTTCTGTCTTTCAATGAAATCCTGAAGGGTTTTCTTATTCTTTATAACTTCCATAGTTTATTTTAATACTAATTCAAAAATACTAAAAATATCATATAATTATATGAGTTTTTAATAATTTGAAAATAGGAATTATCGTAAAAAAATGTTAATTAAAATAATGTTGAATGTTTTTTTGTAATTTTGCACATTAAAGCATTTTTACAAAAATATAGATAGAAATTTATGCCGAATCAAAAAATACTGTACATTACTACAGAGATGTATCCATATCAGGAAGATACGAATATGGCTGCATTGGTAAACAAAATGGCACTTAAGATGCACAATGAAGGCAATGATGTAAGAGTTTTTATGCCAAGATTTGGACAAATAAGTGAAAGAAAATTCCAACTTCATGAGGTGATCCGTCTTTCGGGAATGAATATTATCATCAATGACCTGGACCAACCTTTAATTATTAAAGTAGCGTCTCTTCCGGGGGAAAGACTTCAGGTTTACTTTATTGATAATGAAGAATACTTCAAAAGAAAGCAATACTACGTAGATGACGAAGGAAATCCTTTTGATGATAACGATGAAAGAGCGATCTTTTTTGCAAGAGGTGTTATAGAAACCATCAAAAAACTAAACTGGGTTCCGGATGTAATCCATTTGAACGGATGGATGTCCTCCTTTGTTCCAATTTATCTGAAAACCTATTACGAATCTGATACTTACTTTAAAGATGCCAAAATTGTTCTTTCCTTATACAATGAGAAAGACGCTGACTTGGACAAAAACATTGCTGAAAAATTGACATTCGATAATATTTCCGGATTAAAAGCGTTAGATAATCCAACAATCAAAAACTTTGTTATTGAAAGTATGAACTACGTTGACATGGTGGTTAAAGGAGATGAGTTTCTGGATGCAGACCTTGATAAAGGTTTCAACGAAACAGCAACTCCGAAATCAGAATATGTGGACGTAGATTCTATAAACCAACTTTATTAAACACATTTTTAATGATTCATACTGTTAAAAGGACCTTTGCCATACTTTTTATGGCGGTTTTCGGGAGTGCCCTTCTTTATAATTGCGAACCGGAAGCGGATTCGTTGGGTGAGCAGCTATTTATTGACGGAGCCGCGGAAGGTAATGAAACTTCATATCCTCTTATAGCTTATAATGTTAATAATAATGATTCCATCCGAAGCGAGGCAAGCAGACTTATAAGCCAGGTAACCGGAACGGGGAGCTCTTCGTCTCTTGCTGTTTTAGGAGCTTTTTCTGAAGTGCAGTTTGGTATGCAGAAAGCATCCTTCCTTACCCAGCTGAGAATGAGTACAGACAATTTTGATTTTGGGAAAACTCCAAAAGTAGATTCTGTTGTATTTGTAATGAAACCTTTTGTTTCTTCTGCAACCGATTCTATAGTGACACGCCCGCTTAAGGAAGAAAATATATTGATAGGAACTGAAAATGTAGCTGTTTCTACAGAGATAAAGACATATCCTACAGATTTTGCCTTTAAATATGGTAAAACGAAGCTGGGTACCGGGGGATCTCATACTTTACTACATATCAATGTAGATGAAATTACTACATTCTTAGACGGTAATACAGAGGGCTTCAAATATTCCAATGTAGCGGTGAGCACTGGCGAATCTTTGGGTTCCGGTATTCTTGAAGGGAGAGTATCTGCCAAAACCATTACCAAGAAATCAGATAATTCAACGGTGTTTACTTCGGACCCAGGACTTAGAATCCGTTTAAACAAAGATTTTTTTCAGACCAAGATTCTTGATAAGAATGGTAAGCCGGAACTAATGGATGCGGCCAACTTTACAAGATATTTTAAAGGAATAAGACTTTCCGTAACCGATACAGACGGATATCTTTTACAGATGTCACCTGATAATATGGAGATCATCATGTATTATACCAATGAGAAAAATGATAACGGAACTATTACAAGACCGCAATCTACATTTAAATTCTCGTTGGCAGGAAATGTAGGAAATGCACGTATTGGCCAGTATGAATACGACAGAACAGGTTCTGCTTGGGAGAATGCAAGAAATTCAATCAATCCAACGACCGGAGACAAGAAACTTTATCTTCAGGGGATGGGGGGACCTTCAGTACGTGTGAAAATACCGGAAAAAACCATTGAAGATCTTAAAACACTATACGAAAAGAATAAAGCAGCCATCGTAAGTGCAAAGATCAGAATTTATACAGATGAGGTAGCCTGGAAAAATAGCTACAAGAGGATAGACAATAATTTTACCCTTCTTCCTTTAACGAAGGATGAAAAGACAAACTTGGAGGTGCCTAAAGATTTTCTTACTGATACCTCTGTAGGCTTTAACTGGATACGGTCTTATGATCTGGATAAAAATCCTTCTTATTATGAGTTTACAGTGACGAAAACAGTAAAAGATATTGTTGAAAAAGCAGCTGATGGAACAACTAAGGAAAATAAGCCACTATTGCTTAACATGGGGAGTTTTATCCTGTCTGGTGGTACTACCAGGTTAGGATACAGATTTACAGAAAGAGCATTTGCTACAGAAAGAGGGGTTTTTGTAGGATCAGATGAAAATGACCTTAAAAGAAGAATTCAGTTAAAAATCACTTACGGTACTAAAAAATAGTACAGATAAAAAAATAAACAAACACTAGACAAAATAAAAATATGTGCGGAATTGTAGGATATACAGGGTTTCAAGATGCGTATGATATTGTAATCAACGGTCTTAGAAGATTGGAATATAGAGGATATGACAGTGCGGGAATTGTATTGGAAGGTTCAAACAACAAATTTGAAGTAGAAAAAACAAAAGGTAAGGTAGATGACTTGGTTAATATTTCAGCACAGTTAAAGGGGACAGCTAAAATTGGGATGGGACATACCAGATGGGCTACTCATGGAGTCCCAAGTGATAGAAACTCACACCCTCATTTATCAAACAACGGAAAAATCGCTCTTGTTCATAACGGTATTATAGAAAACTATGATACCATCAAAACAATGCTTAGTGAAAAAGGATTTACTTTCAAATCCGAAACAGATACGGAAGTATTGGTCAATCTTATCCAATATTTCATGGATCTGAAACCTGAAACAGATTTCCCGACAGCGGTAAGATATGCTTTGAATGAAGTATACGGAGCGTACGCTATTACTGTGCTTCATGAAGATTATCCGGGGGTACTGGTAGTTGCAAGACTAGGTTCTCCATTGGCAATCGGACTGGGAGATAAAGAATACTTTATTGCTTCTGATGCATCACCTTTTGTAGAATTTACCAAAGAAGCAATCTATCTTGAAGAAGGACACATGGCTACCATCTCTTTAGAAAATGGGGTAGACATCAGAACTATTAATGATAATTCAAGAATCGAACCTGAAGTTCAGGAGCTTAAATTGAGCTTAGAACAAATTGAAAAAGGAGGTTACGAGCATTTTATGCTTAAAGAGATTTTTGAACAGCCTAAATCTATTCATGATACGATGAGAGGGAGACTTCTTGTAGATGAAGGGATTATAAAAATGGCAGGTATCTGGGATCATTTGGAGCGATTCAAAAATGCAAACAGGATTATTATTATCGCCTGTGGTACTTCATGGCATGCAGGTCTTATCGGGGAATATCTTATTGAAGAATATGCAAGAATTCCTGTAGAGGTAGAATATGCATCGGAATTCAGATACAGAAACCCGATTATTACGGATAAAGATGTTGTTATTGCGATCTCCCAATCAGGAGAAACAGCAGATACAATGGCTGCATTGAAGCTGGCAAAAGAAAAGGGAGCATTTATATATGGTATATGTAACGTAGTGGATTCATCTATTGCAAGGATTACAGATGCAGGTTCATATACCCATGCAGGGCCGGAAATTGGTGTGGCTTCTACAAAAGCATTCACTGCACAGCTTACCATTCTTAGCTTAATTGCATTGAAACTAGGAAAACATAACGGTAATTTAGGAAATGCTGAATTCATGAGCTTAATCGCTGAATTGGATGCCATCCCTAAAAAGATCGAAGAAGTATTAACTACGACCCACGAGTTGACCCAGAATATTGCAAAAGATTTTATAAACACTACAAACTTCCTTTATCTGGGAAGAGGATACAATTATCCTGCGGCATTGGAAGGCGCTTTAAAACTGAAAGAAATCTCTTATATACATGCAGAAGGATATCCGGCAGCAGAAATGAAGCATGGACCTATCGCCCTTATTGATGAGAATATGCCAATCGTTATTATTGCTCCTAAAAAAGGACATTACGATAAGATTGTGAGTAATGTTCAGGAAATTAAGGCCAGAAAAGGAAAGGTAATTGCTGTAGTTAATAAAGGAGATAAGCAGGTAAGCGCAATGGCAGATTATGTTATTGAAATCCCAGAGACTTCAGAATGTTTCTCGCCAATCGTAGCATCAGTGCCTTTACAGTTATTAGCTTACTACATTGCTGTATACCGAGGAGCCAATGTAGATCAGCCGAGAAACCTGGCAAAATCTGTAACCGTGGAATAAAAAACAGTTGTAAATAAAATAAATTTAGATTTCCTCCGTTATTTCAAAAAAAATCTTAAAAGTTTCTTAAAAAAATTATATATTTACGGCTTAATTATAAAAATTAACATGAAAAGGATATTTCTTTTATTATTGTCTGCGTCGGTAGCATCAGTATCTTGTTCAGGTGGTGGCAGTTCTTCTGTAGGGAAGCCTGGAACAAAAGGAGAATTGATACCAAGAGAAAAAACGAGATCATTTGTTGCGGAAAGACCATTTGGAATGGTTGGTATTCCTGCAGGTTCATTTGTTGCTGGTCTTGCAGACCAGGACCCAACAAATACTCCTGAAAAGGCTTCATTGAAAACTGTTACTGTTTCCTCTTTCTTCATGGATGAGGCGGAAACTACCAATGCAGAGTACAGAGTATTTATCAATTATGTAAGAGATTCCATTGCGAGAACTCTACTAGCTGAAGCTGCTGGGGAAGGTGGCGAAGAAGGCGGACGTAGAGGGGCAAGCATCGGTGACTATGCATATCTTGCTAAAAAAGAAGAAAATTTAACACCTTATCAAGAATATTTAGAAAGTCAGGGAGGAAGAGAAGACGGAGGTTATGATGCTACTAAAAGACTAGACTGGAAAATCCCTTTACATTGGAGCACTGGAAAGTATCCTGATGTAGAATACGCGGAAGTTCTGGAATCTATGTATCTGCCTGCTTCTTCCAGAATCGGAAACGAAAGAATTTTAGACGTTAGTAAACTAAAATACAATTATCAGTGGGAAGATATGGATGCCGCACTTGCAGAGAACGAAAGAGGAGCGAACTTCCTTAAAAGTTCCAGCATTGCGATCTATCCTGACACTACAGTTTGGGTAAAAGATTTCCACTTCGCTTACAACGAACCATTGTTCGAACAATATTTCTGGCACAAAGCCTATAAGAATTATCCTGTAGTTGGGGTAACCTGGGACCAGGCAAGAGCTTACTGTAACTTCAGATCTAAACTGAAAACAGATTATAACGAAAGCTTAAAAAGAAAAAAACAAAGACCAATGAAATTCCGTCTTCCTACAGAAATCGAGTGGGAGTATGCTGCCAGAGGCGGAATGCAAAATGCTACTTACCCTTGGGGAGGTCCATATTTAATGGATGACAGAGGTTGCTACCTTGCTAACTTCAAGCCTAAGAGAGGTAACTATATGGAAGATGATAAAAAAGGTACTTATACATATACAGCTCCAGTAAAGAAATTTAAGAAAAATGGATTTGGTTTATTTGATATGGCTGGAAACGTTTCTGAATGGACGGAATCTGCGTATAACAACTCTTCTTATGGGTTCTCTTCTACATTAAATCCTTCTACGAAAAATAAAATAGATACGAAGAAGTCTGTAAGAGGTGGATCTTGGAAAGATATAGGATATGCCCTTATGACAGGTGCTAGAGATTGGGAAAGAAAAGATTCTGCAAGAAGCTATATCGGATTCAGAACTGTACAGGATATTCCTGAAGCAGCTGTTAAGCCAAGAAGAGTTAACAGATAATTAACCAGACAATTTTTCAATAACAATTTTATTTAACATTAAAAAAACTAACTTAATATGTTTAAGACTAAAGATGCTTGGATGAATTTCTTTTATTCATTCGGTGCTGCAATTGTAATTCTTGGAGCTTGGCTTAAAATTACTCACATTACCTTGGGACCAATTAATGGTAATATAGCTCTTACAGTAGGGCTTATTACAGAGGCTATTATCTTCATTATTTTCGCGTTTGATCCTCCGAAATCAGAAGAGTCTTATGCATGGGAAAATGTATATCCTGAACTATTGGATAAGCATGCTAACCCAAACCCTTTGCATTCTAATGTGTCATCCAAAAACAATGCACAGCAGTTTGCTGAATTAGAAAATTCTCTTTCAAATAAATTAGACAAAATGCTTCAGGAAGCAAAACTGGACGTTCAGTTGTTTGATAGACTTAGAACAGGTATCGATAAGTTTTCCAGTTCTGTTGATCAGATCAACCAGACTGTTGACGTATCTGCTTCTACCCATAAATATAACGATCAGCTTAACAAAGCAGCTCAGCATATGGAAAGTATGAATGCTTTATATGCAATGCAGCTCGAACACGGTAAAAAACAATCTGAATTTGCTAACAAATATGTAGCAGATATGCAGAAATCTGCTGAGCAGTCTGAAAAATTCAATCAAGAGTTACAAGGTTTAACAACTAATCTTAACAGCTTAAACAGAGTTTATGGCGGTATGCTTACTGCTATGAAGTCTTAATTCCTAACCATTTCTATATTTAACTACTTAATCAAAAACTAAAAGAAAAGAGAATGGCACAAGGAAAACAGACCCCTCGTCAGAAGATGATCAACCTGATGTATTTGGTGTTCATCGCGATGATGGCCCTAAATATTGATGCAGAAATCATCAGATCATACTATGACTCTACATTATCATTAAGAGATACCCGTCTTTTAACTGAAATGAAAAATGAGGGTATTTTTGAAAAAACTTTAGAAGCTAAAGCTCAACAAGTACCCGATACTTATTCTCAGCCTTGGGAACAATATAAAATATTGAAACAAAAAATCAATGATTTAGTTTCTCATTCAGAAGCTATCAAAGATAAATTGAAAAAACAGGCTGAATTTATGGAAAAAGATCCAGTAACTGGAAAAGTCATTGATGTTAGTGAGAATTTTTCAGCGCTTAATAATAATGAAGGTGCTACAGAATACTTCTTTAAGGAAGGTGATGAAAATACTCCTTCAAAAGAAGCAAATGAACTAAAAAGTAAGATTGATGCAGTAAGAAACTATATTAATGTTACCTTTGGGAAAAATCCTCAATTACAGAATTTAGTTAACAGAGCTAATGCATCTATCATTGCTGAATATCCTAAAGGAAAATCGCCAAACGAGAAAACATGGTTCCAGAATAAATTCTATCATCAGCCGTTGATTGGTGCAATTTCTAACTTGGAAATCATCCAGAATGATGCTAGAAACGTACAGTCTGATGCATTGGCATTATTACTTCAGGAGAAAGTGGATGCAAGTATCAAATTCTCAAGCTATGAGCCTATCGTTTCAGGTCCGGTAGATATCCAGGCAGGAAAACAGGCTGAAGTAAAAGTAATGTTAGGTACCTATTCTACAAGCAATAAAATCAGTATTACTGGTGTAGGCAGAGTAGAAAATGGTAAAGGTATTACTTCAATATCAGGTTCTGGTATCGGAGAACATAAATTAGGAGGAACAATTACCTTAACGGATGCTTCAGGAAAACCTCAGAGTTTCCCATGGACGCACACGTATAATGTAATCGCAGGTCCAAGAGAAGTAAAACTTGAAAAAGGATTATTACTTTCTGCTGATAAAATGAACGTAATGTATAGAGGACTTGAGAATCCTGTTTCAGGATCTATCTTAGGCGCTGATAATTCTAAACTTTCATTATCTGCTCCGGGAGCATCTGTAAGAAATACAGGCCCAGGAAAATGGATCGTGAAGCCTACAACAGGTAACGTAGTTAGATTGACATTATCCGGAATTGATCCTTATGGAAAATCCGTATCTCAGGTATTTGAATATAGAATTAAAAATGTGCCGCCACCACAAGGTCAGATGAGAGGACAGAATGTATTGTCGATGCCGGCAACTTCTATTCCTAACCAGTCTGTACAGGCAGCGATTCCAGACTTCGACTTCCCGGTTTCATTCAATGTTACCCAGTTCATGGTTAGAGTTCCTGGAAGAGCAGCATTACTGATCCATGGAAATTCATTAAGTGATGCCGCAGGATTAGTTAAAAATCTTAGATCTGGAGATGTAGTTTCAATTTTCGAAATTAAAGCTACAGCACAAGGATTAGAAGGACAGCAGATTAAAAACATTACTCCTATAATTATTAATGTTCAATAGGACTAAAATTGTAATTTATTATGAAAAAATATATTAGCAGCCTTTTAGTATTAGTTTCGGGATTTGCTTTATCCCAAACTATTCTGAATGCTTCTTCTCCGGAAGAGTTCAGACAGATGAGAGAGGAAAACAAACAAAAAGTTGGTGATACTATTATTGATAACACAGTAAAGCCTCTTGAATATGGTTTTGTAGAAGATAAAGATATCCTTAAGAGTATGTTTGTATGGGAAATCATTGATATGAATGATAAGATCAACCAGCCATTCTACTATGACAATCCTGATGGGCTTCTTTCTACACCTACCAGATCTTTGTACCAGTTACTATTAGATGGTGCATTGACAGGGAAGATTGAGCAGGTCTATGATGACGAAAACTTTACCGTGAAGCTTTCACCGGAAGGTATTCAGAAGAGATTGGAAAAAGTAGTAATCAACGATGCTGCTATTGATATCCTTAACTCCGGAAGACAGCTAACTGAACAGGAGAAGAAGGAATATACCGACGTTTTCAAGACGACTACTGAAAAAGTAAAAGTTCTTAAAATCATGGGTATGTGGTTTATCGATAAGAGAGACGGACAGATGAAATACAGACCTCTGGGAATTGCAGCAATGGGACCAGATCCTGCTGTACAGGGAGTTATTGGACCAGATGGTAAGCCGATTGCCAGTAATGACGAGCTGATCGATTTATTCTGGATCTACTATCCGAATGCAAGAGATATTCTGGCAAACAATTATGTTTACAACAGAAAGAACTCTTCTGCTGACCTTTCTTTCGATGATATCATTAATGCAAGAAGATTCTCTTCAGTTATTTACAAATCATCAAGCGGTTTAGGTGACGGTACCATCAAGGACTATATCCCTAAAGATGCTGAAGATCAGTTGGAAGAAAGCGAAAGAATCAAAGCGCAAATCCTGAGTATGGAAAACGATATGTGGAATTACTAAGATTTCACTTGATATTTATACAAAACCTGAGTACTTTTACTCAGGTTTTTTTTATTATGAAATATACAGACTATATTATCGTTGGGGATGGATATGCGGGGTTGTTCTTTGCTCATCAGCTCATTAAGAATAATAAATCTTTTGTACTCTTTTCAGAGGGGAGAAAGAGTGCTTCCCAGGTGTCTGCCGGAATTATTAATCCGGTAGTTCTCAAAAAATTCACGACCTTCTGGAAAGCCCAGGAACAGATTGACTTTCTGAAAGGCACTTTGAATGAAATAGAATCTTATACCGGAAAAAATTATTTCATCAATTCACCCATCCACAGAATTTTTCATGACGGGAATGAACAGAACCTTTGGCTCAAAAAATCAGATAACGAAGAACTTTCAGGCTTCCTTGATAAAAAATTCGATCATTTAGAGGTAGTAAAAAACGACTTTAACACGGGAAAGGTCAATCAGTCTGCCAGACTTCAGGTAAGTGGATTTTTCGGGGATCTATTTGATTTTTTAGAAAAAAAAGAACTCTTGATTAAAGAAAAGTTTGATTATGAAAAATTAAATGCTTCTTCAGCTACTTATAAAGATTTTCAGTGTAAGCATATTATATTTTGTGAAGGAATGGGGGTGAAAGAAAATCCATTTTTCTCAGACATTGCCGTAATTCCGAATAAAGGGCATCACATCAAAGTAAAACTCTCCGAAGAAATTCCAAAAGATATGACGATCAAAAAGAAACATTTCTTATTCCCAACGGATAATGGGCTTCATTTCTATGGCGGGACTTATGACAGGGAACAGCTTCACCATCATATTGATGAATCTGCAGTTACACAGCTGGTAAATGGGCTGTCAGAAATTTATCCGTATGATTTTGAAGTGGAAGAAGTGAATTTTGGTTTCAGACCGACAGTAAAGGACAGAAGACCAATTATAGGAAGGCATGCATTGTACAAAAACCTGTACGTATTCAATGGGCTTGGGGCAAGAGGAATTCTGAATGGCTGCTATTTTTCAAAAAGCCTTTATCAGTTTATTGAAGAAAATATTCCGCTGCATGAAGAAATTTCCAGTGACAGATTTAATAGTTAAGTAAACAACTATTGGGCTTACGGTTACAGTAAAATTAATGAAATATATCTTTATAAGAATTTAAACTATGAATGAAAATATCCTGGGCATAATAGCTGGAGTCCTTACTTCCATCTCCATGATCCCCCAACTGATCAAAGTCATCAAAGAGAAAAATGTAGATGATATTTCCCTGGTCATGCTCATAGTGCTTATTACTGGACTTTCGCTATGGGTTTGGTACGGCTTTATAAAAGATGAGTTACCCATTATTTTATCAAATGCATTTGCGGTGATGGTCAATATAAGCCTTCTGATCTGCTATATGATTTATAAAAAATCTTAAGAGAACTTATAATAAAAAAGACGTTTCACAAATTGTAAAACGTCTTTTTATATTGTAAAATTTTAATTCAGTTATGGTTGAAGAACAAATTTAGCCAAAGGAGCCATCCTTGCCTTATTCAATGTCAGCGTATTGCCGTTTACAGAATAATTATCTGCGGCAAGCACTGCTTTTGTAAATAGTTGTTCAGTTTCAAGATCTTCACAAGCCATCATTGTAGACATTCCTTGGTTGAATTTGATTCTCATCATATCAGGTTTAATCTCAAAAGTACCTCCAAATCCATTGCATCCGGCATGACCTTCATATCTCATACCTTCCGTATTAAGTTTGAAATAAGGATTGTTTTTCGGATTTTTTAGCTGGATTGGCTGTCCGTTCAGTTCCGTCAGCTTCCATGTTTTTCCAGTAATATCTGTTGGCTTTTGCTCCGTAGCTGGTGTTGTTTTGCATGCCGTAAGAAATACAAATAAGAAAAGAGCAGACAAATAATAATATAAGTTTTTCATAATATATTTTGTGTAAGGTTGGTGATTAAATTAATAAGAAGCCATTTTTGCAGAGCCGGATCCTTTTGCTTCCCGTTTTGCGTGGAACAGAACCATATCCACATTTTTTTTCAGTAAAGTGATATTACCTTTGATATTCGAATACTGATATTCTTCATTACTTGCAGTGTATTCAGGAAGCGCATCACTTTTTTTAAGATCATAGGTTTTACCCTCCAGATGTACTGTTGCTGTACCTTTTGTATGATTGATGATGACCTCAATTTTTTCCCCATAACTGTCGGTGAAAACATCTTTTGTGGTTTCATCTTTGTTTTCCGGTACTGCTTCTGTAATTACCTCTGCCTCTTTGCCTGGATGCTTACACGCTGTTGAGGAAAGGATTGCCAGCCCCATAAGGACCAATGTAAATAATTTTTTCATAGTGATAAGTGATTGGTAAGTGTATCATGAAATAGTGATATTAATACTATATAAATTTACAAATATTTTTAATAAATATATGTTAATTTTACATAAATTAATCTGATATTTCTATCTGTTATGCATTACAGTTCTTCACAGGCGTTTTTATAAATCATAAAAATACCGGATTTTTAAAGATTTGTAAAGAATAAACTACCGCAGGAATGCTCTTTGAGCTGTCGGTTTTAAGAATGAAATAGTACAGTTTTTTTCATAGGTACATTTGTTGTTTTAATTGATTGCAAAAGTATTAAAATTATATGATGCTGATACCCAGTAAAAAATGATTTAAATCATGCTGGTTAGAATACCTTCTTTTTCATATTCAGTTAAAAATAATTACTCAATTCTAGATTTCTCTGTAGATAATTATTTTGAAACTCTTTATTTAGATTCCGCAAGAACTTTAGTCTTTCTAATGGCTAATTTTTTTTCTTCAGCTCATTTAAAGGAGAGTTAAATTTTGTTAATCTGCTATGACTAATACATTTCTAAATGTACATTTGCCACTTCAAAATGAGAAACTTTATAATATATCTTTTAACAGGTCTTTTTTTGCTCTTCGTAGTTGAAAGCAGGCTTAGCGTTAAAACACTCCGAAATGACTATTCAGGTCATGTTTCTCATCATATGCCTAAAAAAGCCAATAAACTGAATCAGACTTTCGAAAAGCTTTCGGTACAGCAGATGGCAGACAATATTGATAATACCAATCTTGAGCTTACTGAAGATGATTTTCAGCTATCGGATAAGATTCAGATGATTGCTGTATTTGCCGGTGTATTCAACCTTGTCTATATTTTTGGTCTTCGTTCTTCTAAGAGCAGAAAGCCTGATATCAATGGTTTTATTTCGCTGTATTCCAATGTTAAAACATTCATTCTGATCCGTTCTATCAGAATTTAAAAAATCATTTTTCGTGATCTGTTTTCTGTCCTCAGTCCGGATAGGAAATATCCTGCGTTGCATATGCCGGTAATCATTCCTGCGCAGGAACTCCATTACCATTTTATTTCCATTCAAAATATTAACGATTTATATTAAACTCTAGAATTATGATCAAAAGAGTTGCCTCAGGCATTGCGATAAGCACCCTTTTACTGACTGTCGGCTGCAGTCAGAAAAAAGAAGAGAAAGATGAAGCCACAGTATATCCCATCACCAGTCCTGTAAAAATGGACACGGTCATCAACAAAGAATACGTAGCCCAGATCCAGTCTGTAAAGAACATTGAAGTCCGCGCACAGGAAAAAGGATTTCTTGAAAAAATTTACGTAGACGAAGGTCAGTATGTTCATGCAGGACAAACCCTGTTCAGAATTATGCCGCAGCTGTATCAGGCAGAATTATTAAAAGCCAGAGCAGAAGCAGAACAGGCTACCATAGAATTAAAAAATGCAAGTACCCTGGCCAGTAACAACATCGTTTCTAATAACGAAAGAGCAATGGCTAAAGCTAAGTTGGATGCTGCCAATGCTGAAATGAAACTGGCACAGATTCATTTATCTTTTACCGACATTAAGGCACCGTTTTCAGGGGTGATCAACAGAATTCCTTTAAAACTGGGAAGCCTTGTGGATGAAGGAGATTTGCTGACTTCTTTATCGGATAATACCAATGTCTACAGCTATTTTAATGTTTCAGAACCTGAATATTTAACCTATCAGACACACGCTGCCGACAGAGGGAGCAATCAGGTATCTCTGATCATGGCTAATGGAGAAATGCTTCCTCAGAAAGGTGAAATTCAGACCATAGAAGGAGAATTCGACAATGAAACAGGAAATATCGCCTTCAGAGCAAAATTTCCAAACCCTGACAAGTTGCTTAGAAATGGTGAAACCGGAAAAGTACAAATGACTATGCCTGTTCACAATGCACTGATCATTCCGCAGAAAGCAACTTATGAAATTCAGGATCAGAAATATGTATTCATCATCGATAAAAACGGAACGGCAAAATCCCGAAATATCAGGGTGGCTTATGAACTTCCGGATCTCTATGTGGTAGGTTCAGGGCTTGCAGAAGGAGATAAAATCCTTTTAGAAGGGGTACAGAAAGTAAAAGACGACCAAAAAATACAGACCAAATTCCAGGATCCTAAAAAAGTTCTTCAGTCATTGAAACTAAAAGCAGAGTAGTCTACTCGTAAAACGAAACAGTATGTTTAAGAAATTCATCCGCAGACCTGTTCTGTCTATTGTGATCTCACTGATCATTGTATTTATGGGGATTCTGTCGCTGGTAAAACTTCCAGTGACCCAGTTTCCCTCCATTTCACCGCCTAAAGTAAATATCACCGCAGAATATCCGGGAGCCAACAACGAACTATTGATTAAATCAGTAGTTATTCCCCTCGAAAGAGGCCTGAATGGAGTTCCGGGTATGAAATATATGACCTCCGATGCCGGTAACGATGGCGAAGCTTCCATTCAGATCGTATTTGATCTTGGAACAGATCCCAATGTAGCCGCAGTAAACGTTCAAAACCGTGTATCTTCCGTGGTTAACAAACTGCCGCCTCTGGTAGTGCGTGAAGGGGTAAAGATTACCCGTGAAGAACCCAACATGTTGATGTACATTAACCTGTACAGTGATGATCCTAAAGCTGACCAGAAATTCCTTTTCAATTATGCTGACATCAACGTGATGTCTGAATTGAGAAGAGTAAGTGGAGTAGGTTTTGCAGATATCCTCGGAACCCGCGAATATGCTATGCGTATCTGGCTTAAACCGGACAGGCTTACCGCTTATAATATTTCTGCAGACGAAGTGATGGAATCCCTGAACCAGCAGAGTCTGGAGGCTTCCCCCGGAAAAACAGGTGAAAGTTCAGGAAAACGCTCCCAGTCTTTTGAATATATTCTGAAATATTCCGGACGTTTCAATAATGAAAAAGATTACGGAAATATTATCTTAAAAGCAAAACCGGGTGGAGAATTTGTAAGATTAAAAGATGTGGCTGATATAGAATTCGGTTCCTCAATGTATGATATCTATTCTACATTGAACGGAAAGCCTTCTGCAGCGATCACTGTAAAACAGTCCTACGGTTCCAATGCAAGTGACGTCATCAAAAATGTTAAAGCTTTGATGAAAGATCTTGAGAAAAATAACTTCCCGAAAGGAATGCATTACGACATCAGTTATGATGTTTCCAGATTCCTGGATGCATCTATGGAAAAGGTTATTCATACCCTATTTGAAGCCTTTATCCTGGTAGCCATCGTGGTATTCCTGTTCCTTGGAGACTGGCGTTCAACCTTAATTCCTGCGCTGGCGGTTCCGGTTTCACTGGTTGGTACATTTGCCGTCATGTCCGCATTTGGGATTACGTTAAACATGATCTCGCTCTTTGCATTGGTAATGGCCATAGGGGTCGTTGTTGATGATGCGATCGTGGTGATTGAAGCCGTCCATGCCAAGATGGAAGAAAAAGGACTTTCCCCATTAAAGGCGACGGAAGAGGCCATGCATGAAATCAGTGGCGCGATTATCGCAATTACTTTGGTTATGGCATCCGTATTCATCCCGATTGCATTCATGTCCGGTCCGGTGGGAGTGTTTTACCGTCAGTTTTCCATTACGATGGCTTCTGCCATTATCCTTTCAGGGATTGTAGCATTAACACTGACTCCGGCTTTATGTGCTTTGATTTTAAGAAATACCCACGGAAAAGCCAAAAATAAAACCCCGATTACCATTTTCCTGGATAAATTCAACAATTTATTTACGAAAGGTGCCGGGAAGTATGAGAAAATGCTGAATAAAACAGTGAAGAAAAAATCCATCACCCTTCCTTTACTTTTGGCATTTTGTGCCTGTACATACTTCTTAAGCAACTCGCTTCCTTCAGGATTTATTCCGGCGGAAGATCAGGGAATGATCTATGCCATTATTCAGACACCTCCGGGCTCCACTTTAGAAAGAACTAACCAGATTGCCAAAGAATTATTAAGGGAATCTGAAGACATCGATGGGGTACAGTCCGTTTCTTCACTGGCAGGATACGAAATCTTAACGGAAGGTACGGGGTCCAACTCAGGAACCTGTCTGATTAACCTTAAAAGCTGGGAAGAACGAACAGAATCCGCTGCTGAGATTATTGAAAAACTTGAAGAAAAAGCCAAGAATATTCCCGGCGCTAATATAGAATTCTTCCAGCCGCCTTCCATTCCGGGTTATGGTGCCGCAGGAGGTTTTGAACTTCGTTTGCTTGATAAGGCAGGAAGCGGAGACTATCACAAAATGGAGCAGGTAAGTAATGATTTTGTAAGAGAACTGAAAAAACGTCCTGAGCTTGGATCTGCATTTACCTTCTATTCTGCAAGTTTCCCTCAGTATATGTTGAAGGTAGATAATGACCTTGCCGAACAGAAAGGAGTAACGATAGAAAATGCAATGGATAACCTGTCTACATTGATCGGGTCTAACTATGAGACCAGTTTCATCCGTTTCGACAGACCTTATAAAGTAATTGTGCAGGCTAGTCCTCAATACCGCGCCTTACCTACAGATCTGCTGAAACTTTATGTTAAAAACGATAAAGATCAGATGGTTCCGTATTCAGACTTTATGAGAATGGAAAAGGTATATGGGTTATCAGAAATTACAAGACACAATATGTATAATTCTGCAGAAGTAAGTGGAACCCCGGCACCGGGATACAGTAGCGGGCAAGCCATTAAAGCAATCCAGGAAGTTGCGGATAAAACCCTTCCGAGAGGCTTCGGTATTGACTGGGCGGGTATTTCCAAAGATGAAGTGAGCAGAGGAAACGAGGCTGTGTTTATCTTCCTGGTCTGTCTCGGATTTGTCTATCTGATCCTTGCAGCACAGTACGAAAGCTTTATTCTGCCGTTACCGGTAATTTTATCCCTTCCTACAGGTATTTTCGGAGCATTCTTATGCCTGAAATTGCTAGGTCTGGAAAATAACATCTATGCTCAGGTAGCGATGGTCATGCTGATTGGTCTGCTAGGTAAAAATGCGGTATTGATCGTAGAATTTGCCGTTCAGAAGAAAGCAGAGGAGGGAATTCCCGTAGCGAAAGCGGCTATCGAAGGGGCGGCGATCCGTTTCCGTCCGATCCTGATGACTTCATTTGCCTTTATTGCAGGCCTTATTCCATTGGTAATTGCAACCGGACCGGGTGCTGTAGGAAACAGGACAATAGGTACTGCAGCTGCAGGAGGAATGCTGATAGGAACTATTTTCGGACTTATGATTATTCCGGGGCTGTATTATATTTTCGGAACCATCGCAGAGAAATCGAAACTGGCAAGATATGAAGAGGAAAATCCTTTAACAGAACAAACTGAACCTTATCAACACGATAACAAACATGAAGATTTATAATAAATATATAGTAGCCATTGCTCTATCGCTTATCCTCGTAGGCTGTAGAGCTCCGATGGGTACCGTTATAAAAGATGAAGTAAAAGAAAACCTGCCTCAGAATTTTAATCTGGAAGAACAGCAGGATGCCAGTGCAAACAGCGGAACTACTCCCTGGAGACAGTTTTTTACAGATCCAAATCTGGTGAGCTTAATTGAAACCGCTTTGAAAAACAATCAGGAATTACTGATCACACTTCAGGAAATTGAAATTGCGAAAAGCGGAGTATTGGCTAAAAAAGGAAAACTGACACCAACGGTATCAGCCGGAATAGGAGCTGGAATAAAAAAAGCTGGCCGCTATACCAGTGAAGGAGCCGGTGATGCCACTACAGAAATAGAACCCGGAAAAGAAATGCCCGATCCGCTGGGTAATTTTGAAGTTGGATTGATGGTCAACTGGGAGATTGATATCTGGAAAAAGCTCAGAACTGAAAAGGAGGCCTCTGTTGCTCATTATCTTTCTACCGTTGAGGGAAAAAACTTTGTATTATCCAATCTTATTGAAGAAGTAGCGGACAATTATTATGAATTGCTGGCACTTGACAATCGGTTGGATATTATTCAGCAGTATATTAAGTTGCAGGAACGAGCACTGGAAATTTCCAAAATTCAGAAAGAAGCTGCAGCTGCAACGGAACTGGCTGTGAAGAAATTTGAAGCTGAGCTGGCAAAATCAAAAGCTGCGGAATATACGATCCGCCAGGATATCACTGAGAAAGAGAATCAGATCAATGCACTTTTGGGAAGATATCCGCAACCTATCGTGAGAACGAAAGAAAACTTTATGTCTACGATGCCACAGACTGTTTACACAGGGATACCGTCCCAGTTACTGGCTAGCCGTCCGGATATCAAACAGGCAGAACTGGAATTAAAAGCCGCAAAACTTGATGTACAGGCTGCTAGAAAGGAATTTTATCCGTCACTGGAGATTTCTGCAACATTAGGATTGGAAGCTTTCAAACCTTCTTATCTGGTTAAAATGCCTGAATCCATTGCTTACAATCTGGCAGGTGAACTGGCTGGTCCGCTGATCAACAAAAGCGCGATCAAAGCGAACTTTCAGACTGCTGATGCTAAACAGATACAGTCGTTGTATGAGTATGACAAAACGATTTTACATGCCTATCTGGATGTAGCGAATTTAATGTCAAAGATCAAAAATATTGATCAGTACTATCAGATGAAGTCCCAGGAAACCAAAGCTTTGAATCAGTCTATTGATATAGCCAATCAATTATTTAAAAATTCAAGAGCGGATTATCTTGAGGTTCTTTTGAATCAGAGAGACGCTCTGGATGCTAAAATGGAGCTGATTGAAGCTAAACAGAAACAGCTGAGCACCGTTGTAGACATCTACAAAAGCTTAGGTGGTGGCTGGAAATAAAATATCATAATTCTATCTATATAAACAGTTAATATTTTTTGGAAGGAGTCAATTCTTTTGAGTTGGCCCTTTTTTATTTTAATACGACAGGTTTTGTCGCTTTGTAGTAATACTTTTGTATTATAACAACTTAGCATACCAATAAAAACACGAATAAGTGATAAAATTGATATTAAATCACATTCATATGACTTTGATACGTTAAAAAACGTTAAATTTGCAGAATTATACCAACTAATACACACAAA
>NZ_QNUH01000016.1 GCF_003385495.1 Chryseobacterium elymi | reverse complement strand
AAAGAAATATAGGCAAATATAAAGCAAGAGCTAAGCCAATAGTCTCTAAAAATCAAAAGAATAGCTTGTGATAGTTTACTAACTTAATGACATTGGGCTAAAGCCCGCTTCTATTGATAAAAAATGCTCTAAATTCCATATAAAAACAGTGACAAAAATTGACCTATTCACCATTCACCATTCACTTTTTACCACTTCCTCCATTTATATTTCTGAAATTGAACTTTTTAATAGATATAAGCTAAATAAAACATATCTTATAAACCGACAAAAATCACTAAATTTGCAGACTTAATTAATCAACGATATTGAGATATTTACAATGAGCCAATTTAAAGAATACAAAAACCTCAACCTTATTGACGTAGCCGAGAATGTAGCGGAATTTTGGAAACAGAATAAAACGTTCAGTAAAAGTGTTGAGATTCGCGAGGGTAATGCCGAGTTTGTTTTTTATGAAGGTCCGCCTTCAGCAAACGGTATGCCCGGAATTCACCACGTTATGGCCAGAGCATTAAAGGATATTTTCTGTCGTTTCCAGACGCAGAACGGGAAACAGGTTTTCCGTAAAGCGGGCTGGGATACACACGGACTTCCTGTGGAACTGGGCGTAGAGAAAGAATTAGGAATTACGAAAGAGGATATTGGCAAAAAAATCTCTATTGAAGACTACAACAAAGCCTGCCGTGAAGCGGTAATGCGATATACAGACGTATGGAATGACCTTACGGAAAAAATCGGATACTGGGTAGACCTTGAGGATCCGTATATCACGTATAAATCCAAATATATGGAGACGGTTTGGTGGTTACTGAAGCAATTGTATGATAAAGAATTATTGTACAAAGGTTACACGATTCAGCCTTATTCTCCGAAAGCCGGAACAGGACTATCTTCCCACGAGCTGAATCAGCCGGGAACGTACCGTGATGTTTCTGACACAACGGTTGTGGCACAGTTCAAAGCGAAGAAAGAAACTTCTGAACTGTTCAGTGATGTGGATGGAGATGTACATGTTTTAGCATGGACAACTACTCCAT
Source organism: Chryseobacterium elymi (assembly GCF_003385495.1). GTDB lineage: Bacteria > Bacteroidota > Bacteroidia > Flavobacteriales > Weeksellaceae > Chryseobacterium > Chryseobacterium elymi. The sequence goes on along the minus strand of NZ_QNUH01000016.1, from coordinate 81,014 downwards.
GGACTTTACCTTCCAATACAGCACTTGCAGTAGGGAGAGATATTGAATATGTTTTGGTTAAAACATTCAACCAATATACCTTTGAACCTATCACCATTATATTGGCAAGGGTTCTTTTACCTAAAGTATTCGGTAAGAAATATACAGAAGGTACAGATGAAGATTTTGCCGGTTATACTGCAGAAAGCAAAGTGATTCCTTTCAAAGTGGTCAAAGAATTCACCGGAGAAAAACTGGCCGGAACCCAATACGAGCAGCTTATCCCTTGGTTTACACCTAATGACTCCCCTGAAAAAGCTTTCAGAGTGATCATCGGAGATTTTGTAACCACTGAGGACGGTACCGGTATCGTTCACATTGCCCCTACATTTGGTGCTGATGATGCGAGAGTAGCTAAAGAGGCAGGAATTCCTCCCATGTTGGTAAAAGACGGAAACGACAATCTGGTTCCGTTGGTTGACCTGCAGGGTAGATTCATCAAAGGAGAAAATGTACCTGAAGTATTTTCAGGAAAATATATCAAGAACGAATATTATGACGACGGAACCGCTCCTGAGAAATCATGGGATGTGGAACTGGCGATCGTTCTGAAGACAGAAAACAAAGCCTTCAAAGTAGAAAAATACGTTCACAGTTACCCACACTGCTGGAGAACTGACAAGCCGGTATTGTATTATCCGCTTGATTCATGGTTTGTGAAAATGACCGCTGTAAAAGACAGACTGGTTAATTTAAACAAGGAAATCAACTGGAAGCCGAAAGCTACCGGAGAAGGACGTTTCGCGAACTGGCTTGAAAATGTGAACGACTGGAATTTATCCCGTTCAAGATATTGGGGTATTCCGTTGCCAATCTGGAGAACGGAAGATCTTAAAGAAGAAAAGATTATAGGATCTGTAGAGGAATTATACAATGAAATAGAAAAATCTGTTGAGGCAGGATACATGAAAGAGAATCCGTTCAAAGGTTTTGTAATAGGAAATATGTCCGAGCAGAACTATGAATTGGTTGATCTTCATAAAAATGTGGTGGACAAAGTAATTTTGGTTTCGGATTCAGGAAAAGCAATGAACCGCGAGAGTGATCTTATCGACGTTTGGTTTGATTCAGGGTCTATGCCTTATGCACAACTGCATTATCCTTTTGAAAATAAGGAAATGATCGACAACAATAAAGCATTCCCTGCTGATTTCATTGCAGAAGGTGTTGACCAGACGAGAGGTTGGTTCTATACCCTTCATGCCATCGGTACTGCTGTTTTTGATTCGGTTGCTTATAAAAATGTGATGAGTAACGGTCTTGTTCTGGATAAGAACGGGCAGAAAATGTCAAAACGTTTAGGAAATGCTGTAGATCCTTTCGAAACACTTTCCGTATACGGTCCGGATGCTACCAGATGGTACATGATCTCGAATGCAAACCCTTGGGAAAACCTGAAATTCGACATCGAAGGAATTGACGAAGTGAGAAGAAAGTTCTTCGGAACCCTTTATAATACGTACTCGTTCTTTGCATTGTATGCCAATGTGGATGGCTTCAATTATGCAGAAAAAGAAGTGGAAAACCGTCCTGAAATCGACAGATGGATCCTTTCTGAGCTTAATCTTTTAATCAAAGAAGTAAAAGCATTCTACGAAGATTACGAACCTACCAGAGTAGCCAGATCCATCAGCACATTTGTGAATGATAATCTGAGTAACTGGTACGTAAGACTGTGCAGAAGACGTTTTTGGAAAGGAGATTATTCTGATGATAAGGTTTCGGCTTACCAGACTTTATATACATGTCTTGAAACAGTGGCGAAATTATCCGCGCCTATTGCTCCGTTCTTTATGGATCAATTATATCAGGATTTAAATAAGGTAACAGGAAAAGAAAACTGTGAATCTGTACACTTAACGGATTTCCCTGTAGCTAATGAAAGTCTGATCGATCAGGATCTGGTAGAAAAAACACATTTGGCTCAGAACATCACGAGCATGGTTTTCTCCCTGAGAAAGAAAGAGAACGTTAAAGTTCGCCAGCCCTTACAGAAAGTATTGGTTCCGGTTCTGGATGCGAAAACTGAGGAGCAGATTTTAGCCGTTGCGGACCTGATCAAGCAGGAAGTGAACGTGAAAGAATTACAGTTGATTAATGCAGAAGAAGCATCGCATTTAATTGTAAAGCAAATCAAGCCGAATTTCAAAGCTTTAGGTCCTAAATTAGGAAAAGATATGAAAACGGTAGGCGGAGAAATTGCGAATCTTAATACGGAACAGATTGCCAGCCTTGAAAAAGAAGGAAAAATAGATATTCAGGGGTATGAGATCACCCTTGATGATGTGGAAATCTCTACAAAAGATATCCCGGGATGGACAGTAACTTCAGACGGGAAAACAACTGTGGCATTAGATTTGACGTTAACAGAAGAATTAAAATCTGAGGGTATTGCAAGGGAGTTCATCAACAGAATTCAGAACCTGCGAAAAGAGAAGGACTTTGAACTGACGGACAGAATTAAAATCTCCATTGAAGAAAACTCACCTTTCATTGAAGATGTTAAGAAAAATGAGGAATATATTTCATCTGAGGTCTTGTCAAATAAAATAGAAATTGTATCTTCACTTTCAAATTTTAACGAAATCGAAATAGATGAGGTTAATTTTAAGATAAATGTCGAAAAAAATTAACATATAGTTATTGTATTTCAAATTCCATTTCATAATTTTATTAAAAAAGAGAAAAGAATATGTCAGACGAAAGAGTAAGATACAGCGATGCTGATTTACAGGAATTTAAAGCTATCATAAGAGAAAAAATAGAAAAAGCAGAAAGAGATCTTCAGCTGATCAGAGAAAGCTTCATCAATGACCAGAATAATGGTACAGACGATACTTCCCCTACATTCAAAGCTTTTGAAGAAGGAGCAGAAACGCTGAGCAAGGAGCAGAACTCTATATTAGCAGGACGCCAGGAAAAATTTGTGCGTGATCTTAAGAATGCTTTGATCCGAATCGAAAATAAAACCTATGGTGTATGCAGAGTGACAGGAAAGCTGATCCCTAAGGAAAGACTTTTAGCCGTTCCTCATGCTACGCTGAGCATTGAAGCGAAAAATATGCAGAAATAAACCGTTAAGGTTTGTAAAAATATTATTGGGTTTATATCGTATTCACGGATACTTTATAAACCTAATTTTTAATGTATACCCATGAGCGAAGTATTAATTTTAGCAATTATTGTTGCTGCAGTTTTACTGTTTTTCAATAGAGAATGGATCAAAAACAGATTCTTTCCTGACCGGCAGAAGAACTACACCATTGATGATCAGTTTAATTCTGATAAACGTGAAAGGGAAAAAGAAATTGACAGAATTTTGAGTAAAATGGGCAAAAACGGCGTTAATGACCTGTCTGCAAAAGACCGGAAAAGACTCGATGAGCTGTCCAAAATGTAACATTTAAAAAGAAAAGAAAATGGAATCTATCATAGTACATCCTAAAAACCCTATGGAACTGAGTGCACTGAAAAGTGTTTTAAAAGATATGAACATCAGATACGAGCGTGCTCAGACCAAAAACACGTTCCATACAGAAAAGGTAGCCAAGAAAATCTTCGACAAGAAAAATTCTGAGAAACCTTCTAAACCAAAAGGACAGTAATGAAAAAGATCTTAGCTATAACATTTTTAGTATTGTTAATTGATCAGGCTTCAAAAATTTACATCAAAACCCACTTCAATCTGGATGACAGTGTTACTGTTTTCCCAGGCTTTAAACTGACTTTCGTAGAAAACCCGGGAATGGCTTACGGGCTTCATTTCGGAGGCATTATCGGTAAATATTTTCTGGTGATCCTTAGACTTTTCTTAATTGGAGGAATGGTTTACATGTTCAAGAAATGGCTGAAACAGGGAGCTTCCAACTATCTTCTGATTCCGATGGCTATTATTTTTGCCGGCGCTATCGGAAATATCATTGACGGAATGTTTTACGGACTTATCTTCGACAGCGGAACAGTTTACGACCCAAGCATCGACCGCTGGATAGGCTACGGAGGAGTTTCAAAGTTTGTCCCTTTCGGACAGGGTTACTCTGCTTTTATGAAAGGCTGCGTAGTGGATATGCTTCACTTTCCTTTGGTCGATTGGTATGTTCCTGATAATATCCCTTTGATTGGTGGTAAACACCTTGAATTCTTCAAGTATATTTTCAATGTGGCCGATTCTGCTATTACGGTAGGAGCTGCTTTATTATTAATATTCAGAAAAAAAGCTTTTCCTAACGGGCTTGAGTTTTAAAAACAGTATTCCGGATGAAAAAAGTAATTAAAAATATTTTTAAAATTTTCCTGCTGCTTTTTGTAGCGGGAATTATTTTTATAGCCTGGGCTAACTACAGCATCAGAAAAGAAAGCAGTGCTTTTGTTTCTTATAAGATCTCTGATGTCCCTGAAACGAAAGTGGCTTTGCTACTGGGAACCGGTAAAACATTAAGCAGCGGATTGCCTAACGCCTATTTTTACAACAGGATTCAGGCTGCTATAGATCTGTATAAAAGTGGCAAAATCAAGTACATCATCGTAAGCGGAGACAACAGCACTAAAGATTATAATGAACCGGAAGATATGCAGCTTAGTCTAATGCAGTACGGTATTCCGAAGGATAGGATTATCATGGACCATGCCGGATTCAGAACCCTGGATTCTGTAGTCAGGGCTAAAGATATTTTCGGACAGCATAAACTTGTGATCATTTCACAGAAATTCCACAATGAAAGAGCTGTTTTTCTGGCTAAAAAAAACGGAATAGAAGCTTTCGGGTATAATGCTAATGATGTAAATAAATACGCCGGCTTAAAGACCAACCTCAGAGAGTATCTTGCCAAAACAAAAGTTTACTGGGATCTTCTTTTCGGGGTTCAGCCGAAATTCGGAGGAGAAAAGATCATGATTCCCTGATCTTATCATTCCCCGGCCAGATGTGCTATGATCTTCAAAATGACCTGCCAACACTGTGACCTTTTTACTGAAAGCTTTTCCGGATTTTAATTTTACACAAACATCTGTTCAAACCTATGTAATCTGCGGGAGAATTAGTTAAATTTGCAGTTCATTAATTTTTTAAACAATTTAAACAAATGTCAAGAATTCTTACCGGCATTCAAGCCACCGGAACACCCCATCTTGGAAATCTCCTTGGGGCGATTATTCCTGCTATTGAACTTTCCAAGCAGGAAGGAAATGAATCATTTTTATTCATTGCGAATCTTCATTCTCTTACCCAGATTAAAGATGCGCAGGTTTTAAAACAGAATACCTACGAGATCGCTGCGGCTTGGCTTGCTTGTGGGCTGGATACAGAAAAAACATATTTTTACAGGCAAAGTGACATCCCTGAAACCTGTGAACTTTCTTGGCATTTATCATGTTTTTTTCCTTACCAGAGATTAACGCTTGCTCATTCATTTAAGGATAAGGCAGACAGACTTCAGGATGTTAACGCCGGGCTCTTCACCTATCCTATCCTGATGGCTGCGGATATTTTACTGTATGACGCGGAGGTTGTACCCGTAGGAAAAGATCAGCTTCAGCATCTTGAAATTGCCCGTGATGTAGCATCAAGGTTCAACAATCAGATGGGTGAAGTTTTGGTTTTACCTCAAGCTGAGCTTCAGGAAGACACAAAATATGTTCCCGGAACGGATGGCCGTAAAATGTCTAAATCTATGGGAAATATCATTAATATTTTCCTTCCTGAAAAGGAGCTGAAAAAGCAGGTAATGAGCATAGAAACCGATTCTAAAGCTCTGGAAGAGCCAAAAGATCCTGCAACAGATAAGGTTTTTGCGATTTATGAACTGATCGCCACTCCTGAGCAGACGGAAGAGTTAAGAGCTAAATATCTTGCCGGAAACTTCGGTTACGGGCATGCTAAATTAGAGCTGTTGAATCTGATCTTAACCCGTTTTGCAAAAGAAAGAGAAATGTTTGCTTATTATATGGACAATCTGGATGAGCTGGAAGCTAAACTTCAGGAAGGCGCAGCAAAAACAAGAGTCATTGCAACAGAAACCATTAAAAAAGTAAGAACAAGCTTAGGAATTTAAGCATTAAGATACCAAAGCATTATTTTTAGAAAGAATAAAGCAATGCAATCCATCTTCAAACTCATAAGAGGCCGTTTTACACCTAGTGAAAACGGCCTTTTTTATGAAATTTTCCTGTACCCTTATGAAAAAGATTTTTGTCTAAATGATTCCCAATCCACATCATTGGGTTGTGATACACTTTCTACTGCCATCTTTGTCAAGGCTTAAAACATTGACAAAGGTATTTTTTGGAGACTTTGCCTTGAGGTAATCTAAGCTGGCCTTTATAAATATTCTTTGATCTGAAGAAGATGGGTAATACTTTTTAGACCTTCATTCTGCTTATTTTCTTTATAAACATCAAAGAAGATTACATCAATTCCATAATTCTGTGAACCGACAACATCCGCAATCCAGTCATCCCCGATCAGGATACTCTCCTCTTTATTGGCTTCTGCAAGACTGAGAGAATATTCAAAGATCTTTGGATTGGGTTTTCTCACTCCTACAGAATCGGCACTGGTAATGGTTTTAAAATATGTATCTATTCCGGATAAGATGCATTTCCTTTCTGTTACTTCCTGGAAGCCGTTGGAAATAACGTGCAATGTATAATGCTTGGATTTCAGATATTTCAAAATATATTCTGTCCCTTCTACCAGCTCATTATGGTTAAGAATCTTATCCAGAAAATGTTCCTCAAAGTATTGGGCAAGCTCCTCATCATCCACACCGAAATGTTTAAAGGTATCATAGAAACGGTGCTTTCTCAGGTATTCTTTACCAATGATGCCATCTCTGATCTTCTCCCAAAGTCTTTCGTTAATTTCATGATAAACAGAATGAAAGCTTTCAAAGTCAATATTATAGTGTAGAGTGATTTCCTGTTTTTCAAAAAGATCTTTGATGGTAAGGTAAGCGTTCTTACGGTGATCCCAGAGCGTGTTGTCCAGGTCAAAAAAAATGTGCTGAATGTTCATACAGCACAAAAATACTCAATTTAATTTTTAGAAATCGGAAAATTTTTGCTTTTGGACTGCACCAATTCAACGCTTTTTGAGTAACTCAATAAAAAATCAATGGTTTGTTTCTTAGGTTTCAAAGTTTTCACTTTTAAAGAATCATTTTTTTTCATAGGCGAAAAGTATGTTTTCCTTTAAACGTGAATTTTATGAAATTATTATTCTATCGTGTCAATACAATATTATTTTCGTCCATGATTTTTCTCAGGTTAATGAGCGCATAACGAACCCGGCCCAATGTTGTATTGATACTCATATTGGTATGATCTGCAATTTCTTTGAAGCTTAGCCCATCGAAAAATCTTAATTTAATGACTTCCTGCTGGTTTTGTGGCAGAAACTGAAGCATTCTTAACAAATCCTCCTGGATCTGCAGTGTTACAAGCTGATCTTCAATATTTTCCGAAGGCTCCCGGATCATATCAAAAATAGAATACTCGTCTGTTTCAAAAGTAGTCTCTGAAACTTTAACGTTTTTCGCTTTCAGCCTGAAATGATCAATAATAAGGTTGTATGCGATTCTTTTTGCCCAAAGAATAAATTTTCCTTCTTCGTTATACCGTCCTTCTTTCAGCATCAGGATGATTTTCATGAATGTATCCTGAAAAACATCATTGGCCAGGTCTTCATCATTAATTTTGTAAAAAATGAATGTAAACAGTTCTCTCTGATGACGATGAATAAGGGCTGATAGGGCTTCTTCATCTCCTTTCTGGTAAAGGGAAATTAGTAGGCTGTCCGTTTTTGATTTCATAACTCTTCTCAATAATAAAAAATTTGCAGACCAGCAATTCTCCAGATATTTTATCTGGCCCTAGCTGTAAATACAAAACAGTTTTTTAGAGTAAAGTAAGATCAATAGGCAGTACAATTATTATATGGTGTAAATATAATAATTTTTTAATAACCGTTAACCTATTATTAAATTTTTACGAGAAAATTTAAAAAAAATCACTTAAACATATCATGAATAAAGACAGTAGGAATATTTAATGTTAAATTAACATTTAAACCTTTTAGTTCTTTTCCATTCAAACGTGCATCTGCAATCGGGAAAGCATAGCCACCAGCAAGATCTAAAATCCCGAAGAGGGTAACTCCTATTTTCGGTGCAATATATTTATTGGTTCCCTCTGCTCCTATTAACAGATAGTAAGAATGGTAGAAATCTACATTTTTCTCAAAATTAAGAAGCACATCGGCCTGCAGTTTCGGCATGATCGCAAATTTAGAACCTGCAGAACCCATCAGAGCAGAGCCACCCAGTCGGTATATCACATCATCATGTTTCAGAAAGAGCAGCTTGCCTCCCAATTCCCCAAAGCTTTGATTCTGATAGGCATACCCCACGCTGACCATTTTATGCATGGTGTACTGCGCTCTTGCCATTACGCTCAGGGAAAATATAAAAAGTACAGTAACTGCTGATCTAAAATTCATCATCTCTAATTATTTAAGGTGTAAAATTAAAAAAAACTGCCTTACCCAAAGATAAAGCAGTCCTATTTATTATTTCTGAAGACCAATTAAATACCGAAAGCGGCTTTAATTTCGTCTACTTTGTCAAGTTTTTCCCAGGTAAAGAACTCAAGCCCTGTAAGGGTCAATTCATTTTTCTGCCCCTTATTGAATGTTTTGTCAGCTATATAATGTTCTTTCCCCATATGTCCGTAAGAAGCCGTTTCCTGGTAGATAGGGTTTCTTAATTTTAAGTTCTGCTCAATGGCATAAGGTCTTAAATCAAAGATTGATGTCACTTTTTTAGCAATATCACCGTCATGAAGATCTACTTTTGCAGTTCCATACGTGTTGATGTATAAACCGCAAGGCTCAGCAACACCAATTGCATAAGAAACCTGTACCAAAACTTCATCAGCCACTCCTGCAGCCACCAAGTTCTTAGCAATGTGTCTTGTAGCGTACGCAGCACTTCTGTCTACTTTTGATGGGTCTTTTCCAGAGAAAGCACCACCACCGTGAGCTCCTTTTCCTCCGTAGGTATCTACGATAATTTTTCTTCCCGTAAGACCTGTATCCCCGTGGGGACCTCCGATCACAAACTTCCCTGTTGGGTTGATGTGATATTTGATCTGATCGTTGAACAATGCCTTAATCTCTTCAGTCTGCTGAGCTACTACTCTTGGAACCAAGATGCTTTTGATGTCTTCACGGATCTTATTCAGCATTTCTTCTTCAGTTCCGAAATCGTCATGCTGTGTAGAAACCACAATAGAATCAATTCTTACCGGCTTGTGATCGTCAGAATACTCAATAGTTACCTGGCTTTTTGCATCCGGACGAAGGTAAGCGATTTCGTTTCCTTCTCTTCTCAATACAGAAAGTTCTTTAAGAATAGTGTGGGCAAGATCAAGAGCAAGCGGCATATAATTCGCCGTTTCGTTGGTTGCATAACCAAACATCATCCCCTGATCACCAGCTCCCTGTGCATTAGCTTTAGCTTCAAAAGATTCGTCGTTTACTGCTCTGTCTACTCCCTGATTAATATCCGGAGATTGTTCATGGATTGCTGAAATCACACCGCACGAATCTCCATTGAACATATATTCTCCTTTAGTATATCCAATTCCGTTAATAACATCTCTTGCAATAGTTTGAACATCAAGATATGCATCGGACTTCACTTCTCCGGCCAGCACAACCTGCCCTGTCGTTACAAGGGTTTCACATGCTACCTTAGAGCTTTTATCATAAGCTAAAAAGTGATCGATTAATGCATCGGAGATCTGATCGGCAATTTTATCCGGATGTCCTTCTGAAACTGATTCAGATGTAAATAGATAAGACATATTATTCTTTGTTTTTTAGATTAAAAATATGTGAAGAAAAATAAGAATAAATTGCCTAGAAAGAATACTGTTTTAGCATATTTTTAGAGAGGTTGCAATCAGGTCAAATTTTTCCTCGTTTATAAACGTCTGCAAATTTAAGTACTATTTTTTTAATACTAAAGGATTTTGCTTACTAATTATAATTTTCTTAGAATTAATGATTTATATCATTTTGCTGCCTTTTTAGTTCATTGCGGCTTGATGCTTACAAATTCCTTCGGGTTTACATGATAATTCAATTTAAGTTCAAGAGAATTTTTGATAAAGAGTGAAAGCTCATCAATGATTTTCTGCTTAAAGGTCGGCTTATAATAAATAATACTGATCTCTCTGTAAGGGAAAGGTTTTTTGAACCTGAAAACATTCTCCTTCTGCTCTTCTGAAAGCTGGCTTAATGCTAATTCCGGCAGAATGCTGATTCCTCCTACTTTATCCACCATATGGACTAAAGTCTGAATATTGGATGCTAAGAAATCTAAATTCTTAGGTTTCAATGTGTTTTCTTTTAAATGGCAAATATTCTCAAACTGGTTTCTCAAACAGTTTCCTTCCTCTAAAAGCCAGACTTTTTCAACATTCAGCTCCTCGGGTATGATATAAGTATTCTTTTTATTCGCTTCCGTATTGGAACTGTAGATCATCAGTTCTTCATTGAAAAGAAAGTCCTGATAAAATTCATCAGCAGAATCATAAGGTGTAGAAATAATTCCGGCATCCAGTTCACCTGCTTTTAAAGCTTTGACAATATTATCAGTGGTCATTTCTTTTACATTCATCTGGATTTTCGGGTTGTCTTCCAAAAATTTAAAGATCTCTGTCGGCAAAATGAAGGAAGAAACGGTAGGAATGATTCCTAAATTGATCGTTCCGCCCAAAATATTATTCAAAAGATTAGCTTTATTTTTCAGCTCATTGACAGATTCTATAATTACCTTTGCCTGATCAATGATTTGGAGCCCTACATCGGTAGTACGAATCGGGTGTGTTGTTCTGTCGAACACCTTCACATCCAGTTCATCCTCAAATTTTTGTATCATCGCACTTAATGTAGGCTGCGTAATAAAGCATGCCTGGGCTGCTTTACCAAAATGTTTGTACTTATCTACAGCGATAAGATACTCCAGTTGCTGAATGTTCATCTGATTAATATTATCTATTACAAAGATAAAATGTTTTTGCTATTTGTAATCAAAAATTCAAGTAAATTTGATATTTAATACGTCTGCATAAGACAGTTTACAAGGGAAATCAACCATACAAATCATAACTATATGGATTCTAAAAAATTAACGCTAAGCAACGGCGCACCTTATTTTGAACACCAGGACTCACAGACCGTAGGACCCAGAGGGCCTGTACTGCTGCAGGATTTCATTCTTCAGGAAAACCTTGCACACTTTGTAAGGGAAAGAATCCCTGAAAGAATTGTCCATGCTAAGGGAAGTGGTGCTTACGGAACATTTACTGTAACGCATGATATCAGCCAATATACAAAAGCCAAATTATTTTCAAAAATCGGAAACTCATGCAGAATGTTTGCCCGCTTTTCTACCGTAGGCGGTGAAAAAGGAAGTGCAGATACGGCAAGAGACCCCAGAGGTTTTGCTTTAAAATTTTATACGGAAGACGGAAACTGGGATCTGGTAGGAAATAATACGCCTGTATTCTTTATTAAGGATGCTAAAAAATTTCCGGACTTCATCCATACTCAGAAAAGAGTTCCGAAAACCAATTTAAAAAGTGCTACAATGATGTGGGATTTCTGGAGCCATAATCCGGAATCTCTTCACCAGGTTCTTATTTTAATGTCAGACAGAGGAACACCTTATGGCTATAGACATATGCACGGATTCGGATCACATACTTTTTCGATGATCAACGCTCAAAATGAAAGAGTTTGGGTGAAATTCCATTTTATAACAAAACAGGGAATCAAAAACTTCACTGATGCTGAAGCGGTAAAGATGGCTGGAGAAAACCCGGATTTCGCGCAGGAAGATCTTTGCAACGCTATTGAAAATGGAGATTTTCCGAAATGGACCATGTATATCCAGGTGATGACGGAAGAGCAGGCTAAGGACTTCAGATGGAATCCTTTTGATGTTACTAAAGTATGGTTTCACGATGACTTCCCGATGATCGAAGTGGGTGAAATGGAACTAAATGAGGTTCCGGTCAATTATTTCGCCCATGTGGAACAATCTGCATTTTCGCCAAGCAGTCTTATTAATGGAATCAGTTTTTCTCCGGACAAAATGCTTCAGGGAAGACTATTCTCTTATCCTGATGCCCACAGATACAGAGTGGGAGTAAATGCCCACCAGCTGGAAGTGAATCGTTGTCCTTTTGCAGTCAACAACTACCAGAGAGACGGCTTTATGGCAGATTCGAGCCAGTATCAGGACAAACCGAATTATTTCCCCAACAGCTTTGATGACATTAAGCCGGATTCCGCTTATAAAAATTATGAATATGAACTGGACAGTGCCCATGTTGCCAACTATAACAGGAATGAAAATGATGATGATCATTATACTCAACCCGGATTACTGTATACAAAATCTATGACGGCTGAAGATAGAGAACACTTAATCAGCAATATCGTAGGAAGTATGAAAGGAATTACGGGACCGAAAAAAGATGAAATTATCAACCGTCAATTATGTCACTTTTTCAGGACTAATATAGAACTTGGCATGAAAGTGGCATCTCAGCTTAACATCAATATTGATGCAAATATGATGAATCATTCGAAATAGTATTTTGAAGGATTCATCAAGTAAAAGGAAAAAAAACTAATATTTTTTCCTTTTTTTTGTAAAAAATTCATAATTTGCAAAAAATAATATTTTATAGTGGAAAAATGAGTTACGAAAATATATTATTAGAAAAGGAAGGAAAATTAGCTGTTGTAACCATAAACAGACCTCAAAGCTTAAATGCTTTAAACGCAAAAACGATTCAAGAGATAAGTTCAGCTATGGATGATCTTAATGCTGACCAGTCCTGTAGGGTAATCATCATTACAGGAAGCGGTGAAAAGTCATTTGTAGCGGGAGCAGATATAAAAGAATTCAGTGATTTTGGACAGGAAAAAGCCGAAGAACTGGCCAGAAACGGGCATAATACCCTGTTCAATAAAATTGAAAACACATCTAAACCTGTTATTGCTGCCGTGAACGGTTTTGCATTGGGAGGAGGTTTAGAGCTAGCAATGGCATGCCACATCAGATATGCATCAGAGAATGCAAGACTGGGACTTCCGGAGGTTACGCTGGGATTAATTCCGGGTTACGGAGGAACTCAAAGACTTCCGAAGCTGGTAGGAAAAGGTATCGCCAACGAAATGATCTTCTCTGCCAAAATGATTCCCGCCCAAAAAGCAAAGGAAATCGGATTGGTGAATGAAGTATACCCTATTGAAGAATTATTAACCAAAACAAAAGAATTAGCGAGTATTATAGCCAATAACTCACCAATGGCTATATCAAAGGCCATCCAAGCCGTAAACTTGTCTGATACGGATAAAGGTTTTGAATCTGAAATCAGGTATTTCGGGGAACTTTTTGAAATGAACGACAAGAAAGAAGGAGTTACCGCTTTTTTAGAGAAAAGAAAGCCTAACTTCTAAGATTTTTAATCCAAATTATTTCGAAAAAACTAATGCTGTGGTATGAATAAGTTTGATAAAGCTTATCTAAAAATGGCCCAAGAGTGGGCAAAATTATCCTACTGTAAGAGAAAACAGGTAGGAGCTCTTATCGTAAAAGATAGGATGATTATTTCAGATGGTTACAACGGAACTCCTTCGGGATTTGAAAACTGCTGTGAAGATGGAGAGGGAAAAACACACTGGTATGTACTTCATGCGGAAGCCAACGCTATATTAAAGCTGGCCGCTTCCACTCAGTCTGCAAAAGGTGCTACGTTATATTTAACGCTGTCGCCATGCAAAGAATGCAGTAAGCTGATTCTACAGGCTGGAATTACAAGACTTGTGTATATTAATGAGTATTCAGACGACGATGGAATAGCGTTCTTGAGAAATCATGGTATTGAAATAGAACAAATATCGGACTGTGAACTAAAAAAATAAAGCACAAATATGACTTGGGATGAAAAGATCAAAGATTTTGAAATATTTCTTCGTTTCGAACGAAATTTTTCAGAAAATACTCTCGATGCGTATATTCGAGACATCAAAAAATTAAAAGATTATGCCGAAGTGGATCTGGAAAACGTCGGTCCAGACTCTATCGGTTACGAAAACTTACAGGAATATATCTTCAATCTTTCCAAACAGAAGTTCAGCGAAAGATCACAAGCAAGATGGATTTCTTCGATAAAAGCTTTCTTCAAGTTTCTGCTTGAGGACGAGTCCAGAGAAGACAATCCTGCGTCACTGCTTGAAGGTCCAAAACTGGGATTGTATCTTCCTGACACCTTAAGTCTGCCTGATATCAATAAGATTATTGCAGCCATTGAGTCGCATTCTGACCTCGGAAAGAGAAATCATTGTATCATTGAAGTTCTTTACGGATGCGGATTACGCGTCTCGGAACTTATTGACCTTAAGATTTCGAACATCAATTTCAAAGAACAGTACATTAAAGTAAACGGAAAAGGCAACAAAACACGTTTCGTTCCTTTGGCCGATTACACTGCTGAACTTTTGGAAACTTACATTAAAGAAGTACGTTCGAAAAGCAAGATCAATAAAAAGTATGAGGATACGCTGTTTCTTAACAGCCGTGGAACATCTATGTCCAGAGTGATCGTTTTTCTGATCATTAAAGAACTTACAGATAAAGCTGGGGTAAGCAAAAAAATATCTCCGCACACTTTCAGACATTCTTTTGCAACACACCTTTTACAGAATGGGGCAGACCTTCGTTATATCCAGGAAATGCTGGGACATTCCAGTATTACCACTACGGAGATCTACACTCATCTGAAAACAGAAGAACTTCGGGATGTGATTTTAACTTATCACCCGAGAAATATTAATATTGCTCAATAAAAACGAAGTTCCATCTGGCTTTTGAAAAAATATTGTTAACAGATGAAATTATTGAAATACTGCCCAAGCTGTGGCAAAGAAACCCTGCATTGGGATGGCGAAAAGAAATGGAGCTGTCCCGAATGCGGTTTTACCCTCTACAATAACGTTGCCGGCGCGGTAGCTGTTGTTATCCGATGTGGTGATGAAGTCTACCTTACCAGAAGAAACAGGGACCCTAAAAAAGGAAAACTTGATCTGGCCGGAGGTTTTGTAGATCCAAGGGAAAGCGCAGAGGAAACGTGCAAAAGAGAGCTTTTTGAAGAGCTTCAGCTTGATGTGGATATTTCAAAACTAAAGTATCTTACCAGCCTCCCGAACGTCTATCAGTATAAAGAAATTGATTACAATACAATCGATCTTTTTTATGAGTACCGTGTTCAGGAAAAGTTTGAGGTGAATCTTGAGCTTTCAGAAATATCCGAAGCGATCTGGATTCCTCTGAATGCTTTGGACCTTGATGATATTGCTTTTGAGTCTCAACAGAGTTTTTTTGAGGAATATCTGAAGAATAACCGGTAAGTTATTATAAAGAAATTTACTCCCGCAGATTACCATGTGTGGGAGTTATTTTATTTGATATCAATAAGATTTTGATTTCAGCATATCTTCAAAATACTGAACAAGTAATGTTCTTTCAGCGTCTGTAAGATTAGCTTCTTTGTGGTAGACGATATATCCCGGCATAGGCATCGCTTTGCTTTGGATTGTCTGAATGGATTTGCTCAGCATGCTTTCCTTCAGCTCCTTGTTATATGTACCCCAAACAGAAAAATTGAGATGTTCCCGGCCTTCATTCACATGGCTTTTTACAGACCATGAAACAGGTGCAACATAAGCATATTTGGGATATACTGTTTCATTGGAGTGACAGTCATAACAGGCTCCTTTTATCAAGCTCCTGATCTTTTCCGGTGTCTTTTTTGCATCAACGAAGTTAGCTGCTGAATTTACAGGTTTATTTACTCTATCAATGGGAATAAACTGGATTAATGCAAAAGCAACAAGTGTCCAGAATAATACTTTCTTTACTGTACCCATACCTTTATTTTACCGGCGTCAGGACTGCATTTCCGGAATCTGACTTCACTTCTTTGGTTACTTCTTTCTGCACGGCTGCATCAGTAGTTTCTTCTGCAGGAATATCTGTAGGTTTAGGGATATTTCCTTTAGGATTATCGAGCGTTCTGGTATCTTTCAGGTCCCAGTCTTCCTTGGTCTCCCATAATGGACGTACAACAGCTTTTTTGTAGAAGACATACGAATCTTCAGCAAAAGTTTCTTTTTCAAAATCTGCTTCGTCCCAGAATTTATTTCCGTTGTTATCTACCAATATCCTTACGATATATTCATTAGGTTTCAGGATGTCGAATTTCACGCTGTTACCTTTGGTATATCTTGAATAAATGACTTTATCCGAACCATCCAGAAGCTGAATCCAGTAACTGGCCTCCGGTGCATTCTGAATGTTAAATGCAAGGCTTCCAAACTGATCTACTTTTTCTACTTCAAAGTCAAAACGTTTTGATTGTACATTTTTAGCGTAATAAGACGATACTGTTTCTTTTGGAATCGTAAGCTGATATTTTTTTCCATTCACAAAATCTGAATGAATCTGAATCTGGTAAGGATCTGTTTCAGAGATTTTGGCAGTAAATTCCTGGGTGGTTAAGCTGTCACCTTTCAGAGTCCACTTTTCAGGACTTATTTTATCTATGATATAGCCGGATCTGATATTAAAGTCAGAATTCGGAGCCAATAGAGGACCTCCGCTGTCGTTTTCAAGATCCATTGCATTTTTCTTGTTGTACTTATAGAATACGGAAACGGTATCCTGCTTGCTGCCGATATCGTAGCTGAATTTAAGATTTTCAGTAACCGTCTGCCCTACATCGCTTTTTACAGCATCAAACCAGATCTTTACCGTATCAGATTTCGGGCGGTGAGTCACTTTAATATCCTTAAGCTTTTCGTTTACAGAAGCTACTTTCACATTCTCCGGGTTTCCTTCAAATGTCATGATAGCTCCCCCAGGACTTTCTTTCATTTCAACGTATTTCAAAGGCTTCTTGGAAGGATATATTTTTAAATTCAATCCTGAAACAGACTTTTCAACATTTACAGCTTCTTTTTGGAATCCTATTTTCTCTTTTCCCGGATCATAAATAGAATTGCTATTCTCATCCTCAAAAGCTATAATCTTATATTTTCCCGGTGTAAGATAGTTGAGTTCATAATAACCGTCTTCATCCACTTTTGTAATGTAATAAGGCTTCTGCCTGTAATTCATGGTATCTTTTACCTGGTAAAGTCCCACCACAAGTTTATTTTCACCCTCTTTCTTTTTAATAGCTACCGCATCCGAAATTTCACCGCTGATATAAAGGTCATCCAGTTTATCTCCTGTAGAAAAAGCAAAATTGAAATACCTAAGAATATTAGACTCATTATTATCAGCAATTGAGTTTCCAAAGTTGAAGTTATAAGTTGTATTAGCCTGAAGGGTATCTTCCCACTGGATCATCACGAACTTATTGGCAATATTGGAAGGAAGAATCCGCTTTATATTTTTGATAGGCGGAGAAATGATCAGGTTTTTATTGATATCCTTTAAGGTAATATATTCGTCGAAATCCAGCCTGAGCTCGTGGATGTCTCTTTTTACATTGACTCTTGTCGTGTCAATATTAGAGCTTAAAAACTTTGGAGCCAGGGTATCCTTCGGTCCTCCCACTGGAGACCCTACTCTTGCACATGAGTGTACAAGAAAACAGATAACGAATAATAGAAGAAGTCTTTTCATATATGTTTAAGCAAAATTAAACATTATTCTCCAAAAACTTCATGTCCGTCATTCAAAGTATCTTTATTGTCGTTCATTATACTGTGCAGCTTATCCTTCTGAGCCGGAAAATCCTCAAATAATCCTGATAAAGCCAGTGCTGTATATACTTTACCGGAATACTTGTTTCCAATAGCCACGATCGTTACTTTTGATTTCAGCAGATGGGCAAAGACAGAATTGGTTCCGTGCCACCATCCATTATGATAGGTAAGTTTCTCGCCATTATCGAAAATCTTCATCCTGAAACCGAGTCCGTAATTATTCATTCCTGCTTTTTCGTTACTGTATGGCGTGAAAACCATCTGCATCAGATCAGGCTTTAAGAAGTCTTTTGAAAACATGGCTTTGGAGAAGTTATAAAGATCTCTTGGTGTTGTATATACATTTTTATCACCGTAAATAAGATCAAGCCTGTCCAAAGGATAGAGTCTGTTTCCGCCGTAATAAAAGGATTGTGCTGCCGTAGGAATATCCTTTTCCTGAAAAATATAAGTGTGTTCCATTTTCAAAGGCTGAAACACCATTTCTTTCATGGCCTGCGGGAATGGAGTTTTAGTGATCTTCTCTATTAATAAGGCAAGCATCGCAAAATTGGTATTACAATACATAAAACCCGTATCCGTATCTCTTGCCAGATCAGGTTTGTACCTGATGATCATATTCAGAACATCCTGATTGGTAATAAACGGTTTTGAGAGTTCTGCCGGAGCCGGCTGTATTTTGGCAATAAAATATTCGTATTTCGGAAGACCGCTTCTCTGATCCAGCAGAGTCTGTACAGTAACATCCGGATAAGGAAATCCCGGAAAATATTGGGTAAGACGATCGGTGAGCTTAATTTTTCCGGCTTCTACCAATTTCAGCATAGCCATAGCCGTCAATGTTTTTGAGACGGAAGCTACATGCAGCGGTGTGTTTTTATCAATTGGCATCTGGTTTCCTTCTCTACCGAAACCTCTGTAGTTTTCAAACAGAATATCATCTCCTTTAGCGACGAGTATCCCCCCACTCAGGTCTCCCCCTTCCCAGATCTTTTTATAATAATGGTCGATGTATCCTGTGAGTATTCCTTTATCTCCAAGCTGATTGTCTTCTTTGGTGAAAACATTCGCCAGATCTACATTTCCGTAGTTTGGAAGATTGGTCGTATTTTCAGCTGAAGTCTGTTTGGATTCAGAATTTTTTTTGCAGGAAATAAAAGATAAAAAAACAGCTACAATAAGTAAAAAATTACGCTTCGTCATGAGTATCAAAAAATGAGCAGCAATTTAATAAAACTCAAAATAAATTCTCAATTCGCAGCGTATATTATGAATTATTTAACATAAAAGATGAAACTTGCGAAAGGGATAAAGACACAGGCAATGAGTAATTTTATCTTTTGCCTTAGATTTTTCCTAACAGTAGGAAGCAATTATCTTGTCCACGATCACTTGTGCCAGCTTTTCTTTACTTTGGTAAGTCCATCCGGCGATGTGTGGTGTTACGATTGTTTTTCCAGATTCCAGGAGGTATTTCAGGTCTTCATTTTCAGTTTCCAGGTTTTCAAAGGATGCTTTTTCATATTCGAGGACATCAAGACAGGCACCTTTTACTTTGCCTGATTTTAAAGCCCCAACTAAATATTTAGTTTCTACATTTTTTCCTCTTGCCGTATTGATAAGGTAAAAGTCTTTTTTCATTTCCGAAATAAACTTTTCATCAATAAGATATTGAGTTTCAGAAGTCAGCGGAATATGTAGACTCAGGATATCCGCAGACAGCTTTAATTCGTCTAAACTGACCTGTGAAGCATATTCATCAGAAAGCCCGGAAAGGATGTCATGAAAAATAACTTTACAGCCAAATCCTGAGAATCTTTTTGCTGTCGCTTTCCCCATGTTTCCATATCCTATAAGCCCTACCGTTTTCCCTAGAAGCTCATCCCCCCTGTTTTCTTCACGAAGCCATATTCCGTTTTTAACTTCCTGGGAGGCAATAAAAAGTCGGTTCATTAAAATCAACAGCATTCCCACAACATGCTCTGCTACTGAATCTCTGTTACCTTCCGGAGAATTAATCAACTGAATTCCCAGTTTCTCTGCAACTGGAATATCAATATTTTCCATTCCGGCTCCTACTCTGGCAATGAATTTCAGGTTTCTCCCCTTTTCCAGAAAGTTTTTATCCAGAGGAATTCTGCTTCTGATGATAACTCCGTCATAGTTTTCAATTTTATGACAAACCTCATCATAGGAAGATGTGAAATCTTCTTCTAATACAAAATTCTTAGCCAAAAGCTGTTCTGTGATGAGAGGATGGTTTTTATCTAAAAGAAGAATTTTCATTTTTAACACGAATAATTTAAACACTAATTACACTAATTATTCTCACAAATGACACAAATGTGAATTTCATAGCGTACCACTGATTACTCTTTTTACCCCGTTTTTAAATTGAAGGCTATTAAAATTAATCAGCATTACAAGCTTGCAATTGCTTAAACGGAGATAAGTAAGAATTTGAGCAAGATGTATGTCATTTAAAGATTCCACAGACTTAATTTCTAAAACAAATTTACTTCGATAAGGAAATCCAGTCTATAGCCCACATTCAGCTTTACTTCATCATAAACCAAAGGCATTGGTTTTTGTTTCCCTACCAATAGATTATGCTTACTCTTTATGAACAAGATATCCTGCTTCATAAACCACTTTTGATATATCATTTTCTGAAATACCTGATGTTATCATTTTTTCCATTTACTCCGTACAAATCATTTGTGAAAATTTGTGCAGACATTTGTGTTATTTATGTTTAGGTCTTACAACGAAAGATTTTATTTCTTATCCTTCTTTGAATCCTTTGTTTCTTCCGGTTCCTGGAATAATTTCTTAAGTTCTACAGATTCCAGAGGCTTCATTCTTCCGGAAAGGATCAATGACAGCTCCTTTCTTCTGATGGCTGCTGCATGTCTTAACTTTTCTTCCTCTGTTTCGGGAATCATATCCGGGATAGGAATAGGACGATTGAATTCATCTACTGCAACAAAAGTATAAATTCCTTCATTGGTGTGAATTTTCTTCTGATTGATTGGGTCATCCAACCAAACATCCACATACACTTCCATTGAAGTAGAGAAAGCTCTTGAAACTTTAGATTCCAGAACAACCACTCCACCTTCAGGGATAGGATGATTGAAAGAAACGTGATTTACAGATGCTGTTACGACTCTTCTTTCACAGTGTCTGGCTGCAGAAATGGAGGCACAACGGTCCATTTTTGCAAGAAGCTCACCTCCGAAAAGGTTTCTTAAAGAGTTGGTTTCGTTCGGAAGAACAATATTAGTCATGATCGTCAGAGATTCTGACGCTTTTTTTACTTTTGCCATTGAGTCTTAGTGTTGTTTTGAGTTGCCGGAACTGGATTTACGCCTTTTCCTACCGGATTTGCTAATGAATCTTTTTTCAGGGAATCTGAAACAGCCGCTTCCGGACCAGGCACTATTTCTTTTACAGTGTCTTTTACAATTCTGTGTGTAGAAGTCTGGACAGAAACTTTATCAAAAGATTCTTTTCCGAAAAGAAGTTCCCTTTGCGTAAACGCCAGATACAAGATCCCTAAAACAGGAATCACAAGCAGAAAAATCCAAAGAATAGATTTTTTGAATGTATAATCTTTCTCCTTACTTTCTTTAGTACTGATCTTTTCACCGTTGTTGATATCCGATAATCTAATCTCTTCAAGCCCGTAAAAGTCCGGATGTCCCGCTTCTATTCTTTTCCCCTTGAAATGAGTCTTATCATCTTCAATATGGATAACCCCGAGGTTCTGAATTTCCAGAAACTGATCTGCCTGAAGTTTTTTCTTCCAAAAATCGGTCTGGATCTTCAGGTCGCTTTTGGATGCTTCCAGAGACATCTGTTTCTGTGCCGCAATGAAAGCCGCCAGTTCATCAGACTGTATCTCATAATCCATCGCGAAAACGATCTCACTGGCGGGCGGAAGGATGCTTCCGTTCTCAGAATTAATAATTGCCTTGGAGTTTTTAAGCGAAAACGCACCGAATCCCGGAACCGTCACAGTTCCAAATTGTTTCAGATATTCTAAAATGTAAGCTGAAATATTCATTTGGCAGCAAATTTATAATTTTTTCGTGACTTTCTGAAGAGATTTATAGGATATAAAAAAAGACTGCCGAAACAGTCTTTTGATAAATAGGTATAAAATTGAATGTATTAAACCCTGTTCAGTAAATTATCCTCCGTATTATTGAATTTTCCAACTGATCCCGAACATAAAATTAGTTCCGGCCTGTGAAAAATAGTATGGATCTCCACTGTAAACAGCTCCATTGTTAACATACTTTCTATTAAACAGATTATTGACCAGTAATTTTAAAGCAATATCATTATGAGCAATGGTAAACTGATACTGCGCATTGAAATCGGTCAGGAAATAATCTTTCAGCTGCAGGTTTTTATCTCCTGTATTATCCAGATACTGCTTTCCGACATATTGATTCATTAAAGCAAACAGGAAACTCTTGGAAGGATTGAACTTCAGTCCAAGATTGGCAATAATATTTGGAGAAAATGAAATATCCGTATCTCCCAGATTTTGAAGAGTTCCGTTGTTTTTAATCTTAAAATCAATATTTCTGTTCTGACTAAGGCTGACATTTCCCGTCAACTCCCATTGCTTGGAAAGCTTAGCCAATGCTCCGATCTCAATACCTCTTCTGTAGCTTTTCCCTGAATTGGTTCTGATAAATGCTCCTACATTATTCAGTTGTCCGTTCAACACTAATTGATTGACATAATACATATAATATAAATTAGCCGTTACAGATAAAATTCCAAACTGTTTTTCAATACCTGCTTCAAAATCATGGAGCTTTTCGGCTTTTACTTCATTATCACTCATCAGGTCATCCCTGTTCGGTTCACGGTGAGCATGTGCGTATGAAAGGAAAACTTTTCCGTTTCCGATTTTATAATTCACTCCCGCCTTTGGGTTAAAGAAAAGCCAGTTTTTATCAAGATTCCCACCTTCTCCGTCTCCTGCAGTCAGGATCTTGGTGTCATAATCAATATTTCTGATCTGTAGATCTCCGAACAATTCAAAATGATCCCCGGTTCTCCATAAAGCTTTTGCAAACCCTGCCAATTCAGTTTTTACAGAACGATTCCTGTAATATTCATACTCATTGATCTGTGGAAAATAAACTCCGGTAACATTTCCAAAATGTCTTCCATAATATTGATTCGCAACCACACCGAAGTTAAGATCTACATGATCCAGCTTTCCGTAAAGCGTGGAAACCGCCCCGTAGAAATCATTATCCAGCCACTTTTTCCGGATAAAATCTGTTATTTCCACCGGAGATCCATTTACTACCGGTATGGACAGGTTGTAATGAGAATAGTGTGTAGCCTCTACGTCTGTTTCATCAACCCTTTTATAGTTTTCATAATATCCTCTTCCTTTGGTGTAATGAAGCGTTGTTTCCAAATGCCAGTTATCATTGAATTTCTGTTCCCACAAAAGCTGATAATGGTTCTGTCTGTAATTATCCGTCTCGTTATCATAGAATTTCTCTTCTCCGGTAAACAGATCTGTATATTGTCCTGAATAATTGAACTTTGGATTGGTCTCCCAGGTTGGTCGGTCAATTCCGTTCCATGCCTGATAGGTTTTTTCTTTCCCCCCGAAAGCCATCAGCCGAAGCCTTGTTTTACCTTCTTCAAATAATGCGGTGAAATTGTAAGAATCCAGTTTTGAAGAAGCTCTGTCAATGTATCCGTCAGAGTGAATACGCGTGTACCTTCCCATCACCGAAAGTCTGTTTTTCCAGAATTTCCCGGAACCTGCCTCCGCTGAATATTTATAGGTATTAAATGAGCCATAGCTATCATCGGTCTTGAAATACATCTTCTCATCCGGCTCCTTAGAGATCACATTGATACTCGCACCAAACGCAGAAACCCCATTATTGGAAGTCCCCACCCCTCTCTGAATCACAATCTGGGAGGCAGAACTGGTAAGATCCGGAACATTGACGAAAAATGTTCCCTGGCTTTCAGAATCGTTATAGGGAACGCCGTTCATCATCACGTTTATTCCTTTTCCCTCTACTCCACGAATTCTGAATCCCGTGTATCCAACACCGTTTCCGGCATCAGAAGTTGAGATAATAGAAGTTTGATTTTTTAAAAGGATCGGAAGATCCTGCCCCAGATTCCTGCTGTCTACATCTTTCTGTACGTTGATGATTTCTTTAGCAACAGGCAGTCTTTTGGTAAAGTTGACAGCTTCAATTTCCCTGATCTTCAGGGAATCCCTATTTTGTGCCTGGATAAAGGCCACAGAGGCTACAGTAAGCCCTAAAAAAAATAATCCTTTCATTCTATAAATTTTTAAAATTTAATGAATAAAAGGGGCGGATTAAATAATGTAGCAATTGACTAATTTAACAGTCTAGCAATGATTGGTATGTTGTTATACTGCTCCATTGATACATTTTCAAAATTCCCTAAACAGCATTATCTGTTCCAGGTTCATTGGGTGTAATCTCAGCTTGTTAAAGCACCCCTTTATTTCTGCCGCGAAATTACAAAAAAAATATGAGATACGTGCTGTGAGATTCCTGTCAGGATGGAAATGTGACATTTTGACTGTGGTAAGAACAAAAGGCTCAATTAGTAAGTCTTATTTCTTACATCAATATAATAATAGTTCTTTCCGTCCTTTGTTACTTCGAACATCTTGCCGAGTTTCCAGCTGAAATTTCTTTTTATATTGGAATATTCGAAAGGAACAATCACTTTATTGTTCACATCAATTACTCCAAACCTGTCGTTGTGGGAAGCTACGATCATGGGATCTGCGGTATCATCACCTTCCATAATGTATAAATACTGATATTGAGGATAAATCTGGTAATCCCTGTAATCTGCTGCATTCACAAATCGGGACTTTTCAATGATACCGTAAAATCCGTTTAAAACATATGCTTGATAAAGCTGCTGCTTATAATCCTCCAGCTTACATTTACCCAGATCTGAATCCTTGAACTGATAGACTCTTTTTCCTGCTTTATTCACCCGGTAAGAAATCATATCCTTTTCTACGGTAGCATATTCATTTGTTCCGAATTTTCTCACTTTTGGGTTGGGAGAGTTCAAAAGATTACAATCTTCATAAAAAAAGACGGCAATATGATATTCAGGCTTGATGATAAATTTCCCGTTCTGGTTAATGTAACCAAATTTTCCATCCTCTTTTTTAGGGATCAGAACCGGAAGATCCTGGTTAATGATCACCAGATCCGGGTTCGGCTTAGCCACTACAGGCCCCTCCTTTGCTACAGTTTTCGTTACATTTTTAACCGGCAGTTTTTTAACTGATTTTGTCTGTGAAAAAACGAAAATCGAAATAAACACACACCAGAAATTCAAGATATTTTTCATGTTCATCATTTGTCTGCAAAATTACGGCCAAAAATAGAAATTATCAAATTCATATTTATAAAGAATCTAAATAATTTCATTTCGATAAAATACTAAAAAATTCGTAAATTTGGAAGCATTTTTTAAGTGTTTGATAATTTAAAACGTTTTGGAAATATAATTTTTGATAGTAATGCTATTAAAAAAGTGAATAAATCTTACCCAAAGAGAGTTTTCAACAGAACAAATCGCAGGTAATTATTGTACACTCTCTAACGTAAATTATTTTACATTTTTAAAGAAGTAGGTGATGTTGTTTTATGACTACCTGTTAACAAATGAAGAACAGTACTGACAGCTGCTTTCATCTACGTTTAAAATTTAAAAGACTTCTATTATTATGAATATGTATCAGGATTACATCCAAGAGATTGAAGAAAGAAAAAACCAGGGGCTACATCCAAAGCCAATTGACGGTGCCGGATTATTAAGCGAAATCATTGCACAAATTAAAGACCCAGGTAACGAATATCGATCGGATTCTCTTAAATTTTTCATTTACAACACCTTACCTGGAACAACAAGTGCCGCAGGCGTAAAAGCTAAGTTTTTAAAAGAGATCATTTTGGGTGAATCCATAGTAGAAGAAATATCTCCCGCCTTTGCTTTTGAATTATTATCTCACATGAAGGGAGGACCTTCTATTGAGGTACTGCTTGATCTGGCTCTGGGTAATAATATCTCTATTGCCAAGGAAGCAGCAGACGTTCTTAAGACACAGGTTTTCCTTTATGAGGCAGATACCAACCGTCTGAAGGAAGCATTCAATAGCGGTAACGAAATCGCCAAAGAAATTATTGAAAGCTATGCAAAAGCAGAGTTTTTCACTAAACTTCCGGAAGTTGCCGAAGAAATAAAAGTAGTAACTTTTATCGCTGGTGAAGGTGATATCTCAACAGATTTACTTTCTCCGGGGAATCAGGCGCACTCAAGATCAGACCGTGAACTTCATGGTAAATGTATGATCACTCCTCAGGCGCAGGAAGAAATTAAAGCATTGCAGGCACAACATCCTGACAAGAGCGTTATGCTGATCGCTGAAAAAGGAACAATGGGTGTAGGTTCATCCAGAATGTCCGGAGTGAACAACGTAGCTTTATGGACAGGTAAACAGGCAAGCCCATACATCCCATTCGTAAATATTGCTCCTATTGTTGGAGGAACAAATGGGATTTCCCCAATTTTCCTTACCACTGTTGACGTTACAGGAGGTATTGGTCTTGACCTTAAAAACTGGGTTAAAAAACTGGATGAGAATGGAGAGCCAATCCGTAACGAAGCTGGAGAACCAATTCTTGAAGAAGCGTACTCCGTTGCCACAGGAACCGTTCTTACCATCAATACAAAAACAAAAAAATTATACAACGGCGATCAGGAACTGATTGACATTTCCAAGGCATTCACTCCTCAGAAGATGGAATTCATCAAGGCTGGCGGATCATATGCAATTGTATTCGGTAAAAAGCTGCAGACATTTGCTGCAAAACTTTTAGGAATAGAAACTCCTCTTGTTTTTGCTCCGTCAAAAGAAATTTCCCACGAAGGACAAGGTTTAACCGCAGTTGAGAAAATCTTCAACAGAAATGCAGTTGGAACAACTCCGGGGAAAATTTTACATGCTGGCTCAGACGTTCGTGTAGAGGTTAACATTGTTGGCTCTCAGGATACAACAGGTTTGATGACCGCCCAGGAACTTGAATCAATGGCTGCTACCGTGATTTCTCCAATTGTTGACGGTGCTTACCAATCCGGATGTCACACTGCTTCTGTTTGGGATAAAAAAGCGCAGGCCAACATTCCGAAACTAATGAAATTCATGAACGAATTCGGTTTGATCACAGCCCGTGACCCGAAAGGTGAATACCACGCTATGACAGACGTTATTCATAAGGTTCTTAATGATATAACGATAGACGAGTGGGCGATCATCATTGGTGGTGACTCCCACACAAGAATGTCTAAAGGGGTTGCTTTTGGAGCAGACTCAGGAACAGTTGCCCTTGCACTGGCTACAGGTGAAGCATCTATGCCAATCCCTGAATCCGTAAAAGTAACTTTCAAAGGAAATATGAAAGAGCACATGGATTTCCGTGATGTTGTTCATGCTACTCAGGCTCAGATGCTTAAACAGTTTGGTGGGGAAAATGTATTCCAGGGCAGAATTATTGAGGTTCACATCGGAACACTTCCTGCTGACCAGGCATTTACCTTTACAGATTGGACTGCTGAAATGAAAGCAAAAGCTTCTATTAATATTTCTGAAGACAGCACTTTGATTGAATCATTAGAAATTGCAAAAGGCAGAATCCAGATCATGATCGACAAAGGAATGGATAACCATAACCAAGTTCTTCAAGGATTAATTAATAAAGCTGACAAGAGAATCGCTGAAATCAGATCAGGTGAGAAACCAGCTCTGACACCAGATGCGAATGCTAAGTATTACGCCGAAGTCGTTGTTGATC
Source organism: Chryseobacterium elymi (assembly GCF_003385495.1). GTDB lineage: Bacteria > Bacteroidota > Bacteroidia > Flavobacteriales > Weeksellaceae > Chryseobacterium > Chryseobacterium elymi. The sequence continues at coordinate 53,213 of NZ_QNUH01000016.1, read as the reverse complement.
TTGATGCCATCGTTGAACCGATGATTGCTGACCCGGATGTAAACAACGAAGATGTTTCTAAAAGATATACTCATGATACCATCAGAGACCTTTCTTATTACGGAGGCGAGAAAAAAGTGGATCTTGGATTTGTTGGATCTTGTATGGTTCACAAAGGCGATTTGAAAATTGTTTCTCAAATGCTTAAAAACATCGAAAAACAAAAAGGTAAAGTTGAATTTAATGCTCCTCTTGTTGTAGCTGCTCCAACGTATAACATCATCGATGAATTAAAAGCAGAAGGAGACTGGGAATTTTTAGAAAAATATTCCGGTTTTGAATTTGATGATAATGCTCCTAAAGGCGAAGCACGTGTTGAATACAAAAACATGATGTATCTTGAGCGTCCAGGCTGTAACCTTTGTATGGGTAATCAGGAAAAAGCGGCTAAAGGAGATACGGTACTGGCAACTTCTACCCGCCTTTTCCAAGGAAGAGTAGTTGAAGATTCCGAACGTAAAAAAGGAGAATCTTTATTGGCTTCAACTCCGGTAGTTGTTCTTTCTGCTATCATTGGAAGAATTCCTAATATTGATGAATATAAAGCTGCTGTTGAAGGTATTGACCTGACTAAATTTGCTCCACCTATTAAAGAGCTGGTTCAGGTCGGTCATTAATAGAGCTTAACGATAAGTAGTCGCAGGACTGTTTTAAAAATTATACAATTGAAAGATTTTAGTCCTGTGGGAATTAAAATCTTTCAATTTTTGTTTAGAATCTTTCTATTTAAGACCGTCTTAGCATTATTTAAAATAAAAGTATAGAAAGAAATTCCATTTTTTCTTAACTTGATAGAAATAAAACATCCTGATTATTTATCATAATTATCCCTTTTATGAATGGAAGGAATAGAATTTGTTGAATTGAGTAACGAAAGATATTTTCCGCTTTTAAATAAATAATGACGGAAAAGCTTTATTAAAAAGAAAAATTAAAATTAAGATATGACTTTTGATATTGATATGATCAAAAAAGTATATGAGCGCTATCCTGAAAGAATTGCTGCGGCAAGACAAATCGTGGGAAAGCCTCTTACACTTTCAGAAAAAATCCTTTACACCCATCTTTGGGAAGGTAATGCTACATCAGCACATGAAAGAGGAAACTCCTATGTAGATTTTGCACCGGACAGAGTAGCTATGCAGGATGCAACTGCGCAGATGGCGCTTTTACAATTTATGCAGGCAGGAAAAGCTAAAGTAGCTGTTCCTTCAACCGCTCATGCCGATCACCTGATCCAGGCAAGGGTAGGTGCTGAGTCAGATTTACAGGAAGGAATTAACAAAAACTCTGAGGTTTTCAACTTCCTGAGTTCTGTTTGTGATAAATACGGAATCGGTTTCTGGAAACCGGGAGCAGGTATCATTCACCAGGTTGTACTGGAGAATTACGCGTTCCCCGGAGGGATGATGATTGGTACTGACTCACACACGGTAAATGCAGGAGGTTTAGGAATGGTGGCTATTGGTGTAGGAGGTGCTGATGCAGTAGATGTAATGGCCGGAATGGCGTGGGAGCTTAAAATGCCAAAACTTATCGGGGTGAAATTAACCGGTAGAATGAGTGGCTGGACGTCTGCAAAAGACGTTATCCTGAAAGTGGCAGGAATCCTTACCGTAAAAGGTGGAACAGGATGTATCGTAGAATATTTCGGAGAAGGGGCAGAATCTCTTTCAGCAACAGGTAAAGGAACCATCTGTAACATGGGTGCTGAAGTAGGAGCAACAACCTCTACTTTCGGATACGATGATTCCATGAGAAGATATTTGGCAGCAACAGGAAGACAGGATGTGGTAGATGCCGCTGATAAAATAGCAGAACACTTAACGGGTGATGCTGAAGTGTATGCCAACCCTGAACAGTATTTTGATCAGGTAATTGAAATCGACCTTTCTGAGCTTACCCCACACTTAAATGGACCTTTTACTCCGGATTTGGCTACCCCTGTAGCAGAATTCAGGGCTAAAGCTGAAGCAAACGGATGGCCAATAGAAGTGGAATGGGCTCTTATCGGTTCTTGTACCAACTCTTCTTATGAAGACCTATCAAGAGCGGCTTCTATTGTGGAAGATGCAGTATCAAAAGGAGTTAAGCCTAAGGCGATCCTTGGGATTAACCCCGGTTCTGAGCAGGTAAAATTCACAGCAGAAAGAGACGGATTTTTAGATTCATTCAGAAAATTCGAAAACGCAAGAATCTTTACTAATGCCTGTGGACCTTGTATCGGGCAATGGGACAGAGAAGGAGCTGATAAAGGAGAGAAAAACTCTATCATTCACTCTTTCAACAGAAACTTTGCCAAAAGAGCTGACGGTAACCCGAACACGCACGCCTTCGTAGCTTCTCCTGAAATGGTAGCTGCTGTTGCCATCTCCGGAAGATTAGACTTTAACCCGATTACAGATACTTTAACTGCAGAAAACGGTGAGCAGGTAAAACTTGATGAGCCTAAGGGTTCTGAATTACCAGCCAGAGGATTTGCTGTTGATGATAATGGATACCAGGCACCATCTGAAGACGGTTCTTCTGTTGTCGTGAAGGTAAGCCCTACTTCGGACAGACTTCAGTTACTGGAAGAATTCCCGGCTTGGGACGGTAAAAACATTGAAGCAGCCAGAGTATTGATCAAAGCTTTCGGAAAATGTACTACTGACCATATTTCTATGGCTGGACCATGGCTGAAATACAGAGGCCATCTGGACAATATATCCAATAACATGCTGATTGGGGCTGTAAATGCCTATAACATGGAAACCAACCGTGTCAAAAATGAATTGACGGGTGAATATGGTGAAGTTCCGGCTGTACAGAGAGCTTACAAAGCTGCAGGAATCCCTACCATTGTTGTTGGAGACCAAAACTACGGTGAAGGTTCTTCAAGAGAGCACGCAGCTATGGAACCAAGACATCTTGGTGTAAAAGCAGTATTGGTAAAATCATTTGCGAGAATCCATGAAACCAACCTTAAAAAACAAGGAATGCTTGGAATAACTTTCGCTAATGAGGCTGATTATGACAAAATCCAGGAAGATGATGTGGTTAATTTCTTAGATCTTGATCAATTTGCTCCAGGAAAGCAGTTGACTTTAGAATTCATTCATACGGACGGAACCAAAGATATCATCATGGCTAACCATACGTATAACGATCAGCAAATCGACTGGTTTAAAGCTGGCTCTGCTCTTAACCTGATTAAAAAACAAGAAAATTAATTGTTAGATTAATTAATCATAGAAGAATCCGTCTCACAGCCAGTGAGGCGGATTCTTTGTTTTATCCTTCTATCTATTTTAAAACTTAAATTCTACTCTCGCGAAAACGAAGCGTCCACCAATACCATATTGTGAAACCTGTCTTGAATAGACAAACTGGTTATCAGCCGTTAACGAACTGATATTTGGGCTTTTGGAAGGCAATATATTGAATATATTATTAGTTCCTATCGTTGCTGAAATATTCTTGTTAAAATCATAACCTAAGGACAGGTCTGTCACAAAGCGGTCATCCAAAACAAAATGTTCTCTGCTTTCGGTAACGCCATCAAAGTTAGCATCCAAAACATCCGCATCGGTCACTTTTCCAAAGTAAGAATTCCTAAGAGCAACAGTAAGTGCAGAGAATTTCAGTGTATTGGCAAGAGTTGCTTTGATACGCGGTACAGCTTCTTCAAAATAAACTCTGTTTGGCTCAGAAAAATAATTATTAATCTGACTTACCAGTTTCGGCGAGGTATGAATATCACCAACTCTCTTGGTCTGATTAAAGTTAAGTCCCAAATTATTCTCCAAAGATATCCCCTCAGAAATTCTTGTATTCTGAGAAATCGTGATGTCCAATCCTTTTGTTTGGGAATCTACGGCATTAGCAAAAAAATTCGCGGCACTGGCTCTCGCCAGATCGAAAGCCCCTTGAAGCACAGCTTGATCCGAACCCGGTGCAAAACTGCCTTCCGGACGGTAGAATAAGTCCGTAAGAACCACTCTATCTTTAATCTTTATAAGATAGACATCTGCTGTAAATACCAGACTTAAAGCCGGAATCTTCCATGTAATTCCTGTACTGTACGATTGCGAAGTTTCCTGCTTCAACTTCGGAATTCCTAAAGCCTGGGCTGCTTCAGAATTATTTCTAAAAGTTCCGACCTGCGTTGTCTGACCCTGCTGAATCAGTGTAGAGGTGGAACTGTAGTAGATCTGCGCTAAAGAAGGTGCTCTGAATCCTGTAGAAACAGCTCCTCTCCAGTTGAAATTTTTAGCCAGTTTTACATTGGTCGCCAATTTATAATTAAAGGTAGAACCAAAGTCTGAATAATTTTCAAAACGCACAGCTCCCTCCAGCAACCACCAATCCGTTGGCTCTATCTCAACATCTGCATAAGCGGCAACACTGTTTCGGCTTCCGGAAACGGCGTTATCCGGGCTGAATCCAGGGAAAACCTGTGATCCGGCAGGTCTTACAGCTCCAAAAAAGTCGGTTACCTTCTCATTGTCAGGGGTAGCAGCGTTTACTACCCGCCCATATATATCATAGGAAACATAAGAGTTTTCATTTCCTGCATTCACCTTATAATTTTCATAACGATACTCTCCTCCGAAAGCCACATTTAAGCCATGAAGTACGTCATATTTTTTTGAGAAATCCAGATTGAGGGTATTCTGTGAAAATTCTGACCCTCCTGCTTTAAAAGTTCTTGGAGAATTGTCACCCAGAGAGGCATTAAATGTATTAACTACCCCGAAATTAAAAGCATTTTTTCCGAAAGAATTACTCAGATCTACATTCCAGCCATTCCATTTTCCTTTGATTCCTCCGGCTAAGGAGTAATCATTCACATTGGCTTCAATCTGCGGTAAATATCCATTGGGGGTTACTGCATTGATATTTCTTTCCGTATTCGGCAGACGGTAAAATCCTCCGGCATTTCCCAAACGGTAGCTGTAGCCTCCAAAAGAATAAACCTTCCAGTCTTCATTGACCGGAATTTCAGAATTGAAAAAAAGCTGTGCCGACTGCAGCTTAGATTGCCCAGCTCTTAAGCTGAAATCTTTTCTTTCCAAGCCTCTATAGTTGAGTTCCTGATCGGTAAAATCTTTTCCTAGCAGTCCTTGTAATGCTGCAATGGTGTTGGCTCCTGATATCTGATTTTTAAAATCCTGTGAAAAATAGCCAACCTGTGATGCATACTGCTTTACTGTATTAATGATCTGCTGAGTGTTGGAAGTATTGGTAATGTTTTTATATAATCCATCGATATTCACTCCGTTCTGCAATGCTCTGTAATTAATGGCATTATAAGCATTAAAGATGGGTCCCTGACGTTCTCCTGCTCTTGAATATGGATCACGGTATTGCACGGATCCAGTTACATTAATGAATCCCTTTTCACCTATTCTCGCTCCATAGTTGAGGTCTGCAGATATGGTCTGCCCATCTATTCCTCCAGAAAAATTATTGGCAACTGGTGAAGCATATCCTCCCAGGAAAACCTGTCCCGATAATCCTAGCCGTCTTTTAAGTCCTAAATTCACAACTCCGGCAATGGCATCAGAACCGTATTGGGCAGAAGCACCGTCTCTCAGTACTTCAATCTTATCCAGAGCAAAGGCAGGGATTGCATTAAGATCTGTTCCTACCGAGCCTCTTCCCGGTGTCAATGTAACATTAATCAACGAAGACTGGTATCTTCTTTTTCCATTAAGCAATACCAGAACCTGATCCGGACCCAGTCCTCTGAGAAGAGCGGGATCTACAAAATCGGTTCCGTCGTTCACCGTATGTGAAGTAGAAGAGAAAGAGGGCACCACGTAATTAAGGGCCTGACTTATATTATTAACAGGACTTTGTCTTAAGATCTTTGAGATATTGATAATATCTACCGGAACCGGAGTTTCTGTAAGGGATCTTCCGGCCCCTCTCGATCCAAGGATCACTACATCATCGATCTTTTTGGATGAGGTGGAATCTGACTGTCCAAAGTAAAATACTGAAATAAATACTGCTGAAGCTATGATTGTTTTTTTGTTGAAAGTATGCATGTGTTTTTCTATTTTTTATTACTGATTGTTTGTTTGATTTCAGGCCATAGTTTTCCTGCAACCTGTATTTCAGGTCGCTGTAAAAAGCCGGAATGTTTAAATTATTTTTTAAAGAAGTCTAGAAACAACAACACATGCACATGTGAGTATGGCATGAAAACAGGTCAGAATAACGAAGTGATACTTCATGATCTGAGAAACGAAAATTTAAATTGGTTTTGTGGTTTCCCTTGTCTTTAAACATTGATTTTATTTTTAAAACAAAAATGTCAAGATGGGAGAAAATAGAGAATAAACATTTTTTCCGGACATACCGGCTTATCTATTTCAGCACCTTGCTTGTTTTTGCAGGTTGCTATCCCATCTATGAGATTCTTGATAATTACGTGGCAAAGATATAATTATTTCGGAAATAAAAAAATAATTGCCCAAAAATTTAACTTTTCGCAAATTTCATCGTAACAAATCGTCCTTTTTTACGTCTAACTGAACAGTAGTAAAAAAACATTATGAAAAAAACTATATTAGCTTTATCCCTGCTGGGATCTTTTTTCGCCTATTCTCAGGAGAAAAGCAGCAATAATACAGAAAAGGAAAAGCAAATTGAAGGCGTAATTATTACGAAAACTAAAAAAGCCGTTGAACAGAAAGCAGACCGTACTATTTTTGACTTTTCTGAACAACCTCAGCTTAACAACGGTAATGTTCTGGAAGGCATTAAAAAACTTCCCGGATTGGTGTCTACCGATATTGCGGGAATGATGTATCAGGGCAAGATCCTGGATGTTTATCTGAACGGCAGACCTCTTAATATTACTTCGAATGAATTAAATTCTTTCCTTGAAGGAATGCCGGCCAATTCGGTAGACAGAATTGAAGTGATCACGCAGCCAGGAGCAGAATTTCCTGCCACTTCAGGAGGTGCCATCATGAATATCATTACAAATAAAAATGCCAATAAATATTTAACGGCAACTTATTCAGGAAATTACTCGTTTACCAATTACGATAAATTCAGAAGCAGAACTACCAATTCATTAAACTTAAATGCCAGAAACAAGTATTTCGGATGGCAGCTGAATGTTGGTCAAAACTATCGCGAAAGTATGCTGAATGGCGATCAGGATGTGCTTCTGCATAACAATACGGACAGAATAGGACGCGGATATTTTGCAAAATCAGGGCTGACTTTTGACCTTGGACAGGACAGATTATTGCTGAACTACGATATTTATCACAATAATAATGATAACTATACTGCGAGCAGAGGACTTGCCGATATCCCTGTAAGTCTTAGTCCTATCACATACCGGGAAGCTGATTATGAAGCATCGGATGTTGCTCACACCAATAACTTAAGACAGGAAGCTGTTGTAACGTATCAGAAGCGTTTCAGCGACAAATCTCAAAAGCTGGATTTCCAGTTCGGATATACTAAAGCTACTTCTAAATTCTCCCAGGACAATTTCTTCCAAAGAGGATTTTACACTGATACGAACCCGCTAGAACCTTTTCTTTTTTATCGTGGAGAAAATGTGCTCGATAATAAATCGGATATGCGGGTCGCGAATTTTAAGATAGACTATTCACAGCCGATTAAGCTTCTGGATGGTGGAAAGGTGAGTTTGGGCGGTTTGTATGAAAGACAGGATTATGATACGGAAAGTAAAGGCCTTACCAATCTGGAATATCAGAGACAGACGGCTTCTACCTACCTTGAATTTCAGGCTAAACTGAAAAAGTTTGACTTTACTTTAGGGGCAAGAGCAGAAAATTATGATATTTCCGGGATTACAAGAACCATAAAGGATAATGTTGTTTTGGAAAGAGATTTAACACCTTTCAATAAATTCAAGCTTTTTCCGAATGCAAGCGTACAATATAGTCTGATGAATCAGGTCTATATTGCAGCGAACTACAACAAAAAGATTACTCTGCCAAGTATTTCTGCCCTGAACCCGAACAACGTCATCTTTGCCGGCCCGAATACGGAAGTTACCGGTAACCCGGATCTTCAGCCCACGATCTTTGATAATTATGAATTGAAAGTTTCAGCGTTTGATTATGCCTTCATTGGGTACAGTGTAAGTTCTGCAAAAGATCAGGTAGCACAGATCATTATGAAAAACGGCAAGAACCTTTACAATAAACAGGTGAATATTTCGAATATGAAAATTCATAACTTTAATGTAGGTCTTCCCATACCGTTTATGATTTTCAGCAAGCCGATGAGCGAGATCATGAAGTTTAATTTTAACCCTGACAAAATTAACTTTATGTATCTGTATGCAGGTTATCAGAAACATGATATTGATAATTTAAACAATAAAGGCTTCTGGATCTTTAATATCATGACCCAGCTGCTTTTACCGAAAGACATAAAACTGACGGCTAATTATAGCTATCTTACTCCAAAAGCGGGATATTTCTACTTTACGGCGGATAAACCTTTCAACAATAACATGGATATTACACTGACGAAAAAGTTCATGAACAACCGTCTTACTGTTTCCGTTTTCGCGAATGATATTTTCAACGGGCAGGTGATGCAGGTGTATTCCAATCCGCCCGAAGGCCAGGCTGTAATGATCAGAAGTAAGTATGACACCAGAAATTTCGGAATTTCAATTAACTACAAAATTCCTACCAAGAATAAACTGGCTAAGGAAGATCCAAATATTCTGAATCAGACTAAAAAAGAAGACACAGGCGTTATGCAGCAGGCACAGTAATTTTTTAGAATTAAAAATCATAAAATGAGGCAGTAAAATTTCTTTACTGCCTCATTTATTTAAAAACAATATAATTTAACCTGAGTCCGGATAGGATATTCCTTTTTTAAGAATGTCAGGAAGTTTGAAGCCGGAAGAGGGAAGACATTGTCCTTAAAACAGAACTACAGTAAGCTATTAATCTTTTATGCCTTCATCAAATTTTTAATAAGTGTCAACTATTAACTTCCAGCCTCCCTCTTCCAGCTTCCTGCCCCTTAACCCCAACCCAGTTTAATTTAAAAATCTATGGTCTGGAATCTCCAGTTCAGAGCATCAATAAGGGTAAGTTGATTTGCTTGCACAGAAAGTTCGGTGATGATCTTTAAAACCTGCATAGCCATCATACTCCCTACAATGCCTGGTAATGCGCCCAAAACTCCGAGACTGTCACAATCCGGTAAATTTTCGTCAAAAGGTGGTTCCGGAAAGAGGTCTCTAAGGTTTTTACTTTCTTTATAGTTGAATACGGCGGTTTGTCCTGAAAAACCCAGAATACTTCCGTAAACCAAAGGCTTCCCAAGCTTCACACAAGTATCATTGATTAGGTATCTGGATGTAAAATTATCGGATCCGTCTACAATAATATCGTACTGAGAAAGGATTTCTTCTGCATTTGAGTCATCAATTCTTTTATCAATCCCTTCAAATTTCACCTGATGGTTAAGATTTTCAACAAAGACTTCAGCACTTTTCACTTTTAAGGCTCCAACGGTATTTTCATTGTGAATGATCTGGCGGTTCAGGTTATGAAGTTCTACCTCATCAAAATCTGCCACACCTAAAGTTCCGACTCCGGCAGCGGCAAGGTACTGAATGACCGGACTTCCTAAACCTCCGGCCCCAATGACAAGGACTTTGGAAGCCATTATTCTTCGTTGCCCATCCAGACCAACTTCTTCGATAAATATCTGCCGGCTGTATCTTGTAAAAATATCTTTGCTTTTCATTCCAAAATTGTTTTGAACCATTAAGATTTTTTAAGCTGTTAACAAATATTAAGATAAGCTCCGTTTTAAGATTAAAAAAAATCTATTGATTTTTCTTAATTAGACTTAATGATTTCAATGTTCTTAATGGTTTAATTTTTTAAATTCCGCTGTAGGCAGGATCCCAATCTTTCATCACCGGATCATATCCGGCTTTTCTGATGCTGTTTTTCACTTCTTCCATGCTGCGTTCGTCACTGGTTTCAAACTGTTCCAGAGATTCTACATCTACGGCGTAGCCTCCGGGATTTGTTTTTGAGGCTGCACTCATGGCCGTAGCTCCAAGTGATATGATATTGTCTCTGAACTTTTCATTTTCCCTTGTGGATATTGAAATTTCCAGGTCTTCATTCCATATTCTGTAGGCACAGATCAGTTGTAACAGGTCTTTATCTTCCATGATAAAATTAGGTTCAATAATTCCTTCTGCAGGTCTGAGTCTTGGAAAGGAAACTGAAAAACGACTTTTCCAGTATTGTTTCTGCAGGTAATCAATGTGAAGAGCATTGAAAAAACTGTCTACACGCCAGTCTTCAAGCCCAAGCAACACACCAAGTCCGATCTTATGAATTCCGGCACGTCCAATTCTATCAGGTGTATCCAATCGGAAGTTAAAATTAGATTTCTTTCCTTTAGGGTGGTATTCCTTATAGACTTCCTGATGATAAGTTTCCTGATAGACCAAAACGGAATAAACGCCTTCCTTATGCAGCTGGAGATATTCTTCTTCTGATAAAGGCTGTACCTCGATCGAGATATTAGCAAAATTAGGTTTCAATAAGCGGACGGCATTTTGAAAGTAAGAAATTCCGACTGTATTATTGGCTTCTCCACTTACTAACAGGACGTGATTCACTCCCATAGATTTTAGAACAGAGGCTTCTATCATCAGTTCCGTATCGGAAAGTGTTTTCCTTTTTACATTATTATCCAGGCTGAAACCACAGTAGGTACAGATATTCTGACATTCATTGCTGAGATACATGGGAGCATACAGCTGAATCGTCTTTCCAAAGCGTTTTTGGGTAAGGTGACGGGTCATTTTGGCCATCAATTCCAGTTCCTGTGCAGCGGCAGGGGAAAGAAGGTTGAGAAAATCATCCATCGTTTTTTGTTTCTTCTGAAGGCTGTTCAGTACTTCTGAGTGGGTTACTTTTCCAAGTCTTTCTTTTACCTCATCCCATTGATAGCGTTCAAAAATATCTTTAAAGCTGTTCATTGTTTGCTGATATTATTCAAATAAAAAAGAGGTCAGAGGGCTTGATGCTTCGGCATGATCTGCGATTGCACCCAAACCTGATTCAAAGGCTCTTCTTCCGGCAATAACGCCTTCTTTAAAGGCCAGAGCCATATTGACAGGGTTTCTTGCTACGGCTATTGCGGTATTGACAAGAACGGCATCAGCTCCCATTTCCATCGCTTTTGCGGCATCCGAAGGCGCCCCGATTCCGGCATCTACCACAACAGGAACATTGCTCTGACTGATAATGATCTCGAGGAAATCCAATGTTCTCAGTCCTTTATTGGTCCCGATTGGAGCTCCTAAAGGCATTACCACAGCAGTTCCGGCACCTTCCAGACGTTTGCATAAAACCGGATCAGCATGGATATAAGGCATTACGATAAATCCCAGTTTGGCCAGCTCTTCTGTTGCATAAAGGGTTTCAATAGGATCAGGAAGGAGGTATTTAGGATCAGGATGAATCTCTAATTTTACCCAGTTGGTTTCCAATGCCTCTCTTGCGAGCTGTGCTGCCAATACTGCTTCTTTTGCAGTCCTGGCTCCTGAAGTATTGGGGAGGAGATGAGCATTGGTTTCTTTTAATGAGTCCAGTAACCCGTCTTCTGCTGCACCAGAATCTATTCTTTTCAGAGCCATGGTGACCATATCTGTTCCTGAAGCGATCACAGAGGCAGCCATTTCCTGAAGGTTTCCGAATTTTCCTGTTCCTAAGAACAATCTTGACTCAAATATTCTGTCTGCTATTATTAATTTCTGATTATTCATATCATTTCTTTTTTAAATTCACTGATCACATATGGCTGGCTGGTAATCTCTCCGGAAACTGCGGCACCATATATCCCGATCTGCTGAAGAGGTTTTATATCCGCAAGCACAACTCCCCCAATCGCATAAATCTTCGGAATGGCTATCGATTTGTCTTTTACATTTTTAATAATATCCTGATAGCCTTCAAACCCCAGGATAGGGCTCAGTTTTTCTTTTGTAGCCGTAAATCTCAAAGGTCCTAAACCTATATAATCACATGGCTCGTTAATTCTCTGAAGGACATCTGAAAGAGTATTAGCCGTTCCTCCGATGATTTTATTTTTACCTAAAACATGTCTTGCAATTTCAATGGACATATCTTTTAAACCCAAATGAACACCGTCTGCATCAATTTCTTTTGCCATTTGAACATGGTCATTAATGATACAGACCGCCTGGTATTCTGAACAAAGTTTCTTTGACGTTTCACAGAGTTGGAAAAATTCGTTTTCATGAGCATTTTTCCAGCGTATCTGCAGCCATTTTATACCATTATCTAAAGCGTTCCGGATATTAAGCTCCTGCTCTTCTCTTGTTGATCCTTGTGATATGTATTGTAATTTTTCCATGATTAAACTGAATGAAAACCCAATAAAGAGGGGTTGCTTTTTAAAAATTTCTCGATATATAATTTTCCTTTTCTGCAGGCACCTTCCAGACTTTCTCCTTTTGCCAACCAACCTGCAATTGCTGAAGACAGCACACAACCCGAACCATGTTTTGGATAAAATTTATAGAATTCATCTGTATTTGGTTTCAATGAAATTTCTTTTCCGTCCCAGATCAGGATATCTGTACCTACTTTATCATTTCTGTGGCCACCTTTGACCAGTACAGCACAAGAATTCCGGTTTTGATTTAAAAGATTGTGTTCCTGTAAAACACTGTATTCATTATAATTGGGTGTGATAAGGTCAATTTTTTTTAAAACATCCGTCAAAAGAGATAAGGTTTCCAGGTCAAAAAAAGAAAACTCTGAAGTACTTTTTAATACAGGATCCCAGATGATTTTTACCCCGTCACTATGGTACTGTACAGTTTCTATAATTTTTTCCAGAAACACAGCATCTTTTACTATCCCGATTTTTACAGCCTGAACCGGATTATCTTTCATCAAAACCGTTACCGATGACATTATTTCGTCTAATGGACACCATTCTATATTTAAACATGTAGAGGCTGTCTGAACGGTCATTGCAGTGCATACGCCTAATCCCATTACACCAAGCTGCTCAAATGTCTTTATATCTGATAAGAGACCTGCTCCTCCTGAGGGATCAAATCCTGCGATACTCATTGTGAAAGGGCGTTCTTTCTGCATCTTTTGAATGTATTTAATGGCTGATCACTTTCCCAAACCGCACCTAATAGTGCTGCTCCATCTGCTCCGTTTTCAAACACTTTACAGATATTACTTTCGTTAATTCCTCCCAGTGCAATTAATTTTACGTTCTGATTAGCTCTGTATTTTATCTGTCCCATGACTGTTAATTCTTCACCGTAACCTTTTTTAGAAATACTTGGAAAAACGGGACTGAAAAATGAATACTCCCATTCTTTTCCCAACGCATTATAGGTCTCCATACCGTGAACCGAAGTGGAAAGAATGTTTTTCCCGACATGAGATTTATAAATCCCAGCATTCCGGTCTGTTTCTCTGAAATGAAACCGGGAAATATGATGATCCTTCCCCAAATCATCATATCCGTGTAATACCAACTGGGAATAAAATTCCTCATCAATACCATACAGGAAATTTTTCATTTCTTCCCGGCTTATCATTGGTTTTCTTATATGAAGCAGGTCCAATCCTTCCTGAAACAGCTGATTGATAATATCCGTCTCATTTTGAACCATTGTTTCGGGAGTGATAACCAGGATCATATATAAATTTCTTTTCCTTTTTCAATAAATTCCTGGGATTTGTCCAACATGCCTTTTTCTGCAGAATCCCTGATCTCCTGGGTAATCTTCATGGAACAGAATTTCGGACCGCACATAGAACAGAAGTGAGCTATTTTAGCTCCTTCTGCCGGCAGCGTTTCGTCATGATAAGCTCTTGCCGTATCCGGATCCAGTGAAAGATTGAACTGGTCTTCCCATCTGAATTCAAATCTTGCCTTACTTAAAGCGTTGTCTCTGTATTGTGCTCCAGGATGACCTTTCGCCAAATCTGCCGCGTGTGCCGCTAATTTGTAAGTGATTACTCCAACTTTTACATCTTCTTTGTTGGGAAGACCCAAATGTTCTTTCGGGGTTACATAACACAGCATCGCACATCCGAACCAACCAATCATAGCTGCTCCGATTCCCGAAGTGATATGGTCGTAACCCGGTGCAATATCTGTCGTTAAAGGTCCTAAAGTATAAAATGGAGCTTCATGGCATTCTTTCAATTGCTTCTCCATATTTTCTTTGATCATGTGCATGGGTACATGGCCCGGCCCTTCCACCATCACTTGTACGTTGTGTTTCCATGCGATCTTGGTCAGTTCACCTAAAGTTTCAAGTTCTGCAAACTGGGCAGCATCATTAGCATCCGCAATAGATCCCGGACGGAGACCATCCCCAAGAGAAAAAGCCACATCATATTTCTTCATGATCTCGCAAATCTCTTCAAAGTGGGTATACAAAAAGTTTTCTTTATGATGGTAGAGACACCATTTCGCCATGATGGACCCCCCTCTTGAAACAATTCCTGTAACTCTTTTTGCGGTAAGATGGATATATCTCAATAAAACCCCGGCATGAATAGTAAAGTATGAAACACCCTGTTCTGCCTGTTCAATTAAAGTATCTTTGAAAACCTCCCATGTCAGATCTTCGGGAACTCCTTTTACTTTTTCCAAAGCCTGATAAATTGGAACGGTACCAATAGGCACCGGACTATTTCTAATGATCCATTCTCTTGTTTCGTGGATATTTTTCCCTGTAGAAAGGTCCATAATGGTATCTGCACCCCAACGGCAGGCCCACACCGCTTTCTCTACTTCCTCTTCAATACTTGATGAAACAGCACTGTTTCCGATATTGGCATTAATTTTAACCAAAAAATTACGTCCAATGATCATTGGCTCGCTCTCCGGGTGATTGATATTATTTGGGATGATTGCTCTTCCTGCAGCAATTTCATCTCTTACAAATTCAGGACTTATCCTGCTTTTCGGAGTGTTGGCACCGAAACTGTTTCCGGGATGCTGAAATGACATTTCTTTAGATACTGTTTCCAGCTGCTCGATCCGTTGATTTTCCCTGATCGCTACATATTCCATTTCAGGGGTAATGATTCCCTGTTTTGCATAATAAAGCTGGGTGAGTTCGGATCCTTCTTTAGCTACCTTTGGTTTGTGATCATATGCAAAACGCAGTTCGTCAAGGCGGGAATCTGCAAGACGAGCTTTCCCGTATTCCGAAGTGATTCCGCTCAGAATGTCCACATCTTTTCTTCCCAGTATCCATTGCTCCCTGATTCGTGGAAGTCCTTTTGTGATATCAATGGATGCATTTTCATCGGTATAGGGCCCCGAAGTATCATAAATAGTAACCGGCGGGTTATCTTCCAAAGTTCCGCTGCTAAGTTTTGTGGGACTTAGGTAAATTTCGCGCATTGCTACGCTGATAGGATGTATTTTTCCTTCAACATAAATTTTCCTGGCGTTCGGAAATGGTGAACAGGTGATTGAATGAGCCATAAGTTTTTTGTATTATTAAGTGAATTAACCGCCCTGAGTGGCAGTAATGATTAAAACTGAATCTTTGTCTTTAAGGATTGTTTCTGTCCAGGCGGACAATGGAATAATACGGTTGTTGAGAGCCACAGCTATCCCTTTTTTCTTTCCGGGGATTTCCATAGCCATCAGCGCTTCCAGATTATCCGGAAGTACTTCAAATGTTTTCGTAGTGTGGTTGATTGTAATTTCCATTCCTAATTATTTTATATATACTTTAGGAATGGCCGTTATTGCACAATAGAATGTACAGTAAAGTCATTTACTTTTCCCTACGCTGGTATAATCCAGATCAGGTTCAAAGGGTAAAGTCTCAGTCTGTATGTTTACAGACACCCCTAAAGTTATGACGAAGGTAGGTATTTTTTCAGAACAGGCAAAATCTAAGTCTCAAAAACAAAAATCCGGAGCTGTTTAAAACTCCGGGCTTTTAATTTTTTACTTAAAAATTTATTTCTTAATCGCTTTTACGTGAGCAATATTTCCGTCTTTCATAGTCAGATTTAGAATGTATAATCCTGATTTCAATTCCCCTAAATAGATTTCTTGAGATGGATTATCAATAATTTTTATCATTCTTCCTGCACTGTCAAAAACCTGAATAGATTTTACTTTTTCAATATCAGTAATGGTTATGATATCTTTAAATGGATTAGGATATACTTTCATCTGATTTCTAGCATTCACTTCGGATGTACTTAAACACATGCTGTCCACTGTTGCAGTAACGGTTGTTCTTGCGCTTTCGCATTTACTGCTGATCTGCCAGTCATAGAAATAATAATAAGATGCTGTAGCGCTATTTCCGGTAAGGTTCCCGGCTGTTATAGATAATGCTCCCGGCACCGTAAATGGATAGCTACCCCAGGTCCCCCCGGATTCTCTTACCAATCCGGACACACTGCCTGACCTTGTCAGCATCATTAATTTATAATTGCTTCCCGGTGGAATTGTAAAATTCAAAGGAACATAAGTCTTTACATAGGGAGCTGCAGAACCGTTCAGGTTTACCGTAATTGTCTGTAATGTCACAGCAGGGGAAACATTGCCATCCTGTAAAGCAATTTCTACAGTTCCTGCTCCCGTACCCATTGGATATACATACACCCCATTAATAGTAACAGTAGAATAAACATCGAAAAGCAGACCTGCATCCTGAGTATAACCTGATGTAGATATAGCATTCGCCATTCCGGTTGAAGACGTACCTCCTGTTGAAGCAGTTACATAATAAGGTGTTGTGCTGCTTAAGACAGGTGTTGTAAAGCTCGGTCCTGTGCCTACTGCATTTCCCGCCGTAGGAGCATCATACCAGGTTATAGATGCTCCGGTATCTGCTGTAGCTGACAATGTTGCAGTCTGATTAGGACAAACAGTAGCACCAGCAGTTGTAAGAATTGCCGGTGGCAGACATTGTGTTACAATCTGTATAGGCTGAAGCGACCATACACTTGTATCTCCTCCTCCGCAATTTGATCTGATCCAGATATAATATACTGTAGAAGGTGCCAGTGATCCTATGGAAGCAAACATCCCCGAAACATTTGGATTAGTAGGTGCTGTAGAAGATGTTGGTGGTGTATTGGAAGTACTGTAATAAATATCATATCCTGATGGAGCTGATGGAGAAGCGGTCCAGGATATGGAAGCACTGTTATTGGTGGTTGTGCCTGCTGTAAGTCCCAATGGAGCATAGCATGTTGGCGGTGTCCAGATATACATTAACCCTGCAGAAGGCATTCCCGGAATTGAGTTAGCTGTATTGAATGCCTGTGTGCTGTTATTTGCTGTTCCTGCGGTAGAGTTTATAAATTCCAGTGTTGTGGCATTAAGCCGGGTATTAAAATCAGCTGAGGAAGTGCCCCTCAGCCCAATCTGAGCTGTTCCTGAAACAGTTGTACTTCCTACTAAATAAGTCCCGCTGCTATAAACCATTTCAATAGTATTCGAGGTTTCCTTTAAACGGATCTGAAATGAAAAGGCATATGCCGCAGTTGTAGAGGTACTGCTGTTGGGCCTGAAGTTTTTCCATTGTATAACAGCTTCCCTGTTGGGGGCCGAGCCCATTATTTCCCAACTTATATTGCCTGTGGCTCCAGCTATATCAAAAAAACTGCTTATATCTCTTCCAAAAACAGAAACTGCCCCGTCATAGCCTGTAGTACTTGATATTGGGGTGGTGGTGGTTGTACCCGGAGCTGTTGTACCAAAAGTAATAAATCCGTTCGTTGACACATTCAATGCATTGTACGACGTTCCGTTAAATACAAAATCGAACGGCAGGGTTAAAGGATAAACACTACTGTTAAGATTGGTTGCCGAAGTATTGCCGGTGGCATCCGCCAATGCAGTCCCTACAATGGGAGTATAGGTTCCGGAAGACTGGGCAAAACTATAAGCACTTACCTGTGCTGATACTAAAGTGCTGCCCGTAAGCAAAGCGGTAAAACCGAATAAGGCAATTTTTAAATAGTTTATTTTTTCTCTTCCCTGAGAAAAAAAATTGTAAAAATGTTTCATATGGGATTGGATTAAATTCCCAACTAAGATATTGATTTTTACAAAAAATTAAATAAAAAACAGAATTCACTGAGTAATTTATATTAAATATAATTAAAATAGGTAAATTTGTCATATATTATAGAAGAACACCAAACTAATAAACATCGATAAATTCAGTATTTTAATCAGCAAAAGAAAAAATCCTGCAAATATGCAGGATCAGATTTTTATTCTTCGCAGGCTCTCCAGATGGCATCATTCTGCGGAACGGGAGCTGTAATTTCTATCTTTTCTTTGGTAACAGGATGAATAAATTCCAGTTTTCTTGCATGAAGATTAATTCCCCCATCCGGATTGGAGCGTGGTGCTCCATATTTCAGGTCCCCTTTTATAGGAACTCCGGTTTTTGACAGCTGAGCCCGGATCTGGTGATGCCTTCCGGTTTCCAGATCAATCTCAAGAAGCATGTAATTATCTAAAGTCTTGACCATATGATAAGTTAAAATTGCTTCTTTTGCCCCTTCAGTTACTTTTGGAAAAACAATGGCTTTATTATTCTTTTCATTCTTTTTTAAGTAATGAACAAGCCTCTGGCTCGGAGGGATCATTTCTTTGCCCACAACAGCCCAATATGTTTTTTTCACTTCCCTGTTTTTCACCATTTGGGTAAGGCGGGAAAGTGCTTTGGAAGTTTTAGCATAGATAACCAGACCCGAAGTCGGGCGGTCTATACGGTGAACCAAACCGAGAAAAACATTTCCCGGCTTAGCATCTCTTTTTTTGATAAAATTCTTAAGGGACTCCAGCAAAGATTCATCGCCGGTTTTATCGCCCTGAACAAGCTGTCCTACTTTTTTGTTAACCACCAGAAGATGGTTATCTTCATATACAATCTGCTCTTCCATACATTACGAACGCCTTGGTCTGTTAGTCAAAGAAATAACAATTCCTCCAAGAAGACCTATTGTTTTAAGCATTGAAAGTTTAGAATCTGCCGGTAAAAATGCCCCGATTACACAAAGTGCCGCCGCCGCATACATACCATACATGAAGTTTTTATTGGGAAGCGTAGGTGCCTGAACGAAGAAACTTGCTCCTATCAATACATAAAAGACTTTTCTGGAGAGAAGTTCGTTGATTTCCGGGGAGAATAAATTGAACCAGCCTACCGCCATACATATGATTGCTGCGATGGATAAGATTCCCTGAAGTGATTGTTGTTGATTCATCAATTAGTAGCTTTCATTTTCATTAGGGAATTCAACATTTTTCACATCTTTTACATATTGGGCAACCGCACCTGTAATTTCTGTATAGAGATCAAGATATCTTCTTAAAAACTTCGGACTGAAACCTTTGTTCATTCCCACCATATCGTGGTAGACAAGAACCTGTCCGTCACAGTCAGCTCCTGCTCCAATACCAATCGTCGGAATAGAAATACTTTCTGATACTTTTTTAGCTAAATCAGCAGGAATTTTTTCTAACACGATAGAAAAACACCCTAATTCTTCCAAAAGCTGTGCGTCACTGATCAGCTTTTCTGCTTCTGCTTCTTCTTTAGCTCTTACTTTATAGGTTCCGAATTTATAGATAGACTGCGGCGTCAATCCCAAATGCCCCATTACAGGAATTCCGGCATTGATAATTTTCTTTATAGATTTTGAAATTTCTTTTCCTCCTTCAATTTTTACGGCATGGGCCCCACCTTCCTTCATCATTCTTACTGCTGACTCCAATGCTTTCTCAGGATTACTCTGGTAGGTCCCGAACGGAAGATCTGCTACCACAAGAGCTCTGTCGACTCCACGAACAACACTTTGAGCATGATAAATCATCTGATCCAGAGTAATTGGCAAAGTCGTTTCAAAACCAGCCATCACATTAGCAGCAGAATCTCCTATCAAAATAGCATCAACACCTCCGGCATCTACCATTTTTGCAGTGGTAAAGTCGTAAGCAGTAAGCATTGTTATTTTTTCCTTGTCGAATTTCATTTTCCGCAAGGTTTCAGTCGTAACCTTTTTAATTTCAGAGTGAACAGACATAATGTATCTATTTTTAAAAGTTAAAAAGTCGGCTTTCGCCGACTTAAGTTTTTGTATGATTGTTATAAAACTACGTGACCTAGTTTCATCAGTTTGTCGTGGTTCAAAATTTTGATGTTTCTTCCGTCTACTTCTATGAGACTGTCCTGTTTGAATTCAGAGATCAAACGGATGGCACTTTCTGTAGCAGTACCGATGATGTTGGCAATTTCTTCTCTGGTGAGCGAAATTTTGATAAATCCTTCAGGATCTACTCCTAATTTCTGTTCCAGAAGAATCAGGATTTCTGCCAGTCTCTCTCTTACTGTCTTTTGTGCAAGGAAGGTAATGGTATTGGATGATTCTCCCAGTTCATAAGAGATTTTCTGAAGCATAGCAAAAGAAAGCTGTGGATCTACTTCCAGGAGATACATGAAAACATCTGCCGGAAGAAATATGCATTCAATATCCGTCATAGCCTCAGCCTTTGCCTGGAAATTTTCCCCGCAAAGCAATGAACGATAGCCGATAATATCCCCCTCTTTGATAAATCTTAAGATCTGGTCTTTTCCAAAAGCTCCGGACTTGGAAAGCTTGGCCGCTCCTTTTTCTAAAACGTACACTCCTTTTGGTATTTCCCCGTCCTCGAAAATGGTATCGTGCTTCTGAAAACTTAATTTTTTCTTGCTGTTAATATATTTTTCAAAATCAGTGCTAGAAAGTCTTTCCTTAAATGATTTATCATTAAAAACTCTGGCGAACCTCTCTTCAATTGCAATCTGTTGTTCCTGCGACATTTTATATGACATTTATCACAAAAATAGAACTTTTTAACGCGATAAACAAAAAAAATTGTTATAATTTTGTAGTTCAATATATTATGGTGGTGAGCGAGAACTGTTTTCATTGTGGTCAAGGTATAGAAAAGGAGCGAATTTTATTTGATGAAAAGACTTTCTGCTGCAATGGCTGCAAGTCTGTCTACGAAATTCTGAATCTCAATGATTTAACCAATTTCTATGAGCTTAACAAAAGAGCCGGAATCCGTCCCGATGAGAGCTCTTCTCAATTTGAATATCTTGATACTCCGGAAATTTTTGAAAAAATCACTGATTTCTCGGAAGGAAAAACAAGTCTTGTTACTTTTAAAATTCCTGTAATACACTGTTCTTCATGCATATGGCTTCTGGAAAGCCTACATACCCTGAATGAGCACATCAATTACTCTCAGGTAAATTTCACCAGAAAGACCTTACAGATTTCATTCAATCATAACGAGCTAAAATTAAGCGAACTAGCTAATTTCTTAACCAATCTTGGTTATAAACCCGTTATCAGCCTTGAAACCGCTGATAAAAACGTAGATCATCTTGACAAATCTCTTCTTATAAAATTTGCAATTGCCGGTTTTGCATTTGGAAACGGAATGTTCCTAGCTTTCCCTGAATATGTAGGTGGTGAGGATTACTGGATGGAGCATTACAAAGGACTCTTCAGAACACTGATGTTCCTTTTAGCATGTCCTGTTGTATTTTATTCTGCTTCAGATTATTACAAATCTGCCTGGTATGGGTTGAAAAATAAGATCGTCAACATCGATGTTCCGATTGTCCTGGGGATTTTTGTGCTTTTCGGACGAAGTATTTACGAAGTGGTTACAGATTATGGCCCTGGGTATTTTGACACCTTGTGTGGATTGCTTTTCTTTATGCTAATGGGGAAAATTTTCCAGAAAAGAACGTATAGTGCCTTATCCTACGACAGAGATTATAAATCATTCTACCCTATCGCAGTTACCAAAGTAGATTTTGAAGGAAAGCAGGACAACATTCTTCTTTCTGAAATTAAAGTAGGAGACAGGATTTTGGTTAGAAACCAGGAAATCATTCCCGTTGACGCTATCCTGATTAACGGTGAAGGAAATATAGACAACAGTTTTATCACCGGAGAAAGTGAAAGCATCAGCAAACAGCCGGGTGATAAAATCTTTGCGGGAGGTAAGCAAATCGGTTCTTCACTGGAACTTGAGGTGATTAAAGATGTTGATCAAAGTTACCTGACCCAACTCTGGAATAAGGAAGCATTCAAGAAGCACGAAACAGGCCTTGACACACTGACCAATAACGTCAGTAAATATTTTACATTCATCATTTTAGGTATTGCATTAATCTCAGGAATTTACTGGGCATTTATTGATCTTAAAATTATGTTCCAGGTTATCTCAGCCATTCTTATTATTGCCTGTCCTTGTGCATTGGCACTATCTGCACCATTTACTTTTGGCCATATTATGAGAATTTTGGGCCGTAATAAATTTTACGTAAAAGATACTCTAACCATTGAAAAAATTGCCAAACTTGACACTCTTGTTTTTGACAAAACAGGAACCATCACTCACAGAAAAAAATCAAATGTCAGATATGAAGGCTCTGAAATTAATGAATTTGACCGTCTGAATATCAAAACCTTATTAAAGAATTCTAACCATCCGCTTTCTAAATCTCTGTATGAATTTATTGAGGACAATGACGACTATTTCCCTGTTGAGAATTTCCGTGAGATTTCCGGAAAAGGATATGAAGCCAGTGTAAGGGGAAATGGTTATAAAATTGGTTCCGCCCGTTATAATAATCAAGAGCCTAAAAACCTTGAAACAGCCGTATACATTAGCAAAAACGGTGATTTTTTGGGTAAATTCATCTTTAAGAATGAGTACCGCCCGAAATTAAAGGAACTATTCACAAAGCTTACCAGCTATAAAATATTTATTCTGAGCGGTGATAACTCTTCCGAGGAAAACCAGCTTAAAGAACTTATCCCTACATACCAAGGAATGGCTTTCAACCAAAGCCCGGAAGACAAGCTTAATTACA
The DNA here is from genome assembly GCF_003385495.1 of Chryseobacterium elymi. Taxonomy (GTDB): domain Bacteria; phylum Bacteroidota; class Bacteroidia; order Flavobacteriales; family Weeksellaceae; genus Chryseobacterium; species Chryseobacterium elymi. The sequence continues at coordinate 30,199 of NZ_QNUH01000016.1, read as the reverse complement.
TCAAAAATCTTCAGGATCAGAACATGAAAGTGGCTATGCTGGGAGACGGACTGAATGATGCCGGAGCACTGAAGCAAAGTAATGTAGGAATCGCCATTGCAGATGACACGAACAGCTTTACACCTTCTTCTGATGTGATCATGAATGGTGATAAAGTAGTGGCATTAGATAATTACCTGAATGTCTGCAAAGGATCGATTACTATTGTAAAAATGACATTCATAATCAGTTTTCTATACAATATCGTTGGTTTAAGTTACGCAGTTACAGGCCAGATGCATCCGCTCTTCGCAGCAATCATCATGCCAATCAGTTCTATCACTGTGGTTGCATTCACCACTCTTTCCACCTGGATTTTGGGCCGGAAACATTTCAAAAAACAGGTGTAGAAGCCCTTATTTAGACTGATTTTAAATTAGCTGAAATCCGCATTTCGTGATGAATGTCATTATTTTTCACTAAATTTGAACCCCGAAAATAGGTTAATTTTGTTGTCCAATGGATATTCTATATTTAATGATCCTCTGCAGTGTTTCTTTAGCTGCGATTTTCTTGGTCGTATTTATAGTGTATGCCCGAAAAGGACAGTTTGAAGATGACGAATCTCCTGCTGTCAGGATCCTTTTTGATAATGGAGAAATCAAGGAAAAGGACGAAAAAGGCAACAAAGATAAAGACGAGAAAAAAATAGGAGAAAATAATAAAATTGAAGAAAAAAGTGAATAGTTGATATGGAAACACAAAAGTTTAGTTATGACAACAGTATTGTCCGTGCGTTCCTTTATGCGACCTTAGTTTTCGGTCTTATAGGATTTACGTTCGGGCTTACGGCGGCATTAATGCTTTTCTACCCGGAATTGCCGGAATTTTTATTCGGTACAGATGATACAACCATCAAAAGTCTTACATCAGGCAATATCCAAGGGTTAATAAACACTCAAGGTGCATTTGGTTTTGGTAGAATCAGAATGCTTCATACCAATACCGTGATCTTTGCATTTGTATGTAATATCGTTTATACCGGTATTTATTACTCATTACAGAGATTATTAAAAACAAGAATGTACAGTGATACATTATCTTGGCTACATTTCTGGACTTGGCAGTTTATGATCGTTGCTACGTTCATTACGTTCTTTATGGGGATCAATACTTCAAAAGAATATGCTGAACACGAATGGCCGATCGACATATTGATTGCATTCTCATGGATTATTTTCGGGATCAACATGTTCCTGACGATTGCAAAAAGAAGAGTAAGACACCTTTATGTAGCTATATGGTTCTATATCGGTACGTGGATTGCTGTGGCAATGCTTCACATCTTCAACAACCTTGAAGTTCCATTATCTTTCACTGGCTGGAAATCATATTCAGCATATGCAGGGGTAAAAGATGCAATTGTACAGTGGTGGTACGGTCACAATGCCGTTGCATTCGTACTGACGACTCCGGTTCTTGGTTTGATGTATTACTTCCTTCCGAAGGCAGCAGACAGACCGGTTTTCTCTTATAAACTGTCTATTATTCACTTCTGGTCATTAATTTTCGTATATATCTGGGCTGGTCCTCACCACCTTCAGTATACAGCTCTTCCCGCATGGGCTCAAGCTGTGGGAACAGGTTTCTCTATCATGCTTATTGCACCGTCTTGGGGAGGGATGCTAAATGGTCTTCTTACGCTGAGAGGAGCTTGGGATAAAGTAAGGGAAAACCCTATCCTTAAGTTCTTCGTTGTAGCTGTTACATGCTATGGTATGGCAACATTCGAAGGTCCGCTTTTGGCAACTAAAAACATCAACAAAATTGGTCACTTTACAGACTGGGTTATCGGTCACGTACACTTAGGAGCTCTTGGATGGAATGGTTTCATGGCATTCGGGGTTATCTACTATTTGGTACCTATTATGTGGAGAACAAAACTTTGGTCTGTAAAATTAGCTAACTGGCACTTCTGGTTAGGGACATTAGGAATTATTTTCTATGCAGTACCCATGTATATTTCAGGATTCACACAAGGTTTGATGTGGAAACAATTCAACCCGGACGGTACTTTGATGTACAAAAACTGGCTGGATACGGTAACTGCGATCATTCCTTACTTTAAAATGAGATTCTTAGGAGGTATATTCTATATTTCCGGATCCATCCTAATGATCGTTAACGTAATCGCTACAGTAAGAAAAGGTTCATTCCAGAAAGAAGTTCCTGCTGAAGCACCTGCATTGGCTAACATTGGAAACAAACGTAAAGAAGGTGAAGGGACTCACTTATGGCTTGAAAGAATGCCGTTATTATTAGGTATTTTATCTTTCATCACTATTTCCATAGGTAGTTCAATTGAAATTATCCCTACACTATCTCTTAAGAAAAGTGTACCTACAATTTCAGCTGTAAAACCATATTCACCGCTTGAGCTGGAAGGTAGAGATATTTATATCCGTGAAGGATGTAATGCCTGTCACTCTCAGATGATCAGACCATTCAGGGATGAGATTACAAGATTCAACGGTAAAAACGGACAGTATTCCAAAGCGGGAGAATTTGTATACGACAGACCATTCCTTTGGGGTTCTAAGAGAACAGGACCGGATTTACATAGAGAAGGAGGTAAAAACCCAAGTTCTTGGCACTACAAACACATGTATAATCCAAGATCTACATCAGCAGGGTCTATCATGCCTCGTTACCCTTGGCTAATTGCTAACAACCTGGACAGATCTAAGATGGTAGACAAAATGAAGCTGATGAAGAATACATTTGAAGTTCCTTATACGAAAGCTGAAATAGATTCTGCAAACAAATGGGCAGACAACCAGGCAACAAAGATCGTACAGGACATCTTCTCTGAAGCTAATGACCTTAAGTTAGCTTATGCTAAGAGACCTCAGGGAGAATTGGAGAAAAAAGAGATCGTAGCTCTTATTTCTTATCTTCAGAGATTAGGTACAGATATCAAGACTACAGAAATAAAAACAGCAAGTACTAACTAAACATTAAAAGGTTCACATGATTCCTCAGAACTTTAAAGATATATTATCCAATACAGAAAACGCTGGTCTCTACCAGACGCTGGCTCTGATTTTCTTTATGCTGTTCTTCATAGCTCTGGTAATCTATGTTTTTAGCAGGCCTAAAAAATATTACAAAGAGGAAGAAGAAGCTCCACTTGGGGATGACGAGGATGACGATTTTAATTTAAAAAATTAAACTATTTATTATGAAACAAAGAACACCTGTTGTTGTAAACATTTTAATAATAACTGGACTTTTAATAGTTTTTTATTATTTGTTTGTACAGAGCTACTCGTTCCTAGCTTCACCTTACTTCTGGGGAACTGTTGTGATCAGTGCTATTTTAGCATACATCCACAGTGCTATTGGAGATTTGATTGAAAATAATAAATTCAAAAAACTATCTCCGGAAGAAAGAGCAGCTTATCTGGCAGAAAAGAAAGTTCCTTTCTTAAGAAGAATGTACGACAGTGCATTCAAAAAACAGTCTGCTACAGAAGAAAAGGACATCCTTATCGACCATGGTTTTGATGGGATTATGGAATTGGATAACCAGCTTCCAAAATGGTGGGTAGGTTTATTCTATTTCGGGACTGCTTTTTGTATTGTATATATCGCGGCTTATTCCTTCACAGATTTCGCACACCCGTTGAGTGAATATGAGCAGGAATATAAAGAGCAGATGGCCAGCATTGCAAAATATGAAGCTGAACAGCCCCCTGTAACTATAGAAACAGCAAAATACTCTGCTGACAATATCGCAGAAGGAAAAGAACTATTCAAAACCAACTGTGCCTCTTGTCACAAAGAAGACGGAAGTGGTGGTATTGGTCCAAACCTTACGGACAATTACTGGATCAATCAGCCGGAGAAAACTCTATTTAAAAACGTTTTCCACATGGACTGGAATGGTTCTCCTACTAACCCTTCAATGAGAGCATTCGGTAAGAACGGAGAAGTTTCAGGTGCAGAGATCGAAAAGATTGCAGCGTATGTCTATCATATCAATCAGGAACAACCACCAGTGACGCAGGCTCAGGGAGGAGCAGCTCCTCAGGGAACCGAAGCGCATTGGGAAAAAGAATAATTTTAAAAAAATTAGAAACATATGAAAAAAACATAATTTGTTATTAGATTAAAATAGTAACGAATTATGTTTTTTCTTTTTTAAAACATATTACAAATGTCAGACATAGAAGAAATAGAAGTACGAGGTGGACAGGGCCAGGTTCTGGATCCTGAAACTTACAGAGATTCTATCGGGACAATGGAGCAATCCGGTAAGAGAAAATGGGTATTTCCGAGAAAACCAAAAGGGAAATATACCAATTATAGAAACATTGTAAGTTATGCTTTATTAATTATTTATTTTACAGTACCATTCCTCAAAATCAATGGCAACCCATTCTTTTTGTTTAATGTTATCGATAGGGAGTTTTTCATTTTCGGACAGCCTTTCTATCCACAGGACTTTTTTATCCTTACTTTAGGTGCTATCGCATCCTTAATATTTATCATCATTTTTACGATTGCATTCGGAAGAATTTTCTGCGGGTGGATATGTCCTCAGACAATTTTTATGGAATCTATCTTCCGTAAAATTGAATATCTTATTGAAGGTGACCGAAACAGGCAGATGAAGCTGGACAGACAGGAGTGGAACAGCGAGAAGATATGGAAAAGAAGTTTGAAATGGACAGTCTATGCTGTTATTTCCTTAATTATCACCCACTTTATGCTGATGTATATTGTAGGGTATGAGGAAATATTAAGAATTATATCTGAAGGCCCTTTTGCTCATCCTACCAATTTTATCGTCATGATATTGTTTACTTCTGCATTCTACTTTGTATTTGCATGGTTCAGAGAGCAGGTTTGTACACTGGTTTGCCCATACGGCAGACTTCAGGGGGTTTTAATTGATAAGGATACTATTAATGTTTTCTACGACTTTAAAAGAGGGGAAAACAGATCGAAATGGAGAAAAGGCGAAGACCGTAAGGCTGCGGGAAAAGGAGACTGTATCGACTGCCATCAGTGTGTGGTTGTTTGTCCTACAGGAATTGACATCAGGGACGGGCAGCAGCTGGAATGTGTAAACTGCACCGCATGTATTGACGCGTGTGATGAAGTAATGGAAAAGGTAGGTCTTCCAAAAGGACTGGTCCGATATGCATCGGAAAATGAAATTGAAAACCAGACTGAATTCAAATTTACAGGAAGGATGAAAGGGTTTGCGGTGGTTCTTGTTTTATTGGTTGGATTCCTTGGATTCCTTCTCTACAGCAGAGGAGAAATGGAGGCTAAATTCATTAAGCCGGCTGGAAGTACATTCTTTGTAAGAGACGGCAAGATTACCAATACTTACAATTATACATTCCTTAATAAAACCAATGACAAGAAAATTGTAACGATAAAAGTTCTTGAGCCTGCTCACGGTGAGATCACCTACAGTGCATCCAGCAAAATTCAGGTAGAGAGGGATAAAATTTCGAAAGGAACTATCAATATCAGTTTCCCGGAAGATGATATGAAGCTTTCAAAACAAAATATAACCATCGGCGTATATGATATGAAAGGTAATCTTGTAGATTCTTACCAGACGTATTTTGAGGGACCATTCAAACTTCAATTTTAATTAAAAAACCTCTATAAAAATCATGAGGTTCAAAACAGATAAAAAAACCGGAAGAAATGAAAAACTTTAGTTGGGGACACGGTGTAGTCATTGCATTATTTGCATTTATTGCTTTTATATTATCCATGCTGTTTCTTTTCCCGAACGGGCAGAAGAATTCTGAAATGGTAACCGATAATTATTACGAGGAGGAACTTAAGTACCAGGATGTAATTGATGCTAAGAAAAGAGCAGACGATTTACAGGAAAAGCCTGTTTACAGCCAGGAAAAGAACGGGATTAAGATTACTTTTCCAAAAGAAAATAATAATACCAATACTACGGTAAAATTTGTTTTAAACAGAACCGATGACCAGAATTTGGACATAAAAAAATCTGTACAGCTTGATGCCGCTCAATCTATATTTATACCGGGACAGGTATTAAAAGCAGGAAATTATACTCTAAGACTGATGTGGACGAAAGACAAAGCAGACTATAGAATGGATTATGATGTGATATGGAAATAGGACTCATTTTATCGGCAATTGCATTAGGATTTGCTTCCGGCTTTCACTGTATCGGAATGTGCGGACCTATTGCCTTATCGATGGGATTGACTAAGAAACAGGCTACCAATTTCTATCTTCAGAATTTAACCTATCAGTTTGGCAGGATCTTCACTTACTCTTTATTGGGGGCCGTTCTGGGAATTGTAGGAGAAGGTTTTGAAATGGCGGGCTTCCAGCAGTACCTTACGGTCATTGCGGGGATTCTTCTGATTATTATGGCTTTGTTTTCGTTTGGTGGAAAAGATTTTGCCTCCAAGATTCCTTTTCTTTCTAAATTTCTCTTTTCAGTAAAGTCGAATTTAGGAAGACTGCTGCAGAAAGCAGATTATCGCTCAAGGTTCACAACAGGGCTTCTTAACGGCTTTCTTCCGTGCGGAATGGTTTACATGGCTCTTACAGCAAGCCTTGCCGCCGGAGGAATATGGCAGGGAGCTTCATATATGGCTTTATTCGGACTTGGAACACTTCCATTCATGTTTGCGGTAGTTTTAGCCGGGAATCTCATGAATCAGGCTTTCAGAATTAAAATTTTGAAAGCAGTTCCTGTCATCATGATTATTTTAGGCGGATTATTCATTCTGAGGGGCCTTGAACTGGGAATTCCCTATATCTCACCAAGAGCTGAAGCCATGACGATTTCTAAAGATCACAACGGCAACTGCCATATCGAAGGACACGATCATAGTTCGGCTAACTGTCATTAATAAACTAATTTATTCCATGAAAAAAATATTTCTTTTACTCATTGCAGCTGCTTTTGTTCTGCAATCGTGTATTATCAACTCCGAAATTGTTTATCACAAAGATGCCTCCTCCACTTCTGTTACAGATATCGACATGAGAGAATTCATTTCAGAAATGAAGGCCATGACTCCTGACTCTCTGCAACAGAAGAAAGAATTTGGAGAAATGGATAAGCTTCCAACGGTCTGGACAAGCCTTCTTGATATTCAAAAGCAGGATGGAAAGCAGGAAACTAAAGATCCGGATTCTATCAGGCTCATGAAAAAGATCTTTATGAAGTCCAATAAAGAAAATAATGAGCCGGCTGGTCTTTCTTTAAAGCTGGAACACTTCACGCAGACAGATTATCAGATGCTCAGCAATTATAACAAAAAGGAAAAGCTTCCTTTGGATCAGAATATCTTCAATAATTGGGACGGAAAAACTCTGACCATCAATACAGAAAATTTCAATCTTAAAAATATTGAAGAGACTCTCAGAAGTAAAACTTCAAAAGATGAAGTTCAAAAGGTTGAAGGAATGATCACCATGTTCTTTAAGAGCATAGGAACAACCCTGAAGTTTGAAAACAAAATAAAATCCATCACAGGGAAACATGACTGGTTGAAGCAGATCGATAATCACACCATTAAAATAGATTACAATCTCAAAACCATGTACGATAAAGAAGCTAAATTTAAAAATTCCGATAAAAAAATTGTGATTGTTACAGAATAAAAAACAGGCTGAAAATTTCAGTCCGTTTTTTGGTTGGTATCTGTTTTGTAATACATTAGAAAACAGTAAAATTTTTAACAATGGCTAAACATATTAAGTTATTATGGGCAGTGATTCTTTTTATGCTATTACAGTCCTGCTCTATCAATACAGAAACTACTTATTATAAAGATGCCGCAACCAGTATGCAGTCTAATATCCTGATGGATAAAAGCGTAATGGGCATGATGAGCATGATAGGCACAGATTCAAAGAAACTGAATGATCTTGATAAGCTGCCTACCGACTGGACAAGTCTTTATAATGTCCAGAAGCACGGAAAAGTAACGCTTAATGAAGATTCGGCCAAAGTGCTGAAAAAAGTTTATATGAAAGTGGATAAAGATAAAAACGAGATCGTTGGTCTTTCTCTCAAATATGATAAGCTTATGCCCGCGGAAATCACCCAGTTTTTGGCTAGCGACAAACGCCTGAAAAAGATCCCTTTACAGGACATTGCAGTCTGGGATGGTAAATCTTTGATTATTAATACTGATAAATTCAATTCTGATGGTATTCTTAAAATGCTGGAGGAAAAAGAATCAGGAGAAAAAACAGTTCCTAAAACGAAAAGCGATTCTATTGAAGCATATGGAAAACAAATGGCTTCAGGAATGGCTGGAATGCTCAGAATGTTTAATCTTACATTCACCAATACCCTGAAGTTTCAGAAACCGATCAAAAACATTGAAGGAAAACATGACTTCGTAAAGCAGGTTGATAACAAAACAGTCGAGATTATCGTAAGATCCAATGATCTTGTGGACGGTAAAAATCTTGCCAATAAAGATAAAAAAGTGGTTATTACTACAGAATAATTCAATTTTTAACAATCAACAATAATCCCCTTCCAAAGCTGAAAGGGGATTATTAATTATATAGAAATATTATTCTAGTTGATCAGATCAAATCTTGCATATTCTGCAATCTTCTTAGGAATCCTGATTCCCTCTTCTGTCTGATTGTTTTCAAGCAACGCAGCCATAATTCTTGGAAGAGCCATTGCAGAACCGTTTAAGGTATGCACAAGTTGAGATTTTCCTTCTGTTTTGAAACGGCATTTCAAACGATTAGACTGGAAGGTTTCAAAGTTAGATACAGAGCTTACCTCAAGCCACATTTCCTGCGCAGCGCTCCACACTTCAAAATCATAGGTCATTGCGGCTGCAAAACCGGTATCTCCGCCACAAAGCCTCAACACCCTGAATGGAAGTTCAAGATCTGTAAGGATCTCTTTAATATGTTCTACCATTTCTTCCAGGGCAGCATAAGAGTTTTCGGGTTTTTCAAGTCTTACGATCTCCACTTTTTCGAACTGGTGAAGACGGTTCAAACCTCTTACATGAGCTCCGTAACTTCCTGCTTCTCTTCTATAACACTGAGAAAATGCTGTATTTTTAATCGGAAGATCTCTTTCTTCTAACAGAACATCACGATAAAGGTTGGTTACAGGAACTTCTGCCGTAGGAATCAAATACAGGTCATCCAGGCCAATATGATACATCTGCCCTTCTTTATCAGGAAGCTGCCCCGTTCCGTAGCCTGAAGCTTCATTCACAACGTGAGGAGGATTGACCTCCATATATCCTTTTTCAATGTTCTTATCTAAGAAATACTGAATCAGGGCTCGCTGAAGTCTTGCTCCTTTACCCAGGTAAACAGGGAATCCGGCACCGGCGATCTTCACCCCAAGCTCAAAATCGATCAGATTATATTTTTTGGCAAGCTCCCAGTGAGGGATCGCTCCTTCTCCAAGCCCTTCCACATCGTGAGACTGGAAAATATTCTCGTTGTCTTCTGCAGACGATCCGCTTTTTACTAGTTCAAACGGAACATTTGGAATCTGGTATAAAATATCCAGTAAAGCTTTTTCTGTTGCATCTAATTGGGACTGCAGTTCTTTACTCGACTCTTTGAATTGTGCTGTTTTAGATTTTGCAGACTCCGCTTCTTCTTTCTTTCCTTCTTTCATCAAAAGTCCAATTTCTTTGGAGATTTTGTTGATCTCGGAAAGCTGGGAATCTAATTCAAACTGGATTCTTTTTCTTTCGTCGTCAGTAGCAACAGCGTCGTCTACCAAACCAAGATTCTTGAATTGTCTTTTTTTAAGACCTTCTAAAACGCGTTCTTTATTGTCGCGCAAAAAATTGACTTGTAACATTTTATTTAGATGTTAAATATTAGATGTTAACTTAAAATACTAAGCTAACAGTTTTGCAAATTTAAATTATTTTATGATAGTAATGGTATTTATAGCATTGGGTGCATCTGCAGATTTTGTAAATACTACCTGATTATTGTAAAGAACCTCAGAAACCTGGAATACCGACGGTGTCCAGCGATATTTGATTTCCATTGAATCAATAGTAGTTATCACCGCATTGTTCTCTGTTCTGCTCAATGCGAATGCCAGTTTGGAATGATAAGTTCTGTTATCGGGACTTAATGAGTCCAGTGTTCTTCTTTTTGCACCCCGTAAATACTCAAAGTAATATATAGAATCTGTAGTCATTTTAAGGGGTACAGATACTGGAGCCACGTCCGCAACACCAAAAGCGTCATTAACCGCATAGGAAGAATAGGAACCTGTCTTTTTTGCGTTCAGCAGATCCTGCCCCGCACTGTTTTTTATATAGATGTTCAGAATCTGATCAATTCTCTGTAAAGAATCGTCATCGCTTCCGCATGAAACCGTTAAAAATAGGATAGCTATAAGTTTAAATATTAAAATATGATTCAGTTTGAATTTCATCTTCCGTTAATTTTCAATAATCTTTTTTATGCAAATGTATAATTATATATTTGTTCTCGTAATATTTTACCATGTTTTTAAACAAACTCAAAAGATTAAATAGCAGCCACATCACCACCATCTTTAAAGGAAATTTTATTTCCAAGTTTGTTTTGGTGATCGGAGGGCTTTTGCTGGCAAAATATTACGGTTCTTCGGAATATGGCATCTTCAGCATCTACTTGAGTATCATGAGTATATTCACTGTTGTTTTGAGCCTTGCACAGGAACATATGATTATGCTTGAAGGCAACGACGAGGATGTGAATAATAATTTCAGTGCAGCGGGTATAGTTTCAGCGGCAGTCATGTTCCTGGCTTTCCTTTTGGTATTTATTCCTTTTGACATCCCGAAAAACATTTTATTTCTTGGAATCTTCACAGGATTCATCTATTTATTTACGAATAATGCAAAGTTTTTGCTGGCCAAGAAGAAGCATTTCAAGCTGGTTTCTGTATTAACGATCGTGGATTCTTTGGTGAGCTTTCTGTTTCAGGTATTATTTGTATTTATTAAAGTTGAAAACGGACTTGTAATAGGTAGCCTTATTGGATATGTTGCTGCTTTTCTTGTTGCCCTCTATTATTCAAGGAAATATTTTGTAATGCCTGATGTGATTCGCTATATTGCCAATGCGAAGAAAAGGCCGGAGCTTTTTAAATATTCCTATCCTTCCACGTTGATTAATGCCTTAGGAAACAATATCATGCCGATCCTGATATCACTTTATTTTGCAGATTCGCTGCTTGGAGAATATTCTTTGGCTGTAAAAATAATGTCTGTTCCTCTTCTTTTGATTTCTTCATCTATTGCTACAGTCTACTATCCAAGAGCTACAGAGATCAATAACAAGGACAAAAGCAGAAATGAGTTGTTTGCATATACCAAGAAGATGAGTCTGATGAATTTTTACATCATTTTCGCACTTTATATTCTTATTAATTTGGTTGGGGTTCCCATTCTTAAAATGTTCTTCAATAAAAACTGGGAACATCTTGGACTTTTTATTTTCCTAATGTCCTTCGGATATCTTACCCGAAGTCTTATCAATCCCATTTCGGACATTCTAACCATCATAAAAAGGAACAATGTCGCGTTGGTTTTTAATATTTATCTTTTCTTGGCCAATATAGCTGCCATTTTTATCGGAAAGGAAATGGGAGTCAGTTATCTGGTGGGGATTTTTTCGGGATTTTTGTTTATCGGGTATGGATTTTTGTATTTTTACATCATGCTTATTTTGAAGAAAAATGAATCCTATTAAAAAATTTATTGAATACCAGATTTTCCATAGAATTAATAATTTTTTCTATCCTGAATATTATCGCCAAAAGTATGACTACCTGCTTCCTCACGTGCTTTTTTTCACTTATCTAATACCACAAAAAATATTGAGGATTAACGGAAAAGTACCTTGGCCTGTACATTTTACTTCGGAAATCAGGAGCTATCAGAAAATTAAAAAGGGAATTCTATGTGATCCGGGCGATAATCCCAATATTTATATCCAGGCCAATAATGGTATTATTATTGGGAATAACGTAGGTTTCGGGGCGGGAACCTCCCTGATATCTGCCAACCACAATCATAATGATCACAGTATTCATGATGAATGCGGACCGATCATTATTGGTAATAACGTTTTTGTAGGGACTAATTCCGTAATCCTTCCGGGGGTAAAAATAGGTGATAATGTAGTGATCGGCGCAGGCTCTATCGTGGTTAAAGATATCCCTTCCAATTCAATTGCAGTAGGAAATCCCTGTAAGGTTATTAAACAAAAAGAACCTTACATTGAAGACTTTACAAAGACTGTTTTCAACCGAAAACTGCCTGAAGGCCTCAATCTAAAGTTCTGATCAATTGTTTTTATATCCGTTTAAACAATACCTGCCGCCCAACTTTTTTCCAATGGCAGTAAAAAGTGGCTTAAAAAGTCCAGGTAGGTATTTTTAGAGAAGTCAAAAACCTGGATATCTTTCGGCAGTTCACCGCTTCTCAGTTGAGATTTAAAATCCTGAAGTTTCAATGTCTTTACCTGTCCGTCTTGTACAAAACTCGCTTTCATTCTGTCGAAAAGCCCAAGCTGGTATTCTTCATCAATCTCACGCATAATCTTTCCTAGGGCATCAATACTGCAGCCTGAAGCCATTTCTTTCTCTTCATCTACACATACCACAATAAACTGATTCTTCTCGATTTTAAAGGATGAATCAAGCGGTTTTCCATGTGCCGCCCAAGTCGCAAGGAAATCGAACAGTTTTTCAGTAATTGCTTTTGCTTCCTTTGTTTCAAAAGGTCTTGATGCGGGGTATATAATGACTCTGTAGTCGCTGGTTTCTACTATACTGGATTCTTCAATTTTCATATCCTTTCTATTTTAAAGTATAAAATTAAGAAATATTCCTGAGTTTATAATCAATAAAAACCCAGGCATGAGCCTGAGTTTTTCCTGGTCCTTTATGTAGTACTTACAGATCTTCAGCTTCTGCAAGAAGTTCTACAATATCTTTTACAGCTACTTCTGTATTTTTATTGAAATGTTTTACACCGTCTGTCATCATCGTATTACAGAAAGGGCATCCTGTAGCAATGACTTTTGGCTCGAAAGACAATGCTTCTTCCGTTCTTTCAATATTGATGTCTTTATTCCCCTTTTCAGGTTCTTTGAACATCTGTGCACCTCCTGCTCCACAACACAGACCGTTGGTTTTGCAACGCTTCATTTCCACAAGCTCTGCATCAAGCTTCTCAAGAAGAATTCTAGGAGCTTCATACTCATTATTGGCTCTTCCCAGGTAACAAGGATCATGGAAAGTAATCTTTTTTCCTTTAAATGCTCCTCCTTCGATCTTCAGCCTTCCTTCTTCCATTAAGGTTTTCAGGAACTGAGTATGGTGTACCACTTCATAATGCCCCCCCAGACTCGGGTATTCGTTTTTAAGGGTGTTGAAACAGTGAGGGCATGCCGTAACGATTTTTTTCACTTCGTAAGCATTTAAGACCTCGATATTGGTAAGGGCCATCATCTGGAAAACAAATTCGTTCCCGGCTCTTTTTGCGGGATCTCCGGTACAGCTTTCTTCCTGCCCCAGAACTGCAAATTCAACTCCTATTTTGTTTAATATCTTGCAAAATGCTTTTGTGATTTTCTTGGCGCGGTCGTCAAAACTTCCTGCACATCCCACCCAAAATAAAACTTCAGGGGATTTTCCTTCGGCAGCATATTCTGCCATTGTTTTTATATTGAAATCCATTTAATTGTAGAATGTATTTTGTATTAATGTAAAATGTACTTTAAAATTTTCAAGTTAAAATACTTTTGTACATGACTTGAACATTTTAATACAATAGATATTAATCTTTTGCCCAATTCAGACGGTCTGCCTGATTATACTGCCAAGGAGCAGCATTGTTTTCTACATTCGTCATCATCAGATTTAGCTCCTGAGGTGCAGCGGACTGTTCCATCACAAGGAATCTTCTCATTTCGAAAATAATAGAAAGCGGATCAAGCAATACCGGACATGCTTCAGTACATGCATTACAGGTAGTACACGCCCAAAGTTCTTCTTTGGTAATATAATCATTCAAAAGCTTCTTACCGTCGTCTTCGAATTTTCCGTTTTTGTCTATATTTCTACCTACTTCTTCGAGTCTGTCTCTTGTCTTCATAAGAATCAGTCTCGGCGAAAGTTTTTTACCGGTGATATTGGCAGGACATACAGAGGTACATCTTCCACATTCTGTACAGGAATAGGCATTAAGCAACTGTACCTGGTCAAGATCAAATATATCTTCTGCTCCAAATTTAGACGGAACATCTGCTGTTTCGCCTTCAGCGGGTGCGGCATAAGGATCTGCGTTAGGATCCATCATCAGTTTGATCTCTTTGGTTACAGAATCCAGGTTATTGAATTTTCCTTTTTTATCAAGGTTAGCAAACCACGTGCTTGGGAAAGCCAAAATGATATGAAGGTGTTTTGAGTAATAAAGATAATTCATAAAGAAAAGAATCCCCACAAAGTGGAACCACCACGCACTTCTTTCAACAAAAACCAAGAAACCATTGTCAAAACTAAATACTTCCAAGAATGGAACAAAAAGCATTTGACTAATCGGGAAAGAACCTATATGATGAAAACCTTCTGCATTTCTCGCCTGCAAAACAGATTCTGAAGCATTCATGCTGAAGAAGGCTACCATTAGAGCAAATTCTATGATTAAAATCCAGTTGGCATCGTTTTTAGGCCAGCCAAAAAGTTCTTTCATATTAAGCCTTTTAACTCCATAGAAATTTCTTCTGATAAAGAAAACAACAACTCCAATTATGACTAAAAGAGCCAGTATTTCTAATGTTGCTGTAAAGAAGTTGTAAAAACTAACTCCAAAAACGGAAGCCAAAAATCTGTGAGTTCCAAAGATCCCGTCAACAATAATTTCTATCAATTCAATATTGATAATAACAAACCCAACATATACAAAAAGGTGGAGAATACCGGCTACAGGACGTTTTACCATTTTGCTCTGGCCCATTGCCACTCTCGCCATGGTCTCCCAACGCTCAGCTTTCCTGTCGCTTCTGTTGATTTCTCTTCCTAATCTGATATTTCTGTAGATCTTTTGCAGGCTTTTGGCAAATAGCCCGAATCCTGCGATTAATAAGATCAGAAAAATGATGTTATCGATGTACTGCATAAGGTGATTAATCTTTATTATTCTTACCGAAAACCGAGAAATTGATGTATCTCTTAGGGTTTGCTTTCATATCTTCGATCAATGAATTCAGATTATTAGAGGCAGAGTTCAGATTATTATATAACTGCTCATCCTTCATTAGCTTTCCTAAGCTTCCCTGTCCGTTGTCAACTCCTGCTATTATCTGGTTCAGTTTTCCTACGGTAGCATCTAAACTGGCAATTGTTGCATTCAGTTTTTTAGTATCAATGCTTTCTGCAAGGTTACCGTATTTATCTAATGTCACCTTCCCACTCTGCATGGTAAGGCTTGCATCATCAAGTACTTTCTGAAGTTTAGGATCGTTATGTCCTACAAGAGTATTTACACTTCCAGCTGTAGTTTGTAAAGCACCTACCGTTTTATTAAGATTGGCAAGCAGTGCTCTGATCTCTTCTCTGTTTTGTGCATTGACTACCTGGTTTGCATTCGCCATCAAAGAGTCTACCCTGTACAGAACAGTCTGTAATTGGTCTTTAACAGGACCTACCTGAGAAGAAAGACTTCCCAAAGTTCCCAGTTTGAAAGTGCCTTGTAATGTATCTCCATCTTTTGCAGTCTGCCCGCCATACATAAGATTCACTCTCATTTCTTTTCCTGACATCAGGCCGGGCTCAAAGATTTCAAGGGTTGAATTTTTGGAAAACTCGAATTTGTCATCTACCGTAATTTTCACGACAAAACTGATCTTTCCATCTTTTGCCGTTCTAGGGATGATCTTATCGACCTGACCTACTTTCAGGCCATTAATGGAAACCGCAGATGACTGTGCCAGCCCTTCCACATTATCGTATTTTGCGTAAAATATATTATCGGTAGTAAAAAGACTTCTGCCTTTCATGAATTGAAACAACAACACAAAGCCTACAATAGCTAAAAGTGCAATCACACCAGCTTTTAATTCTTTACTGAACTTCACTTGCTAAATTTTTTCTAATGAGCAAATATAACACATTTTAAATTAATCTTTTTCTTTATTGTTCTGCGTTAAATACAAAAAAAGCGGCAGAAAATTCTGCCGCTTTATATCTGTAAAAATTAATTTCTTACTGTTGCTGATTTCCCAGCTTGTTCCAGATTTCGATTCTGTAATCTTCGATATCTGCATTATCCTGAAGACTCTTCATCCAAGCCTGTCCGAACATACTTGCACTTCTCTGGGTAATAGATTCTGTAAACTGCTTAAGGTCTCCCGGCTGCTTGTTCACTGTTTCTGATTTCTTGATCAGTACATAAACTCCCGTTCCACCTTCAATAGGGTTAGAAAGTTTGCCTTTTGTAACACCGAAAGCTGCCCCTGCAACTTTAGGCTCCATAGCACCGGCTACTGAAGGGTTAAGCATATTAACCTGAGCTGTCTGCTTTGTAGAGCCAAATAATTTAGCAATCTGATCTAAATTTGAAGCTTTAGCCCCTGTAATTTTATCAGAGATCTGTTTTGCTGCTAATTTATTTTTAACGATAACCTCGATCTGATCTCTTACAGATTCTGGATCCGCAAGACCCTCCTCCTGTTTTCCGTTAAGGTAAACTACAATTTTATCTCCTGTACCTTCTACTGTGAAGAATTCCGTATCTCCTTTAGATCTTTTCTTATTGAAAGCCCATGCTAAGATTTCTTCGTCCTTATCTGTACCAAGCCCTTGAAGCTGTCCGTCGAATCTTTTGGCTAATTTTGGATTGGAGAACTGATAATTTCCTTTTTTAGCAATATTCACAAAATCGTTGAAAGATTTCCCCTGAACCTGCTGAATGAATCTTCTTGCTTTTTTATCAGATTCAGCTTCCGTAGCATCTGAAGGTTTAACTTCTTTTACAAGGTTAGCCACTTTATAGCTCATTGCCCCTGCTTTTTTATCTTCAATATTAATGATATGATATCCAAACTGTGTTTCTACAACACCTGTAGCTCCTTTAGGATTATTAGCCAAGTAGGTAAGGAATTCCGGAACAAAAGGAGTTTCCGGAGTAGTCCATCCTAAGCTTCCTCCCTGTGCTGCAGAACTTGGGTCGTTAGACATTTTGATAAACTCTGTGAATTTCGCAGGTGTTGCTTTCACAATAGCTCCGATAGAGTCTGCTAGTTTCTTAGCCTGCTCTTTAGATCTTGTTACACCTTCTCCTGCGGGGCTTCCTTTGAAAGCGATAAGGATATGTCTTGACAATGTAGAATCTGAAGTCTTTTTATCCAAAAGTTTTGAAACCACATAGAAATTCTGCTCTTTGTAAGGCCCGAAAGTCTGTCCGATAGCTGCAGTTGAAATCTGTCCCTGGATTGTCTGAGGCAATTGGGCAGGTGCTGAATACTGGTTGTTGAAAGGCATATCAGAATTGGCCATTATGAACATTGAGTCGTTCTTCGTATTCTGGAAGTTCTCTGTTCCTCCACTTGCATCCGTACCTCCTGAGAAAAGCTTATTGATTTCCTTCTGAGTTGCTGCATCATCGGCTGGGCTAGGTTTAGAAGGGAAATAAACAATTCCGATGTTTCTGCTAGGCTCAGCTTTAAACATTACAGGGTGCTGCTTGATATAGTTTTCAAGGTCTGCCGTAGTAACATTGATCTTTGTTTTCTGAAGGTAAGCAGCATAGTCGATCTTTACAAAATCGATGTCAGCCAATTGATCTCTCTGCTTCATAAGCTCTTCAGCTTCTTTTTTACCAGTAGTGATCCCTGCAGAAATATTAGTAAACACCTGTCTTGCCATTAGCCTGTATTCCACAGTTTTTCTGGTTTTAAGCCACTGGTTGTAGCCTTCAGGATTGGTGTTTTTTAATGTTTCAATCTCTTTTTTAAGCTCTTGAGTTTTAAAATTACCTTTCTCATCAAAGAACTGCTGTTGTTGGGCGAACATCTGATCGTACTGGATCTGGTTCCAGAAATAATCATCAGTCATTTCAAAACCCAATTTCTCAAACTGCTGCTTGATAAGTTTAGATTGTACAAGTAACTGCCAAGCCTGCTCTTCAAGTCCCGTTTTTGGACGGCCCTGTTGCTCAGCCTGCTGTTGCAGTACGAAAAGCTGATCATTGAACTCTTCGCGGGTGACTTTCTCACCGTTTACTTTTCCTAAAACATCAGGATTTTTTCCAAAAACCTTGTCGATACTTTCGGGGTTTACCAGAAACGCTAAAAGCGCCAATGCGATCACTCCCATCAAAAGCCAAGGCTTACTCCTAATCTGTCCTAAAATTGCCATTTTATATATTATAGTTTTTTATCAGTTTGCGAAAATACACATTTTTAAGAAATTAGAGAAGCAGAACTCCTTTATTTTAATTTTTAAAATGAAAGATTACTAAAAAAAGGAAATTTTGACCATATTTTTTAGCAAAAAACAAATGGCATAGGTATTGTGCAATTTATATAACTATAATACGCTGCACGTTTTCAGCGCATATTGTAAAATATCATTTTAACGATTTAAAACGAAGATGACAATTTGTCATTTGATTAACTATGACAGAATTTGAAGATATTAGTTTAGAGGAAATGATCAGCGATGGGTTTGACATTGTAGCTGAAGAGATCAATCTTTCAGACTTTTCGGAAACTGATAAGAATTCCGAACAGAGAACATTCCCTATACTTCCCGTAAGAAATATGGTCATGTTTCCAAATGTGGTAATTCCTATTACTGCAGGAAGAAAAACATCGATACAGCTTCTTGATGAAGCACAGAAAAATGGTGAGTTCATTGGAATTGTGAGCCAGAAAAACTCAGATCTGGAACAGCCTGGCGAAAAAGATATGTACCAGACCGGCACCCTGGCAAAGATTATTAAGATCATTAAGCTTCCCGAAGGCAATATTACAGCTATCACAAAAGGTTTCCACAGATTTAAAATAAAAAAGATTGTAGAAAACCAACCTTATTTCAAAGCAGAAATCACAAAACTGAAAGATTCCCAGCCGAAAAATAAGGAAGAATATGAGGCTTTACTTGAAAACATCAAAGATTTAGCCTTAAAGATCATTGAACTGGATCCTAATATTCCCAATGCGGCTAATTTCGCTATAAAAAACATCAACAATAATGATGATCTCCTGAATTTTATCTGTACCAATGCAAGTTTTCCTTCTACGGAAAAACAAAAGCTGCTTGAGGAAAAAAGCCTTATGGAAAGGGCTAATAAGTGCTATGAAATGATGCATGAGGATTTCAGGAAACTGGAATTAAGAAGCCAAATCCACCAGAAAACATCAAAGGATCTTGACAAGCAGCAGAGAGAATATTTCCTTAATCAGCAGATCAGAACTATTCAGGATGAGCTGGGAGGTGGTCCGGAAAGTGACGTCGAGGATCTCATCAATAAAGCAAGAAGAAAAAAATGGAGCCAGGAAGTAGAAGATCATTTTCAAAAAGAGATCAGTAGACTGCAACGCCAGAACCCGAATTCTCCGGATTATAACGTTCAGAGAAATTATCTTGATTTCTTTACGGATCTTCCGTGGGAAACCTATACAAAAGATGTTTTTGATATTGCTAAAGCTGAAAAAACTTTAGATAAAGCTCACTTTGGGCTGGAAGATATAAAGAAAAGAATTCTGGAACATATGGCTGTTTTAAAGCTCAAAAACAACATGAAATCTCCTATTCTTTTACTTGTAGGACCTCCGGGAGTAGGAAAAACGTCTTTAGGAAAATCCGTTGCCGATGCTTTGGGAAGAAAATATGTACGGTTATCTCTCGGAGGACTTCACGACGAAAGTGAAATCCGCGGACATAGAAAAACATATATCGGAGCTATGGCAGGAAGAATCCTGCAATCTATCAAAAAAGCAGGCACTTCCAACCCGGTAATCGTTCTTGATGAAATTGACAAAATAGCTCAGGGGCTTCATGGTGATCCGAGTTCGGCTCTTTTAGAAGTCCTTGATCCTGAACAAAATAAATCTTTCTATGACAATTTCCTTGAAATGGGATATGATTTATCTAAAGTGATGTTTATCGCCACAGCAAATTCACTTTCCACAATTCAAACACCATTGTTAGACAGAACGGAGATCATTCAGATTGCCGGCTATACTATGGAGGAAAAAACAGAGATTGCGAAGAGACATTTGATCAAAAAACAACAGGAAGAAAATGGCTTAGATGGAAAATCATTCAAACTTGGAAATCCTGAACTTAAACATATTATTGAAGCACACACTTCAGAAAGCGGTGTAAGAACCCTGGAAAAAAGGATTGCATCTATTGCAAGATGGGTTGCACTTCAGACTGCCCTGATGAAAGAATATGATCCAAAGATCACTATTGAAAAAATAGATGAGATCCTTGGCGTTCCAAGACCGAAAAGCCTGTCTGAAATCACCGGAGTACCTGGCGTAGTAACTGGCTTAGCCTGGACAAGTGTAGGTGGAGATATTTTATACATTGAAAGTATTTTAAGTAATGGAAAAGGAGGTCTTACCATGACCGGAAACCTGGGTACCGTTATGAAAGAATCTGCAACCATTGCCTTGGAATATATCAAAGCCAAACATGACGAACTCGGAATAGCGCAGGAAGAGCTGGACAAAAAAAACATTCACGTTCACGTTCCGGAAGGGGCAACGCCGAAAGACGGGCCGTCTGCAGGTATTGCTATGCTAACGTCAATAGTTTCTTCATTCAAAAATAAGAAAGTAAAACCTCATCTTGCGATGACAGGTGAAATTACGTTAAGAGGAAAAGTACTTCCTGTAGGCGGAATCAAAGAAAAACTTCTTGCAGCCACGAGAGCAGGAATAAAAGAGGTCATTCTTTGTGAAGCCAACAGAAAAGATGTGGAAGAGATCAAAAAAGATTATCTAAAAAACCTGACTGTACATTATGTGAACAGAATGGAGGAAGTAGTCGACTTTGCGATCGAAAAATAATTCAGAACATATCAACTCTCAATAAGGAAACGCATCTCAGATTATATTTGAGGTGCGTTTTTTGTCATTAAGTTCAGCTGCAAAAGCACAAAAAAATAATTGAGATTAATTTAAAAAAAAACACGTACCACACGACACTGTCCTATGGCTTCTCTTTCAAAAAGAATTATGTTAATTAAACCAAAACACGTCTTTAATTAGACGGGTTTTCTTATTTTTATGCAACAGATCTGAAAAATTATGAATTTTCTTCGACTTCCTTTTCTTGTTAACCTTACGCTTGTAGTTATTTCCATCATTGGCTTGGGTTACCTGCTGGCACTCGGGCAGAGCATATTAGCCCCTTTCTTCTTAGCTTTTTTAATGGCTATGCTCTTTCTTCCCGCCGCCACTTTCATGGAAAGAAAATTAAGATTTCCAAGATCTATATCAACAATGACTTCGGTTTTTGTGATGCTGGCTATCTTATCCGGGCTTATTTATTTTTTCGGATCACAACTTTCTGATTTCAGCAAAGACATTCCCCACCTAAGGGATCAGGTGACGACTGTTTTCAGTAATCTGCAGCACTGGATTTCAAAAACCTTCAATGTAAAGATAGATGAGCAGCTGGATTATATTAACCAGGGCTTGAATAAGCTCCTTTCTTCCTCGGGAGTGATCCTTGGTTTTACTTTCGGGATATTTTCAAGCGGTTTTGGCTTTATCGTATTTTTCACCTTGTTCTTTATCTTTATTTTAAATTACAGAAGGGTTCTTAATAATTTCATTGTAACCGTTTTTAACGAAAAACATAAAGCAAGTGTACAGGAAGTGGTTAACGAGATCAGAGTCATGACTAAAAAATATATTTTCGGACTTTGTCTGCAGGTTTTAATTGTTTCAATGCTCTGCACCATCCTTCTTACTGTTTTAGGAATAAAATATGCCATACTTCTGGCTATTTTGACAGGCTTATTAAATGTAATTCCTTATCTGGGAATATGTATTTCCCTCTTAATATCATGTTTTATTGCCTTTGCAACCGGCGCCCCTTCTACCTGTGTATACGTAGCAATCGGGTATATTGCCATACATATCATTGACGGAAATATTGTCCTTCCGTTTGTTGTAGGTTCAAAAGTAAAGATCAATGCTCTGTTTTCCTTCATCGGAATTATTTTAGGCGAACATCTTTGGGGGATCGCAGGAATGTTCCTCTGCATTCCGGCTATTGCAATCATTAAAATTATTTTTGAAAGAGTAGACGGCTTAAAGCCATGGGGCAAGCTGCTCGGGGAAGAAGAAAAGCCGAATAAAAAGAAAAAGAGCTACAAGATTTCTAAGAATATCACATTGAAGGAAATGGATTGATCATTGACAATGAGTAATGAGTAATGAGTAATGAATGATAATGTTTTAGTCATCATTTATTACTTACTGACTGTTATTACTAATAAAAAAAGCTGCCTCCATTGAGACAGCTCCTATAGTTGATCTTATAGTGCACACAATGGGCTCATTCCGCTTGGACAGGTCTGGTTACACGGAATATATGTATGGCTATCAGGGCAATATCCCAAATCTTCGCCACCACCACCTCCGCCTCCTAAGCAAGGATCTCCCGGTGGAATGATACACGGACAGCCTTCCGGTCCAATATCACAGATAGGAGGTTTTCCTCCGCCATGAACTTTCTTTAAATTCTCACGATTTAATTTTTGAAGATTTTTCAGCATAATACGATTGTTTAGTTTTGATTTGTAGAACAAATATATTAAATGAAATTAGAAATTATTCCAAACATGGGGATAAATCTAAAATATTAACAAATTTTAATAAAAACAGACTTACGAATAGCATTTTTGTTTTACATTTGAGATAAAATCAACAATTATGAAAATCGTAAAATTTATCTTTGCCCTTCTTTTCGGGCTTATGTTTATCAATGCCGGATTAAACAAATTCTTTAATTATATGCCAATGGAAAAGCCAACGCCTGAGCAAATGAAACTTTTCGCCGCATTTGGAGAAATTCACTGGCTGATGCCTCTGGTGGGAATTGTAGAAGTTGTTGGCGGGCTATTATTTATTTTCCCAAAAACAAGAGCATTAGGAGCCATTGTCATTTTACCCGTAATGGTGGGAATTGTGGTTCACGTATTCACAATAGACAAATCTACCATGGTAATGTCCATCGCAGGAGCTCTGTTCCTGATTAATCTTTGGATGATTATTGATAACAGGGAGAAATATAAGGCTTTGATTAGCTAGGAAGTTATTGATGAATGGTGAATTATCAATTAGCTTCGCTGTCAATTTTACATCCTGCGATACTCAGTAATGACAATTCACCATTCACATTAAGAATCTATACAAATGCACTGAATCCTGTAATTGATCTTCCTACAATCAGTGAATTGATTTCTTTTGTTCCTTCGTAAGAATAAATGGCTTCGGCATCTGCCACAAATCTTGCCACGTCATACTCAAGAAGAATACCGTTTCCACCCATCACTTCTCTCGCCCTGGAAACAATATCTCTGGTTCTCAAAGTACAGAAAACTTTGGCCAGGGACGCATGTTCATCCTTTAAAATTCCTTCATCCTGCATCTCCGAAAGCCGGAAGACCATCGTCTGCATGGCGGTAAGATTGGAAAGCATTTCCACCAAATGCCCCTGAATCATCTGGAATGAAGCAATAGGCTTCCCGAACTGTTCTCTGGTTCTGGTATATTGCAATGCACTTTCGTATGCCCCTCTTGCACAGCCCGTAGCCATCCAGGCTACACCTGCCCTGGTCATACGCAGGACTTTTCCGGTATCTTTAAATGAATTGGCATTTGGCAGGCGGTTTTCTTCGGTTACCAGACAATCGGTTAAGGTGATTAATCCGTTTTGCACAATTCTCAGTGCCATTTTACCTTTTATTTTCTCAACGGAATATCCCGGATTGTCTTTTTCAACAATGAAACCTTTTACTTCACCGCTGTCAAGATCTCTTGCCCAGATAATGATCAGATCTGCAAATGTTGCATTTCCGATCCATTTTTTCTGGCCATTAAGGATCCAGCCTTCTTCTGTTTTTTTGCAGGTAACGGTAAGACCGCCTGCTGCTCCGGAACCCACTTCAGGTTCTGTAAGACCAAAAGCTCCTATTTTTTCGAATTTCTGCATCTGTGGAAGCCACTTCTGCTTCTGCTCTTCTGATCCGCAGATGTAAATAGATCCCATCGCAAGACCCGACTGTACTCCAAAGAATGTGGCAATAGAGGCATCAATTCTAGCCATTTCCATAGCAATGACACCTTCCATCAGAAAAGGCATTCCCGGACAGCCGTATCCTTCATAGGTAACACCGCAAATATTCAGTTTCTGAAACTTCGGAATGAGTTCAAAAGGAAATTCATCCCTCAGCCAATAATGATTGACCAAAGGTTTCACTTCTTTTTCCATAAACGCTCTTACTTTAAGCTGAATCTCCCGTTGTTCCGGAGTAAGCGTATGGTAGATGTCGTAAAAATCACCATCAATGGGAGGAAGTTCCCGTTTTTTCTTATTGGGATCAAGCATTTTCATCATTCCCTTCAGCTGTTTATCATCCAGCTTGGAGAAATTCTGCATCAGCTTAGGCAGATCAACTTTTTGAGAAATAGCACTCAGCTGGTCAAAATCTATGGATCTGAATAATTCTATAGCATTTCTGATTTTGGAAAAAGTATTTGACATAGTAATGTTTTGTGGGATTGATTTGTAAAAGTTAAGCAAAAACTGCTCCGAAAACAAGTCATTCTATGAGGTCTTATTTTACAAAACACTCATTCACAGTAAATTAAAACTGAATATTTCTTTACAAACTTTTTGCGATTGATTTTCAAATATTACAATAGATCCTGCCTGAACTTTGACCTAAGAAAACCCACAAAAATCAACGCTATGAAAACGACTTACATTAAATTATCTCTGTCAGCAATTCTTTTATCAGGAATCTATTCATGTAAAAAAGGAGAAGCGGTCTCCACTGAAAGCTATGCTACAGATTCTGCTGTTGCCGTAGTTACAGACAGCGTTTCCTCTGTAGCCACTATGACGGTAAAGGACAAACAGTTCATTAAAACAGCTGACGTAAATATGGAAGTCAAGGATGTCTATGAAGCAACCGTTTCCATTGAAAAGACAGTTCAGGATCTCGGAGGATTTGTAGCCCACAGCAATCTTCAGAGCAATGTGATCTCACAGGAGACCTATAATACTTCCGATAATGACGCGATGCTGATCAAAAAGTACCAGACAGAAAATACGATGCAGGTACGCGTTCCGACGGAAAAACTTGGTGAATTGCTTGTAAAAATTAATGATAAAAAACTTTTCCTGAATTCAAGGACCATCAATGCTGAAGATGTAACATCAGGCATTAAGTACGCAGAAATGGAAGGCAAAAGAATTAAAAAGACAGGTGAAAACATTGAACAACTGAAAACCAATAAAGACAAAGTAAAGCTGGACAACGATAATATGGCGGAAGGAAATCTCCAGCAGCTTACGAATATGGATGTTTCGGATAACATAAAATACAGCACCATAGATATTTACATTAAAGAACCGAAGCTGCGCATCGCTGAAATTGCTATAACCAACACCAGCAGCCTTGATAACAGATACAAATTCAATTTTATATACGATGCTAAAAATGCTTTTGTAGAAGGATTTTACCTGATTCAAAAGATCGCAGTGGGACTTATCACCATATGGCCGCTTTTATTAATCTTAGTCACCGTTGTATACTTTTTAAGAAAAAGAAAACTTACAAAACCGGAACGTACAAAAATTCAGGAATAACAAAAGCAATCCTAACCAGCTGGTTATCATCATAATTTTAGATTTTACAGACCTCCTTCACGGGAGGTTTTTTATTTTTTTCAAAAAAAACTGTAACGATCATTATCCTGCCCTTACCTACTGTTTAAAGAATGAATAATAAAAAAACTTTAATCATATGAAAAATTTAGTAAAACTTGGGTTCGCAACGTTATTATCGGCAACCGTTATGACAGTAAAAGCTCAAAATACCAACGCGGAAAGCAGTACACTTTGGGAAGTTTCTGGAAACGGTCTTACCCAACCTTCTTATATTGCAGGAACCTGCCATATCATGTGCATCCAGGATTTTGAGATCAAACCGAAAGTGATGAAAGCCCTTGAAAAATCTGATAATCTTGTGATGGAGATCAATTATACAGATCCCGCTGAAATAGCAGCGATGCAGAAAATGTATCAGACAGATAAAAAACTATCAGATCAGCTTACTCCCGAAGAGGCAAAAGAACTGGATAAGATCCTTGCTGGCTACGGAACAGATTTAAAGAAAATGGATCATTCCAGTTCACAGGGATTATATACACTTATTTCACTGAAGGCCTTACCGTGTCCGCAAACTGAAATGAAATTATATGAAATAGAGCTTCTTCAAAATGCCCTTAAAAGCAAAAAGAAAGTTTATGGCCTTGAAAAGGCTGAAGATCAGATGACCTCCATTAATGAAGCCTATGACCTGAAAGCAGTGATCGGGCAGTTAAAAATGGGAAAAGAATAATGAAATGTTACTCAAAGAAATGGTTACTGCATTTAAAAAGGAAGATGTAAAATCTGTCTACACTTTATTTAAAGATGATAAAATAATGAATGCCAAACAGGAAAAAGCCATGCTTACAGACAGAAATAAAAACTGGGCAGAAAAAATGCCTGAAATAATGCAAAAAGAAAGTTCTTTCTTTGCAGTAGGAGGTGCTCATCTGATGGGAGAAAACGGAATTATCCAACTTTTAAGATCCAAAGGATATACTGTAAAACCGGTATTAAGTCTATAACGTATAATCAAACCATGAAATTATTGTGAGCAGTCAGACTGAAATCGCTTTTTTAAAGCTCGTCAACCAACACAAAGGCATTTTATATAAAGCCTCCCGGATCTATGCTGACTCTTTGGAAGACCGGGAAGATCTCCAGCAGGAAATTCTTATCCAGCTCTGGAAATCTTACCAGAACTTCAAAGGCAACAGTGAATTCTCTACATGGATGTACCGGGTCGCGATTAATACTGCCATTACTTACTTAAAAAAGGAAAAAAAACGGACGGATAACCACACAGATGTACCCCATCATTTTGAAGTTCAGCACGAAGATTACAATCCCGCAAAAGACAGACAGCTGGAAGTTTTCTACAGTGCGGTCCAGGAGCTTAAGGCTCTGGAAAAAGCCGTCATATTCTATTTCATGGAAGGTATGTCCCATAAAGAAATCGGAGACAATCTGGGATTAAGCGAGGGCAATGCCCGTGTAAAACTCAACAGAACCAAAGAAAAAATACAGCAAATCATAAAAAAATCAGGCTATGAATTTTGATCAATTAAAAGAACAGTGGAATAATGAGGACGGCGAAAACGTCAATATTCCCAACACCATAGAACAGCTAAAGAAAAGCAAACATCCTATCGAAAAGATCCAGAAAAGTATGAAAGCGGAATTTCCAATGCAGATCATTGCCGTTATTCTTATTGCATTCTTTCCGCAACAACTACATTTCCCTGAATCCCAGTATATTATTTACTATACTTCTTACGCCATGTTAGTCGTGATATCATC
The DNA here is from genome assembly GCF_003385495.1 of Chryseobacterium elymi. Taxonomy (GTDB): domain Bacteria; phylum Bacteroidota; class Bacteroidia; order Flavobacteriales; family Weeksellaceae; genus Chryseobacterium; species Chryseobacterium elymi. The sequence goes on along the minus strand of NZ_QNUH01000016.1, from coordinate 2,478 downwards.
TTATTATCTGTTCGGATTCTATAAATTTTATAAGCAAACCGAACTGTATACCGGAAATACAAAAAACAGCCTCTGGAAAATATATCATGAACTGAAGCTGAATATGGAACGATATCAGTCTTTCGGATTTCTCCTTCTTCCACACTTCATGATCACTTTAGGATTGGAGTTTTACAATATATTTCAGAAAAAAGGAATGTCTTTAGACAGTTTTGCAGATTCTTACCAGCAGGCTTTTATTCTGATTGTACTTCTTGGAACCTTAGCAATTGTAATCAGCATTGTTCTATGGACTAAATACTTTTACGGACGCCACGCAAAACGTTTGGAAAATATACTTAACGAAACGGACGAATAATTTTTCTGATTCATCTTTTACAAAACAATAACTATGAAACCTCAGACCTGCTCTGAGGTTTCATGGTTAAAAAATTGTTATTTATCGCGTTCAAATTTATCTGAGGTTTTATTTTTCCTTAAATTTGCAAATCAGAAATAAAATGATAAGGATTTTAAGTATTTGATCCTGGCTTCTACTTTCTGATCCTATATAATTTCTAAAATATGCTATCAACAATAAACCCTATACAAACCACCAGCTGGAAAGCTCTTGACGAACATTTTGCAGGAAATGACTTTGATTTGAGAAGCCTTTTCCAATACAATCCTGACCGTTTTAAAGAATTCTCTTTACAGAAAGATAATTTCCTTTTTGATTATTCTAAAAACCTGATCGATACAAGAACGAAGGAGCTTTTGCTTCAATTGGCCAACGAATGTCAGCTGAAAGATGCCATTTTCAAACTGTTTTCTGGTGACAAGATCAATGAAACAGAAGGAAGAGCAGTTCTGCATACAGCATTAAGGGATTTCTCAGATAAAGAAATCATTGTAGACGGTGAAAATATCAAACCTCAGATCAGAAGAGTTCTTGATCACATGAAAGCTTTCTCTGAAAAAATTATTTCAGGGGAACACAAAGGCTTCAACGGAAAAGAAATTACCGATGTGGTCAATATCGGAATCGGAGGTTCAGATCTTGGACCGGTAATGGTTTGTTCAGCTTTAAAACATTTTAAAACAAGATTAAACGTTCATTTCGTTTCCAATGTTGATGGTAATCACATCGCTGAAACCGTTAAAACCCTGAATCCTGAAACCACATTGTTCATTATTGCTTCCAAGACTTTTACTACTCAGGAAACAATGACCAATGCCAATTCTGCAAAAGACTGGTTCCTGAAAGCAGGAAAAGAAGAAGATGTTGCCAAACATTTTGTGGCTTTATCGACTAATGTTGAAGCCGTTAAAAAATTCGGGATTGCAGAAGAAAACATCTTCGAATTCTGGGACTGGGTAGGCGGAAGATATTCTCTTTGGAGCGCTATCGGTCTGAGTATTGTTCTGGCAGTTGGTTATGACAATTTCGAGCAGCTTTTAAAAGGTGCAAATGATACCGATCAGCATTTCCAGACTGCAGATTTCTCTGAAAACATTCCGGTATTAATGGGACTTTTAGGTATATGGTACCGTAATTTTTATGCGGCAACAAGCTACGCAATACTTCCTTACTCTCAATACCTGGACAGATTTGCAGCTTATCTTCAGCAGGGAGATATGGAAAGTAACGGAAAATGTGTAGACAGAAACGGAGAATTCGTAGAATATGAAACAGGGCCTATTATTTGGGGCGAACCGGGTACGAACGGCCAACATGCTTTCTACCAGCTAATTCACCAGGGAACTGAACTTATTCCTGCAGATTTTATCGCTTATGTGAAAAGCAGCAATGTAGTTTCTGATCATCAGCCTAAGCTTTTGGCTAACTTTTTTGCACAGACTGAAGCACTTGCCTTCGGAAAATCTGAAGAGGAAGTAGAAGAAGAATTAAGAAACGCAGGAAAATCCGATGAAGAAATTGATAAGTTATTAAACTACAAAGTCTTCCACGGAAACACACCTACTAACTCTATATTATTCAAGGAATTAACTCCTTTTTCATTAGGCCAGTTAATTGCCATGTATGAGCATAAGATCTTTGTTCAGGGGGTGATCTGGAACATTTTCAGCTTCGATCAGTTCGGGGTGGAATTAGGAAAAGTTTTAGCTAATAAGATCCTTCCTGAACTTGAAAACAATGAGGCAATCAGCTCTCACGACAGTTCTACGAATGGATTGATTAATTATTATAAAGGAAACAAATAGCATATGTCTGCATTACGGTCATATTATTATAAACTTCCTCCTCGTCTCAGGCTTTTGGGGCGGAAAATTTATTATTTTCCGATCGATCTTTATGAAGGAATTACCGGAAAAAGATCGAAAAATGAACCTAAAAAAGGAGACATTTATGTAGGCGGCAGCGACTTTATTCCTCACGGAATCCGTCAGGTAAATGCACTTAAAAAATATATTGGCTTACAAAATACAGATCATGTTCTGGATGTGGGATGCGGTATCGGAAGAACAGCAGTAGCC
>NZ_QNUH01000015.1 GCF_003385495.1 Chryseobacterium elymi | reverse complement strand
TTGTAAAGAGATCAGGAAAACCAATAAGCATGTTCCAATCCTGTTTTTGACAGCATTGGGAACGTCCGAAAATATTGTGTTAGGCTTAGAAAGCGGCGGCGATGATTATCTCGTAAAACCTTTCAAATTCATTGAACTGGTAGCCCGGGTAAAATCACTATTGAGAAGGAGTAACGGAATAAACTCTCAGGAAACTGCCGAGCCGGAGCCTGACAATGAGCATGTGTTCCAGTTTTCAGACTTAGTTGTTAATGATTATACAAAAAAAGTGACCCGCGCCGGAGATGAAATTTCTTTGACTTCTACAGAATATAAACTTTTGCTATACTTCCTGAACAATCCCGAAAAAGTAATTTCCAGAGCTGAAATTCTGGATGCGGTATGGGGTGTCAATTATGAGCTAGGGACCAATGTGGTAGATGTTTATGTAAATTATCTAAGAAAAAAACTGGATAGACAGGATGATAATAAGCTGATCCATACCGTGATAGGAATGGGTTACGTACTGAAAAAAACTTAATGGATGTTTAATAAAGTTGTCACAAACCAGACCAAAACGATGGTCCTCTTAATGCTGGTATTTACTGCCATCATTTTGCTGTTCAGTGGGTTGGTTTATTTTTCGATTGTCAACTTTTCACACCAGAGGTTTTATGAGCTGCTGAAAATCCGTACAACGACCATTGTTCAGATCGAGAAAAGCAAGGACCATCTCGATCTTCCCGAAAACTATATCCTCAATGGCCTCAATGATGAGGAACTGCCCATGGAAAGAGATTATGTTTTTGCGGTTCCGGCTGATTCCAATTACAGAAAAATCTCACAGGAACTTCATATTCCCGATTATTTTTTCAAAAGTATTGTCAGAAAAGGGGAGGCTAATTATAATGATAAGGAATTTTATTATATCGGGCAGACCTTTAAGTATGATGATAAAGACTATATAGCCATTGCTTCTGCCAAGAATCATTATGTAATTTATTACCTGGGATTTTTAAAGAGAACGCTGATCACCTGTATTGTGCTATCTCTGTTCTTCAGTATGATCTTTTCTTTTTATCTATCTAAAACCTTATTTAAGCCCATCTTAAAAATTACCGGTAAGGTAAAAGAGATCAGTTCTGAAAATCTTCACCTGAGGTTGGAGCCACAGCCTGACAATAAGGAACTTAATGAGCTGATAGAAACTTTCAACGGAATGCTGAACCGTATAGAAACCTCATTTGAAACCCAAAACCATCTGATCGGGAATGTTTCCCATGAATTGAGAACACCTCTTACCTCGATTATGGGAGAGGCGGATGTAGCCCTTTCTATCGGCAGAACGGCTGATGAATACAAAGAAACCCTGGAGATTATCCTTGATGAAGCAGAAAAACTGGATAAAAAGATTAAGGCCTTATTAATGATTGCTCAGACCGGTTTCGACGGAAAGATCCAGAAAATGGATAAAGTAAGGATAGATCAGCTGCTTTGGGATGTTATTGAAACACTAAGAAAGATCGATTCAAGGAATAATATCTACCTGGATATCAGCATGCTTCCTGACAATCCCAAAAAACTAAAAGTACAGGGCAACGAACAGCTGTTGCATCTTGCGGTAGCCAATATCATCAATAACGGTTGTAAATATTCTAATTTCCAGCAGGTAAAAGTTTCGTTGGGTGCCACAGATACAGATGTGTATATCATTGTAAAAGACTTCGGAATCGGGATTCCGGAGGAGGAGATGAACAAAATCTATGACCCGTTTTTCAGGGCTTCCAATACCAAGAATTATGAAGGCTACGGAATAGGACTTCCGCTGGCAAGAAATATTGTAAGGATGCACAATGGCGAACTGATCGTAAGTTCTCACGAAAACGAGGGAACGACCGTGCAGATGCGCTTTCCTAATTTCTATAGTACGAGGCCGGAAGGAGTTTAATAACAAACGTCAATCTGTTCAATCTCATCTATCTGCTTAATTTTCATTACTTCGAAAACTAAGCATTTCAATTTCAAATTTTCTCATATTAACGCCTGTTAATAATATTCTAATCTCATTTTAATCTCTTTAATCACATTTTAATTCCGTTCCAAAGAGCTTCTAATCTTGCCGCTTTAGTTTTGTATCATCAAAATATGACAATAAACCTAAATCTAAAGGATATGACCAAAACAATCTTAATCGCAACGGATTACTCTCTTGAGTCACTGAATATATTAAAAAAAGTGCTGAAAGAGAAAGAAGCATCAGAAGACCAGAACCAGTATAATATTCTTTTGGTTTCAGGATATGATGGAGGAGATTCCATCAGAGACCTTCTGTTCAATACAAAAAGCACAATTTTTAATAAGATCAGGCCGCAGGAATTCTGTGATGCCTATGGAATTATCAAAAATAAATACCCGCATTTAGTTAATAAGATTGTCTGCGATATTTTCACTGGAAGCTTTCAGAGGACATTCGATAATTATGTGAAAGCAGAGCATATTGAGGAAGCCTATTATTCACCATCTATTAAGAGTAAAGGCAAAGGAAAGTTTGATATAACACCTTACATTAAAAAATGCAGAGCGCTTCAGGTGCGGGAAATTAAGGTGGAAATTGCTGAACGGCTTCCGGAAAGAGGAAGACTGGCTGAGGTCTTTGTGGAGGTCTAAAAAAAGAAAACACAATATAATAAGAATAAAAAATGTTAAGAAATTATAGTAACAGCCGAACGTTGGGAGACAATATCAGATTGGGAACGCTGACTGCATTCACTGCAGGGACTATAAATATCGCCTCCCTGTTAATATTTCTCTCTTTTACATCGAACGTAACTGGACATTATGCCGTCTTAGCTGCTGAGATCAGCAAGGGAAACTGGACGCAGGTGGCTGTGGTAGGTGCATGGATCTTCCTGTTCTTCTTCGGGAGCTTTCTGTCTAACTTCATAGTGATCAACTTCAATAAAAAGAGTAAATATTTTGCCCATTCCATGCCTATTGTTTTAGAAATTATATGCCTACTGTTTGTGGGAATATATGGACAGTTTTACTATCAGAAAACACTGGAAGAAACTGAATATCTGGTAGCGCTGATGCTTTTTGCCACCGGACTTCAGAACGGCCTTACAGCAAGTATTTCCAATTTCTCAGTGAAAACAACCCATCTCACGGGTACCACCACCGACCTTGGAATCCTTCTTTCCATGTTTACCCAGAAAAAATACAGAAAGAATGGTGAGCTGATAGGAAGAGCAAAATTACTTATGAGTATTATGGCTGCCTATGTTTTGGGTGCTGTTTTCTCTGGACTTACGTATTATTATCTTGAATTCAGGGTATTTTATGTGATCAGCATCTGTCTCTTAGTTGTGATTGGCTATGATGCCTATAAAATTCATATAAGACACTTTAATACCAAATACCGATACAGCAGAATTTATAAAAAGCCTAACATGTTGGCTTATCTATATGACAAAGTCCACGGTATTCCAAAAAGAAAAGAAAAAAGAAGGCTTGTCTTTGATGAATGAGCAATAAAAATAATATCAAATTTTGTAAACTAGCTGTAAATCACCCTTTTTCTATCATCGAAAAGGGGTGTTTTCATTAGTTATAAGCCGGAAAGCAAGAATCAATAAAAGATTCATTCAACCTCTGTCAGGTATAAAACAGAAATAACGCGGTAAATTGTTATTAAAATGTTGATAATTAAATTTTAATTCACCGTTTTAATGTTTTAATTCCGGTTTCCATTGACTATTTTTGTAAGTTGATTATACGTTTTATGTCAGATATTATTCAGCTTTTACCGGATCATGTAGCCAACCAAATTGCAGCAGGAGAAGTGGTGCAGAGGCCTGCGTCCATTGTGAAGGAGCTTTTGGAGAATGCTATTGATGCGGGAGCATCCAAGATAGAATTGATTATCAGGGATGCTGGAAAAAACCTGATCCAGGTGGTGGATGACGGTAAAGGAATGTCTGAGACCGATGCCAGAATGGCGTTTGAAAGACATGCTACGTCAAAGATCAAAGGAACAGAAGATATTTTCAAGATCGTTACAAAAGGATTTCGGGGCGAGGCACTGGCATCTATCGCTGCAGTTTCCCAGGTTGAGCTGAGGACAAAGCAGAATGATGCTAAAATCGGGACGAATATCTACATTGAAGGCGGTGTTTTTCAGTTTCAGGACCCGATCCAGACAGCCGACGGATCTAATTTCCTGGTTAAGAACCTTTTTTACAATGTTCCGGCCAGAAGAAAATTCCTTAAAAATAATAATGTTGAATTCAGACATGTTATTGATGAATTCCAGCGTGTTGCCTTAGCCCATGAAAATCTGGAATTTTCCCTGTTTCATGATGATGAGGCCGTTTTCAGATTAAGAAAAGGAAGCCAGATGCAGCGTATTGTAGATGTTTTCGGACGTAAACTGCAACCGCAGCTGATTCCTATCAAAGAAGATATCATCTGGTGTAAGCTTCACGGTTTTGTTGCGAAGCCGGAAGGCGCTAAAAAATCCAGAGGCGAGCAGTTTCTTTTTGTGAACGGAAGATATTTCAGAAGTCCTTATTTCAATAAAGCGGTTCAGGAAGCTTTCGAAGGATTGCTTCTTCCGGGCTATGTTCCTACATTTTTTCTATATCTTGAGATGGATCCGGAAAAAATAGATGTGAATATCCATCCCCAGAAAACGGAAGTGAAGTTTGAAGATGAGCATCTGATCTTTGCCCTTCTTCGTTCCACCATTAAAAGGTCTCTGGGAATTTATAATGTTTCTCCTAGCCTTGATTTTGATAAAGATCCTGAAATGGATGCGATGATGAACAAACCTTTTCCAAGCAAGGGAAACGGTGGAGATGGAGTGATCAAAATGCCGGAGATTATAGTAGATAAAGACTACAATCCATTTATTGAAGAAAGAAATGTGCGTCCCGAAGAGATCCAGAACCTTACGGAAATGTACCACCAGAATATTACAGCAGAACCTTCGAAGATCAATTTATTTGAAGATGAAGATTTCGATGAGGATCTGATGAGACTGCCGAACGGTTACTGGCTGTTCAATAAAGGCGATGTAACCCTTATGCTGGACTTAGGAAGAATGCATCGGCTGGTTGTTTCAGAAAATAATAAAAGCTCAAAGAAGCCCAATGTCAACCCAAACAGCCATACACTTCTGTTTTCTCTGGAGTATCATATGAACGAAATAGAAAAGAATAAATACAATTCTTTCAAAAAATTTCTTCCTGAACTTGGGTTTGACATGAAAATTGCACATGAAAGTGTGTTGAGGATAGACGCTCTTCCCGAAGGATTAAAAGAAACCCAGGCCATGAAGTTCCTGGAGAACCTTTTTGAGATTCTGGAATATAAGACCGAAGAAGAGTTTATGCAGTTTTATCTCAACCAATGGAACAAAATGCAGTCAAAATCAAGGTTTGACTTTATCTATAAAAAAGATGCGGAACAGATGATCAAAGACTTTACAGCATTAGGCTTTCCGGAATTTTTACCGGATGGGAAAAGATGCTTTTATGAAGTTCCGTTTAATGATTTTAAAAACAAATTTTAAAAATGTTTAACAATATACCGCCCATCACAAGAAATATTATCATTATCAATATTATTGTATTCATTGGGACTTATTTTCTTGGAAACCAGGTAATCGGCTATCTTGCCGGGTTTTATCCTTTTTCACCGTTTTTTCATTCATGGCAGATCATTACCCATATGTTTATGCATGGAAGTATCATGCACATTTTGTTTAATATGCTCACGCTATACAGTTTCGGGCCTATCCTGGAGCAGACATTAGGGGATAAAAAGTATTTGATTCTCTATTTTCTAAGTGGGTTAGGGGCATTTTTCCTTTTTAATTTATGGAATTTTGTTGAAGCACAGCAGCTTACGAACGAATTGCAGCAGCTCGGATTCAATGTCAATGCCTATTTATCTGGAGCAAGCGTAGGATTTAATGGAGATGCGGCATCCGTTCTTAAGCAGAAAGAATTGTTGGAGAATTTAAAAGGAATTGTGGCAACGCCTATGGTGGGGGCTTCCGGGGCTATTTTCGGAGTGGTGGCCGCTTTTGCCACATTGTATCCTGATTCAAAAATCATGATGATGTTTATCCCTGTTCCTATAAAGGTAAAATACCTGATGCCTATCGTTATTGTGGTTTCCATATATCTGGGGATTTCCGGCAACGGTGGAGGTATTGCTCATCTCGCTCACGTTGGAGGAGCCTTAGTTGGCTGGATTCTTGCAAGGATCTGGAAGAAACATCTGTATAGATTCAATTAGGAACATCTGTGAAAGTCTTCCGTCTTATTATATTGATCCTGCACGTAGGCGTTTTGTTCCTGCTGCTTTGTACTTTTCTGAATGCCTATGTTCCGCCTAAAATATTTCCGTGGTTCAATCTGCTTTCCCTGGGTTTTCCCATTTTTATCGCCATATATGCAATATTTACGCTTTTCTGGCTTTTCAGCTGGAAAAAGAGAACTTTTGTATTTATGCTGGCCGGGCTTATTTTTTTGAACCCAATGCAAAGATGGGTGAATTTTTCCTCTGGTAAAAAAGAATCAGCAAACCTAAAGGTCATTACTTTTAATGTCAAAGCTGGATTAGTGGGAGCTTCTGAAATTGAAAAATTTCTGAACAATGCCAACGCGGATGTGGTCATGCTGCAGGAGGCCGGTAAAAACGTTTCTGTTAAAGATACGGAAGTGATTAACAAGAATGGGATTCTTAAAATCTTCTCAAAACATAAAATTATAGATTCCAAAGAGCTCATCAAGAGTGATTACGAAAATAATAATGCTTATGCTTCCCAGGCAGATATTGAAATTAGAGGAAAAATATACCGTTTTATCAATATTTATTTAGAGCCATTTAAATTTGAAAAGGGGATGATCAAAATAGATGGAGTCAAAGAAGAAGATGAAAGAAAGCTGAAAAATATTGTGAAAAGGCTTATTCCGGTTTTTAAAAAACATCAGGACCAGGTGAGAGTGGTTAAAGATGGGATTGAAAATTCTCCCTATCCTGTGATTGTTATGGGAGATCTTAATTCCGTTCCCAATTCTTACGAATACTATCATTTATCTGAAGGGCTGGAAGATGCCTTCCTGAAAGCAGGAAAAGGAAGTGCAACAAGCTTCCATGACTATAAATTTCCAATAAGAATAGATTATATTTTTACTTCAAAAAGCATACAGCCCATTACCTATAAAGTGGATCGGACTATAAAGCTTTCAGATCATTATCCGGTGGTGGGAACATTCTCCATTAGCAATGAATAATCATAAAATTAGTTAAAGTAATAGGCTTGGTAAGGTTTTTGATAAAATAAAGGTATCCTAGACCGTTACTTCATGAAGCTGAGCCAATTACTGCTGTTTATACATATTGCTGTTGCCGTACTGCTGTTGTGCACATTAAGCAATGCATGGATTCCGCCTAATTTTTTAGGCAGCCTTAACCTGCTTTCCCTAGCATTCCCATATCTGATTTTAATCTATATTTTGCTGACGCTTGTCTGGATTTTCAAAGGAAAAAAAATTGCTATTGCTTTTGCATTGGGTAGCCTTCTTTTTTATAACCCGGTAAGAAGATGGGTGAATTTCTCTCCAAAAACAGAAAATTTAAAATCGATCAGAGATATTAAAGTTCTTACATTTAATGTGAAATACGGAGATTTCGGCTGGGACAAGGTGAAAAAGTACATTACAGATCAGGATGCAGATATTATTCTTGTTCAGGAAAAAGACACCAACAGGGCAATACAGCGTGATATGATAAAATATCCATCGGTTATTCTGAAAACAAAACATAAAATCTTAAGACAGGAAGAGCTGCTTGACGATAAGGCAAGAGGAAACTCTTTTTATGCCGATGTAGACATTAACGGAAAGATCATAAGAGTAGTTACGGTTTATCTGGAACCTTTCAGGCTTCAAAAGTCAATGCTTAAATTTGATGGTTTTGCAAATATAGGAGGGAAGATTACCAATTTTCTTTCTCATATGACACCTACATTTAAAGCTCATGAAGCGCAGATCAGAAAGATCAGAAAAGTAATTGATTTTTCACCTTATCCGGTAATCCTGGCTGGTGATTTTAATTCGGTGCCTAACTCCTATGAATACTATAATCTGGGGAAAAATCTTCAGGATGCCTTTGTTACTGTAGGAAATGGTGCTTCTACCAGTTTTCATGATTATAAGATACCACTTAGGATCGATTATATATTCACTTCAAAATCTATCATTCCTTTAAGCTATAAAGTGGATCATGCTGTAAAATTATCGGATCACTATCCTGTAATTGCAGAATTTCTGCTAAATTAGTTCCATGAAAAATTTTCTGTCTGCAGTTTTTATGGTATCACTGTTATTAAAGTCCTGCTCAAAGAAAGAAACCTCGGGTTTCGCCGCCGATCAGGACATGAAAATTCATTATGATACGGCAGCTGTGGATTCATTTTCAGCAGGAGCAACATCAATAGATATTGTCCGCAAGATCAGAATGTCCTCACAGAAATACCAGGATTCTATAAAACAGGCCGAAAAGCTTCAGAAAAAAGAGCAGAAGCTGAAAGAAGAGCTTGAAAAAGAAAACAAAAAGAAGCTGGAAGAGGAAAGGAAAAAGACGGAAGCAGAGAAGAAGCAGAAAACGGCCGACAGCCCGCCAACCAACGGGGCAAAAACATAATAAAAATACATTAAAAAAATATACAATATGAAAAAACAAATTTTAGCAGCAGCTGTAGTGGCAGTACTTGCTGTATCATGCACAAAATCAACGACCAAAACAGAGCAGGTTGAAAACGCAGACGGATCAGTAACAACTACTACAACTACGGTTTCAGAAACACCTTCTGCTCTTATAGATACCACTAAAATAGATAAAGCTAAAGAAGATGTGAAAACTAAAGTTGATGCAGCCGGAAATAAAATAGACGATGCCGCTCAAAAAGCTAAAGAAGATATTAACAAAGCAGGAAAAGATCTCAAAGCCGGTGCTCAGGAAGTTGGACAGGATGTAAAGAATGCTGCTGCAAAAGGAGCTGCTAAAGTAGAAGAAGGGGCAAAAAAGCTGAAGGAAGATCTAAATAAATAGTGAAATACTATGATACAGAAAACGCAGTCGAAATTTTGACTGCGTTTTTTTATGTCTTACAAACTCCTTTAAAGGAAAGATGTTATTACTTGTTAAGATCCAGCAAAGGATCTATATACTCTCGATCGTTACTTAGTCTCGGGACTTTATTCTGGCCGCCAAGCTTGCCTTTAGATTCAAGCCAGTGGTAGAAAAGATCAGGTTTTGCAATGTGAACAATCGGTCTTTTCAATGTCAGATTATTATATCTTTTGGCTTCATAATCCGAATTGATCGTTTTTAGATGATGATCAAAAGCATCAGTAAAACGTTCCAGGTCATCCGGATGGCGGCTAAATTCGAAGATCCATTCATGGGCGCCACTTTCATTTTCTTTCATGAAAACAGGAGCTCCTGTAAAATCGGTAATGCTTGCACCGGTTACTTCACAGGCTTTGGTAAGGGCAGATTCCACATTGGTGATCATAAGTTCTTCTCCGAACGCGTTGATATAATGTTTGGTTCTTCCCGTAATTTTTATTCTGAAAGGGCTGGTTGAGGTAAACACAACGGTATCCCCAATCAGATATCTCCACAATCCTCCGTTTGTCGTAATTACCATTGCATAGTTTTTTCCCACTTCAACATCTTCCAGGCTTACGACTTTCGGATTGGAAAAATGAAACTGGTCCATCGGAATGAATTCATAAAAAATACCATAATCCAGCATCAGCAGCATTTCATCACTGTCCGATCTGTCCTGTATCCCGAAGAAACCTTCGGAAGCATTGTAAATTTCGTAGTAATTGATCTTTTTTCCGATGATCTGGCTGTATTGGTCCTTGTATGGCTTAAAGCTTATTCCGCCGTGAAAAAAGACCTCTAAATTGGGCCACAGCTCAGAAATACTTCCGCTGCCTGTCTCTTTTAAAACCCTTTGAAGAAGGACCATCATCCAGCTCGGCACTCCGAGGATGCTGCCGACGTCTTCATTCTTTACTTCAGAGGTGATGGCTTTAAGCTTACTTTCCCATTCAGCCATCAGGGAGACTTTTTTGCTTGGTGTTGTGGTGATCTCTACCCAAAAAGGAAGATTGTCAATTAAAATAGCGGAAAGGTCTCCGAATTTGGTGTTGAAATTTGCATGAAGCTCAGAACTTCCGCCCAAACGCAGATTCTTATTGGTGAATAGCTGGTTTTCGGGATGGTTATTAGTGTAGATGGAAACCATATCTTTTCCCGCTTTCATGTGACAGTATTCAAGGCTTTCTGCAGAAATAGGGATAAACTTGCTCTTGGCATTTGTGGTTCCCGATGATTTTGCAAAATGTTTGATGTAACCAGGCCAGCTTACATCCTTGTGACCCTGCCTCGCTTTCTCAATATAGGGTTCAAAATCTTCATAAGCAACGATCGGAACCTTATTTTTAAAGTCCTGATAGCTTGAGATCGAATTAAAGCCGTATGTTTTGCCGTATTCAGTGTCTTCAGCATGAAATAATTGGGAAAAGAGTATACCTTTCTGAGTTTCAATGGGATGATCCATGAAATTCTGAATCTGGTCTATTCTTTGGCGGATAAACCAGTTGACCACAGTATTGAAGAGTGCCTTTGTTGCCATTTCAACAAATATAATAATATTTGGATTTTTAGAGAATTTTTAAGGTGTTAAATAAAAAAACCGCTACAAATTATGTAACGGTTCAGTATTTAGGTCTATTATTTCTTAGCAATACTCATCAAAAGCTGCCTGAAGATTGGCTGCAATAGCGCCTGCAGGATTACCTTCAATGTGATGTCTTTCCAGCATGTGAACCAATTCACCATCCTTGAAAAGAGCTACACATGGTGAGCTTGGAGGGAATGGAGCAAGGTGTTTTCTTGCTTCTGCTACAGCTTCCGTATCAAATCCTGCAAAAACAGTTGCTAAATGATCAGGTTTTTTGTCTCCTGTCAAAGAGTATACAACTCCCGGTCTTGCTGCTCCAGCCGCACATCCGCACACTGAATTAATAACCAATAGCGTAGTTCCTGGCTGCTTTAAAGTCTCTTCTACCTGCGCTGGAGATGTTAAATCTTCGAAACCTTTATCTGTAAGTTCTGCCTTCATAGGCATTACTAAATCTGTTGGATACATATATTTTGTTTTTTTATCGATACAAAGTTAAACAATTCTTTGCGTTTGTTCAATATATAAAAACTATCAATGCTTTAGTCATAAAAAATTAATACAATATTAATATTTCAATAATATTCAAAAAAACATGAAATAAAATTATGAATAATGATAATTATTTATTAAATTTGAAATGATTCTGAAAACAACTGACCATGAAAAAAACATTTACTGCTTTCCCTCGAGCACTCAAATTATTTAACACCACCTGATTTTCAGCAGTTAAGTAGAGGCTTCTTCAGTTTTGAATAATGATAGACTGAATTAAATATTATGAATATCCAAAATGAATCCCGGAACGCTAGCGTTCCGGGATTCTTTAATCAAATCGATATGCAAAGGTTGGATATCCTGGTTTTAAGGCTCGTGCCTCATGTTTCGGGCAATATACCCGAATCTTGTGATGCGTATCCGTCTAAGAAAGCAGCTTCTTAGCCATTTCTGAAATACTTTTTCCGTCAGATTTTCCTGCCAGCGCTTTTGAAGCAGCTCCCATTACTTTTCCTAAATCTTTGGCAGACTCAGCTCCGGTTTGGGTAATGATATTCTTAATTTCTGTTTCCAGTTCTTCCGGACTCAGCTGTTCAGGCAGAAATTTCTCAATGACTTTCATCTGCGCTTCTTCCACTTCCGCAAGGTCATTTCTTCCTTGTGCAGCGAACTGTTCGAAAGAATCTTTACGCTGCTTAATCATTCTCTGCAGGATAGCAATTTCCTGTTCCGCAGAAACTTCAGCGCCTCTCGCTTCCGTCTGTAGAAGTAAGATCTGAGCTTTTACAGCTCTCAGAGAATCCAGAGCAACTCTGTCTTTTTCTCTCATAGCGGTCTTAATAGCTTCACTTATAGTATTTTCTAAACTCATGGTTTTAAATTTAACAATGTATCAATGTAACAGTTTACCAATGAGATGCTTCACAAACTCAGCATGACGGTTGTATTGTTACATTGGTACATTTTACATTGTTATATTAATTTAATCAACATCTTTATTTAAAAATCTGTTTTCTTTCACCTGCATAGACCCATTGTTGTCAGACAGATATGTGTTGATATTCTGGTCTGATGCATTGGTTCCGTCAATAGCAATATTTTTTCTCTTGAAAGCAGGAACAGATTCGAATTCACTTGTACTGTCAAAGCTTTGATAGCGTGAATTGAATTCTTTTAATTTATTTCTTCTCTCCGAAATTCTTTCCTGATCCACTGCTTTATTCACAAAGGTGAATTCTGATTCGGAGGATTTTGGAGTTTCAATTTCTGTTTTTTCCTCAAAAGCTGGTTTTGTTTCAGCTTTCGGTTCTTCCTGTCTTGTCTGGAAGATAGCTTCAGCTGCCTGAACCGGAATTTCTGTTACTGCACTGGCAGGAGCTGTAAACTCTGCTTTTGGCTGTCCGAAGTCTGTTTTAGGCTCATTAGATGAAGGCTGATTATTGACAAAGAAACTAAATTCAATTGGCTTTTCATCAGAGAAAGCACGTGTTGCCGGAGTAGATGGAGTTTCATCTTTTCTGGCATCAAAATCAAATTTAAAAGATTCGATTTCCAGATCATTAGGATCTTCTCCCTCTTCGTCATCATGAGAGAACAGGCTGTAAGACTCTTCTTCCGCTTCTTGCTCATTTCTCCAGCTATTCTGTGTATCTTCCTCTTTATCAAAGAATTTTATTTCGGTTTTAATTTCTTCTTCTTTAATACTCATTTTTTTTTCAGAAGAAGTCATACCGAACTGTGGAGCATCATTGTCTTCGTCATCCAGTCTGAACGTGTGTTTTCCTCCGAAATCACGAGTTGTTTCAGAAGTAGCATCTCTTTCTTCCCTTGTCTTAAAAGGAGAAGCTTTAGGAGTCTCTAAACTGTCGTTGAGACTGATTCTTATTTTTTCTGTAGGTCCGGCGAATCTCTTGCTGTCATTTGAAAAACCTGTAGCGATGACAAGAACGCTTACAGAATCTCCTAATTCCTCATCAGCACCGACCCCGAAGATAATATCTGCAGTATTTCCGGCTTCTTTCTGGATGTGGTCCATAATGACCCCGATCTCATCCATGGTTACTTCTTCCGCACCACTTCTGATCAATAGAAGAACGTTTTTAGCTCCTGTTATTTTGTTGTCATTCAATAACGGAGAGTCCAGTGCTTTTTTAACGGCTTCTTCTGCTTTGTTTTCTCCTGAAGCAATTCCGGTAGACATCAATGCCGTGCCGGAGTTCTGAAGGACAGATTTGGCATCTCTAAAGTCAATGTTTACATCAAAGTAACCGGTAATAACTTCTGCCATTCCTTTCGCGGCATTGGTTAAAACTTCATCGGCTTTTGAGAACCCCTGCTTGAAGCCAAGGTTTCCGAACTGCTGTCTTAGTTTATCATTATTGATTACAATCAGTGAGTCAACATTATTTCTTAGTTTTTCAAGACCTATTTCGGCCTGTTCAAGTCTTCTTTTGCCTTCAAAGCTGAAAGGAACGGTAACGATACCTACCGTAAGAATTCCCATATCTTTGGCTACTTTGGCAATAACCGGAGCTGCTCCTGTCCCGGTACCACCACCCATTCCGGCTGTGATGAACACCATTTTGGTATTCTGCCCCATGGATGCTTTGATCTCTTCGATGCTTTCAATAGCAGATTTTTCCCCAACCTCAGGATCTGCTCCGGCACCAAGACCTTCCGTGATGGTAGTCCCCAGCTGTACTTTGTTGGCAACAGGGTTATTGTCTAAAGTCTGGGCATCGGTATTACAGACCACGAAATCTACTCCGTAAATACCTTTCTCGTACATGTGCTTCAAGGCGTTGTTTCCACCGCCTCCTACACCGATAACTTTTATGATGGATGAATTTCCTTTTGGCAAATCAAATGAAAATCCTTGTGTACCTATATTTTCCATAACTATGCTTTTTATAATTGATGATTGACGAATGATAACTGATGAGTGATAAACGGGGTTGGCAATATGCATTTTATTTATCAATTATCAATAATCTTCTATCATTTATATTTTACTCTACTTCTTCAAAGAATTTTTTAACTTTTTCCATAAGCGACTGCCCGAAAGTCAGTTTAGCTCTTCTGTTTTCCTGCTGCTCACTAACAACGGATTGATCCTGAACTATTGCTGCCGGCTGAGCCTGCTGAACTGTTTCTGTCTGTGCCGGAGCAGTTTCAGCTTTAGCTAATTCCTCTTCAACAAGTTCTTGTGTTTCTGATCCCTGTTTTTTGTCGCGGATCTTTAAACTTTCCATCAGCAAGCCGATTGATGTAGCAAATTCCGGGCCTTTCAGGTACTGGTTTTTATCGTTGGCAATATATTCGTTCGCAAAACCGATTCTGCTGTCAAAACCTGTTGTATAATTGGCAAGCTGACGAAGGTGTTTTAAGTTGGATCCGCCTCCTGTAAGGACAATCCCAGCAATCAGCTTTTTCTTTTGTTCAAATGCCCCGTAAGCTTTTAATTCTGTATTGACCATTTCCAGGATCTCTTCTACTCTGGCATTGATGATCTGAGCCAAAGTTTTAAGGGAGATTTCCTTATCTGGTCTTCCGTGAAGGCCTGGAATAGTAACAAATGTACTGTCTTTTTCTAATTCAGGAACTGCAGAACCGAATTTTACTTTCAACTGTTCTGCATGTTTTTCTATAATAGAGCAGCCTTCTTTGATGTCTTCTGTGATAATTCCGCCTCCGTAAGGAATTACGCAGGTATGACGGATGATGTTGTCTTTAAAGATCGCAATATCTGTGGTACCACCTCCGATGTCAACAATGGCAACACCGGCTTCTTTTTCTTCTTTCGTTAATACGGCTTCGGAAGAGGCTAAAGGTTCCAGGGTAAGGGCCTCCATTTCCAGACCAGCTTCTCTTACACATCTTGCGATGTTTCTGATGCTGCCCATTTGTCCTACTACCACGTGGAAATTAGCTTCTAAACGTTTTCCGTGCATTCCTACCGGCTCCTGAATTTCACCTTCGGAATCCACTTTATATTCCTGTGGAAGAACGTGGATAATTTCTTCTCCGGGAAGCATGACAAGCTTTTTTACCTGATCTTTCAGTGCTTCGATGTCATCGTCTGTAATAAATTTATCCGGATGCTCACGCATAATATAGTCGGAATGCTGCAGAGAACGTATGTGTTTTCCTGCAATACCTACCGTCACTTTACGGATAGGAACTCCTGCGCTGGATTGTGCTTCAGAAACGGCGGCCTTGATTGAATTAATGGTTTGTGATATATTATTCACAATACCTTTATGAACTCCAAGACTTTTGGCCTTTCCAACCCCGAGAACTTCTATCTTCCCGTGTGCATTCCTCCTTCCGACAATCGCGACAATCTTCGTTGTCCCAATGTCCAGACCTACTGAATACTCTTGATTTTCCATTTTATGTCGATTTGATTTTTTTCTACTTTTTCCTTGTTTGTCAACTGGATTTTATTCCAATTTTATGCTAAATTGTCCATCTGGACTTTTTTATTCTATTTTTACTTTTGCCTTAGGTTTTTTGGCCTCCGGCTTCTTCTCTGTTTTTTTGGTTTCCTTTGGCTTGGTTGTCGTTTTTGGTTTTATTTTTTCCTTCGGCTTTGTTGAAGGTGTTTTTGTTGTAGGTTTAGGCAGAACATCAGGCTTTTTAACTGCTGGCAGAGCCGGGACTTTCGCCAGTTCCTTATTCCCTGCTTTCAGAATACTATCGTTTTCTTTGAAATAAGGATTTAAAGTGGTTACAATCTGGTTCTGGTATTTTACAGAAACCATGCTGTATTTTTGAGGATCCTGGAATACAAGATATTTCTCTACAAAGGTCTTCAGACCTTTTACTTTAAATTCAATATTATCAAGATCTCCTATTTCCACTTTATAATTTCCGTCGCTGGTCAGAAGATTATAATCGTCTTTGTCTTTTGAAATTCCGATAAAGAATTTTTTACTGAAATCGTCTTTATCAATTTTTTCAACCAGTTCGGCCAGTTTTTGATATTCATCCGGCTTTACATTCCCTGTTACCAGCATGCAGGGATGCGAATAGGTTTTGGAAATAGGAAATTCGGTACCTTTTTCATCTACATAGAAGTCTCTTCCATCTTTATTCAGTCTGAAAACAGGAACTCTCTGTTTGATATCAAGGTACAGTTTTCCGTTCAGGTTTAAATAGACATTGGCACTGTCTACGGCCGGAAGTGAATTGATCTTCTTTTCAAGTGTGGGAATATTCAGATCTCCTACTTTCCCGGAAGGATTTTCTTTTTTTACAATTTCCCGGATATCTTTTTCATCAATGAAGTATACGGGTGCTTTTTCATTCATTTTTACAGAAATCTTATTGTCCGTGATCTTCTGGCCGCTGAATCTCTTCAATGAGAAACTCAGCAGTAATCCGAGGATGATCACTGTGACAGCAATTTTTAATATTCTGTATTTATTTTTCATATATTTTGTACAATGTAAAAAGTACAGTGTACTATTGTATTCTAATTAGTTACTTTATTAATGATCTCTGTACTTTTTACATTGTACTTTGTACAGAAGAATTTATCCATTCTGCAATAGGATCATACAGGGTGTCAATATTTCCTGCGCCTACGGTGAGAAGGATGTCAAATTCTTTTTCTTTTATTTTTTCAAAAGCACCGGACAAGTCCGATTTCTCTTTTTTATCTGAATTTACTTTTTCCAACAGCCAATCAGAGGTTATTCCTTCGAAATTTTCCTGAAGCTCTCTTGCAGGGTAGATATCAAGAAGGATCAGTTCATCCGCTTTGCTTAAACTTTCTGCAAATCCGTCCGCAAAATCTCTTGTTCTGCTGAAAAGATGCGGCTGAAAGACCACCAACAGCTTTTTATCCGGGTAAAAGGTTCGGATTGACCCCATTACGGCATTGATTTCCGTTGGGTGATGGGCATAATCATCGATGTAAATTTTACCGTTAGAATAAATATGCTTGGTGTATCTTCTTTTAATTCCTTTAAAATTAGCAATAGCTTTTTTCAGTGTTTCAAAATCTACGCCTAAATTGTGAAGGATAGCTAATGCTGCTGTAGCATTTTCCACATTATGGATTCCCGGGATCTCCCACACGAAATCTTTGATGGTTTCAGAAGGGGTATGGAAATCAAAATAAATTTTGTCATGTTCCATTCGCAGATTGTCTGAATAATAATCTGCCTCTTCATTGACAGCATAGGTTTTATGATCTCTGCCAACATCCAGTCCTTTTCTTACAAAAAGCTGTCTGCCATTCGGAACAAGGGCTGCAAACTGCTTGAAACCTTCTTCAATCATATTTTTATCACCGTAAATATCCAGATGGTCTGCATCGGTAGAAGTTACTACTGCCCAGTCAGGAGAAAGGTTCAGGAAGCTTCTGTCATATTCATCTGCTTCTACTACGGAGTATTCTGTTCCGTTATATAAGAAGTTTGATTTAAAATTCTCAGAAATACCACCTAAAAAACATGAAAATGGAAGGTCGGCTTCTTTACACAGGTGAGAAACCAATGTAGAAGTAGTTGTTTTTCCGTGTGTTCCGGCGACTGCAATGCAGTCTGTATTTTCTGTAATCAGGCCTAAAACTTTGGCTCTTTTTAAAACTTCAAACTGATTTTCATTCAAATAATCTAAAATCCCAAGCTTTTTTATTGCCGGAGTATAAATGACCAATGTATTTTCTGCCTGTAAAGAAGTGATTTTATTATCTATGACATCTTCAAAAACAATATCAATTCCTTCACTCATCAATTGCTGAGTGAGTTTGGTGTTGGTTTTATCGTAGCCCAAAACTTTCTTGCCCGAAGCATGGAAATAGCGCGCCAAAGCACTCATCCCGATACCTCCGATTCCTACGAAGTAATAATTTTGATATGTTTTTAAATTGTTCATTCCTTTTTGTATTAATGTATTTTGTAAAATGTATTCATGTATGTTTCGTCGTTAATACATTTTACATTGTACTTTTTACAGTTTTAAATATCTCATCCACAATCTCTTTTGCTGCATTGGGTTTGGCAAAATATTCCATGTTCTGAGACATTTCACTTCTTACCTTCTCACTGCTGCAAATCTCTTCCAGTGTATTCCAGAATTTGTCCTGCACTTCAGAGTCTTTTACCATTCTGGCTGCATTTTTTTCGACCAGATTCATGGCGTTTTTGGTCTGGTGATCTTCCGCAGCAAACGGGAATGGTACCAGAAGAACCGGTTTTTTTGCTACTCCCAGCTCTGAAATAGCGATAGCTCCGGCTCTCGAAACAATAATATCTGCTGCAGAATAGGCCAGTTCCATATCTTTGATGAATTCCAGGATCTGAATGTTTCTGCTGTCACTATTTTTTGTTTCTTCTACAATATCTTTATAATCAAGCTTTCCTGTCTGCCAGATCAGCTGATAATCTTTTTCGATTACTTCATTTAAGTGAGATTTCCATGCATTGTTTAATGTTCTGGAGCCTAAAGAACCACCTACTGAAAGTATCGTAAGCTTATCTTTGCTCAGTCCCATTTTTTCTTTTGCCTGGGCGGTTTCCTGCATTCCTGAAATAATATTCTCACGAATAGGATTCCCCAGGAATTTTATTTTTTCAGCAGGGAAGCCTTCCACTTTCGGATAAGCTGTGAAAACTGCTTTGGCTTTCTTGCTTAATATTTTATTCGTTACACCGGCATGGGCATTCTGCTCCTGGATGAAAATTGGAATTCCCAGTTTACTGGCTTCATATAAAGCCGGCCCGCTTGCAAAACCCCCTGTTCCTACCGCAAAATCAGGAGCAAAACCTTTAATAATCCTTTTTGATTTAGATAAGCTTTTCAAAATTTTGAAAGGCAGCCCTAAATTCGATAATATATTCCCCCTGTTGATTCCGGCGATATCAATTCCTTCTATTTTATAGCCTGCCTGCGGAACTTTTTCCATTTCCATTTTTCCGTTGGCCCCTATGAACAAAAATTCGGTATCAGGAAATCTTCTTCTGATTTCATCTGCAATAGCGATAGCCGGGAAGATGTGTCCTCCTGTTCCGCCTCCGGATAATATTACTTTTAGTTTTTTGTTCATTTTTATTGTCTTATTGATACCGTTTGTTTTGAGTTAAGCGATATCATTAATTTCTGCTACACTTTGTTTTTTGCCCATTCCTTCTTCATCGTATATCTGGATTCTTGAGCTTATATTTAAAATAATTCCAAGCTGGAGATAGGTGACCAGCATGGAGGTTCCTCCATAACTTATCAATGGCAGCGGCTGTCCTGTTACCGGGATCAGATTGACTGCTACAGCAATATTGACAGAAAGCTGAATGAAGATCATCACCCCGAGACTGAGCACGAGCAGCGACCCGAAAAAGGCGGGCATTTTACTGGCAATCATCACAATTCTGATCATCATAATAAGATAGAGACAGATCAGGAAAGCGGCACCAATAAGCCCATATTCTTCTACAATCACGGCAAAAATAAAGTCGGAGGCGGACTGTGGAAGCATTTGCTTCAATGCACTTTTTCCAGGCCCCATTCCGGTAATTCCACCATGAACAATAGCGGCTTTGGCCTGCATTACCTGGTAGTTTTTGGCTTTCACGCTTTCGTCATCTACATCAGCTGTTTTTGCTTTGCTGGAGGTAAATGTTTCGATACGGCTCATCCAGGTATGCACACGGTTACCGCCGATGAGGTTGGTATTTAATGCAATAATCAGGAAGAGAACAATGGCTACAAATGAGGAAGATATGAAGCCTGCAATGTATTTCCAGTGAAGCTGTCCTATAATCAGAACAATAACAGAAACCAGCAGGATCATCAATGCCGTGGAACCGTTGTCTTTTGCCACTAAAACAAATACCAGCAGGATAGGTCCGAATATGTACATAATGTTCTCAATCGGAAGTCTTTCTCTGGTTATTTTCTTGGTCAGATACCTGCAGAGATAAATGACGAGCATTAAAAAGGCAAATGACGATGGCTGGAATGAGATCGGTGTACCGGGAATTTTGAGCCATCTTGAAGCACTGGCCCCATCAATGGTTTGTCCTGTAAACATGGTGACAACGAGAAGCACAATCATTAAGCCGAGCAGGATACTGCTGAGCTTACCGATGTACTCATATTTTACCATTCCAACGACTCTCATGATCACCAGACCCAGAACTACAAAGAACATATGTTTGATAACGTGGCCTGTAGTGGTCCCGTTATTAACGATATATTCCAGATTTGAACTTGCAGAATATACCGGGAAAATAGAGAAAATGGAGATCACAAGGATGACCATCCAAAGTACTTTATCGCCCTTTAGCAGTTCTATTCTGTTTTCTGTGTTCTGTTCGTCCATATTTTTTTGTATTCATGTATTGATGTAAAATGTATTCATGATTTTACAGTAAGCCTTGATCATTAATACATAAATACATTACTACTTTTTACATTTTACTTTAATACTTGTTCTTTAAACTGTTTTCCTCTGTCTTCATAGCTTTTGAACAGGTCAAAACTTGCGCAGCATGGGGAAAGCAGAACGGTATCTCCGCTTTTTGCCAGTGATTTTGATATTTTCACGGCTTCTTCCATGCTTGAAGTATCATAGATAAATTCTTTTTTGTCTTTAAAGAAGTTTATGATCTTCGTATTGTCTATTCCCAAGCAGACAATTGCTTTTACTTTTCTTTTAACGAGATCCTCAATTTCCGAGTAATCGTTTCCTTTATCTAAACCTCCTACGATCCAAACGGTTGGAGTCTTCATGCTTTCTAAAGCATAGTAGGTAGCGTTTACATTTGTTGCCTTACTGTCGTTGATATATTTTACACCATTGGTTTCTGTTACGAATTCAAGTCTGTGCTCTACTGCCTGGAAGGTCATTAATGAATTTCTAATACTTTCATTGTTGATTTCCAATATTTTACCGGCAATAGACGCGGCTAAGCTATTGGCCACATTGTGGTTTCCAAGAAGGGAAAGCTTGTCAATTTTCATTGAGAATTCGTCCTTCATTTTTACCACGATTTCATCCTCATTAATAAAACCACCTTCAACCAATTTTTCTTTTGTGGAGAAAGGGATCATTTTCGCCTTTATTTCCAGCTTTTCAAGGATATTTTTACTCATTTCGTCATCTTTGTTGTAGATGAAAAAATTGTCATTTTCCTGGTTTTCCGCAATTCTGAATTTAGCTAAAGCATATTCTTCATAATTGTAGTTGTACTGATCCAGGTGGTCCTG
The DNA here is from genome assembly GCF_003385495.1 of Chryseobacterium elymi. Classification (GTDB taxonomy): domain Bacteria; phylum Bacteroidota; class Bacteroidia; order Flavobacteriales; family Weeksellaceae; genus Chryseobacterium; species Chryseobacterium elymi. The sequence goes on along the minus strand of NZ_QNUH01000015.1, from coordinate 63,393 downwards.
AGACAGGTTCAGCAGCAGGGAAATATAAGGTCTGAAGTTCTGAATATCATCCAGTTGGAAAGAGCTTACTTCCAGAACATAATATTCATGATTTTCATCGGCAACCTGCTTTGCAAAGCTGTATCCTATGTTTCCTCCCAGACCTACGTTCAGTCCGTCATTTTTCAGGATGTAATAGATCAGGGAAGTTGTTGTTGTTTTTCCGTTGCTTCCTGTAATGGCAATGATTTGGGCATCAGTAAATTCTGAAGCAAATTCAATTTCAGAGGAAAGTCTTATTCCTTTTTCATGAATTTTGTGAACGATATCTGCCCTTTTGGGAATTCCCGGGCTTTTTACAATCCAGTCGGCATTTAAAATCCTTTCTTCGTTGTGGTTTCCTTCTTCAAATTCAATTTCATTTTCGGCTAAAAACTGCTTGTAGTTATCCTTAATAGCTCCTTTGTCTGAAAGAAAAACTTCCAGACCTTGTTTTTTCGCTAAATAAGCAGCTCCGCATCCGCTCTCTCCACCTCCTAAAACAACTATTTTCATATTTATTTTTTTGTAAAATGTAAAAAGTATTAATGTAATTTGGTTTTATTTTTAATACTCTTACTTTGATAAAATTTATCTCATTTTTAATGTGATCAGACATACAATAGCCAGCATTACACCGATGATGATCATTCTGTTTACGATCTTACTCTCATGGAAACCACCTTTCTGATAATGGTGATGTAATGGTGACATTCTAAAAAATCTGTTATTCTGGGCATATTCCAGCCCATATTTTCTTTTTCTGTATTTGAAAACAACAACCTGCAGCATGACAGACACGTTCTCAATCAGGAAGATCCCGCATAAAACCGGAATCAGGAGTTCTTTTCTTAAAATGATGGCTAAAACAGCAATCACTCCGCCGAGCATTAAACTTCCTGTATCGCCCATAAAAACCTGGGCAGGGTAGGTATTGTACCAGAAGAAACCAATCACGGCACCTACCATAGCTACTGCAAAAATGGTGGTTTCGCCCATATTAGGGAGGAACATGATATTGAGGTAATCTGCAAAAATGATGTTCCCGGAAAGGTAGGCGAACAGTGCGAGGGTAAGCAGTATGATGGCACTGGTTCCTGCTGCAAGCCCGTCTATTCCGTCTGTAATATTAGCTCCGTTTGATACGGCAGTTACAATGAAAATAACAATTGGGATAAAGACAATCCATGCCCACTCATGGGCATCTTTATCATTCATCCAGAACAGAATTCCACTGTAATCGAACTCGTTGTTTTTTGCAAACGGAACGGTGGAAACGGTGATCTTTTCTGTAGGCATAAAGTTCTGTTCTACATTATTCCTGTTCACCACTTTTGCATCCGCATACTTTCTTTTAACGGTAATATCCGGGTGGAAATACATTGTAATTCCGACAATTAGCCCTAATCCGACCTGGCCTACAATTTTAAATTTTCCGCTCAGACCGTCTTTGTTTTTTTTGATTTTCTTTAAATAATCATCTACGAAACCTATAGCACCCATCCATAACATGGAAACAAGCAGCAGAACGATATAGACATTGGTAATTCTGGTAAAAAGAAGCACCGGAATGATGGTTGCGATAATAATAATAAGTCCTCCCATGGTAGGAGTTCCTTCTTTCTGCTTTTGTCCGTCCAATCCAAGGTCACGCACCAATTCACCCATCTGTTTTGATCTCAGATAATTGATGATCCTTTTTCCGTAGACCAGGGCAATGATAAGAGAAAACAACACAGCGATACCTGCACGGAAAGAAATGTATTTCAGCATTCCCAATCCCGGTATGTGGATTCCCTGACTGGTTAGATATTCGTATAGATAGTATAGCATGTTCTTTTTTTAATCTAGTTTTATTTGCTCATTAACTTCCAAAGTTCGTTGATCGTTTCTTTGTCGTCAAAATGATGTTTCACACCATTAATGTCCTGATAGTTTTCATGCCCTTTTCCGGCTACTAACACTATATCTCTTGGTTCTGCGAACCTGATTGCCATTTTTATAGCCTCTTTTCTATCCGGAATTGAAGTATATTTGCTGAAGTTCTGAGGTTCAACGCCTGCTTCAATTTCTTTGATGATCTGGGCGGGATCTTCGGTTCTGGGATTATCTGAAGTGATGATTGCCAGCGTTGATTTTCTGGTGGCAATATTTCCCATTTCAGGTCTTTTGGAGTGATCTCTGTCGCCCCCGCATCCGAAAACGGTGATCAGTCTTTCGTTTTTCGTTCTGATATCATTGATGCTGTCCAGAATGTTTTCTAAAGCATCCGGAGTATGTGCATAATCCACGATGAAGAAAATACCTCCATCTGATTTGAATGTTTCAAATCTTCCGGAAACTCTTTTCAGCTTGCTGATCGCCTGTAAAATTTCATTCTGCTCGAAACCAAGCTCGGAAGCAATTCCGAAAACCAGCAGTAGATTATAAATATTAAACCTTCCTGTCAGTGTGGTCCAAAATTCTTTTCCGTTGAAGTTCAGCAGCATGCCGTTGAAATCAATTTCTAAAGATTTTCCGTGGTAATCGGCTAAGGTTTTCAAGGCATAGGACTTTTTGTTTGCTTTGGTGTTCTGAAGCATCACCATGCCGTTTTTGTCATCTACATTGGTGATGACAACAGCAGTATCTTCAAGTCCATCAAAAAATCTTTTTTTTGTTTTAAGATATTCGTCGAACGTTTTATGATAATCTAAATGGTCGTGGGTAAGGTTGGTGAAACCTGCCACTTTAAAATGCAGGCCTTCAATTCTGTTTTGGGCAATTCCGTGAGAACTTACCTCCATGAAAGCAAATTCGCAACCTTCTTCAACAGCCTGGGCTAAAATTTTATTGATGGTAATGACATCCGGAGTGGTATGTGTTGCAGGAATTACTTTATCACCGATTCTGATTTCCACTGTAGAAAGCAGTGCAGAATCGTACCCCAGGTTTTTGAATACATCAAAAAGAAGGGTAGATACAGATGTTTTTCCGTTGGTTCCGGTAACTCCGATCAGTTTAAGCTTTTGTGACGGATTTCCATAAAAATTGGATGCCAAATGTCCCAATGCTTTAGATGAATCTTTCACCTTGATGTAGGTGACACTTTCATCCATAATTGCTGGAAACTCTTCACATACAATAGCTTTTGCACCTTTTTCAACAGATGATGCAATGTAGGAGTGTCCGTCTGCAACGGTTCCTCTCACTGCTACATAGAGTGAGCCTTCCGTAACCTTTCTGCTGTCGAAAACCAATTCGGAAACCTCACGGGTATCTTCGCCGTGAATTTCTAAAACTGGGATTCTTTTTAATAATTCTGTTATTATCATTTTATATATGACAGGAATTTTTCCTATCCTTTATTAATCGTCTTTTTGGACTTGTTTCTGTTATTTTAATTCTGCAGAGACAAATAAATTCTCTGGTTTTTGCTGATTATGGTGCCCTCCAGCGGGAACTGTTCTTTGATCCGTCCAACTCCTTTATAATCAACTCTATATCCTAAATTTTCCAATTGAGGGATAATGTTTTTACCTATCAGTCCAACTACGCTTGGCATTTGTTTGTTGTTTACGGCTATTTTTACATTAGGCTCAACCATTTTATTAAGGTCTACCTTTCTGTCTACCAGCATTTCTTTTTCAATATTCTGCGGTGTTTTCAGGAAAGTTTTTCCTGCAATTTCCTTAAATACCGGTGCTGAAACAGCTCCACCATAAAACCCTTTTGCTGTATTGGGCTCACTGATCATCACATAGCAGGTATATTTGGGATTATCAGCCGGATAAAATCCTGCGAAAGAAGCTCTGTACTTCATCGGGCCCGGTAACCAGTATTCAAATCTTGCGGTACCTGTTTTTCCTGCCATTTTCAGGTTGGGAGTGAAGATGCTTCGTCCCGTTCCTTTTTCTACGGCTTTCGTCAGTGCGCTGGTCATCATTTTAATCGCTTTTTCTGATGCCATTTTGTTGACCATTACTTCGGGCTTTGCAGTGTACACTACTTTTCCTTCTTTCATGATCTTGTCTATGAACAGAGGTTTAAGCATTTTACCGCCATTAGCAACCCCATTATAAAAGGTTGTTAGCTGTAACAGGTTGATATTTGATGAATATCCGTAAGAAATAGAAGCCAGCGTTGCCGCATTCCATCTTTTGTGCTGTGGGGTTAGAATTTTCGGTTTTGTGATTCCCGGAAGCTCAATATCCATCTTGTCGAATAATTTCCATCTTCTGAGATGATCAAGGAAGATCTGTGGCTTTTCTGCATAATATTTTGTAATCAGCTTTGCCGTTCCCACGTTACTTGATTTGGCTAAAACATCACTTATATCGTAAGTTCCCCCGCCGTGGCCGTCTGAAATTCTCTGTTTGGCATAAGTCCAGACCCCACCGCCTACATTCACAGTTGTATTTTCATCAATAAAGCCATCGTCCATTGCTGCTAAAAGTGAAATGGTTTTAAAGGTTGATCCCGGTTCGATATTGTCTTTTAAAGCATAGTTATAAGAATCTTCATATTCTCCCGAGTCCATTCTTCTCAGGTTGACAAGAGCCCGTACTTTTCCGGTTTCTGTTTCCATGACGATCACTGTTCCGTGTTTGGCTTCATAAGTGATCAACTGTTTTTCCAAAGCGGAATGGGCAATGTCCTGAATTCTAAGATCTAAGGTGGTGTATACATCTTCTCCGTCTACAGGTTCTTTTACTTTCCAGTAATCGATGGGCTTCCATTGTGAAGAGTTGATTCTTTGCTCTAATCTTTTTCCGTCGGTTCCTGTAAGGTATTTTGAAAAAGCACCTTCAAGACCGGCTTTCACTTCGCCGTTATCTATACCAATGGTTCCTGCTCCAATCTCTGATGTAGCCAGTTCTCTTTTATAATTTCTGTCGACAATAAAACCGCCTTTGTTTTTTCCTTTTTTAAAGATCGGAAAGTTTCTGATTCTGTCGTACTCATCAAAGTCGAGGCCTTTAACCAAAGTGTAGTATTGGTTTTTCTTCTTTTTCTGTTCGTCAAATTTCTTTCGGAATTCTCCTCTTGGCTTTCCGAACATTTTGCTCAAAGAATCTGTCAAAGCGCCAATATTGTTGCTGTAGATGGTATCCTTCATTGTTTTAAAATCAAGATAGATATCATAGCGCATTACGGTAGTAGCCAGAATAGACCCGTCTGAAGCGTAGAGATTTCCGCGGGCAGCCTTGAGGGTAGCTTCGCGGTAGTTTTTATTAATGTAATCGTCTTTAATTTCCTGAACATTCGTGTTTTGCAGGATTACAATCCTTGCAAGAAACATCACAAATACGCACAGAACTCCTACAGCGAAGAGGTAGCCCCACCTTAACGTTTTTTTACGTTTGTTATCGTATTCATTTTGTTTTTGCATCTGTACTATCCAGTTTTATTAGCAGCTTATGGGGGTGGTTTTCCAAAGTCATCAATGAGTCCTTTGCCACTTCTTTCCCCAGTTGCGATTCCATTTTTACTTTGATCAGCTTACTCTGGGCGTAAGCGTTTCTCGATTTATATTCTTCTGTTTCTTCTTTTAAAGCATTGACAATTTTGATCTTCTTGTTGACGAGGTGATTGCTATAGATCATCGCCATCATGAGGACGAACAACAGTAAAAAATACTTGTAATGAGTTTTGATCTCATCACGGTTCAGAAAATTTCCTTTTATAATATCTATAAAAGTGAGTTTCTTCTGAGGGCGGTTTGTTGTTCTTTTTGCCAATTTGTTTATGTCAATTTGTTTGCAGTGAATCCGCTTTGCTTGTCAATGGTCAATTTCTTATGAATCTTTATTCACTTTTCACTTTTCACAATTGACAATTCACTTATTCACCATTCACTTTTATACTTTAATTCCGGTTCTCATTTTCGCGCTTCTTGCTCTTGAGTTTTCCTCAATCTCCTTATCATCCGGGATGATCGCCTTACTTTTAAGCAATTCGAATACCTTTTTATAGTTTCCATAGATATCTCTCTGCTGTTCTCCTTCAAACATCCCGTTTTTCAGGAATCTTTTTACCAGACGATCTTCTAATGAATGGTAAGAAATCACAACAAGCCTTCCGCCGGGCTTTAAAATATTCAGAGACTGAACGAGCATTTCTTTCAGGGCCTCAAGCTCCTGGTTAACTTCTATTCTTATTGCCTGAAAAAGCTGTGCATAGAATTTATTCACCTTATGAGGCGGGAGGTAGCTGAAAAGCTTTTTCAGATCTTCTGTCGTTGTAATGGTTTTCGCTTTTCTGTGATGGACAATATCTCTTGCCAGCTTTCTTGCTTCTCTCAGTTCACCGTAATGATAAAAGATATCGGCAAGCTCTGTTTCCTCATATTCATTGATCACCTTTTTGGCATCAAGATTCTGCATCACGTTCATTCTCATATCCAGAGGAGCGTTGTTTCTTGTAGAAAAGCCTCTTTCTGCTTCATCAAACTGATGGGATGAAACGCCAAGGTCTGCCAATACTCCGTCTACCTGAGAAATTCCATACATCAGCATAGAGTTTTCCAAAAACCTGAAATTCTGATTCACTAATGTAAACCTTGGATCATCAATTGTATTTTTAAGAGCATCCAGATCCTGATCAAAACTGAAAAGTTTTCCCTTTTCTGAAAGTCTGCTCAAAATTTCTCTTGAGTGGCCTCCTCCTCCAAAAGTGCAGTCCACATAAATTCCGTCAGGATTCGTCACCAAATCATCAACGCTCTGCTTCAATAAAACGGGGTTGTGGTACATACTTAATTGTGTTTTTACCTTGCTTTTTACAACAAGTGTGGTTTATTCTTCATCAAAAGAGCCCATTACATCTTCGGCCAGGCTTGCAAAATCAGCTTCGTTGGTAGAAATCACCTTTTCATAGGTTTCTTTATCCCAAATTTCAAAAAGCTCTCCTGCGCTGGTAATTACAGTATCTTTCTGAAGGTTTGCAAAATGAACCAGATCTTTTGAGATCTGAAGTCTTCCTGCGTTGTCCAGTTCTACTGTTTTTACCCCTGCCGTAAACATTCGAATGAAATCAGCATTCTTTTTAATGAATCTGTTTAGCTTGTTAATTTTGCCCATCAGTTTGTCCCATGCATTCATAGGATAAACTTCAAGGCAAGGTTGGAACACAGATCGCTTGACTACAAACGCCTTATCGTCGAAGTTTTCCATCTGTTTGATCAGGGAGGAGGGAACTTTTAAACGGCCTTTGTCGTCAATTTTACACTCATATGTTCCAATGAAACTTTTCATTTGGGACAAATTTATATAATAATTTCCAAAATTTCCCACTTTTTCCCACTTTTTGACTTAATGTTAATAAGTTTTATTAAAGATTCAATTTGAAAGAGGTAAGTGGTTGATATGTTGATTCTTGTAAAAGTTGTTATTTAAGCCATAGTAAAGAGGTTCTGAAAAAAGTAAAGAAAAAGGATGATATTATATTATTTTTACTTTAAATTAGGGTAATCAAAATTTTTTTGAGGTTTAATTTGTATTTTTGCAGAGCTTTATTAAGGCATTTTATGATATTTAGTACAAAAAAAGAAAAGAAATATACTTTTGTAGAGGCGGGAGAAGGACATCCATTGGTGCTATTGCACGGTTTAATGGGTGGTTTGAGTAATTTCGATAAGATGGTAGATTTTTTTTCTGAAAAGGGATTCAAGGTATATGTTCCCCAATTGCCTATCTACGATTTGCCGGTGCTCAATACTAATCTTACCACTATTGCCAAATATATTATCAAGTTTATAGAAAGTCATATTTCCGGACCTGTTACTATTGTAGGGAATTCTATGGGGGGACATGTGGGACTTATTCTGACTCTGGCAAGACCGGATCTGGTAAAGAATCTTGTATTAACAGGAAGTTCCGGATTGTACGAAAGAACTTTCGGGGACAGTTTCCCAAGAAAAAACGACCGTTCCTATATAAGGAAGAAAACGGAAGAGGTTTTCTATGATCCTGCTATCGCCACAGAAGATCTTGTAGACGAGGTTTTTTCTGTAGTAAATGACAGGATGAAGGGAATTAAAACGGTAATGCTGGCAAGAAGCGCGATTAAACATAATATGCTGAATGACCTTCCTAAGATTACCACGCCAACGTGTCTGATCTGGGGGAGACAGGATAATGTAACGCCTCCTGAAGTAGCTGAAGATATGCATAAGTTTATTCCAAATTCGGATCTCTTCTGGATCGAGAAATGCGGACATGCTGCGATGATGGAGAAGCCGGACGAATTCAATGAGATTCTCTACAGCTGGTTAAAAGACAAAGTTTAAAAACAAATAAATTATAAACCATTAAGAGCTTTTCTTAATGGTTTGTTTTTCTAAAATATTCGAGAGATGGTTATTAAAACAGCAAATTTTGTAAAGAGTAGTGGGAAATGGCAGGAATGCCCTGAGCCTACCATGCCTGAATATGCTTTTATCGGAAGGTCTAATGTCGGAAAATCATCACTGATTAATGCGATGATGAATCACAAGGATCTGGCAAAAACTTCCGGAACTCCGGGAAAAACTCAGCTGATCAATCATTTTTTAGTAAATGAAGACTGGTATCTGACGGATTTACCGGGTTATGGATATGCAAAGGTTTCAAAATCTATAAGAAAGGATTTTGAAAAGCTGATTACCAATTATATTCTGAACAGAAGAAATCTGGTGAACCTTTTCGTTTTGGTAGATTCCAGGCATACTCCACAGAAGATTGATCTGGAATTTATCCAGTGGTGCGGGGAAAGTGGGATTCCTTTTTCGATTGTTTTCACGAAAGTTGATAAGCTGAAACCGAATGTTGCCATCCAAAATGTAGAAAATTATAAAAATGAGCTGCATAAGACCTGGGACGATCTTCCTGAGCTGTATGTAACTTCTGCAGAAAAGAAAACGGGTGGTGATGAGATCCTAAATTTCATTCAGAAAACGAATGAATTCCTGAAAAATAATAATGTAAGTTTTGATGAGTAGTATAATCTGGAAAATTAAAACTTTCGATGAGTTTACAGTTCCTGAGTTGTATGCTGTTTTAAAGGCTCGTATTGATGTATTTGTGATCGAGCAGAACTGTCCTTATCCTGATCTGGATAATTACGACCAGAAGGGAATTCATATCTGGGCTGAAGAAGATGGGCAAATTCTTGCGTACTGCCGTGTTTTTGACAAAGGAATAAAGTATGATGAAAGTTCTCTTGGAAGGGTTCTTACCACGGGACAGGCGAGAGGTAAAAACTTAGGAAGACAGCTGATTAAATATGCTGTAGAAACCATAGAAAACCGTTTCCATACCTCAGAAATCAAGATTTCAGCACAGGATTATTTATTAAGATTTTATTCCGAATTCGGATTTGTAGATACAGGGAAAAAATACCTGGAAGATGATATTCCGCACACGGAAATGATAAGAAAATAGAAAAGCGAAGAACAATCTTCGCTTTTTTGTGGTATGAACTTAATTACACCCGGAGCAGTATGACCTGTCAACATATTGCTTACTGCTTCCGGTATAATAATAACAGCCCCCTCTTGATCCTACATAAAGCTTATTTCCGTTATAAGTACAGCCTTTGCCTGATGAGTAAAAGGATTTTGATCTTTTAGAGCTGGAACTGTTTTTACTCTTCTTTGTTTTTTTCTTTTGCTTTTTAGAGGTTAGTTCTGTTTTGGAAGCAATACTAGCTGTTGTTGCTGTAAAGCTTGCCGGAAGTATTAAGCCTGCGGCTAAAAGGGTGGTGAGTAGTCGTTTTTTCATGGTATTTATTTAATAAGATTTTAGTTTTAAAACCAACGATCAAATTAATTGATCGTTGGTTAATGTTAAGCGTACTCGATTAATTCCCAAGTTACAGCTTGTCCATTGTATGGAGGCATCGTATTACCTACTGCTATAGGAGCAGTGGTAGATGGGCTCCCCACAACTTTCCATTTTCCAGATTCAGGACATTTTTCTCCTGTTCTTGCTTTTGTTCCTAATGGTTTTTTTGCCATGTTAAAATTTTTATTGGTTTAGTATTTCAAAAGTATAAAGCTTGTAAACCTTTTCCTTATGGGAATCCGTAAAACGAAAACCTTTCAAAAAAATTTTACATAAAGTTGTAAATGATTCTTATATAATGATGGTGCGCCTACCAGAAGTTATTTCGTTCGAGGATGAATCCCATGCCAATCCTGAAGCGGGTAAGGCTCTTTCTTTGCCCCAGTTTCTGATAGCTTCAATTCTTTCAGGGCTGGTTTTGCTCAGTGGGACTATATTTTGGAAGCACTTTATATAAAGCTCATCGGAGATAAAAGAGTCTCCATTAATTACGGCCTGTATAGCGACATCTCTTACAGCTCCTTCCAGATCAGATCCGGCGAAACCTGCCGAAATGGCTGTCAGCTTTTCAAAAGTTAAAGAAGAAGGCGCTGGTAAAAGGTTCTTTTTAAGATAAAGATTGATAATATCGGCCCTTTCCTGATCCTGTGGAAGATCTACAAAGAAAAGCTCATCGAATCTGCCTTTTCTAAGCAGTTCCGGAGGCAGTTTGGTTACATCATTGGCTGTTGCTACCACAAAAACTTTTTCGGTGCTTTCCTGCAGCCAGAAAAGAAACTGACCAATCATTCTTGTCGTTACTCCGGATGAATCGTTGGCATTGGCGGCTAATCCTTTTTCAATTTCATCAATCCATAAAATGCAAGGGGCCGCATTGTCTGCTGATTCAAATGCTTCTTTTAATCTGTTTTCAGATTGTCCCACATACATCCCCTGTATGGATGCAAAATCTAACCTGTACAACGGAAGGTTCCATGTAGCAGCAATTAATTTTGCAGACAAAGATTTTCCACAACCCGGAACCCCCACCAATAATACACCTCTCGGCGGACGAAGTTTTCTTGATTTTAAATCTGCAGTTAGTAATTGTTTCTGATTATCAAGCCACTGATGTAATCCGGTAAGTCCTCCTACAGATATCAAAGATGGGTCTACTTTTACCTTTTCAAGACCTGAAATATCGCTGAAAAGCTTATCTTTTTCCATGCTTAGGCTTTTGATATCATCTTTTGTAAGAGAACCTTTTGCCATTTGGGTTGCAAGAACATTTTCAGCTTCTATTTTGGTTATATTGGCTAAAATGGTTGCCGCCATTTTTAGGTCATTTTCATCCCAGTCAATAGGGATAGAACCTTTGTAGGGTACTACACAGTCTTTGACAACAGTCAGCATTTCTTCTTCGTTAGGAGGATCCAGAGTAAGGGTCATCCCTAAACGCTGTAACTGTGACCAGACACTTTTTGTAGAAATGATACAAATGCTTCCGCCTTTTTCAATAGCTTGGACCACGCAATCATAGATGTGCCTCGATACAATATTATCATCCTCAATATTACTTACTTCCGTGAAAATAAAAGTAAGGTTTTGTCTTTGTGAAATGTTCTGAACGGCAAAATCGATTCCGCCTGCAACGGAACGGTCATCGTTGACTGTTTTTCTTGTTTTAATATCCATGGTTCCATGTGATAGGCTATGGATGTATATCGGAATATTAATTTCTTCCGACAGTTGCTGTATTATTTCTAAAACTCTCGATCTTTCTATACTCCGGATTGAGATAAAAGGTATTCTCGCCCGGAACATTCTGGATAAAGAATTTTTAAATTCTTCTTTGTTTGCCATAATTAAAAAATAATTTTTCTTCCTGTTGAGGAATTGGGATTATGAATCTCTTCAACAGATTGATTTTGTTGGATTTCACTGACGGTGAACTCATTAATCACTATCAGCATTTGTTCTCTCTGCGGATTGTCTTTTGGGGTATTGTCTTTTAAATTTTTTTTAAAGTCATTCACAAAACCTGTAAAATCTTTTACAAAACTCTCTCTCAAATCATTGGGTAGACCTTTTGAATAGGCAAATTTTGCTAAAACTGATATTGTTTTCTTATTATTATGAAGTACAAATTCAAGTTCTTCAATGGTTTTCACATTGTGAAGGATAAAATTCCTCTGATACTGATCCAGCCACATTTTTTTCCTGGCTTTATAGGCTTCTTCAGCTCTGACGTAAAAACGTTGAGCTGTTCCGGAGTCAAGATCAAAATGCCCGGAATTCATTTCATCCAATACAACATCTTCACCTTTACTGAAACGGTCAAACAGATCAGCCCAATCAGCATAAGTAACAGGAGGTTTCATTACTGGGTTTTTACTCTTGGATTAATAATCCGATTAGGAGGAAGAATATCCCAATCCGGAAACTTTGCATTTGTTTTATCACCTTCGGTTCTTCCGTGGAATAAATTGGGTTGTGGTGGCTGTTGCGGGCTATGGTTTTTGTTTTCTTCAGAATGGTTTTTAATATCTTTCATGTTGTGACTATTAGGAAGGTTGTAAAATGGTTCTTGTATCTCTGGATGTGCTTGAAAAATCTTCGGGAGTTATAGACATTAAGGTCTGTCTTAAAATCTCAGCCTTTGCATCTTCGTGGGTAAATTCTTTTCTGTAATCTACGGTTTCAGCAATGCATCCGCGTAGAACTTCTTTGGATTTGGTCTTTCTTTCTGTAATGGTTTCTATCGTTTTTTTCTTTGCTTTTTTATAATTACTGATAGAGCTCCAAATAATTAATCCACCAATCAAGGCCCCGATTATTCCTATAATTCCAAATTTAAAAATGAGCAAACTTGCCGCAGAAATTAAAATTCCAACCAGGATTGCAACTAAGGGAGAGGTTAGTTTTTTTAATTCATTTTCGAGAAAATCAGTCCAGTACTGATCGTGTTTTTGTAGTTGTTCTGTTTCGTCGGATCCATCAGGTGTTGAGGTCTTAAAGCCATCGATCATTAATTCAACTTTTTCTTCTACCTCATTTCTGTATTTTGCGGTAAAAGTGTCATGAGCTTCTACAATCCAGGGCTGACTGATGGAAACAGCAAGAGCCTGTGTAACTTTTGTGGCACCAGTTAATTCTGGGTCGAACGCAGCATTTGTCAACATCTGAAGGAAATCTACTTTTTCGTCAAAAATGTGTTTCTCTTCATTCATTAAAGATTGCGCTGCTTTTTTATCTCCATCTTTCAGAATAATAAGTTGATTGAGCCTGACTTCATTTTGCAATGGAAGTTCTTCATCGTCAAAATTGGTAACCAATAAGGAAAGAATTTCATCAAGCTGAATCTTTGTTGCTTTAGAATAATCCGTTGTAGTTTCAAAAATACTTTTAAAGTGTACATCTAATGCATGATGAGATCTTGCCTGGGTTACAGAGGTTTTCAGCTTCTCCCAATTCGTGGCAAACTTTTCAAGTAACGGGTATTTTTTCGAGGATAAGGAGCCTTTTGTTTCAAAAAAATGAATCCACTGAACTTTCTGTTTATCAATATAGTTGTCCGTTTGAGTAAGCTGATCGATCCAGTTTTTAACATTGGTAATCATCAACTGGTGAGAAGCAGGCTGAAAAATTCCGGTTGTGATGGCTTCCAGAATAATGATAAACTCCCTGTCCAGATTGTGTGGATTCTGATGAAGAAAATATCTTTTCATCCATTGGAAGCAAGCATCATTTCGTCCTAATCTTCTCATAATAAGCATAAGGAAAAGAGTTGTTTTATAATCGTCCCTTTTTAAGCTTTCGGTCAGTGCTTTTTCAGTGGTGTTTTTATCATCGCGAATCCAGGAAGCAAGTACAACCAAAGCTGGAGCTAGCCAATAATTGGGGGCTTTTATCATAACCTCCTCGGTTGTGTGGCGTAATGTATCATCGCCTATAATTCCTGTATCTACACCCTGGAGAATTCCGGTGGCCATTCTGCGGATTTCTGCATAATATCCAAACTTTATCTGAAGGTCCTGTTTGAGATTTCCCTGCCGCGTTTCTGCGAGTTGCAGCGCTTTATGTTTTATATCCGACTCTACAAAATCAGAAAAGGAAAGGGCCAACTGTAATAAATCACTTTTCAGGTGGTCATGCTTTGTATTAAGGCCTCCCAATTCTATATTGACTTCCCGCATATCTGCTTTGAGCGAGTTCAAGGCACTGTTGATCCTTGAAAGGTCTGCGTATGAAATTACTTTTTGTGACATTGTATTGATTTTTCAGGGGTTATAGTTTGGCTGCTGTTCCGTCTTCGCGGATGAGTATGAGTTTATCTTTATATACTTCTACAAAAAGATAAGCGTTGTGTTTAGCTAGGGTTCTTGCTTTTTCAAAATGTTCGGGAAGGGGTTCTCCTATGGTATAATGTTTAATGATTTGCCCGGCACTTAAATCTAAAGTGTGAACTTCATGAGGATGCCCCAGATAGCATTTAGCTAAAATTCCTATGGGAAGATCAGCCAGCTGAGCGGTGCCAAATTCTTCATGAATTTTTGCCACCATGTCTTCCTTTCCTCTTGTTTCACTAAGGAGTTCTGTATCCATTGTTTTAATTAAGTTCAGATATTTTTCCGAACGTTTTTTTAGAATATCCCTGTCACTTAAAATTTGAGTAGAAGCGGGCCTGATTTCGGATGTACCGGCCAGTGTTTCATTTTGAAAAATTATTTTCGCCATTGCCTGAGTTTTTAAATTTGATACTGACAAAAATATTGGACAGGGAATAGTTTTCCTTACGGATTCCCGTAAATAGGAAAGCCTTCCAAAAATTGAAAGGCCTGTCTAGAAAATAAAACAAGATTAAATAATTCCCAGATCTTTGCAGAAAGCGACAAGCTGCTCATTGCTCGCTACATTGAGGTTTTCTTTTAAGCTATTGAGCCTTTTTTCCACGCTGCTTAGGCTGTTGGGTTTAATATTATTAGCCTGTAGATAGGTTGGTATATTTTTTTGCAGTACTCCCTGAGAAAGAAGAGAAACAAGTGTAATATCATAAGATGTAAACTCATAACTATTGAGTTTTTTCACTTCCTGTTTAAAATCGAGAGACAGATAACTTTCATTGGCGTAAACGGCTGCAATCGCTTTTTTCAATTCTTTAGAATCATTTCTGGCTTTACGGACAAAGCCGTTGATCTTGCAGTCATTAAAAAGGGAGTCTATAATTCCTGATTTATGCTCACCGGAAAAGACAATGACTTTTAGTGATGGTTGTAAGTCTCTTACCTCTTCAATCAGTTGTTTTCCATCTTTAATATTCTGTAGGCGGTGGTCTTCTTCATATGAAAGATCAGTGATCAATAAGTCGTAAAGGTCATTTTCCCTAATAGATTTTTGAACTTTTGCTAAAGCATCATCGCAATAATATACATAGTCAACATTAGGAATGTTGAGCTCTTCTAATGTTTTTTGGACAGATAAACTACCCATTTCGTGGTCTTCGGCTATTAAAATTTTTTTGAACATTCTTTAGGTCTTTTTAAGAAGCAGGAAATGAAATATTAATTTTCAATCCTTTTTCGGATTTATTGTCAAAAATAATTTCTCCTTGGATAGCAGCAATACGGATTCCCGTATTTGTCAGTCCATTTTTGTAGATCATATCACCCGGAATTCCGATTCCATCGTCTGTATATTGGATTTTAACTAAATTATTTATCCTTTCAAATTTAAAAATAACACGTGAAGCCTGGCTATGTTTTTTCATATTAACGAGCAACTCGCGGATAATCTGATAGATATCTTCAAATGATGATTGAGAAATTCCGGTCCATATTTCGTTTTCGTTCCCTACTATATAGGTATCTATCGTTTCATTTTTAAAAGATGCAATAAGATTGGATATTCTATCTTTATGGTCCTTTTTATCATGCCTCGGATCAGGTTTTTCGTAGGAAATATCCCTGGACTTTTCGTAAACAAATTCCAGCTCATCAAGAGCATTTTCCTTATCAAAATGTTCCTGATTTTCTATTTTGGTCATGACCTGGTAGATGCCGTTGGCTACAACATCATGAACTCTTTTTGAGATTCTTAATTGATCATTTTTTAATTTGATTTCATTCTCCCGCTTAAGCCTGGCTTGTCTTCTACGGTACAAAATAATGATGGCTACGATGGCAATTATGGCGACCGCCAGAGCAGCTTGCTGACGTATCAACTGATTTTCCTTTTGAGCCTGATCAACTTTTAGCCGTTGGTTTTCTGTTTCTTTCTTCTCACTGTCGTATTTAATATAGGCAAAACGGTTTCTATTTGCATTTTTGTAATTTTGAATACTGTCTGAAAGTGTTTTATACTGTATAAAATTGGAGATAGCGTTAGATGGTTTGTCTACAAAAGAAATTCTTTCAATGGCTTCCAGGCGATCTTCAGGGCTTTTTATTTTTTCTGCAGTGCTAAGCATTTGTTTTGCATAAAACAATGAAATATCTGGATTAGTTTGCTGATATATTTCTGCTAAATGAGAATAACTTGAATTTGCGCCCCAGTCATCTTGACTCTTTAATTTTGAATCTAAAATTTTTTTAAACTCTCTATGCGCAGGGTAATCTTTGTTTTGCAGCCACTTAATGTAAACAATATTTTCTTTGATTCTGTTTAGAAGCTTTATATCAGTAATTTTTGAAAAGTTGATTTCTTGTAAAGTGTTTATCGCAGATGAATACTTTCCTTGCCGATATTCGGCCGCTGCTTTACTGTTAATGACGTTATATCGTATTTGTAGAGAATCTATTTTTTGAGCAAGGGCTTTATTATACCATTTTTCTGCATCACTGTATTCTTTCTGATCATACTTTAATTCTGCAATGTTACCATACAAGGAATAAAGGCTTTCGTCATTATCTTTCATAAAGCCAATGGCCTCGACTAATGTAGTTTCGGCACCAAACACGTCTCCTATCTGCTTTTGTGTGATTGCCTGACATATCAAACTTTTTGAAATATTTGATGAATCTTTTTCTTTGTGGTAATAGCTCAAAGCCTGTTGGAATTTTGAATAAGCCTCAATACTATTTTTCTGAAGAAGTTGCTCTCCTTCGTCATATAATATATTTCCTTTGATAGTATTGCTGTTTATTGATACTTTCTCTTTGCAAGAAAGAATAATAACGAGAAAGAATAATAGATATCTTACCATCTTACTAAAATAAAAAAAACCACTCTATAATGAGTGGTTTACATTCTATTTTTTTGGAGGAAGAATTGGTCCCGTATCTCCACCCGTATCCCCCGGATCTGTCAGTTGAACTGTTGTCTGCCCCTGATTACTATTATTATCTGATGTAGTATTTGCGTTGTTATTTGAAAATGCTAATCCCAGTAGCATCAATATTAATTCTAACATTGGTTTAAAAATTTAAAATTTGGCACTGGTGTTCTTCCTCACGAAACAGATCGTAAGCAGTGTTACACGGTTAAAAATTTCGAAGCGCTTCTTAAATTTTTGGGAAGTAAACCTTCAAAAACGGAGGAGAAACATCTGCTTCCCAACCCGGAGTTTTCCTCCGTTTTATCTGGTGAGTTTTGAAATCAGTTTCGTATTTTTGTTTTTGTAATGTTTTGTTTGTCACTGATTTCTGAAGCAAAGGTGCGACAAATGATGACGCATGTGTTAGACAAAACATGGACATCGATAGACAGGAAATGGACAGGAATTTCATTGCGGAAACCCGTAATGCGACATGGTCGAAAATCACCTATTTTGTAATTGCCTTTAAAAACTAATTATGTCCAAAATAAAACTACTAATTCATGAGGTTTTCAAGCAGGGGGGAATTGATTCAGGGAAAAATAAAAAGAATGGGATAGCCCTTTTCTTAAGTGTGCATTTAGAGGAAACTTTGAATTTTGATATCGATGAGAGAACTCTTGTTAGATATTATGATGCTTATATTGCCGGAACGAGAAATGAAATAAGCATTGAACCCTATAAGTTGGATAAACTAAGCAAGTATGTTGGGTATGATGATTTTGCACATTTTTCCAGAACCTATATTAAAAGAGATGATGATGCCAATAAAACAACGGTAAAGATTAATATTGATGAAGATGAAGAATCAATAACGGATAGGTTTTCAAAACTCATTATCAATATTACCAATGAACAGTATTTCAAAATGCCTGAATTTATGAAGCAAAATGGCTTGGGTATTATGGAAATTGCATTGCTGGTATGCCTTGTCACTGGAAATATTGTGTTCTCCAACAATAAGAAAATTAATAGTGGATCTCTTACCTTAGGCTTAATAGCAGGGATGAAACCTGATGATGAAAAGAAATATATGTATTGGGATGGGGAAAGGTATGTTGCGACAGACAGTGGTTATATTAGGCCTGGGCTTGATGTTGTAGCTATGAATAAACATCGGTTTCAGCATTTTAAAAAGATTATGAGAAAAGATACTCTTACAGACCAGAATGCTCTTGGCAGGACGTGGTATTCAAAATATTATAATGAGGTTGAGTTTTTTACGGACGATGGAATAGATCCGGATAACGGAAGAGAATTGCGAAAATCAACGGCTCTTATTATTTATAAATACGCTGGCAAACAAAAAGATTCTATAGAAGCAGAAGAATAAATTTTCACAAAAAAAAGCGAACATCCAATAGATATTCGCTTTATATTTTTTACGCTTCATTCAGCATTCCCAGCTCTCCGAAATGTTTTTTAAACTTCTGTATCTTCGGGCCTACTACCGCGCTGCAGTATGGCTGTGTAGGATTTTCGTTATAATAGCCCTGGTGATACTGTTCTGCTGGCCAAAACTTCTCGAACTGAGTTATTTCTGTCACATATTTTCCGGGCCATTTTCCCGATTTTTCGGATTTTTTAAGAGCTTCTTCAGCTTTAGCCTTTTCTGCACCATCTTTATAATAAATAACAGAACGGTATTGTGTTCCAATATCATTACCCTGCCTGTTTAGCTGGGTAGGATCATGAAGGAAGAAAAATACATCCATCAGCTGTGCATAAGAAATGATTTTAGGGTCGAAAGTAATCTGTACCACTTCAGCGTGTCCCGTTTCTCCTGTACACACTTCCTCATAGGTTGGATTGTCTTTGTGGCCTCCTGAATATCCGGAGATAGCAGATTGCACGCCATTAAGCATATTGAAACAGCTTTCCACACACCAGAAGCATCCGCCGCCGAAAGTAATCTGTTCTAAATTATTATTATCCATTATTTTTAATTATTTATTTGCCGTTTTCTTCTCTCTGCATTTGCAGAAAATGAGTAAAAAACCAATCAAAAGTAAGAAAAACTTTTTCATTTAGGATGAGAAATCCAATGATTTAAAACAGAATTGATACGTTGCTTTTTTATTATTGGAAAATAAACCTTATAAGTTGGATATACGAAAAGGAGCAAGACTAATATTTAAAATTTGTTTTTAAGGTGCAAGAAAATCAATTTGCAATCCTTGTTTTGAAAACACAAAAGCATCCCAAAAGGATGCTTCTGTTATTTTTAATGTTGTTTTCAGTTATTTTTCCCAGACTAAAGCACTCGCTCCAAGAATGGCAGCGTCTGCTTCATCAAGTTCACTGAAAACCAGCTTCACCTTATTTCTGAAAATCGGAAGAAGATTTCTTTCCATATGAAGCTTTGCGGGCTTCAAAATAAAGTCACCGGCCTTGATCACGCCGCCGAATAAAAGAATGGCTTCCGGTGAAGAGAACATGACGAAATTTGCCAAAGCTTCACCCAGTTTCTGCCCCGTATATCTGAAAACCTCAATAGAAATCGGGTCACCTTTCAGTGCACATTCATGTACCGTTTTTGAGTTAATAGATTCTTCAGGATATTGATTCAATAAAGATTCAGGAAATTCAGCTCTCATTTTTTTTGCGGTGATTGCAATTCCGGTAGCCGAGGCATAAGCTTCTAAGCTTCCTTCAGATCCTGTACTCCAGTGCTTTCTTCCGCCAGGTTTTACAATGGTATGGCCAAGTTCTCCTGCAAAGCCGTCATGCCCGTAAATCAGACTTCCATTGGAAATGATTCCGCTGCCTACACCAGTTCCCAGAGTGATCATAATGAAATCCTTCATACCACGGGCTGCTCCGAAAAGCATTTCCCCAAGGGCGGCTGCATTAGCATCATTGGTAATGGTGCATGGCAGGCTGAATTTAGCTTTCATCAGCTCGCTGAAAGGAATCATACCTTTCCATGGTAAATTAGGAGCCTGCTCGATGGTTCCTTTATAATAGTTGGCGTTAGGAGCACCTACCCCAATTCCGTCAAAGTTTTTTTCTGTACCGTATTTTTCGATCAGGGGCTGAACCTGTTCATACAAAGCATCGATAAAGTCTTCCACTTTTTCGTATTCATCAGTTCTCAGACTTCCTTTTTCCAGAACTTCACCGCGATGGTTTACTACTCCGAACTTTGTATTGGTTCCGCCGATATCAATTCCTAGAGCAACTTGTTTTGATAAATCTATTAATGACATTTCCTGTTTATAAATTCTAAAGGGTTAAAATTATAAAAAAGATTGTATTAATGAATTATTAACAAACTTTTATTTGAAAAACTTTTAAGCAGCTTTTGCCGGTTTCTTTTTTCTTCTTCCCCACCAGATCATAAATCCGGTGACAGGCAAGGAGGCACACAGGAGGCTGACAATAAATGCAATGATCTTTGTAGGAAGTCCTAAAATAGCCCCGACATGAATATCATAATTGGCTGCTACTGCTTTTTCCCCGAAGTTTTTGTCCTTAGGATCGTGGGTGTGGAGCAGTTCACCGGAGTTTTCATCAAAGATCAGGCTGCTGTTTTTGTGATAAGAATAAGAAAGGTGCTTTACAAACACTTCAAAATTAGGATGCTCATGATCATCCATATGTTCATGGCCAAGGTCAATCGCAAAACCGAATGCATCAGGATATTTCTGCTGTACAGTATTAATGACCTTATCCAGTGTCCCTTCAGTTCGTAGCTCTATCGGAGCTTTGGTTTTTATATGGGAGAAATCCGGGTATTTTGTTTCCCCGCCGGAGAATATCACGTAGATCATAGCCTGTACTACAAAAAAGGCGTAAAAAAGTCCTGTAATTGCGAATATCAGAGCGAAGATGGAGGAATAAAAGCCAAGCACATTGTGAAGGTCATAATTCTTTCTTTTCCAGCTTTTGATGTTTTTCCATTTAAAAGAAAAACGTTGCTTTCTTGCTGCTTTATTTTTAGGCCACCAGAGAACAATTCCGGTAATAAGCATGATGATAAATATGATAACAGGGATTCCCACTACATAGGTTCCCCAGTCCTGTTTCAGTAAAAAGCTCCAGTGGATCATTTTTACAATATTGAAGAATCCGTTCTTTTCATCATATGTTCTGAGGACTTTTCCCGTATAAGGATTTACATAAGCCGCTTTATAGATCGGAAATTCATCAAAATAATTCCAGGTATCCGTATTATGCTCATACCAATAAAATATGTACGACATTTTTTTATCGATAGGGACATTTACCCAATGGATAGGATACTTTTCTTTTACCTGTTCTGCAACAGCTTTTTCTATTACTCTGATGGGGAGAACCTGCTTTTGTGCTATATTCTGCTCGTTGTGATAGATTACATCTTTTCTGGTGAAATTTTCTATTTCGTCTTTGAAAACA
The DNA here is from genome assembly GCF_003385495.1 of Chryseobacterium elymi. GTDB lineage: Bacteria > Bacteroidota > Bacteroidia > Flavobacteriales > Weeksellaceae > Chryseobacterium > Chryseobacterium elymi. The sequence goes on along the minus strand of NZ_QNUH01000015.1, from coordinate 41,904 downwards.
TAAAGCGCTCCTGTAATGGAAATGATAAAAATCAAAAAGCCAATTCCCAGACCTAACCACAGGTGCAGTTTGGCTGACCATTTTTTGAAAAAGCCCGGTTTTTTCTTATGATGATGTTTTTTTCTCATATCGCAGTTCAAAGTATCACAAAGATAAATTTATCTTTTTATTTAGTTTAATTAAAATTTATATTCAAGCATCAGAGTACCTCTTCTTCCTAATGAATTCACGAATTCGCTGTCACGTGCTGACCACCATGCAATGGCTGGCTGATACATTTTGTTGAACAGGTTTTCAATACCCAACGAAACTCTCCAGTTTGTATTGATTTCGTAGCTTGATTTAAAATTAAAAACAGTGTATTCGGGAACGTAACCTTCTCCGTATACAAATAATCCGGTTTTTGCATTTGGCTGAAATCTGTCCTGCTCAAAGGCATGCAGCATATCAAAACCAATGGATAAAGTTTGTATGGGCTTTGCCTGAATGTAAGCAAGCACTTTAGGCGCAGAAATCCGGCTGTTATTGATTTTTGCAGAATAATCCCCATCGTCTTTAATGGAAGTAATTCCTTCCATCCAGCTGTAGCTTCCTCCGAAATTGATCCATTTTGCAGGGGTAAAGTGAAGAAACCCCTCCACACCGTAAACAATTTCCGGCGACCTCTGTATGGTTAATGCCCGGTCTGCACTCTGTACAAATGAAGCCCCCAGTTTTGAAGTGCTTACATAAGACGTGATTTCGTAGTTGACCCATTTTGAAATCTGTCCTGTAGCACCGAATTCATAATTGTTGACAATGATAGGCTTGGTTTCAAGATTCTGAATGGTTCCCTGGGTAGATGTTCTCAGAATTCTTCCCAGCTCATTGATAGAGTAGGACTGTGAAAAGCTTCCGAACAGGTTAATGAAAGGCTCGATATTGTAACGGACCCCTAAATTAGCCACTAATGCATTGTATTTCAGATCACCACCGGTAACAAAGATACTTTTGGTGAAGGTTCCGTCACTTTTAACCGTAGAAAGAGTATTAAAATCTCCGACTTTGACGCGCATGTTTTCGTAGCGAAGACCTCCTTTAATGGTTAATTTTTTCAGTAAGTCAATTTTAACCAACACAAAAGGGGCCAGGTTGGTCATATTCATGTCCGGCGTCCAGTAACGTCCGTCCTCAAGCTTCTGGACAGTCTGATCATTAAGGATATCCATTCCATACATCACTTCAGCCTGTGAGTTTTGAGTGTTCCAAAGCTTTGTATCAAAGTTGAATCTGGCGCCATACTTTTTGGAAATCACATTAGATTGTCCACCACCGAAGAAGGTGTCGCTGTATCCGTATACCGTCCTGAAATCCTGCATATAAGCATTGAAGTTCAGTGAAGTGGTTCCTCCGAAAAGATTCTGGTTATCATAATTAATTCTGAAATTGTGGTTTCTAGGTGTTCCCTGAGGAGTGGTTTCAAGATTTTTTCCTACGCCTTCACCAATGGTCGGTTTAAAACCATATTTTCCGGTTACCAGCCCTAAGTTAAGGTCAGATCTGGAGGAATATCCAATGTAAGAAGCTTCAATTCTCTGATTATTATTGATATTGTAACCAACTTTAAGCATTCCGTTATAGTTATCCATTTTTGCTGGGCTGTAGGTTGGAGTAAGGTTCACTCCGTCGGCATCTTTCATATAGCCGGTTCTTTCATAGGCAAGAGAGAAAACATAATCAAATTTATTCACCTTTCCGGATAGCAGCTGGCTGGCTCTTACTCCTAAGGTTCCTCCATATGTCTGGCCAGTAAAACCAACCTGGGTAAGTCCGGAAATTTTTTTATCTGATTTACTTCTTCTGGTGATATAGTTGATGATTCCTCCATCTGCTCCGTTTCCGTAGATAGAAGAGGCTCCTTTGATCACTTCAATTCTTTCAATAACAGAAGGATCAATGCTTCTGATGTCTCTTGCGCCATTCCTTAGTGGTGTAGACTGAGGAATCCCGTCAATAAGGACAAGAACCTGACGGCCTCTTAAAGTCTGGCCTGTATTGGAGGTCTGGCCGGAGTTGGTCCCTAAACTGGGAACCGTATATTGAAGGATGCTGGTGATGTCGGAATTGACGGTAAGCTGAGACTGGATCTGCTTTTCTGCAACAATCGTTACTGAGCTTGGTATTTCTTTAATGTTTTCTTTTTTTCTGGAAGCAGTCATCACAACTTCATCTACATTGTTGGTCTGCAGACTGTCTTTAACCTGTGCAAAAACTGTTGCCGACCCTAAGCATGCGGCTGATAAAAGCGCTTTTTTCATTATATTTTCTTTCCTTGTTTCTTTTGTTTTCCCCACCATACTAAAAAGCCGGTAACGGGGAGTGATGTGCAGATGAGGCCCGTAATGAACCATAAAATTTTCCCGAAAAGCCCAAAATAGGATCCTGTGTGGATATCATAGTTGGCATTGGCATATTTTTCTGCATTACTCAGCTTCCGATGAGGTTTCTCTGCCAGAAGTTTTCCTGAATATTTGTCGAAAACCATCATATTTCTTTCACTGTACCTCCCTTCTTCTCCGTATATAGTAACCGGAATGTTTTTTAATTCTTTTCCTTTCTTGTTCTTTCCGTTTAAGGGAATTCTGAAACTGGAAGATGTGGGATAAAATTTTCTGGTTTCGTGAGCTGTAAGATCAAAAACGGATGTGCTTTTGATCATCAGGGAATCCGGAGATTTAATTTCTTTTTCTTTTGGCAGCTCCAAAGAGCCCGAAAGTGTAAGATTGAAGGTGTTTTTGACGTACGGATAGGCAAAGTAAATTCCAGTAATACTCATCAGCAGAACCAAGAATGAAGCATAAAAACCTAATACATTATGAAGGTCGTAATTTTTACGTTTCCAGGTCTTCACGTTTTTCCAGCTGAACCAGAAGCGTCCTTTTCTTGCTTTTTTGTTCTTTGGCCACCACAAAATAATTCCAGTTATCAGCATGAAGATGAAGAGCACGGTAGGAATTCCCACCACATATTTTCCCCAATCTGATTTTAATAATAAACTCCAGTGAATGGCTTTTAAAATTGGGAAAAGGTCATATTTTTCATTGTAAACGGCTAAAATTTTCCCGCTGTACTGATCTACATACACCAGCTTATTGATCTTTACCTCATCAAAATAATTCCAGCCTTTTTTGTTTTTTTCGTAATAGGAGAAACGGTAGGATTTATTCTGATCTAAAGAAATTTCCACAGCATTTACGGGATATTTTTCATTAAGTTCCAGGCGGACTTTTTCTTTCAGAACATTTATAGAAAGTGGAGTTTCCGTAGCTTTCTGTACGTACATAGCTTCTTTCCGGAGACCGTTCTGTATTTCATCTTTAAAAACGTATAAGGTCCCTGTAAGCGAAACAATGAAAACAATGATGCCAACGGACAAACCAAACCACAGATGCAGTTTGGCAGACCATTTCTTTGTGAAAGAAGGTTTCTTTTTATGGTGGTGCTTTTTCTTCATAGAAAAAAGTTAACCTCCGCAAAGGCTAACTTTTAATTAATTAAAATTTATACCCGATTGATAGTCTCCAGTTGCGTGGAGCATTGTAGATCCATGCATATGAACCATCATCTGATCTATACCCGCTGTAAAGCTTTCTGTTTAAAACGTTGTTCAGCAATAGATTGACATCGAATTTTTTTGCTACATAAGAAATCCCGAAGTTGGTGTCAAAGTAATCTTCAAGGCTTTGATCATATTTTGCCGTTGTTCCAAACCAGGACTGTCTCCCTCCCTGATATTGATAACCTGCTGAAATACCGAATCCTTTTAAATTGCCATGTTCAAATCTGTAGCTTAACCAGGTATTCTGTACATTTTTGGCATTTCCGGGAGATTGCTGACCTATTTTTGCAGCATCACTGTCTTTAATTGTTTTTGCATCTGTATAGGCATAATTAATAACAACATTTAACCCCTTGATAATTTCTCCTTTAATGTCAGCTTCGAAACCTCTTGCTCTCTGTTCGCCGGTAGCTACTGAAAGACCACTGCCTGGACGGGCGGGATCAGATGTAAATATATTTTGTCTTCTTATATCATATACAGCAAATGTTGAATTCCATTTCCCACTAAACCAGTCTTTTTTAATACCGATTTCAAGGTTTTGGCCTCTGAAAGGCGTGGTAAGAGGGACACCTTTAGGGTTTATTTCTGAATATTGAATAGCCGACTGTGGTACGAAAGTCTTGTCAAAAACTCCATATGCAGAAAAATCATCACTGAAAGAGTAACTTAATCCTACTCTTGGTGTAAATTCACCAGCTGTATCTTTAGGAACTATATTTCCTTCTGAGTAGTAAGGATACCCTGCGAAAGTGGTTCCGCTTGTGTATCTTCCTGCTAATGTAAGACGAAGTTTATTATTGAACATTTCTATCTGATCCTGTGCATAATATGAGGTATATTTTACGCCTTGGTCATTATAGAAAGGAGCTGTAGAGTTTAAAGTATAAAAACTGTCCGGCGGTAATGTAGAAGGATTTACACCATATTGAGGATTTTGAATATTGACAGGGTAAACTCCAGGTCCATATCCGGAGAAATCTGCGTTGTATTTTCTGTCTCCGTAGTCAAATCCTGTAATAATTTTGTGAACGATATTTCCTGTATTCAGTGTTCCTCTTAAATAAGTCTGGAATATGTGGTTTTTCCCGGTAGCCTGCCAATTGCTTAAAGTCCTGTTAAATATGTTTTTATCAGCAGGATCAAAAGTTCCCCACCATGAGCCACCGTCATAATTCATATCCATGTAGGTATACTGTGTACTCCAAACCCAGTCTTTGAATAATTTCTGATCCAGGCTTAAGAATAAACTTTGATCTTTCACTTCTGTTTTTTTGAAGTTCGGATCATTAAAATTGGTATGAACATTCAATGAAGCATAACCATCGTTAGACATTAAGTATGCTCCCGGCTGGTTGAATTTTAAATATTGATAATTATACTGAGCCGTGAATGTCGTTGTTTTTGTAGGTCTGAATGTAATAGATGGAGCGATGATTATTTTACTTGTTTTATCATTTTCTGACCATGATTTATTAGAGCTTCCCATTAAGTTTAAACGGTAATCCAAAACACCGTCCTTCACAATAACACCGTCAAGATCAGCCTCACCTCTGAAAAGGTTGTAACTTCCCGTTGTGAATCTTACGCTGTTGGAAAATTTTCCGGTAGGTTTTTTTGTAACTACATTATAAAACCCGGCAGGATCTCCCATAGATCCCATGAAACCAGCAGGGCCTTTTACGAATTCTATTCTGTCGATGATAGATGCATCCGGATTAATAGGTCCCCATGTTGAAGAAACATTCATTCCGTTCATGTAAGTTGCGATACTTGCTCCTCGCATGAAAACGTTTGAGTAAACATTGTCCCAATGCTCTACTTTTCTGGCACCACTTACGTTACGGACAATTCCTTCGGACATGTTTAATGTAATCTGATCAGCCAGAACCTGCCCGTTTATAGACTGCACGTTTTGTGGTAGCTCAATAAGAGGAGTTTGCAGTCTTAATGATCCGGAAACTTCATTGAGTTTATATTTTTGATAATATCTTCCGTTGACAACAATCTCTTCGATATCATTAGATTTAATAGTATCTTTTTCCTGAGAAAAAACCAGGATAGAACCTAACAATGAGGCACAGATCAGTACATTTTTCATGAATAAGTCTAATTTTCTGCAAATATATTGTTTTTAATTGTTCTAAATAAATAATTGAATTGATATTTGTCATAAAATTATTAGGTCTTGAATAACAAAACCCCGCTTCAGGCATTGCCAGAGCGGGGTTTTTATGAGATTTTATTATTGAATTCTTAAGCCGGAATTTCTCCTTTGTATAAGAACGAAATAATTTCTTTGTTCATTTTGTCTACCATTTCACTGAACAGGTGGAAAGATTCCTGTTTGTAAATTACCAATGGATCTTTCTGCTCGTAAACAGCTCCCTGTGAAGATCTTCTCAGGTCATCCATTTCACGAAGGTGAAGTTTCCAGTTTTCATCAATGATGGATAAGGTGATGTTCTTTTCAAAATCATTGATAAGACTTTCACACTGAGTTTCGTAAGCTTCTTTAAGATCGGCAACAATTGTCATTGTCTTGTGCCCGTCTGTGAAAGGAACCTGGATCATTTTGAACATGGAACCCTGATTTTGATAGACATTCTCAATAATAGGGAATGATTTCTCTTTCAGTAAGTTCAGTTTCATTTTGTAATCTTCCTGAGCTGCTTTGAAAAGAAGATCTGTTAATTCAGGAATCTGCTTGCTTTTGAAGTCATTTTCAGAAACCGGAGATTCCATAGTGAAGAACTTAATGACATCAAATTCAAAATCTTTATAGTTTCCTGTAGCTTTTCCTTTAGCAACAATTGAATTGGAAACATCGAAGATCATGTTCGTAATGTCATATTTCAGGTGATCCCCGAACAGGGCATTCTTTCTTCTTTTATAGATTACGTCACGCTGCTTGTTCATTACGTCATCATATTCAAGAAGTCTTTTTCTGATCCCGAAGTTGTTTTCTTCCACTTTCTTCTGAGCTCTTTCAATAGACTTACTGATCATAGAATGCTGAATAACTTCACCTTCCTTATGACCCATTCTGTCCATCATTTTTGCGATTCTCTCGGAACCGAATAAACGCATCAGGTTATCTTCAAGAGACACATAGAACTGAGAGCTACCAGGATCTCCCTGACGTCCGGCTCTACCTCTAAGCTGCCTGTCTACACGTCTTGAGTCGTGTCTTTCTGTACCAATGATAGCTAAACCGCCAGCATCTTTTACTTCTTTTGTGAGCTTAATATCCGTACCACGCCCAGCCATGTTCGTTGCAATCGTTACAACTCCCGGCTGTCCGGCTCCGGCAACAATTTCTGCTTCTTTTTTGTGAAGCTTTGCGTTCAGTACCTGGTGTGGGATTTTTCTTAATTGAAGTGCCTTAGAAAGCAATTGAGAGATTTCAACAGAAGTAGTCCCTACAAGTACAGGTCTTTTTGCTGCTGTTAGTTTTTCAATTTCCTCAATTACAGCATTATATTTTTCACGATTAGTTTTGAAAACCAAATCCTGTCTGTCATGTCTTAAAATAGGACGGTTCGTAGGAATTACCACAACGTCTAATTTGTAGATCTCCCAAAGTTCTCCAGCCTCAGTTTCAGCAGTACCTGTCATCCCTGCAAGCTTGTTGTACATACGGAAATAGTTCTGAAGCGTTACTGTTGCGAAGGTCTGCGTAGCCGCCTCAATCTTTACATTTTCTTTAGCTTCGATCGCCTGGTGAAGACCGTCTGAATAACGTCTCCCTTCCATGATACGGCCTGTCTGCTCGTCAACGATTTTTACTTCGCCGTCAATTACCACATATTCATCATCTTTTTCGAATAATGTATACGCTTTTAGCAGCTGGCTCATTGTGTGTACACGCTCAGACTTTTCAGCGAATTCAGAGAAAAGTTTTTCTTTAGCTTCGAATTCTTCTTCTTTGGATAAGTTTCTTGCTTCAACTTCAGCGATTTCTGTCCCAATATCCGGAAGAACGAAGAAATTGTTATCTTCATTTCCCTGAGACATGTATTCAACGCCTTTATCTGTAAGATCTACCTGATTGTTCTTTTCTTCTATTACAAAGTAAAGATCTTTATCTACAATCGGCATATCGCGGTTGTTGTCCTGCATGTACTGCGCTTCAGTTTTCTGTAGCAATGCTCTGTTTCCGCTTTCCGATAAGAACTTGATTAATTGTCTGTTTTTAGGAAGACCTCTGTATGCCTGAAGTAATTTGAATCCTCCTTCTTTTGTGTTTCCTGCAGCGATTAATTTTTTCGCCTCATTAAAGATGGCAGAAACAGTTTTTTTCTGAACTTCAACAATTCTGTCGATAGAAGGCTTAAGAACATCAAATTCCTGTCTGTCCCCCTGAGGAACCGGACCTGAAATAATCAATGGTGTTCTGGCATCATCTACCAATACGGAGTCAACCTCATCCACAATGGCAAAGTTCAATTCTCTCTGCACAAGTTCTGTAGGTGAAGTTACCATGTTATCTCTCAGATAGTCGAATCCGAATTCGTTATTCGTTCCGTAGGTAATATCTGAATTGTATGCTTTTCTTCTTCCGTCTGAGTTCGGCTGATGGTTATCGATACAGTCGATCGACATTCCGTGGAACTGATATAAAGGGCCCATCCATGCGGAGTCTCTTTTCGCAAGATAGTCGTTTACAGTTACTACGTGAACGCCTCTTTCAGGAAGTGAATTTAAGTAAATAGGCAATGTTCCTACCAAAGTTTTACCTTCACCGGTTGCCATTTCAGCAATTTTACCACTGTGAAGAATAACCCCTCCGATAAACTGAACATCATAATGGACCATATCCCAAACTACAGGAGTTCCGGCTGCGTCCCATGAGCTTTTCCAGATTGCAATATCTCCCTGGATCTCTACGAAGTCTTTACCCGCTGCAGCCAATTGTCTGTCCCAATCAGTTGCCTTAACACGGATGCCTCCGTTCTGGGCCCATCTTCTTGCTGTTTCTTTTACCAGAGCAAAAGCTTCAGGAAGGATCTGAGCAAGAACTTTCTCTTCAATATCGTATGATTCCTTTTTCAGAGATTCAATCTTTGAGAAAAGAGCTTCTTTTTCATCTACGTTAGTTGAATTTTTTACCTGCTCTTTTATCTGTTCTATCTGCGCTGTTATTTTGCTGGTTGAAGATTTTATGTTCTCTTTAAATTCAGCAGTTTTCTCTCTCAGACCATCATCAGTTAACTGTTGAATGGCTGGTTCTACAGCTTTGATTTTTGTTACAACTTTTTTTACTTCTTTTAGGTCCTGCGCTTTTTTGTCTCCCAAAAACCCTTTAAGAACTTTGTTTAAAAAACTCATAAATTTTTTGCTTTATGCTTAAAGCAATATGCTTTAAGCGTTTTACTGACACGCTTATCGTGTGAATGTTATATATAAAAAAGGGCAAAAAAGCTCTAAGCATGACGCTCAAAGCTTATTGCTTTCATTAATATTCGTCTTCGTTCCAAAGGAAATCCTCGTCGGTAGGATAGTCACTCCAAACCTCTTCGATAGATTCATAGATCTCTCCTTCATCTTCAATTGCCTGAAGGTTTTCAACTACTTCCATTGGTGCACCAGTTCTGATTGCATAGTCAATAAGTTCTGCTTTTGTCATTGGCCAAGGTGCGTCACTTAGGTATGAGGCTAATTCTAATGTCCAGTACATAATTTTCTAATTTTTTGCAAAAGTATAAAATTAGCTTATATTATACGCTTTTTTATACTTGATTTTCAATTCTTTTTGATTAATTTTTGTTCATTGGCCGTCATAGACTGCATTACAGCTGTGTCAGCAACTTTCATGATGTCATTTTCTCAAAAACCATTCCACAAATTTTTTTATGCCATTTTGGAAGTCTGTGTCTGGTTTGTAGCCAATTAATGTCTTTGCTTTTGTGATATCTGCATTGGTTTTCTGGACATCTCCCGGCTGCATTGGCAGATTTTTCTTTATGGCAGAAATTCCAAGGGTGGTTTCTATTGTGCGCAACATTTCGGATAAAGTAACCACCTCACTTTCCCCAAGATTAATAATCTCATAAACCCCGGAATGAGTCTCTAAATAAAGGATAGACTTCGTGATTCCGTCTATAATATCATCAATATAAGTATAGTCTCTTGCTGTATTTCCATCACCATAGAATGGGATTTCCTGTCCTTCCGAGATCAGTTTTGTAAATTTGTGAATGGCAAGATCCGGCCTTTGTCTGGGGCCATATACCGTGAAAAACCTAAGCTGGACCATGTCTATATGATACAGGTTATGGTAAACATGTCCTAAAATTTCACCACTTTTTTTAGTTGCTGCATAAGGTGAGATAGGATGGTCTACATTATCTGTCTCTGAAAACGGAGTCTTTTCATTGTTGCCATAAACACTTGACGAAGATGCACATATGAATTTATTAATGTTGAATTCTTTGCAGAGTTCCCAAAGATTCATCGTTCCACGTACATTCACCTCTTCATATTCCAGAGGTCTTTCAATGGATGGACGTACTCCTGCAAGGGCTGCAAGATGAATAACAAGGTCGATTTTGTGATTTCTAAGAATAGTTTCAAGTCCTTTTTTATCACGGATATCCTGATAATACATCTGATACCTGTCCGACTTGGATATAGCAGTTAAGCGTCTTATATCGGTCTCTTTGTCTGAAAACTCAAAATCCGAAATTTTATCAATAGACTCTAATGTATTTTTAATTTTTGTCTGATAATTATAGAAATCATCAAAATTGTCAACGTTTATGACAGAATGTCCATTCTTTAATAATCGTTCTATTAAGTGTGAGCCTATAAAGCCGCTTCCTCCGGTTACAAGATAAATCATTTGTGGATTTTTAATGGGACAAAAATATAAATTTACTTTTTGAAAATATAATCATTAAATTTACTTAAAAAAGTAATATAAATAGTATGCAGTTTCAAGGGCAAATTTTAAAAATGACAAGTTTCGATGCACAGCCAATTCAATATTATCTGAATCTTTCGGGAGATCTTATCCATATGAATGAGCTATTCGGAAAAGAGTTGAGGATAAAACATACCGGATTTCAGTGTGTTAACTGCGGAGAAAACAAACCTGTTTATAGAATGGGGTTTTGTAAGAACTGCTTCTTTGAAAGTCCTTATGCCAGTGATACAATTATCCGTCCCGAGCTTTCCACCGCCCATTTAGGGGTTGCAGAACGTAACCTGGAAGTGGAAAAGCAAATCCAGCTACAGCCACATACCGTATATCTTGCTTATACCGGGGATGTAAAAGTTGGTGTAACGAGAAATAACCAAATCCCGACAAGATGGATCGATCAGGGAGCTACTTTTGCCCTTCCGATTGCCAGAACAGAGAACCGTTATGAAGCAGGAATGATAGAAGTTGCCCTAAAAGAGCATCTTCCTGATAAAACAAACTGGAAAAAAATGCTTCAGGATGATTTTGAGGGAGAAATGGATCTTGCCGACTTTCAGCAGAAGATCAGACAGTATTTTCCCGAAGATTTTCAGAAATTCTATAGCGAGGGGGAAAATCTATGGAAATTCGATTATCCTTTTGAGAAACCTCCCAAAATAACTTCTTTCACACTAGACAAAAAGCCGGAGTTTAGCGGAAAGCTTACAGGAATTAAAGGACAGTATCTAAGTTTTAGTGGTGGATATTTTATGAACGTAAGAGGGCATGAAGGCTATGTTATTGAATTGGAAATAAATTAATTGTTATATTTAAGATAACGAAAACCAAATCACAAATATGAAAAAATGGGTTAAAAAGCTATTGATAAGCCTTGGAATTCTGCTGCTCATTCTTCTGTCTGCAAATTTCGGGTTGAATATCTGGCTTAAAACCCAGCTTCCTGAATATATAAAGAATAATACCGACTATCAAGTTTCCTATAAAAAACTGGATGTAGATCTTGGTTCGGGAAATATTTTTGTGTCAGGAATAACCGTAAATAGCAAAGACCCCCAAAATACAAATGTGATTGGTCTTCAGGGAACAATTGATACTCTAAAAATCAGCCGCTTAGGGATTTATGATGCTGTTTTCAATAAAAGAATCAGTTCATCTAATCTTCTGCTGGCAAAACCCAATTTAAATATCAGCCTTGCAAAACCAGTAGATCGTAAAACGGGAAAAAAACAAAACCCGGTTTTGTTTGAAAATATAAGGATCAATAAAGGAGTCATCAATATTTTCAAGCATACCAAACAGAAATTTCTGTCCGTTCAGGAACTTGATCTTTTTGTAGAAAACCTTCAGATGACCGAAGAGTCTGTAGAAGATAAGCTTCCGGTGGTTTTTGACCGTTATGATATCAAAGGAAAGAATTTTTTCTTCCGCCCGGATAATGTTTATGTCATTACGATCAGCAATGTTGCAACATCAAACGGACAAATGTCGGTCGGGAATTTCCGTCTGATTCCACTGCTCTCTTTTGAACAGTTTAAGAGATTCTATCCGAAGAAACCTAAACTGTTTGAGTTTTCCATTCCAAAGATGGATTTTAAAGATGTGATTTTAAAGAAGAACAAGATTTCACTTGCCAATGCCGATTTTCAAAATCCAGTTCTTACTGTACATAATACCGGAATAAGACCCCAAAAGGCTGAGAGAAAAATGAATTTTGAGGTCAATCTGGAAGATGTGAGACTTAACAACCTCTCCGTATTGGTCAATAAACCTGACGGAAGCAGACTGTTTTTTGCAAAAACACTGAATGTAAAAGTCAACCAGCTGAAGTTTGATAAAATCACTGCGAAAGAAGTGATTCCTGTTGGATATAAAGATTTCCATTTTTCAGGGAAAGATATACAGTATTCAAATCACCGGAACTTTGCTGTTGAGAGCTTTGCATTAAATCCAACAAGTGGTGAAATCAGGAATTTGATCCTCTCCCCAGGAACCCCGGCGGTAGAAAGGGGCTCTATGGATCTGAGAACCCGTCATATCGCATTTAACATCAATAAATTTGAATTTATTGAAAGAAAACTTAATCTGGATCTTAAAGATCTTCTTGTTGAGAATATAAACGGAACAATTAAGGCTCCTGAAGACAAGATTAAAAAGAAAACAGGTCCCGGAATCATACAGTCAGTAATAGTCCGGAAAATGACCGTTAAAAATTCTGATATTGTTTATGATAAAGGAATGCAGCCATTGGCACTTCATGACCTTAATGCAACGGTCAATGCCATTGAAATAGCTCGGAAATCTAATAGCCAAGGGCTTTCTTTGAAAATTAAAGACTATTTTCTCACAACCAGGAATTTTGCCTATAAAACACAATTCTATAATTTAAGCGTGGGTCTTTTAAAATTGAATAAAAATAAGATCCAGGTTAATAACTTTGCCATGAAGCCTCTGGTTTCAAGAGCCCAGTTTATCAGGATGATACCTGTTGAACGTGATCTGTATGACCTCAAGGCGGTGAAGATAACCGCAGATGGAAGCTGGGATCTGTTTTCGGATAATAAATCGATCAATGCTTCCAATGTGACTGTTCTTGCTGCAGATGCCAATATTTTCAGAAGTAAGATACCGAAAGATGACCCTAAAATAAAGCCTCTGTATTCCAGACTGCTCTGGTCTATAAAAATTCCAATGACCGTCAATAATCTTGATCTTAAAAATTCAGTTCTGGTCTATGAAGAAGATACTCCGGAAAGTGCTGGACCCGGAAAACTAACGTTCAGCAGTTTTAATATGAATGTTAAAAACCTTAATTCTGCTAAAACAAAAGGAAAATCTACAAAAGTAGACATCAGGATCAACTGCTCATTCATGAACCTTGCACCGCTTTCAGTGAACTGGGGCTTTGATGTGGCAGATCATAATGATGGATTTTCAATTTCCGGGAAAACATCTGATCTTCCTGTAAGCGGAATTAATCCGTTCATAAGGCCTTACCTTCATGTCACAGCCACTTCAGGCACGATCCAGGAAATGTTATTTAACTTCAAAGGGAATCCTGCAGGAATAAACGGAACATTTAACCTGAAGCATAAAGACCTCAAAATTGCTGTTCTGAATAAGGATAATCGTGAGAAAAAAGGAGTGTTGACAGCTGTTGCTAATCTTTTTATAAAATCCAATTCTGAAAAATTTCCGGAAGCTGTGGCGGTGGAAAATGTTGAACGAGACCCTACAAAATCGTTCTTCAATCTGTTTTGGAAAGGAATTGAGCAGGGATTGAAGAAAACCTTGATAGGAAAAAATATTGATAAAACAGAAAAAACCGTAAAAAATGCAGTTTCATCAGTGAAAGATGTGAAAGAGACTGTAAAGGAACTGAAACAGGAGATAAAGGCAAGGAAAGAATCTGAACCCCAGAAAAAGGAAAAGAAAAACTTTCTAAAGAATGTCTTCAGGAAAAAAGAAAATCCCGAAACTGAGTAATTCCGGGATTATATCTTAAAGCCTAAAGCCAGATTCAAATTTGAAATAATTCTCTTAAAAATTAAATTCATCGCTTTCCTGGATAGGGATGTCTCTTAAAAACTCATCAAATTTTTCTCCAGGATAATTACTTTCCGCTCCGTAGGAATCTATGATCATTCCGTGGTTTCCGGCGTTGTCCTTTACAACATATAATACTGCATTATCGTCCGGATTGCTGTCCCCTTCAAAACGATATGTTTTTAAAATGGTCAGCTCGGAAGGCTGGTATACTTTTTCTGAATTTTCAAATTTCATCTCGCAGGCTTCATTCATTCTGAACTCTCTATGTATTCCTCTTCCTGAAAGAGTATTCATGACCTGGCTCAAAGTTGTCATCCTGTCTATATTTTCTGAATTATCCATAATATTATTTTTCCTAAAAGTACTACAATAATTAAACCATTGATTTGCTAAATCTAAATAAAAAGCAATTACATCTTTCATTGAAATAATGCGTAATGTTAACAAAATTTATAATTTAAAAAAAGGAAATAGGTATACTTTTTGCAATAGTTACGTTAATAAATCGGACAAAATATGAAAAAAGAAGTTGGCGTTTTACTGGCAGGAGGAGTTGGTCTTTTGGCAGTATTGGGTTTTATTGGATTAAAAAAAATATTGACTAAAAAAGATAAAAAATATAGTGATACCTATTCGGATTATCACAGACATTTTGATGAAAAAAACCACGACGATGAATATCACGGAGTGGAATTTTATGCACTGAAGTAGTAAAAGAATATATTTAATTATGTTAAATCCGGCTCTCTCAAAGAGGTCGGATTTTTTGTGGATAACTTTAGTGTTAAAACTTATTATTTTATAAGAAATCCATTTTAATTTTACATCACAATGCAGGACGAAAAATTCATAAAAGGACAGGGAGCACAGCGAAACGTGATCAACCGTTTCGACAGGTATACCTATGAACCGGATGATGAAGATTTCGAAACCGTAAAGACCTCTTTTACGGAAGTTTTTCCTAAAACCATTGTAAATCAGGTAAAAAGTGAAGACCTGCCAATGGAGTATTCCATGAATCCTTATCAGGGCTGCGAACACGGGTGCTCCTATTGTTTTGCAAGACCCACCCATGAATACTGGGGCTACAGCGCCGGAATTGATTTTGAAAGGAAAATCATGGTAAAGAAAAATGCTCCTGAACTGCTAGAGAAATTTTTCCAGAAAAGAGGTTATAAACCAGCGCCCATTCTTCTTTCGGGAAATACCGACTGCTATCAGCCTGCAGAAAGGCAGTTTGAAATCACCAGAAAACTGCTTCAGGTGTGTTTGGATTACAGACATCCGGTTAATATTCTGACAAAAAATGCACTTGTTCTGAGAGACCTGGATATTCTAAAACCTATGGCAGAGCAAAATCTGGTTTCTGTGTCTTTCAGTATTCCTACTATTAATGAAGATCTTAGACGGAAAATGGAACCGAGAACAAGTTCGGCTCCTAATAAATTGAAGGCCGTGGAGATTCTTACAGAAAACCAAATTCCCGTACATGTCATGGTGGCACCCATTATTCCCGGTTTGAACAGTGATGAGCCGTTAAGTATCTTAAAAGCTATTTCAGATGCAGGAGCATTAAGTTTCGGTTATACATTGGTAAGGCTGAATGATACGGTAGAACCTGTTTTTGTTAATTGGATTGAGATCTATTTTCCGGATAGAGCACAAAAGGTTTTAAATCTTATCCGCTCCATGCGTGGCGGAAAATTAGGTGATAAAAGATATTTTGAAAGGCAGAGAGGTGAGGGAAATATTGCTGAAATGATTCATAATACATTCAAAATCGGGAAGAAAAAGTTTTTTGACGGGAAAGAATTTCCAAAGCTTTCTACAGCAAATTTTACCGGGACTAAAGATCAGCAATTGAGGTTGTTTGATTGAGTCTAAAAACACTGTCTTCAACTAAAAAACATTTTTAAAATAAAACCGCTCCAAAAAGGAACGGTTTTCTTATTCGTTTTGATTTCAAAATTACATAGAGTCATCCGGACAATGGAAATCCTCGCCGCAAGCTGCACAGATTACAGTTCCACTGCAATAATATATGCAGAATTCCGGTTCCGGAAGCTTAATTCCTCCTGCTCCTGAGATGCTTTTTAATTGGTTTTTGTTTAGTTTTTTTAAATTTTTCATACTGTTTAATTAAAAATTTGATAGTAACATAAAGATAATCAAAATGTTTTTAACTAAAATGTGGTAGATTTTAATAGTAAAATTTTTGTTTAATAAAGGATTAACCAAATAATATGTCTTAAATTTCATTTTACGGTGAGTAATATTGCTTAAGTGTTTGATTTTTAATGAAAAATATTTAATTTAGACAAATCAAAGCGGTATCCGAAAAGCCGATAGAGTAGGAAATATAAAAACAAATAACTATGAAAAACTTAAAAAAACTTTCGCGTGGAGATCAGAAGAGGATTTCTGCCGGAGATCTCACTCCTTCTTTCTGTTTTGAGGGTGGAGGCCCTGGATCAGGAGGATGCTCTGCAGGACACATATGTTCCGGCGGGAAATGCGTACCATATGTAGATCCGGGAAACGGCGGTGGAGGCCCTGGATCAGGTGGTGATACCTATACATGTATTTGTCCATGGGGAACTTTTACGCAAACCACTCCATGTCCGGAATTTTATTGTATAACAGGATAATTTTAATAAGTAAGAATTTTTGATGGTTTATTTTGAAGGTTAGATTAAATCTATCAAAATAACAGTTCTGCCGGCATCTTCAGTAATTAATACAAACTATAACTATGAAAAATTTAAAGAAAATTGTGAGAAAGATCTGAAAGGGATCATTGGAGGTCAAAAAAATGTTTTGAAATAAGAGATACATTTGAAGATCCCTGTGCAGAATTGAAATAATATGGGTATGGCGTGTTACTGGTTTAACAGTTGTAGTTTTTCCTGTGAGGTGACGCCTTGCGGACCTGGATTCTAGCCTGCCTGTATAGAATAAAGTCAATAATTAATCTGAGGTTATCTTATGATATTGATATCCAAATACAGATTAATTATTGACTTTTTATATTATTTTTTGATAAGCCCTAATTCAATAAGTCTTTCATGTAAAAATTCTCCTGCAGTCGTATCTTCATATAACTTAGGATTATTTTCGTCAATACAGTTTTCAAGAGCATTCAATGGCATTTCGCTCACCGGATGCATAAAGAACGGAATTGAGTATCTTGAAGTTCCCCATAATTCTCTTGGAGGGTTAACCACTCTGTGAATCGTGGATTTCAGTTTGTTGTTAGTATGTCTTGACAGCATATCTCCAACATTGATCATTAATTCGTCCGGTTCTGCGATCGCATCGATCCATTCTCCGTTGTGGTTTTGAACCTGAAGGCCTTTTCCCTGAGATCCCATCAAAAGAGTGATGAGGTTAATGTCCCCATGAGCAGCAGCTCTTACCGCGTCATCCGGCTCCTGAGTAATTGGCGGATAATGGATAGGTCTTAAGATAGAGTTTCCTTCAGCGATCTTGTCGTCAAAATAAAATTCATCCAGACCAAGATACAGGGCCAAAGCTCTTAATACATACTGGCCTGTTTTTTCAAGCATTTGATAGGCTTCTTTACCTACTTTGTTGAATTTTGGCAGCTCGTCAACGGTCACGTTGTCGGGGTATTGGGATTTGTATTTTGAATCATCAGACACATATTGTCCGAAATGCCAAAATTCTTTTAAATCACCTTTTTTGAAACCTTTTGCGGTTTCTTTACCGAATCCTACGTAACCTCTCTGGCCGCCGATTCCTGGAATTTCATACTTCTGCTTCGTTTCTACAGGCAGTTCAAAAAAATTTTTAACCTCTCCGTAGAGTTCATCTACTAGTTTGTCATCAAGAAAATGGCCCTTTAGGGCAACAAAACCAATTTCTTCATAAGCTTTTCCGATTTCATTTACAAATTTCTGTTTGCGTTCCGGGTTGTCCGAAAGGAAATCACGCAGGTCTACACTAGGTATTTTATCCATTTTTAGAAATTTACGAATCACAAAATTACATATTTTTTAAATGAAATGATTTTAAAATAAGTATTTATCAGTTAAATTTGCTGTATGAAAAAATATTCTTCGAAGAGAAGTATTCAGATACTTGCCCATCTTCTTCAGCAGTACGGAATCTCAGATGTCATCATTTCCCCGGGGTCAAGAAATGCACCCCTTGCGATTCATTTTTCAGAAATTGATGCCTTCAACTGTTATAGTATTGTGGATGAAAGAAGTGCAGCTTTTGTAGGAATAGGTATGGCTAAAAGTGAGAAGAAACCTGTAGCAATAACGTGTACAAGCGGCTCTGCAGCAGCAAACTATTACCCCGCAGTAACAGAAGCTTTTTATCAGAATGTTCCGCTTCTGATCCTCACTGCAGACCGGCCTACAGATTTTGTAGACATTTTTGACGGGCAGACGATCAGGCAGAAGGATATTTTTCATCAGCATTCTTATGGTGACTTTCAGCTGTTGGAAGACAGTAAAGAAAATGCGGAGGACGTTAATTTTGACATTATTAAAAAAGCAATCGAGCTGTGTTTTGAAAAACAGGGACCGGTACACATCAATATTCCTTTAGAGGAGCCATTGTACGAATTGATTTCAGAGCTTCCTTCTTTTCCTACCGTTGAAAAGACCATCAGGCAGAAGGAGTATGAGGTGCCATCTAATTTAATCGCAGACTGGCATACCTCTCAGAGAATTATGATTTTGGTGGGAACCAAAGATCATAGCCCGGAGCTGGAAAACCAATTAACACAGCTTGTGAAAAACCATTCTGTTGTTGTATTGAGTGAAGCTAACTCTAATCTGTATCATGAGAAGTTTTTCAGGCATATTGACCGTTATATTTTTAATTTTACTGAAGAGGATTATAAAACCTATGCTCCGGATCTTCTGATTACGGTAGGCCAGAATGTAGTTTCCAAAAAAGTAAAACAATTCCTGAGAAATGCCCGTCCGAAGCAGCATTGGCACCTGGATGAAGTATGGCAGCCGGATACCTACTTTTCTCTTACTGAAAAGATTGAAGTGAAGCCGGAGGTTTTCTTTTCAAAATTTCTGAAATTCATCAATCTTGAGCCGAGACCCTATTTTAATCTTTGGGACGTTTTAAGGGATAAAAAAGATGCAAGACATGAACAGTTCCTGAATAAGGCTGAATTTTCGGATTTTTATTTCTTTAATAAAGCTTCACAGACCATTCCTGAGAATTACAATATCCATTTCAGTAATTCCTCAGCGATCAGATATGCCCAGCTGTTTGATTTTGGAAAAAGGAAAATGTACTGCAACAGAGGAACCAGCGGTATAGACGGCTCTACTTCTACGGCAATGGGTTTTGCCATAAAAAATGTAAATCCGACTCTGCTAATTACAGGAGATCTTGGATTCTTCTATGATATCAATGGGCTTTGGAACCAATATATCCCGCCATTTGTAAGAATAATTATTTTTAATAACGGTGAAGGGAATATTTTTAAAATTATTCCGGGGCCGGGCAATGCCAACCCTAATACGTTAGACGAGTTTATAGCAACAAAGCATCGTAAGAATGCTGAACATTTAGCAAAACATTTTGGCTTCTCCTATATCAAAGTGGAAGATGAACCTACACTGGACAGAGTTTTGGAAAATTTCTTCAAACCGGACCTTCATCCAAAAATCCTGGAGGTTAATACGTACGGGAAAAACAGTGCAGATGTTCAGAAAGCTTATTTTGAGTTCATGAAAGGAAATTAAAGATCAAGATATTCTTCGTTTCCCGGTAAATTCGTAATCCGGTCAATAGGATAAATAAACATATCATCAAAATCATTCATAGCGTTAATTAGCTGAAAATGAGAAAATTGCTTAATATTCTGAAGGCTGATTTCGGTTTCTTTTATCTTTTTATGTTTCAGCAGACTCTGTCTCTGTACTCCGTTCAGGAGATAAGTAGTCGGTGTAAACCAATCCTTGCCTTTTAGGAAAAGAATGTTGGAAAAGGAAGTATCGGTGATGTGGTTGTTTTTAACAATGATGATCTCTTCAGCTTTTGATTTCATTTTCATTTTGTCCAATTCCTTACGGTCTTCAAACTTGAAAGAATAGTCGAAGCTGTTGTTTTCAACCAGCTGGAAGCTCTGTATCTCAGGAATGGCGTATGGGATCATCATTGTCCGTACCTTTTTATCAAGGTCATAAGAAAGTCTCAGCTTGAAAAGACCGTCCTCATCATGCTCGAGGTTTTTGAAGATCTTGGCCAGATCAATAGAGCCTTCTTTCCCAAAATGGGCAAAGGTCTGGTTGATACGTTTTTGATGTAGTTCCAAAAGAAAAATCTCCTGATCTTCTACTTTTACACTTTCAATGAATTGGGACATAGATTTTATTTTTCATTTCCTGATATTCGTCTTCTAACCTGCTCATATGTGTTATACCGCCTCCACTTTTGAAATAAAGCCGGTCGCCTTCTTTTTCAATAAAGCGGATCATCACGCAGCTGTCAAGGTTTTCACCGTCAAACCAGCCGCATACTCCGGTATAATATCCTCTGTCATATCCTTCTGCACCTAAGATTATTTCCAGCGTTTTCGGTTTAGGAGCTCCTAGAATTGATCCGGCGGGAAGCAGTT
This sequence comes from Chryseobacterium elymi, assembly GCF_003385495.1. Lineage (GTDB taxonomy): Bacteria > Bacteroidota > Bacteroidia > Flavobacteriales > Weeksellaceae > Chryseobacterium > Chryseobacterium elymi. Next base: position 21,219 of record NZ_QNUH01000015.1, on the reverse strand, counting down.
TTTTCATCATACTACCTATTTTCCCGGCAAACTCAGGTTTTATATTCCCTGAAATTTCAGAGCTCATCGCATACAGGTCTTTCTGCTGTGTCCTGATGAGGTCTATATGCTGGAACTGGTCAACTTTCACATCATCTGCAACCATGCTGAGGTCGTTCCGCAGAAGATCCACAACGGTATAATGCTCCGCTTTCTCTTTCTTATCGTTTTTTAAAACTTCAGCTGCATTTTCAAATGATGCATCAATAGTCCCTTTCATCGGATAGGTTAAAATTTTGCCGTCAATAATCTTTACAAAAGTTTCAGGAGAAAAAAATACAAAAAAATCTTTATAAAAAACTTTATACTTCGCATTTGAGTGATAAAAAATTTCTTTGAGGCTTAAATTGGTCTGAATTTCAGTCTTTCTGGTATAATTGACAAGATAAGAATTTCCAAGACGGATATTTTTCTGAACCTTGTCAAATCCTTTTTTAAAGCTCTCCAGCGTTTCGGGAAATGATGTCCATTCAATTTTTTTATTGAGATTGTGTTGCTTCTCTGAGTTTGAAAATTGTTGAAAATCAATTAATAAGCCTGATTTATTAATCTCATCTTCTTTGTAGATTTCTACATTTTCCGAAAGGAAATCGATTATGAAAAAGTAGGGAACCTTCTGGAGGGAAAGTTCGTCCATTTCCATAAATTTTTGATGATTCATTGAAAACATCCTGCAAAAATAATTAATGATGATTACTTTTGTGTAAAAATTTTTAATGCAGAGCAAATATCCTCAGAAACCGGGAATAGATTTTATACTGAAGCAGGCTTTTTTCTATTGGAATAAGACTCTTTTTTTTCAATTAATATTTTCAATCTTTTATTTTGGAATCTTTTTTACAGTGCTTTTTTTCTTTGATGGGAAGTATGGTATTTTAGCCCAATATGCAGAAGCGGCGAAATATGCAAAAGATGGCATAGAAGCGTATTCTGCACAGGTCGTAAAAATGCAGTCCACTCCGGGATTTCAATATTTTTCCTGGGCTGTTATCGGAACCTCTATTTTTCTTTATCCTCTAAATATCGGGTTTTATCAGATTTACAGAAAAATAGATCTAAACGAAAAACTGGAATTGGGAGATCTGCTTGTAGGATACAACGGATTTAATTTTTTCAAATATATAGGCTATTATATTTTCTGGTCATTTGTCTATCTTTATACATTTCAGACCGTTATACTTGCCGTTGTATGGGTGTTTGTTACCATTTTCGTAGCCCCGCTCATGTTTTTTACCAATAAGAGAATTTTTGAAGCAATTTCATTGAACCTTCAGGTATTAAGGAAATATTTTTTAGAAATACTGGTATGTGTTATTGTTGCGATTTTCTTTAGGTATATAGGATTTGCCTTGTTTTTTATAGGCGGGCTCTTTACGTTCCCGTTTTGGAACGCAATGATTTACTCACTATATAAAACAGTTTTCTCGGAAAAAAGTTAAATTTTAAAAAGGTTTAATATGTTTTTATGGCAAAAAAAGTTAAATTTGGTGAAACCATTAAAATATTAAACTATGTCAGAATTTAATGAATTTGATCAGCAGGGATCCGTTCCAAACAGGGATACAGGATCTATTATTTCGCATTCTTTTGAAATGTATAAAGGCGTTTTTCTTTATGGGATTGTCGCAATGATAATTTACCTTATAGGAGGCTTCATTATACAGTCTGTCAGTGGATTCAATTCTGCTTCCATGATGGAGGAAATGAGAGATGCAGGTGGAGATTACTCAAACTTCAGCTATTGGAATGCCCCGGGATTCTCGCTTTATCTTTCACTGTCCGGTCTTTTGGGGATTTTACTTGCCCCATTATATGTAGGGCTGATTTACATTGTAAATAAATATAATACTAAAAATCAGATCGATTTTGCAGATTTGTTCATTGGGTACAAACAGAATTTTGTGAATATCCTGATCTACAGTATTCTTTCGGGGATTATTTCAAGTGTTGCGATGGCGCTGTGCTTCTTCCCGTTTATTTTTGTTTATCCTTTCCTTTTATTGGGATATCCTATTCTATTATTCGAAAATGCATCGGCTACTGAAGCATTAGGGAAATCTTTTAACATTGCCAAAGAAAATTACGGAACGTTTCTTGGTACTACCGTATTGGGAGGACTGATCTCTATTGCCGGAATTGTTCTGTGCGGGATTGGTATTATTTTAACAGCTCCTTTTATGATGATCGTTATGTATTCTGCTTACTGTGCTTTTTTAGGAAAACCGAGACAAATCGAATTTAAGAAATAAATAATAAGATAGAAACGCAATGGATAAAGATAAACAGATAAGCAATGTTGCGATAAAACAAGTTGCCCTGCTGGCTATAATTCTGGTGCTTACCGGATTAATCTGTTTTAATCTTTCACTGTTCATACCGTCAGTCCTTGGGGCGGTCACTATTTATGTAGTCTGCAGAAGATATAATTTCTATCTGCAGGAAGAAAAAAAGTGGAAATCCTGGCAGGCATCACTTGTGCTGATGCTGGCGAGTCTTATTATCCTTATTCTTCCAATCTATTTTATTGCCGACCTTCTGATCGATAAACTGGGAAATGCTCAGGTTTATATGACCAAATTCAATGTATTTCTGGATAAAATACATTCATACATCTACTCAAAAACAAGTTTTGACATTCTCAGTAAAGAGAATATGGATAAAGTGAAGAATTCTGCCGGAAAGTTTTCCACTTCAGCCGTCAGTGGTACATTTAACACACTAACTGTAGTGATGTCCATGTATTTTATTCTTTATTTTATGCTGGATAGGCCAAGACTGTTTGAGAAGATCCTTAGTTCTTCCGCACCATTAAAGAGGGCTAATATTTCTTTAATAGGCGATAAACTGAGAAAGCTGATCATGGCGAATGCCATAGGGATTCCTGTTGTAGCATTAGGACAGGGGATTGTGGCGCTTATAGGGTATTTCATCTTTGGTGCACCGAGTCCAGTCCTTCTTTTTGCTTTAACAGCTGCTGCTTCGATGATTCCGGTTGTAGGAGCGGCTATTGTCTATGTTCCGGTCTGTATATTTATGATTGCAGAGGGAAATACGGCTCAGGGGCTTGGTCTGGCTGCCTATTGTGTAATAGTGGTAGGACTTACAGATAACCTCCTCAGGTTTACGCTTTTGAAGAAGCTTGAAAATATCCATCCGCTGAATACCGTATTCGGAATTATCATGGGAATGAATTTATTCGGGTTTATGGGCCTTATTTTCGGACCTATACTTATTTCGTTTACTCTGCTTTTGATCCAGGTTTACAGGAATGAATTTTCAGATGAAGATACACACCCAGACCTTAAACTGCCGGATAATGATGAGGAAGAAAAGGTTAATTTAATTGTATAAAAGTGGAAGGCGTAAATTCAGAAATATTAAAAGAGATTTGCATTGTAAAGATGCCCTTCGGAAAATACGAAGGAACAGTGCTTGCTGACCTTCCGGTAAGCTACCTGGAATGGTTCAACAGAAAAGGAATGCCTAAAGGAAAATTAGGAATGCAGCTTTCAACCGTTTACGAAATTAAGCTCAATGGATTGATGGACCTTCTGATACCGATCAGGGCTTCTTTGAGATAAAAAAGGTCTTTCTGACTATACATATAATTATTGGCGGCATCGAAGATGCCGCCAATAATTATTATAATGTAATCAATTATTCTTTCAAAGCTGCGATCTCATCTCTAAGTTTAGCCGCTTTTATAAAGTCAAGATTTTTAGCGGCAGCTTCCATTTCTTTCTGCTTCTGTCCGATGATTTTTTCAATGTCTTTGCCCCCATAGCTGGCTTTTGTTTCAGCAGCTTTCTGAAGAATCTCTTTCTGGGTGTATTTTGGATCAGGGAAATCTTTACTCCTTCCCACAAGATTTTCTGAAATCTTTTTATTTAGGGCCTGAGGAACAAGTCCGTTGGCTTCATTATGCTGTATTTGTTTATTACGACGGTATTCTGTTTCATCCAGAGCGGCCTGCATGGATTTTGTGATCTTATCGGCATACATGATTGCTTTTCCGTTAACGTTTCTTGCCGCACGTCCTACTGTCTGGATCATCGACCTTCTGCTTCTAAGCATTCCTTCTTTATCAGCGTCCAGAATGGCTACCAGAGACACTTCCGGAAGGTCAAGCCCCTCTCTTAAAAGATTGACTCCGATGAGTACATCAAAAATTCCCAAACGCAGGTCCTGCATAATCTGGATACGTTCCAGCGTTTCTACATCTGAGTGGATATATCTCGTTCTGATCCCGAATTTCATAAAATATTTGGTAAGTTCTTCGGCCATCTTCTTCGTTAGAGTAGTAACCAGAACCCTTTCATCAGCCTCAGCTCTTTTTCGGATCTCTTCCATCAGATCATCGATCTGGTTCAGGCTTGGTCTTACCTCAATGATGGGGTCCAGAAGACCTGTAGGACGGATGATCTGCTCAATATAAGCTCCTCCGGTTTTCTCCAGTTCATAATCAGCCGGCGTTGCGGAAACATAGATCACCTGGTTTTGCATGGCTTCAAATTCCTCAAACTTAAGAGGTCTGTTGTCCATGGCGGCCGGAAGTCGGAAGCCATATTCCACCAAAGCTTCCTTTCTGCTCCGGTCGCCACCGTACATGGCATGAACCTGGGGAACGGTAACATGGCTTTCATCAATAACCATTAAAAAGTCTTTCGGGAAATAATCAATCAGGCAGAATGGTCTTGAACCGGGAAGCCTTCCGTCAAGATATCTTGAATAGTTCTCAATCCCTGAGCAGTAGCCCAGTTCCTTGATCATTTCAAGATCCAGTTCTGTTCTTTCCTGAAGTCTTTTAGCTTCCAGGGGTTTTTCAATAGAATTAAAGAAATCTACCTGCTTTACCATATCGTCCTGGATGCTTCTGATAGCTCCGTTTAGAGTTTCTTTTGATGTCACAAAGAGGTTGGCGGGATAAATCTGAATCTGGTCAAAATTAGCTTCCACATTTCCGCTTACAGGATCAAAGCTCTGAATTTTTTCTATTTCATCTCCAAAAAACTGAATTCTTACTGCATTGTCAGCATATGCCGGAAAAACATCAATAACGTCTCCTTTTACACGGAACGTCCCTCTCTGGAAGTCTCCCAGTGTTCTGGCATATAATGCGTTAACTAAAGAATGGAGGAGTGCGGTTCTTGTCACTTTTTCCCCAATAGCTAATGTAATTAGTGATTTATGAAATTCTGAAGGGTTTCCGATACCGTAAATACATGAAACAGAGGCTACGATCAGTACATCTCTTCTTCCTGAAAGCAGACTGGCTGTTGCAGAAAGGCGTAGTTTTTCTACTTCTTCATTAATGCTGAGGTCTTTCTCAATATAAGTTCCGGTTGTTGCAATGTAGGCTTCCGGCTGGTAATAATCATAGTAGCTGACAAAATATTCAACCGCGTTATCGGGAAAGAATTCCTTAAACTCCATGAATAACTGGGCTGCCAGAGTTTTGTTGTGGGCAAGAACCAAAGTAGGTTTCTGCACATTCTGTACCACATTGGCGACAGTAAATGTTTTTCCGGAACCCGTTACACCAAGAAGGGTCTGGTATTTTTCCCCGATCTCGATGCCTTGGGTAAGCTTTTCGATCGCTTGTGGCTGGTCGCCTGTAGGTTTATATTCTGATTGAAGATTAAAATTCATAGGAAATGATGTATACAACAAAAATACGAAAGAAATTTTTAGCCTTCATAAAGTATTTGAAGATGAATATTTTGATGGTGGGTTTTCATCCATCCATAATATATATAAAATAAAAAAGCGCTAAACTTATAGCGCTTGTTAATTAATCTTACTGAAAACTCATGGTCATAGGCAATGTAAAGACGCTTGCTGTCGCTTTTCCATTTCTTGTTGCGGGCTTCCATACCATTCCGTTATTTACTGCTGTAACGGTTTTAATAATTTCTTTATTGAATGCCTCATTATCACCGGAAGCTGTTATTTGACTTATTTTTCCGGTTTCATCAACATGTATATGTGCTGTTGATTTTACCAGTTTTTCTTTTCCGTCAAATATACTTGTATCAAGCATTGACCCAATTTTTGAGCGAAGTAATTTTGCTCCTTCTGGAAATTCTGCTTGAACAAAATCCCTATCCTGTTGTTGGTTTACATTTGTGTTATTACCCTCATTACTATTTATTTGTGCTGTTTTCTTTGGGGAGATAGTATCTGTAACAGCTTTTATGCTTTCCGTTTTGAATTCCATTGCTGTATGGGGTTTTTTCTCCGTTCTTTTTTCAAAATCACTATAGGGCATTAAAGAAACCTGATAGTGTTGCTGTTTTTTTGCTGTTCTTGCATTTTGACTGACTCCATTGGTGAAAACATTTGAAAAATCAGAGGTGTTGTGATTTTTGAGGCTGCTATTTTCCGGTTTGACCGCGTATGTTCTTTCTGCAAATAAAGCTGTAGCGGCAATCAAAGCCGTGATGCTGGCTGCTTTTTTCAGAACAATGAATCTGGGTTTTGTCTTTGTCATCATAATAAATCGTTTTTTGGTGTTGCTAAAATTAAATGAATGGGTAAGAGGCAGGTTCTGGATACTGATAATCTCATCAAGAATTAAATTCTGGTACTCTTTTATATTGTATCTGCTGTTCAAAACAGCTTCGTCTGCAAGAAATTCATGGTTAGTGATGATCACTTTTTTATAAATAAGAAGCACGGGATTGAACCATATGAAAATTTTTAGGATTTCTATAAAAATAAGCTCTATGCTGTGCTTTTGGTCAATATGAGTTTTTTCATGAAGAAATATTCTTGGGTCGATTACATTATTTCTTAGATAATTTTCACCTAAATAAATAGTATTCCAAAAGCTAAAAGGAGGAAGGTTTTCACGGGTTACCATGACCTTGTAATTCTGATAGATCCTTTTTTCAGCCTGTATTTTTTTGATGGCTATAATTGACAGGATGCTTTTTATTAAAAGGAAAAGAGCAACGGCTCCATAGATGAGCCATGCAATGTTCATCCAGTCAAAACTTTCCTGGGCAGATTGGATGGGGATAATCAGCTGTGCCGTATCTTCAAATATGATCCTAGACTTATTCTCTGTTTTTGGTGACTGTACTGTGAAGGAAATGAATGGAATTACATGGGAGAAAATCAAAGAAAAAATCAAATAAAACCTGTTAAACAGATACATTTTTTCTTTTTCCAAAAACAGATAATATACAGAGATGAATGCTGAAGAACACAGCAACATTTTTAGAACAATGATGAACATTTTTATTCTTTTATCTGTTGATCTATTATATCACGGAGTTCTTTCAACTGCTTCTGACTGAACTTTGCATTAGAAGTAAAAAATGATGCAAACTGAGTCACCGAGCTGTTGAAAAAACGGTCAATCATGGAGGTCATTTCCTCATTAAAATATTCCTCTTTCACCACTTTTGGATAGTATTCACGGGAATTTCCATACAATGTATAACCTACCAGGTCTTTATTCTGCATTCTTTTCAGCAGAGTGGCGATGGTTGTCGCGGCAGGTTTGGGTTCAGGATACGAATCAAGAATGTCTTTCATGAAAACTCGCTTCTTTTCCCAAAGGATTTCCATAAGATTTTTTTCCGAATCGGTTAATTTTATCTCTTTCATTCTACAACGTTGTAATTTATTCTACAAATGTAGAATAAAAATTTTCATCTGCAAATTTTTGTGGCATTATTTTTCCATTATTTTTGTTATCACTAATTACAATACTATGAAAATCAACCCAATTTATGTACCGGCACTCAGTGTTTTTTTACTTTTATCCTCATGTAAGAAGAACAATGCAAATGCCCAGCAGACAGGAAAAGACGGTAGTGTAGAAACCGAAAAACCGAATACGAATTATAAGCCCGCTTTTGATGGACAAACCAGAATTAAAGCTGTAAAGACCACAACAGCCTATAAAGTTGAAGTCCTTAATAAAGACCTTGGCAGGCCATGGGGAATGGTTAATCTTCCTGACGGAAGGTTTCTTATTACTGATAAAAACGGCCATATGAATGTAGTTTCAACAAATGGAAAACAGGTTTCTAAAATTGAAGGATTTCCAAAAGTAGATTCAAAAGGACAGGGAGGAATGCTGGATGTAGCTCTTGATCCGGATTTTAAAACGAATAATATTATTTATTTCAGTTTTTCAGAACCGTTTGGCGAAGGAAATCTGACTTCGGTAGCGAAAGGGAGACTCTCAGCAGATCTTAAAAATATTTCAGAAGTTAAAGTTATTTTCCGTGCAGAACCTTCCTATGATGGTGATAAGCATTATGGAAGCAGGCTGGCTTTTGACAGGGACGGCAATTTATTTGTAAGTACCGGCGAAAGATCAGACAAACAAACAAGAGTGTATGCCCAGAAAACAGATAATTATTTAGGAAAAATAGTAAAAATCACCAAAGACGGAAAGCCGGCTCCCGGGAATCCATTTATTGGAAAACAGGGATATAAGCCGGAAATTCATGCCTATGGTATAAGAAATCCGCAGGGAATGGCAATAGACCCGAACGGCACTCTTTGGGATGTTGAAATGGGCCCCAGAGGTGGTGATGAAATCAATCTGATACAGCCAGGAAAAAATTATGGCTGGGGAGATGTGACTTATGGAATTGAATATTCCGGATCCAAAGTGGGAGATGGTATTACCCAAAAAGAAGGAACAGAACAGCCCGTTTATTATTGGGATCCTGTAATTTCTCCGAGTGGAGTCACTTTCTATACCGGAAATATTGAGGAATGGAAAGGAAATCTTATCATCGGATGTTTAAGTGGCGAACACATTAACAGGATTGTTATGAAAGATAATAAGGTGGTGGGGGAAGAACGCCTTCTTGCTGACCAGAAAGAGCGTTTCAGAGATGTGCTGGATGGAATTGATGGTAGCCTGTATGCCGTCACAGACAGCGGAAAACTCTATAAGATTTCTAAAAAATAAAAGTGGCTGTATCAGCAGATTATTTCAACAAAATCATACTGGTGATTATTATTTACACTGATACAGCTACATTATATTATTTTTAAAACTTAAAATTAAGTCTTGCGAAAGCCTGCCTTCCTGCAAAACCCATCTGTACAGGATCGAAAATACCTCCGGATTCTGTATTACCATCTACATGTGCCGTCTGCAGAGTAGGATAGCGGTTAAAAAGGTTTTTGCTTCCTATTGTAAGATTAAAGCTTTTAGAAAACTCATAGCCGAAGGACAGGTCGGTAGTCACTTTTGCACCATAAAGCTGGTAGTCATCTGCACCGTTGTAGCCTATCAGCTTTACCTTATCAAATCTTACCAGCTGAAGATTGGCATTGAACTTATCAATTTTGTAATTTAAATTCAGATTGACCTTTGTTTTAGGAGCGGATGCTAAAATAAATGCTCTTTCTCTCGCACTCAGATAGACATCTTCTTTTCCTTTTAATTTTTCTGAAGTGTTTATCCTGGTGATTTCCATTTCGTTGTAGTTACCTGCTAAAGTAGCGGAAAGCTTTCCCGAACCAATATTTTCCGTGTAGCTTAAGATAATATCAACACCTTTTGTTCTGGTATCTATTGCATTGGTGAAAAACTGGGCCTGGTCGATATGGTTATCAGCTAGTATTTGGCCTATAGCATCATCATCCTGTGTGAAATTTCCTGTCAATACAATTCGGTCTTTTACTTTAATGTAATATCCATCCACTGTTGCCGTGAACTTTCCTGTATTGAAAGTGAAGCCAGCACTTCCATTTAACGAGGTTTCTTGCTTTAATTGTGGAATTCCAACTGTTTGTGCCAGGTCACTATCATTAGCTGCAAGCTGTATCGTTACAAGGTTTCCCCCTTGAAAGTTTGTAAATTGAAGACTGTAATACTTCTGTGCGAGAGAAGGAGCTCTGAATCCTGTAGAAACCGAACCTCTGAATGCAAATTGGGGAGTAATAGCATACCGTGTCGCAAATTTACCATTCAAAGTACTTCCGAAATCACTGTAGTTTTCAAACCTTCCTGCCACGCTGATCATCCAGTCTTTGGTAATGTCGAGTTCAGTGTCTACATAAGCCGCAAAATTATTCCTGTTTTTGTTAAATTCCTGTGAATATCCCGGAAACCCTTGAGAACCGCCGGGACGTACATCACCTGATAAAGGATTGGTAACAAGCAGGTCTTCAGGAGTATCGGTTGTTACAATGTTTCCGTTAATGTCATACATTGCATAGGATGCTTCTTCTCCTTTGATGATCCCAAACTCTTCATACCTGAACTCGGATCCGAAAGCAACGTTTAGCCCCTCCAATACCTTAAACTGTTTTGAAGCATTAAAACCGGTTGTATTCTGCAAAAGAGAATGTCCGCCGGCATTAAAACTCGTAGGAGATTTTATTCCCAGAGTTGCGTTGATGGTATTGTCGATCTGATAAGTAAATCTGTTGCTTCCAAATGCATTGTAAAAATCGACATCCCAGTCAGCGACTTTAAATTTCAGTCCATTGTCGAAAGTGAAATCCGTAATGCTGGTATTTTGCATAGGATTAAATCCATTGGGATATACTTCCGGAACGTTTCCGTCCGCATCTGCTGATCTTGTCCATGCATAAGCATTCGTCTTACGATGGGAAAATCCCTGGCGGGAATAGAATTTCAAGCCGTCAGACAGAGGAAGCTCTATATTTCCGAAGAAATAAATATTCTGAGATTTTGCATCCCCAAACCTTTCTCTCGGAGATGAATACTTTTCCGGATTGGCATTCCGTATGGTACGGTCTTTATTGACAAATTCAACAGTGAAATTACCGAAACCTCCTTTGTTGCCTATTTGGGTTCCCAGATTTCCGCTGAAATCAAAAGTAGTTCCGTCTACTTTATGATCCGACACCACATCTTTGTTCCCCGGGCTTTTAAAAAGATTCATTCCATAAAAAGCATTCCCCTCAAAACCATGGTTACGGTCATTAAGAATAACATTGATAACTCCGGCTATTGCGTCAGATCCATATTGTGCAGAAGCTCCGTCCCGAAGTACTTCAATCCTTTTTATTGCCCCGATCGGAATGGTGTTCATATCCGATCCTGTATTTCCTCTTCCTTTTGTTCCGAAGACATTGATCAGTGAGGACTGATGATATCTTTTTCCGTTCAGTAAAAGAAGGGTCTGATCTGGCCCAAGTCCTCGGAGGGTTGCAGGGTCTGTTGCATCAGCGCCGTCTGACCCAGACTGCTTATTGGAATTAAAGGAAGGTGCACTGAACTGAAGAAGCTGGTTCACTTCTATCTGCCCCGTCGACTGGCTAACCTGTTTGATATCAATTACATCAACGGGAACAGGAGTGTTGGTAACAGTTCTTTTTTTATTCCGGCTTCCGGTAATAGAAATTTCTTCTATTTTTGATTCCTTAGAAATTGTATCATTTGTATTTTGCGAATACAGCATGGATACTGTTCCTAAAAAAAGAACACTTGTGTACTTCAATTTCATATTTCGTATTTATGTTAGTGATTGTATCAAAAATATTGAAATTAACTGTTAAATCAATACGAAAATATGTTATTGTGTAAGAATTATTTAAATTACGTTAAATTTTCACCAAATAAAGAAAAATTTTAATTAATAATATAAAAAACACGAAATTTTTTAACTTTAAAAACTTTTGATAATGCGGTTAAGTCCCTCTTCCAGAATTTCCGTGGAAGTAGAAAAGCAGATCCGGATATGACCTTCAGCACCTTTTCCAAACCATCTTTCAGAGCCGGGAACAACTGCTACTTTTCCCTCTTTTAAAACGTGCTGTGTAAAGGCTTCGCTTGAAAATCCATTTTCAATTTTCGGAAAGATAACAAAAGTAGCTTCGGGTAAATTAGGGGTTAAAATACCGGAATTACTCAATATACTATAGGCAAGATCCCTGTTGTGCTGCAGGTGATCAAGGAAGTTACTAAACCAGGGTTTAGCCTTTTCAATAGCTACACTTGCTGCAATTTGTGATAATGTGGAAACACCCTCAATGGTAGAGTTGAACTGGGATTTTTCGGTGAAATCATCTAAAAGTTCCTGATCATTACACAAAACAGCTCCAATTCTTAAGCCGGCAATTCCGAATGATTTTGAAAAACCAAAAATAGTAAAGCTCTTTTTCTTTGCAGCTTCTGATACTGAAGAATAGGTATTGAATTGTTTTTTATCATAAATAATATCACTCCAGATCTCATCACTCATTACCCACAGATCGTGAGTTTCAGCTATTTCGGAAATTTTTACTAAAACCTCTTTTGAATAAACTCGTCCCACCGGATTGTGAGGATTACAGATGCTAATCAGTTTTGTTTTTGATGAGATTAAAGAAGTCAGCATTTCAAAATCTATCTCTCCTGTTCTGGAATCAACAGCGCATAATTTGATGTTTCCACCCGCTGCTTCCACTGTTTTTTTGAACAGGAAATCAACAGGGTCGAAAATAATAGCCTCATCCCCGGGCCCCAGAACATATTTGGCAATCAGAAACATCCCTTGGGCGGCACTGTTTACAGCTAAGATATTTTCCGGTTTGAAACTTCCGTTTTTTTCCGTATTAAAATGTTTTGTAACGCTTTTTTTGAATTCGGGAATTCCTGAAAACGGTCCATAGCTGAGGTATCCGTCTTTAATGTATTCAATAATTCCTTGCTCGATCTCGGGAGACATTCTGAAATCCGGATCTGCTGCTGTTAAAGGAATAATCCCGTTTTCCAGAGTCGCCCATCTTCCGTTATACGCTTTTCTTTTCAGGGCTTCGAAATTGATATCTTTATTTGTAAACATTTTTATTTGTATGAAATTGGTAAGGTGTTTTTTTGCTGCTCGTTTAATGGCAGCAGAAACTGGTTCAGTAATGCTCTTCCGTTTTTGATGTGGATCTCAATTTCTGCTTTTCTCACTTCCTCATATTTTTGAAAAGTTTCCGGGAGATTATTCCCTTCCAGTAAGAGATTTGTTAAAACATAAGAATCTTTTAGAGCCGAAGTAACACCCTGGCTTGTAAAAGGAATCAGGGGGTGAGCTGCATCACCTATGAATACAACGTTTTCGTAATAAAAAGGGTTGAGTTTTTCCAATTCATACACCCTCCATATGTGTGCATTTTCATAGGTGGAATCATTGATGATCGAAGAGATAAGAGGATTCCAGTCTCCGAAATTATCTACAATGAACTGTTTGATGCAGTCTGGGGTATAATCGTCATTGATGAAGAATCTGGTTATATCAAACTGGCAGTACCAAAGGATTTTTGTAGAGGAAAGTTTTAATACTCCGAAAGTAAGTCCGCCGTTTTCATGATGAAATTTCAAAAAATTGTTTTCAAGTCTGCTGGCAATTTCTTCATTTTCGATAATATTGACCACTTCATTTTCTAAAACGGCTTTCATTTTTTCATCCTCAAAAATTTTTCTTCTGATTCTGCTTCTTGAGCCGTCTGAAATAATTGCCAAATCAGAATCTAAATAGGTTCCGTCATGCTTTTTTAGTTTCCCTTTTTGGAGATTGCATGGAGATATTGTTTCTTCATATGAGATCTTTTCAGCCGGAATATTCTGGGCGAGAATCTTGATCAGAGAGTTTCTAGAGATAACAAAAACATCATGGAGATCCTTTTCTGCAAGTATTTTCCCTGTATGTGAGTACCGGATGTATTTCTTTAAAAACTTACCCTGTTTATAGAGTAAGGAAAGGTCAATAATCTGTGAAAGATATTCTATCCCTTCTTTGGGAAGAAGAAAGCCATGACCGGTAAGATCATCCTGTTTTCTCCTTTCGTAAATGTGGTAATCTAATTGGTGTTTTTCTAAGTAATTCGCTATGCTTAAACCGGAGATGCCGGCGCCCACGACGGAAATTTTCTTCACTTTCGGAATAATGGATTTTTTCAGTTAGTGTTTCTGTTATATTTCTTAATATCGTTTTTTGGAAAGTGCAAATGTAAAGTAAAAACATTAATTAATTTAAGGCGATAATTGAATTTGGCTTAAAATTATTTGAAAATAAAATAAAAAGCATGACGTTTTATGTGTTTTTGAAGAAGTGGAATTAATATTTTATTCAATAGTAGTAGATAAAAAAACCGGGAAATAAATCCCGGTTTTATTTTTATGCTTCTTCAAGCTGTACTGTAAAGTGTCTTAACAGGTCCGGCTCCCAAGTAATTTTATATCCTTTTGAGATTTCCTCACGCCTTTCATAAACATTTTTGATTGCTGCCGCAATATAATCCATGTGATTGTTCGTGTATGTTCTTCTTGGAATGGCAAGGCGTACCAGTTCCAGTTTTGGATAACGGTTTTCCCTGGTTTCGGGATCTCTGTCTGCTAGTAGCGTACCGATCTCTACCGTTCTGATTCCGGCTTCTTTGTAGATCTCTAGTCCTAGGGTTTGTGCAGGATATTCCGCTCTGGATACTTTTGGAAGGAAATTTAGAGAATCAATGAATACCGCATGACCACCAATTGGTTTCTGAACTGGAATTCCATATTCCATTAGCTTGTTTCCAAGATATTCAACCTGTGAAATTCTGCTTTCAAGGTAGGTGAACTCAGTCGCTTCATTTAAACCTACAGCTAAAGCGGCCATATCTCTTCCGGCCATTCCTCCATAGGTGATGAACCCTTCATATATAATTGTAAAATTGGACGCTTTTCTGAAAATTTCCTCACTGTTTAAGGCAATAAATCCTCCGATATTAACCAAGCCGTCCTTCTTGGAGCTCATCGTCATTCCGTCTCCATATGAGAAGACTTCTTTACAGATTTCTTTAATGCTTCTGTTTTCCTGACCGTTTTCTCTTTTTTTGATGAAATAAGCATTTTCTGCAAATCTCGCTGAATCAAAGAAAACTGGAATTCCATAACGGTTGGACAGTTCTCTTACCGCTTTCATATTTTCCAATGAAACAGGCTGTCCCCCTGAAGAGTTGCAGGTGATCGTAATCAGGCAGAAGGGGATCTTTTCTTTAGGATAGCTTTTATAAACTTCTTCTAATTTTTCTAAATCGATATTTCCTTTAAAAGGGTGTAAGTCGTTAATGTCAAAAGCTTCATCAATAGTACAGTCGATAGCATGTGCTTTTCTAAACTCGATGTGACCTTTTGTGGTGTCAAAATGGGAATTTCCGGGAACTATATCACCTTCTTTAACAAGAACTGAGAAGAGAACATTTTCTGCGGCTCTTCCCTGGTGGGTGGGTAATAAATATTTAAAACCGGTGATCTTCTCAACGGTGTTGTGAAGCTGTTCAAAAGAGCGGGATCCAGCATAGCTTTCGTCTCCGGTCATCAGTGCGCCCCATTGTCTGTCAGACATGGCTCCTGTTCCGGAATCGGTAAGAAGGTCAATAAAAACCTGTGATGATTTTAGATTAAAAAGATTATAATTGGCTTCTTTCAGCCATTGCTCTCTTTCTTCTCTTGTGGACTGGTAGATCTCCTCAACCATTTTAATACGGAATGGTTCCGCGTACGGTAATTTCATGCGTTAAAATATTTTATTAGATTGTTTGTAAAGAAAATCTGTTTGAAAATAATTTCAAATCCATCAATGTATATTTAAAAGGAACAGAAAAAGCTATTCCGGAGCTTTAAATATATTGTCATCTGAATGGAATCCTGCGACACCGCCGCTTACCGCAAACTTCATGGCAGAAGCAGCTGTCATTCCCACTACAGGTTTGATGTTTTTTTCTTCAGTAACAATTACCCATCCTGAAATAGCATAAGAATGGGGCAGATATACCGCAACGTAATTGTGCTTTTCAACGTCCGACATTTCTTTTTGGGTCAGAAAGCCGATTCTCCAGATCTCAGGATTTTCATTCGTCTTTACCCAGACAGGATCGTTGAATTTCTTTTTGTCTCCTACAAATGATGACATGACGTCTTTTGTAGGGGTATAAATATGCTTTACTCCCGGAATTTTTTCCAGAAGGCTGTCCATGGTATCGACAAAGAATTTCCCTACTACAAATTTATTTCCGAGATATCCCAGAACTGCTGTAATGAGGAGTGTTGAAACAAAAACCAGACCCGGAATCTCTTTTGCGACAGAGGGAATAATATTGTCAACAGCGCTTACAACATACCAGATCACAAAGATGGTAAGCCCGATTGGGCCAATAATAACCAGCCCCTGAAAGAAGTTTTTCAGAAAAAAATTGGCAATATTTTCGAAGGTCAGTTTTTTCAACGCGGATTCTTTACTTTTTTATTTTTAACCGTGGATTGTTTCTTTGTTTCCGTAAGATTTAATGATATTGGCTTCATATTCCAGCCACGCGTCCCAGCGTTTGTTTACTTTTTCAGGATTTCCAAGCTGTCTTGCAAATCCTATAAATGTTGTATAGTGGTTAGCTTCAGAGATCATAAGCTCTTTATAAAAAGTCTTGAGCTCTTCATCTTTAATGTTTTCAGTAAGAACCTTAAATCTTTCACAGCTTCTGGCTTCTATCATAGCAGCAAAAAGCATTTTGTCTACAATTAGATCTTCCCTGCTTCCCTGGATGATAAATCTGGCCAGTTCATTCACATAATCATCTTTTCTCGGCCTTCCAAAAGCATAGCCTCTTTTTTTTATGATTTCGTGCACCTGATTGAAATGATCAAGCTCTTCCTGCGCAATGGCGAGAAGCTCCGTAACGATTTCAGGATATTCGGGAAGCATAGTGATTAAGCCGATAGCATTGGTTGCTGCTTTCTGCTCACACCACGCGTGATCCGTTAAAATTTCTTCAATGTTTTCCTCTGCAATATTTGCCCATCTTGGATCGGTGGGAAGTTTCAACTTAAACATGCTTTGAATTTTCTGTAAAATTAAAATAAATTGCGATAAGAAAAATTATTTTATTTCAAATTGATTGCTAAAGCTTTAAGAAGTTGTTTTTTTTCTTAAAAATTCCAGAATTTTCCAGCCCATATCATCCACTTTCTTCAATCCGAACGCAATAATGAAAGCAAGGATTACATTGATGATATAAATTAAGATCATGAGCATCCACCACGGTATGTCTTCCTGTAAAGTAACCACAATAAAATATACGAGAGATGAGCTTATACCCTGTGCGAAATAAAAGAATATAGCATTCTTACCAATGTAGGTAACGAAATTTTCTTTTGTAATTTTTAGTCTGTTATAGAGTACAAATAATGTCGTTAACGAAAATAATGACCAAATGATATAAGGGATTTTTGGTGGGAATTTGTTCTTATTGATTTTATAAAAGATGTCGTTTCCGTAATACCAGAACATACAGATCAAGGCTGCTGCGACTATTGCATATAGAACAGGAATTACTTTTGCGGGGATTTTTTTACCACGCATTCTGTTGGCAATTAAAAAGATGGCAAGATAAAAGGCGACATAGCCTACCTGCCCTCCAGGATAATATTCCGGAAAAATATTGAATATTAAAGTCAGAGCCAGGCATAGTCCTGTAAACCAGTTGACATGTTTTGGGAAGAATCTTAAAATCAGCACTCCGAAAACCGCCAGAATGAAATATACTTTCAGATACCAGAAGCTTCCCATGACAACCGGAAAAGTGTCTGCGTTGGTGTACTGATGAAGAAACCAGTTCCCCAGATTCTGCCATTGCGGAATATCTGATACGCTGGTCGCTGCATATTTTGAGCCAAAGGTTGAATAGAAGTTCTGGAGCCATTCCATAGAAAAGAATGTTAATCCGAAGACTTTGAAAAAATAATCCAGAAAAAACAGAAATGTTACAAAGATCATATAAGTGATCTGAAGTTTTAATAACCTGTAGAATGTTTTTTCGATGTTCGATCCTGAAGTAATTCCGCTTAAAGCATAAAAGAGGGCTACGTCAAATACCAGGGAAAATACTCTGACCTCGGCAGGAATATAAAACTGCCCGGACCAAAAAGCGGTATGGATGAATATAATGGAGAGGGTTGCCATTCCCTTTGCAAAGTCGATGTAGAGATCTCTATTCATTTATTGTAGGATATGGTTCAAAAGTAATAAACTTTGGGATATTTATTGAATAAATTAAAAGAGACAGAACATTGCTGCCTGTCTCCTTTGTTAAATATGCTAAAAATGAATGTTATTTAAGTTGCTTAAATTCTTCTTCAGAAATCTCTCCGCTTTGGATCTTTCTAAGCTCATCGATATATTGGCTCATATATGCATCGATCTCAGGGTTCATAGTGTTTTTCCCCATTTTGTATGTGCCGTTTAATACGCCCTGATAATAGTAGAAGAAATTGTAGTCAAAATTGGCTGCGTTAAGATCGTACTGCCCAAGAAGGAAGCCTAACCGTACGGCAGATCTTCTTTGAGGGGGAGTTCCGTGGTGATTAGCGCTGGTGGTCTGGTAGTCTCCGATACTCTGTGCGAACTCATAAGCTGCTGCAATTTCAGCGAAACTGGTTTTGTTGTATCCGTTTGGCCTTCTTAAGTAATATCCTGCGAAACCATCCGCTTCCAGTTCGTTCGGCCTTGCTGTAAATTCGCTTACAGTGGGAAGACCGAAAATGTACTGTAGCTGGTGGCCATATTCATGAGCAAGGATCATGGCATTCACGATATCTCCTCCTTTGTTCTTTGCGTCTGCATAGATTGCGTAACCATAATAAATTTTTCCTGTGGAATAAGAGATTGCATTGTAAGTAGAGTTGAAATTGGACGGATCGTCTACAAAACGAAGAGTAGGGTTGCTTCTTCCCCAAAGACTGGCGATTTTAGTCATCTGGGAGTTCATGAAGTTGGTATCTGCTGTGTTCGGAAGGCCGGTTTTGAGTATTGCAGTTGAGCTCCAGTACTGATCTACATAAGAGCAGCTCTTTTGAAGTTCTCCGGGTTGCTCGATCTTTGAACTTACAGATTGAGATTCGGGAAGGACAGATTCTTCCATTTTGTCATCACGGCACGCTGTTAATGAAAAAGCGGCAATGGCTCCTGCAAATAAGCAGAATTTAAAGTTTCTTTTCATATAAAATATTTTTTGGTGATAACGAAGGTATAAAATTATCTCTTAATTATGAGCATATTAATATGGAAAATTATTCAAATCATAGTGAAATGATTTTTTATCATGTTTTTACTAAAAAAATACGGGACTGATTGTAAGGTATTTAGAATTTTATTCATATATTTGCACCTCGAAATAACTAAAAATTTATAAACAATGTTTGCAATTGTAGAAATAGCAGGGCTTCAATACAAAGTTGAGCAAGACCAGAAGTTGTTTGTAAACCGTTTAAAAGGAGAAAAAGGAGACAAAGTTTCTTTTGACAAAATTCTTCTTACTGTAAACGGTTCAATCACTGTTGGCGCCCCAGCTGTAAACGGAATCACTGTAGATGCAGAGATCCTAGACCACGTAAAAGCTGATAAAGTAATCGTTTTCAAAAAGAAAAGAAGAAAAGGTTATCAGGTAAAGAACGGTCACAGACAATCTTTAACTCAAATTAAAATCACTGGTATCACTGGTTTTGACGGAAGTACTAAGAAAGCTGCTAAAAAAGAAACTGTAAAAGCTGAAGTTCTTTCAGACCATGCAACTGTTAACTTTGGTGAAGATCACGAACTGAACTATCACTTAAAGAAAAACAACCTGTCTCAGTCTAAAGAAAACAGAGAAACTTTAATTACTTTAGGTAAGGCGGTTAAAGTTGAATTAGAAAAGAATGTTCTTACTCACGAAGAAGTGGATGCTGCTATCGTTAAGAATATTGATCAATTTAAAGCACTTAACAAATAATCCAGTAATAAAATGGCACACAAGAAAGGAGTCGGTAGTTCCAAGAACGGTAGAGAGTCTCACTCTAAGAGATTAGGTGTGAAGATTTTCGGAGGACAAGAAGCTATTGCCGGAAATATTATTATCAGACAGAGAGGTACGCAACACCACCCAGGTGAAAACGTGGGTATTGGTAAAGACCATACTTTGTTTGCATTAGTAGACGGTAAAGTAGTTTTCAGAAAGAAAGCAAACAACAGATCTTTCGTATCTGTAGAGCCAAACGCGTAATTATTTAAGCGTTTTATAAAATTTAAACCTCAGTCAATGGCTGAGGTTTTTTTTTGTGTTTAATTTTTGTAAAAAGAAAAATATTTTCGCTAATATTCTTATTGTAGTGAAATATTTATATATTTGTTAACTATCAACTAACAAATCATTTGCGGAAGCCGAAAAGCAGATAGAGTAGGCGACAAATTAAAACAAAATACTATGAAAAATCTAAAAAAGCTATCTAAAAAAGAATTGAGAACAATTGATGGTGGTGCTTTAGCATGTCCTCCTCCAGCAACTACCTGCGTAGAATGGTGCACATGGACTCCACAACAGAGATTAATGTGCCGTAATATGATTATAGATCCGGAACCATGTGGATGTTAAAATAAATAAAGTTATTGAAAAAGGAAACCTCAGCAACGCTGAGGTTTTTGTATTAAAGAATATACCAGTAAAAGTTTAAAACCTGTTATGTTTTGCAGATACCTTTTATCTGATTATAAAAAATCTCTTGTCAACTAGGATAAAGAGCTGTATTTTAAAATCCTACCTGGAATCCTGCTTTTATTCCGAATGTGGAAATATCGGGTCTGTCAAGATAATTTCCTCTCCAGTTAAAATCTACCCTGAATATCCTGAGGTTTCCGATTCCGATATTTTCAATTCCGAAACCATATTCAAAATAGATCTGTTCGCTTGGCGCTGAATATTTGAACCCGTCTACATTAATGGATTTAGAGGCATCACTTAAAGTTCCGTAAGCGGTTCTGATAAATGCAATTTCCCTAAGTTTCAGCTTTTTAATCAAAGGAATGAATGAAAGTATTTTTCCATTGAAATGATGTTCAAGATGAAGCGTTGAGTAGGTGTCTGCTACAAATTCATAATAATTAAGCTGTGAAAATGTATTCTGCGCAAGGCTGTATGACTGGTTTCCCGGGATTACATTCTGCAGTGCCAGAGGAACTGTGTCAAAAGTTTTTCCTGCTTCAAAGTTAACAATAGTTTTACCCCAGCTTCCGATCAGAATAGGCTTGTAGAACATGAATTGAAGGCGGTTATAGTTGAAATCGCCGTTAAAAAGCCCTTCAATTCCTCTAGTGTACTTCAGGATAATAGTTGGAGCCAGTGTTCCGTGTTCGTAGCGGTCAACTCCTGTCTGGGAGAATTTTGCTCCGGGTCTTGCAATTAAACTTAAAGTAA